>CAZYJW010000004.1:0-84111 GCA_964647855.1 Microcaldota archaeon | reverse complement strand
GGGAGTACGATCGCAAGATTGAAACTTAAAGGAATTGGCGGGGGAGCACCACAAGCCGTGGATGCTACGGTTTAATTGGATACAACGCCGGAAATATCACCAAGGGCGACGGCAGTATGAAGGCCAGACTAAAGATCTTGCCTGACGAGCCGAGAGGTATTGCATGGCCATCGTCAGCTCGTGGTGTGAACTGTCCTGTTAAGTCAGGCAACGAGCGAGACCCATGCGCTTAGTTACCAATTCACCCTCAGGGGGGGATGTACTCTAAGCGGACTGCCCGTGCTAAATGGGAGGAAGGAGTGGGCGACGGTAGGTCAGTATGGTCCGAAACCCTTGGGCTACACGCGGCATACAGTGCATGGAACAATGGGCTGCGACTTCGAAAGGAGGAGCCAATCCCCTAAATCCATGCGTGGTTCGGATCGAGGGTTGCAACTCACCCTCGTGAAGATGGAATGGCTAGTAATCGCGTGTCACTATCGCGCGGTGAATGTGTCCCCGCTCCTTGCACACACCGCCCGTCAAGTCACCCAAATGTTTTTTCGGTGAGGTCCTGGTTCATGCCGGGCTCGAACCGGGAGGGCGTGAGGGGGGCTAAGTCGTAACAAGGTATCCGTAGGGGAACCTGCGGATAGATCACCTCCAAAATTACTGACTCACACTCAGTGATTTGTGGAAGCAGTGTGCGAGTACGTTGCATCAGCCAGCTCTAAATGAAGCGTGAGTCATCCTATTTTTCTCTTTGGTCATCTGAGCAGCGCGAGCGCTCAACAATTGCGAATAATCGGAAACGGAAATTCTCTCTTCGTAAGAGCCGGGCACGCCTGGCGGCGACGGGCCAACTGGCGCTTTGGGCTTCAGAAAAAGTTTTTTCCCCGGAAAAAGAAACAAAATCTCAAAGATTAACGAGAAACGTCAGGACCTTCTTACGGGTCTTCAGAATCTCGATTTCGGTTTGTAGCAGTTCCTGCAGTACACAGGCCTACCCTCGGTAGGCTTGAAAGGTACCTGGCAGGGCTGGCCACATTTAGAGCAGACCGCATCGAACATCGGCCTGTCTCCGCCTTCATATGCCATTCTTTCACCTATTTTTTCAGGCGCTTTCGCGCCTGTAGCTTGATAAACTGTTTTCCCTACTATGACCCCCCGACGAAGACCGCCCTGGAAAATCAGGTTTCATACGATAGTTCGTTCAAAAGAACCAGTCTATCTGCACTATTTAGAACCGACCTAATATTTAAACCTACGCAATACGTCCATCGTCGAAAAATGAAAAAGAAAAAAAGGTCAGATGAGGAGCTCGACGGTAGGGTCCGAGAGCATCCTATAGACGCTCATGTGGGACACGCCCACAACCTCCGCCACCTGCCTCATCGACATCTTCTCGATGAAATACAGCCTGAGGACCTGCGTCAGCCTGTCCGAGTCGGGCTCCTTGCGGGGCCTGCCCCGGCGGCCCGGGGCCGCGGCGCATCCTCTGCCTGCGACGAACCTGTCGCCTTCCGACCGGTCCCCGGGGAATTCGGGCCCGGCCGGCTCTTCGAAAACCACTTCTATCACCATTTTTTCGATTTGGGGGGCATGATAACCCCCCGTATCACCTGAATGCCAGAACCGGGCACGCCGGGAATCATAGCCGCCGCATGGGCGGGATACGAGACGGCCGGAGAGCGCCAGTGCGGACACTAACCCTCTTTTTTCCGGGCGCGGGAGTTTCAGGCGTCACGGGCTTTTTTTAAGCCCCCTTTGCTCCTGCAATCTACTTGCGCCACCTGATGGCGACGAAGGTGTAACCCAAGTGCATACAATTAGAGACATGCTTCGTAGCCGCGTATGCCTTCTTTGCTTCCATGTTGTTACACCTCCTTTGTGGTTCTTGGGCATTATCGCTCATAAACTTATATTTAAATCTTTGTATCAGAAATCCCGGGCTGCCATGAAAGGGTTTTAATCTGGTTCGGCGATTTGACTGCGGGTGCAATATTGGCAGCGAAAAAAGAGGCGAAGGGCACGCCTAAAAAGCCCGCGGCGATTTCGCCGCAGACGAGGAGGGCATGGCTCAACCTCCGGAGGGCATGGGTGACGAGCTTCCAGGCATTCTCATATGCCCTGTCCCAGCTCGACACGAGGCAGTCCGAGGCCATGTATGACATGGTGAAGAAGGCCCTTTTCAAGGATTCCTACGCCCAGATAGTCCAGCAGCATCCGGAGCTGCGCGAATTCGTGAGAAGCGACGAGGACCGCATCTGCATGATAGAGATATACGAGGTCCTCTCCTGGAGGCTCAACCGGAGCGAGAAGCCCCCGCCCGACCGCCTCGCATACCGGGGGATGAAGGGGAGGATTGGCAGGAACGTGCCCGAATTCTCGTCCTGAACGACCCTATACATGGTTATTGCCGCCCGGATGCCGCGCCCCCGCCCGTTTCCCCGCGTCGTTTCTTAAATATCGCCCAACAACGGTAATCCCATGTCCGACCTGAGCGCGATTGTCAGAAAGCACGTCCTCAAGAACGCATTCGACTACGGCAAGGCCAGCGCAGGCGCAGTCGTCGGAAAGGTCATCGCGGAATGTCCGGACTTCAGGAAGGACATGAAGGCTACGATGGCGGCAATAAACAGTGAGATCGCCCGCGTCTCGAAACTCGACAAATCTGCTATCGAAGGGGAAATGGCCCAATTCGAATACGTTGAAAAAAAAGAGGAGAAGAAGGGCATTGAGATACCCGGAGCCGAGCAGGGCAAGGTCCTGGTGCGCTATCCCCCCGAGCCGAACGGCTGGCCTCATATAGGCCATGCGAAGGCCTTTTGCCTCTCCTGGAGCATAGCGAAGAACTACGGCGGGAAAATCATGCTGAGATGGGATGACACCAACCCGGAGGCCGAGAAGGGCGAGTTCCTCGACGCCATTCGTGATGGCATCAAATGGCTGGGAATCGATTATGGCGAGGAAAAATACTGCAGCGACTACCTCCCCCGGATGTACGAGCTTTGCGAGAAGTTGCTCGCTTCCGGGGACGCATACTCGTGCTCCTGCAAGCAGGAAGAAGTGTCCAAAGGCCGCGAGGAGATGAAAAGATGCGAATGCGCAGGCAAGGCGGCTGCAGAGCATATCTCGGAATGGAAGAAAATGCTCGACGGAACGACGCCGGAGGGCGGGGCCACCATACGCCTCCGCGGTGATATCTCATCCCAGAACACCGTGATGAGGGACCCGACGCTCTTCCGCATCCTTACCGCTCCGCACTACCGCCAGGGCACGAAATATTGCGTCTGGCCGACCTACGACTTCCAGGGCGCCGTGATGGATTCAATACTGGGCATCACCCACCCCCTGCGCTCCAAGGAATACGAGTTGCGGGACGAGCTTTACGTCTATCTGCTAAAGAAGCTGGGCCTCCGCGTGCCTCAGATGATCTCCATCTCGCGCCTCAGCATCAAGAACGCGCCCGTCTCGAAACGCCTCCTCCGCCCGCTCGTCGAAAGCGGGAAGCTCTGGGGATGGGACGACCCCCGCCTTCCGACGCTGGCAGGCCTGAAGCGCAGGGGCATCCTGCCCCGGGCCATCCGGGAATTCGTCCTCTCCTTCGGAATCTCAAAGGTGGAGAGCGAGCCCGACTGGGAGGCGTTATTGGCCGAGAACCGCAAGCTGCTCGACCCGGTTTCCCCACATTACTTCTTCGTCGCGGACCCCGTGGAGGTGAAAGTGAACGGCCTTGAGCACCATGAGATGGAGCTGAGGCTGCACCCAAAGCAGGACATGGGCATGCGTCCGGTTGCCGTGTCCGGCACCCTTTTCATACCCAAGGCTGACGCGTCCGGACTGAAGCAGGGCGACATCTTCCGCCTAAAAGACCTCTGCAACGTCCAAATCGAGTCTATCGAGCCCTCCGGCAGGATTATGGGGAGGCGCGTTCCGGACTCGCCGGTACCGAAGAAAATCCAGTGGGTATCCTCCGAGAGGCTGCCATGCACGGTGCTGGTCCCCGGCGACCTTCTCGACGAAAATGGCGAGTTCAATCCCGCAAGCCTCAAGGCCGTGGAAGGCTTCTGCGAGGGCGCATGCGCAAACCTCGGGCCCGGGGACATCGTCCAGTTCGAGCGCTTCGGGTTCTGCAGGCTGGATTCCCGCGAAGAGGGAAGGCCAAGGTTCGTTTTCTCGAGCTGATGGCTTTGAAGCTTACCCGGGCCCAGAGGCGAAAAATCCGCGATTTCGCGGCGCGCGAGAGCGCCGGGAACGATGACATGCACAGGATGCCGCACCTGCGCCAGACGGCCCGCGTGGCGCTTTTTCTGGCCCGCTCCGAAGGGGCGGACCCGGACGTGTGCTGGGCGGCCGCCATGCTGCACGACATCCGAAAGTCGCATCCGGGCGACCACGGCGCACTCGGAGGGAAAGCCGCGGCCGCC
The DNA here is from genome assembly GCA_964647855.1 of Microcaldota archaeon. Classification (GTDB taxonomy): domain Archaea; phylum Micrarchaeota; class Micrarchaeia; order Anstonellales; family Bilamarchaeaceae; genus Bilamarchaeum. Next base: position 79,702 of record CAZYJW010000004.1, on the reverse strand, counting down.
TTCCTGGTGTCGCTGGGGCTGCCGGCGGATTTTGCGAAACGGGTCCGGGACGCTATACACCACCACAACAAGGGATTCAGGAAGGGCCCCGTGGAGAGGCAGGTGCTCTGGGACGCCGACAAGCTGCCGATACTGCGCCCGGCGGGCTTCATGGCCCGGATGCTCCCCTACTGGGCCGCTAAACTGGGCGCTGAGGAAGGAAGGCGCAGGTCCGCCGGGGAATATCTCTTTTACTTCAGGCGCGTTCACACGCGCACCGCGCGAAGAATCGCGCGCAGGTCGAGAAATGCCGCCCTCAAGATGATCTTGCGACTTGAAAACCCCCCGCGCCCCCGCGCCTCTTTATAAATTTTCCTTGATTATCCAGAGCAAGGTGACCGGATGGCAAAAGAGGCAATCGATTTCAAGAGAATGCTGCTGGCCTCCCTGATGACAATCGGCGTCGGGGTAGTGCTCGTCATATTATCGCTGATACTGCAGCTGCTCTCGCTCGTGATCAACTCCCCGGAATACGGAGGCATAATAGACATGGCCGCGGTGGCATATTCCCTGCTTCTCTTCCCCATCTTCCTGGCGATATTCTTCGTCACCGGCATGCGCGCCGCGAGGAACTACGGCTTCGACGCAGTCGGGGCCGGCGCGGTGTCCGCCTTCTCCTTCGCGGTGGTGTCCGCGGTCCAGCTGGTCCTGGGGATCATCCTCGCCGCCGTGATGGTGGCTCGCCCCACAGGCGCCTCCAGCTTCGCCACGCCCGAGATGGCGCTTGCGTCGACGCTGTTCGGGGGATTCGTGGGCCTGAGCGGAGTGGCGCTCTCAGCGGTCTGCGGCGCGGGCCTGATTGTGCTAGGATCGCTCATCAATTTCGTAATCGGCGGATTCGGCGCCCTCTTCGCCCTGAGGAAAAGCGATGCGTGAGGCTGGTGCGACCAGATGGCTGATTCGGCCGGAAAAAGGAAGAAGCCGCCGGATTCCCTTGGCCTGCACGATGACGTAATCGCGGAATACGAGGAGGACGCGATGGAGAGGGCCATGAAGGCGATATCCACGCTGGAGGCCGCCCTCGCGGCATGGGACATGGCACGTGACAAGCCGATTGAATACTCCCGCAAGTTCGAGCAGAGCAGGCTGCTTTACAACGCGCTTCGCGCTTGGGCCCAGAAAATGGCCAAGGCGCGGGGAAGGAAATCATCATATTCCGAGCGCATGAGGCTGCTGACGCAGTTCGTGGATATCTGCAAGAAGAACAGGGATGTGGACTAAATGGGGGGAAAACGGATGTCTCAGCCGGATATGGGCCAGGTCGGCACGGCCCAGCGGGCGGAAAGGGCGCCTGCGTCGCAGATGGTCCCCGTGCCTTACTCCAAGCCGCCTGAGGAGAAGAAGCCCATGCCGGTTGAGAAGGCCTCCCTGGACATATCGAAAACCTCGGCCGAGCTCCAGAAATTCGCAGACAAGCTCAATACCGCCCTCATGGCCGACGGAGCGATACACTCCTTCGTGGTCAGGCGACATCTCGAGCGCCTTATCGAGGATGAAGAGGACCGCAGGGAGTTGCGGGAGGAGATGGACGAGCTCGAGGAACGTGCCGAGCATGCGGAAGAGGCCCGGGAAGAGGGCGACGGGGACGAGCTGGCGGAAACTGCCAACGACATCCGGATAGGCGTCGAGGACCTGGGCGAGGTCGTGCGCGTCGTGGTTTCATTGCGCTCAGCAGGAGCTCCGGCTGAAATCGTGACAGCGGTCCGCAGGGCCGCACACGACATGCGGGCTGGAGAGCCCGGCACGGAAAGGGAGCGGTTCCGCGCAAGGGGCGCGCTGCTAGCCGAGTTGGGGGAGTATTACTCGAGGCACCTGCCAACCCTGGGCACAAGGGAAATGGAGGGCGCCCGCGAGGCGCTCCTCGGAGCCATCCGTTCGCTCTCACGCCAGGCCGGCCGCAGGGCGGGCGCGCCCGATGCCGCAGGCTTATCGCAAGAAATCCGCGCGCTCTTGTCGCTGGTATCCCGGGAGGTCGAGCATCGCGAGAGGACGGCCCCTGGCATGGGGGCGGCCGGGCTGGCCCGCTTGTCCGAAGAATGCAGGCAGCTGATGCGCATTGCGCGGCATCCCGCCCTCTCGCGGGAGCTCGGGATGCTTCGCGAAGCCATCGAGCATGCCAGGGGGGCGGTCCAGCACGGCGAAAGCCCCGATGCCGCGGGCATCCCCGGCATACTGGCTCGTGCGGAGCTTATGCGCCGGGCCCGCGACTCTCTGATGGCGGGCCGCGAACGGCGCGAATCGCTTCCCCTGCAGGGCATCGTAGCGAGGATTCTCTCAGCGCTGCGCAGCGGAGACGAAGCGGCCTCAGAAGCCCAGGCGCTCATAGCCGAGCGGTTCGCCTCGACCTCCGGAGCGGGGATGCGCAGTTCCCTTTCGCGGCTGAGCGAACGGATAGCGGGGGGCACCGAGCAGCCTTCCGCCGCCCTGCTTTCCATATCGAACCAGCTCATCCCCGCGTTCGAGCGCCTCCTCGCAGGCGGGCGAATAACGGACGGACGCTCCGCCGGTTTCATCCGCTCCATCATTTCCCTCCTGCGCGAGGGGCCCGAAGAAGCCGGGCAGCTGCGGGGGGCCATGCTTGCGCTTGCGGCGGCGGAACGGATGGCGGAATCGGGGGCCGGCAGGGCCCCGGGGCCAGCCCGGTTCCTCCGCAGGTGCCTTCAGATGCTCTCCGGAGGCGGTTCAACCGAACTCGCAGCGCTCCAGATGGATTTGTGGGCCGCATATGCGAGGGCGGCGCCGGACGAAAGGCCACTGATGGAGTCGCTGTCCCTCAGGCTATCCGCAGCGTCCTCCCTGGACTGCCTGGCGCGCCGCCTTTCCGGCCGCAGGCTCCCTGAGGATGCGGCAGAGCGCAGAAGGGCCCTGGTCAGCGCGGCGCGGGGGATTCTCGGTGAGGAAGCCGACGACGGCGAAATCGGCGCCCTGATCGGCTCGTTCGAAAGGTCTGGCGGAAACGCTCAGCGCATAGCGCGCGAATCCGCATCCCTCGTCCGCGAATGCGCATCCTTCCTGCTCCGGCTCCTGCATTGAGGGGCGGGAGGCCGCCCTGCCCAGGCGAATGCCCTTCCCAGCCGGCATTTCCGGCGTAAAAAGGGGGGCCTGCACGCGGTTGCATTGTGGTTTGGTAAAAGAAATGATGCGGGGTTTCCGTCGTATTATGCCACCTTTAAATTCTTTCCGCAAGAAATTGACCTGCTCGGTCCGTTTGAGAGGCGGCGCCGCGCGTTCCTCTGGCGGGGGAACCAGGTGATTCCATGGCTACAAGGAAGATTCGCAAGAGGGATGGGTCGGTCGTCGACTTTCATACGGACAAGATAACCAACGCGATTTTCAAGGCCGCCCAGTCGGTGGGCGGAAGCGACCGGGAAGAATCGGCCCGCGTAGCGGAGAAGGTTGTCGAATACATCAACGCCAAGTTCAAGGAGGATTACGTCCCGACGGTCGAGGAGGTCCAGGACCTGGTGGAGAAGGCGCTCATCGAGACCGGCCATGCGACGACCGCCAAATCGTACATACTATACCGCCACCGGAAGAACATCGAGCGCGAGATGAAGAAGGCGCTCGGCGTCCAGGACGACCTCAAGCTCCCCCTGAACTCCATCCAGGTGCTGGAGAAGCGCTACCTGCTAAAGGACGAGAACGGCAAGATAATCGAGACGCCCAGCGAGCTTTTCCGGCGCGTCGCGCGCCACCTCGCCTCAAACGAGGCCAGCTACGGCGCGGACGAGGCCATGATAAAATATTACGAGAGCGCCTTCTACGAGGTGATGACACGCTTCGAGTTCCTGCCCAACTCGCCGACGCTCATGAACGCCGGAACCGAAATCGGCCAGCTTGCGGCATGCTTCGTGCTGCCGGTCCGGGACGACATCGAGCAGATTTTCGAGTCCGTTAAGCACCAGGCGATAATACACAAGACGGGCGGAGGCACGGGCTTCTGCTTCTCCTATCTGCGCCCCAAGGGCGACTATGTCAAGAGCACCGCGGGCGTCGCCTCGGGCCCGATATCCTTCATGAGCGCCTTCGACAACGCGACCACCGTCATAAAGCAGGGCGGCAAGCGCCGGGGCGCAAACATGGCGACAATGCACGTCTGGCACCCCGACATCGAGGAGTTCATCACGATGAAGCAGACGCCCGGCGTGATGGAGAACTTCAACGTGAGCGTAATGGCGGACGACGGGTTCATGAAGGCCGTTGAGGCGAACGGGGACTACGACATGGTGAACCCGCGCAACAGCGGCGTAATCCGCAAGGTCAACGCGCGGAGCCTCTTCAAGCTCGTCGCCTACAGCGCATGGAAGTCCGCCGAGCCGGGACTCCTTTTCATCGACGAGATAAACCGGCACAATCCGACGCCGGAATACCCCATCCACGCCACGAATCCCTGCGGCGAGGTGCCCATGCCCGACTACGAGTCGTGCAACCTCGGCAGCATCAACCTGGTCAAGTTCGTGGACCTCGACTGGAGCAGAGTGGACTGGAGGAAGAAGGTCAACTGGGCCCGCCTGAGGTACGTGGTGCGCGTCGCCTTCCAGTTCCTAGACAACGTAATAGACATGAACAAGTATCCGGTCCCCCAGATAAGGGAGCAGACCATGAACAGCCGGCGCATCGGCCTTGGCGTGATGGGCTTCGCCCGGACGCTCTTCAAGATGGGGATACGGTACGACTCCGAAACGGGCTACCAGGTCGGGGAGGAGATAATGCGCTTCATTCAGGAGGAGTCCCGCAAGATGAGCCACGAGCTCGGTCGGGCCCGCGGCTCCTTCCCGGCTTTCGAAAAGAGCACGCTGATGCACGAGTTCGACGCCATGCGGAACGCCACCTGCACCTCTATCGCGCCTACGGGCACGATATCCATGATAGCGGATTCCAGCAGCGGCATCGAGCCGGTCTTCGCGCTCTCCTTCCTCAAGACCGTCCGCGCGGGCCAGTACTACTACTGCGACGAGATATTCGAGAAGGTGCTTAAGGTCCGCGGCCTCTACAGCCAGGAGCTCATGCAGAAGGTCATGGAGGAGGGCAGCATCCAGCACATGGACGAGATACCCGAAGACGTCAAGAACGTGTTCAGGGTGTCCCACGACATGGAGCCGGAAGCCCACGTCCTCATGCAGGCCGCATTCCAGAAGCACGTGGACCTCGCGGTCAGCAAGACGATAAACATGCCAGGCGATTCCACCGTCGAGGACGTGGAGAGCGTTTACATGCTTGCCTGGAAGCACGGGTGCAAGGGCATCACCATCTACCGCGACGGCTCGCGCTCCGAGCAGGTCCTGCATGTGGGCAAGACGGCGAAGACGAAGGGCGTCGAGGAGGACAAGTTCAAGATACTCACGCAGCAGGCGCAGCAGGTCCAGCAGGTCGCCGTCTCGAAATGAGGCGCGCCCGGCCCCGCCCCAACATGCCGTCCGGGGCAAAGTTTTTATTCTCTCTCGAAGATTCATCCACAGAGAGGTGCAACGAATCATGAAAGTGACCGTCAGCGTGATAAAGGCAGACATAGGCGGGTATCCGGGGCACTCCACGGTGCACCCCGAGGTCGTGAAGACCGTCAAGGAGAGCCTTGCCGAGGCTAAAATCAAGGGAATCATCCTGGATTTCTTCGTGGGCTGGTGCGGGGACGACGTAAACCTCGTCATGACGCACACGAAGGGCGTGGACAACGCCGAGGTCCACAGGCTCGCGTGGGACGCGTTCAAGGCCGGGACCGAGGTCGCAAAAAGGCTCAAGCTCTACGGGGCGGGGCAGGACCTCCTCAAGGACGCCTTCTCGGGCAACGTCCGCGGCATGGGCCCGGGCGTCGCGGAGCTCGAGTTCGAGGAGCGGGGCAGCGAGCCCATAATAGTCTTCATGATGGACAAGACCGACCCCGGCGCGTTCAACCTGCCCGTCTACCGCATGTTCGCCGACCCCTTCAGCACGCCGGGGCTCGTAATCGACCCGAACATGCAGGGCGGCTTCAGCTTCGAGGTCTATGACACGCTCGAAGGGAGGAAAATCACGTTCAGGACCCCCGAGGAGATGTACTCGATGCTCGCTTTCGTGGGCTCCCGCTCCCGCTACGTCATAAAGCGCGTCTTCCCCGGCCCGCACAACAAGGTGGCAGAGTCAGAGGCGGTTTGTTGCGTTTCGACTGACAAGCTTTCGCAGGTCGCCGGCACATACGTCGGCAAGGACGACCCCGTGGCGATAGTGCGCTGCCAGTCCGGGCTTCCGTCCGTCGGCGAGGCGATAGAGCCCTTCAGCTTCCCCCATCTCGTATCGGGGTGGATGCGGGGCTCCCACCAGGGCCCGATGATGCCCTGCTCCATGGAACAGGCGATGCCCACCCGCCTTGACGGCCCGCCGCGCGTCGTTGCGCTCGGGTTCCAGCTTGCGCAGGGCGCCCTGGTCGGCCCGGTCGACATGTTCAAGGACGTCGCCTACGACCGGACCCGGCAGGAGGCCAACCGCGTGGCCGAATACATGCGCAGGCACGGGCCCTTCGAGCCGCACCGCCTCCCCGAGGAGGACATGGAATACACGAACCTCCCCAAGCTCCAGGAGAAGTTCAAGGACAGGTTCTCGAAGATATGAACTCCGGCGCGGCGGCGGCGCTCGTTGCCGCCGCCCTCATCATCATTATCCTTATTTCCTACATCGTGACGGCAAAGGGCGAGAGGCGCCGGATAATCCTCGTCAATGGCGAAGGGGATGAAATCGGCGTGGATGCCGAAATCGCGGACACGCAGGCCACGATGGCCAAAGGGCTCATGGGCCGGGCCTCGCTGGGCGAGAACGAGGGGATGCTGTTCGTCTTCAACAGGGCCGGCGTCCACTCATTCTGGATGATGAACACGACAATCCCGCTCGAAGCGATTTTCTTCGACGATGGCGGCAACGTGGTGGACGTCATCCGGATGGAGCCGTGCGGGCTCAACATAACACGATGCAGGTTTTACACGCCGAAGGCTCCCGCAAGGTATGCCCTTGAAGCGAATCGTGGATTTTCGGAAAAGAACGGAATCGTGTGCGGAAACTCCTCGATTCTCCTCAAGTCGATTGGCCGCTGAGCTAGGCGGCGGCAGCGCTTCCTCCGCCATTGGGCGGTTTGTTCCAGGGGTCGTCCGCCCTGAGGCCGAGGAAGTCCGCCTTGAGCGTTTCGAGGTCAGCGGGGCCGACAGTCCCGCCGACGATTTTCCCTTCCTTGGTTTCATAACTGCCGAGATAACCCTCAGGAGTGAAAAGCTGGCTATGGAAGGCGGGTCCGTCCTTTGCCTTCAAGGCCGGGTGCTTGGCATCCGTTTCCTTCCACTCCGTCTTCTCCAAGGCCCCGGGCTCCAGTTTCCACAGGCCTTCGACCAGGGCGCTTTGTCCCGCCGTAAAGTCGCCTGACATTGGCTGTATTTTCTTCAGTGGCCTCGGCATTTCGTGCAATACCCTTCCCACCTTGGAGGGCTCGGGCGAAATGGGGTCGCGGGGCTCCGGCGGCATTTTTTCCGTGGATTCGAAGATAAGCGACATCCGCGCCTTCATCCGGGAGCAAAGCCTCCTTAGCCATGATTGGCTCGGGACCTGGCCGGTTCGGCCATCCCCTTCCCTTTCACGTGAGTGTTCGAGCTTCCTTTCGCTGGTCATTCAATCGCCCGGGGATATACGCGCAGCCCCGGTATTTAATACTTTGTTTTTACACTTTTTATAACATATGAGCAATAGACAAACATCCGCTTAAGGAAAAAGAAAACGAGGAACAGGAGAACGCTAAGGGGTAGGGGGATGGTGATGTTTGACCCCGTAGCGTTATCCTTTCCCAGAAGGAAAGGATCGTGATTCTTGCGACTGGCGCGGAATGCCCGTTGTGTCGCAAAGTATAATATGGCGGTTTCGATTTAAAAATCTTGCGGGACAGGTTCCGCGGGTGGCCCCGCGCCCAAGGTATAAGAATGGTTTTGCGCCAATCCCGTCCATGGCGCTCATACTTGTTGGCACGGGTGTCGCGTTCGACCTCACGAAATCCGGAATCGATGCCATACGCTCCTGCCAAGAAGCGTTCATCGAGACTTACACGAACCCCATCCCGGACCGGGACATATCGGCCCTTGAGGCCGATGTCGGAAAGCCGGTACGGAGGCTAGGCCGGGAACAGATGGAGAGCCCTTATCTCATAAAAAAGGCGGAATCCGCCGACATATGCGTCCTCGCTTCCGGGGACCCCCTCACCGCCACCACGCACATCACGCTGGTTCTTGAGGCCAGGCAGAGGGGCGTGCCGGTGCGGGTCATCCACAATTCTTCCATCCATTCCGTCGCCCCCGGTCGGGCTGGCCTGCAGATGTACCGCTTCGGCAAGACCGCCACGCTGGTCAACCCGAAGGCGAACTACAGGCCGACATCGTCGCTTGAAGCGGTGCGCGAGAACCTATCGAGAAACCTGCATACGCTGGTGCTGCTGGACACGGAGCCCGAGCCGATGACCGCGCAGGCGGCGCTGGAGATGCTCTCCGAATTCGATGATGCGATAGTACTCTCACGCGCCGGCCGTCCCGACGAGAGGATCACCTATGGAAAGATACGGGAACTTAAAACCCGGGATCTTGGCAGGCCACCTATCACGGTGTTAGTGCCTGCCAAGCTCCACCCTGTGGAACAGGATTTTACCGGTTTGTTCAAGTAGAATTCAGGAGCACCTGCACTTCTTCCTGCAGGCGCACTTCCTGGCTTTTGCCTTCGCAAGCCTGGACGGCTTCTTCCTCGAGGGCTTCGCCCCCCACGAGTAAATCGGCCCGCTGACCGTGCCTACGACCCTGCTCACGATGCTGTTTATCATACCAATCATTCACACCCACCTCTGGTTGGATAGCATTTCTGTTATCATTTATGGTTAAAAGGGTATATAAACCTATCTTTCCCCCTTTACGGCCTCAGAAAAGGGTGGTCTGTCCGCCGAGGTCCATGAAGTTGCCGAAGCGTATCCCTATCCGCCTGACCTCGAGCGGGTTGCCGGAGAGGAATTCCTCGACAAGCGCCTTCTTTTCCCTTGAAATGTCCTCGTTCCAGCCCTTCGGGTTCCGGAACGAGGCGGATTTCGCATGCGTCTTCAGGTCGTCGGTCACGAATATTATGCCAAGCGTCCGGTACGCCTTCTTCATTCCCATGAGCCGCTCCTTCGCCTCGGTTTCGAGCTCCCCGAGCCTTGATAGCAGGAGATAGGGGTCGCGCGTCTTCTCCTTGAGGGTGCCTATCCTGCTTATCTCGTCCTGCGCCCTCTCCTCCCCGAGCGCGGAATCGTAGGACCCGCGCCCGAGCTCATGCAGCCATGCGCCGGCCTTCCTGCCGAAGGCCTCGACAAGGGCCAGCGCGCTTATTTTGGCTATGTCCCCGACCTTCTCAACGCCCATGGCCCGGAGGGCCTCGGCGGTCTTCGGGCCTATCCCGGGAACCCTCTCCACATCCGAGCCGGAAATCAGGCCGCGCTCGGATTCCGCATCAAGGACGAGAAGCCCGTCCGGCTTGGATTTCGAGGCGGCCATTTTCGCGCCGAGAAGCGATGGGGCGACCCCGACGCTGCATGCAAGGCCGAACTCCTTCCTGATGCTTTCCTTGAGCAGGTGGGCCTTTGCCGCCGAATCCGGGTCCTCGACGTTCCATTCGTCTATGCTGGCCTGGACGACCTTTGCCGCCATCTTGCGTATCAGGCCGTCGATGCGGGCGGACATCTCGGAGTAATAATCATGGTCGGCAGGGAGGAAGATCGAATCGGCCGGCGGGGCCCTTTTCTTGGCGAACGCTATGGGCATTCCGGACCGGATGCCAAGCCCCCTCCCGGGGTAGTTCACCGTGCTGACGACCCCGGAGTCCTCGGTTCGGCCGCTGTAGATGCACACCACGATTATCTTGCCCCTCATCATCGGCCTGCGCAGCTCCTCCAGCTGGGCGAAGAAATAGTCCATATCCACGTGAAGGAACATCGAATATCTCCCCTCTGATAGGATTATTATGCCTTTGCGCCCATGAAGCCTACTGATGGATGTCTACGACGAGATGGCGGAGTTCTACGACCTTATTTACTCCGACCGGCTCGATTTGGAGTTCTACCTGCGCGAGGCCAGGAACGCGCGGGGGCCGGTTCTCGAGGTGGCGTGCGGCACCGGAAGGATACTGCTCCGGCTGCTCCGCGAAGGCGTGGACGCATACGGAATCGACATCTCGGAGGGCATGCTCGGGATACTCGCCCGCAAGGCCGCGCAGGAGAAGCTTCCGATGCGCGCCGAGAAGGGGGACATGTCGGCATTCTCGCTCGGCAAGCGCTTCAGGCTGATAATCGTGCCCTACCGGAGCTTCCTCCACCTTCCGGACAAGCAGGCCCGTGAGAGGGCGTTAAGGGCCTTCATGGAGCACCTGGAGCCCGGCGGAAGGCTCATCCTCCACACATACAATCCTTCGCGCGAGGAATTGGCCATGACGGGGGGCTACCACAACTACGACGTCGAGGAGCTCGAGTCGCCGGACGGGGTGAAATACACCCTTTCATGGCACCTTCATTACGAGCCCCTCGGGCGGATTGCCCGCTATAAAATCGAAATGACCGGCGGCCAGGCGGGCAAGCGGGAGTTCAGGATGGACATCTGCTTCGTCGAGCAGCGGGAGATATCCGGGCTGCTCAAGGGCTGCGGGTTCAGAAACATCAGGCAGTACTGCGGTTTCGGATACGAGCCGTTCCACGAAGGATGCAAGGAGGCGGTCTGGATTGCAGAAAGATAGCCTTCTTGGCCGAATAGGCGCCGCGCTCTTCGGGGGGCGCTCCCCGGAATTTCGCACGTTCAGGGACGGGATGGGCAATTTCGAGATATCGGTTCCGGCCCGATGGAAGCACGATCGGGACATCGCGGTCGTTGACGGAAAGTATACGGTGTCATTCGAATCCCCGGACGGCCGCAGCGAATTCACGGTTTCCGTGGACGCCCAGCTTCCGCCGCATTTCGACTTCCCGGCATACGCGAAATCCGAGCTGGAATCGCCCGAATCAGGGATATACACGCCGGTTTCCAAGGGGGAGTTCCGAGGCATGCCGGCGTTCTGGCGGGAATATTCGTACGAATGCGGGGGAATGAGGTATTCCGGCGGAGGCGTCATGTTCCACAGCGGCCTGCTCGTTTTCTCGCTCTGCTGGAGCGCGCCGGAGGCGGCCGGAATGAAAGCCGTGTTCGATAGGATGCTCCAATCGCTTTCGGTGGGGGGGAGGCTCTCCCCGCCGCACGAAAACAATGCGGGCGCGGCAGCCTCCTCTCCAGGGCGGAAAAAAAGGCGCGGGAAGTGATGCGATGGAAGCCCCCAAGCCTTTCTGCGAACGCTACTGCCCCCTCGTAGACGATGAGGACGCGTTCCTTTCCTCCCTAAGCCGCCCCCTCCCGAAATCGTTCCGCGTCAACACGCTCAAGGCGCGGGCGGAAGAGGTGATGCAGCGTTTTTCGGGCTACGGAATCTCCCTTTCGAGGATGCCCTGGTATTCCGACGCGTTCGTGTCAGAGCGCCCGGACATCGGCGCGTCACTCGAGCATTTCACGGGAGCCATCTATTTTCAGGAGCTCGTCTCGATGCTCCCTCCGCTTCTTGTGCGGGCCGAGGCGGCCTCCGCCCGCATGGTCCTCGACGGCTGCGCCGCGCCGGGCTCGAAGACCACCCAGCTGGCCGCGTTCATGGGGAACCGGGGCACGCTCATTGCCAACGATGTCTCCTATCCGCGCATCCGCGCCCTCAAGTTCAACGTTGAGAAGTCCGGCGCCCTCAACGTGGTCATAACGAACAGGGACCTGAACGCGTTCCCGAACCTCGGCTTCGACGCCGTCCTGATAGACGCCCCCTGCTCGGCGGAGGGCACCATCAGGAAGAACGGCGAGATTTTCGACACATGGTCGGAGAAGGAGATCCCGAAGTTTGCTCGTGTGCAGAGGGGGTTGATATTGAAGGGCTACGACATGCTCGCCCCGGGCGGCGTCATGGTGTATTCGACCTGCACGTTCGCACCCGAGGAGAACGAGGCGGTGGTGGACGCGCTCGTCCGGGAGCGCGAGGCACGCCTAGAGCCGTTCTCGTTCGAAGGATTCCGGACTTCCGCGGCGCTCGGGGACTGGCACGGGCACTCCTTCGACGCCCAGGTAGGAAAGGCCGCGCGCGTGTGGCCGCACCACAACGACACGGGCGGCTTCTTCATCGCCAAGGTGAGGAAATGAGGCGGAAGGGGACATCGGAAACCATATCGCCCGAGGGCGTTTCGGAAAAGGTACTCAGCTACTTCGAGGAGCGGTTCGGGCTGGGAAAGGGCGCGTTCGAAGGATACGGCCTCTATCTCGCATCCAAGGGCCGCGTTTTCCTCGGCCCGAAGAGGGTGCCGGACATGCCCAAGATAGCGACCATCGGCCTTCTCGTCGCGCGGGTCTCGGGGACGGTGAAGCCGTCCACGAACCTTCTCCAGGCGCTCGGGGGGCGGATAACAAGAAGCGCCGTTAAGCTGACAAAGGAACAGGCGGCCGCGTTCGCAAAGGGCACGGACATCAGGCTGGAGGCCGCCCAGAGCGCGGGCGTCTCGGACGGCTACATCCTGCTCCGCTACGAGGGCGCAAGCCTAGGCTGCGGGCTGCTCCAGCAGGGCCTTGTGCGCAACATGCTTCCCAAGGCCAAGCGCCTTGAAATCACGCTCATCTGAAGGTTTTTATTCGGTTCCGGAGGATTCTGCCGTATGGAAGGCTGCATATTCTGCAAGATAGCCTCTGGGAAAATGCCGTCCATGAAGGTGGCGGAGGGGCCGGATTTCCTTGCGTTCCTTGACATCAACCCGATCAACCCGGGGCACACCCTCATAATACCGAAAAGGCACTGCGGGAGCGTCTTCGGCCTGGGCGAAGGCGAATACCGCTCGCTGTTCGAAGCCGCAAGGTCCTTGGAGGGGCCCCTGCTGAAGGCCACGGGCGCAAGGCGCGTCGGAATGATTGTCGAGGGCTTCCTCGTCCCCCACGCGCACCTCCACCTGGTCCCCCTGAACGGGGGCGGCGAACTCAGCTTCTCGAGGGCGAAAAAGGCCTCCCAGGCGGAGCTTGAGGGCATGCTTTCGCGGATACGGGCGCAGGTTTAAAACCGAATCGTGGCTAGTCGGATAAGCCGAATCAGTTGCAGGGTGGTATGCTTGGAAAAGAAGGATTACCTGAAGACGCCAATCGAGCACATAGACATCACGAAAATCGACTCCACGGCCATCGTCGAGGCCATGAAGAAGATGTCGTTCACATCGCGCGACACGGGCCGCGCCGCGGAAATATACGACATGATGCTGCGGGACCGCGGCTGCGCAATCATCCTGACGCTCGCGGGCAGCACGAGCGCGGGCGGATGCATGAACCTGTACGCCGACCTGGTCCGCAACAACATGGTGGACGCGGTCGTCGCAACGGGCGCGAGCATCGTCGACATGGATTTCTTCGAGGCGCTTGGCTTCCGCCACTACAAGGGCACGCCCTTCGTCAACGACCACGAGCTTCGGGAGCGCTACATAGACCGCATCTACGACACGTTCATCGACGAGGGGCAGCTGCAGGAGTGCGACAAGACCGTCGGCAGTATTGCTGACTCGCTCGAGCCGAGGCCCTACTCCTCCCGCGAATTCATCGCGGAAATGGGCAAATGGCTCACGAAGAACGCGAAGAAGAAAAACTCGCTCGTGCAGACCGCATACGAATGCGGCGTCCCGATATTCTGCCCGGCGTTCTCGGATTCGAGCGCGGGCTTCGGGCTTGTGCTCCACCAGCACAACCATCCGCAGAAGCACGTCTCCATCGACTCCGTCAAGGACTTCTACGAGCTAACCCGCATAAAGATGGCATCCCCGACATCGGGGCTGCTGATGATTGGCGGCGGAGTCCCGAAGAACTTCGCGCAGGACACGGTCGTCTGCGCCGAAATCCTGGGCAAGGAGGTCCCCATGCACAAGTACGCAATCCAGATAACTGTCGCCGACGTTCGCGACGGCGCCTGCTCCAGCTCGACGCTCAAGGAGGCGAGCTCCTGGGGCAAGGTGGACACGACCTACGAGCAGATGGTATATGCGGAGGCCACCTCCGTCCTCCCGCTTATTGCGAGCTACGCCTACCACAAGGGCGGCTGGAAGGGGAGGAAGCGGCACGAATTCGCGAAGATGTTCTAATCCAGCGCACGGAATCTCTTAATGGCTTCGAGCGCCCTGAGGGCGCTCCTTTCCTTGTCCTTTATCTCGAGCATTATGTCGAAATCGAGGCCTTCCGTTTCGCGCAAATAGCGCCCGAAGTGCCGGATATCTATGCGTTCCGTGTGCTTTCCGGGCCGCCCCCCCGCCTGCTGGCTGCTGTAATCCGTCATAAGGGGGCCGTCGCCCGGCTTCCAGGTCTCCATCGCGGCAGCAAGCGCATCGCGCACGCCCTCCCCGTTGTTCAGGCATTCGTGGTGGAAGGAGTCGAAAAGCACGGGCACGCCGCATTCCCGGCTAATCGCCAGGCAGTCCCTGAGGGAATAGAGCCGCTCGTCGTTCTCTATCACGAGGCGCTTCCTCAGGCGGGGCGAAAGACCGTCGTAACGGCCGATGAACCTCCCTGCAGCGGCGGCCTTGTCGCCGTACGCCCCGCCCACGTGAATCTGCACCTTGGCGTCAGCGCCCAGGCCCATGGCATCAAGCACGTCGCAGTGGTATTCGAGCTCCCGCACGCTGCGCCTCGTGATTCCCTCGTCAGGCGAATTGAGGAGCGTGAACTGGTCCGGGTGCATGGAGATGCGCATCCCGCCATCGCGGATGAGAGTGCCGATGCGCCTTAGGTCCCCTTCGAACTCCGACCTCCAGTCGAATCCGCAAACGGGGTGGGAAGCGAAAGGCACGATGTCCGAGCTTATCCTGAAGAAAAGCAGCCCCTTTTCCGAATTGAACGCCAGCACCCTCCCCAGGCAAGAGAGGTTCGAAGCAACGGCGGCTTTGAGCCTCTCCTCGGAATACGAGGCGAGCCTGAAGGTGGAGTTCGTGGTGCATCCGATTCCCCTGTTGATGCACGGATATCCTATCCTCATGGCAGGAAACCCATCTGAAGATATATAAATTTTGTCCGGCCTCCTTCACGCATGATAAGGCTCTGGACCCGAATACCGGGCCCAAAATCCCAGGGACTGCTCAAGCGCCTCAAAACTAGGAACGGCGGATGGTCGGTATCCTACCCGCTCGTGTTCTCCGGCGGAGGCGAAGGCTCGTATTGCGACGACATCGACGGCAACCGCTTCCTGGACTTCGCGAGCCAGATCGCGGCGAACCCCCTCGGCTACAACCATCCGGACATGCTCGAGGTCGTGCGCGAATACTCCTCGCGGGCGCCCGTCAAATACGCGGGCCAGGATTTCGCAGTCCGGGAGCATCTCGACATGATAGAGGAGCTCGTTTCCGTTTCCCCTCGGGGCATGGACGCCGCGTTCCTGATAAATTCCGGCGCCGAGGCGGTTGAGAACGCCATCAAGATATGCATGCGGAGGCGCCCCGCGACCAAGTTCGGGATTTCGATGGAGAGCGGATGGCACGGCAGGACGCTCGGCGCCCTTTCCCTCACCAATTCGAACCGCGCGCATAAGGCGGGCTACATGAGGTTCCCCATGATGCGCCTGCCGTTCGATGAGGCCGCGCCGGCCTGCCTCGAGCGCATATTGCGAAGCGAGGCTTCGGCGGAGGAGATCGGCTTCCTGATAATCGAGCACGTCCAGGGCGAGGGCGGATACAACATCGCCCCGAAAAAGATGGTCGTGGAGCTGCGCAAAATCACCGAAAGGGCGGGCATCCCGTACATCGCGGACGAAATCCAGTGCGGCATGGGCAGGACCGGAAAATGGTGGGGCTTCGAGCACTACGGCATCACTCCGGACGTGTTCACGGGCGGCAAGGCGCTCCAGGCCGGCGCTGTCGTGTCTTCGAGAAAGCGCTTCCCCAACTCCGCAGGGGCCATATCGAGCACCTGGGGCGGCGGGCACATAATCGACCTTGCGATGGGCATGCGGACCATCGAGGTCATCCGCAGGGAGCGGCTTCTTAGGAGCAACGCCGCGCTTGGCGGGCGCATGCTCAGGCGCCTCCATGAAATCCGGGGCGTTTCGAACCAGCGCGGACTGGGCCTTATGCTTGCCCTCGACCTTCCGGACGCCGCAATGAGGGACAATGTCATAGTCGAATGCGCGAGGAACGGGCTGCTCGTCCTGGGCTGCGGGCGGAGGGGAATCCGCATCATCCCGCCATACGTCACCGGCGACGATGACGCCGATGCCGGCCTCGGCATTCTGGAGGCTGCCGTCAAGAAATGCAGGGAGCACCGCTTCCGCCATTCCGGCGCCATCTGCGAGTTCATCCACTGCGGCAGGCACATAGCATGAAGCGGAACAGCGTAGAGATCTGCGCGAACTGCGGAAAGATATCCCGCGAGCACAGGGAGGACTTCGTGTGCCCGGAATGCGGCTCGAACGTCTCGGTCGTCCTTCCGATTGCCATGTTCCGCCAGATGGTAAAGAACGGCCTTGCGAGGGAATGACGCATGAAAGGATACCCATATTTCTATCCGGAGGCGGCCCTTCTCCTGATTGCCTTGTCGCTTGCGGCGCTTCCGCTCATCCTTCATTCCGAGCTCAGCTTCGCCACCGGCGTGGCCGGAGCGTCGGTATTCGGGCTATATCTCATCCAGACCGTTGAGCGGGCGGGGAGCTTCGATTCCTCCCTCAGGAAAATCCGCGGCTTCGAGCGCTGGGAGTCTGATTTCTCATCAATCGGTGCCCTCCGCCTCTGGTACGAAGGCATGGAATCGAGGTTCGAATCAGTCATCCTCCCCGGGCGCCGCCACATCCGCGTCGACTATTGCCTGTCCTTCGCCTGCGGCTGCCCGCAGTTCGAGATACGCAGGGGCTCCAACGGCTTCCTGGTGGCTGAGGGAAGCCTCGAGGCCGCATCAAGAATCCGCAGCCACGCCCTTGCATTCGACCGGAGATACCCCCTTGATGGAATCGTTTGCCGGGCCGGAAGGCTCGCGCTCTGCGTTGGGCTTGATTTCGAAAAGGGAGGAACCGGCTTCGACGGAAAGGAAAAGGACCTTGGAGCCTTCATGGGCGATTTCCTCGAATTTGCGAAAACGGTCCGGGCCTCGTTGAAGAGGCCTTATCATGCGCCCAGGTTACGGCATCCCCCCGAAGCGGTTGCGCCAAAGCCCCGAAAGAGGATTCGGAAGAGAACATAACCTCTTTATCCGACAAACTGCAACCTTAAATAACCTACTACTACAATATTTAGCGGGTGGATATGATGAAAATCCGTGAAACGAGAGATATTTCTGAAAAACTGTCCAAGGTAAAGGCGCCCCGCAAGGCGCTGTGCGCCAAGGCGGCAACCGCCGCGGCTGCCGCAGCAATCGCCCTCTCGCCGATGTACGAAAGCATAGCCAGGGCTCAGGACGCCCCGCCGCCCGAGTCTCCGGGCTTCGAGACCGAGGCGCCGCTTCCCGCGCCGGCGCAGCCTGCGCCCGCACCGGAGGCGGAGCGCCCGGCAGAGCCGGCTTCCGGAGCCGGGGGGGACGTGCAGCCGCCCGCCGTCGCGCCGAGGGCCGACGCAGGCGCGGAGGCCGAAGCGGAAGCCGACGCAGGCGTTTCCGCGGAAGGCGGCGCATCAGTCGATACCCAAGGGCCCGTATTGGTCCGCCCCGAGCAGGTCCGGGCCGATTACCGCGACCGCTCGCTGTCATACTTCACCGACGAGGTCAACCTGTCCGGGAGGGAGAGGCCGTTCACGTTCAACAACCGCTGGGACATAGGCGGCAACTTCTATTCCAACGAGGCCGGCCAGTCCATCTGGGGCTCGGTCCGTTATGCCCACAGGACGCCGGACTTCAGGCCTTTCAACGTCCGCATCGACGCGGGCAACATGTGGTTCGGCAGGCAGGAGGCGCCGTTCGTACGGCTTTTCCTGCGCCCGGAGCTCAACATCTGGAGGCTCAAGGGCATCTATTACGGGAGCATAGCCGCAGTCGGAGAGATGCCGTCCTGGCTTTACACGTCGCATTCGATCGGGCTCGGCTATTCGCAGCCCATAGGCGACAACTTCCGCCTCAGGATGGGATTCATCGCCGGAGGCGCCCTCTCCTATCCCGCCTTCGACGACATCTATTTCAACATGGCGGGCGGTCTTTCTGCGGAGTTCCACAACTTCCTGGTTTACGGCATGGTCAACTCGTATTTCGCGGCGCCCAACCCGATGCAGACCGCCTATGTGGGGCACTACCGGCCGCAGTTCCAGAACGCCGAGTTCGGCGTCCAGTACCGCTTCTACGAGGACCAGTACACTGTCAGGCTGTTCGGGGACGTCGGGATACTCAACCAGCGTTTCGGCGCCAGGGTGACGCGCTCGATGGACCTGAGCGAGGACCTCGCGGGGGACTTTTGGATAGGCCTCGGAGCCACGCATTGGGCGAACGAGGTCGGGGGCAGATGGGACCCTATGGTCCTTGCGGGCATAAACCTCGTGTTCGGAGGCAGGTACATCAACTCCACCAACACCGCGGAATTCGAGCACTATCAGCTCGGAGGCGTCCAGAACGTCCAGACCGACCTTCCGACACGGGAGGACCCGGGGCCCTACGGCTTCGGCCGGTCCGGAAACCCCGAGATGGACGCCCGGGTGAACGCCGCCAAGGAGAACATACTTGGCGCGGACGACTTCCGGGAGTTCACCGCCTCCTATTCTGACGCATCTACGAACGACAAGATACTCGCCGCGCGGTTCCTGGGGGCGTTCCTCCAGCAGGTCGCCTATGCGAACGGTGCCATGGATGCGCTCTACAACGGCGACCTGTTCAACGCCCAGGTGCAGCGCATCTCGAACAGCACCTCCGACACCATGTTCTGGAACATCCAGCAGTACGTGCAGTTCTACGACACCCACGCGCCCGGGGCGCAGCTTCCCGAGCACCTTGCCAACGGAATCGCCATATGCGCGGGAATCCACCACCTGATGGCGGAATTCCTCAGGGCGAACGGAATCGACACGCTCGTCGCCTCCGTAAACACCGGCCGGGGGCCGCACGTCATAGCCATCGCGCAGCTGCCCGAATCGACGGCCCTCCTCGACTACGGCAACATGTACACCGGGCCGGCGAACAGCTTCGACGAGACGATGCGCTACTACGGGCAGATGCGCGGGGCGCCGACGTTCCAGAGCCAGCTGTTCACGGGCGACGGGTATTTCACTACGTATGAGACCGCCGAGGGAAGGCTGCTGCACCGCTCGATAGGCATCGTGAACACGCGCGCGCTCGCGACCGATTTCCTCGGCGTCAGATAGCTATAAATAGCATGCGCTCGATAGACGGGCATGGACGACACAATCGAGATATGCTCCGGTTGTGGAAAGATGCCACGCGCCATAGACCTGACGGCAGGCCAGTTCATGTGCTCCAGATGCGGCAACCGCACGACCATGCATGTGAGCGCCGACAACTACGAGAAGGTCGTGACGGAACTTGACCGGCGCTTCCATATGTCCACCCAGAAGGCCCGCATCGAAGCTGCGGCCTCCGCCCCGGTCGAAATGGGAAGGGGGGCAAAAAAACCCGCTGCGAAGGCAAAGAGGCCCGCACGGAAAAAAGCCCCTCCGAAGAAGGCTGCGAAGAAAAAAAAGAGATGATCCGGTGTCAATATGGCAGCATCCGACAGGTTCTCCAAATTAAGGAAGGCGGTCGAGAAGAAAAAGGGCGTCTCCAAGGCGCCTGAAGAAAAGGCTGCCGAAAGGAAGGCGGAGAAGGCCGGGGAGGGCAGGCCCGAGAAGAGGGAGGCACGCAGGGAGCGCGAGGCGGCGCCCGCCCGAAAGCCTCCGGAGCCGCCGCCGGAGCCGAAGAAGGAGGCGCGCAGGGCCGCCACCGAGAAGCCCAAGGCCGCCGCGAAGAAGCCATACGCCAAGCCCGATACCGGCAAGAAAATCCTCGACACCGTCATGGCCGACCCCCGCCTCTCTGACTACGGGCAGGTGTCCCGCGTCCTGATGGCGTCCCTCGCCCGAAAGGACGAGGTCGAGGGGAAGGTTAAGAGCATCAAGGAAATCGTCGACGAGGAAGTGAAACGGATTCTAGAGAAGCAGACCTAAACAAATATAAAAATTACCACACTTATTCCCACGCATGCAAAGGCAGAGGGAGGGGGCCGCAGGCAGGCATCCGGCTAGAAACAACGAATCGCACAAGGACGCCCCGGAGAGGCACGATGCCAGCAGGCTATACACGATACTAGCCGCGGGATTCGGGGTCGCGCAGGGGTATTCCACGGTTTCCCGGGACCGCTATTACGTCCGCCTCGCAAACGGGGTGGGCGTCAGCGAGCTCCAGAGGTTCTGCGAGTCGGCCCTCAAAGGCAGCCCGATGCCGGGCGCCGACCCCATCCGCGACGGGCCCGCCCTCCTGCGGATATTCACTGCCGCAAGGGACAGGGGGCTCGTGGAGCTCGAATTCGTCCCGGCGGACAGGTTCATTCCGGAAAAAAGGTGATTTTATGAGAGGGGACAGGATGCGCGGGCAATCAGGGAGGCACGGGGAGGAGAGGATTCAGGAGGACCGGCCTTCGGAAGGGCGGGCCGGAAGATGGAGGCGCCTGCGGCCCGAGAGCGAGGGCCCGATGCCCAGGGAAAGCGCCGCCGGGAAGGAAAAGGAAATCCGGAAGGGGCGCTGAAAAGCCTTTTTTAATACAGCCGGGCATATCCCGTCCATGGCAGAGCCGGAAGGCAGAAGAAGAGGTACGACACATCTCGTTCCCCCCGTCAGGACGCCCGACATGCCCGGGGGCGCGGAATTCATGCGCCGCGTCCGGGATGTGCTTGGCGACACGCGCTCGCTTTCCCAGGCCGAGCTTGAAAGAAGGCGGGCGCGCGTCGAGGAAATGGTCTACGAGGAGATTCATCGCGGCAACATCCCGGACTTCATGAGGCCGCAGAACTTCACCACCATACGGCTCGAGCGGACCATCGGCGGGCGCAGGATTGTGGCCGAAATAGGCGTGTGCCCCGACTATCTCGCCATCGGCAGCAACGACGACTTCGTTCTGATGCCCGTAAACCCGCTTACCGCCCAAAGGATAGCGGACAGGATAGGCTATGCGTTGCCGACGCAGATGCTCGTCGACATCATCGACGACGAGGCGCGAAGGACCGGGGGCATGCTCCCCTTCCATGCGGCGCCGGAGATTGCCGGCAATGTTACGAACCCGCGCACCGGAAAGCCTGTAATCGCGGGAGACCCCGGCGGCCCGAGATGGAACAACCAGGAATACGGCTTCTATGAGGGCCGCTGGATGCTCTCGGCAGAATTCACCGAGGAGCAGAACCGCCTCAACCAGCAGTCCCTCTCGCGTGCGGGGAATCCGACATATCTGCGCTCGGGCCACAAGAAGGACGTCATCTACGACCCGCTCGCGTTCGGGAAGCCTTGCGTCGTGATTTATCACCGCGGCATACAGGGCCTTAGCAACATCCACGAGATCACCTACCACGATTACAGCCACGGAATCCGCTTCATCGACGGAAACGTGCAGCTCACGATAACCGAAAGGAACGGCACAATCCGGCGCGAGGTGCGCTCGGTCGCAAGCATCCTCAACGACCCGGATCTCTTCCGGCTTCTCAGCCCCACAAGGATTGACGTCTCGCGCATGTACCGCGCCGAGGAGCAGGCTCGGCCCGCTGAGCGCAGGCCCCAGCCCGTCCGCTAGGCTCTGGATTAAAAATATCATTATTCATAAGCTATAACATGATTCCAAAGCCCCCAGCCCGTGTGATGCCGCCCACCCTGAAGCAGGTCCGGGAACCACCCGCAAACAGCGGATGGAGGAAAAACGATTCGCCGCCCCTTGGCAGGGAGGGCGCGCTCGCTGATTTGGACGCAGCCTGCAGAATCGGCGAGAATCCGAATTCAGCAGCCAGATTCCTGCGCCTTCTCGCAGCGATCATGCCGGAGGACGTGAATGCCCCTGTGCCGGGGCAGAATCTCACGATACGCTGGCGAATCGAACATCTGGCAAAAAAATCCATCCACGAATCCGTGCGGCGCGCCGCGGCAGAGCTGCTCGGAAGCGAAATCGTGGTCATACACTCCAGCACGTCAGTGCCGGGGTCAAGCCCGGCCAATGCGCCCGCCGACCCCTCCGGGCGTGCCGCATTCCCGGGCTTCAGCCCGCTGCCGCTGCGCATCCGGGCGCTCGAGCTCCTGCGCGAGCATCTTGAAGGCAGGCGGCCGGATGCCGGAGAAAAGGAATTGCTCGATGCGCTCGACTCGCTCAGGTTCAATGATGATTCCGAAGTTGCGCGCATGATTGTTCACGTTGCCGGCTTCAGTCGATATGACTCGGTCAGGGAAAGAGCAAGGGCCCTATTAATAGACTTATAAAAGACTTTTAGAAATTCTAAAATAATATTATATATAATTATTGGATAAGGATAAATAACAATAATATTTAGAATTTCTAATAATTTTTCTCATTTTGAAAAACTTTGAATTCTTAATCCCGTAGGCTACCCTTCGCGGACAAAACAGGGCATCTGTTTTCTGTTGCCAATATTGGAAAAAAATAAATAATGTATCCTTCATTGGGATTGCATGCGATTCAAAAAGAAAACTGAGGGCCTCATTCCAAAAATGCCTTTGCCAAGCCCTGCACTGAAACCCGAGCTCTACTGGGAACAGGTTGCAGAAAAGGTATTATCATCCGGTGTGTCGCCCGACAACCGCAGGATATACAATGTACGCCTGGCTCCGAACCGCACGAGCGATGACCTTAAGGCCTTCTTCTCAACAATCAAGCCTTGCCCGGAATGGGATGCCTGTGTTGCTGCGGAATTCAGGGATTTGATCATCATAACCGATAGCGGAAAACGAAGATAGGCTGTTTTATTATTTCACACCTATTATGTAAACCAAAAATGGATAGTAGTAACCTTATCAGTAAACCAAAGTTTTCAACCTTCGCACCTTTTTTAGCCCATGGTTCACCATATCGATATTGATTGGTGAAACCTGACCGCGTAATATGGCTTGCGCGGGTGAAACTGGCCAAAAGAATGGAATTCAGGTTTTTTTGCCCCTCTTTGGTTTACTGTCCTGAGGTTCATTACTTTCGGGTTTACTGTTTGAATATGTGCCAATCAAAATTGTCAGAACCAGTTTTATCAAAATAAGCAGGCAATATATGGTCAGCAAATCAAAAAGGAAAAGTGCCGGGAAAACAAAAATGAAATATGCCCAGCTCTGCCCGGCCAGCAGCAGCAATCCAATTGATGAGGCCAGGGATAGCAACAGCAATCGGCCAATTTCCAGCCTTAAGAATTTTCTATCATATTCGTCATCAACCTTCGCTTTGTGGATTGACTCCTTATTCGATTGGACGAAAGAGATCATCCGGGGCATCTCCAGCAGGCGGATAATTATTGGAAATGCGATGATTGTCACGCCTATCAGGGGATTGTCCCCTAATAACAAGCTGGTGAAATGGGATACACG
Organism: Microcaldota archaeon; assembly: GCA_964647855.1. Classification (GTDB taxonomy): domain Archaea; phylum Micrarchaeota; class Micrarchaeia; order Anstonellales; family Bilamarchaeaceae; genus Bilamarchaeum. The sequence continues at coordinate 56,114 of CAZYJW010000004.1, read as the reverse complement.
GTCGAGTTCTGCAAGCACAATGCTGAAAATAAGGACCGCCATCATAAGCAAAGCTAATCTGAAGTAGGTGTAACCGAGCCCCAGCCGCTCTATTTGTTTTGCCATTTTATCTGGCGGAAGATTCAAAGGACTCATATTTTAACCCGTTTGAGTATTCTAAATTTCTTTTGGATTTTCTTAAACTATGCTTACTGACCTTATTTTAATCTCTTTGCCGCCCTTCATCAGCCTAAGGACGGCCGGCGTTTTCGGGCTTCGCCTGATTGCGTACTTGGATGTTTTTCCCGCTTCGGCATCCTGGACAAATACGACATCCGGATTCGAATTCATGGGGGCGGGACCGGATAAAATCTGTGTCCGTTCATACTCGACATCCACGTCCAAAACCAGAAGGGAGCACGTTGAGGAATCCGCATCGCGAAGCTCTAGCTCAATCCCCTCGCTTCGCACCTCTTTGGCTTTGGCGAGAGCACTGGTGTCAATCGAATCCCATCTGGAAATTATTTCGAACTTTCCATTGTTTATCTCTATTGCGTCACCTGGCTGGCAAGCCTTCAATCGGGCAATGGTAGTCGGATCCAGCATCAGCACAGCACCTACACATATTTTCATAATACTTTTTGGATTTTCTATTATTCTGCTAGAACATTTAATTTCCAGCAGGCTTCTGGTATTTTGGAATCATGAAGTAGGAATAAAGCACGAGCAGACCGCCAAGTATCGCAAGGGCGATGCCATAAATCCTGTGGCTGAAAGCCACGCCCAGGAAGAACAGGAAAAGGGAAAACAGGACCATCTGCCAGTAGAAGGGGTTCGAGCGCGCAAGCGGGGGCGCGATGGCTTTCCTCTCGAAGGTGATTTTTCCATAATCCTCGGAGGGGACGGTGATTGGAACGCCCGAATAATTGCAGTCCGGGCAGTAGAACCGGCCGGCGACCGGATCGAAATCGATGCCGACCTGCTGCGTCATAACAGGGACGCTCGTAAGGAATTCCGGGCCCTGAAGGATACGGCCGCAGTTGGGGCATACGGAAATGTCCCTTTTCCCGCGCCCTTCATTCGGATTGCCCGCCGCCCTTTTCTTCATGGCAACTGTTTGGCAGCCCCGCCTTTTATTGGTTTCTTCTTCTTTGACTTTGAGAAAAGAATGTATGAATAGACGACGGACGCCAAGGCGGCCGACAGAACAAGCGCGATGATTATCAGGTACGCGTGGGAAGGGGAGAGAATCGAGGCGATGGAGAGGATGCCTGCGGCCTTGAACAGCCTGCCGCCGAATCTGTGTGTCCTGTCCCAAACCGTCTCGTCGCTCATGGTTCAGGGCGTCCTGATGCCTATGAACCAGTTGCGCTTCACCTTCTCCAAAAAGCCCCCCAAAAAGAAAAACAGCCCGCCCATCAATACCGGCATGGTAAGGTTGAAGCTTATCCGCGTCCCCAGGTTCCAGAGAAGCGCCTGGGCATGCACCAGGAAGAGGAACAGGACCACGACGAGAATGAACCCGTGATAGTCCTTCCTGAAGGCGTCGATGTTGGCACGGAGCGGGTCTATCCGGGGAACCGCAAGTAGAATCACGAATAGGGCGGCCGAGAGCGCGGGAATGAGAAACGCCGCCCAGAACGCGGGCAGATATCCGTTGACTTCCCCTTCAGGGCCCCAGTGCGACGCGGCGGGGTCAGGAAGCATCGGATAAGCGCATACGCTAACGGCAAACAATGAGGCTATCAGGGCAGTCGCGGCGAGTTTCTCGGTTTCCATGCCATCCCACTATCCGCGGAATGAACTAATCAGTGCCCATAGCCGTAGGCAAGGGCCTCTTCGCATTCGCCATAAGAGCCTTTCCACGACGTCACAAAAGCGAACAGGTTCTTCAGATAGTCCCTGTTCAGCTTGAAGGGGACCTTGCCCCTAAGCCCCAGCCGCGCACGTATCTCCTCATCGCCCTTTCCCGCGCTCCTCATCCTCCTTGTCATCTGGACTATCCGGTTCTGGTCGTAATCCGACTCCTCATAGAGTTCCACTATGCCTTCTATCTGGCATCCCACCCGGGTATTCAGGATGAGGTTGCACATCGGGCAGACCGTCGTAAGGTTGGTTTTCTTGTTGTTGCTCGAATCTCCGTCGATAAACCAGACCGTCTGCCATTGCTCGGCGTGGAAGCCGCAATATGTGCATGTGTGCCTGTCCCGTTCAAGCACCGATGCGCGGAGCGCGTCCATGTCCTTGCCGTTAAGTCTGCGGGTATTCTGCGTCAGGCCGCGGTAATTGGATGACTCCGCGTAGGTCGGGGCGAGTTTTCTCATTAACATATTGTGCCAGACCTTGTATTTAGATGTGCCTTTTTTGTCGTTAATGCAAAAAAGCGCGTTTTGCGGCTCAATCCGCCTCGGCCAGCTTCTTCCTCAGCCCCTCGAGCTCGTCATGGACGGCGCGGTTCTTCTTCAGCGGGTCCATCCTCGCCTTCTTTTCGAGCTCCTCGATTCGGGCCTTGATGTTCGCCTTCTTCCTTCCCAGGTCCTTTTTGCTCAATCCCATGAAAACAGCCTTCGGCGGCATCCGTCACACTGACTGCGGAGTGAGAAAATAAAAAGATGGCGCTATGGAAAACGCCTGTTTCGGACTTAGGAATCCGCCGGCGTCGCAACATGCCACTTCCCGTTGACGCCCTCACCGTTGGTGTCGCCGGGTTCCTCGTCGCCGACATATGTGTAGAGCGGCATGCCGTCATATGTAACCTGCAGGGCGCCGTCGGTCCGCATTATAGCGCCGAATTCCCCGGGAAGCCCGCTTGGAACCGCTATCGTGTCGGAAATCAGCAGCGGCGGCCAGTTCTCCTCGCAGGCCCCGTAGCACGTGGTGGCGTTGTCCGAATCCTCGTCGAACGTGTAAAGCGCGAAGCCGCTCCCATCAACAAGGATTTCTCCTGCCGAGGTGTTCGCGGTTTTCGCCGTGTATGGCGGTATCGCTCCGGTGCACCTCCAGTTGACCTCGCCAGTCCCATCCTGCTCAAAGACCACGCATGCGGGGCTGCAGCCGGGCTTCACCGTATCGAGGTCAATCCAGTAGGTCTTCGAGTTCGGATTGTAAATCATCTCGTCGGAAAGATTGCCGGTCGCACCGCACGCTTCCTGCGCAATCCGCATGACCTCGGCTCCGGTGAGGGCGCCTTCGCAGGGCTCCTCCCAGACTCTCAGGCACTTGCCCTTGGCCTCGCACCAGGAATAGCCTGCTGAAGCCTTGCATCCGTGCTCGTCGGAGTCGTTGCCCACAATCTGGCCGTTTCCATCCGCTTGCGGGCACGGGGCGAACTCGCAGTCCGGCCCGACGCGGCCGACCGCGGTCCCGTCGGGGCAGATTTTCGCATCGGCCGGGCATGCGGTGGTGTTGCCGCCGTTTCCCTGCTGCGCGCATCCTGCGGCGAGCATAATCATCGCCGCGAAAAGAGCATAAGCGAATCTCATTCCATCACCTTTGATGGACCTCGCCCGGACGCTTAATAAACATATAGAATAAGTTCGGCCGCGGGCGAAAGAGACCGCTTCGGTTGCCAACAAAGGCGTTCATCCGGACTTTGAACCGTATTTGAGGTATTCCTCGCGCGAGACTTCGACGGGCAGCCCGATGTAGCCACATTTGGGGCAGTTTATCTTGCTCATGATGGAAGTCGAGGCCATCTCCGAAAGCTGGTCTTCGACGAAGTCCTGCTCGTTGACCAGGCTCTTGCATTTGGGGCAGATGATTACGTCGTCCTCGCTCTTCTCTTCGAACGCGTCGGCCTCATCCTCCCTTTTCTTGGCCTCCTCGTCCTCGATGCGGTCGACCTCCTCAACCGCTTTCTCGATGTCATCCTTAGCCATGAGGGCTAAATCGAGATGAAGGATTAAGAATCCATGCCAAGGGCTGGGATGCCGTAAAGCCCCCAGTTTCGCTGCGGCGGCTCATTTCTTCTTCGAGCGCCTTTTGCCTGGCTTCTTTTGCGCCTTTGGCGCCGGCAGGTCATCGTCCAGCATGCGGGGCTCGAATCCGAATCCGAGAAGCATTAGCCCGAAAAGATATGCCGCTGCCATGAAGGGCATTGTGTAGAAGCTGCCGGTGACAATCAGGCCGGCGCCAAGCACTACGCTGAACACGCTTTCGTTTCTCATGGTATCTTATTGGTTAATTGTGTTTTTAAACGTTATTCTAACGCCTGCCACAAATTGCGCACAGAAAGAAAGCAAAGAACACGTAAAAAAATCTACTTTTTTGGCTTTTCCGCCTTTTCCATCGTGTTGATGCCAAGGACCGTGTACGCACCGCACGAGCGCGTCGTTCCGGTGAACAGCAGAATCAATGCCACGGCATAAGCGGCGTAATTGAGCGGCTCACTGAGCATGAAATAACCCGCGGCCGCAAGAACAACCGCGAGCACAAACCTCAAGAGCCGGTCTGTGTTTCCGACATTCTTTTCGAACAATTTCATGCAGGGCGTTCGGAGGCGGCATTTAAGCCCTTTCCGCCCGCAGCAGGATATATAAAATATATACCACAAATATATGCTTATGGTAACAAGATTCCCCTCACATGCCCCGGATTCCTGCCCCGTGCCAAGGGAAAGGAACGGGTTCCGCGACATCCCGGAACTGATAGACAAGATGGGCTCGTACTGGAAGACCCATTCGATACCCTGGCGCGGCCTCTCGCATTTCGCAATCCGGGGGAGGACTTTCATGGGCATACGGGACGGCTACCGCTCCGAATTCCTCGGTGAGGTTCTTCCCGAACGGCACCTCATCGACCTCGGCGCCGGCATCTGCACGGACATGATCGAATTCGCCTCAGCGTATGCTGTTGCGAAATACACCGCGGTGGACCGGTATTGCCCCTATCCCTGCTCCGGCAAGGGAGCTGATGTGGAATTCCGCAACATGGACATGCTGCAGTATCTGATGTCCAGACCGGACGACAGCGCCAACATCGTGATGAACGCCATAGACCAGCTCATGCTTTCCTGCGGCGACAACATCGTGGAAAACGCATACGCCGCCCTCCTTGTCGCTGAAATCGCCCGCGTGGTCATTCCGGGCGGAATCGCTTTCGGCATGAACAGCCCCTTCCTTCCCGAACTTGCGGATTACGGCTTCGTGCCCGTGGTCCTCAACGAGCGATACGGCGTAGGCGAAATCGGCGCCCTCATGCGGAAGGTGTCATGATGCGCCCGATAAGGCGCGGCGGGCCGTCCCCCGCACCCCCGAAACGCGAGGTTCCGTTCGATGAAAAGTCGAACGTGGGGCTGCTGGTGGAGGCCATGGCCGGGTCGTGGGGGTCGCGGCCGCCGCCGCAGACCGCGATGGCCGAGAAGGCGATTGATATCCTGGGCCTGTTGTCGCTGAGAAGGCAGTCTTCGATGCTTTATCGGTCGCTTCTCGGCAGGCGGCTCACGGACCTGGGCGCGGGAGACCCTGTGATGATGCTCCATTTCGCGCTCGAATACGGCGCCTCGGAATATGTCGCGGTGGAAGCCTACAGGGACTACAGCGGAAACGGCCTGGTGGGAGTCCGCGAAGCCCGGCTGATAAACGCAGACATGCTGGAATACCTCGCCTTCCAGAAGGATGCCAGCACCAATATCGTCATGAACGCAATCAACGAGGAAGTGCTCAGGGGCCCAAGCAGGCTGATTACCGATGCCTATCTCGAATACCTCGCAAGGAACATCGCGCGCGTGGTTCCGCCGGGCGGAGCCGCATTCGGGGTCATGAGCCCGGTCCTGGGCGAGCTCGAACGCTTCGGATTCGAACGAATACGCCGGACAGACGCCTCGCACCTGGGCGAATTCGAATTCCTTCTTGTCCGGCCGGAATAATCATGGTATTAAACCCCTTCCGGCCAACCTTCAGCCGATGGAAGAGAAAGAGTTCAGGGATTACCTTTCGGCCTACACGGACGCCGACAAATGCCTCTCCTGCTTCAGGTCGCAGAAAACGTTCTTCAGGGTAAACACGATTAAAATCGGCGTGGACGAATTCCGGGCGAGGTCGAAGCTGGAATGCGAACCATCGCCGGCATACGGCGCAGCCTTCGAGCTGTCGCGCGATTTGCCAATCGGGAGGACATGGGAGTATTTCCTCGGCCTGATACACCCGCAGAGCATGCCGTCGATTCTCGCATCGCTCGCCCTCGCGCCCTCCCGGGGTGAGACCATCCTTGACGCCGCATCCGCGCCGGGCTCGAAACTGTCGCACATGGCCATGCTCATGGAGAACCGGGGCGTCGTAGTCGGCAACGACCTGAAAAGGGAGAAGGTATCGGCCATATTCTCAACAATCAACAGGCTGAACGTATTGAACTGCGTCGTCACAAGCATGGACGGGGGCAGGCTGCCCTGGAGGGATAAGTTCGATAAAATCCTGCTGGACGCCCCCTGCACCGCGCTCGGAAGCGGGATGGGCGCATACGAGCGCTGGGAGCCCGGCAATTCCGCGAAGATTGCGGAGCTCCAGAAAAGGATGCTCCGCTCCGCATATTCCGCGCTCAAGCCGGGCGGGGCCCTCGTGTATTCGACATGCACCTATGCCAGGGAGGAGAACGAGGAGGTCGTCGTGGACCTGCTCGGTGGCGAGCCCGGGGCGCGCCTGGAGGAAACGGGCATAGATGCGCCCCATGAGCCGGGCCTCTCTGAATTCGGCCCGGAATTCCGAAAATGCATGCGAATCTACCCCCAGCACCTTATGAGCGAGGGGTTCTTCATCGCGAGGATACGGAGGCCGGCCTGATGGCGTTCATTGCGGACAAGGAGGGGAACTTCCGGCGCTTCGCCGAGAGGCACTTCGGAATCGTGCTTCCCGGGGGCGCGGAGATGTTCTACCGTGAGGGCGTGCGCATCGGCTCCCCCGAGGTCGCCCGCAGCGACATCCGCGGTGAGAAGGGATATGCCGCCTGCGACGCCGGCTTCAAGCCCACGAACTCTTTCGCCCAGAACTTCGGGCATCTCGCAACGAAAAACGCGGTGGATGTCGACGAGCCGAAGGCGAAGGAGTTCGCGCTGGGGCGCGGTCTCGGCTCAATGGACCTGGGGGGAGGCGCCAGGTTCGTCATCGTCCGTTATTCCGGCTTCGTGGTCGGGCTCGGGCATTACGACCCCGCAACAAGGAAAATACGCAACTTGGTTCCAGAGAAGCGCAGGAGGAAGATAGTGAACTCGATATAGCCGCCATTTATTAAGCGTGTGCGGGAATCCCCACCATGGCGAAATTGCGAGACATCGCGGCCCTTCTGCTTTTCATAATCGCGTCACAGCTTGCGGGAATCATCGGCTCGGTTTTCACCTTCGAGGCGATTCCATCGTGGTATTCCACCCTCGACAAGCCGTTCTTCACGCCGCCATCCTGGGTGTTCGCGCCGGTCTGGACACTCCTCTACCTGATGATGGGCGTGGCGGCATTCCTTGTCTGGAAACAGGGGTCGGGAAAGCCCGCGGTCCGAAAGGCGCTTGCGGTCTTCGGTTTCCAGCTGCTCCTCAACACGCTCTGGTCGATTGCCTTCTTCGGGATGCGCTCCCCGTTGGCGGGAATCGCCGTCATAATCCCCCTATGGCTCGCCATCGCATGGTGCATCGTGCTGTTTTCCAGAATCTCGGGGGCCGCAGCATGGCTGATGGCGCCCTATCTCGCCTGGGTGTCATTCGCAACGGCACTTAACGCTGCCATAGCCGCCCTCAATCCCTGAAGCGGCGGAAAAGATGTCATTTCCCTTTCTTTCTCTTGCCCCTCATCCACCTGGCGTAATCATCCCTGTCGAATGAAAGGGGGAGCCCCGAATAGCCGCACCTGCAGTGCATCACCGGAAGGACGGATTCCAGCATGCCTATCATCGCCGGGTTCATGAAATCCTTCGCCTCCACCGGCTTCCCGCAGCGGGGGCACGCGGATATCGTATCCGGGCCGCTCATTTCGGCTTCAGATGGCCCCATTTGGCCAACGCCTCCGCAAGCTCGGGGTGCCCCCGCGCCTTGTCCTCGAGCGTTTCGCCCTCCATCGCGGCCTCAAGGGCCTGCATGGCGGCCTTCGCGCCCGCGCGCGTGCCCTTCGGATGCCCGTGGATGCCGCCGCTCACAAGGAGCACCATGTCCGTTCCATAGATGTTGACCACGTCCGGGACGAGCCCCGGGTGTAGCCCGCCGGAGGAGACCGGGAACGCGCTTTTGATTTTGCCCCATTCCTGCTCGAGAAGCGCGTGCTCTAGCGCCTGCGTGCGCCTTTCGCGCAGCACGTCCGCAACAGCCGTGACCTCGCGCCTGCTTCCGACTAGCTTCCCGACCGCTGTCCCCGAATGCAGCTGCGTGACGCCTATCAGGCGCATCATCTTCGCCAGGAACTGCATGGTCATGCCGTGCCGCGGATTCCTGTCGAACGCCGCGTGCATCGCACGATGCGCATGTATCGCCAGGCCGAGGTCAGCGCAGTAATCGCGCATCGTCATCACAGAGGCCGTGCCCGCGACCACGACATCTATCATGCAATAGTTCCAGCCGTTGTCCGCCAGCAGGTCGGCCCGCTTCTTCATCGTCTCGACGTCCGCTGAGATGTTTATGTACGCGCCCTTGCGCTCCCCGGTGAGCTTCTCTGCCTTCTCGCGGAGTTTCGTCAAGAGCCTTACCCTCTCCTCGAAGCGGTTGAACCCGGTGGATGTGAGGTTCTCGTCGTCCTTCACGAAATCGAACCCGCCCATCCAGGTCTCGAAACCTATCTGCGCGTGCTCCGCCGCGCTGAAGCCGATTTTGGGCTTCGGGACGGCCCCGGTAAGGGGGCGCTTCGGCACCTTCATCATCTTCCGCACGCCCTCGATTCCATGGTGCGGCCCCTTGAAATGCCTTAGGTACACCTGCGGAAGCGACGCGTCAACGAGCCTGAGATTGCGGATTGCCTTCATGCCGAAAATGTTGCCCGCTATTCCCGATAGGAGCTGAACGGCGTTGCCCTCCTCCCAGAGCCCTATCGGGTAGGCGACCTTAACGTAGTTCCCCCGGATGTCGAAAGCGGTCGCTTGCAGCTTTTTCATGCGGGGGGGGAGCTTGAAGAGGGTGGTCCATGTCCCGGTGGAGCTTTCCGAGGCGATGCGGCCGACGGCCTCGTCCACGCTCACGCCCGAATCCGGCTCGAAATAGAAGAGGCACACCAGATCGTCCCTGGCCGGACGATATTCCCTGTCAACGAATTCCGTATACCATTCGACCTTCCCTGCCATGGGGTGCAGACCCAGCCAATAATTAAAAATCAGATTGATTATGTTATAATATAGGATTGCGTATGGATAATTTTATCCGTTGCCTCAGGGGTTCCACGGCCATCCGGCTCGGCGCATATGCCGAGGCCGGAAGGGGCTTCAGGATGGCCCCCAAGCCGAAGCCCGAGCGGAGCGAAGCGGAATTGCGGTGGATTGCCGAGAACGGGCGGTGCCCGGATGAGAGGAGGGGCGCGGCTGCGGAGCTCGCCTCCAGGATTGGCAGGATAAGCGACATTCGGAGCCTTGGCATCGTCCTGAGGATGTCCGACGACCAGGATGCCCGCAGGACCGCTTTCGACAGGCTCTGCTCCGGGATAGGCCAGGTTTCGGAAACGAAGGTGCTTGAGGCGATGCTCATGAACGCCACCGAGCCGGAGCTCATCAATAAGCTTGCGACCGCGCTTTCGAGCAGGATAGGCGAGGTCACGAACCCGATCTGCCTCATCCACATCGCGCTCAACTCCTCCGTCCGGGAGGCGCGGTTTCTTTCGGTGAGGAAGCTTGCCGAAAATCCCGGTTCACTTATCGTAATAGCCGCGCATTCGGCGTTCGGCGACACGAGGGCGCTCGCCCGCGGCCTGCTTCCAATTCCGCATGAGAAGCCCTAGCCTTTCAGGGCCTTGCGCAGGGCGTCGACGGGAAGCAGCGCGCATTTCATCCGGGTGGGATTCCGCGACAAGTCGATTTTCAGGAGCGAAAGGGCGGCATCCTTTCCTACCGCGCGAAGCTGCTCGAGGGTCTTCCCCTTCAGGAAGCCAGTGAACAGCGACGCGCTGGCCTGGCTGATTGCGCAGCCCTTCCCGATGAACCGGGCATCCGCCACGACCCCGTTCTCCATGCGGATGAAGAGCTCTATCATGTCGCCGCACGTCCGGTTCTGGACCTCCGCGGAATAGTCCGGATTTTCCATCTTCCCGAAGTTGAGCGGATTCTTATAGAGCTCGATTATGAATTCCCGGTAGAGGTCTTCCATGCCATCAGCCCGAAAGGAGGCCCTTCGCCATAACCGGCGTGAGGAAGAACATCAGCAGCGCAAGAACGCCGGCGAGCAGGGATATGAGCGAGAGTCCGCCGAGAGCGAGCACCGCGGCCTTCCCCGGGCCGGAAGGCCTTCTTCCTTCCGGCATGCGGGACAGGGCAAAATACGCCCCCGCCCCGATTATCATGCCGCAGGCAATCAGCGCAAGGCCCGTGAAGAGCAGGAAAAGCCTCCCGGCATCCGCAATGCCGCCAGCCGCCGTTACTTCCGCAGGAATCATGCCTATCGCCTTCAGCTCATCCGAACGCTTTCTTCGCCTTAGCCAGCGCCCCGGCGAGGGCGCCAATCTCGCCCTCGTTGTTGTAGATGTAAACGCTCGCCCGCGTGCTCGCGGGGATGCCCAGACGCTCATGCAGCGGCATCGCGCAGTGGTGTCCGCTCCGGACGCAGATGCCGGATTCCGCGAGCATGGCGGAGACATCGTGCGGGTGCACCCCCTCGAGCGTGAACGAGACCAGCCCGCAGCGCATGGTTGCGTCCGCAGGGCCGATTACCGCGAGGCCCGGGACCTCGGAAAGGGCCTTGAGCATGCTCCGGACCAGGCGGACGTCATGGGAGCGGACCTCTTCCATCCCGATTGCCGAGAGGTAGTCGAGCGCCGCCCCGAAGCCCATCGCCGCGTCCACGAGCGGAGTGCCGGCCTCGAACCGCTGCGGGATGCCAGCCCACGTGCTTTGCCTGAGGCCAACCTCGCCTATCATCGCGCTGCCGTAGAGGAACGGCTCCATCCGGGATAGGACGTCATCCCCGCCGTAAAGCACACCGGAGCCGAAGGTGCCGAGCATCTTGTGCCCTGAAAACGCCAGGAAATCGCAGCCCATGCTGGCGACGTCGGTCGGCATGGCCGGGACGCTCTGGGCGCCGTCGACTACGCTTATCGCGCCGGCATCATGCGCCATCCTGCAGAGTTTCGGGGCGTCGTTCAGCGTGCCGAGGACGTTCGATGCGGCGGAGAATGCGAGGATTTTCGCCCCGCGGAGCTTCCTCTCGAGGTCCGCGAGGTCGAGGGTGCCATCATCATGAATGCCCGCAATCTCGAGCGCCGCCCCCTTCTGAGCCGCAAGGCGCTGCCAGGGCACGAGATTCGAATGGTGCTCCATGATGGTCGTGACTATGCGGTCGCCCCTGCGGATGTTCGCCTCTCCGTATCCGCGCATCACCATGTTGAGGCCTTCGGTGGCGTTCTTCGTGAATATCACATTGCGTTCCGAAGGCGCGCGGATGAACGCGGCAGCCTTCCTCCGCACATCCTCGTATCCCAGCGTCGCCTCCTCGGCAAGAGAATAGAGGCCGCGGGCCACGTTGGAATTGCGCTTGGAATAGAATTCGGAAACTGCATCTATGACCTGGCGGGGCCTCTGGGAGGTCGCCGCGGAATCCAGGTAAACCATGCCCGGATTCTCCCGGAATATCGGGAAGTCCGCACGGATGCGCTCAGCGTCCAGCCCCCTCACCCCCCTGGTATTTCGCATATCCGGTCTTCTCTATCCTTTCGGCGAGCCGCGGGCCGCCGGATTCCACAATCCTGCCGCCCACGAGGACATGGACGCGGTCGGGTTTCACGTATTTCAGTATCCTCGGATAGTGCGTTATTATCAGGAAGCAGCGCCCGCGTCCGGCGATTCCGTTTATCGCCTTGGCGATTAGCCTGACGCCGTCGATGTCGAGGCCGGAGTCGAGCTCGTCGAGTATCACGACCCTGGGTGAGAGCGCGAGCATCTGGAGGGCCTCGAGCCTTTTCCTCTCCCCTCCCGAGCAGCCCACGTTCAGGGGGCGCGAAACGAAATCCTGCGCGAGTCCGAGGCGGCCGGCATCGCGGACAAGGCCCTCATGCATCCGCACCATCTGCTCCATGCCGGGCGCCGGGCCCTCCCGCGCGGCCTTCGCCCTGCGCAAAAGGGCGCTCGCCTTCACGCCCTCGACCTCCTCCGGGTGCTGGAAGGAAAGGAAGAGGCCCCTCCTTGCGCGTTCGTCCGGGGGCAGGCCGATGAGCTCCGTGCCTCCGAGCATGATGCTTCCGGAGCATCGCAGGGATGGATGGCCCAGCAGGGCCTTCGCGAGGGTGCTTTTACCCGAGCCGTTCGGGCCCATAACGGCATGCACCTTCCCCGCCGGGATTTCCAGGGAGATGCCGCGGATTATCTCCTTGGCACCCACCGAAACCCCCAAAGACTCTACCCTGAACATGAGACTACCCTGAAGAGGAATAACGGTGGTCGGGCTCAATATTTAAATATATCCGTGGGGCAAGTGAATGCGCTAGTTGTGGTCGGATGGCAAAGAGCATACCGAGGGATTATTCCAGATACGCCATGGGCGACAGCGTCGCCAACAAGGTCCTCACGAAGGAGGGCCTGGACGAGGATGTCGTCCGGGCGATATCGGCCCTCAAAGGTGAGCCTTCCTGGATGCTCGAGCGCAGGCTTGAGGCCCTTTCCGAATTCTGCCGAAGGCCAATGCAGGGGTGGGGCCCTGACCTTTCGGGGCTGAATCTCGGCTCCATACGCTACTATGCCAGCCCGATAGCCGAGGATGAGAAGGCATCCGCCTGGGACAAGGTCCCGGAGGGCATAAAAAGGACGTTCGACAGGATTGGCATACCGGAGGCCGAGCGGAAATTCCTCGGCGGGGCGACGGCCCAGTACGACTCCGAGGTCGTCTACCACAACCTCAAGAAGGAATGGGAATCGCAGGGCGTGATTTTCACGGACATGGACAGCGGCCTGCGCGAGCACCCGGACATCGTGAAGGCGCATTTCGGCTCGGTGGTGCCGCTTTCCGACAACAAGTTCGCGGCGCTGAACACCGCGGCCTGGTCAGGCGGCAGCTTCGTATACGTGCCCAGGGGCGTCAAGGTGAAAATCCCGCTCCAGGCGTATTTCCGCATCAACACGAAGAACGTCGGCCAGTTCGAGCGCACGCTCATCATCGCCGAGGAGGGCTCCGGCGTGCATTACGTCGAAGGATGCAGCGCGCCCATATACTCCGCAGCCTCCCTCCATTCCGCCGTGGTGGAGGTGATTGCGAAGAAGGGCGCGTACGTCCGCTACACAACGATACAGAACTGGTCGGACAACGTCTACAACCTTGTAACGAAGAGGGCCATTGCGCACGAGGATTCGGCCATCGAATGGCTTGATGGCAACATCGGCTCCAGGACGACCATGAAATACCCATGCATCGTTCTCGCGGGCGAGCGCGCCAGGGGCGAGGTCATATCCGTGGCATTCGCGGGAAAGGGGCAGACGCAGGATTCCGGCGCGAAGATGATTCACCTCGCCCCGCACACGTCCTCGCGCATCGTTTCGAAAAGCATATCGCAGGGGGGCGGAAGGTGCTCCTACCGCGGCCTCGTGCGCGTGGCCAAGGGGGCGAAGGGATGCCGCTCGCACGTCCAGTGCGACGCATACCTGCTGGATGGCAAATCGCGCTCCGACACCTACCCACTCATGAGAATAGAGGAGAGGGACGCGACGGTCGGCCACGAGGCCAAGGTCGGCCGTATATCCCAGGAGAAGCTGTTCTACCTGATGAGCAGGGGCGTTCCTGAGAAGGACGCCCTCGCGATGATAGTGCTGGGCTTCATCGACTCGTTCACAAAGGAGCTTCCGATGGAATACGCGGTGGAGCTCAACCGCCTGGTCGAGATGCAGCTCGAGAACGCGGTCGGATGAGCGTTCATCCGATGACTTCTATGCGGTAGATTGCGAGAGTGTCCTGCCCGTAGCGCATGCGGCAAAGGAGCGGATTCTGCTCGTTGGCGGGCGGGGCGAGCACGTTGACGTACACCGTATAAACCATCCCGTCGGTCTTCATCCCGAGGACAAGGAACGCCGAGTCCTCCTCGTCGTTGAACACGCTCACGACGCCTATGTCGGAAATGAATGCCATCGGGTCGAAGGACGGGACGCTTGAGACTATTTCGCAGCGGGAGAGCCTGGCCCTGAACTCGCCCGCGTCGATTTCGCCCGAAGCGTCCTCCGGCAGGAACGAGTCGGGCGGAAGGGCTGAGCGGGCGTTTTCGGACGCCTTGAGGAGGGCGCCCAGCTCGGCCGCCCTGAGCCTGCAGAACGTCTGCATCTTGCCCTCCGGCGAGGTAGCCACGCTGATGCGCTTCTCCCAGTCCGGATTCAGCAGGCATCCCAACGCCTTCAGGCGGCCCGGAAGCCCCTCGTATGAAAGGAACGCCGAACTTCTCGTGAAAAGGATGTCGTAGCGCTCTCCGGCCAGCCCGAGGTTGCGCTGCCCCTTGAGGTTCCTTACGAAGTTCTCGAAGGAGAAACCGGCAGAATCGGACGTATGCGTAAGGGAGAAGCGGGAGAGGTGCTGCTTGAGCGAGTAGAGGCGCAGCGTGGATGGGAGCGCCGCGGGCAAATCGACAGCCGGCTCGTGTATGCCGAACGCGAGCGTGGCGTCCGGGTCCGGCTTCCCCCCTTTTCCGCGCATTCCCTGTGCCATCTGGTCAATCCTCCCTGTAAAGGACGCATTTGTCGTTGTGGAATGTGAACGTCGTCTTGTAGAGGGCGCCCTCCGGCGCCGGAGCGGACGAGTTCACATAAAGCCAGTAGCTGCGCTCCTCCTCGCCCGAGACGATGTAGTAGTGCACGCCGCCGCTGTCGTCCTCCATCGTGGTGATGAATTTTATGCCGTCGGCGAACTTGCGCATGTCGAACACGAGGTCCTCGCTCCGGACGCTCGTCGCGGCCCGGAGGCGCCACTTTATCGCCGAATAGGACAGCGAGCCGTCTTGACGCGGAACGAGGGTGTCGAAATGCTGCGGCTTCTTCTCGTGGGGCCTGAGGTTCGCCATCGTGTTAAGCATGTCAATCTCGGTCCGAGAGACGCGCGATAGGAACATTGTCTTCCCGTTATCCAGCGTCAGCACGTCCCGCTTCTTCAAATCGATGTTCATGAAACGGGCGTCCTCGTAGAAGCTTTCGGGCGGCCGGTCGTAGAGCAGGAACCAGGTGGATTTCGTCCGGCCGATGATGAACCGGGCATCGTCGATTTTGAGCGGCCATGCCCCGCGGACCCTTTTTGAAAGCGTCGAATATACGGTGAACGTGTCGTCAATGTTCGGCCCCGTCGCTATTCCGGATTCGCTCGCCATCACGCGGCAGCGCGAAAGCCTCTCCCTCAGGGTGTCGAGCGCCTTGCCGGGCGTCGCCGGGAACTGGCCGGTCGGCCCCTCCTCAAGGAGTCCCGCGACGCCGATTGCGAGCGTGGACGTGTGCTCGCGCGCGGTGTTCTCCCCCCTCGAACCCGAAAAAATGTGCAACTTCCCGCTCCCTCCCATGCTATTATAATGGCAATAACAGTTTTATAATCCTTTTCTTTACTTTTTTCCCCACTTTATTTCCGCATAATAACCGTTATTAACAGGCCGGGGCAGATTCCCAGCATGGACCGGCTTGTTCTGGAGGGCGACTCGCATGCCGAGGTGGCCGCGAGCGCCCGCATCCGGATTCGGAGCGGCGCGAATGCAAGAATCGCATTCGTGCCGGAGCGCAATACGCCGCTGAAGGCCGCCCTGGAGATATGCGAGGGCTGCAGCGTGTCTTGCTCGCTCATCGGCGGGAAAGGCGCCGATTTCGAGCTCTCGTCCTCGGTCGGGGCGCGCTCCCGCCTCTCATGCGCTTCGCTGTGGCTCGGGGAGGGCAGGGGTTCCTTCTCAAGCTCGCTCGACGGAGGGGGTGCCGAAGCCTCCGACGTCCACGTCTTCATAGCGGGTGGATGCGGGCGCCTGTCGGTGGGCTCGTCGCTGTCCCACAATGCGCCCAAAACCAGGGGGGACATTCTCGTGAAGGGCATCGCGGCGGGAAAATCCAGGGCGGAGCTCGAAGGCATGATCCGCATCGGCGGCCGGGGGGCCGGAGCGGAGTCCTTCCTGGCGGAGCATGTCCTGCTCCTTGGAGAGGATGCCGCGGCAAGCGCCGAACCCAAGCTCGAGATAGGAAACGACGACGTCTCCGCCAAGCATGCCGCGAGCGTATCGAGAATAGACGCCGAAAAGGTGTTCTACCTCATGAGCAGGGGCATTGCAAGGCAGGACGCCGAAGGCCTGATAGCCGGGGGGTTCATCGCCTCCGCCATAGCGAAGGTGGGCGATGCGGGCGCAAGGGAAGCGATCGCCGCCCTCGCATCCGGGGCTCTGGGCGAATCCATAGGCCCGGAAAATCAATCTTTATAATCATTGGGCGGCATTTATGCCCAAGAACTAATCGAAGAGGTCAATCGCTATGCGAAGAGAGGACGAATTCGGATTCGAGAGGATTATAGAGGTCTACGACCAGAAGACCGGAATGCAGGGCGTCTGCGTGATCCACAACACGGCGCGCGGCCCGGGCAAGGGCGGCATAAGGATGGTGCCGGACCTTACGACCGAGGAGGTGATGGGGCTCGCCCGCGCGATGACATGGAAGAACGCGATGGCGGACCTGCCTTTCGGTGGGGCGAAAAGCGGCATCAGGGCGGACCCGCGCAAGCTCACTCCGGAACAGAAGGAGGCGCACATACGCGCGTTCGCAAGGAAAATCGGCGAGGTCATACCGTCCCGGTACATCGCCGGCCCCGACATGAACATCACCGAACGGGAGATGGCGCAGTTCGCCGACGAATTGGGCACGCCGATGGCATGCACCGGCAAGCCGTCCAGCGTCGGGGGCCTGCCCCATGAGCTCGGCTCGACGGGCTTCGGCGTTGCGGTAAGCGCCAGGACCGCCGTGGAGCACGCGGGAAAGAGCCTTGAGGGCATGACGGTCGCCATCGAGGGGTTCGGGAACGTCGGCACGTTCACCATGAAGTTCCTGACCGAGTGGGGCGCAAAGGTAGTGGCCGTGTCCGACTCCAAGGGGACGATATACGACAAGAACGGCCTGGACTACGCGGCGCTCATGAGGGTGAAGGCCGAGAAGGGGACTGTAACGGCCGCGGCGGGCGAGAGGCTCGAGGCCGCGAAGCTTTTCGAGATTCCGGCGGACATCCTCGTCCCGGGCGCAAGGCCAGACGTTATCCATGCAGGCAACGTGGCGAACATCAAGGCGAAGATGGTTGCCGAGGCCGCCAACCTTCCCGCGAAGTATGAAATCGAGCAGGCGCTGATGAAACGGGGGGTGGTCGTGCTTCCGGATTTCGTGGCGAACGCGGGCGGCGTCATATCGAGCTATTGCGAGACGATGGGCTGGGACCCCGAGACGATGTTCAAGGTCGTCGAGGGCAAGGTTAAAAGCAACACCCGGGTCATGCTCGAGCGGGCGAACGACAACGACACGCGGAAGGCCGCGATGGAAATCGCGAGGGAGCGCGTCTCAGACGCGATGAGGTTCCGCGGATGGCTAAAATGAAGAAGCCCGGCGGCGGAGGAAACGGCGCCATTCTTCTTGTGGGGCTGTCCATTGCCATGCTTGCCGCCCTCTTCGGCTGCGGCATCATCGCTTACCTGCTGCTGTATTCGGATGAGGGGGCGCCGCCCTCCGCGGTGCAGCAGCCCGCTGCCGGAAACGGGGGCGGCGGCGTACCACACCAGGTAATCAGCGGGGAAATCAACGTGAGCGGCGAGGACATGGAGCTCTGGTCACAGATAAATGAGGAAAGCGTGGAAGTTGCCTGCCTCCAGCGCGCCAAAGAGGAGGCGGGCGCCAGCGCGGACCTGGTGTTCTCATGCGAATGCGAGGGCGACGAGGGGCCGCTCTCCAAATCATTCGACTGCAGCATAGAGACCGCCGACCCACTGACGGCGTATTTCGCGGACATAGACTGCAGCCTTGCAGCGTCTTCCTGCCGGGTCGAGACCAATTACGGCACCGCCAACGTGTCATTCCGCGAGATACGGGAGTATATGGAAAGCGGTTAGCGTCCCTTCCGGGCCTCCGCGCACCGATTTAAGCCCTTTCCGGCACATACCCTCTACGATGCTCAGCGAGAGGCTTGCGTCGGCGGGGCGCATCATAAGGGACTGCGCCCATCCGAAGGCGGCCGCAAAGGGAATCCTTCTCGAAGAATACCGGAGGGGGGGCGGAGTCGCTGGGAGGGACGTCGCCGCATCCGCCGCCTTCGAGGAACTTCGCTCCTTCGTCGTCCAGACGCTCTACGAGCTCGAATGCACGGGAATGCTGCCGGGCGGCGCTCTTGCGGCGGTGGAAATCGAGCAGGAAAGGCAGGAGGCGCTGCGGGAATGCGGCAGCAGGATGCGGGATGGCATCGCGGGCTGGCTCCGGAGCAGGGGGGCGGACCTGTCGGACCCGGACAACAGGTGGAGGCTCTCATGCGAGATTCAGGCCCTAGACGGAAAGCGGTATCTCGGCTCCCACCGCCGATTCGTGCCCGGAATCGGATATGCGGTCAGCGTGCGCAAGCGGGAAAGCGAGAACCAGGACAGCTTTCTGCTCTGCGGGGCCCCGGAAGAGCCTGTGCTCGCACTGGCGGACGGATGCTCCTCAACGCCCTTCGCCTCCATCGCGAGCCACCTGTCCGCAATCGAATCGTCAATCGGGGAGCTGAGCCGCGAAAGGATTTGCGCCATCAGCGCCATGGTATCCATGATGCTGAACGAGGGCGATATGCAGGACGCGGGGCTGCGGGACGGATACGGGGGCTCCTCGACCCTGCTTGCCGCAAGGATAAACGGCGGGCGGGGCAGGCTTCTCCGTGTGGGCGACAGCATAGCGTTCCGCTCCCCGGGCGTCGGAGGGATAAGGGCGGAGACGCTCGCTCTGGAGACGGAGCTGATAACCGCGATAGGCCAGCCCTTCCTGCGGCCCGAAAGCGTCGAGGAGTTCGAATGGTCCGGAGGGAGGCTGATTCTCACCAGCGACGGCATCACGAATTACCTTCTCAACGCCCGCGAGGAGATAGGGCGCATCGCATCCTCCTGCGGGGATGCGGTTTTCATCGCGGAAAGGATAATCCGGTCGGTGCTGCGCAACCAGATGGAATGGGGCCACTGCGACGACGCAACCATTGTGGTCCAAGACATCAGATGAGCATATACTTCACATAATACAAAAAATAATAACATTTAAATTAAGTTGCGGGCTAATCCCCGATTGGTGCCATAATGAAACCTCTCGCTTCGAAAAACCTGCCAGTGCAAGCCACACTTCGCGTTGCCAGGGCCGCCGCCTTCGCGGCGCCCGCGCTTCTTGTGGAATGCGGGGGGGTGCCTCAAAGGCAGCCACCCCCGGTTCCGGTCGTTATAATCGGGCCTCCGAAAGCCGCGGCCCCATCCGGTACGCCCCCGGTAATCGGCTCTGAGGGGGGGCAAGGCGAAATCCGCAAGGCCATGAGGACGGAACTCAACGCGGGCATCTATCCCGGCTGCAGGATTGAGGCCCGGCTCAGCGTAATACTCGGGGACGATTCACTCGCCAGGATTGTGCTCGACCCCAAGGCCGACTTCTGGGTGCTCTCCGAAGCGCATCCCTCGAATATTCACCCGCTGCTGGTTATTTTCTCGCTCCCTGTGCGGGCCTGTGCCGGGGTTCCTGAATGCGACATCTCGTCCCATGCGGTTAACGCCATCGCCCAATCCAGCGGCCTCAATGTGATAGTCAGGTTCGACCCCGCCCCTTACGAGGCGCTCCTGCCTTCGGATACCGAGATTACGATTTCGGCCCGGGAGCTTCGCGCCTACTGCCCCTGAATAGCAATGTGTAGGCTGCCGCGCCCATCACGATGAAAAGTGCCAGCGAAAGCCAGAGGTCCGCCCCCCCGACATCGTTCATTTTGAAAAGCGAGGGCACCATCTCCAGCGCGGACGTCTCGTAGTTCAGGAAAAGGATGAACAGGTTGTTCGCGGCGTGCGCGCCTATCGCGATTTCGCTGCTCCCGCTGCGAAGCGTCACGAGGCAGAGCCAAAGCCCGACCGAGAAATAATACGCCAGCGCGAGCCAGAGCCCGTTGGCTGTCTCGGGGTTTCCGGCATGCACCGCCATGAATACCAAGGATGAAAAGATTGCCCCGGCAAGCGGGCTGCGGAAGGCGGACCCGATGCCCTGGAGCAGGTACCCGCGGAAGAGCATTTCCTCGGAGGTTGTCTGGACAACAGTAAGGGCGGCGTAAATCGGCGCGAAAAGGAGGAGCCGGGCGGGGTTCAGCGTGATTGAGAAGGCTGAGGGGTCGAGTATGAAGGAAGCGGCGTTGGAGACCGCGTTGAACGCCAGGAATATCCAGAAGCCCAGTGAAATCCGCCCCCAGTCCAGCTGTTTCCGCGGCGTGATGAGCGTGAGGGCCGGGCGCGAGTGGATGAAACGGGCGGAGACTGCCAGGGCAGCGGCAAGAGAGATGAAGGAGAATGACACTGGCAGATAGAAAGTCAGGAAAGGGTCCATCCCTGAAAGCGGGCCCTGCGCCGCGGGGCGGCCATCCCACGGGAATGGAAGCCCGCCGTTCAGCCACACGACCGCCACGAGCCCGAGCGAGCCCACCACAAGGTAGCAGAAAGCGATGAGCGCGAGTGAGGCGGCATAGCGCAGCCAGCCGCCCTTTCCCGCGCCTTCAAGAGCGATGAACCGGTTCATCGGAGCTAATGGGCGCTGTGCCTTAATAACCGTTAAGCCTGAACCGGCTTACGCCCCCGGGCGTTTTTTCAGGCGGAAAGCGCCTGGAATAAGTATATATAAGTGAGTGGATAGGGATAGGCATATAGAGGGGGTATGCGGCATGGCTGGCCGGGAAAAGAGTGGTGAATCCGCAAAAGGCGCAGGCAGGGGCGCGCATCCGGAGCTCACCGACGCGGACATAGTCGAATCTGAGAAGGCCACGATGGAGAACGTGAGCAGGACGATTTCGGCGCTCGAGGTCGCGATGGCCGAATGGGACGCCCTGACGAAGAAGCCCGACGACCTCGCGGCGAAAATGGAGCATTACAAGAAGGTGCACGAGGCGCTGGCGGACTGGCAAATCCGCGCGGCGCGCTCTTTCGAAAGCGACAGCCGCGAGGCGCGGGTCAGACTGCTTTGGGAGTTCGTCGACCTCTGCCACGCCTACCTGGGGGGATCCTGAATGGTGGAGAAGCAGGCACGAAGGCCGGACGAGGGCGCGCCCCAGCAGGCGTTCCAGCCCAACATAGTGAGGGACACCCTGGCTCCGCCTCAGGCTACCGAAGCGGACCGGATAGTGCGCGTATACTCCACGGTGCAGCGCACCGACCATGCGCTCGTCCAGCTCGGCAACCTTTCCGACCACGTGCGCAGGAAGATGGAGGGCGGGCCCCGTGACGGCGGCTTGAAGGGGCCGCGGCCGGCACGGACAAGTGCCCAGATGGACGCCGCCGCGCAGCAGGCGCGGCAGCTCGCGGAGCAGCTGAGGTCGACCTCGCTCGAGGAAAGCAGGGAAAGGCACGAGGACGAGCTGGAAGAGGCGGACGCGCTGATTGAGACGGCCCGCGAAAAGCTCGATGAGAACGACGCCGAAGGGGCGGAGGCGGCCCTGAGCGAGGCGGAGGACCGGCTCGAGAAGCTCAAGAAGCTGATGGGGATCGAGTCCGAAATCATCACTTCTGGCCTGGGGGCGGTTCTGGGGCCCGAGGCCCTCGACACCCTGCTGGACAACATCGGCGCCGCAATCGGCGACCTCGGGACCGCGAACGACGAGCGGGGCAAGGCGGCCCTCGAGGCGGCGGAGACGCTCGCGCACAACGCGCCCGCGCTCGCCCTCGACAACGACAAGGCGAACCAGATACGGACCGGCCTCGTGAACCTGCTCAACAAGCTGGGAATCGCAGCCAGGGCGGGCCAGGAATACACGGCGGAACAGGAGCGCGATGACAGGACGGAGCTCCGGCAGCTCAACTCGGCGGTAACGGAATATGTCCGGAACCTTAGCCAGGGATACCTGGAGCAGCTGAACCGGCTGGCTGCGGACCTCCAGGCCAGGATGGCATTTTTCGCACAGCAGGATTTCGCAAGGCAGCACATCAAGGGAATCATGGACGAGATAAGCCGCCTTGTCGAGCGCATCGGAGGCCAGAGGGAGGGGGAAATCGACGCCCGCGAGGCGCGCCGGCTCGGAGAAAGGTTCGTGGACCTCTCGCGCAGGGCGGCCGCGATTCTGCCCCAGGGCGAGGAGGCGCAGGCCGCCGACGCGCGCGGAAGATCGGAATCGCTTCGGGGGAGCGGGCCTGAGAGCGAAGGGCGGCGGGCAAGAATGGGCACGCCTGAATGGTTCGGAGAGCAGGCGAGGGATGCGCTTGAAAACGGGAACCGCGAGCTCGCCCGCCTCGCGAACATGATGGGAAGCCTGGAGCGCGCCGCAAACGCAATAGGCATCAAGTCCCAGGACATAATCCCGCAGGACCTTTACCGCGGCATCATGGGACTGATAGGCGAGAAGGCATCGGGCGAGCCCGTCATGGACGCCTTCAGGAGGCTCGAGGACGCAATGGACCGCAGGTTCGGCATGACGGCCGGGCGCGTGGCCGAGCGCGTGTCGCAGGGCATCGCAGGCCTGCGGGGGATTCTCGCGCCGCTGCTGTCCCCGCCGCAGGGGTCCGTCGAGGAACGCTTCGCGGAGCCCGCAGGGCAGGCCGCCCAAAGCGTGGAGCAGGCGTCCGAGGCGCTCAGGCGCGGCGACGGAAAGGCCGCGGTCGGGCTCCTCAGGCAGGCCGACCAGCAGGTCCGCAGAATCAACGGGTTCTTGGAGAAGGCGAGGGCGCTCATATCATCCAACGCCCCGCCGCAGGCTGTCGCGGCTACCGAAGCGGCTGCGCAAATGCCCGAATCCGAGAGGGCCAGGTCCGACCTCATCATGAGGGCGGTGGATTTCTTCCTCGAGAACCGGGAGCGGCTCGAGTCCCCCCGGAACCAGGGCATACTTACCGGCCTCCTCGGATTCCTTGAGAGGCTAACGGGAACCGAATCCAGTGCGCTCGACCTCGAACAGGAGGGCATGGCGCTGGATTCGATGGCGCAGGGGCTGCAGGAATCCGAACGCGGCGAGGTGGAGGCGGGGAGGGCGTTCATAGAGTCCGCCGTGCTCGGGCCGCTTGTGCCAATGCTGAGGAACAGCGCCCTGCGTGAGATTCACGGCGAGCTGGGGGAGCTGATAGGCGATGCGGAGGAGTTCCTCGCGCGCTATTCCGCTGACCCGGGCTCGGTGACCGCTGACGAGGCGGACTCGCTTCGGCGAAGGATTGAGCAGGCATGGGCGATGTCTGAGAGGATGACTCAGACGCAGTCCCGGACACTCCGCGGCCAGCTCGGAAGGGTCTTCGCATCGGCGCTCGCCCTGCTGCGCATAGGCGGGCAGGATGAGAGGTTCGGACTGGCCATGCTCGCCTCCGACGAGCTTTCCGCGCATTCAGAGGAATACACCAGGCAGGAACGCATCGACCTTGCCGAATCCGCCGAAGGGCTGGCATTCGGTGAGGACGAGGCCGGGAGGGCGGAGTCTGCGAGGAACATCGCATCCATCGCTGCCAACCGCCTCGCAAGCGCCCTGCGCAATGTGCAGCTCGAAGAACACGACCCGGAAACGCGGATGCAGCTTGGCGCCATGGCCGAACGCATGGAATCAGCCGCGGAGACAGGGGAGGGATATTCGGAGGTCCTCTTCGCGGCGGCAAAGCTTGCGGCCGAAATCTCGGGCGGCTTCCAGGAAAGGGCGAACCCGGAGCTAGTAGCGCAGGATGCAATCCTTGCCGCCCGCGCGATTTATCGCCGTGCGATGGGGCTTCTCGGGCAGGAAGGCTACGACGAAACGGCTGTGAGGGCGCAGGCCGCGCTCGCGACCGCCGTGCTTTTCTGCCCCGCCAGCATGAGGGAAGGGATCGAAAGGCTCTCCGCATCCCTGGCGGACGATTCTACCGCCTTCAGCCAGGTGTCAAGATTCCTCCAGCTCGAAGGAAGGAGAGAGGAGCTGGCAGCGGCGCTCGGGGGCGAGATGCCCAACGACATGCGCGCGGCGCTTTCGATGTCCCTCGAGGCCCTTTCGGCGTCAATCGAAACGTTCCTAGCCACGGGCTCACTCGCCCCCGAGGAGCTCATACAATCCGAAATGGGAAGGATGGAGGCGATGCTTTCGCCGCCCCCGGGGCTCGAGCCCGGCGTGCTCGAATCGATCGGGCTGCAGGCCGCGGAATATGCCGCGATGTTCGCGCCCGCCTTCGGAATCGAATACAATCCGGAGATTGGCGGCGCGGAGCAGCTGCGCATTATGATACAGGCGCTCGAGCAGCAGGGCGCCACGCACGAGCAGGCGCTCAGGCTGTTCGCATCATTCACGGCAGGGCTGATTGCCGAGGACAACGTCTCAAGGATTTTCAATGCGGCAGGGGCCATGGCGGATTCGCTCTCCATCCCGGAGGAGCGCCGCGCTGACTCCTCGCGCATCTACCTTCTTGCGGCGCGCGCCCTATCCGGCCCCGACCCTGCGCTTGCGGAGACCTATCTCGCCGCCGCGGCGCTTTGTGCCGAAACAGCAAGCGCGAACGACCGCGCCATCATCCTTCGCGCATGCGGGGAATGCGACGCGTCGCTATCAGGCATGGACGCCGCGAGGCTTGCCGCAATCCTTCAGATACAGCAGGCCCGCCTTTCGGTTCCCGAGATTTCAGAGCGGGAGCAGCGCGTGAACGCGGACGCGTATTTCGACCTCGCCATGCTCGCGGCGCGCAACGGCGATTCAGACGGCGCCGCAGCGGCCCTTCAGCTCGCCTCGGCATACGCAAACTGGGCCGCTGTCGACGAGGGGGAGCTTACGCGCGAGGCACGGGAAGAGAGGGCCTCGGAGATGCGCTCGATAGAGGAAAGGCTCGGGGACTATTCCAGGCGCAGGGAGATGCGCAGGGGCGCCCGCATCGGAAACATCGGTTCGGGGGAGGGGCATGAGGCGCCTTCGGTGGACACGCTCACGGCCCCGATCGCCGCTGCAATCGCCACTGGCCACAAGGTGGCGGAAGCCTTCGGCGGCGCCACTGCGCAGGAGAACATCGATTCGCTAGTTGAGCTGAGGCGCCAGGCGGGCATGTTCGCTCTACATTCGCAGTCGGCTTCCTTCGGCCTGCGCATCGAGGATTCGCTGCAGCTCGAGGAACATGCTGACAGGTATGCCCGCGAGGCCGAGCGCATGTCGTCGCGGGCCGCCCGCGCGGAAAGGGAGGGCGACCCTGAATTCGCGGCGTATTACCAGAGGCAGGCGGGCTTTGCGGACATCGGATTCGCTACCGGCTCACGCGACCGCGCCGTGGAACTGTTCACGCAGGGGCAGGGACTCATGGAGGAATCAATCGGGCTCGACGCGCAGGCGCTGCAGGCCAGGGCGGGCGGGGATGCCGCCCTCGCAGACGATTTCGCAAGGCAGGCGCAGGAGAAGGCGGCCGAAGGAAGGATGCTCATCCAGGCCGCCGACATGGCGCTTGCCGGCCTTGCGGAGCTTGATGTCAGCATAAGGCGCGTGAACACGCGCCAGAGGCAGAACGGCCGGTTCGAGCTCGTTACGGGCATCCGAACCGCGCTCGCGACGGCCGAGGGGATGCGCGTGGATTCCGCGGGGCTTCCGCTCGATGCTACGGCAAAGGCCGAAGGGGTGGAGATTCCAGTCCTCAGCGAAGAGGAGCGCATGCGCCAGTTCGAGCAGGCGCGGCAGGGAATCCAGTCCGGCACGATGCAGGTCGAGGGGCAGAGGGGCCTGCAGAGGGCCCGCGACCGCATGCTCAGGATGGCCGAGGAGGATTTGCACGAGGACAACATGGTTCGGGCGAGAGAGCTGATGGGCTCCATGATCGACGGCCTGTGCGAACCGGACCTGTGGGTGCTGGGAGGGGTCCTGGACAGCGTCCCCGCCACCATAGAGGAGGCCAAAGCCCAGATACGTGCTAAGATGGAGCAGGCGTTCGAGCAGAGGGATTTCGAGGCGCTCGCCGCGCTCTATGAGGCGGTTTACGGCATTTCGGGAGCCCGGGGCGAGGCCCAGCTCGTGGAGGCGAGGCTTGAGGCCCCGGCTTACGACATGAGGGCCAACGAGCTCGGCTACCAGCGGACTGTGGACCTCGCATGGGCGGAGAACCTGGAGGGGGCGAACAGGCAGTACGCCGAGACGCGCACCGCGATGATTCAGGGGAGGGCGGTCACATTCACGGCGATTCGCGCTTCCGAGGACCGGAGGGCGAACGATGAGACGTTCAGGAACGCGGAACTCGCATATGAAGAGCTCCGGCGCCAGATTGGGGCCATAGGGAACGGAGAGATGGTCGGATTCGATCCGACCGACGAGGAGCGTGACTGCACGCCGGAGATAGTGGAGGCGCACATAAGGCGCCTGCCTGAAGAGGTTCAGCAGGGGTTCATGGACAGGCTCCAGTCCATTCCGGTGGGATACCGCGATGGCGACGATGCGAGGAGGGGGCTGCTTGCCGAAGTCCTGCGGGTGGAGGTCCCTGACCCGCAGACCCTCCGGGTGGAGACCCTGGCCGGGAGGATGGCCGACGGCCTTATGTTCTTCGACATCGATGCATTTCGCGAATGGCATGATAGCGTCGACAGCTCAATCGACGCGGGCAATTACGAAGTCGCGGAGGCGGGAATCAGGTCGATGGATTCGTCGCGCGTGGACCGCTTCCGGGCGGAGTCCGAGATAATCACCGCGACACAGCGCACCTATGCGATGTGGGAGGCCTGCCGCGAGGGCAATGGAATCCTGACAAGGAATCCGGACTCGGTCTACCGGCCGGAAGGCGCCACGACCATGGAGGTGCCTATCGTAGCTGATTGGACCTGGGTGCGGCCTGGCGGCGTGGCCATGCCGGAGTTCCGAGAATTCGCGCCCGGTGAAAGGCGCGAGGACACGATGGACAGCCGCAGGCCCTCGCGATTCGCCGGCTTCAGCAAGCGAGCAATCAGCGTCGGAGGCGGCGAGACGCAGGGCGAACGAAGCAGGAGGGACGCGCGGAACCGCGAGATGATGGAAGCCGCCGGCGCGCTGAGCGACAGCTACGGTGCCTCGGCCGCGGATTTCGCCGGGTCGGCAACCCTGCACTACCGCGCGGGGATTGAGATACTTGCGGACCCTGAAAGCGACACGATGCCGCAGATGGCGGCAATGTGGGACGAGGCGCTGGCGGGTACCGAGGAACAGAGGCGCATCGGGCGCGCGTTCGCCCGCATGAACATGCAGGCCGCGCAGACGCAGCTCACGCTCGCAGACTCCGGCAGGTTCGAGCGAAGCCAGACCGAGTTGTATGGGTTCACGCCTGAGGACCACCGCAGGTACGCAGACACCAGGCTGGGCCTCGCGATCGCGATACTCGACCCGCAGAACATCAACCTTTCGGAAGAGCTCCTGACGAGCAACAGGGAGGTGGAATACAGGGGAAGGACAATCCGCTTCTCATCGGATTTCGTCCAGGTCGGCATCGCCGAAATGAACGGCATGCGCGCGTACATCGATTCCGATATTCAGGACGACCAAACGCTGCAACGGTCCATGAGCGAGGTCGCAATGGCGCAGGCGAGCGCCCAGCTCGCCACGCTCGGCGTCGGGATGCATATCGAGATGAGGCGAGTATACCAGAAACACCGACGAACGATTCCTACGCTGCCCCACATCGGTTTCACTGCGATTGAAGTCACCGGCGAAAACCGCGAGGTCTTGGAGGACGTCGTCAGGCAGACGAGCCTCCTGCGCTCGAATTTCGAGAACGCAATCTACGGGCATGACTCGGCATGGGGGGACGAGGGCCAGCTCGCATATATCACGCGCACCGGGGAGCGCATGGGCGCCCTGCGCGAGGCAATCGGGTGCCTCGGGCGCCATGACGACCACATCGGCCTTTCCATGGCGACCTACCTTTATGATAGAAGCGAGCCGCTGCGGGAAATCAACGGCGAATGGAGGGATTTCGACCAGCGGACCGCCGACGCCCTTGAGGACATGAGGGAATGGGCAGGCTGGTACAGGATAGCCACGGCCGCAGGCGAATTCGCACTCGCGACCGGAGGCGTGGTGCTTGCGCCGGCGACAGGCGGCGCATCGCTCTCGCTCACAATAGGCGTGAGCGGCCTCGGAGTCTACAGGGGATTCGAGCTCCTCGAGCGCGACCAGGAATTAACCTGGGATTCGGGCTTCCAGATAGGCATGGGATTCGCGGGGATGGTGCTCGCCCCGACAGGCTTGATTCTCAGCGGGGAAAGCTCGATTTTCATGGGCGCCCGTGCGATGGAGCGCATCTCGAGCCCGGGCACGATGGCGGTCGCGCAGACCTGGAGGGCCGCGGGCGTCCGCCTTCTTGCAGGCGCGGGCGGGGAGCTCGAGGGGATAGTACAGGCCCCGAGGATCCTCGAGGCCGGCGTCCACGTGCTCGGGATGACCATGATGGCCGGAGGGGCGCTCGAATTCGGACGCCAGGTCCCGATGATGCTCGATGCAATAGAGCGCGGCGACATGTCATGGGCCGAAGCGGCGTTCCAGGGGTTCCAGGCGCTTGTTCAGCCCATGGCGCAATACGGATTCGCCAGGTGGAGCATGGGGCAGGCCGCGAGGACCGGCGTCGTGCGCCCCCGCTCGATGGGAAGGCAGATATTCGATGCGGTGATACTCGGCAACCCGTTCGACGCCCCCGGTATCGCTGCGCATGCCGGCATCGCGGATGTGACTGCCAGGGCCAGGGAGGCGCTTCCGGCCGAGGCGGGCGCTTCATACGATTCATTCATGGCTGAACGGAGGATAATCCTTCCTGCTGAACAGGAGGCCGCAGTGCTCACCGCCTACCGTGCCGAATGCGATTCCGCACGCTCGGCCGGCACGGAAATACCGACGTTCGAGCGCTTCTCGCAGGGGACGCCGCATGTCTATGAGGCCAGGTTCCAGACATATCTTGAGCGCGCGGGAGGCATCCGCGACCTTACGGATTTGACCGCGCCCGAGCGCAGATATGTCGAGGCGAGGCTTTCGGGCAGGACCGCGGAGGAGGCGCATGTGATAGCATCGGCCGAGGCCCCTCGGCCGCCCGCGCTAAGCCTTCCGCTGGCCGAAACCCAGAGCGGAACGACAATGATGATAGGCGACACGGGAGTCACCTATTCCGAAGCCCAGCTGGACGCGTCGAGGGAGATGATAACGTACGCCAACATGCTGATTGCGCTTCCAGAATCCGAGAGGGCGGCGCATATGTTCCTCATCCCGGAGGACATCCTGCCGCAGGTCCTCGAAATGTCGCGCGACCCGTATTTCAGGAGGGCCGCGGATGCGCTCCGCAGTGGGCAGCCGGGCGGCGACGCTGTCCGCACGGGAGCCTTCGACCAGGCGGTAATCGCCCTTGAATACAGCGGCAGGACTGAACGGCTCCAATCGGACCCCGAGGCGCTCGCCGCCTCTTTCCGCACGGAGGCGCTTGCGCTCATCCAGCGATTCGACCAGGGCTCGGCGACTGCTGAGCAGGTGCTCGGGATTGCGGCGGAAAGGCGGCAGCATGCGCTTCGGCTGGAAACAGAGGCGAGGGCCGCCCTGGAAGCCAACCGGGCGCTTCGGGAGGGCGGGCTCACACCGGAAAGGGAGGCGAGGCTTGCGGAGTCCGACGCAAGGGCGAACGCATCGCTCGGGAGGGCCGCTGCGATACGCCAGAGCGCGTACATGCTCGAGCATGCGGTCGAGACCGCTCCGCCCCAGGCCGGGCAGAGCCGCTCGTCCCGCGTCGCGGATGCGGACGCACAGGCATTGCTGTCAAGGGAAGCGATAGCGCGCCACATAATAGAGGCAGAGGGATACGGCGGCCTTCCGCCAGACTATATCGTGGCCGGGGATGCCACGCGCACGGGCGGCGTGGAGATGTCCGCGGGCCAGGTGATTCGGTCGATTGAAGGCACGATAGTCACGGAGGCCCTCCACGGGCGTGATTCGGATGTCATCATCATCAGCGCCGACAAGCGCAGGCTGAACCAGATAAACGATATCTTCGGGATGGAAAACGGCGACCGGGCGCTCGAGGCCTACCGCGAAATCCTGCAGCGGGCGATAGCGCAGGACGGCGTCACCGCGCTCATACGCCCCAGCCCGAGAGGGGACGAGGTAATAGGAATCATCAGGGTCGATGCTGGGAGGGGCGCGGAAGTGCGGGCGGCCATCGCAGGCAGGCTCCAGGCCGCGACCGAGCAGGTCTTCGCCGAATACATGATGCCCGCGCATGAGCGGTCCGTCTCTGCCCTCGCGGGCTCTCTCGAGAGCCCCTCCGGCATCGTCGCCGCATCGCTCGAGGTCAGCCCGCCGATAGAGGTACGCGGGAGCGACGGAGCCGTGACCGCGAGATACCAGGGAGGTGGTGACGCCTTCATCACCCGGGCCGACGGAACCCGGGAGTTCCTTGCGCCCTCGGTCACAAGGGTGGACGACCCGCCGTTCGCGGCGGAAATACGGGAAAGGCTCGGGGTCGTGGAGCAGCCGGACATCGTGAGGGGGCTCGAACAGGCTGAAATCCCCAGGATAAGGGAACTGATTGCGAAAGCCGGGCGCGGCGAAATCCTCACGAGCGAGGAAACGCGCGCTCTTGCCAGGCTGGATGAGATTTCCGCCCAGCGGGGCGGAGACCGCGAAAGGGCAATAGGCGACTTCGCCCACGAGAGAGCCGAACTGCAGGGCACGCAATCAATCCCTGCGGACAGCATGGGCATCGAAATCCGGCTCGCGATGCCCGAACCTGCGCTAGGCGAACTCAGAGGCCATCTTGTCGAAACCAACAAGGGCCTTGCGGAGATTTTAGAGAACAGCTTCGGATTCAGGGGCCTGAACACCTTCCTTGGCCACTACGGCGCTAACCGCGTGATAAGCGCGGTCGAGGCGGCGGTCGCATCGTTCGCAACCGAGCACGGGCTCACGATACGGCGCCTGGGGACAATGAAATATATAATCGAGGGCGGAAGCACGGAATCCGTCGCCGCCCTCCAGGCGCACATCGACGCCGCGCTTGCAGGAACAGGCATGGGTCTGACCGTCAGCCGTTCGCACGAACCCTCCCTCATTCCTGCCGGAACCCCGGTCCCGGAAGCATTGGCGCACGTGTCGAACGGCCATGTGGTCGACCGCAGGAGGCCCAAGACCGACTGGGACGGGCAGAGGGCGCTTTACGCAAACGCCAACGCCGCCATATCGGCGATGGCTCTCGGAAACGAAGCCGCGCTAAGGCGCATATTCGGAGATGCGGATTTCGAGACCCTCCGCCCGATAAGGGAGATAATCCAGGACAACCCGGCAATCAGGAACTTCGAGGACCTGGTGCAGGCCCTTAGGGATTCCGGAATAGGGGGGCCCAACGGCACCGAGCTCGAGGGACTTTTCAGGGAGTATATCACAAGCACGGAGAGCACCCTTCAGGCCGCCTTCGACCGGGAGTTTCCGGGCAGGGGAGGCGAGAGGGCCGCTCCGCCCCCAACCCCCGCCGGAAGGCTTCATGAGCATGGAAGAAGGGCCGCCCGGAGGATACGGACCGGGAGGAGGCGCGGCGTGCTTGCGGTCATGCCAGACGGAACCATAGTCGAGCGCCATGTGCCAAGCAGGTACGAAAGGATGCAGAGGCGCCAGGCGCGCGAGGAGGCCGCCGGAAGGCCCGCGCCGGAGGCCGCGGCGCAAGGGCGGGGCCGCTTCCGCGCAGAGGATTTCGAGCGCTCGCCGGACGGCAGATGGCTCGAGCGCTCAACCGGCAGGGAGCTCCCTCCGGCGATTTCACGGTTCCTTGAGGGCGGAGAATGGACTAGGGAAGCCCTTGTTCCAGGAGCCGTGCAGGATGCCGTGCAGCCCGACGGCTCGGTGCTGGTGGGGCAGGACACGCTCGCTGCCATGGCCGACTACGGATTCTATCTCGATGAGAACGGGTTGCTCGTCCGCGGAAGCGCCGAAGATGCGAGGGCGGCATTAGGGCAGATGATTCATCTCGCGCAGGGAGAAGGCCGGCAGCTGAACAGAAGCATCGGCCTAGATGGCCAGGAGGCGCTATCCAGGATAGGGCTTTGCCTTGACGACACCGGGGGCCTTGTGTCCGCGCGCCCGTCCTTCGCCCAGGGAACCTTCAGGTACCGTGAATTGATGAGAAACGAGATGGTGTGGGGGGCACGCGAACTTGCCGACCGTGGGATAGTCGAGTTCAACGGAAGGCAGATAGAGGTGGATGGCGGACCGCAGGCGGCCCACCAGGTCCTTGACGAGGCGGGCTTCCCGCGCCTTGACGAGGTCCCGCCCAGGCCCGAGGCAAGGCATGTTGTAGCGGCAAGAAGCCCGGACGGAGGGGGGCCAAGGGGAATCAACCCTTCCGACATCGACGCCTTCCTTGCCGATAAAGCGCGGCAATTTCGAAGCGGGCATGAGTTCTATGGCGATTACGCCGAGCATGCAGGGCTGGTTTTCAGGCGCCTGCAGGAGATGGGCATATCGCTCCAGATGCAGGCGAACCCTGACGCTGGGACCGCAAGGATAATGGCCGAAGTCGACCGGCAGGTCGCCGCAGAGATACTCGGCCGAAGGGTCGGGCTCACGCCCGGACAGGCGGCAGCGCAGGCCGGGCTTCCGCAAAGACCTGGACCACAGGAGGCCGAAGCCCGCCCGGCGGCGCCAGCGGCAGAAGCCGGCCCGCTGGAGATGCGCATGCAGGAGCTCATCGGCCGGGCTCAGAGGTATATGGACCGCAATATTGCGATGGTCGGTGACGTGGCAGAATTCAACGCCCATTTCATGCGCATAGCGAGCGAGGCCGGAATCGCAGACTTTTCTTCGCCCGAAGGCCAGGCCGCGCTCGCGCGGGCAAGGCGCGAGGCCGCAAGGATAGTGATAGAGCGGCAGGATGCCGCCCTGCTCGCGGAGCGGCCGACCGAGCCGCCCCCGGCCCCGCAGGCTGCGCCGCAGAGCCCGGCCGAACGCTCGATGGCGATGCTGCTTGGCCCGGAAGAGGCGCAGCGACTCTCGGCCGCCGGATTCCATCCGCTAACGAACGAGAACGGCACGCTCAGGACCTCAATGCCGCAGGGGCCAGACGGCCCGATTCTTGTGCATTTCGTCCATGAAACCCATTACGGAAGGAGCGAACTCTCATTCACTCTGCCCGACCCCATGCCGGCCGGCATGCAGCACGTGTATGAATACCGTGCAAGGCGTTCAATGCTGGATGCGGTGATAGGCGAGCGTGTCGGGCAGCTTCGCGCAGGGCTTCCCTCGCTGGAGGGGGTTCCGGACGGCGCCCTGAGGCTCCATGTGATCGCCCTCGAGGCAAGGGCCGGCTCGGCGGAAGGCGCCATGATGGGCTCGGCCAACGAGCGCGCGATTGCCAGGCAGCTCGCCGGCGATTCAGCCTATGCAGAAGCGCTTTCAAGGGGCGATGTCCCGGGGGCGCTCGCAATAGCCCGGAGATATTCGGCACTCGAGGCGCACGCATCGGCCTCCTCGCCGGTAACCGAAAGCGGCAGGTATGTGGATGTGGTCCATGGCGCCAGACAAGTAATAGCAATAGGCGACATCCACGGCGACGCATACGGGCTCGTCGACCAGCTCCTCCGCGGAGGGGTGCTGATAGACACGAGGCCGGGCCTGAACCCCCGCGACATGTCGGTAAGCCCTGCCGAGAGGTACAGGCTCAACCCCGATTTGCCGGAAGGAACGCAGATTGTATTCACCGGGGATTACCTCGACCGCGGGCCGACTTCTTTCGAGGCGGTCGAGCTCGTGGCGAGGATGCGCGCGGACGCGCAGTCCCTCGGCTCGCAGGTCCATGCGCTTCGCGGCAACCATGAGGCGATTTTCCTGCGGTTCGTGGACCTTTATCGGGGCATGAGCGAGGCCGATGTCCGCTCAATCCTGGACAGCCCGATGCCCATGGACGAGGCCAGCGTCCTGTGCGCATGGCGGAGGGTGGGCGTGAGGGACACCTTCGAATCCCTCATGCGCCGCTACGGCACGTGGGAGAACTTCATAGCGCAGAACCTTGATGCGAACGGCAATCCGGAGCCCGGGAGCTTCATGGAATTCATAACCGGCACGAAGGCGGTCGCGATAATAGACAACAACTACTTCACCCACGGCGGCCCGGTGCTCGGCCCCGACGGAAACCCGATTTCCACGCCCCAGGCGCTCGACGCGTACTTCACGCAGCACTTCTCAACCACGGAAAACGACTGGGCAATCACGCAGATTCCCATGGAGGTAGTGGTGCGGCAAATGGCGCAAGGGGACTTTTCCGCCCAGTACGTCGACAGCTTCGGATGGGGAAATCGCATGGAGACCCCGCAGGGCGAGGCGTGGATGCGGGCCATGGGGGTCGACCACCTTTACGTCGGGCACGACCGCGGCGACGGCGTCCGCTCCTCGGGAAGGCATGTCACGAACATAGACGTCAGCATGAGCGAGGCCTATGACTCGGGGAGCGGCTATGTGGTCATCGACCCCCTCGAGCGCGCGATGCCGGTCCGTGCGCAGGAGAGCAGGTCCGCACCCGAGGCGACGCCGGACTTCGGGGTCCCGGACCCGGCATACGCCCCGAGGGATATTACCGCCGGAAGGGCGCGGACCGAGGTCCTCCGCAACCCGCTTTCCCAGGCCGCGGACGACGTGTTTTCAGGAAGGGAGCCGCCACCGCCGCCTCCGGAGCGCGGGGGGCAGGAAGGAGCCCCCCCGCAGGGGAGCCCGCCTGCAAACGAACCCGTTTCCCGGCAGTCCGGGCAATCCGGCGTCAGGGTGACGCGGATTGGTGCCGATGATTACGAGTCGAGCGCTCAGCGCATAAATATCGAGACTGCTCAGCTTCTAGGCACTGGACTCCGGGCATTCCAAATTGAAGTGCAAGCCCGGGTTCCGGGCCTTAATCCCGCGGACCCAAGCTTCAGGGGGGCGTACGAATCCGGCGGCAGGCGCTTCGCAAGATTCCAATTCGGAAGGAGAGGCAACATCATCGAAATAGATCTGCCGGAAGGGTTCGCAGGAATGGCACCGGAGAGGCTGAGGCAGCATTTCGAAGACAGGCTCGCAACGGCACTGAACGAGCAGCTTGGAATGGGAGCGGCCCGCATTGAACCCGTTTCGCCCGAGTTCGCAAGGACCTACGAGGCCCACCTGAGGCCTGGAAGGCAGCAAGGTCCCGAGTTCACGCTTTCGGACCAGTCGTTCACGAGGGCGGAGTTCGACGATGCGCTGCTGCTGATTAGGGACCTGCACGAAGTTCACGGGGGGGCGCCGATTGCACGGGTTCCGGCAGTTCGCCGCGGAATCGTTGAGAGGTATCTCGCCGACCCGGACTTCGTCCGCATGATGGAATCGGGCAGCACGATAAACGAGCTTTATCTCGCGCTTGCGGCAAGGCCGACGCTCCAGGAGGCCTCCCGGCTGCTTGGGCTCGGACGCCGCTCGGCGGAGCCGCTGGACGCCCTCGCCCTGAAAATCGCGCAGGACCATGCATGGGACAGGGGGGTTGGAGAGCCGGACGCATACGATTGCTGTTATGCCGCGCTCCTCATGGCCGAGCTCGAGAACGATGCCGGAAGCCGGCAGATACTCGATGGCGCATCGGACGCAAGGAGGGCTGGAAATAGAATAGAAGCGAGGGTGCAGGCCGCAAACGGAATGGAATTTCATATTCGTGTGGACGCCGAGGGCGCACGGATTGATATGGCTTCCGGAGATAACATGCCAAGCGGCACAGAGCATTTGAGCCCGTTTCTTCCGGAATACCTTAATGCGGTCATCGGCGATGAGCTTACGGCAAGGTTTCGGCATGTTTCAGAACGGATTGCGCGCGGGGATTTCGACGGGGCGATAGGGTTGATGTCCCGCCCGCCGGGCGAGACTGCGCGGGCGCTCCGCTTCGCAGCGGGCGAGGCGCCACAGGACGCGATGGACGCGCTTTTCGCGCAGTTCGCGCGCAGGGAAATCGAATCGAGGGGGGTAGCCGAGGGCGATGCCGAGGCGGTAAGGGCTGCATCCCTGGAGGCATATTCGCGCCTGAAGGAGGATGCCTGGCGCCTGATTGAGGCCGCAAGGGCAGGGCAGATGGACGAGATGCAGGAAAACCTCTATGAGATAGCCGGGGCGAGGGCCGCGAACCGGGGCAGGACGGAGCTCACGCCGGAGGACTTCATTTTCAGCGAGCTTGTCCTGAGCCTTGCCGGCTCGGACAATCTCAGTTATATAAACGCCGCGATTGGCGGCGCGGCTCCCGCGGGCGCTTTCCGCGACGTGGAGGGATTCATCGCGACCTCAATCGCGATTTGCGGGCGCTTCGAACGGGCGTCTGCGGGCATGGGCTATGACAGCTGGCAGGTCAGGCAGGCAAGAATAAACGTCTTCAGGCTGGCCGCCGCCCTGCACCAAAGGGGGGTTTCGGACCCCGCATCGGTGTTCATCAACCCAGACCCAGCCGGGAATCCGAAGTCTGCGGGCCTGCTCGACCTTTTCCCGCCCACTTCGAATGAGGAATCATTCCTTTACATATCGGAAGCGGCGAATTTCATGAATTCCCTAATCAATGCCGTTCCCGAAGGGCAATTCAGGCTCTCGCGCACGGTCGGCAGGCGCACGTTCTCGGTGGAAATCAGCGGGGAAACCGCCCTCCGCGCGCTTCTCGACTATGCGGCGGACGACGCGCGCAGGATTCCGGACGCGATGGGAAGGACCGAATACCTGGACATGCTTGCCGATAGCGTGGCAGCGCCGCAAGACGCCCGGAGGATTGCGGAACGCCTTGGGGCGGCGCTAGGCGATGTCCTCATCACCGACCGCGGGGAGGCCGGCGCCCTGCGCCTAACCGACAGGCGGACGCCCCTCGCGGCCTTCACAATCAGCGGACCGGAGGGATTGACGCTCTCGGAATTCCTCGGAAGCAGGCAGGCGCGGAGGCACATCGGCCGGAACGTCAATTTCCGGGCGGCGATAGAGCTGACCCAGTCCATCGGAAGGGCCAGGCGCAGAATCCAGGAGCTTTCTAACGGAAGGGGGCCGGAAATCGAGGCGCACATCGCTGCGAGGCGGGAGTGGCTTGCGGCCGTCGACGCCCTCATAAGGCGCCTACCGCAGGACGCCGCCGACGACGTGATGGGCCGCGTGATGCCGAAGCTGAGCGAAATCCTCCGCCAGCTCGATAACAACACCATCACCGCAAGCCAGTTTTCGGAGATATGCCGCACCCTGGGGAGCGCGGAAACCGTGGACGCGTTCCTTTCGGCTTACGGCACGTGGTTCAACAGGACGTTCGCGTCCGAACTCGGGCTTCCGGACGGATTCGTCTCCGACAACGTGCGCCTTGTGCTGGATTTCAACCGCTACAGGGACATACTGGGCCAGCTCCGCAGCGACGGACCGCGGCCCGGGCAGGACGAGCTGATTTTCGCGGGGAATCCAAGGCTCGCGGGGCTGAACCCCCACGCCTCGCAGGAGCGCCCGGCAGCATTCGATGAGTCCATACCGGTTATTGATGCGGCAATCCAAGCGCGGGCGCAGGGCCCGGAGGCGTTCAGGGACTTCAAGTTCTCCGAGGACTTCCATTCAGAGCTTGCGGAGCGCTATCCCGGCATGCTGCCGGATGGCAGGGCGCAGGGCGAGGCGCTCTTCGGCCTATGGAGGGAGGAGGGAACCGGGCCGGCGATATCGTTCGAAGGGCGGGAGTTCACCCTGACCGAGAGCGGCAGTTTCGAGAACATGTTCTACAACGCAAGAATGCGGGGGCAGGAAAGCTGCCAGGACCCCATGAACATGAATTTCGTGGTGAGCGGGCTTGCTGGCACAATCGAGCTGCCGTGGATAAAGCAGATAATCATCCGCTCCCCGGATTCACCCGACATCAGGTTCAGGAGGATGGTGGTGCTGGTCGCAGGCGAGGACGGGCCGGTCCTGCTCGTCCAGCCGGAATACCATGACCTCGGGGACTCCAGCGTGGGACCGATGGACGCGGCGATTATGGAATATCTTAGGGCGAGGTACGAGCCGCTCGGGGTCGAAGTGAGGGACATAAGCCACGAGGCATTCGAGTCCGGCCAACTCGGCAACACTGGATACGGGACCTTCAGGAGCGGCAGGGCCCCCTTCTTCTATCTCGACAGCAATCTTTACTCGTTCATGACCGGACCGCACATGGTAGGCAGGAACGGCCTGCACACCCGCACCCCGGGAGAGCCGGTTTCGTTCCCGGAAGGATGGGACGGGACATTCAATCTTGACAATATGCATTGATGGTGGCGCCATGGCAGACTATCCAGCGGTTATAAGGGAAAGGTTCGTCAGGGCGGCAACGCCCGGGGAAGAGGCTGACTTGGCCTTGCAGGGCCTCGAGAAGAACGGCGACCCGGACATCCGGAGGCTCGCCCCGTTCGCGCTCGCCGTGCGGGAGGCGGTCAAAAACGAAAGCGCGGCGCCCCTTGAGAATGCCCTCAAGGCATCCGCCCTGCTTCCCATGACATCCTTCTATTCCTCTGTCATAGACGATGCGGCCAGAATCGTGCTTGAGAAGGCGTTCTCCATGCCCTCGGGCAAGGATGGCAGGGCGGATTTAATCTCCAAGGGCGTTGCCCTTGCGGCCGTAGCGGCATCCTCGGGATTCTTCCTCTCTGAAAGGACCTCGGAGCTCCTGAAGAAGGCCCGGAAGGAGGAGAAATCCATCGCCGGCCTTGCGGACCTGGTGCTCAGGAGGAACGAGGCCCAGACGCCTCAGCCCCCGGACAAGGGCGCTTTCAAGGACGCGCAGAAGGCCAAGCCCCGTGCCAGGAAGGGGAAACGGGAGGCAAAGTCCTGACAAAAAACCATTTTTAATAACTCTTATAAACAGGTCGCAATAAATAGGCGGATATGGGTAAAACGCCCGTTCTGCTCGCTTTCGGAAGGCACTGGGACCAGGCCCATGGCGGAATCATCCAGCCGGACAGGGATTTCTACAGGAAGGCCGCGCTTCCATTCATCGAGAAACGGATTGCAGGGGAGGGCAGGACAGGAGTGCTCATAAGCGAATACAGGCTGGTCGTTGACATCTACGGGAGCGGCCCGGAAGAGCAGGAGCGATACGTCGCAACGCAGCTGAAGGCCCATGAGGAGATGGTCCTCGCCGCAATGCGCGAGACGCTCGATTTGGGGCGCCCGGCCCCGTACGGCCTTCATGCCGAGCTCGACTGGGGGCTTTTCGACAGGCTGATGGAGCTCAACCGCGACTATCCGGGCTGGTTCCGGAGCATTATCGAAAGGCAGACGCCCGGGCAGGTCACGCTGGCATATGCGTTCGAAACTCCCTGCGACGGCCTGGAGCCCGGGCGGGCGAGGATTGTGCGCTACATGGATTCCATCAGGACCTCCATCGCGGTATCAAAGCACAGGAGCAGGGAGCTAATCTCGCTGATTGAGGATTTGAGGCGCGAGGACCCGGACGTTGCCATCATCGCAACGCGGGGTTACGCCCATGCCGGCATGAGCGCATGGCTGGACCCGGAGCGCTATGATGTGGAGGCGCATTCGGGAGGCACGCTGGTGCCGAGGTTCTCGAGCGACGCGATAATAGAGTCGTATTCGCACGAGCTGAGCGACGCCGAAGTGGAGCGCTACGCGCTCCTTTGCGAGCACTTCAACAGGAACGTGGACGAGCGCTGGCAGAGCGGCACCTACGCGCCGCTGCTCGGAGAGATGGACTTCGCGCAGGTCATCCAGAGGGTCAAGGCGGACGCGAAGGCCTACGCGCTGGGCGTCGTAGGATTTTAAAGAAAAAAGGGGAACTGTATAACGCGCTCAGAGGGGCGTGCACCGCCTCTGGGCCGCGTTGCACCCGATCGGGCACACGTATTTCTCGAACTCGACGTCTCCGCCGGAGCAGTACCATTCGACCAGCGTGGTGGAGCTGATGCACTCGTCCTGCTCCTCGCGCACGCCCTTCGTCACCGTTCCCGCGATGATGTAATCCTGCCCGCCGTCGGTGTCCGAGCAGAGCGCCTCGACGCAGCGGCTTCCGCTGCAGATTTCCTCGTCGTCGCAGGTTATCGATTCGTTGTAGCGGTAGCCGTCGTCGCAGAACCACTCGCGGACGGTCCGGGAGTCGATGCACGCGTCGTTGTCGAAGCCGCTGTTGTAGCCGTTCGTCGTGTACATGTTCGCGCCGCCCGCAACGTGCTCGTCCTTGCCCCCGTCGCTCTCGCTGCAGTAGGCGCGGACGCACACGTCATCCCAGCAAAGGCCGGCCGCGCTCGAGCCGAAGTGGGTGAAGCAGTTGACGTTGCTCGAGGTGAATCCCGAGCTCGTGCACCGATATTCCGTGAGGGTGCGGAGGTCCTGGCACTCGTCGGATTCCGTGTCGTCCTCGGTCCTAACCGTGCCATCCACCTCCGGTTCGTTGCCGCCGTCGCTGTCTATGCACGCCGGGCTGGTGCACCTTCCGCCGGTGCACTCGCCCAGCTCCCCGCAGTCCATGTTCTGGCTCTTTATCTCGTTGGACATGCAATAGTATTCCTTCACGGTGTCGCCGTCATAGCAGCTGTCCTGGAAGGTCTCGGAGCCCTTCTTGACGGTTCCGTACGTCTCCTTGTCCTTCCCGCCGTCCGAGTCCGTGCAGACGTCCGGAGCGCATGCCCCGTTTATGCACGAATATCCGGACCCGCAGGTTTCCAGCGAGGACTTCACCACGTTGCTCTCGCAGTAGTATTCGGTCACCTTGTCCGAGCCGACGCACGAGTCCGTGCTCGAAGTGCCGGCCGAGGCCGTGCCCTTCTCGTAGATGTTCTTCCCGTCGTCGGAATCCGTGCAGGTCAGGGAGATGCATTCCCCGTCGTCGCACGTGCATGTGACGTATTCGGAATCTATCATCCCCTTGGCGTCGCAGAAATATTCTATGAGGGTGGTCTCGCCCCCGCAGTAGTCGTCAACGATTTCATCGCCGCGCGTCACGGTGCCCTTCTCCTCGGGCTCCTTGCCGCCGTCGCTGTCCTCGCATTCCGGCGCCGCGCACCTTCCCGCCTCGCATTCGAGGCCAGAGGGGCAGGACACGGTCTCGTTCCTGACATCCAGCCCCTCGCAGTAGTATTCGATTACGGACGATTCGTCACCGCATGCGTCGTCGAGCTTGGTTGGGCCCTTTGTCACCGTGCCGGCTTCGAGGGGGTTCTTCCCGAAGTCGGAATCCCTGCACGGCTGGGGGCACGCGCCAGGCGTATGGTTGACGCCGGCCTCCTTCGCGAGGCACGGGTTCTGATAAGTGTGTCCGTCCGATCCGCAGACATAATCGACCTCGGGACCGCATGCCTGCGGCCCGGATACGCATCCAAAAGCGACAAGCCCCGCGAGCAGGGCGAATATGGCGAGAGCTCTCATGGGGAGGGCTGGGCACGCAAAATTTATATCCCTGAGCCCGCCCCGGCGGCGGGATAGCGATTTAATGATTCCCTTGGAGAACGTGCCATGGCGCTCAAGCGCATCTCGATGTACGGCCTCGAAATCGAGATGTTCACGCTGGATTCGGAAGGCCGGATGGTTGACGGCGGCCCGGCAGTCCTCAAATCCATAGAGGGCACGCGGCTGGAGAGGTATGCCAAGAAGGAGATATCGAAGAGCATGCTGGAACTGGTCGCCAAGGAGAAGCGCACGGTGCGGGAGACCGCCCTGGCGTTCCTGGACAACCTCGAAGCCCTGGTGGAGGCCGCATCCGGATGCGGATACCGGCTGCTGCCGCTCGGGGCGCACCCCGGAAAGGCCATGCCGAAGCTGCATTCCAGCGAATGGTACGACGCGAAGAAGAAGGTCCTGGGGAAGGACACGGTGCGGGAGGGGCGGATAGCCGGCTTCCACTTCCATTACACGCTGCCGGAGGGCATCGTGGAGAAATCCAGCCAGCGCATCCGCTCGGTGAGACGGTCCAAGGCGCGCGAGATTTTCCTCCAGCAGTACAATTTCCTCGTGGCAGCCGACCCGGCAATACTGACGTTCACCCAGTCCACCCCGTTCTGGATGGGATACCATTATGCCAAGGACTGCAGGGTGCTCGTCTACCGGGATTTGCGCATCGACCGCGGGGGAAAGAGCATGCACGGCATCCACCACTACCTTCCGATTTTCGGCGCGCTGCCCGACTACGAGTTCGCCCTCGAGGATTTGCGCGTCATGGCGGACGTGCGCAAGACAGAGTGGCTCAAGATGCTCGAGAGGGCGAAGGTGCCCACGAACCAGATAGCGTGCTATCCGACGCTGAAGTTCATGTGGGGGCCGCTTCGCGTGAACAAGATCGGCACATTCGAGTACCGCGGCCCGGACATGAACCATCCTGGCGTGATTTTCGCCACTTCGAGGCTGCTCG
Source organism: Microcaldota archaeon (assembly GCA_964647855.1). Classification (GTDB taxonomy): domain Archaea; phylum Micrarchaeota; class Micrarchaeia; order Anstonellales; family Bilamarchaeaceae; genus Bilamarchaeum. Next base: position 13,602 of record CAZYJW010000004.1, on the reverse strand, counting down.
TTTATGCGCTCAAGGCCATCGAGGAGCAGGGCCTCAAGGTCCTGCCCTCCGACATCGGCGCGGACGAGCCCTTCGTGCTGGAAGGGGACACCGTATACGTGCCGCCGCACTCCACGCTGAAGCATCTCGAATACCAGAGCGTCGCGAACGGGTTCGGCGCGCAGAGCGTCCGCGAATACTGCAGGGCCCTCTACGGCCTGGTCGAGCAGGTTTCGGGGAAGGGAAGGAGGCTGGGCGCGGTCAGGGCCATGCTTGAATCGGGAAGGAGCGTGTCGGACGAGATGCTCGCGATGGTCCGGAAGAACGGGTATTCTACCGATGCGGAGGTGCCCGGCGACATGCTCGACCACCTCGCCCTCTTCCACGCCGACAGGCTGCCCGCGGAAATCGACGCCGCACGGAGATACGTCGAGGCGGACTGATTTATAAATTTTCAGCCCGCAGGAACCCCATGGACGGCATTCTTTCGGGCATCGACCCCCTATTCGCCGCGGCCCTGGTTTTCCTCGTTTCATTCGCGGCGCTGCTCATCCTGTGGTCGGCCTTCGTCAGGGCGCTTTTCTCGGTGTTCGGCAGGAGCTGGCTCTTCTTCATCCCCAAGACCCTCAAGGAGCTGTTCCTTTCGGTCGCTTTCATAATGATGCTCGCATCGGCCGGAATCGCAGCCATGCTCGCCGGGGGCAGCCTGCTTTCCGGGGAGATGGTGAAGATATGGGAGGTGCTCCTGCTCTTTTCCGTCGCGAACGTGTTCACCCGCGTCCTCCTCACCGGCCTTGACGTCCAGCACAGGAAGGCGAAGGACCGCACGGGCCTCTACCGCTCCATCGGGCTCCTGAAAAGCACCGCCGGCATTATACTCTACCTCATAGCGCTGATGGCGGCGATATACATCCTGAGCGCAGAGCTGGGGCTCGCGATTATGCTCATGGGATTCTTCATAATCGTGCTCCTCTTCGCAGCGGGCTTCGGCCAGGCGAAAAGCATTGTCGCCGGCCTGCAGCTCGGAGACTACTACGTGGACGAGGGGAGCCTGGTGCGTATCGACGGGGAGACGGGTTTCGTGGACGCCGTGCACGGCCGCTCGACGGTGATAAAGACGCTCGACGGGCGCACCGTGGTTGTCCCGAACTTTCACTTCTTCGAGCAGCGCTTCGGCATCGACCCATCCGAAATCAGCGAGATAGGCTTCAGGCTCGAGGTCGAGGGGAAGGAGCCGGCGAAAATCCGCGAGCGGATATCCGCAATCGCATCCAAGGTCGCGATGGGGGCTGCGGAAGTCCCCAAGGAGTTCAAGCCCAAGGCCCATTATTCCGGCATCGATGAGGGCAGGCACGTGTTCTCCCTTGCGCTCAAGGTCACGCCCGCGGCCGACATCCGCGCCTTGACGGACTCCCTCTGCGGCGCGCTGCATGGCGAATTCGGGGAGCGCCTGCGTTCCTTGCGCCCGTCCTGAAGGCCTCGCATCTACATACATTTTTATATACTTTTAACCATATTATTAGCATGGGCGCCAGGATGATAGACGTCTCGAGGCTGAGCGAGAGGCAGCTGTGCGAGGTGTCCAGGCGCATGGGAAGGAAGGGGGGCCATGCGAGGCTCGCCTACCGCCCGGAGCCCGTGGACGATTCGGTCTTCGCCCCGCTCTGCGAATCCATCGCAAGGGACGGATGCCGCCTCGACGCAATAGAGGAGAACTTCAGGGCGAGCAGGCTGCGCCGTTTCGACGCGATGCGCCATGACGGCTTCCGGAGCCATTTCAGCTACTACCTCGGCTTCCTCTTCGAGACCGCCATCCAGATGTCCATCCTCAAATTCTCGCAGGAGATTCCGGAGTCCTTCAGAGTGGTCCGGGACGTTTCCGGCGAGCTCCGGGGAGGGGCGCGCTACGAGGTGGATTCGCGCGGCTCGGCCCTGTTCTACCGGCCCGCGGACAACGGGAGGTCCATGAAGACGCTTGCGGAAATCGACCTTGTAGGCGAAATCCGCGACGGCGCGGCCGTCATTCCGGTGATGTTCGAGATAACGCTCATGAACGGAAGCAGGAAGGACTTCAAGAGCAGGAGGAAGGCCGCGCTCCTGGAGGAGATTTACGGGAGGAAGCCCTATTTCTGCGTGATACGCCCGGCTTATGACGACGAAGAGCCCGGCTCGCACATCCGCTTTCGCCCCGAGCGCGGGGTGTGGCGCGACATCCTGATTCCGAGGAACGACTCGATACGCGCCCTCGCCTCGAGGCTGCTCGAAGAGGAGCGCGCTCCGGACCAGGCGCAGGAGGCCGGAGCGGCGCTTGGCGCATAGGTCGGCAGGGTGGCTATGGGATGGCGGTGAATTTCCGGACGATTTCAAAAATCGCATTGGCGCAGTATGACGCGGGCAGGATGAGGCTCCCTGGAACAGCGGACAGGCTGGGCGTCCTGCGCAGGGAGATGCGGAAATTCCATGAATACGAGGGCGAGATGCGGGAGGCAAAAAGGAGATGGGCCCTCGCAAGGATTGAGGATACCAGGCAAACCCTTTCAAGGGAGCGGATGGGTATAAGCGGGGAGGACCGGGTCCACTTCCATCATATGCGTTCGGCCTGCAAGGCGATAAAGACCGCGTCCTACCTGGCCCTGACGGTTACAGTTGCCCAGCTGCTCCGGCAGGCTGCCGGAGGCACAACGGCCGACATCGCAATGGTGCTCGGCGCAGGCGCGGGATCAGGCGTCCTTATTGGCGCGCTCATCGACAGGCTCTTCGGCGGGACTTTCGACATAGCATACAAGAACATAGAGAAGGCCATTTTGGAATGCAAAGACGCGTTTTCGCGCCCATAAGCCGTCTTACGGCGCGCATGCGGACGCCAATGCCAACGGGCGTTCCGGCGGCAAGACGCCAAAAAGGCGCAAGCCGGCATCGGCCCCCCGCTCATCCGAACATCGATGAGAGCGACCCCACGAGCCACTCGTAGAACGCCACGAGCGCGTTGAACAGTGTGGAGATGAAGTCCGTCCGATAAAGCCCACTGCCTGATGTTGTCGTGGACTGGGGCTCGACCATCGTGGAGAGCCTCATGACGCTGAGCTTCGCGCCCTGGTGCGTGGCGTAGAAGACGCCCCTCTCAGTCGCCTCCATGCCCGTTGCGGACGCCGAGGAGTTCAGCAGGCTCCTTCCTTCCGCCGAGAATATCCCGATGCCGTAGGGGTCGTATGCGAGCACGACATAGGAGCCCCCGGGCGATATGGAAACCCAGTCAGTCTTCCTTTCCGTGGACCAGAGAGCCTCCCCGCCCCGGAAATAGGAGCCGCCCTTGTGGTCAGCCACGAAGACGTCCTCGTTGACGTAGTTACCGTCGGATATGGGATTCGTGTAATGCCGGTCGAGCACCACGGCGCCCTCATAGGCGGGCCGGAAAACGCACGCGGTCGAGTTGCAGCTGCCAAGGACGCGGTTCTGCGTGAGGGCCATGGATTCTATCGTGGCGCTCTTGCCCCCCGCGCCGCACTCGCGGCCGGCCACAAGGTTGCAGTCCCTGAGGGTGAGGTTGCCCGGGGCATAGAAATAAAGCAGCCCCTCGACGAGCTCGGCCATCGCCCCGGCGGAGGTGAACTGGAGCGAGCCGCTGTCCTCGGCGAAGTCCCAGCTCTGGAGGATTGCGCCGTTTTCGGCAATGATGTATCCCTTCGCGTGGGTCTCGCCCTTCTTTGCGGTCTTCTGCGCCCCTATCCCCACGTACGCCTGCGAGCCGTCGTATGCGGGCGAAATCATGGATATCTTGTTGCATATCGAGCTCGTATTGAACCGGAAGAGCTGGTTGCCGCTTACAAGGTCGTAGCCGTAGATGTTGCAGTAGCTGGTGGAAGTGCTGGAGGTCTGGACATAGACGTGGTCGCCCCGCTTGTCGAAGACGGCCATGCGCGGCTCCTCTCCGGAATATTCCTTCTCCCAGACCAGCGCCGCCTCCTGGAGCAGCGAATAATCGTCGTTCGCATCGGGCGAGAGGCATGTCGCGTTAGGCGCCCCGCCCAGATAGCCCTGGTAGTATTCCGTGTTGAAACTGCCGGCGAAGAACGAGCAGTTGGGGGACGATATGAAGATGGTGCCGTTTTCGCCCCGCACCGGAATCGGCACCCCGAACGTGTAGTTCCCCTCGTACCTGCCCTTGTCGGTCTCGACGATGTACCTGCCGTTCGAGGGGTAGTTCGTGCTTATCTCTATCGGCATCTGCTCGAGCACTATGTCCGCGCGCAGGCGCTGCGTTTTCATGGTGGAACTGCCGTTGAAGGACACGCGCACCCGCGTGCTGTTTCCGAAATAGCCCGGCTTCCTCGCGCTGACCGTTACGAGGCCCTCCTCCGTAAAGACGCCGGGGAACATGTAGTCCCCGCCCTCGTCGGTATCCGCCATCTGGAACTGATAATTAGACTGCAACGGGAAGTCGCTGCTGGAAAATGAGCCCTCCCGGACCTGCGCGCCGGCTATCGGGCGGCCGGATTCGTCGGTGACCCTGCCGTAGATGTAATAGAACGCAGGGTGGGGGTAGAGCGTGCGCTCGGCCACGACGCTCCCGTTCATTAGGACCTGGACGGTGATTGACGTGAGGTTTCCGGGCAGGAACGTCACCACTGCTTCGGAGCGCGATTCGCCCCCGGCAGGGACGCGGATGGATTCCGTCGCGGCGAGCCTGTCCGCCCTCGGCGAGCCCAGATAGTAGCGCACCTCGGCGTCGGCCTGGACCTCCCCGCTGTTGCTGATGTTCGCCCCAACGATGAATATGTTGGTCGAATCCTCGAAGCGCGTGAAGTTGGCGGACTCGATCTGCAGGTATGCGGGCATCGGCAGGTCGTTTATGACTATCTCATGGGTGTTGTCGCCCATGCCCATCTCGAGGTAGCGCGGGTCCTCCGGGGTCAGCACGACGCGGACGACGTTGTATTTGCCCGCCACCGGAGTATAGGCGACCTTGAACGAATACTCGTCGCGCTCGAAGCCCTCCGGAAGGTAGCGGACGTCATGGGGGCGGAGTCCGGGGACCGACTGGTTCCATATCTTGCGGAAGTTTTTCGGAGTCGAGGCGCTGTCGCTCTCGCCCGTATATACTACGGCGTATGCGCCTGGGATGTACGCCCTCCCGTTGTTGCGCACGCGCACGGTTATCTCGTCCCTCTCCGCGCTGTAATACGCGGAATAGTCGTCGAGGTAGAGGTTGGGCGCGTAGCTGAGGCCGTCCGCGGCGCACGTCGCCTTGCAGGCGGTGATTTGCGGCTGCAGGTATGTGGTCACCACGTCATGGCAGAGGTAGGCCTCCATGTAGGTCTGGAGCCCGACGCTCTTCGTGGCGATGTCCGCCCAGAACCCGACCATGTCGATTCCGACCGATACGGGGTCCTTCGCGCACATCGTCTTCACGTAGTCGAAATGATAGTCGTCCTGCCAGACGAACTTCCACCCCTGGCACTGCGCCTCGCAGACCTCGGCCTGGTTGTAGGCGAAAGACGACATGACGAGCAGTCCGAGCGCCAAAAGAAGCTTCCTCATGGGGGGATAAGGAAGGGCACGTTAATAAAAGCGGCGCGGCGTTCCCCGCGGCTCTTGGGGGACTCAATCGCAGCCCGAGCCTTCCGGGAGCAGCGAGCGCGTCGCGGAGAGCTCGGTCGCGGAATCGTACGCGAATCCGTCGATGACGAGCCTTCCCCCGTTGCGCGCGTATTCCGTCCCGGCGGCATCCACGCTCCATGCCCGGAATGAGAGCCCGCCCGGCGCCTCCTCGGCGCTGATGCAGCAGAGCGTGTAGCTCACAGGCCTGCTTATGTCGGCTTCGGGGATTGCGCACCCGCCCGCCCCGCAGGGCGAGAACGAACCGGATGCGGCGGGCTCCGCGGGCGCGCATAGCATCCCTTCGAGGCCGGATACGAGCCCTTGCCCCCAGGAGCCCGAATGCGCATCCGCGTATCCGAGCCCGATGCCGTAATGCCTCTGCGCCGCGATTGAAAGGAGCCTTGAGGCCTCGAGCGAGAGGTCCGCGAGGTTGTCCGGGCCGTAGGAGCGAAGGAACGACACGGATGCCGATTCGAGCTCCGCCTGGAGCGCGCCGGCCTCGGCGAGCCTGCGGAATTCGGAGCGCACGGCGGCAATGTCGCCGCCGTATTCGCCAAGCCTTAAGAGGAGGAACATGTTCGCCAAATCATACCGGTCGAGCGGGTCGTTCCCCGGCAGGCCCCTGCCCGCCCCTATCGCGCCCGCGAGCTTGTAGAAGAGCCCTGTCCGGGACTCGTGGAACGCCCAGCGGACGAGCTGCGCCCGGTCCGCCCCGCCTTCGAGAAGGACCGCGAGGCCTGCGATTTTCTGCTCGTATTCGTTCAGCTGGGAGAGGGCCTCCGAGCCTCCGACGGGGTTCCCGGGCTGCAGATGGCCGATTTCGTGGCTTATTAGGTTCAGGAGGGTGACCGGGTCCATATAGGGGTTCTCGGGCACATAGACGCCCACGTCCCGCCCGTCCTCCTCCCTCGCCTGCACGTAGGCGGATTTCGCCCTCTCGCCGTTGCGGACGAGGCAGTATGCCGGCGCCTGCGTGGCCTTCGTCCGCGGGGGGATGCCCTCGGTCGAAATCACGTGCGCCTCGTTGATGAAGTCGGTCAGGAATGGCGTCAGGAACGAGCCTTCGGGCAGGCTTTCGATGCTGCGGAGGTCCGCGGCATGACCGTCGGTCTCCGAATTGAGCGTGATTGTGGTCCCGTTGAACGAGCGGCAGTCGTCCGGCAGGCCCGCCTCGGAGCATGCGGCGGAACCGATGATGCCCGCGGCGAGGGGGACGGCGGCGATTACGCGCACCGCGGCCTTGAAGCGGCATGAGCGGGGGTTCGCCTCGTTGTGAGGATTGCGGGTGAGCCTCATATAAACACAATAATATACTTATAGAAACAATTATTAAAGGGGCCGCAGGCCAATGGGCTCGCCCTTCTTCGCAAGCCGCACGGCAGGCGCATGCGCCTGGAAAAGCCCTGGGTGGGCGGTGTGCACCGGAATGGTGGCCTTCGCCCCGATTTCGCCGCACATGCCGAAGATTTCCCGCATGGACGCATGGCCCGAGGCGTGGAACTGGTGGTGCGTCATCGAGAAGCGGGAAAGCCAGTTGTGCAGGACCTCGTCCTGGAGCTGGGAGAGCGGGTCCTCCTCGAACGGCTCGCTCATGGAGTGGATGCACGCGCCCCCGGGCTCTGGATTGACGTCGATTAATTCCTGGAGCTGGGAGAAATCGAGCTCCCAGATGATTTTCTTCTGGTTGGCCTTCACCCAGTCGAAATCGACGCACTGGAATTTCCCCCTGATTTCCTCCTCGTAGGGCCTCGGCCTGAGCATCTGCCTCGCGTATACCCTTATGTGCGGGTCCTCGAATGGGTGCGGCGTGTCGAGATGCACATCATCCTGGAGGCTGAGTAGGAGGTGCGCGGTCTTGATTGTCGTAACAAGCGTCTTCCCGGTCTCCTTCGCGACGTCGTGGAACGTGCGGAAGCGGTCGAGGTCCTTGGGATACCGCATCGCGAGGACGAGCCGCTCCGCCTTCGCGACCTCCAGGCTCTGCTGGAAGACGGACTGCTCGGTGTGGTTCTTCCTTGTTTCGGCCGGTGCGACGCGCGTGCCCTCTATGACGAGGGCGTCCGGCTCCGCCGCCTTCGCCTTTTCCAGGAAATCCTTCGTGAGCTCCGGCTTCCCCCCGTGGCTGCGGATGTCGCCGGTGTAGGCTATCGTGCCCTCGGCGCCGCGGATGATGAACCCGTACGCGCCCGGGACGGAATGGTCCACGTGCACCGGCTCGATTTCGAGCGAGTCCATCCTGATTTTGTCCCCGGTGCGGAACGTCCTCACGGTGTTCGGGGGGACGATGGTCTTCGCGTAGGGGCGCTCGAAGCCCTTCTCGGTGAAGAAGAACGAGCCCGAGGTCGTCATGTGGGATTCGAGAATCGCCTTGCACGTCTCGCCCATGTAAATCGGGATTTTTTCATGGAGGTATCTGAGGTGCGCGACATGGTCGTAGTGCGCGTGCGAGATGAAGATTGCGTCGAACTCCGGCTCGCTTGGCTTCAGGGTCGTGGGCTTGACGGCGTTGTCGTTGTAGAGGCCTTCGGTTCTCGGCATCAGGTCGAGCGCGAAATAGTCCCTTAATCCGAAGCGGTCGCGCGGCTGGAGCCAGTCCACGAAATAGTCGTCGAGGAGGCCGAAGGACTGGCCGAAATCCAGGAATATCCTTGTCTTTCCCTCCTCGACCAGTATCTTGTTGCCGCCGATTTCCCCGACCCCGCCATAGCATGTGATTTTCATCCGACCACCCTGAGGATGTCCTCGAAGCGGGCTATCTCGTAGTCCGCCTTCGCGCCGCCCTTCCTTCCGCTCCAGCCGTATTTCGCGAGGCAGGTGCGCATGCCGAGCTCCCTCGCCCCCGCGATGTCGCGCTCCGGGTTGTCGCCAACGAAGAGGCACGCCTCGGGCATCAGGTTCAGCGCCTTGAGCGCGAGGTTGAACCCGCCGGGGCTCGGCTTGAACGCCTTCGTGTCGTCCAGTGTGATTACCACGTCGAAATAGTCGCATAGGCCCGTGAGTATCAGCCTCTGCCACGCCTTGTTGCGCGGGGCGTCCGTGACTATGCCGAGCTTGTGGCTTTCCTTCAGCTTCGAGAGCGTCGGCTTCACGATGGGGTAGGTCCTGAGGACCTCGAACTTCTTCTGGAGGTATGCGAGAATCGCCGCCTGCTGGATGCGCTCGGCGGCGTTGATTTCCAGATTGTACTGCCTCACGACCTCGTAGAACGTCTTCTGGTACTCTATGCCCTTCTCGTCGTAGACCGTGAAGATTTTCCCGTATGCCTCGATTTCGGTCGCCGGCAGGCCGTTCGCCACCATGGCCTTGGCCGCGGCCTTCGCGGTCTCCACCTTGAACTCCAGGAAGTTTATGAGCGTGTTATCCAGGTCGAACAGTATTGCCTTGAACATTGTTTTTTCATCTCATACGCGGTTTATACGCTTTTCGAAAAATCCTTCCTTCCGATGAGGTCTCCGGTCGAGACTATCTCGACTTCTGATTGCCTCTTGAGCCGCTTGTCGTTGCTCCAGACCGGAACGCCAAGCAGCATGGCAAGTGCGAGGTAGGGGGCGTCGTCCGAATCCGGGCTTATTTCCCGCGCCGCCCCTAGAAGGCGGGCAAAGTCCTCCCTCGGCACGATGATTAGGACGGAAGAGAGCAGGCTGAGGATTTCCTCGAACTCATCCCTGCTTCGCCTCGTTTTCTCCAACATCTCCGCACGGTGTTCAGCGAATTCCCCTAAAATGAATTCCGGGATGAACAGGCGCACGTCCTTCGCAAGCATCAGGTTCAGCGTCGGGCCATCCCGGATAAGCGCTGCGAAGAGTATGTTCGCATCTACAACCAGATCCATCCGCTCATTTCCGGTAATGCCTCGCGGCCGCCTTATTGACAGCCCTGCCAAGGCGGATTGCGTCCTCGTCCGTGAGCTCGCTCTCCCGCGAGAACTCGCGGAACCTGCGCAGGATTGCGAGCTTGCCCCGAATTGCCTCCCGCGCCACGGCCGACCAGTTGATTTCCGGGTATTCGTCCATCTCCTTCTTCATCTCCGCCGGAACGGCGAGGGTTATGCTTACCATGTATGTTTATTACGTGCAATACGTTTTTAAACATAATCGTATTCCCCTTCCGGCGAAGAATCTGGAGCGGACGGCGTATTTAACCGCCAAGACGGTGCATTTCCGCAGGACCGGCATGCCCGCGGAAACCTGCTGCGCCCCGCAACGCTTTATTTCGCGGATTGCGCGCTTTCTTCGAGAGGTGGAAGGAATGAACAATGAATTGTTCGTGCGGGCGCCGGGGCGGTATCCATGGGAAGGACCATCCCGTCGGTGAGCTTCAGGCTCGAGGAGAGGATGGCGCGATGGAAGGGTTTGTCGGAGCACCTGGGCCGGAAGGAGAAGGAGGCGTTCCTGAGGCTTGCCGCGCACGTGCGGGAAAGAAGAGGCGCCATAGACGCCGCGGACGAGGACGACTTGGCCATCGCCATGCTCCTCGTGATGCTGATACGCCTGGAGGGGCGCGATGATACGGACGGGCAATCGCGTCTTTGACTCCCTGCTCTGCTCCGACGCGGTGATTACGCTGCGGTGCGCGGACCAGTTCTGGGTCTCGGAGCTCATCTGGAGGCTGATGGCGCGGAACGCCTCCGGAGGCGTGCTCTACATGCACTGGGCGGACTACCATGAGAGGTACTGGAGCTTCGACTACGAGCGCTTCATGCGCATCTGCGGCACGGACGGGCGGCTCGCGCTCCGGAACGTGCATGTCCTGCGGGCGTTCTCGAAGGACGGCAACGCCAACGAGGCGAACTGGGAGATTCCCGGGGACTACGGGCTGATTGTGCTCGACTCGCTTCGGGAGCTCTACGGGGGGAGCGATGCCCGGAAGGCGCCGGGCGCCGGAAAAGGCCTGACGCACGCCATAGGCCGCTTCGTCCAGCTCTGCATACGGAAGCGGGCGACCGGCTTCATAATCGAGCGCGGGCTGGGCAGGCTGGACAACTACCTCGCGCACGTCTCCTCGGTGATAATCGAGGTCGAGGTCTCGCGGGACGTGGTTGTGCGCGTCCTCAAGCATCCGTGGCTCGCGGACCCGGTCTTTGTCTATCCGAGGGACAGGCAGTACCGGCTGACGGGGTGGCTCTGATGGGCGCTGGAGGCGGGAGGCCGGATGCCGGGATGCTCGTGAATGTCGTGCATGAGGGCGGCCGGATGCGGCTGGTTTATCCGCGAGATGCCGGTGGCGAAGGGGGCGGGATTGTCGAGGCGGTGGAGGAGTACGTCCCCTCGTTCTACCTGGTATCGCCTGAGCCGGACTATGCACTCGATGTCGTGGAGAAACACCCGCTGGTTTCCAGATGCGCGCTCGAGAAGAAATTTCCCGGCATCCATGCTTGCGAGCGGAAGCGGGTTTTGAGGGTTTTTGTTCCCTCGCGGGACTTCAGGCGGGTTGTGGCGAACGTCTCCAGGCTGGGAGAGACAGCCGAGGTGGGCATCCCGCACCATTACCGGTTTGTCCTGGAGAAGGGGCTGCGGTTCTTCGAGCCGGAGTGCGGGCTGAGGGCGGCGTTCATGAGGAAGGGCGAGAGGGTGCCGGAAGCGGACGTGGTGCTCACGAACGGCGGCGATGCGTTCCTGCGGAGCTATCCGGGCGTGCTTGTTTCGGAAAAGGGCTGCTTCCTGCGCCATTCCGTGCATATCGACCTGCAGTCCAGCGGCCGCTATGATGTTTACGGCGATGACGGCGGAAGGACGCGCCTTGCGCGCGTGATGGAGCTCTCCCGGCTTACCGGAGTGAAGCCGGACGTCGTGTGCAGGGTGACGCCCGGCAAGCTCAATACCTTTCTTCATATGCGGGCCGCGAAGGCGCGCGGCTACCTGATTCCGGACCTGAAGAAGGAGATGGAAAAGCCCAAGACGCTGGAGATGCTTCGGCGCATGGACCGCGGAGGGACGATATTCTACCCCAGGCCCGGCGTTTATGCGGACGTCGGGAAATGCGATTTTTCGAGCATGTATCCGCACGTGATTGTGCGGCACAACATCAGCCCGGAGACGATGCACTGCGGCTGCGGGGATGATGAGACATTGCCTGTTTGTGGGTGGAGCGTGTGCAGGAAGCGGGGGATAATCCCTGACGGCATAGAGGAGGTGCTGCACCGGAGGATGGAGCTGAAGCGCAGGCTTCGGGATGGGGGGTTCGACGCGGATTTGGATGCCCGGCAGAAGGCGCTCAAGGGGATTCTGGTCTGCTGCTTCGGCTACCTGGGTTTTTCGAACTTCGTGTTCTCGAACGTCGAATGCAAGGAGTGCGTGATGCTTCTTGGCAGGGTGATTCTGGAGCGGACGAAGGCGATTGCCGAGGAATGCGAGCTGGACGTCCTCTACGGGATTGTGGATTCGGTTTTCGTCTCGGGCCCCGAAACCGATTACGATAAACAAAAAAAATTCGAATCGTTCGCGAAGCGCGTCTCGGACGAGACCGGAATCGAGCTGGTCCTGGATTGCGTTTTTTCCAGGATAAAGTTCCTTGCCTCGCATGACGGCTCGGGGGCCGCGAACCGCTACTTCGGGATTACGGCTGAGGGAAAAATCGAGGCGCGGGGGATTGCGCTCCGGCATTCGGATGCGCCCGCCTTTCTGAAAAAATACCAGGAGGAGGCGATTCCGGCATACTTCTCCGGAGACTTCCGGCTTTTCCGCCAGGTCTTCGCCCGGCACAAGGAGCTGCTTCTCTCCAGGAAGCTCCCGCTCGACGAGCTCTCCATACACAAAAGGATGCGGCGCACCGGATACCGCACGGAGCAGGCGCACGTCATCGCTTTCAGAGAAAAACCGGACGGTCGCAGGTCTGTTGATTTCGTCCATACGGTCTACGGGCCGAGGCGCACTGAACTGGCAAGAATCGAGGAAATCGACGCGCGGGAATACCTGCGGCTCCTTGAGCGCGCGAGGTGGGAGATAGCAAGCAATAAATCCTAGAAACGCGGGGTATATTGCATGATTAAGGGGGATATTGCCAAAATCAAGGAAAAGATGGCAAACAGGAGCAGGGTGCTCAAGCCCGCCATCGCAGGCCTGATTGTCGACAACAAGGTCGACTACAAGGAGGTATTCTCGACATTCGTGCAGCTTGTCGTGGCCGGGCACGTGCAGATGGTCCCCCATAGGCGGTTCGTTCGCATCGGCACCCCCGACCTCCTGAAATTCGAGAGGTTCGTGCTAGATACGGCGCTTCCGGACGAGAAGCCTGCAGACGAGAGGACGGTCGCCGCACGGCTGAAAGGGGCTGACCTCTTCAGGTTCTCGATGCTCATGCTGGACGAACTGATGGAGCAGGGGATTGCGGACAAAAGATCCAGCCTTTCCATGACCTCCCCCTTCGGCAGCGTCAACGCATCCTCCGAACTCGAGGTCACTGACAATTCGGTATACCGGAGCACGCAGAGCACCACGACCTACGTTGGCCCCCAGAAGAAGGGGTTCCTCTCCAGCCTGCTTGGCGCGCTGGGAATCCGGGTGGAGACCAGGATGGCATCCCAATCAAGGACGGGCGCTGATTTCAATGAGATGCGGCATCTGATGGACGATATGGAAAAGACAGACGCCGAGGTCATTGTGAACGGCAGGCCGGTCAGGGACCCCGCGGAGAAGGCGAAAATCAAAAAGGACATGAGCGTGAGGTTCAGGCTTGAGCGGTTCGACGGCACCGGCTTCGACAGGAAGTATGATGTCAAAGACCCGCGGATAGTGGATGGATTCGCCAGCGCTGTGATTGATTCCGCGGACGTCGGGGCTACTGTCACAGGATTCGAGTTCACGCGCACGCCAAAAGCGGACGTCCTGATTAAGGAATACCTCGAATTGCAGGATTTCCTTAAGCAATACCCAGTTTACGAGGACCGGTTCTCGAACGAGTTCGTGGGATATAATATCGCCTTCCATCTGCGAGGGACGGATAAACTGCCGAGATAGGATCTTATGTGCCTAATAGCTAATTAATTAAATATTTGAACATTTTAGGCAGCAAAGAAAGGTCACTGAA
>CAZYJW010000003.1:0-213742 GCA_964647855.1 Microcaldota archaeon | reverse complement strand
TTCAGTGACCTTTCTTTGCTGCCTAAAATGTTCAAATATTTAATTAATTAGCTATAAACTTGAATGCGAGCAGGCTGAGCGCGCACAGCGCGAGGGCGTAGCGCGGGCCCGACGACTCCCTGCCTTCGGCGTCGGCTATCGCGCCCGCGCTCATTATCGAGTATATCGCCAGATACGGCGGCACGAGGGCGGCCGCGCCAATGGGAGCCGCCTGCCCTCCGGCTCCGCCCCCTGCAGCCTGCGCCATCGAGCCTGCGAGCGAGAGCGCGGTCCCGAGTATGGCCGGAATCAGCAGGGCCCCCAGAATCAGCGTGTACCTCTGCATCGCGAGCGCCCCGCTCCGCTCCCGCATCGCGCGCTGGAACGCGAGCATGTCCCCGGCAAGCGCGCCCATCCTGTCGAACGACGCCGTGTCGGCCATGTTCGAGAGCATCCGTGCGGCCCGCCTCACCATGGGCGTCGGGCACCGTTGCGCAAGGTCCCCGAGCGCCGCCGCGGCGCCGAGCCCGGCCTCGAGCTGCCTCCTGGCCCTGGCAGCCTCTTCGGAAAGCGGCCCGAACCCGCCCTCCTCCACCATCCCGAATATGCGTTCGAGGGGCGACGAGCGCGGCATGCCCCCCGCGCAGAGGAGCGCGTCCGGAAGGCGTCCGTCTATGGCCTCCAGCATTCCCTCCGCCCCCAGCGGGCGGAATGCCATATACGCGAACGCAAGCATCGCCGCCGCGGCAAGAGCCGGCCAGGCGCCCGGGAACGCGAGCGTCGCCGCGGAGAGCGCGGCCGCCGCATAGAGCATCCTTTTTCCGCCTCCCTGCCCCCCGAAGCCCGACGGGGGGAGCATCGCGGATGAGAGCATGAGCATCAGTGCGCCCGCGGCGGGGAAAACCACGAGCATCAGGAGCGCCGGATTCATTTCCGCGCCACCCGTGCCGCGGAGCCCGGCCTCGCCCGCTATCTCGTATACGAGGTAGAACGTGGGCAGGATTGCGAACGACATCAGGAACAGCAGGCCGAAAAGCGCGCTCTTCGACGCGTATTCCCTGAGCCTGTGGCGCTCCTGCGAGAGCAGCTCGTCCCCGATGCGCCCCATCTCCGCCGCATTGCCGCTTTCGTACGCCGCCATCATCTGCGCGACCGCCTTCTTTATCTGGATTGACGGATAATCCGCCGCAAGGCGGGAGAGCGCCCTCTGCACGCTCATGCCCCCGGACACATCCCCGGCGACATTTTCCATCGCCCTTCCGAGCGCGCCCCCGTCCCCCGAAGCCATGCGCACCGCCCGCTCGAAAGGCAATCCCATGCACAGGAGCATGCCCAATTCGCGCAGGAAGAACGGCATGGAGGCCTCGATTTCCCCTTCGAGCCGCCTTTTTTCGATAACCGGAAGCGGAAGGAGGACAGAGGGCAGCAGCGCAAAAACCACCCCCGCTGCCGCAAGGGGCAGGCCCAGCAGGGCGAGCGGAAGGAGAGCCGCGCATGCGGCTCCGGCGGAGAGGGCCAGTGTCATGGAGGCGTATCCGCCCGCATCCCCAGGGTTCCGGAATGCGGATGCATACGCCCCCGGAACCCGCATCGGGGGGAAAAGCCGCGAGATGGAAAGTAGCGCATCCACCGCATCACCCGCGGTAGCCGAAGAGCTTCGCCTGGACCTCTCTGAAGAACGCATCAGGCGAAGGCCCGCTGCGCGCAATCAGGTCCCTGCGGACTCGCATCTCCGCCCCCATCTCCTTTGGAGTGCAGCCGAAGCCTTCGGAAAGCCGCTCGAGCACCGGGGCGGGCTCGCACGCGCCGCCGTCGCGGTAGACCGTGGTTCCGCTTCCGCAGTCGAGCATCTCGACTACCCTCCTGGTTTCCGATGCCGAGCGCCTCCTCCTGTCGTAGGCGAGCATCCTGCGCTGGACGATTATGAAATCAAGGCTTTTCATGTCGTCCTCCCGTATGCCGAAGGAGCGGAGCCTTGATTTCGCCTCCTGCGCGCTCTGCGCATGGAACGTCGCATAGCTCCCCCTCGCCTGGCCGGCAAGCAGGACGTCGAAGAGCGCCTCCGCCTCCTCCCTGCTGCGGACCTCGCCCACAACCATCCTGTCCGGCCGCATGCGCAGGGAATCGTACACGAGGTCCCTCAGGGAAACCCCCATCTCGCGGTTGGCGACCAGCCTCATCTGGTGGCTGTGCGGTATGCTGATTTCCGGCGTCTCCTCGGCAATCAGCACCCTCTCGTTGTACGGGACGAAGCAGAAAAGTGCGTTGAGGGTGGTGGTCTTCCCGCTCGCGGTGTTCCCCGCTATCATGAGCGACATGTCGGACTGCATCAGGAGCGAGAGGAGCGCCATCGCCTCGGCGCTCATCGCGCCCCCCTCGCAGATGTCCCTCGGGGAGAGCGGGCTCGCCCGGAACCTCCTTATCGTCATCTCGCCCGCCGAGATTGGCGGAAGCGAGCCGTGCAGCCTGGAGCCACATGGCAGCATCGCGTCAAGGCGCGGGTTCTGGAGCGTGATTCGCCTGCCTATCCCCCGCGCCATGCGGTTTATAACGTCGCATATCGCCCTCTCGTCCTCGAAGAACGCGTCGACCGCCTGCCAGCCCTTCTTGCGGAGGAACACGTATGCGGGCCTTCTGGGCCCGATTATGCTTATCTCCTCGACCTCGTCGTCCTCGAGGAGCCTGTCTATGAACGCGAACCCCCGCATGTGCATGGAAGCCATCTCGCAGAGATACTCCTCCTGGGAGCGGCCAAGGTAGACGCCGGAAGCGGCCGCCGCCCTTGCAAGCGATTTTCTCACCGCTTCGAACCCGCCCGGCCCGTCCATGCTTGCCGCCCCCGCCTCCTCCTTGAATCCCTCCTGGGCCGCGAGTATTATCCGCTCCTCGTCCTCGCTGAGGGCCGGGAGGCCCAGCCTGTACTCCCCCTTCCCGGTGACCTTCCATCCGAGCATTCCATTCCCCCCATCCCCGGGGCTCCGGGCCGGGTTATTATCGTTTTCCCATTTGCCATGTGGGCGCCCACATATCTTAAAATAACATCTATATACACTATATAACATGAAACTCATGCATAAGGCGGCCGGGGACGCCCCACGGCGCGCCCGCATGGCGGTTCCGCTTTCAGTGGCGCTCTCCACGATGGTCCTGCTTGGATGCAGGGCGGGCGCAAACGAATACGAATACCGCAGAGAGGACGCTTCACCGCAGGCGCCTTATGCCGTCTCGCCGCCCGCCTACAAGGTGCCATCCTCCTCTCCGGCAGCCGCTCCCGCGGCGTCCCACGTTCCTCAGCCGAGCGCCCCGGAAGCCACTTCCACCCCCGCAGTTGCGGCGCCCACCTCCGCCCAGCCGTCCACGTGCCCTTCGGCCATCGGAAGGGCTTCCGCCGCCCTCGAGGGGGCCGGATACGGGCCCCTTGCGGAAGTAATCGGCCGGAGGGTGGCGCAGGAGAGCCCCAAGATGAAGTTGACGCCGCAGCAGGGCCTTGATGCCGCATGCTACGCGCTCTCGGACCTCGGCTCCATGCCCCATGCGCGCGCGCTTTCATCCCTGATGCCGAAGACCACGATTGAGCTGCTCCGGGGCGTCCACGAGCGGAACGTAACCCGCGAGGACGCCGAGGGCATGGCGGACTACCTCGGCCGCATGCTTGACTCGATGCGCCTATCCAAAATCGAGACGTTCGACGAATGCTGCTCGCACGTGCTAGGGAGGAGGTGGAGCCAGATAGACTATTCCGGCGAACGCCTCGACCCTGTGCGGCAGGATAGGCATTACACGTCCCGGGGCGTTCCGGACCTGCTCACCGCGGAGCATGTGCGCCGCTACTTCGAGGTCGAGTCCGAGATGCCCTACTTCAGGCGGCTTTTCAGGCCGCAGGGCCCGCTTCCCCAGTGAATTAAAAGCGGATTGCGCAAATAGCCGTTTATGAAGGTCGCGGTAACCGGCGGCGCCGGCTTCATCGGCTCGCATCTTGCGGATGCGCTTGTTCTTGGGGGGCACGAGGCCTACGTCATAGACAACCTCGTCACTGGCCGAGCGGAGAACGTGAACGAGAAAGCCATATTCATGAAGCGGGACATCCGCCAGGATTTGTCGAATGAGCTTGAGGGGATGGACGCGGTCTTCCACCTCGCGGCAAATCCCGACGTACGCTCGAGCGCCACGGACCCGGCGGGTTGCTTCGACGTGAACGTCGCGGGCACGCTTGCGCTGCTCGAATCCTGCAGGAAGGCGGACGCCGGGCGGGTGCTGTTCGCATCCACATCCACCGTCTATGGCGAGCCATCAGTGATTCCCACGCCAGAAAGCCATCCATGCGCGCCGATTAGCAACTACGGCGCGAGCAAGCTCGCGGGCGAGGCATTCCTCTCATCCTATTGCGCCACATACGGCATGAAGGGCACATCGATGCGCCTTGCCAACATCTTCGGCGAGCGGAGCACGCACGGGGTGATGCACGACTTTTATCGAAAGCTCACGAAAGACCCCCTGCGGATGGAAATCCTCGGGGACGGCGGGCAGGAGAAATCCTATATGCACGTTTCAGACTGCGTTTCCGCATTTCTCTCGGCCTGGGAAGGGCAGGCGGCGCAGTACGAAGTATTCAACGCGGGCTCAAAGGAAAAGGTCGCGGTGGATGCCATCGCGCTCGCGGTCGCGGATGCGATGAGCCTCGAGCCGGAGTTCTTCCACACCGGAACGCCCCGCGGCTGGGCCGGGGACAGCAGGCTGATGCTGCTCGACACGTCCAAGCTCGAAGGGCTGGGCTGGAAGGCGAAAATGCCTTTCGGCGAAGGAGTGGAAAGATACGTCGGCTGGCTGGCGTTGGCCTAGTCGAATTTATCCGCCTTCCCGAAGCCCGGCCAGGAGCGGTCCTTCTGCGACAGGATGTAATCCATCCTGGGCCAGCGTATGCCTATCTGCGGGTCGTCGAAGACGATGCCCCTCTCGTGGGCCGGGGCGTAGTCGTTGTCGACCTTGTACGACACGTATGTGTCGTCCTCCATTGCGATGAAGCCGTGGGCGAACCCGCGGGGCACATAGACGCTGATTTTATTCTCGACAGAGACCTCGACCGCGGCCCACTTCCCGAATGTCGGCGAGCTTTTCCTCAGGTCGACAAGGACGTCGATGATTTTCCCCTTCACCACGCGCACCAGCTTCGCCTGCGCGTGCGGGTCGAGCTGGTAGTGCAGGCCGCGTATCACGCCCTTCTTCGAAATGGAAAGATAATCCTCTGGGAAGAGGGGCTCGATGTTCCTCGTCTTGAGCAAAGCGCGGTCGTATATCTTGATGAATGCGCCGCGCTCGTCGTAGAACTCCTTCGGCCTGATTATGAACGAATCCTTGAGCTCCAAATCCGCAATCTCCAGTTCCCGCCTTATCATGGCCTTTCACCCGCCATATCCCTCATCGCCTCATCTATAGTGCCTAGCTTGACTCCGAGGTCCTCCTGGACCTTCATGTTGGAGATCTGCGCGTTCGGCCGCCGCGCCGGAAGGTTGAGCGACAGGGATTCGATGGCCTTCACGAGATTCGGGTCCTTCCCGAAGACCTCGGCGATTTTCCTCGCCCAGCTCACCCTGTCCGTAAACGTGTTGCCGACCACGTGGAAGATGCCCCGCTTGTCCTTTTCAACAAGCCCCGCGATGCAGCTGCCGAGGTCCTTCACATATGTCGGGGAGTTCATCCAGTCCCTGCAGACCTCGACCGGCTGCCCCCTTTCAAGCTTCTCCAGCGTCCCGACGACGAAGGATTTCTTCTGCCCGGGGCGGGCCCAGCCGAAAATCTGGTCGGTGCGGATGATGAGGTGGTCGGGGTTCATTGCCGCAGCTATCTCCGCGCCGTGTTTCGTCACCCCGTAGAAGTTGATAGGGGCCGGGATGTCCTCCTCAGCGAAGATTTTTCCGGGTATGTCCGGGAATACGAACGACGTTGAGATGTATACGAGCTTCGCGCCCGCCTTTTTCGTCTTCTCCGCAATCAGCCTGGTGCCGAGCACGTTCGTGGCGTATGCGAGCGCTCTTTCCTTCTCGTGCCAGTCGACGCTGGGGGGCGCGACAGTGTGAAGCACGACATCCGGCATGGCGCCGTCCATTATCCGGTCTATCGCGGCACCGTCAGCCAGGTCCAGCCTGTAGGCCTTCGCGCCTTCGACCGGATTGGCGTTGTTGAAGTAGGTGTATGAGACTTCGCCTTTGCCCATAAGGCGCCCCACAAGCTCACTCCCGAGGAGGCCGCTGCCCCCCAAAACAAGGAATCTCATCGGTACGATATTATCGGAAACGCTATAAAACGCCGCCCCATGCCAAGGCGAATACCAGGACGGTTGAAACCAGGGTGGTCACCACTATGGCATCCATCACGAGCTTGTCGAGGCCGAGGTCCAGCGAATCCGCGATTATGAAATTCGATATGGCGACGGGCATGAGCGAGAGCATGAGCATCTCCTTCGCGCCCTCGCCCTGGCCTGCGAATGCAAGGAGCCCGAAGGTCGCCAGGGGGAAGAGGAAGCATTTCACCGCGGTGATGGCGAAAACATTGCGGTCGAGGGATATTCCGGCATGGCCGGCGAGGAAAAGCCCCATCGCCACAAGCGAAAGTGGCGTCGTCATGGATGAGAACCCCTTCAGGTAGGGGACGATTGCCGATATGTCCAGGGCCGCCAGGAGGACCGCGATGCCTGCCAGGGTGGCGATAATGACCGGGTTCGTGATTATCTTTCTCCATCCCATTCCTCCCCCGCTTCCAAGGCGCATGGAAATCAGCGGGTAGAGGAGCGCGAAGATGAAAAGGTTGTAGATCGAGACGAATATCCCCGCAAGGGGGAGCGAGGCGTCCCCGTAGAACATCTCGATGAAGGGGAATCCGAAGAACACGATGTTTCCGAAAAACCCGCAGATGAGCAGGATGTAGAAGACCTTCCGCTCGAGGCCGAGGGCGGCGGAAACCGCCCAGCTTGCCGCGACGGAAAAGGCGAAGCTCCCGGCAAGGACGAGCAGGGCCGAATAGAGGGGGGTGGAGATGGACACTCCGCTGAAAGACGCCAGGATGGATGCCGGGAGGCACACGTAGAACACGAAGTTCGCCATCACCTTGTAGTCCTGGGGCCTGGCAAGCTTCGTGTACGCGAGGGCATACCCACCTACAATGAAAAGGACGAGAAGGAGCAGCTGTTCCATCCTACACCTTCATGCGGAGGCTCCCGTCGACCTCCTTGCCCGCTATTAACAGCTTGATTTTTTCGACGTCGTAGAACCTCTTGGCCTTGAACGTCTCCTCGTCGAGCCCCGATTCCCGGAAGTATCCGTAGAGCTGCCTGATGCCGTCCCGGACGGTCCATTTCGGCCTGAAGCTTTTCATGCCATTCCTGATTTTTGCGAATGAGACGCGATACGAGCGCGGGTCGATTGGCGCGTCCTTTCCGACCTCGAGCTCGCAGTCGGGCACGATTTCCTTCACCATGTGCGCGATGTCGACAATCTTGTAGTTCTCCGAGTCCATGCCCACGTTGAACGCCTCGCCGGACACCGCGTCCGCGTCCTCCTCGAGCGCGGCTTTGATGGCCATGGAGCAGTCCTCCACGTGCAGGCTCGGGCGCCAGGATGTTCCGGCGCTGAGAAGCTTCACCTTGCCGGTCGTAAACGCCCAGCCCGTAAGGTTGTTCACGACAAGGTCGAACCTCATCTTGTACGAAAGGCCGAAGACCGTGGCATTCCGCAGGAAGACCGGCGTAAAGCCCTTCCCTGCAAGCGGTTTGACGTCATTTTCGACGCCGATTTTCGCCTTGGCGTATGCCGAGACCGGTGCGAGGGGGGAGGTCTCAACCACCATGTTATCCCCCTGCTGCGCGCCGTATGTGGAGCACGAGGATGCGAAAACGAATCGCTCTATGCCCTTCTCCTTCGCGAGCCTGGCGATTTTCACAGGGGCGTTGTGGTTGATTTCCTGCGTCCATTGCGGGTTGAGGTCGGACGCCGGGTCGTTCGCGAGGCCGGAATACTCAACCACCGCGTCGATGCCTTCAAGGTCGGACTTGCTCATGTCCCGCGTGTCCTTGATTATCTGCCTTGAGACGTTCTCCTTGACGAATTTCTCCATGCTGCTCCGCAGGAAGCCGTCCCTGAAATACGCGCAGTCGTAGCCTACGACATCGTATCCGGCGTCCTTGAGGACCGTCGTGAGGGTGGTCCCGATATACCCCAGGTTGCCTGTGACAAGAACTCGCATGAGTGTGTTTCTCCGCTTTTCTTTTAGAATTTATGCTAGACCCAGGGGACCTTGCCCCTGTAGCCTGTGTGCGTCATCTCGCCCTTGTACCAGAGGCTGTTCAGCCGGTCCACATCCTTGAACGTGTCCATGCACGTCCAGAAGCCCTCGTGGCGATAGGCTGCGAGCTGCCTATTTTCCACGAGCTTCCTCATCGGCTTCTCTTCCAGCACGTCGTCCGGGCTGAGATAGTCGAAGAACGACCTGTTGAACACGAAGAAGCCGCCGTTGATGTAGTCCTTGAGGGCGGGCTTCTCGCGGAACGAAAGGATGGAATCGTCCTGCCCGATGTCTATCATGCCGAAAGGCGACATGGGGTGGACCGCGGTCAGCGTCCCGATCTTCCCGTGCTTCTTATGGAAATCGAAGAGTTTCCCGATGTCGACGTCTGATAGGCCGTCGCAGTATGTAACGAAGAAGTGGTCCGTGTCGACCTCCTTCTCAAGGAGCTTAACCCTGCCGCCCGTCTGCGTTTCCAGGCCGGTGTCGACGCACCTGACATCATAATCCTTATGCGGGTTCTTCTCGAAGAACTCCTTTATCATGTCGCTCTTATACCCGAGGGAGAGGATGAAGCGGTTGAAGCCGTATTTCGCGTAGATGCCCATCACATGCATTATCACGGGGTTGGGCCCTATGGGCACCAGCGCCTTGGGGATGTTCTCGCTGTAGTCGCGCATCCTCATGCCCTTGCCCCCCGCTAGGATTATTACCGGCGGCGTGCTGTTCATAATTGATAACTGGCGTCTATGTTTTTTAAAGCGAACATTAGATTGTATGCCTGCGTGAGCGCACAACTCCAGAATACGCGATAATCCTGGGGTTAGCCTATGTTACGGGGTGGATGATGGCCCGGATTAATCTCGGATGCGGAAAAGACATACGCCAGGGATACGTCAACTGCGATATCGCTCCGCTGCCGGGCGTCGATAAGGTCTTTGACCTGGATTCCATACCCTATCCTTTCGCGGACGGGGAAGCTGACGAGATTGTCGTCAGCCATGTTCTTGAGCATCTGAACTCCCCACTGCCAGAAGTCATGGACGAACTGTGGCGGATACTAAAACCCGGCGGAAGGCTTCACATACGTGTCCCATATTACAATTCCGAGGGCGCCTGGGCCGACCCCACCCACACAAGGCCGTTCACGTATCGGACGTTCGGGTATTTCGTCAAGGCTTCCCATCATTCGTATTATTCGAAACATGGATGGAGCCGTTGCAGCATTTACCTCAAGCCGACTAAATTCGGGTTATTTTTTCCGACCCAGTGGCTGAAAAGATGGGCAAGCACGGTTTTGGGCATGGTTGTGAGCGAGATTCGTGTGGAGATGGTAAAATAACCCAATCAAGAAAGAGGAGTCGCGCCGAGCGGAACGCCATCTGTACGCCCGCCCGTGCGGCAGAACAAGATGGCAATATGCGCCTATCGGATTTCGCGGCAATAGTGAAGGACGATATCGTGCAAAGGAAACATGCCATCGTGCTCATGCCGGTTTTCCGGGAGTACGAATCCATCCGCGAGCACCTGGCTTTCCTTTCAGCGCAGGATTCCCAGGATTTCGACCTTGTCATTGTGATGAATGCACATACCGAAGGGAACCGGGTGATGGATATCTTGCGATCGGCAAAACCGGCGTTCGGGACGGCTGTAATCAAAAGGAAGGAGGATACCGGTTCTGCGGGGGGATTCTTCACAGGGCAGCTTTATGCGCTGGAAAAGGGCTACCAATTCCAGATATTCGCTGACGCAGATTGCTATCCAACCGACACCGCACTTGTGGGTTCTCTCATCCGTGCGGGGCATCATGGCTACGTGAGCCATCCGGTCCACAACACTGTGAACGGAAAACGGTTGCTCACTACACCAGCAAC
Organism: Microcaldota archaeon; assembly: GCA_964647855.1. Taxonomy (GTDB): domain Archaea; phylum Micrarchaeota; class Micrarchaeia; order Anstonellales; family Bilamarchaeaceae; genus Bilamarchaeum. The sequence continues at coordinate 203,615 of CAZYJW010000003.1, read as the reverse complement.
CGTGATAGCGCAATACTGTTTGCTTTCATCTGAGATAGTGCGTTCAATGGGCCTCTACTACATGCCGCTCTATCTAGACGCAGACGACCTTGAATACATGGAACGGATAGGGCGAAAGCCCTTCGTCATATCCAACGCCGCCACCCATCCCCTCCCGTTCTCCGGCCTGAGGAATCCCGACCGCTACCTCCGCTCAAAAATCAACACACTTACAGTCTCGAAGAATTTTCGCACCCTTCTGATGAATTTTATTATCACGTCGGCTTTACTACCTGCCCTCGCATTGTTCGCCCCCGGCTTCGGGGGAAAGGCGCATCTTTCCTCACTCCAGTGCCTTCTTATGCATCGTTATGGAAAGGCTGCGGCATCCGCAATCAATAGCGATTTCATGGACTTCGTAGGCACGCCAGCGCCAGGCGATGGATTTGCCAAGGCGTATTATGGCTCCGCATTCGGCTCTGATAGCCGCGGATTCGTGCCACTGCGTGCCATCCGCGACTCTTTCAGGAAGGACGTAGAAATCGAGGCCGTCTCGTCCATCACGCTCACGCTGCTCGTCATGCTTTCTTCAAGGAGGTGCCGGATAAGCCTCGGCAATGACAAATGCCTGACGCTATCGGACAACCGCAACCCGCTCCTTCACGCTCTCCGCTTGGCAGCATTTGCATTCTGTTTCCCGGCAATCGCGCTTCTCCTACTATTTGTGTTCCTTCCGCAGAAAATATTTTTCCAGCCGAAAACGATGCGTTACGGCCTCGGCTGAGCATTCGCATTCCCGCATCCAGCATCCATATGGATTATTATTCGTTGTCGCCGGACTGAATCCGGAACGGGGAAGACGCATGCCGTCAATCAGGAAATACGGTAAAACGGGCAGGGACACGCTGGTCATAATGCCCTTCTACACCGCCTATGACTACCTCTCCAGCCATATCGACCTCCTTAAGAAGCAGACCTTCCGGGAGTTCGACCTTCTCATCGTCCTGAGCTCGGTATCCGACGACACCAAGGTCGAAGAAATCATCGGGAAGGCGACGCCGGATTTCGGCATCATCACGTTCAAGCGCGACGAGGATACCGGCAGCGCGGGCGGATTCTCGAGCGGCCAGGCGTTCGCCCTGGATAATGGCTATGACTACATGGTCATCACGGACGACGACTGCCTTCCCATCGACCCGCGCATCATGGAGGAGCTATACAGGAACCGCGACAAGGGATTCGTCAGCACGAAGTTCAGGTTCATGGGCAACGTGCAGATGAAGGTCAACGTGGGGAACACAAACATAACATACTACAGCCTCATATCCCGGGAGCTTGTCGAGAGAATCGGTATCTACTACGCCCCCCTCTACCTTGGCGGGGACGACATGGAATACAACGAAAGGATTGGCCGGAAGCCGTTCGTGACGGACTGCTACTGCGAGCATCCTTTCTTCGGGGGAGACACGATATTCCGGAAGTTCGACCGCTACTGGCTCTACCTGCTCCACGCGTGCCTGTTCTCGAAGAACCCGCGCTTCTTCCTGATAAATCTGGGGAACCTCACGGTCACCAGCCTCATCCTCATGCTTTTCTATCCGGATTACGGCAAGGATGTGGCGTTGACGCTCCTTCGACTCCTCCTCACCTACACCTACGGCAAGCCGGCAATACGCAGCCTGCAGTTCAACATCTCGCCGTTCCTAAGGAAGGAAAGCGAGCTCGGTAAGACCCCCCCGTTCATCGTTTATTCGGACACCGAGAAGGCGAGGGGATTCGCCGAGACCATCCGGCTATTCATCGCCAATTTCCGCAAAAGGTTCATCGTCCTGCGGACTAACCATGTGTTCAAAGGCGTCACGATGGGCTCGCTCTTCGCAAAGGAGCTCTATTTCAAGATGGGCGAAGACAAGTACCTCCAGATTGCGAAACGCGGCGGCCCGCTGCCCCATATCCTGCGCCTCGCCGCCTTTCTCGCCCTGCTTCCGTTCTATTGGGCCGCGCTCTGGGCGGTGTTCTTGCCCATCAAGCTAATCAGGCAGCCCCGGACGCACGGCTACGGGCTCGCGCCTATGCGAGGCCGTGGTAAACCGCCTCGCTGAAGGCCGCAAAGCCCTCCCAGTTGGCCTTATCCAGGTACGCGGCGATTTTCTTCCCGAGGGCCTTGCGTTTCGCCCCGTCTTCGAGCAGGGCGGCAAGTTTTTTTCCGAGATCTTTTTCATCATCCTTCACGAAAGTTTCGATGCACCCGTGCTCCTCCCTGATGTCCGCGAAGTATGCGAGGTCGGATGTTATGGTCGGAACGCCGTATGCCATGAAGTCCGCAAGCGCAAGCGACCCCTGTATCCACCTGTAGGGAAGCACGCCGGCATCCGCCGCTGAGAAGAAGGCAGGCACGTCCTTGCCCTCCACGAATCCGGGGAAGACGACCCGCTTCGATACCCCGCATTCACCCGCGATTCTCATCAGAGACCGGTAGTATCCGTCCTGCCCGGCATTCCTGGGCCCGCCCGCTATCACGAGCACCACGTCCTCGGGCAGGCCCGCCAGCGCCCTGACCGCGAGGTCATAGCCCTTGTTCCTGTGCGCATAGCCGAAAAGGAGCGCCACCCGCTTCCCCTCGAGCCCGAGCCTGCGCTTCGCCTCTTCCGCATCGATGCGCACGCCCTTCTCGCACGGCATCGGATAGACGTCTATTTTCCCGGTCGGTATCCCGCTCGATGAGAGTATCCTCGCAAGCTCCCTGCTGTGGACGATGTACCGGTCCGCGCTGATTTTTATCAGTTCCAGCATCAGCCTCTGCCACGGGTTCCTGTCGTTGTGCTCGTGTATGGTGTAGATGACCTTCCGCCTCCCCTTGGCGAGCATGAGCCCGATGAAGAAAGCCGGGAAATGGGTGATGTAGCTGAGGAGCGGCAGGGGCAGAAGCATCCCGAACAGGCCGCGCTGGTACTGGACATGGATTATGTCGCAGTCCCTTGCTGATTCGAGTCCGACCGAAAGGAAATGGAACGGGTTGATGCTCCGCTCGCGCAGCGCCATGACCCGGATGCCGGAGGCCTCCGCCGGCCATGCCTGCAGCATGCGTTCGACGTAGCTTGCAATGCCGCACTTGCTCCGGAACGGCGTCACCATGCATACCCTGGGCACAAGAATCTTCCGGCCCGGATGGCGGGCCCCCAACAGCATTACCTTTTGGGATGATGATTTAAACTGTGCCCTGCAATCCAAATCCGGAGTTGTTGCGATGGACCTCGTTCCTTTCGAAAGCGTTTTCTCAGGTGAGAAGTTCAGGGCGCTCAAGGATGCCGGCCACCTTCTGGACATCGACCGGCCGGAATCCATGGGCCTGCCAAAGGGGGGGCGGGCGGAAAAGCCCAGCCCCGAGTTCTGGAGGGGCAGGCGCGTCCTCGTCACGGGGGCGGCCGGGATGGTGGGCAGCACCATCATCGACCTGCTGATATCCCTGGGCGCCCAGCCTTTCGGGACCGTGAAGCGGCACGCGGTCGCGCACTACCCGAACATCCAGCACAACCTGGATTCGGGGAAGCTGAAAATCCACGAGGTCGACCTCACCGACTACAACCGCGTCGCATCCCTCATCAAGGAGATAGGGCCGGACTTCATATTCCACCAGGCAGCGGAGTCGTTCGTCCCCACAAGCCTCCAGCAGCCGAGCCATGTTGTGGAGAACAACTGCGTGAGCACGACCAACCTGCTCGAAGCGGCGACGAAGGAGGACAAGGACATCCAGGGCATCCAGCTCGCGTGCTCATCTGAGCAGTACGGCTTCATCAGGGACATGGGCGAGCTTCCTGTCGGGGAGACGAACGAGCTCCGCCCGACCTCCACCTACGCCTCGACCAAGGTCTTCACAGAGTTCATAGGGAAATCCTATTTCTTCACCTATCACACGCCAACGGTCATTACACGAACGTTCAACCAGGAAGGCCCGCGCCGCGGCCCGCAGTTCTTCACGGCCAGGATAAACACGCAGGTCAAGAACATCCTTGCGGGGAAGGCCGACCGCATCGTCATGGGGAACCCGAACTCGGTGCGCGACTTCACGCACATCCACGATTCGGCCGCAGCGCAGATTCTTGCCGTGGAGAAATGCGAGCGCGGCGTCGCGTACAACATATGCTCCGGCAAGGGCATCACGACAGGCGATTTCGCGAAGCTCGCCCTGCGCACCATGGGGAGCAAGGCCCCCATCATGATAGACAAGTCCCTCATGCGCCCCTACGAGCGCGGAGAGGCCCTTTTCGACGGCTTCATAGGCGACAACAGGAAGTTCGTAGAACGGACCGGCTGGGGCGTGACGCGCACGGTCCAGGACATAATAAGGGACGGCGTCAGGTATTACCAGGACCCGGCCAATTTCCCGCCTGCCGGGCTATAGGAGCCCGCGGAACCAGGCGATTGTGCTGCGAAGCCCCCCGTCCAGACCGGTTTTCGGCCGCCACCCGAGCTCTTTTGCCGCAAGCGAGATGTCCGGCCTCCTCATCTTCGGGTCGTCCTCCGGCGCCGGCGTGAACCTCCGCCCGATCTCCTTCCCGAGGGCCGCCTCAAGCACCCCGAGCAGCTCAAGCAGCGTATGCTCCTCTTCGTTCCCCAGGTTCACCGGCCCCGTGAAATCCGCCCTGCTCTTCTCAAGGGCGATAAACCCGCCAATCATATCATCAACGTAGCAGAAGGAGCGCGTCTGCCTGCCATTCCCGTGAATCGTGACCGGCTCATCGCGCAGGGCCTTGATTATGAACTCGCTCACCACTCTCCCGTCCTTTGGGTCCATGTGCGGGCCATAGGTGTTGAAGATGCGCGCAATCTTCACCGGATGCCCGTGCGCCCTGTTCGCGTCCATGAGCAGCGATTCAGCCGCCCGCTTCCCTTCGTCATAGCAGGAGCGCACTCCGACAGGATTCACGTTCCCGAAATATGGCTCGCCCTGCGGATGAATCAGCGGGTCGCCATATACCTCCGAGGTCGATGCCTGGAATACTGGCGTTTTGGAGGGAAAGGCATATTGCAGGACGTTCCAAACGCCCCACACGGACGTCCTGAAGGTCTGCACGGGATTCTTCTGGTATTTCGAAGGGCTCGCCGGGCATGCGAGGTTGTAGATGAAGCCAAATTCCCCCAAATCCGGCAGGGGCGACACGATGTCATGCCGAACGAGCCTGAATCCCGGCCTTCCCGAAAGCGCCCTCACGTTTCCGGGATAGGCTGTCGAAAGGTCGTCGAGCGCCACGACCTCGTGCCCGCCCTCAAGCAGCCTGAGGCAGAGGTTCGTCCCGAGGAATCCGGCTCCGCCGGTCACAAGGTATCTCATGGGGCGCCCCTCCCGAGCGCATGGTAGTTCAGCCCGGCTTTTGCCGCGTCATCGTGCGAAAGCACCCTGCGCGCATCGATTAGCGGAGCATCCTTGAGGGCCTCCTTGTATTCCGCCGCGCTTTTCATGAACTCCGGCCAGGCGGTCACAAGCAGCGCCGCATCGCAGCCCGAGAGGCATTCCGCCCAGTCCCCGGCGTATTCCACGGCGGGGAAGCGCTCCTGCGCATGGCCGATTGCCTCGGGGTCGTATGCGCGGACTGCCGCCCCCTCCTCAAGCAGTTTCTCAATCAGCGGAATCGCGGGGCTTTCCCGGATGTCGTCGGTCCCGCTCTTGAAAGCAAGCCCCAGGACGGCAATCCGCCTGCCCTTCACCGGCATGAGGCGCGAAAGCGCCTGGAAGAGCCTGAGCTTCTGCCTCCGGTTCGACTCGGAAACCGCATGCAGGACGGGCGCGTCCTCTCCCATCTCCCGGGCATGCCGCTCCAGGGCGGACAGGTCCTTGGGCAGGCAGCTGCCCCCGAAGCCCGGACCCGGGACCAGGTAATGCGGCCCGAGCCTCCGGTCCATGCCGACCGCGCGCATCACGGTGTCCGCATCAGCCCCCGTCCTTCCGCATATGTTCGCTATCTCGTTCACGGCCGCAACTCGCGACGCGAGCATGGCGTTCGAGGCGTATTTTATCATCTCCGCGTTCCTGATGTCCGTGAATATCTTCGGGGCATCGAACGCCCTGTGGAGCTCCTCCATCACGGCCCTGGTCCTCTCGTCGGAGCATCCTATCACTATGCGGTCGGGCGAGCCGAAGTCGGAAAGCGCGCTCCCCTCCCTCAGGAACTCGGGAATCATGGCCAGCCCGAAGCGGACGCCGGATTTCGCGAGGATGGGGCCCGCCACCTTCTCAGTGGCGCCCGGCAGCACGGTCGAGCGGACCGCCACCACGCTGAACGCTTCGCTCCTTCGAAGCTCCCCGGCTATCGATGCGCATGCGGAGCGGACCTGCGAGAGGTCCGCCGAGCCGTCCGGCAGCGGCGGAGTCCCGACCGCGACCATGATGACATCCGAGCCCCCCACGGCCGAATAGTCGGATGCGCACCTGAACCTGCCTGAGTTGAGCACCCCGCGCAGCCTCTCCCCCAGGCCCTCCTCGAAGAACGGCGGGAGGCCCCTGGCTATGCGCGATACCTTCCCGGCATCGGCGTCGACGCATGCGACGTCATGCCCCCTGCCCGCCCATCCCACGGCCGATACAAGCCCGGCGTATCCGGCTCCGACAACCGCTATTCTCATGCGCCCCCGCCTCCACGCCCGGCCTTCGCGCAGAACTCCCTGTCCGCCCGCATCGCCTCGTCGAACATGCGCCTGTAATGCCCGCGCCTGGACAGCCCCAGCGCGAAAACGGGCAGCAGCGCGGCGAAAGCGGGCGCGAGCGCCAGCATGAAGAGCACGGACACGGCGGCATTGTTGCGATGGAGGAGGAAAACCTTCCCTTCCCGCTCGTCCTCTATGAAGACGTCCCGGGCAAGGGCGGTGTACGGCAGGAAGGCCCACACCGCGCTCCCCCTCACAAGCACGTCCCTGCCGGAGAGGAGGGGAACCAGGCGGAGCGCGGCGCGCAGGCGCCCGGCCCCGTCGAGCGAATCCTCCGGGATAAGCTCCGCGCCGACCCTCTTCCTGACCCCGATATAGGCGGGCCTCCGGGACGGGGCCCCTCCGGCGAGCGGCATCGCCACCGCCCGCCCGGGCGGCCGCCCCATCCTTCCGGCCATGAAATCGAGCCATGCCCAATAGAAAGCCGCAAGGAATTCCGCCCGCCCCCAGAGCGCCGCCGAGCAGGCCCGCAGGAGGTTCCCGTAGAACGCTCCGGCCTCCTTGCCGATGCGCCCCCCCGCCGCCGCTTGGGCGAGCGAGTTCCTCGCAAAGAGCCTCCACTTGAACGCGCTTATGTCGGACTTGTGCGGATGGGAGACGATTATTTCCGGGTCGTGCACCTGGCCGGCGCCCCGGCGGAGCCTCGCGCCCATCTCGAAATCCTCGCAGAGCATGAAGAACGGCGCGAAATGGAACCCGTATGCGGCGAGCAGCCGCCGGCTTGCCATGAGATAGTGGTTGGCGCCCCACACCCTCTTCCCCCCGGAATAGCTTCCGCACACGCATCCCTCGCCGCGCTCGGCATGGGCGCGGAGCCTCGCAACCGCATCGGATGCGGGTATGCAATCGTCGTCTCCGAATACGATATAGTCGTGCCCGAGCTCGTAGGCCCTCATCGCGCCGAGCCTGAACCCGCCGGCAGGGCCGATGTCGCCGCAGGCGACGACCTCCACGGCGAAGCGGCGGCCGAACTCGTCCTTCGCCCAGGCCGCGCTCGTTGTGCCCGTGTCCGCGACAACGACGCAGTCCGGGCGCGAATCCCCGTCCGAAAGCGCCCGGAGGTGCGCCCGGAGAATCTCCGGCGCGTTGAACGAGACTATCACAACGGCGAGCCGCATGGGGCGATTCCCCAGAGAGCAGTTATATACCTTCTTTGGAAAGATGCCTCATGCGGATGGTAGTCGCCACCCCCTTCATCGAGACGCGGGGTGGCATGGAGCGCGTCGTGCTTAAAATCGCCCAGCATTTCAAGGCGAAAATACACTGCCTGGGCTACGACCCCGAGAACACCTTCCATGACTTCTCTGATTTGGAAATCGAGGTCGCGAAGCCCGGGCCCGCGAGGAAACTGCCCCTGGGAAGGCGCGTCTCGACCGCGATAGAGGCCGGCATGCACTTCTACAACGCGAAGCTCACGGATTACGACGTCATCAATGCGCACCAGACGCCCTCGGAATGGATACGCAACCGCAACGCGCCCGTGATATGGTACTGCCATACGCCGAACCGCGAGGCCTTCGACCTCTACGAGTGGAGGCAGAAGCGGCGCAACCCGCTCTCCCGCACGGTCTTCTGGGCGTCGATACAGCCCTTCAAGGCCATCGAATACAGGACGGTCCCGAAAATCGAGCACATATTCACGAACAGCAGGAACAGCCAGGCCCGCATCACAAAATACCTCCGGCGCAGCTCGGAGGTCCTCCACCCTGGCGTCGACATCGAGCGCTTCGCATCGAAGCCATCCGAAAATTATTTCCTATACCCCTCGCGCATCGCGCCCGAGAAGGAGATAGAGTACGCCATCGAGGCCTTCAAGATATTCGCGAACCGGCAGAACCCGAAGCCCGGGGCGTCAAAACCCAAGGCCCAGGACTGGAGGCTCGTGATAACCGGCGCCCTTTCGAAGCGCCCGGAGCACCAGGCATACCTGAAGAAGCTCCGCTCCATCAGCCCCCCCGACGTCGAAATCCAAACCAACGTGGGCGACTGGGAGCTCCGGGACCTCTACGCCCGCGCCACGGCGGTCCTTTACACGCCCGTGAACGAGGACTACGGCCTCGTCCCGCTGGAAGCGATGGCCTCGGGCAAGCCCTGCATCGCGCGCAACGAGGGCGGGCCGAAGGAGACAATCAACGACGGGCGGGACGGCTTCCTTGTGAACAGCATCTGGGAGATGGCCGGGAAGATGGAGCTGCTCTCAAAAAGCCCCGAGCGATGCTCTCAGATGGGGAAGGAGGGCCGCGCGAAGGTCGGGCGCGACTTCACATGGGAGGCTTTCCTGAAGCGCTTTTCCGAGAAGGCGGAGGAGCTCGCCGCGAAGGGGCGCTGACGCTTTCCGGGCCGGGCTGCGCCATCTCTTCACGCGTCATGCCCGCTTCCAGTTGCGCTCCGTCTTTGCGCGCGGGCGTCTCACTTCCGCGGTCCTCGAGCCCAATCAGCCTCACAACAAGCTGCAGGATTTTCGCGGCCACGATTATCAGCGCCAGGAAAAGCACGCCGGCGGCCACGGTCAGCCAGTCGGGCGCCACGTCCGCATATACGATGCTCATGACGACATATACGCTGACGTTTATGGGCGGGGCGGAGAACAGGAAGAACGCCAGCCTCTTGGGAAGAAGGTGGAAGTACGTCAGGAACATCAGGAGGGCGCTTGCGCCAGCGAGGCCGAGCGAGAGCGTGAGGTAGAGCGAGTTGCCGAGGACGCCATCCCACGAGCCCCCCTGGGAGTACATCTCCCTGATGAGGCTTATCGCAACGAAAAGGAAGACCATCGTGTTCCCGAAGGCGGTGTTCCAGCCCAGCTCCTCCCGCTTGTGCCTTCCGAAATACAGGGTTATGAAAAGCGTGGCGATAAGGAGCGGTATCGCGGCCCAGAGCATGTCCAGGTTGCGCATGGGCGCGAGCACGAGCTCCGAGAGCCTTGCGGAAACGGCCCGGCCGAATTCCAAAGCCTCGTCCTCGAATGCCATGCATGTTGCATACGGGCAGGGTTTTTAACCTCTGCTGAGAATCCGTCATCCTGGTTGATAACATGAGGATGCTGGTCACGGGAGCCCTCGGGTTCATCGGCTCGAACATCGCCGCGAGGCTCGTCGCGGACGGCCACGAGGTCGTCGCGCTCGACAACATGCACACAGGCAGCGAGGAGAACATCGCTGCCATACGCCAGAAGGTGAAGGTCGTGAAGGCCGATTCCGGCGATATCGCCTCCGCGGGCTCCGGCTTCGACGCCATCCTGCACCAGGGCGTCCCATCGTCCTCGCCCATGTACAAGGCGGACCCGCACCTCACGGCGAAGGCCCTCGACGACTGGATATCCGTCCTCGAATTCGTGCGGAAGAACCCCTGCAGGCTCGTCTACGCGTCATCGAGCTCGCTCTACAACGGCAACGCCCCGCCGCACGAGGAGTCCATGGGCATCAAGATAACCGATTTCTACACCGAGGGGCGCTACGCCATGGAGCGCGTGGCAAGGCTATACTCCGACCTCTACGGCGTGCATTCTGTCGGGCTGCGCTATTTCAGCGTGTATGGGCCAAACGAGCGGGCGAAGGGCAAATACGCCAACCTGGTCACGCAGTTCCTCTGGGACATGCAGGCGGGACGGCGGCCGGTGATTCTCGGGGACGGCAGCCAGACGCGGGACTTCACCTACGTGGGCGACGTGGTCCGCGCGAACATGCTCGCCCTTTCGCACAAGGGCACGGGCGTCTTCAACGTGGGCACTGGGAAGAGCACGAGCCTCAACGATGCCGTTGCGCTCCTGAACTCGAAGCTCAAAACCTCGATACCGCCCGAATACCGCCCGAACACCATAAAGAACTACGTCGCGCACACGCAGGCATCCACGAAGAGGGCAGAGGAAGGCCTCGGCTTCAGGGCCGAGGTCGGGCTGGAGAATGGGGTCGACCTGCTGATTTCCCACTACTGCAAGAAGGCCTGAGCCGATGGTCTCCGAGCATTCCAGGGAGGTCGCGAAGGGAAGCCTCTGGAGCCTCGCCGGAAACGCGTTCTTCAAGCTCCTCTCGTTCGCCTATGTCGTGATGCTGGCGCACGCCGCGTCGCAGGACGACATCGGCGTGTTCTATCTCGCCCTAAGCGCCCTCTCCCTGGTCTGGGTGTTCAGCGACCTCGGGATATCCGGCGCCTTCCTGCGCTACGTCCCCTATTACGAGGGAAGGGGCGAGCAGGGGAAGATACGGGACCTTTTCTCCATAAGCTGGCGCATCCTTGCCGCACTCTCGCTGATATTGGTCGCCTCCCTGTTCCTGCTCGCAGACGCCATCGGGGCGTTCTACAGCAGCGAGAGCCTGCCAGAGGCGATACGCATCCTTTCGGCATACGTCCTCCTCGGCAACCTTTTCCGGCTCAACTACCTCTACCTTCAGGGGCGGGCGGACATCAAGTCGTCGCAGATGTTCCAGAACATCCAGAACCTACTCAAGCTCCTAATCACCGGCGGCCTCTTCTGGCTGCTCGGCGCGTCCGTGCTCACGATATGCCTCGGCTTCATCCTCTCGTTCCTCTTCGCCCTCGCGCTTTCGTACGTTCCCGTGCTCCGCTCAGTCGCCTCGATATCCGGGGGCGGTGCGATAGGGCGGCAGGAGCTCCTGGGCGAGATAATCCCCCTCGGGATGCTGATCGCCCTGGTCCAGTCCTTCTCGACCATAGTCGCCTCGTCGGACCGGCTCATGCTGGGCTTCATGGCGCCCGCGCCGGAGGCGGCCTCGCTGGTAGCCGTATACTCGATGGCGACGACCCTCGCCATGGTGCTGATAGTCTTCCCGGGCTCGGTCGGCAACATCTTCCTCCCGGTCGTCTCGCGCCTGGCCGGAAAGGGGGACCTGCCCTCCATGCGGCACTCGATAGCGGCGGCCCAGCGCTGGTCGCTGCTGATTTCCCTCCCCATAGCCGCGGTCATGATGGCGTTTTCCAGGGACATGCTCACGGTCTTCTACGGGGCGGATTATGCAGGGGGCGCCGCCGCGATGTCCATATTCACCGCCGGCCTCGTCTTCGCCGCGTTCTCGTTCGCCATATCGCTCACGCTTACCGCCATGCGCCTTGTGCGAATCGAGCTTTATGTGGGCGCGGCCGCCTGCGCTGCGAATATCATCCTCAACCTCGCGCTCATACCCGCGTTCTCAATGGAGGGCGCCGCGGCGGCATCCGCGGCGAGCTTCCTTCTGGGCGCAATCCTGCTCACGCATTTTGCCGGGAAAAGCGTGGGATTCAGGAACCCTCCGGGCTCATACCGCCTGCTTGCCGCGGCGGCGGCGACCGCCCTGGCGATGTCGGCCGCATCCCCCCTGGTCTCGGCCGCGGCGTCGGGCGTCATAGATGGGGCCGGAAGCGGGGAGTTCGCCCCCAAGGCGCTCTACCTGGCCATCCTCGGCGCCCTGATATGCGCGAGCGCGGGCCTAATCTTCGCCCTGGCAATCGCATTGAAGTGCCTGGATGCGGAGGACGCGGAGCTGCTCCGGCGCGCGCTCCTGCGGGCCGGCCTCCCCGAGGGCCTCGCATCGGTGGCGGGCAATCTGGCGGAGCGTGGCGTCCCCCGCGCCAAATAGCATTCTTTTAAATGCTTCCAGACATTATCGTGTTTCATTTGAGGTATTGATATGTTAGAAGACGTCATTTTCGGGCAGATAACCATGCCCGGCGAGGCAATCCGCCTGATTCTCGCCTTCCTGGGCACCTCGGTCGCCGCTTACTACGATGTTTTCAACAAGAAGAACATCCCCGACCAGCTGCTCTACGCATTCCTGGCCGTCGCGTTCATCTCGAACCTGGTCTTCTATGAGGAGGCGCTCTTCTGGTTCACCATGGGCGTCGCGGCGTTCCTTTCCGCCATAGGATACCTCTTCTACCGGGTGGGGCAGCTCGGGGGCGCGGACGTCTTCGTCCTCGCATCGGTGATGCTCCTGCTGCCCATACACCCGTCTTTCGTGGGCATGCCGTTCAACCTGCCCCTGATATTCTCGGTGTTCATATTCTCGGGCATCCTCTTCGCGCTTTATGTGCTCGTGTACTTCGGCTTCAAGCTCACGCAGGTCGAGGCCAAGCCCAGGCTGCTCTACGCCCTCGTTCTGCTCCCATACGCCGTCTTCGCGTACATGTTCGTGAACTCGTTCCTCTTCTCGCCAATCTTCTTCGCCTTCGTGACAATCTCAATCTTCGCGAGCGTGTTCTTCATGATGTTCCGCGACTCGCTCAACATGCTCCTCTCCGAGGAGCTCCCGGTGTCGCAGCTCGAGGCCGAGGACGTCCTCGCACTGGAAGTGATGAACAAGGACATGATAGAGCGCTACAAGATACCCCGCCTCATGACGCAGGGCGAGATAGACCGGCTGAAGAAGACGAAGGTGGGCGAGGTCTGGGTGTACACCAAGCTCCCGCCCTTCCTGCCGTTCGTCCTCGCTGGGATGATTCTTTCGATGCTTTTCGCGAAAAGCCTGCTCCTTCTCTGAAGGATGCGCGGGCCCCGGCCGCCTCCGGAGGCGCACGGCCGCCCCGCCCCGCCCGAAGCCGGCGCTATGTTTTATAATGCATGAAGCGGTAGGTCTGGAATATGGATGTCCCGGAGCTCCTGAACTACGCCATCGCGTTCTTCTCGCTCTTCACCCTCAACGTCTTCATCCTCCTCTACCTCAGGCACCGCGGGGAATATTCCCGGCCCCCCGAGCGCACCTCGTGGACCCCTTCGGTCTCCATCGTCATGCCTGCCTTCAACGAGGAGAAATACATAGTCCAGTCCATCCGGAGCCTGCTCGAGCTGGATTACCCCGCCGGGCGGCTCGAGCTCGTCATAGTCGACGACGGCTCCACCGACAACACCTACCGAGTGGCGAAGGCCTTCGAGGGCCCCCGCGTCCGCGTCTTCACGAAGGAGAACGGCGGAAAGGGCGCGGCGCTGAACTTCGGCATCAGGCAGGCCAAGGGCGAGCTGGTCGCCACCATGGACGCGGACTCCTACGTCACCAGGGGCACGATACGCGACCTGATACCGTATTTCAGGGACGCGCAGGTGATGGCGGTCACGCCCGCAGTGAAAATCCGCGAGAGCGACTCGTGGCTCAAGGAGTTCCAGCGCGTCGAATACCTCATGATACTCTTCTCCCGCAAGCTCCTCAGCTTCATCGACAGCGTGCCGGTGACGCCCGGGCCCTTCTCGATGTTCCGCAGGAAGGTCTTCGAGGAGGTCGGCTATTTCGACGAGCGCAACCTGGTCGAGGACCAGGAGATAGCGCTCCGCATCCAGGCGGCCAACTACAAGATCAAGAGCTCGATGACGGCCGACGTCTACACCGAGCCCCCCGACAACATGGGCGACCTCCTCAAGCAGCGCGTCCGGTGGCAGCGGGGCGGCATCCGCAACTACTGGAAATACCGGGGGATGATACGTCCCGAGTACGGCGACTTCGGCATGTACTTCGTGCCCCTGAACTTCGCGGCAATAACCGCGTTCTTCCTCATCCTGGGCCTCCTCGCATACTCGGTCCTCACCACCCCCTACTACTACCAGTACATCTGGTTCGAGGCCTTCGGAATGGACGTCTCGTTCGTCACCTTCGTCGGGGCGTTCGTCGTCATCATGTCGACGTTCTTCCTCTGGCTCGCGATACGCAGCTTCAGTGGGGAGCGGGTGCGGCTCCGATACCTCCTCTCGTTCCTCGTGTTCTACTGGTACCTCATGGTGGGCTACAACGTGATGTTCCTCCTCAAGGAGCTAAAAAGGGAGGGCTACACATGGTGAGGGGCGCCCACCGCAGGCTCAGCATGCCCATATACGCAGCGGCGTTCGCCATGTCGCTCGCCATATTCCTCCTCGGCATATACATCGGGACGCTGATTGACGAGGCCAACGTCCGCTCGATTTCCGAGGACGTCTCGAACATTTCCGAGAAGGTGGCCTCCATCCAGCTGCTCCTGCTTTCCGAGGGCGACTCCCCGTCGTTCTGCCCGGTCTATGTCTCGTCCCTCGACTCGATTGACGCCGATGTGGAGCGCATCGGCCACAAGCTCACCTACATGGAGGACGAGAGGGGGCTTAGCGACCCGGACCTCAAGAAGAAATACTTCGTCGTTGAGGCCGAGTCATACCTGCTTTCGCAGAAGGTGGGGGAGCTATGCGGGGGCGAACAGGTCCTCCTCATCAACTTCTACTCGAATTCGGGCTGCCCCCGGTGCAGGGAGCAGGGTGCCGAGGTCCTGAAGGCGAGGGACGCCCTCTCCCCCCAGGGGATAGACGTGAAGCTCTTCTCGTTCGACGGCGAGATAGGCAGCCCGGTCGCGGAGGCGTTCAAGGCGCAATACAACGTCACATCATACCCCTCGATAATCGTCAACGGCATGGCGTATCCCGGCTTCCATGACTCGGAAAGCTTGATGGCGATAATAAAGCGGTCCCTATGATAGCCGAGATAACCGTGCGCCCCGGCATGCGGCGGTTCCGCCTTTACCGCAGCGGCGGCCGCCTCATGGCCGATCTGGAAAGCGAGGCTGAGCGCAACCGCGCGAATGTCGAGCTCATCACGGAACTCTCCCGCCTCCTCGGCTGCGGGGTCCGCATCGTTTCCGGGCAGTCCGCGCGGAGGAAGAGGCTTTCCCTGCCCCTGCCGCAGGAGCGCTGGGACGCGTTCCTTTCGTCGCTGCCGGAAGGCCGCGCTTGATTTATAAATTGTGTGCTTTGAATAAATTCTATGGCAGGAGCAAAGGTAGTCACGCTGGTAAAGGAATGCGCCGGTAAGCCGGCCCGCGAGGCCGTTAGGGGGCAGGAGCCGCTTTCGGAACCCATGCTCGACCGCTTTCCCATATGGGCAAGCGCCAGGGACCCGGAGCAGACGAAATCCCTCTTCCGGGAGCTTCCCGGGGAATTCCGGCGCGCCGGCTTCGCGTGCGACCAGGACCTCCAGAGCGACCCGCACAAATCCCTCGAGATAGTCGATTACTTCCAGGTGTTCCTGTTCCCGAAGGATGCCCGCGAGCCCGAGGCGATAGGGATGGTGACGCTCTACCGCGAGGCGCAGGGGGGCGCGGTCATAAAGATGAACTCCGAATGCGCCGGCGCGTCAAGCGTGTTCCGCAAGGCGCTCTCCGGCGCCATCGAGCGCGTCCTGGGGGGGCTCGCCGGAAGGGACAGAATCGACTTCAGCGCGACCATCTCGCAGCAGCCGGACTACCGGCCGCGGTAGCAGGATTAAAAATCCGCTTTGCGCATATATGCGCAGGGTGAATTCCAAAATGGCCGGAGAAGAACTGCTGTTGGGCATCGGACTGATTCCAATCGTCATCTGCATAGCCGCAGTGGCGCTCGTCGCGCTGGTTTACGTCGTCATGACCTACAACCGGCTCGTGGCGCTGCGCAACCGCGTGGAGAACGCATGGGCGCAGATAGACGTGCAGCTGAAGCGCAGGTACGACCTCATCCCCAACCTTGTCGAGACCGTCAAGGGCTACATGAAGCACGAGAAGGGGACCTTCGAGGCCATAACGAAATACCGCGCCCAGCTCGTCACGGGCAGCGTCGAGGAGCGCGCCAAGGCGAACAACATGCTGAGCTCCGCGCTCAAGTCGCTCTTCGCGGTGGCCGAGAACTACCCGAAGCTGGAGGCCAGCCAGAACTTCAAGCTGCTCCAGGAGGAGCTTGCCGGGACCGAGAACAAGATATCCTACATCCGCACCGCCTACAACGACTCGGTGCTCGACTACGACAACTCGATAAAGATGTTCCCGAGCTCGCTCATAGCCGGCATGTTCGGCTTCAAGCCGAAGCCGTACTTCGAGGCCCCCGAGGCCGAGAAGGCCGCGCCTAAGGTCAAGTTCGAGTGATTTTTCTTTTTTCCCCGTAAGGGGGGCATGAAAGGATGGCAGGGCAGCACATCAGTTTCTTCGACGCCGCGGAGGCGAACCGCAGGAACTCGCTCCTCCTTGTGGGGGCGATGTTCCTGATCTTCATCGCCGCAGCGTGGGCCATATCCTACGCCTTCGACCTCGGCGTCTGCGGCCCGGCGCTCGGATTCTCCGCCCTGCTCTTCTACTCCGCCGTCGTCTATTTCCAGGGCGACTCGATAATTCTCATGATGAGCAACGCGAAGGAGGCGAAGCGCGAGGAGCAGCCGTTCCTCTACAACGTGGTCGAGGGCCTCGCGCTCGCGTCGCAGATTCCGATGCCGAGGCTCTATATAATCGACGACCCGTCGCCGAACGCCTTCGCGACCGGGCGCGACCCCAAGCACGCCTCGGTAGCCGTCACGACCGGCCTGCTCAGGATTCTCAAGCGCGAGGAGCTCGAAGGCGTCATCGCCCATGAAATCTCGCACATCGCGAACTATGACATCCGCTTCTCCATGCTGGCCGTGGTCTTCGTGGGCGCAATCGCCCTCATGGGCGACTTCGCCTGGCGCATGATGCGCGGAGGCCTTGGGGGCGGCCGCAGGGACCGCGGGGGAGGCGGAGCGCTCATCCTGATCGCGCTCTTCTTCGTCATCCTCTCGCCCATATTCGCGCAGATGGTGCGCTTCGCCCTCTCGCGCCAGCGCGAATACCTCGCGGACGCGAACGGGGCGAGGCTGACGCGCTATCCGGAGGGCCTCGCGAGCGCCCTTGAGAAGATAGGCGCCGCATCCATTCCGACACGCGCCGCGAACGACACGACCGCGTCGCTGTACTTCTCGAATCCGTTCCCCCAGAAAATCGGCTTCCTGGGCTCCACCCATCCGCCCATCGAGGACAGGGTGAAGCGCCTGAGGTCGATGTAGCCCATTGTCGGTGATTTCGGCATGCAATCATACTGCGCGCGCTGCGGGCGCGAATCGGCCTCGCTCTCAGCGGGCCCGGACGGCTCAATGCTCTGCCACGACTGCAGTGTCCAGCCGGGCCCCCAGAACATGGATTGCCGCTCCTGCGCGGAGCGCTACTGCGGCGGCGTGCTGGCCTGCCCCTTCTGCACCGGATGCGCCGGTGCCGTATCTGCGGAAAAATTCATCGATTCGGTGAAGAAGCCGCCCCTCGAGCCCATCCGCATGGACGAGCGCTGCGGGCGCTGCGGGGCGACCCTTGCCGGCAGGGCGTTCATCCTCCACGGCAAGGCGCTCTGCAGGGACTGCCTGCTCTACGAGCAGGACAGGTGGGAAATAGTCTCCGCGAAGCCGGGCAAGGGGGGCAGCCGGGTAAGGGTCGTTTTCGAAAAGCCAGCCGCCCCGGGGGAAGCCGACGAGGCACGGCGCCTTTTCGGTGCGATAGGCGTCGACCCGGAGAATCCCCCTCCGGACCCGTTCTCAGCGGCGCGCTCGCTCAAGGAATCGCGGATGCCGGATGATTCATGCAAGAACTGCGAGGCGTATGCGCTCGGGAAGAAGCGGGGCAACTTCATCGGCAAGGACATAGGCGACGGCAAAAAGATCTAGGGCGGCAGGGCCCCGGCCTCCGGGCGTCAGCCCTTATCCGAGTAGCTGTATTTCAGCGCGCCCTCGACCGGCACCCTCTCGTCCTTCAGGTATTCCATGTGGATTGGGCACTTGCACCCCTTCCACTGCGGGGAGGGGCATCTCTTGAGCTCCGCCGCTATGCGTGCGGCATCCTCCCCGCCAATCTGGCAGATGGAAAGCTGGCCGTGGCCGGAGTCGGAATGGTCGAAATAAGTGGAAAGGTAATATTTTCCGCAGGCGGTGCATTTGAATACGCGATGGGTGACGTCGCCGGCGCAGCAGGAGATGGATTTGATTATGAGCGCCAGCTCCCCGAAGCATTTGGCTGCCTCGCCCGGCGCGAACCCGGTCTCGCAATCCAGGCACTTGGGGCACCTTCCCGCTCCGCCGCCTTTTTGCAGCTCCATGTTCTTCAGGGCGTTTTCTGCCGCATCCTTCATCCTCTCGTCGCCGTAGATAGCGGCCTTCCTCAGGCCCGCCGCCGCGAACGATATGTCCTGCCCCGCGGCCGAGGCCTTCTCGAAGAACGACGCCGCGGAAGAGCGCACCTCGAAATCGGAATCGTCCGCCGCCTTCGCGAGCGACGGGAGGTCTGATTGCATGTCGAATTTGCCGATGAACTGCGCGAGCGAACCGAGGGCGGACGCCCTCACGTCCCCGCGCGCGTGGCGCAGGAGCCCGTCCAGCTTCCCCCACTGCCCGGCATTTCCGTAGGCGGATGCGAGCAGGCGGGCGGCCTTCTGCCTCACGTCAGCGTCTTTGTCGGAAAGCGCCTTTTCCACCGCGCCCTCCGCCGCGCCCATTTCCTCGCCCCGCCCGAGGGCCTCCATTATGGCCGCGAGCGCGCTGAAGCGCTCCAGCGCATCCGTGCTCCCCAGCCTGCGCAATGCATCGTCAATGCCCATGCCCTTCACCAGGCAGAAGAGCAAGGCAATGCATTTAAATAGCGGAGGAGAATACTGCCTACCAGTTTTGAGGTGTGATTCAAATGTACGGAGTTTCCCCGCAGGCTTATGACAGAGCGATTACGGTTTTCAGCCCCGACGGCAGGCTCTTCCAGGTCGAATATGCCAAGGAGGCCGTGAAGCGGGGCGCGACGGCCATAGGCGTGACCTCCAGGGAGGGCGTCGCGCTCGTGGCGTTCAAGTCCATCCACTCGAAGCTGGTGGTCCCGGAATCCCTCAAGAAGGTGTTCGAGGTTGACTCCCACATCTGCGTCACCGCCAGCGGCCTGATAGCCGACGCCCGCAGGCTCGTCGAGATAGCCCGCGTCGACGCCCAGAGGCACCGGATAACCTACAACGAGCCCCCTAGCGTGGACTCGATTGCCCGGAGCGTGTGCGACCTCATGCAGGTGTACACGCAGTACGGCGGCATCCGCCCCTTCGGCGTGTCGCTCCTGATAGCGGGCGTGGACGCGCAGGGGCCCAAGCTCTTCGAGGCCGAGCCCTCCGGCGCTATGACCGCCTACAAGGCGGATTCAATCGGCGCCAACAAGAAGGAGGTCGACGAGTACCTCGAGGCCAAGTACGAGGACAAGATGCCGCTCGACGACGCCATCCGCCTGTGCGTAGAAGCCCTCCGCAAGACGCAGGAGGAGAAGCTCATGCAGGAGAACGTCGAGATATCGTACGCCACCCTGAAGGCAAGGAAGGTCGTCAGCCTCCCGGACAAGGACGTCGGGAAGTACCTCAAGTCATCCTGAGGCGCCCCTTTTTCAGCAGGCGGCGGCTCAGGAAACGATTGTGCCGCCGTGCTTCTTTCCCTCTATTGCGGCTTCGACATCCGCCATTTTCTTGTAGGACACGAAGTGAGCCTCTATCCTTGAGCGCATGATGAGCTTGCATGCCAGTATGTCGAACACGAAGTTTGTGCCGGCGGTCCTCTTGTCGCTCGCATGCGCGAGCGAGACGAGCTCCTCGTAGGTCATCCTCGGGATTTTCTTCGCGTTCGGGTTCGTCTTAGGATTCGAATCGTATATAGCTTCCACGTTGCTGATATTGACCACGCGCCTGGCACCTATCGCCTCGGCAAGGAGCACCGTGTCCGTGTCGGTGGTTATGCCCGGAATCGTCCCGCCCATTACGACCGCCTTGGTCTCGTGGGCGGGGATCTTCGCCTCGTCGAAATCGAAAAGCACCTTCTCATGGACGTCCACGCCTGCGGCAGCGAGCGCCGCTCCGACAAGCTGCGCGTTCTGCCTGGTGGACGTGATGGCGATGGAATCCGCGTCGTACTCGCCGGCGCCAAGCTCGCGCACGGCATTGGCATAGAGCCGGGCGGGCGGCCCTCCGCCGCAGAGGATTCCGAACCTGTTCCTGCTCTCCTTTATCATCAGGGAGATGGCCCTGAGGAATTCAAGGTTGGGCTTGCCGTCCGGGATGATTGCGCTTCCCCCGATAGAGAGTACAACGTGCATGCCCACTTTTCTTCCCCATTATTTAAAACCCCTGCCGGCTGCCCCCTTCGGGCCGGCCCCGAGCACGCGCTTCTTCAAATCCGAAAGGGGCAGGAATTCCTGGGCGCCCGCGTCCGAGGGCGCATACATCACGTAATCCCCCACGACCGGCAGGAGCCCCTCCGCCTCATCATACGGGGGCCTGTCCCTGATGAAGAAGACTACCTGCTGCCTCTCCACTGGAACATAGCCCCGTCCCCTGAAGGGCCCGTCGGCAAAAGGCGCGTCCATCCCCTTCCTCAGCGGAAACCCGCCCTCCGGCCGCTTCCATACCTCCGCGACCCTGTACCCCGCACTATCCCCCCTCATTCGCGTGTCTGCGAGCACGATGGCGCCCGCCCGCATTATCGCATCGTCTAGCGAAGGCGTTCCGGGGCCCGCTGCGGCGCCAATGTCGGATGCGCCTGCGCCAGCCTCCGCGGAGCCCGCCCCGCCCTTCCCCCCGCCGGCCGTTTCCGGCACCCCGAGGAAATCCCTTTTAAGCTCGGGGAACGCTATCGCGAGCCCGATTATGTAAACCGCCCAGGCACCGAATACGAACAGCATGTCGTTCTCCGCAAGGAAGCCGATGTCGATAGGGACCACGTCCCGGAGCGCGGGAAAGAAAAGCCCGACGGCAACGGGCACGAAGGAGAAACCGAGCACGAGGAAGAGCGCGAACACGATGGTTTTCACAATACTTCCGGCCTTGCCCGCTGCTTCCCCGCCCTTCATCCGCCTTTCGAGCGCCCCGCCCGCAAGCGAAAGGGCGATTAGCATCAAAAACGAGCATGCGGCCGCCGCCGCGCTGGAATAGAAAAACCACTCCTCCATGCCAAGACCTCAGTCTATGCTGCGCAGGAAATCGACCGCAAGCCTCTCGATGGCATCATCGGTGGCTATTCCCTCGAACGGGTCCTCGGGCGTGACGATGTTCACCGCCACTATGTTCGCCCCGTTGAAGGACGCGCTCTGCGCCCCCTTCAGGTCCATGCCCCCCGCGGCCGAAATCAGGACATCGAACTTGCTGCGCGCCCGCTTGATGTTGGCATACCTGATCACCTTCGAGCGGGTGCTCTCCTCATCCCTGCCCTTGTGCAGCACGACCACCCTCGGCGGCCGGCGCAGCTTCCTCAGGACAGAAAGCGGGTCTTCTATTCCAATCATGTCCACGAAGGCGTCGATTCCCGCCTCCTCGCAGCACTCTATGAAGAGGCTAACGGTCTCCGGGGGAGCGGCCCCGAGGACGGTCGCGCCGTTGGCGCCGGCCTGCGCGGCCTCGAGGACCTCCTCGGCGGCGCCGTCCATCGTCTTTATGTCTGCGACAACATAGCCCGGCCACATGCCCCTGATGAAGCGTATCGCGCGCTCGCCCTCCCGCTTGATGTACGGCGTGCCGGCCTCCACGATGATTCTCTCGTCCCGGGGAATCCTCGGCAGTATCCTCGCCACTGTGGACGAGTCCTGGTTGAACGCGAGCTGGAGGTACCTGCCCTTGCCGTCGAGCTCCATTTCACACTTCCTTCTTCTTGAGAAGCGCCTTCGCGACATTCTGGACGTCGCTTGGCATGAAAAGCACTATCTTCTCCGAGGGGTCCGCGGCGATGTCCCTGATGGTCTGGAGCGTGCGCAGGTGAAGCGCGCCCGAAGACTTTGACAGGTTCTCCGCGGCCTTCATGAGGTTCTGGGAGGCCTGCAATTCCCCCTCGGACGATATCACGACCGCCCTCCTCTCGCGCTCGGCCTCGGCCTGCTTGGCCATCGCCCTCTTCATCTCGGCCGGAAGCTCGATCTCCTGTATCTTTATCGCGGATATGTCCACGCCCCATTCGGAGGTCTCCGTGTCGACGATCCTCTTTATCCCCTGGGCGACCTTCTCCCTCTCGGTGAGTACGAAATCAAGCTCACTGTTGCCGACCACGTCCCTTAGGGCGGCCTGGGTGTACTGCCTGACCGCGAAGTCGAAGTTCTGGATCTTGAGGACCGCGGCGTCCGGCTTCTCCACCTTGTAATAGACCACGGTGTTCACGAGAACCGGTATGTTGTCCTTCGTTATTACCTCCTGCTTGGGGATGTCCGCGGTGGTTATCCTCATGTCCACGACGCGAAGCTCCTGTACCATGGGGAGCACGACCGTGACCCCGGGCTCGACCGTCCGGACGTATTTCCCCAGCTGGAAAAGGATTCCCTTCTGGTACTGGTAGAGCACGCGGATGGAACCGAGCAGCAGCAGCCCGAGCACGAAAGCGATCGGGAAAAAGCACACGCCAATTATCTCTTCACCGGCCATGCAGCCATTATTCCTCCCCGCATTTTTATTTGTGAGCCCGGGCGGGGCGGGCCAATCCGGAGGGTTTTAATCCCCCCGCGCGGAATCGGATGAGCATGGCACTCGACTTGGGCATAAACAGGATATCGAAAATGCTCTCCGAGAAGGAAGGGAAGCTGGACATCGTGCTTTCGGAGAACCGCAAGGTGGTGCGCTCATGCTCCAACGCAATCAAGGCCATGCACGCCTACGACATGAAGACCGCGAAGGCCCACCTCAAGGAGGCCGAGGCTGCCCTCAAGGCGCTCGCCCCCTACTCGGACGACTTCCCGGCCCAGCTCAACCACATCTACCAGGAATACGCCGAGGCGCAGATAGTCCTTTCGGCGATAGAGCTCAAGAAAATCCCGGGCTACGGCAAGCTCAGGGTGCCGCCCATCCCATACCTGCTCGGCCTGCTCGATGCCATCGGCGAGCTCAAGCGCGAGATGTACGAGTCCCTCCGGCGGGGAAACAGGCACGAGGCCGAGTTCTATTTCAGGATGATGGAGGAGGTTTACGACGAGCTGCTCCCCCTGCGGTTCTCGAATTCGGTCCTGCCGGAGTTCCGCAAGAAGCAGGACTCGGCGCGCCACCAGATAGAGCAGGCACGGGGGGAGCTGCTATGAAGCGGCGCCCACCTTCAGCCTAAAGGCACTCCCTGATTATCCCCGCGAGGAGCGCCTTCCGCTTCTCCAGCGCCTTTTCATCGCGGTATTCCATGGTGAGCCGGATGATCGGCTCGGTGCCGGAGGCCCTTATGAGGAACCATCCGCCCTCCTCGTCCAGCCGGATGCCGTCGTCGTCGCGTATGGCCCCCCCAATGCCCAGCCCGCGAACCTTTTCGAGGATGCGTTCCATCGATTCCTTCCTGTCCTTCGCCGGGAACCTCTCCCTCGCCATCGGGTTCTGCGGGTATCGGGTTTTGAGCTTCGAGAATGGCCCCTTCGTGCAGAAAATCTCCGCGAACTTAGCCGCCGCAAGGACAGCGTCGGGCACATGCACGCCATTTGAATATATGTATTCGCCGCAGGGCTCGCCCCCGAAGAGCGCGCCCGATTCCTCCAGGGCGTCGCCCACGAACGTGCTACCCACGGGCGTGATTATCGCCTCCCCGCCCGCGCGCGCGGCAGCCTCCCGCACGGCGAGCGACGACTCCACGGTGGTGACGACCCTCCCGCCGCCGGCGATTTCAAGCTCGTGCTCCATCATGATCGAGAGCTGCGCGTCGAGAGGGAGCATTTCCCCCCTCTCGTCCATGAGCGCGCAGCGGTCGCCGTCTCCGTCGTGGGCTATGGCGAAGTCCGCCCCGGCCTCCCGGACGAAACCCCCCAGATAAGCCAGGTTCTTCGGCGACGGCTCGGAGGGGCGGTTGAAGCAATGGGGCGAGGAATTCACGCTCACGACCCGGCACCCCAGGTCGGAAAGCAGGTACGGGGTCAGCGCCGAAGCGGCCCCGTTGCAGTCGACGACGACCTTCGGCGCCTTGCGCGATATCGCCGTGGAATCGACCATGGATTTTGCCAGCGCGATATGGGCGGGAACGATGCCGGGGTCATGGATGACGCGCGCCTTTTCGGCCGGAATCCGCATCCTTCCGCCAAACCGCGCGGTTATGTCCGCCTCCAGCGCCTTCCCTATCTCCTTGGCGTTCTCGATGAGCTTCAAGCCGTTGTATTCGGGGGGGTTGTGGGACGCCGTCAGCATGATGCCCCTGCACCCGTGCGCCCGCGTGGCGAGGGCGACCGTGGGCGTGGGCACGATTCCCAAATCCAGCACTTCCACCCCCGCTGCGGACGCGCCCCTCACGACCGCATCGAATAGCGCAGGGCCGCTCTCCCGGATGTCCCGGCCCACGGCAAGCCTTCCCGAGGCGAAAAGCGAGGCGACCTCCGCCGCGAGGGCGGGGGTTATGTCCCTGCCGTAGACCCCCCTGATTCCCGACGTGCCGAACATCCAATCCCATTTGCCCAAACGCCTTTAAATTCTCGCCGCCCCAATCATTCATGGTCTCATCCTCGTTTTCCAAGAGGGAGGAGTGCGGAATCGTCGCCATCGTCTCCAGGGGAGGGGAGGACGTTGCCCCCGCGCTCTACCGGGCGCTTGTCGCACTCCAGCACCGGGGGCAGGACGCCGCGGGGTTCGCCGTCCTCGGGAAGGGCGGCATCGTCGCAAGGCGGGGCCTCGGCCTCGTGCCGGACATCTTCACAAAGGACGACCTGAAGATTCCGGGGCACATCGGCATCGGGCATACGAGATACCCGACCACCGGCCGCTGCCTGCTCCAGGACGTCCAGCCGTCCGTGATTGACGACGTCTCGGTCTCGCACAACGGACACCTGGCGAACTACGACGCCGTGAAGGATGCCCTCGAAAAGCAGGGATACGCGTTTTCGGGAACGGTGGATTCCGAGCCAATCGCATACCTCCTCCATTCGAGGCTGAAGGGTGGCGCGTCCATTGAGGATGCCGTCCGGCACGTCATGGACACGCTCGACGGGGCGTATTCGGACGCGGCCATCGTGAAGGGGAAGCTCGCCGTTTTCCGGGACCCGCATGCCATCAGGCCCCTGGTATGGGGCGAGAACGAGCGCTTCATTTCGTTTGCGAGCGAGAGCTGCGCACTGGACGTGAACGGCATCCCGTACAGGGGCGTGGTGGAGGGCGGCGAGCTCGTCGTTCTCGACGGAAAGATGGAGCGCAAGACCATCAGGGCGGGCGAGCGCCGCCATTGCATGTTCGAATACGTGTATTTCTCGAGGCCCGACTCAATCATCAACGGAAAGGCCGTTTACGAGGTGCGCAAGTCGCTCGGTGCCGTGCTCGCGAAGGAGCACCCGGCCAAGGCCGACCTGGTGGTCGCCGTCCCGGACACCTCGCGCACCGCCGCCGAGGCCTACGCGAAGGCCCTGGGCCTGCCTGCCGAGGAGGCGCTCATAAAGAACCGCTACATCGGAAGGACCTTCATAATGCCCAGCCAGGACAAGCGCAGCGACAATGTCCGCCTCAAGCTCAACCCCGTCTCTGGGCTCCTCGCCGGAAAGTCCGTGGCTCTCATCGACGACAGCATTGTGAGGGGCACCACGCTCAAGGAGATAGTGTCCCTCATCAGGGCGGCCGGAGCGAGGGAGGTCCATGTCAGGATTACCTGCCCTCCCCTCAAGGCGCCCTGCTTCTACGGGGTGGACATGAAATCCTACCGCGAACTCATCGCCAACAACAAGAGCGTCGATGAGGTCGCCAGATTCATAGGCGCGGACAGCCTCGGATACCTCTCTCTCGAAGGGCTGAGGCAGGCCATAGGCCTCCCGGTATGCACCGGCTGCCTGAACGAGGATTACGTCACCCCCGTTGCTAAGCGGCTTGCGAGGGAGCGCAGGGACGAGGACCTGCGCTGCGGCTGATTTCCGCTCTTCGGGGTGGATTTTCGAAACCTATTTATTTGTATATAACCCTATTCCCCTCCGGTGGTCTTTTGTCTGCTATAGACGATGTGATGAAATATATCGCCACAAATGAAATCAGGTGGGTCGACTTACAGTTCTTCGATATCAAGGGCCAGATGCACCGCGTCAGCGTCTCCAACAGGAAGCTCGAGGAGGCCACGTTCGGAAACGGCATCCATGCAGCGGACCTCAGCGAGGTCTACGGCGGAAGCGAGCAGGGCGACCTCGTCCTCCTCCCGGACCCGGACACGCTCGCCCGTCTCCCCTGGGAGCCGGCCACGGTCAGGCTCATCTGCGACGTCGTCGTCGCCGTCAAGAAGGAGCGCTTCCTCAAGGACCCGCGGTACGTCGCCGAGAGGATGGAGACAAACCTCGGCGCGGCCGGAATCAAGAACTCCCTCGTGGGAAGCGAGGTCGACTGCTACATATTCGACACCGCGACCGCCGACAAGACCACCCGGGGCCGCGGCACAGGCCTGATAATGGACTCGCGCGAGGCGCGCTGGGGCCCCTCGCCGCTCTCGAACGAGAAGAGCGGGGCCTACGTCGCCACGCCGCACGACTCCATGTACTCGGCCCGGACGCAGGTCTCCGAGACCCTCGAGGACAGCTTCGGCGTCCTTGTGGACTCGCACCGGCACGGCCGCGCGCCGACCGCGCAGCAGACCTTCGAGCTGTCCCCGAGGGGACTCAAATACGCAGGCGACGCGGTGAACACGCTGAAATTCATCACCAAGAACCTCGCCACCGCGGTGAACGCGGCATCGACGTTCATGCCGTACCCGATAGAGGGGGAGCGGGGCAACTCGTTCAACATCGCGCTCAGCCTCTGGAAGACCAGCGAGCAGAACCTCTTCTACGACGGGAAAGAGCCGTACGCGCAGCTCAGCACGACCGGCCGCTACTTCATAGGCGGCCTTCTCGAGCACGCGCCCGCGCTCTCGCTCTTCACGTCGCCGACCCCGAACTCCTACCGCAGGCTCGCGATGGAGGGCTTCAAGGTCGGATGGAGCGCTTCCGCAAAGGATGCCCTGGTGAGGGTGCCCAGCTACAAGAAGAACGTAAAGGAGACGAAGCGCATCGTATTCCGCGGGGCGGACCCCGCGGCCAACCCCTACCTCGCCCACGCGCTCGTGGCTGCGGCGGGCCTCGACGGCGTCAAGAAAAAGACCGACCCCGGAGACCCGGTGGAGGAGTCGTCGGGGGGCAAGAAGCGCACAGTGAAGGAGCTCCCCGGGAGCCTCTTCGACGCGGCGGCCGCCCTCCAGAGCGACACCGCGTTCCTCAAGGGCGTCGTTCCGACCGAGCTTCTCGCAGACTACCTCGACCTCAAGCTGAGGCAGCACAAGGAGGCCCTGAGGGGGGTTAGCGCCTACGAGCTCCAGAAATACTTCAACGTCTGATTTTTTCTTCATTAGTTTTTCCTTTTTAACGGGCCCGTAGTCGACTGCGCTTTTTGGGAAAAAGCGCCCAAAAACCCGCCGATGACGGTAAGACGTTCGCCTTACATGCGACATGGGGTCGCTAAGAGCGCGAAAGATACCCAGTTCGATCCTGGGCGGGCCCATTTTTCCATTTGTTTCCAGTCCCCCGTCTCCAGTATCCGGTTTCCAGTTCCGGGTTCTGCCCTTATGCCCGGGTGCTGCGGGCACGGTTGGCCCGGCTTCGCGCGAGAAATGTGGTTTTTTAAGGACAACTATGCTATTAATGCATTATGCACGATCCACGCGGGCCCCGGATGCCGCCACGCCCGGGCGGGGAAGGGCGCGAGCCGTTCGCTCTCGTCGCCGGGCGGTACAAGCCCCTGAGCGAGCTTGGATCCGGCGGGGCATGCCGCGTCGACCTCGCCAGGGACAATGCCACGGGCCGGCAGGTGGCCCTCAAAAGGCTCCACGAAAGGCTGATACGCGACCCGACGGCGCTCCTTCTGCTCGAGGCGGAGGCCGGAGCCCTCTCCATCCTGGGGGGAATCGGCGCCCCGCGGCTCTTCGGGCATTCAATCTCCGGGCCCGACCCCTATGTCGCGATGGAATATGTCCGCGGGGAGAGCCTCACGAAGCGCAGGCACGGGCGGAGCGAAGCCGTGCGGCTGCTCATGAACATCTGCGCGGCGCTATCCGCGGCCCATGGCGCGGGAATCGTCCACCGCGATGTCAAGATCGCGAACATCATGATCCTTCCGAGCCTGGTTCCGAAGCTCATAGACTTCAACTATGCGCTGGTTCCGGGCGTGGAGGACGCCGCCAGGCGGCTCCCCCGCCCGGTTGGAACGCCGGCCTTCATGGCTCCGGAGCAGACGTACCCCGGGGCCGCAGTCGACCGGAGGGCGGACGTATACTCGCTTGGAATCGTGGCTTTCTGCACGCTCAGCGGCCACTATCCCTACATCCATCCGGACAATGCAGACGCGGAGGCGCTCTACCGCCTGCACCGCACCGCCCGCGCGCCTCTCATGCACGAGCTCAACCCGCAAGTGCCCCCGCGCCTCTCGCTCGCGGTCGCGCGGGCAATCGAGAAATTCCCCGAACGGCGCTACTCCGGAGCGGGCGAGTTCGCGGACGCCCTTGCCGATTGCACGGGCGGGGCATTGTAGCCCCTTTTTTCCGCGGCTTCGCGCAGCCTGCGCCGCCTTTCAAGGAATCCCGCCGCCTGCAGCGCCACGGTCGCGGTTCCGAGCGCGAGCAGGGCCGCCTCAGCAAGATTGAGGCCGCTTCCGGAGCCGAGGAACCCAAGGCCGTTCGCCTTACTGATGAAATGGGCGGTCACGAGTGCGAACGCAATGTAGTTGAGCCGCTGGATGCTCTTCCAGAGCCCGGGGCCGAGCGTTTTTATCGCGTAGTCGCTCGATGTCAGGGCGAGGGCGAGCAGGAGCAGGGTCGCGGGGACGCTGATAAGCGGGTCGAAGCCCGAGAGCAGGCGCCCGATATCCCAGCCCATCCGCACCGCGGCAAGCACTATGACATGCACCGCCGCGAACACGAAGCATGCGATTCCGACCGCCCTCCTGGGCTCGACAATCTGGGCGAAAGCCGCCGGCGCAAGGACCACGAGCGGTCCGATGATGAGGGAGACGCACAGCAGGAAATACGCCGCAAGGGCGGTGAAGCGGATGAACCCGGTGGCTGCGCTGCCCCCGAGCGACGCCTGGTAGGCGCCCAGGATTGCCACGCCGCAAAGAAGGAGCAGGAAAAGAAAGCTGGGTTTCTGCATGGGGCTGATTCTCCGCAGCGGATTATAATCCTTGCCAGGATTCCTCCCCCGGGCGCTAAAGCAGGAACGTGACGGCCAGGTAGCTCACCGAGATGAACGTGAAGGCAAGGAACCATGCCGTGTGGCTCCAGTCCCGGATGTCCTTACCATCGAGCGAGCCGAAGGGGAGTATCTCGGCCATGGCCCAAAGCGCGCTCGTGGAGTATACGATTTTGTAGATGGGGTCAGGGTCCTGCCAGTACATCCATGCGAAAAGAATCATGACGAGCGCGCTCACAAGCGGCGAGGCGAGCTTCGTGAGGCCGGCCTTCCATTTCGGGACGCCCTCTGGCATCTCCTCGAGGATGAAACCCTGGATCGAGAATGCGTTGCCAAGGAACGAGCTCAGGAGGGTGAGGGCGCTGCCCGCCGGCCAGAACCTGTATTCCATCTTTATCCGGAAAATGTGGGCGAAGATGCGGTGGGTGACCTCGTGGAGAATCGCCGCGAAGAGGCATATCATGGAGTTAATCCCCACCCAGAGAAGGAAGTCGCCCGAGGGGGCGAAGAACTGCCAGCTTATCGAGAGGCCCAGCACCAGCGAAGCGCCCGCTATCGCGAGCATTTCGCTAGCGTTGAGGCCTGAAACCATCCATGCGCCCTCGCCGACGCGCTTGCCTTTCCGGCCGAAATCCAGGGCCTTGAACTCGAAGACGGTCCTGCCCACGTTGACGAGTATGAGCATTGCGAGCGATATGCCCGTGGCGGCGGCGGGCACGTATTCCCTTGGCATGAGCGCCGCCAGCGGGGAGCGCGATGCCGCCTCGTTCATGAGCGTCCCGTTCTGGAAGCCCTGCCTGTCCGATACCGCCACGACGACGGTCCCTCCCGGAAGCTTGCCGCTCGATGCGACCAGGCCGCCCTCGAGCTCCCGAGTCTCGTTGAACCAGCCGTTCTCCACGGCATGCGCCGTGATGCTGTTCTGGGCGGGGCCCCCGAGCAGGACGACGAGCGGATGCCGCCCCCTTTCGATTGCCTCAATCATGCCCGGCCCCTCACGGCTCTCGTTCGCCTTGGCGAGCCAGGGGTTCTGGGTGCGGAGGGTCTCGAGAAGGAGCCTCTCCCCCAGGTCGATTTCATCCCCTATGCAAATCAGCGCGTTGCGCGCGAGGAAATCCTCGTATTCGGCAGCGGTCGTGGCGTTCGTGTCCACCGCGGCATAGATGCCGACCATGAACTCGGTGGAGTTCGGTGCGGCGACGGCATCCGCGCCATGGAATGCGTTCGCTGCCGCTAAAAGTACCAGAAGAAGCGCGAATCTCACATGCTCATCTCGGCCCGTATCTTGGCTGGAACGGGGGCTTCGTGAAGAGGTAGTATTTCTCCTTGCCCTCGAGCTCGCTCAGTATCCGGTGCACGAACACGCCTATCGGGTCCGCGAGCGTCGGCACCCTTGCGTGGATGTCCGCGAAGGACTCGAACGGCTTGCTTTCCCTCTCCCTGAGAATGGCCTCCATGTTCTTCTTGCCTATCCCCGGGAGCAGGTCGAGGGTGTGGACCCTTATGGAAATGGGCTTCGCGTTGTTGATGAAGCTGACGAAATCCGCCTCGCGCTCGGCAATCGCTTTCTTTATCATGGCCGGGAGGAAGTCCCTCGCCCCGCCGGTGAGCTCCTCGTATTTTATCCTCCCCCTTATGTGGGAGACCTCCTGCCTGCCCTCCTTGCCGACGCAGACCTTCTGCCCCATCACTATGGTGGAGCTGGGATTGATTGTGGCCTCGAGCAGGGTGAAGAACCTGGTCCCCAGGAGCTGCACCATCGGCTCCCTCCGGAGCGCGTCCGAGCGCCCGAATGGCAGATACTCGATGACCCATGCATAGTCTTCCATTCCAATCCCCCCGTTTATGCGAGTTCCTTGAGGACCGCGGCGGCTTCCTCTTCAGAAAGCTCCACCCTGTCCTTGACCAGTATGGCCCTCAGGGTGGCCGCGTTCGCCGGATGTATGTCAGCTATCTTCGCAGCCAGCTCCGGCGTCATCTTCCCGATGCCCTCAATGGCCTCGAGGACCGATTTCGCCTTCTTGGAATCGGCGGGCGCGAACCGCTCCGCGTTCTCGAGCGCCTGGTTCTGCTCGTAGCCCAGCTCGCCCTCCTCCTTCCTCTTGGCGAGGATTTCCTTCGCGACGCTTACCGGAACGGGCCTGGATGCCTTGATGTTCATAATTAAGCGCCCCCGTTATGCCAGCTTCAGATGGACCGGGCCCACGATGACGGATTTCCTGCTGCCCATGTCCCCGACCTCGACGACGTAGCTCTTGCCGCGCCTCTCCCTAATGACGCCGTGCCTGCTCGAGTAGCGCAGGTGGGGCAGGCCGCCGGACCGTGCCTTCGGGGCGATTATGACCTTGTCCCCGACACTGAAGGTCCGCACGAGCTGCGCCACGGTGGCGACGCTCTTGCCCTTGAGCTTCCTCGTCCTCTTGCTTAATGCGCCTCTTGATGACTTGACCATTTGAATCACAAGCAATTAGTCCTACGGGAATGAATGGGAGAAAGTCTTTATAAACAATTGCTTCCTTTATAAATCTTATCGTGCAATTGCCGGCGCATTCGCCGGACAGGTGGTCTCTTGTCGAAACAACCCGAATTCGTAATCACGAACATGGTGGCCTCGGCCTCTCTTGGCCTCGAGCTCGACCTGTACGCGCTCGCGAACAAGATCCCCGAGATTGAGTACGAGCCCGAGCAGTTCCCGGGCGCGATACTGAAGTTCAAGGACCCCAAGGCGTCCCTGCTCCTCTTCAAGAACGGCAAGGTCGTCTGCGTCGGCTGCAAGAAGCGCGAGCTCATAGAGAAGACCATCGCGCGAACGATAAAGATGCTGACGCCCTACGCCAAGAAGATTACCAAGACCAAGAAGCCCAAGATAGAGATAACCAACATCGTCGCCTCTGCGACGCTGGGCCTCGAGCTCGACCTCTACAAGATTGCCTACAAGATAAAGGACGTCGAGTACGAGCCCGAGCAGTTCCCGGGCGCGATACTGAAGTTCAAGGACCCCAAGGCGTCCCTGCTCCTTTTCAAGAACGGCAAGGTCATCTGCGCCGGCGCGAAGAACGAGAAGGAGATACGCATCGTCCTCGCGAAGGCCAAGGCGCTGCTCAAGCCCTACGCGGAGAAGGGGTCGGCGTGAGGGCCGCGGCGCTCGCCCTGCTCGCGCTCTTTGCCCTGATGCTCACCGGCTCGCTCGGCCTCCGCACTAAGCAGGAATGCGACAACTCCCTCGAATTCACGGTCAGCGACTCCAAGCGGATGCAGTGCTACTACGAGGCCGCGATGACGCAGGCCTACATGTGCGGCTCGAGCGACGTTTCGATATGCACGCGCGCGACCGACATCTGCGAGGAGATATGGACGCGCTTCGGCTCCGGGCAGGACCCGCAGAGCGGAAGCGACATCAGGAAGAAGGCCGAGCTGCTCTCGAACCGCTGCTACCTGGACGTGGCGAAGGCGACCGGCAACCCGGACACCTGCGGCTACATCACCAAAAGGGACGACTTCCAGAGCCAGCTGTGGGGCGAGCAGGTGACCAAGGACACGTGCTACCAGCAGGCCGAGAACCTGGCGCGGCTCCAGCCCGAGAACTACTACCGCTCGAACCCCAACAACATCTGCGCGCTCGTGTATATCCTGCCGGCCCTCCTTATTGCGGCGGCCTCAATGCGCAGATAGGCAGCATGGGCCCGGGCCGCAACGGGCGGCGCGGCCGCCCACGCAGCGCTTCCGCTGGGGATGGAATCGAATCCGGATGCCCGCGCGTTCCCTTCAGGGGGCCTCTATGTCCATGAGCTCGAGCGCCTTCTTGACGCTCATGCCCTCGCGGATGCCGAGGTCCTCGGCCCAGGTGGTCGCCTGCCGTATCTTGGCCTTCTTGAGGTCGTCGAGGCATTTCACGCCCGAGACGAACGCGGCGATGTCGCCGACCTTCTCGGCCGTCTCCTTGTCGATGTAGCTGCATGCGATGTATCCGTTCTTGGCCTTCACGACGATAAGGGGGAGGTTTCCGATGTCCTGCTTCAACGCGATGTACTTCTTCCCGTCGAAGGAGACTTCATCCATACATTTCCCTCTTTTCACGGAGCCGCTGCGCCTGCCTTTTCTTGGCCTCGAATATCTTCCTGTGCTTCGCGCAGCTGATACAATAATAAGCGTCGCTGAAACCCGTGTAGGTGACGTTGTCCTCCTTGAGGTCGGTCGTGAAATGGGTCCTTCTGCTGTATTCCACAGCCTTGTCGCGCGGCACCGCACGGCCGCATGATGCACAGGTTTCGAGCCTTTCTCGTCCGCGTCTTTTCCTTCCCATATGGCCGCCTCATTTTAAGCTGTCGAGTTTTCCCAGACAAGTGCCGTCCAGACGGAACACTATTGCATCATCGAGTTTAAATAGATTGTTGTTAAGGAGGGGCCCGAGGCGCTCGTTTCCGTCGATATTCATGCCCGAACCGACAAGCGGGTTGAACGCGGGCATCATCACGAGCTCGATGCCGCGCGGCGCGCCCTTGTAGCGCTCCGCGATGCGCGCGCGGTCGCCCGGCGCGACAATCCATGCCGGCTCGTAGCGCCGCTTCCCGAACGCGTCCGTGATGCCGACCATCGGATGCTGGTGCCCCATCACCACGCGCCCGCAGCGCATCACCTCCTCCGCGGGCCAGGAGTGCCCGTGCAGGAGACCGAGGCCTTCGTACGCGAATCCGCCCGCATCGATTATCTCCGCGTTGCCGCAGCGCTCTATCCCGCCGTCATGGTTCCCGCGGACTATCGTGATTCTGCATAGCAGGGAGAGCTTTGCCAGCGCCGACTCGGTGGCCGAGTCGAGCATCAGTATGTCCTCCTTCACGTCCCCGAGGAAGACGAGCCTCTTCGCCCTGTGGCGGCGGACGAGGCCGGCCAGCCTCTCGGCGAGGCGCCCGCTGAACTGCGCGTCGTGGATGCCCTTCCTCCGGAGCTTCGCCTCCATGCCGAAATGCGTGTCGCCCACAATCAGCGCCCCCTTGTGCAGGATGGCGGGCGCGTCATAGAGGATTTTCACATGATGCGATGCCCGCCCGGTATATATAATGGCAGCCGGAGGCGCCCCGGGCGCCCTGCGGGGCGCTTCCCGCGGAAATGGGGTGGAAAGCGGCTTTAATATCATCCGCGGAATATGCGCATGGCGCTCTGCTTCAGGCATCCGTCCCCCCGCCCCTTCCAGAAGGAGCTCATGGAGGACATGCGCAGGGCAATCGACTACCGCCAGATGCTCATTGCGAACGCGCCGACGGGCTCCGGCAAGACCGACGCCGCGCTTTCCGCCGCAATCTCATGCGCGGTGGAGCAGGACCTCACGGTTTTCTTCCTCACTCCCAAGATTTCCCAGCACAGGATAGCGCTCGAGGCCGTGCGGGGCATCGAGGAGAAGCACCGCCTCGGCCTCCGGGCGGCTGACATGGTCGGCAGGGCGCACTGCTGCATCGACGAGCACATATCCCGGCTCGATTCAGAGGGCCTCCTGACCGCATGCGTCCGCAAGAGGCAGAAGGGCGACTGCGCGTTCTACGCGAACGCGCGCGGCTTCAACCGCCGCGAGGAATCGCGGGCCGACGAGCGTTTCCGGGAGATGCTCGCCGCCTACGGGAGCGGGCGCTCGCACCACGAGGTGATAGAGGCGGGCAGGCGGGAGATGTGCTGCCCCTACGAGTGGCTCCTGAAGCTCGCTATGGTTTCGCGCGTGGTGATAGCGGACTACCACCACCTCATGGTCCCGCACATCCGCGACATCTTCCTGATGAAGATAAGGAAGCGCATCGAGGACTCGGTGATAATAGTGGACGAGGCCCACAACCTCGCCTCGCGCGTGCGCTCGAGCCTCTCGCGCGGAATCAGCACCCTCCTCCTTGCGCGCGTCGGGAAGGAAATGCGCATGATGGGGCTCGACGCGGGGCCCCTGGAGGAGGAGTTCAGGGCGTTTTCGGCGGGGATGCTCAGCGGCAAGGCGGAGCGCGTCGTCGGGGCCGGCGATTTCACGGATTTCATCGGCCGCTTCGGCATCGACGCCGCCGAGGCGGCATCGCGCCTCGAGGACGCCGGGGCCGCGTTCGTGGAGCGCACCGGAAGGAAGAGTGCATGCCTCCGCCTCGCGCGCTTCATCCTGGACTGGGATGCCGATGATTCCATGTGCGTGAGGATTCTGCGCGAGGGGCGGGGGCAGGTATTCCTGACGAAAAGGATGCTCGACCCCTCGCCCGCGACGCGCATCCTCAACGACGCCGCGTCCGCGCTGCTGATGAGCGGCACGATGCTCCCGATGAAGATGCACCGTGACGTTCTCGGCCTCGAGCATGATAGGACGCTGATGAAATCCTACCCCTCCCCGTTCGACCCGATGAACGCCACGAACATCGTCACAGAGGGCCTCACGACGCGCTACTCCCGGCGCAGCCCGGAGTCCTACCTAGCGATGGCGGGGAAGATTGACGCCATCGTCTCCAGCACGCCCGGGGGGACCGCGGTCTTCTTCCCGTCCTACGAGGTGATGGACGGCGTCCTCCCCATGGTGCGCAGCCGCGGCCTCCACGTGCAGAGGCCGGGCATGAAGCCCGGGGATATCCGGAAGATGCTCCGCGACTTCGACGGGGGCGGAGTCCTGGTCGGCGTGCAGGGCGGAAGCCTCTCGGAGGGCGTGGATTACTGCGGCGGGCAGATAAAGACGGTGGTGATAGTGGGCGTGGCCCTGGACGAGATGGGCCTGGAGTCGCGCGCCCTGATTGACTATTACGACGCCAAGTTCGGGCGGGGATGGGACTACGGCTACCTTTATCCGGGGACCATCAAGGCGCTGCAGGCCGCTGGAAGGGCGAGGCGCAAGGAATCGGACCGCGTGGCCGTGGTCTACATGGACGAGCGCTTCATGTGGGGCAAGTACAACTGGATTTTTAATAGGGAAGAGAGAATCGTCATAACCGCGGACCCCGAGTCCGCGGTAGCGGAGTTCTGGAGAAGCTGACCATGCTGCTCACGGCGAAATACGCCCCGAAGAAGCTTTCCGGCATCATAGGCAATCCGGAGAAGGTCGAACATGTTAGGCAGTGGATGCTCCACTGGCTCGCGGGCAAGAAGCGCAAGGCCCTCCTCGTCTGGGGCCCGCCGGGCACGGGCAAGACCTCGCTCGCATACGCGCTGCGCGAGGAGTTCGGGCTTGACCTGGTCGAGATGAACGCGAGCGAGCTCAGGAACAGGAAGCGGGTGGAGCGCGTGCTCGGCCAGTCCGCATTGGCCGGGAGCCTTTTCGGCAACGCCAAGCTCATACTCATCGACGACGCGGACGTCCTCGCCGGCCGGAGCGATTCGGGCGGCGCGGGGGCGATTAAGGCATTCCTAGCCGACGCGCCATGCGCCGCGATCGTGACCGCGACGGACATCTGGGACAAGTCGTTCTCCCCCATCCGCGCCGAGTGCGAGATAATCGATTTCAAGAGGATAAACCGGTCCGCCCTGAGGAAGCACATCGAGCAGGTCGCGAAAGCCGAAGCGATGGGCATATCCGCGGAGGCGCTCGATGCGATAGCAATGAAGGCCGAGGGCGACATGCGCGCGGCCCTTAACGACCTCCAGGCGATGGGCCCGACGGCGCGCGTCCACGAAAAGGACATTTTCGAGATAATCCGCTCCATTCTCAAGGCCGAGAGCTATGCCGCGGCGCGCGAGGCGATAAGCGGCGAGATAGACTACGAGCTCATCAAGCTGTGGGTCGACGAGAACATCCCCGCCGAATACGAGACGCCGTCCGATATCGCCGCCGCATACGACTCGCTCTCCAAGGCCGACATATTCGACGGGAGGATAAGGAAGCAGCGGTGGCAGCTCCTGAAGTACTCGATAGACCTTTCGACCGCGGGCGTCGCGCTCGCGAAGGCCGGGCCCTACCGCAAGTTCACGAAATACTCGTTCCCCTCGTACCTGAAGAGCATGTCCCGCAGCATGGAGCGGCGCGCCATCCTGAAATCCATCGGAGGAAAAATCGGCGCGCGCGTGCACGCGAACCGCAGGGACGCGCTGGAATACCTCCCGCTCATCAGGGGGCTCGGGAAGGGGCATGCGCAGGGGCTAATGGACTTCTACGAGTTCTCCGAGGACGAGCTGGCGTTCATCCTCGAGACGAGCGTTTCGCGCGTGAAGAAGGGCTGATTGCGTGGGCTGCAGGCGCCTCAGATGAAATCGTCCATCCGCGTCTGGCCGGCCTTCCTGGGCCGCGGCGGCGCCTCATTTTTGGCCGGCGCTCCGGCTCCCTTGCCCGGGGCAGCCGCGCCCGCGCCGCCGAAGCCGCTTCCGCCCCTCTTCGCCCTCTGCATCCCGCCCAGGATTTTCTTCATCCGCTTCTCGCGGTTGTTCGCGGCATAGTAATAGTACTCGTCCCTCGTGCCCTTGGTCATCAGGACGATGACCTGGCCCTCCTTAAGCCTCGCCGCCCTCCCCCGCCTCTGGATGGCGCGAATCTCGCTGGGAACCGGCTCGTAGAAAATCACCGCGTCAACCGCCGGTATGTCCAGCCCCTCCTCGCCGATGCTGCTCGCGACGAGCACGTCGAATCTCCCCTCGCGGAAGTCCGCGACGGTCTGCTCCTGGATTTTCCTGGTGACGCCGTCCTTCTTGCCCACGAACTGCCTCGCGCTGATGCCGCCGGCGCTCAGCACTTCCACGATGCGGGCGATCTGCGAGCGGTATTGCACGAACACCATCATCTTCTTTCCCGAAAGCCTGCGGACCGTGTCGAGGAGGACCGGCATCTTCGGGTGGTCCTCTTCCTTCTGGCAGAGCTCCCTGACCTTCGCGAGCCCGGGCTCGTGAAGGAGTTGCTTCGCGGACTTGCTGTCCTTCTCCTCCAGTTTCGCCAGATAGCTCCGGAGGGGGTAGATGCCCTGCGTCTCGAGGAGCTCGGTCATGTGGAGCAGGTGCAGGAGGATGGAATACTGGACGAGCGCGGGATACTTGATGTTGTGCGGGATGTTGAGGATGCGCTCCCGCAGCTGCATGAACTTTCCCTTGTGCTTGAGGGGCGGCGGGAACCCCATGGCCGCGAGCCTCTCGGCGTGCCGGGAAACCATCGCGTCCAGCTCGCCCTTTATCCCCCGGAAATGCTCCGAGAGCGGCACTGGCACCCACGTCACCTCGCTCTTCTGCACGTAGGGCGCGACATCCGGGTCGTCATGGCCGCGGATCTCCACATTATCGATGTGGAGCGCCTTCATGACCTCCCGTATGCGGTCCATCCTTCCTCCCGGGGACGCCGTAAGTCCGAGGAAAAGGGTCCCGGGCCCGTGCAGCCTCTCCGCGACCGAAGTGAACGCGTAATCCCCGACCGCGCGGTGGCACTCGTCGAAAACCACGAGCGAGAATTCCGGCCCGAGCACCCCGCTCTCGAGGTCGTTGCGGATGGTCTGGGGCGTGCTCACCACCACGTCGGTCAGATACGCCTCCCTGCGCTTCTTGGGCGCAACCTCCCCGCTCACGAGCGCTACGCTCTTCTCGGAAAGGCCGAGCGTCCTCATGACCGTGTGCTGGTGCTGCTTCGCGAGGGGCTTCGTGGGCGTCAGGAGCAGGCACCTGCCGAGCTTCATCCTGTCGCGGATTAGCATGAGGGCTATCAGCGTCTTTCCGAGGCCGGTCGGCAGGACCACCAGCGTGTTGCCGTGCCTGCTGACCGATTCGTAGATTGCGAGCTGGTATGCGCGCGGCGTCAGTTCCACGGGCGGATAATTGCACGAAGGGCGTTTTAACCCCTTCCGCAGCCGCCCGGAGCGCAAGCCCGCTCAGTCGTCGTAGAACGGCGATACGTCGAACACGGCGGGCTGCCGTTTCGAGGCAAGCGGCCCTTCCTTGAGCTGGGGCAGGGCGTCCTCGTATGTCGGCCGCTCCTCCCGGTAGAACACGCCTATCGGCAGGCGCTCGTAGCCGGTTTTTGCCTGCTCGAACGCCTTCTCGAGCGCCTTCGTCCTGTCCGAAGGGTCGTGGCCCGACCCCTCGAGCTTGTACACCCTCTTGCTGAAGAAGTCGTAGGTGTTTAGCCTGTTGAAGGTCACGCACGGCTGGAACACGTCCACCAGGGCGAATCCCCTGTGGGCTATCGCCTGCCGGAAGACCTCCTTCATGTGCGCCATATCGCCCGCGAAGGCCCGAGCCACGAACGTGGCCCCGTTGGTTATTGCGATTGCGAGCGGGTTGAACTGCGTCTCAATCACCCCGTGGGGGGTAGTCTTGGTCTTCATGCCGAGCTGCGATGTCGGGGACGCCTGGCCTGTAGTCAGGCCGTAAATCTGGTTGTCATGGACTATGTAGGTGAGGTCGTAGTTCCTCCTCATCACATGGACGAAGTGGCCCGAGCCTATACCGTATCCGTCGCCGTCACCCCCCACCGCCACGACCGTGAGGCCGTGGTTCGCCAGCTTTATGCCCGAGGCGACCGGAAGGCCCCTGCCGTGGATGCTCTCGTAGCCGTATGTGTTGACATAGTGCGGCAGCTTGCTGCTGCACCCAATCCCCGACACTATGACGGTGTCGTGGGGCGCCACGCCGAGCTCGGAGAGCGCCCCCTTGAGCGCCCCCACAAGGGCGAAATTCCCGCATCCGGGGCACCACTGGCTCTTCTCTTTCACGTTGAAATCAGCAATAGCAGCCATAATCATCACCTATAGCCCGTGCCTCTGGGGATTGTAATACTCCAGGTCCTCCTTCTCGACAACCGAAATCCTCTGCTCGCCCTCGAAGCCGGCCTCCCTGAGCCGCGCAATCTCCTGCGCAATCTGCTCGGCGTAGAACTGCCTCCCGTCGTATTTGAGCAGGTGGAAGTCGAGCTTCACGTTCGCGTGCTCCCTGAGGATGCCAGCGAACTGGGCCGTGGAGTTGTTCTCCACCATGACGGTCACGCCAGCGTTCCGCAGGGCGCGCTTCACCGCGCCCTGATTGAGGGGATAGACATGGGTGAAGTGGACGAGCCTCGCCTTGATGCCCTGCTTCTCCAGGAGCGGGAGGGCGTCGAGGCAGGGGAGCTTCATAGCGCCCCATGCGACGAGCGTCACGTCCGCCGCTCCCTTCTCGCCGTAGATTGCCGGCGCCTCCATCTCCTTGAGGAGCCTCTTCATCTTTGCCGCCCGCTTGTCCACCTGCCGTGCCCTCATGGCGAAGCTCTCGGTGCTGAAGCCGCTCTCGTCGTGCTCGTAGCTCGTGCCCACATGCATGCCGTTCGGCGTCCCCGGGAGCGCCCTCTCCGAGACGCCGTCCTCGGTGATGGCGTAGCGCTTCCAGCGCGCCATCGGCGGCAGCGCGGGCAGGGGGCCCTTCACGAGCTTCCCCCTCTCTATCCTCATCCCCGACTGGTCGAACCTGTCCGTGGAGAACACCGTCTCCGAGAGGAACTTGTCGGAAAGCACAATCACGGGAATCTGGTATTTCTCCGCGATGTTGTGCGCCTTCGCTGTCAGGAAGAACGCCTCCTGCACGTCCCCTGGGGCGAGTATCGCCCTCGGGAAGTCGCCCTGCGAAGCGTGGAGCGCGAACCGGAGGTCGCCCTGCTCGGTCCATGTGGGCATGCCGGTGCTCGGCCCGATGCGCTGCGCTATCACAACGACGAGCGGCGCCTCGGATATCGCGGCCATGCCCAGGGCCTCCGCCATCAGGGCGAAGCCGCCGCCCGAGGTGCCGGTCATCGCCCGAACGCCGGCGAAGGACGCGCCTATCGCGTAGCTGATGGCCGCTATCTCATCCTCCGTCTGCTTGGTGACTATGTTGAACTGCCTCTCCTTCTCTATGAGGTAGTGCAGGATGCTGGATGCCGGCGTCATGGGGTATGCGGAATAGAAACCCATCCCGCCCGCCACTGCCCCGAGGGCGATGGCCTCGTTGCCGGTGATTATCGGCCTCCTTGTGTCGGAGAGGGGCTTGAGCTTGGTGGAATGCGAGAAGCCGTTGCCCTTCACGTAGTCGTAGCCCGCCCTCGCCGCCTTGATGTTGACATTGATAATATCCTCGCCCTTCCTGGCAAGCTCCTCGCGTATTAGTTTTTCGAGCACCTCGAACGGATAGTCGACCGCCCCGAGGGCGGCGCCAAGGGCCGCCGTGTTTTTCATCTGCTCGGTTCCGCCCACCTCCGAGGTGAGTTTCGTTAGCGGCAGGGGGTAGAGCTTAACGTCCGGCCTCTGCCTGAATCTGGAGGCGTCAATCAGCTCGTCGTATATTATGACCCCGCCGGGGACCATGCTGTCCATGTGGTAGAATATGCCGTCCTTGTTGAGGGCGATGACGATGTCGCACTGGGGCCCGGGCGAATAAACCGGCTTGTCGCTTATCCTCACCTGCACCGTGTTATGGCCCCCCCTGATGAGGGACGGATATTCGGGGTATCCGACGACATGATAGGCGCCGCGAGTGAAGCACTTGACCATAAGCCTGCCGGTAATCATGACGCCTGCCCCGGCCTGGCCCGCAATCTTGAACACGAAATCCATGCATATCATCCTCTAACTGGTTCGGGACACACTTTTCCTGCGCATGCTATTAAAAAATTATCGAAACCCCCATCGGCAACCGTCGTTGTCCTCCCCTAATCCGGCTTTCTTATACATTTTTATATACTTTGTAACATTATAAACCGCAGGAAACGCTTACCGGAGAGGATGGAATGGCGGATTTGCGCAAGATTCTGAATGATTCAAGAAAAGGCATCAGGCCCCAGGCAAAACCACCGGCGCCGAGCCCGCAGGCGGCAGCCCCGCCCGGAGCCATCGCGCAAGAGCTTCCGGAGCCCAAGGCGGAGGCACCGGCAGCCGCCGGCCCCGAGCCGCTCGCCGTAGAGCCTGCCCCCGAGCCTCGCAAGTGTTCCGCGGCTCCGGAGGCACCGCATGTACCCGACGCCTACCAGAGGGACACCCTGGAAAGGGCGGCGTTCGAGAACGCAAAGCACACGATACTATACGGCACCGCGCCAAGGATACGCTTCGGGCGCGTCCTGAGCTCGCAGATTGTCGAGCAGGGCGGCGTAATCGCCAAGGAGTCCGACCCCTGCTGCGACAGCGAAACCGGCCACGCGCCGGGCTATATCTGGGGCCTTGGGCAGAGGCCCAGGCACATGGCCGGCCACCTCTCCCTCGTCGGCGCGGCAAAAAAGGCCGGCATCGAAGAGGGGGATGAGCGGCTCTATAAGATATTCGTGGAGGCATCCAAGGACCTCCGCAGGCATTCCCTCGACCCGGAGGCCGGGCCTTTCGCGGACAAGGAGGGCACAATACAAGAGCTTGCGGACTTCATGTTCGAGGGCATCCTGCCCGAAGACCTCAAGGCGCACATAGAGCGCGTGATAGACATGCGCGCCTTCATCGACGCGCACACCGAGGCGATGCACCCCCGCTTCTTCCCGGCATACAATTTCACGCTCAACGAACGCGTCGAGACGCCGGACGAGCTTTCCCGCGCGGGCGCGATACTCTGCCAGAACGAGAGGCTCCAGAAGGACGAGGTTACCGGCTCGGCCCAGATTGCGCTCGTCCATCCCATGGAGCAGTACGTCCTCGCCGTGGCGGCGCTGAGGGCGCGGGGCTTCCCCGCATACGTTTCGCAGGCCGTGATTCCCGCCGGAGACGGGGAGGAGATTTCGAGCCCGCTGATAGCGGTGCTGGACCTTGCGGCCTCGGAGCCGCTCATCACGTTCGACATGTTCCGCGCGCACCCGAACATGGGCGCGATAGACATCCTCAGCGACACCGCAGTCGAAGGGGCCCTCTATGCCATGCTCGCCGAGGCCCGCGTGAGGCATCTTGCCTACCACATCGTCCGCGAGGGCGGGGAGGGCCGCGAGATGGAGCCGGACCAGTTCGGCAACCAGCTTGTGCGCATAGCCCGCCCGCTCTTCGAGTCCGTGAAGCGCTGGGACGGCAACCACTTCATCCCGCGCGCGATGACCGCGCTAGCGAACAACGTCGCGGATGCGATCCTGGTTTCTGATATCGCAAGGCTCGCGAAGGCCAACGACGAGGAGAAGGCCGCGCAGGTCCGCGGGGTGGCGGTGCAGATTCTCCAGAGCGGCAGCGACCCGCGCTACATCCCGGCCTACGATCCCCTGGTTCTGGCTGCCAAGGAGGTCGCACTCGACGTCCACAGCGTCAGCAGGAACGCAGTCTCCACCGTCCAGGCCCTGCTCGAAAAGTGGATTTCCGATGCAGCCAGGGACGGTCCGGAAAGCCTGCGATAGCGAAAGGGATTAGAATCAGGGCGGAGGTATCATCCAGCAGGGCCCGTGCGGCAACCTGCCCTGGACCTGCGAGTTCTTTTCTTGCAGGCGGGGCTTGCAATGGATAACCGGCGGGGCTTCGGATGCGCTCTCCCAAGCGCGGGAGCGACCCCGAGATGAGGGTTCAAATCCCTCCGGGCCCGTTTTTCTCTTCCCTCCGCAGCCTGTTCGGGTTTCCGGTTTCCCGTTTCGGGGACCCGCGTTCACCTGGTGAGGACCTCGCACCCTCCCTCTGTGACGAGGACCGTGTGCTCCATCTGGGACACGAGGCCCCGACTAACCTCGCGGAGCACCGGGTAGCCGCGTATGAAATGGTTCTGGAGCAGCTCCTTAAGCGCAGCGCTGACAAGCAGCTTCGACTCGAAATTCCCCCTCACCCAGCGCTCGGCGAAGGGAAGCATGCCGTAGTTCTGGAGGACGTGCTCGACGATTTTCCGCGACTGCCGCATCCTCACCTTGGACGGCATGTATATCGAGAAAATCTCGACCTGCTCAAGGTCCTCCACGAATCCGTTTCCCGTCGTCGCGAAGGGCTCCACCGCGAAGATGTCGCCCGGCTGGAATTTGTACGCGTCCGCGGTCCGGATATTCGGTATCTCCACGCCGGCATGCAGCTCGTTGGACTTTATCATGTGCCCGGAGAGGTTCGAAATCGGGCGGAAGCCGTACCCGCGGATGCAGTCCTCGATGACGCCTCCGACCGTGCCCACCGCGACCCCGGGGCGTATCGCATCGATGGCCCTGGAAAGCGCGTCCTCAGCCGCCTTCACAAGGGCGGCGTTCCCGCCGTCTAGGTCTATGGTATAGGCCGTGTCCGAGAGCGCCCCGGAGACGTCTATGCCGAGGTCGATTTTCACGAGGTCCTTCTCGCCAAGGGCGGCCTCCGAGCCGAACTCGGGCGTGTAATGCGCGGCTATGTCGTTTATCGAGATGTTGACCGGGAAGGCCGGCTTCGCCCCCTCGTCGATTATCATCTTCTCGATGGTTTCAGCAATCTCAAGCAGTGGCTCCCCGACCATAATCAGGCTCTTGCTGTCCTCGCGTATCCTGGCGGCCATCCTCCCCGCCTCCCGGAAAAGCGCTAGCTCGCTTTCGTCCATGGCTGATGCACCCAATCG
Organism: Microcaldota archaeon; assembly: GCA_964647855.1. GTDB lineage: Archaea > Micrarchaeota > Micrarchaeia > Anstonellales > Bilamarchaeaceae > Bilamarchaeum. The sequence goes on along the minus strand of CAZYJW010000003.1, from coordinate 158,693 downwards.
TTCTATCTTCCGACGTGGAATAATGCCTTGCTTGTTTTATAAACCCCTATTCCGGCCCCTGTGACATATATTTAAAAATTGTGTTTTCCCAATCAACCTCATGAACTTGCATTTCGGGCAACAGAAGCCGGCCGGCCAGCGGTGCGGCGAGGCGCCCGGAAAAGGGGAGCAGTCCTACGTGCCCTCCTGGGTGCCCCCTGCATGGAAAATCCCCCTTATCGAAGACCGCCCGGGGAGGGGGCGGAAAGGGCGCAGGGACGAGCGCCCGCAGCCGTCCATCGAGCGGGAAGAGCGGATTCCGGAAGAGGTGCCGGGCGGCAAGGAGCGCGGCGAGGAGGACCGGGGCGTCGTCATCATAGAGCTCGGCTGAGCGCGCAGTCATGTTCTTATTATTCGCAGGGCCAATAGGCCAGGTATCACATGCCGAGCGTAGTTGAGCTGGTCAGGGAAAGGTTCGGGGAGCTCAGCCCCATCCAGAAGCTGGCGATACCTAAGGTCCTCTCCGGCGAGAACGTGCTGATACTCGCGCCCACGGGCTCGGGCAAGACCGAAAGCGCCCTCCTTCCCGTTTTGGAAAAAATCAAGGAGGCGCAGGGGCGGGAGGGCGGCGCCCGGGGCATCCAGGCGCTTTACATAACCCCCCTTCGAGCCCTCTCGCGCGACCTGAAGGAGCGCTTCGGGTGGTGGTGCGACCGGCTCGGCATATCCCACGACATCCGCACTGGCGACACGACCATGCACGAGCGGGCGAAGCACAGGCGGGAGCCCCCGAAAGTCCTGCTCACCACCGTGGAATCCCTGCAGGCCCTCCTGCTCGGGCGCGTCATGCGGAACCATCTCGCCCACGTGCGCTTCGTGATAGTGGACGAGGTCCACGACATCCTCGACAACAAGCGGGGCGCCCAGCTCTCCATGGGGCTAGAGCGCTTCGCGCTGGTGGCGGACTTCCAGCGCATCGGCCTCAGCGCGACCGTCGCGGACGAATCCGAGGCGGCGGGCCTCCTCTTCGGCGAGCGCAAATACGCACTCTGCGAGGCCGGAAAGGGGCGCGAAATGGACATCGGCGTGGAGCGCGTCCTTTCCCAGGATGCGAAGCTCGCCCGCATCCGGGAGCTTTGCTCCAATGAGCGCTCGCTGCTTTTCGTGAACACCCGCAGCAGCGCCGAGGAGCTCGGCGCGTCGCTCATGAAGATGGGCGCGCCGATAGGCGTCCACCACGGCTCCCTCGCCAAGGGGGTGCGCCAGTCGACCGAGGACCGCTTCAAGTCCGGGGAGCTGAAATCGATTCTCTGCACCTCGTCGCTGGAGCTGGGGATAGACGTTGGGGACGTCTCGCTGGTCGTGCAGAACGGCTCGCCCCACCAGGTGTTCCGCCTCATCCAGCGCGTCGGCCGCTCCGGCCACGGCCTGGGGAGGACGCCTAAGGGAATCGTTTTCCCCTCCGACTTCGACGACATGCTCGAGAGCGAGGTGATAGCCGCGTTCGCGCGGAACGGGTGGATGGAGCCCCGCAGGGTGGAGCGGGGCGCCCTCGACGTGATAGCCCACCAGCTCGCCGGCCTCTGCCTCGACCGGGGGAGGATGGACCTCGCCGAGGCGCACTCCATTCTTTCACGCTCCTACGCATACGGCATCACATACGACAAGCTCCGCATGGTTGCCCTTCAGCTCTATTCCGAGGGCATCATCTTCTACGACGAAGGCCCGCGGAGCGTCTCCATCCGGGCGAAAACGCGCGCAAGAACGTACTACTCGTCCTTCCTGAGCACCATACCCAAGGCCAAGAGGTTCCTGATGAAGGACATCGCCTCCAACCGGGTGATATCCAGCCTGGACGAGGAGTTCGTGGTTAACCTGGAATCCGGCTCGAACTTCCTCTCCCACGGCTCGGCCTGGAGCGTGGTCGACATCACGGATTCCGAGGTGCTCGCGGTCCCGACCGGAGCGAGCGACATCATGGTCCCTTCATGGGCCGGCGAGGACATCCCCGTGTCCTTCGAGGTGGCTCAGGGCGTTGGGAGGATGCGCGGCGCGAAGCGCGACGTCTCCCCGCTTCCGGACCACCAGACGATAGTCATCGAGGCCGTGGACGACCTCATCATCATACACGCGTGCCTTGGCACGAAGATAAACGAGGCCCTCTCGCGAGTCTTCTCGAAGCGCCTCTCCGAGCTGATAGGGGAGAGCGTGATATGCGTCGCCGACCCGTACCGAATCATGGCCAAGGCGCCGTTCCCGCTGAACCCGGAGCTTGCGGAGCGCGCATTCCGGGGCATAGGGGGGGTGCGGCGCGAGCTTGAGGACGCCCTCGCGCATTCCTCGCTCCTGCGCTTCAAGTTCCTGCATGTCGGAAGGATGTTCGGCCTGCTCTCCGAGGATGCGAACGTCGGGAGCCGCTTCATCCAGGCGATGCGCAACTCGGTGGTCTACGAGGAGGCGATGCGCTCCGTCTTCTTCAGGTATTTCGACGTGGAGGGCGCGGAGAGGGTCCTTTCTGGCGTCCGGTCGGGGAAGCTGCGCCTCGTGGTGGAGCGCCGCAAGAAGGCCAGCTTCTTCTCCGCGATAGGCATAGAGCGCGTCTCGGGCGCAGAGACGGTGGGCGCCTTCGCGCCGCGCGAGCGGATAGTGTCCGCGTTCCGGGAGAACGCGCTCTCGCGGACCCTGCGCCTGCGCTGCCTCAACTGCGGCGCGGGCAGGTTCATGCACCTTGCCGGAGCGCCAGAGAAGGTCGCGTGCCACAAGTGCGGCGCGGCGTCGCTCGCCCTGGTGAACCGCGAGGGCGAGGCGCGCCACGACCTCGAATACTCGGCCGGGCTCATACGCTCCTTCGGAAAGCGGGCACTAATAGCCCTTTCGACATACGGCGTGGGGCCCGCCACGGCGGACCGCGTGCTCAGGAAGCTCCATCCCACCGACGAGGGTTTCATTCTCGATTTGCTTGAAGCGCAGAAGAACTTCGTGAAGAACAAGAAATACTGGAAGCTTCCATGAGCCATGTCCGGGCGCGCCGCCTACTCCTCTATGTGGGCTTTTTTTAGCGGCTCCTTGGAATACAGCAGGCCTATCATCAGCGCCGTGCCGATAACCGTTTCGAGCCACATGCCGAGCCCGATGAGGATTCCGATTCCGGCCGTGACCCATATGGCGGCCGCGGTCGTGAGCCCGGTGGGCTGGCTTATCCCCGTCCTCCAGATGACGCCGAGGCCGAGGAAGCCGATTCCGGTCACTATCTGGCCTATCACGCGCGAGGGGTCGTTGTAGGGCGCCGTGAACTGTATGGAGATGAGCGTGAAAATCGTGCATCCGAGGCAGAAAAGGGCGAAAGTCCGCAGGCCCGCGGGCTTGTGGCGCCTGGAGAAGCCTATGAGGAGCCCTATCACCACGGCGGCAATCAGCTTGATGGCTGTCCCCAGCATCGCCTCGACCATGCGGGTATTTCCGTGACAGCGGTTTATAATGGTTGCATGCGGCGGATTACACAGATACCCATGTCCGGACAAAGAATTGCCCAAAGGACGAAGCCGTTTTCCGCCCGCCTGCAGGGCTTCCGGCAGGCCGGGCCAATGGGCGAGGGGCTAATCCGGGTTTCCGCGGACGAAATCATGGACGCCTTCAGGGCTTTCTTCCCGCGCGACCCCTCCGGCGCCTACCACAGGTTCGCCGAGGCGCAGGAAACCCTCCGGGACAACTATGGCGGCAGGCTTGAAATCGTCCGCGCGCCGGGCGGAGGCCTAAGAACCGCGGCCAGGCTTGAGATTTCTACCGCCGACAGGACCATCGACACGGACCTCGACTCCGTTGTAAGCGGCATGGGTTTCGACCTCAGCCTGATGAAGATGCCGGCGCCCGGCTCACCGCCACGGGACGCATACGAGCGGTTCCCCTTCACGAAAACCGACGGGACGACCGGCTTTGACTGGGAGCCGAGGACCGAGCGCACCTATGTCGTCACGGAGGGGCGCCACTCATCCGGAATCGACAAGGCTCTCCATCTGGCAGATGCAGCCCTCTCGCTCGCAGCCATGCTCGCCCCCCGGCGGGAGCTGCCGGAGAACGTCGTGGAAATCACGAGCGCACGCGCGTCGCGCCCGCCCCAGCCCCCGGAGGCCGCCAAGGGCCCGGAAACCGGCTCGGGTAGGGCCGGCTGACATCACGATATTAATTTTTCCATTCCTACGTATCCTCGTGTACAAGCAGACCATAGTGGTGCGAGCGGATTTGGGCATGGGAAAGGGCAAGCTTGCCGCCCAGTCGAGCCACGCCTCGCTCTCGGCGTACAAGAAGGTCGCGAAGGCGCATCCGGAAATCGCGCATGCGTGGGAGGCCGAGGGGCAGATGAAGATAGTCCTCAAGGTCCAGAGCGAGGAGGAGCTCCTCGGGTTCTACAACAAGGGGAAGGCCGCCGGCATCCCCTGCGAAATCATCCGCGACGCCGGCCATACCCAGCTCTCGCCCAACACGCTCACCTGCTTCGCGGCGGGGCCCTGGGACGAGAGGGCGCTCGACGCCGTTTTCGGCTCCCTGAAGCTGCTTTGATTAGCGGCGCCCTGACTGCCGCCCCTGGCGTGCATCATGCGCTGTCTCCGGCGCCCGCGCGGCGTCGGTCTGGGGCTGGATGCCCATGTCGCGGAGCGCGTTCAGGATGCGGGGGTCGCTGGTTCTTAGCACATAGCTCTCGGGCCTGCCGGTGAAACGGTTGTAATGGGATTCCGCGGTGGCAATGGCCCCCTGCCCTAATACTCTGTTGTCGGTCTGGATATACACCATGCTGTAGCTGCCGCTTGGGCCTATATGGGCAACAAGATCGTCCAGCGCCACGAGGCCCCTCATGTCCTCGCGCTGCATGAGCTGATTGAATTGCTCTGGTGTGAGCGTACATGTGGGCTGCTGGATTGCGTTTGACATCCCCGCGAACAGGAACTCCCGGATTGTCTGGCCATCCGGGCGGTACATAATCCAGTCGAATTGCCTTTCCAGAGTTCCGTCGCTTACCGTGCGCCGTCTCCGCGCTTCGTCCAATAGCTCCCGCATCCTCTCCGTCACCGGGAGCATCCGCTCCTGGTCCGTGGCACCTGTGATTCCCATGTCCTGCAGCTTCGCCTGGATTGCCGGGTCGTCCGTCCTTATGGTATAGCGGGTCGGCGATGCGGTCTCCCTGTCGAAATATCTGCGCAGCGATGCGACCGAATCTTCCGGCCGTCCGGAGAGGCCAAGCCGCTCCCTCTCCTCCTGGGTGCTTCCCCGTGCGATGGTGCCTGTGCTGTAGGACTGGCCCAGCTCAATCCTGGCATCGAGATGCACGAACGAAGCCAGATCAGGCATATCCGCCATGAACCTGTCGAACTGCTCAGGAGTCAGAGAATACGTCCTCGTTTCAGGCGTTTCGGTTTCGGAAGCTTGCGCCATAAACATCCCTTATAATTATTGTTCTGCTGGATTTATAGGCTTTTCACTGGTGCCGTAAATGAGATGTTTCCTTTTCCATTGCTGGGGCGGAAACGGGCGCAGCTGCTGGAGCGGCTGGCTGCATGACGAGCTGCGTGTTTCGGGTTTCGATGTACTTAGCCCGGATTTCCCCGAAACGGACGACCCGAAACTCGAAGCCTGGCTCGCCACAGCGCGAAGCCTCGTCCCGCGCTTCGAGCCCAAGGACGAGTGGGTGCTTGTGAGCCACAGCCTCGGCGGCCCCACGATACTGCGCCTCCTCGAATCGTTCGCGCCGGGCGAGAAGGCGAAGGCGGTCGTCCTGGTCGCCGGATTCGCGAAGGACCTCGGCATCCCCCAAATCCGCAATTTTGTCGAGAAGGGATTCGACTGGGATAAGATACGGGAGGGGGCGGAGCGCTTCATCCTGGTTTGTTCGGACAACGACCCGTTCATTCCGCTCGAAGAGGGAAAGCGCATGGCGAAGCTGCTCGGCCCCCGATGCGAGCTGATTGTCGAGCACGGCGCGGGGCATATCAACGAGGGCGCGGGCTTCACGAGCTACCCGCGGCTGCTTTCGATAATTTCAGATCTCGGCAAGCGCCCGCCCCCTCAGCATTAATAATCTTGCCCGGAATTCCTGCTCAGCCCCGGTGCATACGCACATGCCTGAAAAAAAACCGAAAAGGAGCAAGATTTCGCTCGAAACCGAGATGATAGCCGCGCTCACGACCTTCTTCACCATGGCCTACATCCTGGTGGTCAACCCCTCGATACTCGCGGACGCTGGCATGCCTTTCGACGCCGTCTTCACCGCGACCGCGCTCGCGGCGGGAATCGGCTGCGTGCTCATGGGCCTGATTGCGAACCGCCCCCTGGCCATGGCCACCGGGATGGGGCTCAACGCATATTTCGCATACGGCGTGGTGCTCGGGATGGGCGTCCCGTGGGAGGCGGCCCTGGCGGCGGTCTTCACCGCGGCCTTCCTCGTGTTCCTGATTTCGGTTTCGCGCATGAAGATAAGCGAGGCCGTTCCCGAGAGCTTCAAGCACGCCCTCATAGCCGGGCTCGGGCTGTTCCTGGTCTTCATCGGCATGCAGAACGCGCATTTCGTGGTCACGAGCCCGGCGACAGTCGTGGAGCTCGGGGACCTGCGCTCGCCTCCGGCCATGATTGCGGTCGTGGGGTTCCTCCTCTGCTCGCTCCTGCATGTCCGGCGCGTCCGGGGCGGGCTTTTCCTGGGCGTCATCCTGACCGCCGCAATCGCCATGGCGAGCGGACTCGCGCCGATGCCGCAGGGAATCTTCAGCATGCCGCCATCCGTAGAGCCCCTGCTCCTGAAGCTCGATTTCGGCTCCCTGCTGGATCCGGGCATGCTCCCAGTCGTATGGTCCTTTTTCATAATCTCGTTCTTCGACTGCCTCGGTACGAACATCGCCCTGCTCACGGAATCCGGATTCGAGGAGAAGGGCGGCAGGGTCAAGGGCTTCCGCAAGGCCCTCGACGCCGACGGCGTCGGCGGGATGGCCGGGGCGGCGCTCGGCGTGCCGTCGCTTGTGACCTACCTCGAGAGCGCCACGGGCATAGAGGCGGGCGGAAGGACCGGGCTCACCGCGATAGGCGTGGGCGCCCTCTTCATTCTGTCCATCTTCTTCTTCCCGCTGATACGTGCGATACCGATTGAGGCGGCGGCCCCCGCCATCGTGATTGTCGGGCTTTTCATGCTTTCGGGCCTTCGGAAAATAGATTTCTCTGATGACACCGAGGCCATCCCCGCCCTTCTCACGCTCGGGACCATACCGTTCACGTTCTCGATATCGCACGGGATAGCGGTGGGCTCGATTAGCTACGTCTTCCTCAAGGGCGTCGCCGGAAGATGGCGCGAAATCCACCCCGCGATGTACCTCATCGCATTGCTTTCGGCGCTCGCCTTCGCGCACGTTTTCTAGGGCGAATAGCCCCCGCCCCGGCCTCCCGAAGGGGGGTCCATGATGGTTTCGTTCATCGGGGCCCACTCCCCCCCGGCGAACTTCTTCGCGCAGGGGTCGCACATGTTCCCGGAATACATCATGTCGTCCTTGGCCTTTCCCGGAGGTATCCTGTCGAGGACCTCCCTGGGCACCGGAGCCCCCGTTCTGATGTTCACTATCGCGTTCCTGGGCGAATGCCAGGAGCAGCATGTCATATCCTCTATTTTCATCATATCCACCAATCAATCCGCAATCTGGGAAAACAGCAACTCATTCCCGCCGCCCTGCGCCTTCTTCAGAGCAGCTTTATCCTCCCGTCCCTCTCGACCTCGGCCCTCATCTCGTCGGGCCATTCGCACGCCTGGACCTCTCCTATGTGGGCCTTCCTGAGGAGGAACATGGAAAGCCTGGACTGGCCTATCCCCCCGCCCACCGAGAGCGGAAGCCTGTCCTCCATGAGCATTTGGTGGAACCTCAGCGAGAGCCTGTCCATGTCGCCCGCCGCGGCAAGCTGCGCGAGCAGGGACTCCTTGTCCACGCGGATTCCCATCGAAGAAAGCTCGAGCGCGCTCTCGAGCACCGGATTCCACACGATGATGTCGCCGTTCAGTTTCCAGTCGTCATAGTCCGGCGCGCGGCCGTCATGGGGCCTGCCGTCCTTCAGCGGCCAGCCTATCTGCGAGATGAAAGCCGCCCCGGTTATCTTCGCGACCGCATTCTCCCTCTCCTTCCGCGTAAGCTCGGGATACGTTTCCTCGAGCTCGGCCGTCGTCACGAAATGAATCTCATCCGGGAGGATGGGCGCGATGTCGAAGCGGTCGCTCACGCTCCGTTCCGTCCTCTTCATCGCGTCGAAAATCTGCCCCACAACCATCCTGAGGAAGTCCGGATTGCGCTCCTGCGCGGATATCACCCTCTCCCAGTCCCACTGGTCGACATATGTGGAATGGAGATTGTCGAGCTCTTCGTCGCACCTCAGGGCGTCCATGTCCGTCCAGAGGCCTTCCCCGTGCCGAAAGCCGTATTCGGCTAGCTTCATCCTCTTCCATTTGGCAAGCGAGTTCACGACCTCCATCGTCACCCCCGGTATATCCTTCATGTCGAAGGAGACCTTCCTTTCCGTGCCGTTGAGGTCGTCGTTGATGCCCGTGCCCCGCCTGACGAACTTCTGCGCAGACACCCTCCATAGGTTGAGGCTTTCCTGGAGCCTGTCCTGGAAGGTCGATTTGATTGACACGATGGCCATCTCGGTCTTGCGCACGTCGAGGACCGGCTTGTAGGCTGGGGGGATGTGAAGCTTCATGACAGGATACGGGGCGGAATGTAATTTAAATGGTGTGGTCGAACCTCAAAAAATACGAGATTCGAAACATGGCGGGAAAAAGAAAAAACTGCCGCAGGCCTTGAACGGCGAACCGTTCAAGTTGCGCAATTTCCCATGCAAAACAGGAAGCCCCGAACTGGGAACGAAAGAAAATTGCCGCAGGCCTGATTTGAACAAGCGACCCCACCGTTTGCGCCTTTTAGGAAAAGGCGCCCCAAAACTGGCGGTATTTTTCCCTAAAAGCCTTCAGCGGTGTGCTCTCCCACTGAGCTACTGCGGCACAATGGAGATATGAACTCTTGGCAACGTTTTATATTCATGCCGCCCGCTTTTGCCCGCCGCCCCCGCCATCTTTTTAATTACATCCCCATATACTCACTATCACCATGTTCGGCATCGGCCAGCTTGAAATAGCCCAGGCCGCAAAGGCGTTCCTGGGCGTCAATCTCGTGATAGGCCTTGCCCTGCTCCTCTGCGTGTCGAACGCGGCCGCGGCGCACGCCGATTTCAACCCCGCCGTCCATTCGTCCGGGCCAACCCCCTTCAAGTCCACATACACCGTCCTCACCGACGACTGGTCGGATTCCGGCGAGAAGAAGCACGTCGTCCGGCCGTACATCCCCCCATACATCTACAAGTTCCATTTCCTCTTCGGCCTCGGGATGTTCCTCTTCATCGCGCTCATGGTGGTGTCCCCGAGCCAGACCGCGCGGGCACTTCTCCTGCTCCCTGCGGTACTCTGCTACGGCATTTCGCACATATTCTTCGCGGCCGACCAGGCCGAGATGGTGCGTGAGATGATGGAGCGCTACAAACGCAGGCTCTCGCAACCGGAAGGCGGGCAGTGACTCATTTTCCGTATCTTCGCCTTCTCCTCGAGAACTCGGAGAGGGCCGCACCGAAGTCGCGCTTCGAGAAATCCGGCCAGAGCTTCCTGCAGAAGTAGAACTCGCTGTAGCAGCTCTGCCACGGCATCAGGCCCGAGAGCCTCTGCTCGCCGGATGTCCGGATAATCAGGTCCGGGTCCGGGAGCCCCTTCGTATACAGGTGGGCGCCGATGGCGTCCTCGTCCACCTCGCGCAGGCCCTCCCTGATGATGGCGTTCACGGCATCCACCATCTCCTCCCGCCCGCCGTAGGAGAGCAGGAGGTTGAGCTGGTATCTCCTCTCGCCGGAGGCGGTCGCCTCCTCGGCCTTCCGGATCATGTCCTGTATCTCATTCGGGAACAGGCCCAGCCTTCCGAAGAAGCGCACGCGCAGCTCGTCCTTGTTGCGGTCGTCGCTCTCAAGGGCCTTCCTCAGGTTCTCCTTGAAGAGCTCGAAGAGGCCGCCCACTTCGTCGCGGTCGCGCTTGAAGTTGTCGGTGGAGAATCCCCACATGGTGACCATGCGCACGTCCGCCTCCTTGCACCATTTGAGGACGTCCCCGATTTTGCGGATGCCGATGGCGTAGCCCTCCTGCCTGCTTATCCCCTTCCGTTTCGCCCACCTTCGGTTGCCGTCAGGAATTATCGCGATATGCTTCGGAACCGTTTTCCCCTCAGGCATCCCAAATCACCGCAGGCGCACTCTCAATACACTATCTGCGCCAGCTTCTTCAGCCTCGACGCGCGCTTGAGCTCCTTCGCTATCCGCCTTCCCGCGCTCATGGGCTCCTTGTAGTAGTAAACGGAATACGGGGAGCCCTCCGGATAGACGTTCGTGCCCGCCACGATGCGGGCGCTTATCTCGAACGCGTAAATCTGCAGCTCCTCGGTGATTATCGTCTCCACGCAGAAGGGGCCGATGAGGCCCCCGAAGAGGTCGAAGGACGTCTCGCTAATCCTGCGCCCTATGTCCATGTATTCCGCGAGGAGCGATTCCCTCAGCACCAGGGGCTCGTTGCCAATCACGGTGAACGACATCTTCGGGTCCATGCCGATTGACACCGCGCGCGCAATCTCGTCCGCGCTGCTCTCCACGCGCCGGTCCACGCCGAGAAGCTCAAGCTCGCCGTCCCTGGTCTTGTAGGCCCGGCCCCTGAAGGGGCTGAAGAAGTAATGCGGATATGCGCGGACGCCGATAAGGAACTCCTGTATCATGTATTCCTTCTCCTTCACGCGCCTGCGGAAATCCTCCTCGGAATCCACGATGACATAGCCCCGCCCCCCCTTCGCGCCCGGGAACTTGACCATCACGGGGCCGTCTATGTCCTCCGGCTTAAGGATGCGCGGCGTCTTGATGCCCGCCTTGCTCAGCCACTTGAACATCAGCTCGCGGCTGCGTTCCCACATGAGGCTTTGCCGGTTTCCATAGACCGGGACCGGGAAATCGTCGAACGCAGCGCCCACGTATTCCACGAACGAGCCGTGGGGGATCACTATGGCCTCCTCGTCGACAAGGTAGTCGAGTGGTATGTCGCCCAGGCTGTCAACCTCGATGAACTCGTCCGGGCGGCCCAGGGGGAACGACTCATAGAGCCTGCGCTTGTCCTTCTGGACGATGCCAATAGTCTTGATGCCCTCCTCTCGGGCGCCCTTGAAAATCTGGAGCGAGGAATGCGAGCAGATGGTCGCTATCTTGAATTTCTTGTAGCCTGATAATATGTCGCTGATTCTGTCTCTCTCAAGCATATCATATCTGATGATAAGCCTGTTAAAAAGCTTATCATCGAATATATATGTCGCTGGAAGTGATAATATGGCACAAAGACAAAGGCCGCCGGTACCGGAAACGCAGAAGGAGACGCAGATGGACAGGCTGATCGAGCAGCTTCGGGACATGGTGAACCGGATTCCCATTGTGAACCTCACCCCGCAGCAGCGGGAAACGCTGAGGGAAATGCTTCACGAGGTATTGAGGCAGCTGAACGAGGCCCAGCAGCAGAGCCGTCCGATGCCCCGCATCCAAAGGTCCCCGGCCCGCACCGAGGCATACTTCTACGACGTGTCGCTTGCCGGCAGGACATACCGCGTCGGCCTTCCCGAGAGGCTTCCGCGGGATCCCATGGCGGCCCAGGCGCGGCTCCACGACCTCCTGCTGAACAACCGGCTAGTAGAGCCCGGCGGCGCCATTGTCCATTCCGACGTCCGGATGCAGGGAACGGGCGCCGAAACATTCGCGTTCAATGGCAGGCCGCCCAATGCGCGCCTGGACGATTTCAGGGACTCATACCTCGCCCGGACGAGCTCGGGCGGGGGGTTCGTCGGAAGGCCCGACGTCCGCATAGCGGAGGTCGCCCCGGCGGAGTCCAGGCGATCAAGAGGGCTTTGAGGTGGTATGATGGCACAGGCGCAGACTCAGCAGAGGAGGCAGACCGAGCAGGAAAGGATATTCACCGAGCGGCTGACGGCGCGGGGCTACACTGACGACCAGGCGCGCCAGATACTGGACATAGTCCAGAGGCTCCGGAGCGGCCAGAACGTGCAGCTCAATGCGCAGCAGTCCAACTGGGTGAACGACATCAACGCGATAATGGCGCGCTGGAACGAGGTGTCCGGCTCGACCACGCGGCTTTCGCAGCTCAACCGCGACCAGGTGGGCGCGCTGTTCCACGGCACGATGCTCACAGGCCCCGAGAGGCCGGTGCCGCGGATTGCGGAGCGGCCCGCCCCCGCGCCGGTCAGGACTTTCGTTTATGAGGTCACGGTCGACGACCGCACATACCGGGTGGAGACCAACCGCGAGCTTACCGCGCGCGGCATGACGACCGTGCAGGGGAGCAGGATAGGGCAGTTCCGCACCATGCTCCGCGAGCATCCCGAGCAGGTGCTCGCCATAACCACGCCCGAGGGGGCGGTGGTGAGGCCGGGCACGGAGGGCTTCGCCGACTTCACCCGCGGCTATGTGACGGCGTACAACGCGATGCTCAGGAACCCGGACGAGGACCGCATCTCTATAGCGTCGGTCCGCAGGCCGAGGCCGGCGGAGCGGGGTTGAAGCGCCGGGCCCTACCGCCTTTCTTTTTCTCTTCCTTCTCTTTCCCGCTACCTTATCCTTCTGAGCGTTATGGAGTCTATGCCCCCGTTCACCGATATTGCGGTCTCCTCGGCGCCCGCCTTTCCGAAAACCAGGCTCCCGCCCCTGGTGAAAAAGCCCGCATCGGCCCTTTCAGAGCGCAGCGGCAGGGCCACGCTGCGCATTTCGCCCGAGAAAGAAATGGCAATCACGCCCTCGCCCCGCGGCGCGATGAAAAGGATTCCGGAATGATACACCATGCCCGCCCTTCCGAGCCCGCGCGCATCGAAGGGCATCACGTATGCCGGAACGGTCTCGCCCATGCCCTCGTTCGGGATGCGGGTGAGCGTGCTGTCGTTTTTCGTGAGAATCAATACCGAGTCCTCCGTGGGCTCCCAGTCCGCTATGCCCCTCGCGGCGAAGCCGTCCATGTCGGTCCTGGTGGTGTGCATCCTGAGGGAGAGCTGCGCGTCCCCCTCCGCCGCCTGCGGGCGCTCGATGATGATGAGCGACCTCCTGAGGTTGCCTTCGGCATCCGCCATCTCGGTCATGACATATTCACGGCCGAACCTGCACACCGCCTCCTTCGCCCTCTCCCCGTTCATGAGCGCGCCGCCCAGGTCGGCCCCGCAGGCGCGCCTCTGCAGCGTCCTCTGGCGGCCTTTTTCCGCGGCCGCGCGGGTTTCCTCAGCCGCCCTGTAGGAAAAGCCCGTCCGGTCGGGCGCGGCGTGCGCGGCGCATGAGCAGAGCAGCGGCAGCGCAAGGGCCGCCGTGAAAGCGAGCCTCCGGATTACGTTCGGCTTCTCTATCTCCCCCCCGGAATAGGCGAGCGTTCTTTTGAGGCGCATGCATATGATTTATTCTGTTACAATTTATAAATATATGTGTGATTAAATCACAACCGTCTTAAATAGTCGCAGGCGATAAGCATCCATGAAGGCGGTCATTCTTGCGGCGGGTGACGGGCTGCGCCTGCGCCCTCTAACCGAGACCCGGCCCAAGCCCATGCTTGTCGCGGGCGGAAAGCCCATCATCCTTCATTTGCTATCCGAGGCGCGGAAGGCGGGCGTGACCGAGGCGGTGGTGGTCGTCCGCCACATGAAGGAGAGGCTGGTCGAGTGCCTCGAGTCCGCAGAAACCGGGCTGAAGCTCACGTTCGTGGAGCAGGGGAAGGAGAACGGGACCGGCACCGCGCTCCTATGCGCGGAGAAGCACGTCAGCGACACGTTCCTGGTCCTTGCGGGCGACATCGTCACCGAAGCCAGCGCCATGCGCTCGGTCATAGATGCGCACGAAGGAGGCATCACTGTCGGGCTGAAAAAGGTCGCCAACCCCCACCTTTACGGGGTGGCCGAGCTCTCCAACGGGCGGATAAGCATGTTCGAGGAGAAGGGCGCGCACCCGAAATCCGACCTTGCGAACCTGTCCATATACTGCATGGAGCCGACCGTGTTCTCCGAGCTGCGCTCGACTCCGAAATCCGAGCGCGGCGAATACGAGGTCGTGAACCTCCTTGTCGGCGCGAAGGGCGTCGTCGTGGACGGATTCTGGAGGGATATCGCATACCCATGGGACCTGCTGGATGCCAACGAGCACCTGCTCACCGCGATGGAGGCCCGGAGCGGGCAGGCCGAGAACTCCACCATCAACGGCAAGGTCGTCATGGAGGAGGGCGCCAGAATCATCAACAGCTTCGTAGAAGGCTGCGCGTACGTGGGCGCCGGCACGGTCATCGGCCCGAACGCATACCTCAAGGGGTTCAATTCCATAGGACGGAACTGCTCGATAGGACCGGGCACGACTGTCAAGAACAGCATACTGCATGACGGCGTGAACGCCAAGCACCTGACATACATCGGCGACAGCGTGATAGGGGAGGGCGTGAACTTCGGCGCCGGGACGCAGATTGCGAATTTCCGCTTCGACGCAGACAACGTCAACGTGCTCACCGGTAAGGGCTGGGTGAACTCGGGCAGGAAGAAACTCGGCGCGTTCGTGGGGGACAACACCAAGTTCGGCGTGCTATCGTGCACGATGCCCGGCAAGCTGATAGGCGCGAACTGCGAGATACATTCGGGCGTGGTGGTGAACCGGAACGTGCCCTCCGGAGTCCGCGTGTTCAGCAGGCAGCAGATCGAGTTCGGCAAGACGGGCGACGGCGAGGAATAGCCGATGGCGCAAAAAAGGGCGTTCGCGAAGCTCACAAAAGAGGAAGAGCGGATACTCCTGCGCAAGGGCACCGAGGCGCCGTTCTCTGGCGAATACGACAGTCATTTCGCCGAAGGCTTCTACCTGTGCCGCCGCTGCGGCGCGCCGCTCTACCGCTCGCAGGACAAGTTCCGCTCGGGCTGCGGCTGGCCCAGTTTCGACGACGAACTGCCGGGCGCGGTGAAGCGGATGCCGGACTCCGACGGCAGGCGGACCGAAATCCAGTGCGCCGGCTGCGGAGGGCATCTGGGCCACGTGTTCGCGGGAGAGCGGCTCACGCCGAAAAACACCCGCCACTGCGTGAACTCGCTCTCGCTCCGCTTCGTGCCCGCGGGCAGGCTGAAGACGGAAGAAATCGTCCTCGGCGGGGGATGCTTCTGGTGCACCGAAGCCGTGTTCAGGACGCTGCGCGGCGTTCTTTCCGTCGAGCCCGGCTACGCGGGCGGCGCGCTTCCCGACCCCACGTACGAGCAGGTGTGCAGCGGCAAGACGGGCCATGCGGAGGTGGTCCGCGTGGAGTTCCACCCGGAGACCGCAACGCTCGGCAGAATCCTCTCGCTTTTCTTCAGGACGCAAGACCCGACCACCCTCAACAGGCAGGGTCCGGACGAGGGGACGCAATACCGCTCGGCCATTTTCTACACGGGCGAGGCGCAGGGAAGGGCCGTCCGGGATTTCGTGAAAAGGGCGCAGGCGGAATACGCGAACCCCATCGTCACGGAAATAAGGATGCTCGACAGGTTCTATCCGGCGGAGGACTATCACAAGGACTATTTCAGGAAAAACCCGCGCCAGCCCTACTGCCTGATGGTCGTCGCCCCGAAAGTGAAAAAGGCGGAATCAGCCCTCTTCGATTAGCCGCCGGAAGGCTTATTTTCGCATGCGTGCGGAATATCCCCATGAAGCCGCGAATAATTCTCCTTATCCTGTTCGCCATCGCAATGGCAATAATGCCGGGATGCGCCGGAAGGCAGCCTGCCGATGGCGAAGCAAGCCCTGCCGATGGTGCATGGAACGGCGCCCCGCATCCGGCCGACGCATCCTACCCGGCAACGGACCGAGAGGGCGCGATTCCAGATGGGGCGGCCAAGGTCACTCCGGAAAATGACATCTACCCGCCCATCCTCCATTCGGACGAATTCGAGCAGCCCGTTCCGCTGAGTCCGCCGATAAACACGCGGGGCGCAGAGGACTCGCCCTTCATCATGCCAGACGGGAACACCTTCTACGTCTGGTTCACCCCCAGCCCTGCAATCCCGGTGGAGGAGCAGCTTTTCGACAACGTGACCGGAATATACGCCTACGAGAAAGATGGCGGCGAATGGGGCCGGCCCCAGCGCGTGTGGCTGAACGAGCCCGGGAAGCTCGGACTGGACGGCTGCCTATTCGTGCTGAATGATACGGCATGGTTCTGCTCGGCGCGCGAGGGCTACGTGGGCATGAACCTCTTCACCGCGGAATTTTCCAACGGAAGCTGGTCGGGCTGGCAGCCCGCGCCGCCCGAGCTGAAGGAATACGAGGCGGGCGAGATGCACATCTCCGCGGACGGGGGCACGATGTACTTCCATTCCGCACGCGCAGGCGGAAAGGGCGGCTTGGACATCTGGATCACCCAGAAATCCGGGGGCAAATGGCGGCCCCCGGCGAATCTCGCGATAATGAATTCCCCGGGCGAAGAGGGCTGGCCCTTCATCTCGCAGGATGGCAACGAGTTCTGGTTCACGCGCGTCTATCTGGGCAGCCCCGCGCTCTTCCGCTCGAAGAAGGTGGGCGGCCAGTGGCAGGAGCCCGAGCTTATAATATCGCAGTTCGCGGGCGAGCCGACGCTCGACGATGCGGGGAACCTCTACTTCACCCATCATTTCTACGACAACGGGACGATGATTGAGGCGGACATCTACGTGGCATACCGGAAGTGAAGGCTCCCCCCAAGCACGCATGGACGAATGCATAGGGCGCACGTGAAAAAATTTGCAGGGGAAGAGATTTGAACTCTTGAAGGCACTAAGCCATTAGGCCCTGAACCTAACGCGTTTGACCGCTCCGCCACCCCTGCTTGAAGACTGACTTCGCAAGAAGCGTTTCTCTATTGGATATGCAACCAAATAAAAGATTGAGCCCCCCGGGCGGTTTGGCCCGAAGGGCATATTGCGCTCAGTCGCAGACATATCCGGGCGTCTCGAACAAGGAGGCGTCCGTCGCCCAGGGCTGGCAAGTGTATTCCGGCGAGTCGAGATATTCGAGCATCGGGGAGGAGTATCCGTTCTCCAGGCCCCTGCTGGACGTTCCTATTCCGCCCCATTCGATTTCCACATCCATCGACTGCCAGTCGCAGGGCTCGTGCGTCCCGAACTCGGTTCCGAGCGCCTCCTCCTCGTGATTCGGGCAGGTGAGGTAAAGCATGCCGTTGCCAGAGGAATCGCCCCTGTATACCATCACCGCGAGGGGGCAGTCCGCATATGCGGTCCCTTGCTCCATCCTGAGGCTGTTCTGCCCGTCGAAATAGAGCTTCAGCGAGGCCGCAGCGCCGTTCTCGTCCTTGTATGAGACTGTGCACTGGCTTCCGGAGCCCGAACCAAGGAGGTCCGAATACGTCTTTCCGGAGATGCCCTGCGCCGGCTCATCTGCGGGGGGCGTTCCGGTTTCCTGCCCGTCCGCTTCGCCCGGCGCAGCGGCGCCGCCGGTTCCAGCCGGCTGGGCCGCGCCGCCTTGCGTGCCGGCTCCCCCAGCGCCGCCCTCAGAGCCGTTCGCGCTTGCGTTCGCGGAATATTCCACCGTTGTGGTGCATCCTGCGATGAGCAGCCCGATGGCTGCCACCGCCAATAATACAGTGAAGGATTTCATGGCAACACATCCCCGCGAATGTTTTTTATAAGAATGCGAAGCGGTCGGAATCAAAGAGCCCCCTGTCAGAAAGCTTGAGGTGCGGAATCACGAGCAGCGCCATGAACGAGAGCGTCATGAACGGCGCCTCCATGGGGCAGCCGAGCGAGCGCGCCGCCCCGTTTAGGGCCGAATGCCTCCGGGCGACCTCGGCAGCGCTTCTTCCGCTCATCAGCCCGCCGAAGGGAAGCGGGAGCGAGCGCGTTGCCTTTCCGTCGAAGACCGCAAGGCCGCCCCTCATCCTTACGACCGCGTTCACGGCCCTGCACAACGATTCGTCGTCCGCTCCAACGGCCCCGACGTTGTGCGAATCGTGCATGGCGCTTGTCGCGAGCGCGCCTTTTTTCAGGGAGAAGCCCTTTATGTGCCCTATGGCCGGCTTCGCCCTCCCGTACCTGTTCAGCACGATTATCTTCTGCGCCCCTTCGGCGCGCAGCCTATCAGCCGGGATATCCAGCCTCCCGGTGACCAGCTCCCCGTCCATGGCCCTGATGACCGGGACGTTCCCAGCTGGCTTGCATGCTATGTCCCGCGGGCATATTGCGGGCGCCCTGAAATTGTTCAGCGGGCGTTCGCGCACGCGCGGAAGAAGGGCCCTCTTGCCGTCGAAAACCCTCATTCCCCCGATGTATGTCCCCAGCACCCTGAACGACTGCAGGTCCTTCACGACCGTGATATCCGCGGGGTCGCCGGGCCGAAGAAGCCCGGTCCCGAGGCCGTAGTGCTCGCGGGGATTCCTCGTGCAGGAGCGGATCGCGTCCATCGCAGGCACGCCGAGCGACACGCACTTCCTCAGAATCGCATCCATGTGCCCCGCAACCAGGTCGCCCGGCTCCAAATCGTCCGAGCAGAGCATGTTGCTTCCCCCGCGGAGGACGGGATGCAGGGCACCGAGATTCTTCGCGGCCGAGCCCTCCCTCACAAGGATTTTCATCCCCTTGCGCATCTTCTCCCGCGCCTCCCCGAGCATACAGCATTCGTGGTCGGTGCTTATACCCGCCGATATGTACCTGTCGAGTTCGGCCCCCCGCAGGCCCGGCGCATGCCCGTCCACCGGCTTGCCGCATTCCTTTGCCGCTGCAATCTTCGCCATGACATCCGGCCGCCGTGCTATCACACCGGGGTAATCCATCACCTCGGAGAGGTGGCTGATGCGTTTCGAATGAAGGAGGCGCCCGACCTCCTTCGGGCCGAGCCGCGCCCCGGATGACTCGAAATCCGTGGCGGGGACGCAGGAGGGGGCCCCGAAGAAGAACCTGAACGGCGTCTTCCTGCCGTTTTTCACCATGAACCCCACCCCCCGCCCGCCTAGGACGTTCCCTATCTCATGGGGGTCGGCGACGGCTGCTACCGTGCCGTGCCTGACGGCGGCCCTGGCGTATTCCGAAGGAATCAGCATGGTGCTTTCCACATGCATGTGGGCGTCTATCAGGCCGGGCAGGATGAATCGGGCGGGCGCGCTTGCGGCCCGGACGACCTCCCGTATCCTCCCGTCGAACCTGACCATGCCCGGGAAAACCTCGCCCCCGGAAACATCCACTATCATGCCCCGCAGTTCCATGAGCCGAATCCGCCCCCACGCTATTTATCGTTTCGCCTCATCTAACATATTTATATAGTAATCCTGCCATAATACCCTACGGAGAGAAGCGGCGGCTATAAGTCGTCGATGGTGGAAAACATTGTTTTATAAATCATTCTGTTTTAAATAGTAGAATTAAATGTAATTAAGGCGGGATAACATGGTTGGACCCAGAAGGCTTTCACACGATTCCGGCTCGTCAGACAGGGAACATTTAAATGCTGCGCAGAGGAATCCGTATCTTAGGTGCAGGCACTCCCTCTTCGGGAGGTGGCTGCTCTCGGCCGCGTTGGCTGGTGGTATTACTATGAGTGGTGGTGCGATGAGAGAGGCTGCCGCGGAGCAGCCCCGGGTTTCTGTTGAGGCGGCTCAGGCATTGAGGGACACCCTCGTCACGCAGCTTACCGCGATACGCGGCCAGTTCGATTCCATGAGGGGAATGGGCATCCCGCCCATGGTGACGTTCACCGACCCGAACATGACCGCGCTTCTAGATACGATGGCGACGAACGCGGCTGCGCTCGGCATCCCCATCAGCGGCACCACGAGGGAAGAGCGCTTCCGCTCCATGAACACATGGCTCAACTCCGCATGGAGCGACCGCCCCGCACTGACAGGACGCAACCGCGACAGCAGCATCGACGATGCCGCCCTTGCGGAACTCATGCTCAGGCTCAATATCGCGCTTACCAGGCCCGCGGCCGATGCGGTCGCGACCGCTCTCGCTCCCGCGGTGTCCGGGCCCGCGGCCGCTGCCCCCGCCGCCGCCCCGCAGCCGGCTGCGCCTGTAGTGGTTCCCACGCCCGTTCCCGCTGCTCCCGCAGCGCCCGTGGCGGCGCCTTCCGCCCCGGTCGCGGCAGCTCCCGCAGCGGCGCCGGTGGCCGCCCCCGCATCGCTCACGCTCGAGCAGCAGCATGCCGCGGTCCTCCAGGACCTCGAGGACATATCATCCAGCGGGCGCAGCGCCCCCGTCCGGACGCAGGCGTCAAGGCTCCTTCGGGACCTCCGCGCGCAGTTCACGGCACGGCGCCCCAATACGCGCACGATAGAGCAGAAGCTGCGCGACGCGAACAGGCTCATCACCGCGGAGCACGGCACCGCGGTCGAACGCATGAACGCCGCGCGCCAGCAGGAATTCGAGCAGATCGCAGGGGGCTCATTCGTCGTGGCGAACGGCACCGACATTCCGGCGCGCATAACCGCGATGCTTTCCAACAGCCGCATCGGCGCGCTCCTTGAGAGCGTTTCAAGCGGGGGCCTCAGGATGAGGGTAATCGACATCTGGCTCCTCGACTACAACTCAATGGTCCGCACGCTCGACCTCCTCGAGAGGGCGGCCGGGCAGACCGACGACGCGCAGGCGCGCGCAAGCGTGCAGTCGGCATACGACCTATTCAGGCGCGAGCAGGCATTCTACAGGTTCATGCTCTCGAGCTACATCGTCCCGGTCGCGAACGCCACACGGGACGAGGTGCGCGGAAGCTCGCTTCCGACCGGCGCCGAGCTGCGCCAGGCCGAGCGCGACAACCACGTCGAGGCGGGCACGTACTACAACGTCCCGATACGCGAGGGCGGCTCGCCCACGGGCAGGATAATCCGGCGCATAACGAACGGCCGAACCGAGACGGACGGGCGCACTGCCTCGCTCGAATCGCGGATGACCGAGCGCGCCACCGCAGCGGGCGCGATGAGCTCGCAGGCCGGCGCGGTATCCTACTGGACCATGTCCGACCTTGAGCGCGCAGTCAGCGTCGATGCGCAAAACGTCCATCTTCTCGTGAGCCTCTGGAACTACGCCCAGGGCCACAACCTGTCGTCCCTCAGCGAGTCGCAGCGCGGCGAGTTCTGGGCCGGATATTCGACGTTCGCGCTCCAGGTCATGGAGCCCGAGCTCGACCCCGTTTACAGGAATCCGTTCGCGCGCCTCTCGGACGCCCAGCAGAGGTCGGCAATCCGCGTCTATCTCGGGCTTCCGGAGGGAACCGAGCTTTCCGCCGACCAGCTTGCGAGGGGAAGGAGGGAGCTTGCGGCGATGCTCCGCCAGAACTCCGCCCTCATGTACGATTATACGGTATACCAGATGTTCAACCAGACGCGCAGGCTCGCGCCGCTTTCGACCGACGCGGGGCTGCAGCGCCTCGCGGAGGTCCGCGCATCGCGCGGCGTCGCGAGGATGCAGTACCTCTCCTACTCGGAGGGGCTCGCTGCCGACCTGAACTCTGCCGAGCGCTTCACGCTCGCGCGCGGCATCCTCCAGGAGGCGATACGCGTCGCGAGGGCGTCGGGACTCAGCGCCGACGACGAGATGGTGAGGAGCGCGCAGGCGCTCTTCGACGCGAACGCCGCGGCCCCGGCATCGGCCGGCATCCCGCAGGCGTCCGACATGCTTTATAACGCGGCGATAGACCTGCTCGCCACGCGCGCGGCCGAGCTCACCCTCGGCGCATCGGCGCTCCGCCCGTCCTCGGTGACGACCGCCCGCGTCGACTCGGCGAGAAGGTTCGCTGAGCGCGCAAGGCGCGCATACATATGGAACTACTCGGTGCCGCAGACCGCGCCGACCTTCCACCAGAACCTGCCCGCAAGGTTCGCCGACGACGCGGTCACGATGGTGATGCCCTCCGCGTTCAGCAGGACCGAAGGCGCGGCCATGTTCATGACGAGGGACGGCTACGGGACCCCGTCGGAGGAGGGGGTCGCGCTTGCAGGCGATGTAGCCACCCCCGAGGAATCAAGGAGGGGCGCGGCCGCCGCAGAGCTCCGCTATCTCAGCTTCATATCGAGCCTCAGGGACGAGCGCACCATGTTCTCGCCCTCTGCCGCCGAGTCCACGCTGACGACGATGGGCGTCGCGGGCGTATCGCGCGCTCTCTCGCTTTCGGCATGGAGGGCACGGCCCGACCAGATGTTCGTGGACCAGAGGCCTGAAAGCATGACGCCGCGCCTCGCCCCGTTCCCGGGCCAGAGGCCTGTCCTCCGCAGGGAGAGGCCGATGGTGAGCCCGGTCGACCAGCACGTTGTGCCGATGGAGAACCCACTCAGCGGGGACCTCGCGACGCAGCCGCACGAATCGGTCTATCAGTATCCCTACGGCCAGCTCTATGTGGAGCTCCGCCGCCTGCTCTTCATGCACTACGACAGCTCCACGCCGTCGCTGCTCCGCGGCTTCGATGCGGCGCCGGCAAGCTACCCAGTGCGCGGCACGCCCGCAACGGCAAGGGAGGACGACACGGCCCTGCGGACGAGGATGACCGCGATAGCCCGCGAATACGGGCTCGCTACGGACAGGCCGCTCATCGACACGCTCTCCGAGCGCATGAGGGCGGTGTCGCAGTCGTATTCCGAGGCGCTCACGATAGCAGATTCGGCCGCGAGGACGAGCAGGATAGGCGAGCTCCAGACCGAGCTCAACCGCCTGCAGATGGCGGTCCTCGACGTCAGAATAGCACAGCTCGAGGCGCGCCTCAACGAGCGCATTGTGCGCGGCACAAGGACGATACGCGTCCGCGACCTCGCGCGCTCGACCGACCCGCGCGCATACACCGTGCACAGGGCGCAGGAGATGCTAACCGAAGCCCAGTCTCTCCGGACATCGTATTCCTCGGCGACTGGCCGCGACCTCGGCATGGGCCCGAGGGAGGCGATAGCGATCACAGAGACCGGCATCGAGAGCCTCACGGACGAGCGCATCGGCCCGATACCGGAGCCGCCCCGGCCGCAGTTCTCGGCATACGTTCCAGAGGACGCGATAACATCGGAGCGCTTCACGGGCTCCAGCGAGGCGCTGGGGCGCGAGACGCGCATCCGCTTCACAGCCGAAAGGATAATGATACAGCCCGAAAGCGGGAGCGCGATGACCCGCGAGGCGTACGAGAGGGCGAACGGGCCCCTGAACCTGAGCATGTACTGGTTCATGTTCCAGAACATCCAGCCCCAGACCGGCTTGCTGCTGCTCAACCCCGCGGATCCGCGCAGCGTCGAGAGCAGGTATGTCGGCATGGTCATGAGGAACGTGACCCTCACAGATGGCACCACCGGGGACTTCGTGGTCCG
Organism: Microcaldota archaeon; assembly: GCA_964647855.1. GTDB lineage: Archaea > Micrarchaeota > Micrarchaeia > Anstonellales > Bilamarchaeaceae > Bilamarchaeum. The sequence continues at coordinate 135,313 of CAZYJW010000003.1, read as the reverse complement.
CGTGCGCAGGGTGGACGCACCGTCCCGCGACCTTGAGTGGATGGCCGTCACGGAGCCGAACGGAAGGGTGCGCCCGGAGAACGCGCTCTTCCAGCTGGCGCCGGGCACCCTGGACCCGTTAAGGGACGCGCGCCTTGCGCGCAGCCTGAACGGGGTGGCTTTCCAGCGCGGAGAGTCCAACCAGCAGGCCGTGGTGGAGTTCGGGCCGACCTCGCCGGTCGTGATTGCGGTGCCAAGCACCTCCGACCAGGCCGCGCCCGCGGTTTCGCAGAAGAAGAAATGACATTCGTTCATTGAAGGGTGGAACAATAACAGAGGGAGGGAATTTGCGTGAGACTGAGACACGACGCCGTTACGGACAACGCACGGGAGGGCTGCAAGGGCAGCGCAGCAAGGACGCTTTCTGATTCGGGCCAGGGCAGGCTGAGGCGCATCGCGGCAGCGGGAGCGCTCGGGCTCGCCGTGCTTTTCGGCTCCGCGAGCGCCAGGGCACAGGACGGCGGGGCGCCGCCCGCGCCGGATTCGGCCGCGGCCCCCGATGCCGCAGCCGCAGAGGCAGCGGCGCCTTCCGACGCCGCCCCGGCCGAGGCGTCCGCGCCGGCTTCCGCGCCGGCCGCCGCGCCGCAGCAGGCTCCGGGGATACAGTCGCTTCCGGGCGCCATGAACGTGCCTCTTGAGAGCGACACGCATCCGGCGAACGCCACAGACCCGGCGGTCCTCACGACCAACACGCTCAGAATTCTTCAGCTTGGCGACATACTCCGCTCCCCACCCGCAGCGCCGCGCGATGGCGAGGCCCCGAGCCCCGAGCGCTCGGCTTATGATTCTGCGGTCCGGGCATTCGGAAGCGAGGCGGCAGCGATAGCCGCCGTGGACGAGGCCGCCGCCCGCGCGATAAACAACCTCGGCGGCGCCGCACGCACCCGCGATGCGATGGGCTCCGACGCCCAGGCGTTGCAGGCCCGGCTGCAGTCTCTCGACGAGTCGATCGGGAACATCGACGCACCCGAGCCGCTTATCCGGGCCGGGAATTCCGTGGGCTGCCTGCTGCGCATGATGCGCGGCGGAGAGGCATGCGCGGACACGGAAGCCGCCCCGCAGGAGCGCGACCGCCCCTCGGGCACGGAGGAGCTTCCCATCATAGAGATGCTGCCATTCGACTTCGGCTCGCAGTTCTTCCTGAGCGGATTCTCCAACGGGCAGTTCACGATGACCGACCCGGAGACCACGCCCGCGCTGAGCTCGCTCTTCGGCGGCGAGTCGGTCGCGCAGGGCGCGTTGAACGCCTGGGGAAACGCCCTCGAGACGCTCATGAACTCGCCCAACGACCCCGGGGCGCAGGCAAGCGCGGCGCACGCGCTGCATGAGGCGCTCAGCCGGATACCCTCCGACAAGGAGATATGGACGAGGCCCGGCTTCAACGAGGCCATGACCGCGCTCCACCAGGGCGACCTGCGCGGTGGCCTTGCGGCCCTGCGCAGCGAGCCCGCGTTCAACGCGGTCTGGTCCCAGCTCGGGACGCTCGACCAGCTGACGATAAGCCAGCGGCCGGTCGCTCGCCTCCGCACCGGAATCAACCTGAGGTTCCCCGAGGGCACCAATCCTTCCGAGTTCCTGGCCTTCAGGCGCGGCTCCGAGGAGCGCCGCTACGCCTGGGACCTCCTGTATTACAACGTGGGCGCGAATTATGCCAACCTCCTGATGAGCGGCCGCCTGCAGTCCTACAACGTGGACTTCAACACGTTCGCTCTCACCCCGGCAGGGCCGGCGCGGACTCTCGAGGGCGAGGGCCATGCGATCGACGGCATGCTCGGGCTCACGTTCGGAGGCACCATATTCCGCCAGCCGGTGGAGACGACCCTGAGCGGCCGGCTCGGCTACCTCTCGTGGGACATCGAGTCCACCGACAACAACGGAAGGCCGATATCCGCGAGCGACGGGACGATGTACGGGATGCTCAACCTGGACTTTTCCATGGTGGGTTACGAGGGAAGGACATCGGACTTCAGGCTGAGCAGGTTCGGCCTGGGCATGTTCAACCTCAACCCCTACGCGTATTTCACGCTGACGGGCAGGTCATATATCGGGAACATGATGCGCCTCGAGCACTCAATCACCCCCCAGTACCTGATGTTCTGGGGCATGAGGCAGGAGGGCGTCAGCGAAGACCTGTTCTTCCAGCACCGCGTGGGGGCGGACGTGCGCCCGCTCGACTTCTCATTCCAGCACGGCCACGGCCTGACGTGGTATGTCGGCCCCGGCCTGCACTACATGTGCAACACCGAGCAGAACATCCACTCGTTCGAGCCATACGTGCATGCGAGCCTGAGATGGGCCGAGGGCGTCTCGGCCGACGCGCGCGTCGGATACTTCATGGACGCTTTCGGCGACGAGTCCTACCACGCGCCCCGCACTGTGACCGGGACAATCAACCTGGTGCTCACGCCCACTCTGTGGTTTTCGGGCTCAAGCTCAAGCGGCTCGGTCAGCGTGGATGCGGGCGCAGGGGCCGGTGAGCGGAAATGAGCCGCGCCCCGCCGCCCCGAATAGCGTTTAATAACTTTCCCACCTTATTCTTTCATTTATATACATGGTGAATCCTATGGGCGGCTCTGCGCAACTGGAAAGACCGGCGGAAACTTCGGGATATGACAGGCATCTCGTCATCATAAGGCAGCTCCCCCAGGAGATGAGCGCGACGCATCCGACAAACGCGCCAACGGCGCAGGCGTCGGCCGCGAATGCAATCCTCATGTCGGAAATCCTCGCCATCCTGCGCGGCTCGAGGCCTCCCGAGGGCGACGCCCGGCGGGCGGTGTATGACTCCGCCGTGCAGACGCTCGGCGAAGGAAACCGCGGCAATGCCATCAGCATCCTGACTGATGCGCACGTAGCAACCATCCGCAGGCTGCGCACCCAGGCCGAGGACCGCGCAAGCCTGGGGGACAGGGCACCCGCATTAGTCACCATGCTCGCGGCAATCGACGAGGGCCTCGGCTCGGGCGCCGACGAATACGTCGCCTACTCGACCGTGGGCAACGATGTCGCCACCCTGCTCCGCATAGCGCGCGGCGGCGAGGCTGTCGCAGCGCCTAGGGCGGAAGACCAGGCGGCAAGCGCCGCGCCGCTCCCGCTCATCCAGACTCCGCTGCGCGACCTCGGGCCAATCCACCTTCTCTCCAGCTCGGCCGACGAATCGGTCGTCGCGCTGAACGTCACGAGCACGCCTGCCCTGGACTCCATGTTCGGCGGCAACACGGTCGCGCAGGGCGCCATGAACTCGCTCGCGAACGCCTACGCGACCATGGCGAACCACCCCAACGACCTCGCGGCCCAGCAGGCGGCGGCAAGGCAGCTGCACCAGGCGCTTTCCCAGATTCCGACCGACAAGGAGATTTGGAACTCCACGGTCCATCCGCATTTCAACGCAGCCATGCAGGCCTTCGCCAGGGGCGACCTCCAGACCGGCCTCAGCGAGCTGTCGCAGGAGCCGTCGTTCAACGCGGTATACGGCCAGCTCAACAACCTTTATGTGATTTCGGTGAACCAGAGGGCGGTCTCGGTCCTCCGCGCCGGCGTCACGACCCGCTACGAGTTCGACCAGAACATGGACGCCTTCACCGCTTTCATCCGCGGCTCGGCCCAGGGCACCTTCGAGCCCCGCGTCCTCTGGCTCGGCCTCGGGCTCTATTACGACCACCTGCTCCTCTCGGGCGAGCTCCAGCAGCTCGCCGTCCAGCCCGGAAGCGCCACAAGCCCCGGGTCGGTCCAGACCGTGAACCGCCAGAGGGTGACGGGCACCGGGGACGTCTTCACCGCGACACCCCAGATGGGCGTCGGTTTCAGCGCCTGGGGGCACCCGGTCGAGATGATTATCCACTGCAGCGTCGGATACCAGAGCTATGAGATAGGCGCGGACGTCCAGACGGGCGCCGGCACGACCGAGCGCCTGAGCACCGGCGCGGACACCTTCTTCGTGGGCCCCTGGGGCGCGCAGCTCAACTTTCCCGGCCGCGAAGGGCAGCGGATGATGGTCCGCATGAACCAGATAAGCATCGGCGGGGTCGGCAGCCCCGAGAACGTCTATGCGAACGTCTCGTTCGAGGGCCGCTGGCTCGAGGGCAACACCCTCAGGATACGTTCCGAGGTCACGCCGCAGTACTCGTATTTCCTCCAACAGCACCGCGTGGGCTTCGACCTGCGCCCGGCGGACTTCACAATCCAGGCGACCCCCAACTGGACGCTCTTCTTCGGCCCGGGCTTCCGCTACGACTTCAACGCCACCGAGGGCATACACACACTCGACGGATACGGCGCGTTCGGATTCCGCTACGACCGCGGGGTCTCGGTCGACATCCGCGGCGGCTACATAGGGGAGACCGGGGGGAGGGAGGAACTCCGCGTCCCCGGCACGCCGTATGGCGGCCTCAACATCACATTGACGCCTCAGCTGTGGTTCGAAAGCGCAGAGGAGCGGCAGCGGAGAATCAGCGGAGAGACGGTCCCCAGAAGGAGGGACAGGTAAAAAACGGGTGGGAAGACATGAGGATGGGAATAATTGCCCTGCTGGCCCTGCTTGCTGCGGGGGCGTTCGCGACCGACGTCAACAACGCCAACTTCCGCGGCTCGGACTCGACATGGCACTTCGACACGGACATGCAGTTCACGAGCGATTTCACGCTCAGGGTGGTATCGGGGGACGTCGCAAGCGGCGACCCGAACAACCTGCAGAACGGGGACGAGGTTTGCTCGGGGGCCACGCTTCGGGTCATCCCTTCGGTCAATGCCAAGTGGGCGACGCCCGATTTCGCAGCGACCGCGATATACCCGACCTGCGGCGGCGGCTACTGCCCCGCCATGATTAACGCGGGCGGCGTAAGCTCGAACCGCAACATCGCATGGCTGGCCTCGTCCGCATGGAACACCCAGAAATCGTTCGGCGACTCCAACGACTTCTCCCAGGACCCGTCCAAATACAGCGCCCTTGGCGAATCGAACTTCTACAACCAGCCGATAACGTACAACAACGCATCCGGCGTGTTCATCAGCGGCAAGGAGGGCGGCGCCGCCGTCTTCTGCAAGGGAACGCTGCAGGTGAAAGACGGAGCCACCGTGAAGGGAAGCTCCGACATGCCTTCAGTGAGCAATGTGGATTTCGCCGTGACCGGCTCAGGGGCCCACGCAATCACCACCAGCCTCTCCGGGGTGAGCTGCTTCGCCGCGGTGGTGAAGCACCCGCTCGACATCCCCGACAACCCGTCATGGTTCTGGCTCGACTACTTCACGCACAACGCGCCCTCGATACCATCGACCTCCGCCACCGACACGGTCACGGTTCAGGTCGTGAACTCGGGCGGGACATGCAGCTTCAACGAGGTCCTAAACAGCGTCTCCGCGAGCGGCTCGCTCCTCGACGAGGACCTGATAATGCTCGAGGCGACGATGCACAACAGCGGGGACCCGATAAGGGTGACGTCCGTTTCCAGCTCGAATCCGGACTATTCGGTGATGGCATTCCCGGTCGCGACATGCGACGTGCTGGGCTTCCCGCCATCGCTCTGCCCGGCCTCGAACGGCTTCAACGAGCAGATAAATTCCGGCGCCAACAAGGACGTCTACGTCCTCATCCAGCGCGGAGCCGGCGCATCCGGCGGAACGGTCCTGACCTTCACCGGCCAGACCGTCTCGGCGACGTGCGGCTCTGCGGCGACATGCACGGACACGATAGACCTCTCCGGCGCGATAACATGCGAGATAGAGCCACCCGAGCTCGAGGTCGCGCCCATGATTGTGGCGGAATACCTCGTCACCTGCGAGAACCTGGCTGGCGACACGATTCCGTGTTCGGGCAGCAACTGGTACTGGCTCGGCCTTGACGGGGGCTTTATCGAGAAGACGAGCTCGTACGCATGGGCGTATTCCATTTCGCCCCAGGGCTCGAGCGGAACGCTCAACTACCGCTCCGGCATCGCCCACTGCCTTTCCGACGTGGATGTGACTGACGACGGCCTTGGGAACGAGTACGAGTGCGAGTTCATCCCGCCCAGCGCGACGATGAACATCAGCTCGTCGAGATGGTTCGACCTCAACTGCTTCGTGGACACCGTGCAGGACGACCCGGACGACGCGGAATACGACCCGGTGAACGGCCTTGGCGGCAGCACGAGCGACTCGAGCACCGACGGCACGACATACAACTCCCCGGCATCCCCCGATTCCGGCGACCTGCGCGGCTTCGCGTCCTGGTCAGGCATGCCCGATCCGATGGTGGGCGTTGTTGTTTTCGCGCCGATTACCGTAGTGAACGACACCTCCGGCGGCAACGACACCAACGACACCGACCCGGACGACCCGGGCTCGACGCAGTGGTGCACCATTGGCAGCGGGCCCGAGAACGCCTTCCCCGGCTATTACGGCTGGGTGGGCATCATGTGCGGGCCGCATGCCAACGAGAGCTGCACCAGCGTTTCCTGGAGCGCCGAGAGCGGGATAACCCTCTCGGACTCGGACAGCGACGGCACTTACTACACCGTGACGGCCGACCCGCACAACACGGTCAGGATAACCGCCATCGTCGACGGGGACCCGACGCACGTCTGCTGGAAGGACGTCTTTGTCCTCGAGCCGGAGTGCTGGGAGTACACATAGAATCGGCGGGCTTCCCGCCCTTCCTTCTGTTTTTCCATCCGTCCAGCCTGCGGCAGGCAATAGGAAATCTTCGGGCCGCCGCTATATCTGGTAGGTCTCAAGGAGCCTGGGGGTCACGACGTCGAAGTCCTTGTGCAGGGCGTCCTCGAGGTCTGTCTTCTCCCCGTGCATGAGGTATATCCTTTTGAGGCCCCTGACGGATTTCGCGAACTGGACCAGCTCGTTGAAGTCCGCATGGCCGGTCAGCCTCACGCTCTCGACCCTCAGGCCGAGCCGTATCTCCTTGTCGCGCACCCGGAACGACTTTGCGCCCGCGATGACACGGCTTCCGGGAGTGCCCTCGGCCTGGTAGCCCACGAAAATCATGGTGTTCCGGGGGTCCCTCCCCAGCTTCTCGAGGTAGAAAAGGACCGGCCCGCCTGTGAGCATGCCCGAGGTGGTCACTATTATGCAGGGCTCCTTAAGGACGTCCTCCTTCGTCTTCACCCTCGAATGGTGGAAATTGGGGCTCTTGAACGGGTCGTCCTCGCTCATAAGTATCCTGCGCTTGATGTCCTCGTTGGCATAGATCGCGTTGTGCCTGTATATCTTCATGGCCTTGGTTATCATGCCCTCGATGAAAATCTTCGTTTCCGGAATCGCGCCGGAGCGCATGTAATCGTCAAGCGCGAGCAGGACCTCCTGCGCCCTTCCCACAGCGAACGACGGGATTATGACATGCCCCCCCTTGTCCAGCGTCTCCTTCACTATCGCCGCCATCTTCTGGTAGCTGTCCTTGTAGCTGGGCACTATGTCGGTGCGCGAACCGTATGTGCTCTCCATTATCAGCGTCTCGGCGTGGATTCCCCTCTCGCAAGGGTCGAGGACCCTGCTCTTTCTCATGCATATGTCCCCGCTGAAGAGGACCTTTTTCCCCCCTCCGTATTCGACGCGGGCCATCGCGCTCCCCATGATGTGCCCGGCGGAGAAGAACTCGGCCCGGAATCCGGCGTCGAAAGGCTCGTGGTATTCGCGGATGATGGCGTCCCTCATCACGCCGTCCACGTCCTTCTGCCCGAAGAGCTTCCTCTGCTCCCTCTCCCCGTGGTGTATCCTGCAGTAGTCCGAGAGCAGTACGCCCATCAGGTCGCGCGTCGGCTTGGTGACGAATATCCTCGGCTTCGCCTTCTTGGAGTACACGTGGGGCAGGTAGCCGCTGTGGTCGAGGTGCGCGTGCGAGACGGCGATGGCGTTGATGCGCCGCAGCTCGTCCTCATGCAGCAGCGGGTATTCCGTCTTCTCGCCCAGCTTGATGCCGCAGTCGAGAAGCAGGTTCCTGTTGCCCTCCTCGAGGAGGATGGACGCCCTTCCGACCTCCTGCGCGCCTCCGTAGAACGTAATCCTCATGCAATCACACCATCCCCAGCCTTATTTTCGCCCTCTCGCTCATGCGGTCCGCCGTCCATGGCGGGTCGAAGACGACCGAGAGTTCGATATCTAGGTCCTTGAACTCGTCTAGCCTGGCAGCGACCTCGTTAAGCATCTCATTTATCAGCGGGCATGCCGGCGTCGTGAACGTCATCCTTATCCGGACCTTCTGGGGCGCCCCGGCCTCCTTCGGCCTTATGTCCACGCCATAGACGAGCCCCATGTCCACTATGTTTATGCCGAGCTCGGGGTCGATGACGAGGGCCATCTTGTCGAGGATGTCCTGCTTCGTCACCATGTTCATCATCTTCTCACGGAAAGGTTATTTAATATTGGGAGGGAATCACCTTCGAGGGTGGTATCTGATGAAAGAGATAACCGTAATCGCAGGGAACGACCTCGGCTCGCTCGCACAGGTGGCCGAGACGCTCGGCTCGGTCGGCGTCAACATCGAGGCAATATCGGCGTACGGGCTCGACGGCAAGGCCGTCTTCCGCATCATCACGAACGACGTGGCCACGGCGACCAAGGCGCTCTCCAGAATCACCGGCGTCGAGGTCAAGGAGGCGGATACCATCGTGTACCGGATGATGAACCGGCCCGGCGAGCTGGGCAAAATCACCCGCAAGCTCGCGAACAAGGGCGTGAACCTCGAATCGCTTTACATAGTGAGCCGGAAGCAGGACTTCACCGAGGTCGCGATAAGGCCCATGCAGAAGGACTTCGGAAAGGCCCAGGAGGTCCTGGGCGTAAAATAGGGATGAAAAAGAAAAAACGCTCAAAGGGCTTCCACGCTCAGCGCGCCCTGGCACGAGTAATCGAGCGCCACGTACATATCGACCGAAACGGTGAAGCTCTTCGTGCCCGAGGGCGTCTGGTATGTGACCTCGACAGAGGTCGTTTCGCCCGGCGGGCATTCCATGACGAGCGTCTCCGCGCTTCCGCAGCCGACGTTGAAGACCGCATCTCCGTCGCCGTTTAGGCCGGTGTAGTCGAACGAGTGGCCGCCGACAATCTTGGGGGTGCCAGCGCTAATCACGCCGCTCCAGGAGCCTTCGGATGCCGTGTCGCAGACCGGGTATTCAGGGCCGCTGTCGGTGTCCGTGTCAGCGTCGGTGTCAGGTCCGCCGTCCAGGTCCGTGTCGGCGTCAGTATCAGCGTCCACGTCCGTGTCCGCGTCAGGTCCGCCGTCCAGGTCCGTGTCGGCGTCCATGTCGGTGTCGGCATCCGTGTCCACATCGGCGTCGGGGCCGGTGTCGGTGTCGCAGTCGCCGCCGTCGCAGACCGAAGCGTCCGGAACGGGCGGAAGGCTGTCGTCGCTCTCGCCGCACGCCTGCGCGCCCAATCCGAGCGCCGAGGCCACCATGAGGCCGGCGACAAGGCCCTTCATCTTCGCGAACCTGCCACCAATGCCCTTCTGTTCAGTAGGACTCTCCTTCTTCTCATCGCCCTTCTGCGGGCCGCTCTTCTTCGTCATCTCCTCATTCGCAACCGGGTTGCCTGCCATTCAACAATCACCCTCCCGTGATTATTCCTATTGACCATATTTAGCCCCCAAGTATTTATAAATATTCACTTTTTCCCACACCTTACCCCAAGTCCGGCTTCGAAAGGATTATATGCCGCGCCCTTGTTCTTTGCATGATGCCCCCCCGGCCCGTCGTCCTCGACACCAACTTCCTTCTGGTCCCCTTCCGGTTCAGGATAGACATACTCAGGGAGCTGGACTACCTCATCGACTACAGCCACCGCTACGTGGTGTGCAGCCGGACCATGGACGAGCTGCGGAGGCTCGGGGGGCGGGTGGGCAAGGACGGCATGGCGGCGCGCCTAGCCCAGAAGCTCGTCGAAGCCAACCGCGCAGCGATTGACATCGTGGAGGGCGGCGGCCACGTGGACGACTGGATAGTGTCCTATGCCCGGGAGAACTCCGCCATCGTGTGCACGAACGACAGCGCCCTGCGCCGCAGGCTCCGTGCGCTCGATATTAAAGTCATTACGCTGAAATCGAAATCCAAGCTGGGATACGTATGAACGATGACGAGCTGCTCGTGGCAGGATGCGCGGGCCTGCTGATTCTAGCCGCGATAGCCGTGCTGGCCATGATAATCCTCAACCTCAAGGCCTTCACCTACACCAAGAGGAAGGAGGGCGCCAACACATGCCTCACGGTGACCGCGAAGCGCAACCTGGCGCGCGTCAGCGTCATCGCCCGCTTCGGGGAGGAGGAGATAACCTTCGAAAGGAAAAGGATAAGGAAGGGCCAGAGCGTCGACTTCGTCTTCCCGCGCTCCGACCGGAAGGCCAGGCTCGTCGTGGAATCCGAGGTCGGGAGCCCCCATACCGTCGAGGTATGAAGGCGCCCCCCGCCCGCCGGCTCATTTCTGCTTCTTCTTCAGCAGCCTTCTCGCGCCCAGGTAAATCAGGGCGAGCACAAGCGCTATCGGGAGCAGGAACCCCGCCGCAACAACGAGCAGCGTTATCGCCGCGCCAAGCGCCCCGAAAAACAGCCCCCCGAGGTTCTCAAGCGGATTCGTGAGCTGGGTGGTGGCGGGCTTCTCCTCGTACATGGTTATCGCTATCGTGGAGCGCTGGACCCGGGACTCGAGATTCTGCTTCTGTCCCTTGAGAAGCTCGAGCTCGGTCTCGACCCTCGTCAGCTCGCGCTCGACCGCGAGCAGGTCGCTTATCTTGCCGCTCATGTTGTACATTTCCCGCAGCCGTGCGACTTCCGCCTCCTTGTTGGAGATGCGCGTCGCGAGGTCAGTATACTGCTGCGAAACATCCTCGAGCGAGACCGAGATGTCCTTGACCTCGCCCGCCTCCTTGAGCATGTCGCTGATGGCCTCGAATTTCGAAGGCGCGACCTTCACGGTCATCGTGTACTGCTTGCGGTTCCCGTATTCGCCGTACCTTATGTCGCTTGCCGAGGCGCCCTCCGCCCGGAGGTCCTCCTTCATGTCCTCGAAGCGGTCCTCCAGCGTCCCCTCGGGCACTTTCAGCGTTATGGAGCCGGCCTTCGCGACATACTGCCCCGATTCGCCATAGCCGTCCTCGGCGTATTCGTAAGGGGCCGGCGCCATGGCCTCCCTGACGGCACCGTAGCCGCCGGATGAGGAAGCGCCGCCTTCCATAATGCCTGTGCATCCGAGCGCGAGCATGGAAACAGCCAATACGGCCATTATGAGCCTGACATCCATCAAATCCACCTGGCAGTGCTTGCCCAGGCAAACATTAACTCCTTTCGCTTTTCATGCGCTCCCGACCGCAACCGATATAATGAATCCCTGCCCATCAACGGCATGCTCCTGCTCTATCGCGGCGAGAAATTCGATGCGAACTTCTTCCATCAATCCGGCGTGGACATCGACCACTCGTTCTTCATCTCGGACGGCAAACGGCGGGCGCTTGCCGTGCCCCGCATGAACGAGGCGCTCGCCCGCAGGTCGTTCCGGGGGCGTGTCGTCGCTTACGGCGACGCCATGAAGGCAATCGCGCCTCTCATCCGGGGCCGGAAGGTTCTCTACGACGCCGCCTCGATGAGCGCGCGTATGGCGGAAAAAATCCGCAAGCTCTGCAGGCTGGAGGACCATTCGCAGGAGCTCCTCGAGGCGCGGGCGGTGAAAAGCCCCGCAGAGGCCGCCTGCGTCCGGCGGGCGGTGAGGGAGACCCGGGAAATAATAGGCTCGATAGACTGGGATGCCGCCCGTACCGAGCAGGACGTCCATAAGCAGCTGCTGATGATGACGCTCGAGAGGGGCCTCGAGCCCGCGTTCGAGCCCATAGTCGCCAGCGGCCGGAGCACGGCATTCCCGCATTACCGCGCCGGCGCGGGGCGCCTCGGCGGCCTCGTGCTCGTGGATTACGGCGTCCGCTACCGGCATTATTGCGCGGATATGACGAGATGCTTCATACGTGACGGCGACCTTAGGAAAAAGGCGCAGTACGAGCGCCTGCAGGACATCTGCCTCTTCCTTGCCGACGCGCTGCCCGGCCTCGATTCCGGCAAGGATGCCGCCAAGCTGGCCGACGAGCTCATCTCGAAGGCGGGCTTCCCGAAGATGCCGCATGCGATAGGGCACGGCGTCGGGCTGGACATCCACGAGTTCCCGCGCCTCGGGCCGAAATCCGACGATTCCCTCAAGGGCGCGACCCTCGCGATAGAGCCGTCGTTCTACCTGAAAAACTACGGCATGCGCTACGAGGAGACGGTGCATTTCGACGGGAAGCGCGCACGCGTCCTCTGAAAGCCATGCGCGGGCTTCACACCCGGACGAATCCCTCCGCGCTCTGATAGAGCCCCTTCCCCTCCTTCCTCCTCACGACCTTGATTGCCCTGCCCACGAAGACGCTGTGGTCGCCGAGCACGATTTCACGCTCGATTTCGCATTCTATGCTGGCGAGGCATTCGCGTATCAGCGGTACGCGCCCGGCTCCCTCCTCCTTCGTAAGCTTCGCCTCCGCGAATTTGTCGGAGTCCCTGCCGCTTTTCGTGCCGCACAGCTTCACCGCATCCTCCATGTCCTCCGAAGGGATGTTTATGCCGAAGGCCCCGCTATCGCGTATCAATTGGAAGCTGTGGCGCTTGGGCGAGATTGACACTCCGAAGAGCGGCGGGTCCATGGAGAGAGGGAAGACCCACGTCGCGGACATCGCATTCTCCTTTCCGTTGTGCCTGCTGGTTATCAGGCAGGCCCTCATCGGGTAAAGCATTCGGTAAATGCGTTCCATACCTTCACCTGCTTCGTTTACTGCGGGTTTTTGATAAAACTTTTTCCAAAAAAGTTTTTGCAGGAGGGAGGATTCGAACCTCCGAAGGCGCTGGGCCAGAGGATTTCCCGAACCGCGTTCGGAAAGGGAAAAATAACGCGGCCTATGCCTCGCCTCAGGGCTTTTCGCGGGCGTTTTGCCCGGATTTCACCCGAAGCCAAAAGGCCCCTTAAGTCCCCCGCGTTTGACCGCTTCGCTACTCCTGCGTGAACACAGCCGTTTCACACCAGCGGGAGTCGCGAATATTGAACCGCAGTTCAATGACCTCGCTGCTCCTGCGTGATTATTGCTTGCTCTGGAGCGTTTATCAAGCTACCTGAGGGGAAGGCGGACATGCGGAGAATAAAATGATAAACGGCCCCACCCGTTTTCGGCTAAAAACCGCCCGTAGGCAGCCGGTCCTGCCCGGCCATCGCCGCGCTTGCCTTCTCCCCGCACGAGCCGCACGATGTGCAGTTGGCAAGCCCGGTTGCGACGGCCACAAGTCCAAGGAACAAGACCGGCCTCAGCTCATGGCGCAATAAACTCCTGAATGCGTCGCCCCTTGGTTTCGCAGTAGGATTATCCTTATTCTTGTGCTGGGCGGTTTCCGATATCAATCTGTTGTGGTGCAGCTTCATGCATTTAACCTGCTGGAAAGAGTATTTAAAACTATTCTTTTACATATTCTACAACAGAATCAGCGGATTCCCGCCCTCCACAAAATAAAGAAGACATCACCCGTACATGGAGCCGCCCTCGTTCGCGCCCGGCCCCTTTTTCCTCACCACGCGCGACTTGAGCACTGCCTCCTTGATGTCCTTCGAGAACTCCTCGGCCTCCTTCTCCAGCCTTGCCGTGCTGACCTGGATGCCGGTCATCCTTGTGAGGACCTTGAGCACGTTCGAAGCCGCGCGCGGGTCGAGGTATTCCTCGGACGATTCCGCGAGGATGGTCGTCACCGGGAAGTTGTCGAGCGCGCCCTTCGCGAGCAGGATTCCGGTGACGCCCGTCGTCGCCCCCTCCTTTATGGGCTTGGCTATCTTCTTCGCGATTATTTCCTTGACGGTCGCGGGGTCGCTCGATACCACGAAGACGCCCTTCTTCTCGTCCTGGAGCGATATGCCCCCGAGCGATATTATTGTCGATGCGCCCACGGATTTCGCGAAATCGTAAACCTTTTCCGCGACATCCTGAGAGGAGCCTATCGGAATCGTCATCTCGGATATCACGACCACCATGTTGTGCTTCTCGGAATAGTGGATGCGCGCCGCGGGCATCGGCTTGTAGTCGTGAATCGCCGCAAGGGGCGCGAACTCGGAGCTCGAGAGGTAGCCGCCGAAATCCATCTGCAGGGATTCAACTATCTGCGATGCGGCGACGCTCCCGACAAGCCCGGTCCCCGGGAATCCCATGATGAGGGTCGGCTTCCTGAGCTTCTTCATGTCAGCGGTCCTGTGGATTTCTACGTCGCCCATACCCCAGTAATTGGCCTCTAAAGGCTTTTATACTATTCGCATCAAATCGCAATCCTATGTCCTTCAAGCAGGAGAAGGTTTCGATGCCGATGGGGTCGGCGGGCATAATCGGCTTCTCGCCCGACATCAAAATCAGCGGCATGGAAATCGACCCGAAGGCGCTCATCATAGCCATCTTCGCGGTGGTCGTCATCGTGCACGTCGCGGAATTCGCCGTCCGCTGAGCGCAAGCGCCCTTATCCCGTCCGAGTTTTCGTCCCTTGATTTCTCGTCCGCAAGCACGAGCACGCGCATCCGGTCGTCCTCAGCCCTGCGGAGCGACTGCACGAGCTTGGACATCCTCATTATCGGCACGAGCCCGCCCTCCGTCATGACCCGGAAATCCACGGGCTTGAAGAACCTGTGCGGATAGTCCACGATTATTCCGCAGCCTGCCTCGCGCGCTATGCGCGCCTCGAGCCCCCGTGCCTTGCGCCCGTCCATGCCCCCGCGCGGAAGCCTGCATATCTCCTTGTAGAGCCTGCGCGAGCGCAGCGCCCTTGCGAACGGCCCCCCAGCCCCGCTCCCCTGGAGCGCAGCCATCGCCTCCTCGTCGTCCATGGCGGCAAGCGCGTGCGGGTCGCAGGTTCCGTCGGCTATCGCCCCTTCCATCGCGCGGTAGAGCATGGCGGTCGCAATCCTCACCGTCCGGTGGAGGTAGACCGCGGAGAACATCATGAACCTTGCGACGAGCATGTACTCGGCCGCCTCGAAGCCGCCTTTCTGGATGCAGAGCTCCCTGCCCTCCATGGCGAGCGTGTGCACGATGCGGTCGATGTCAACGACCCCGTACGCGACGCCGGTGTTCAGCGCGTCCCTCTTGAGGTAGTCCATCCTGTCCGCCCCGAGGTCTGAGGTGACTATCCCTCCGAAGGGGGAGGCGCCCATGCGGGCGATTTCGGGCGGGCGGTAGTTCTCGCCCAGAATGTCCGCCACCTCGCTTTTCGTGATGATTTTCGCCCCCAGGGCCTCATGGTCGCCCACGTGGCCGCGCAGGACGTCCTCCCCCTCGTGGGAGAAGCATGTGTGGCCGATGTCGTGGAGAAGGGCGTAGAGCTTGGCCTTGCGGGCCGATTCGTCGTCGAGGCCGAGGCGCCTCGCAATCACGCTCGCAAGGTGCGCCGTGCCCAGCGAGTGCTCGAACCGGGTGTGGTTCGCGCCGGGATATACCAGGTTGGTGACCGACATCTGCCTGATGCGCCGCAGGCGCTGGAAGGGGGGGCTGTCGATTATCCTGGCCTCGAGCTCGTCGAAAGTTATCGTGCCGTGTATCTCGTCCTTCACTATCATGGCTGCCGCCGCTCAGACGGGCGCGAAGACGCCCCTCTTCTTCTCGATTATCTCCCCGGCCTCCGCCATGAGGCGGAGAACCGCGACGCACCCTTCGGAATCCAGCTTCGCGGCCGATGCTATGGACGGGGCGTCCATCTCGTCTTTGAGCGCGGCCGAGACCGCCCTCTGGGCGCCCGAGAAGTAATCCTTGGTCACGATGTAGAACTTGCCGTCGAAGCCCTTCACGCCTAGCACCTCGCCGCTCTTCATCTTGGCGCCGAGGAGCTCGGACAGCGCGATCGCCTCCCTCTTGTCCTGCACGATTATGAACCCCCTGCTGTGCAGCTCGCCCATGGTGCCGGATACCGGGCCCGGCCGCGGCGGCCTCGCGCCCTCCTCGCCCCTTCCCCCCTGGCGCCCCGTCCCGCTTCCCGAGACGCTCTTGGGATACACGAGGCCGTATGTGCTGTCGCTTATGTTGTACACGCCCTCCTTGTACTTGCTTCCCCGGAAGATGTTCACGAGGCCCCTGGCCTCGAGCCCCCCGAGAATCTCCAGCTCGGGCGCGGAAAGCGCCTTCCCCACCTGCTCGGGCGTGCGGTTCTCGAAACGTATGGCGAGCAGGCGCTTGAGGACCGCCCGCTCTCCCTCGCTTAGGCCCTCCCCCTGGCGCCCCGCCTGGCCCGGAAGGGGCCTGCTGAGCAGATAATAGCCGTCGCGGAGCGCGAACAGCTCGAGCTCGCCCTCGGAAGCGACATCCGGCGGGAGCTCAATGTATCCCTTCTCCTGCCTCCTGAGAACCCTTACCCTCGCCATCGGTCGGGATTCTCAGGCGTTGTTTATAGCCTTATTGGATTAGCTTGGGGGCCCTGGGTTTCGCCAGAGGAGGCATTGGCCTTGGCGGCGCAAGCGATATCTCAATCAGCTCGAGCTTGGCGCCCCTTATCTCGCTGAGGGTGTCCGATACCAGCCCGCAGGCCGGCGTGCCCCTGAGCCTGCGCTCCATGCTCTCGAGGATGCCCTCCACCCGGTCGCTTCCGATGCGCACGAGCGCGGTTGCGGCCTCGCTTCTGGGCTGGGGCGCGCCGCATTCCAGCGTATGGAGAAGTGCGTTTTCGACGTTTCTGCCGATTAGCCTCAGGGTGTGGGCGTCGAAGAGCTGCGACATGCCCTCAGGCATGACGGCGAAGGTCGCGAGCTGCCTCGCGGCGACCGCGGCCTCGCCGGGCGGCGTGTCCGGGGCATATGCCTTGATGACCGCACCGAATATGCATTCGATATACATCCTCTGCGGAGTGGTCGGATCCGGGTGCACGGTCTCGAGAAGGAATCCCAGGTCTTCCAGAGCGCCCTCCCGCTCGTCCTTCAGCCGGATGGGGCGGATGCTCTCCCCCGCCGCCTTGACGACGCTCTCTCCGAATCCGTTCTTGACTATGGATACGAGCCTTTCCTTCACCTCGGGCCCCTCCACATGGCGAAGCGCCTCGACGGTGAAGACGAGGTCCTGCTCGAGGGCGGCGGCGTCCTCTCCCTTCGATGCGGCCGCGCCTATCGCGGCCTCGAGCGCGCGGGCGGTCCGGATGAGCGCCCTCTTCGCGGCCCCGAGGTACCATTCCCGGTCGAGCGCCCTGCTCTCGATTTCCCCCCTCTTGATTTTTACGATTGCCGCGCCGACCCCGATGATGCCAACGTGAGTGAGCGGATTTATGGGGAATGCGGCGAGCATGAACAGCTTCTCGTAGTGGTCCCTGGCCTCGGGATTCTGGCTCACCTCGCCAAGGGTTATCCCCAGCTGGACTAGCTGCCTGGAGCCGGGATTGCCCTCGAGCACGGAATCCGTGATGGTCTTCCATATCCTCGTTATGTCGGACTGGGAGAGGTTCCGCCTCTCGACAGCGGACTGGACCATGCCCGTCGCATGGGGGTCGCAGGCCGCCAGCCCGTTGAAAGTCTCCTCGCTTATCATATTACACCACCTCGGGGTTCCGGATATGTGTGTTAATATATGGCTTTTCGTATATTTAAACCTTGCCTTTCCCGTGCCTGAGGGAAAAAACTCTCTGGGGAGCCTGGAATCGTGTTATTCCTTTTGCATTTTCAAGTATATAAATGTTGGCAATTGCCGTATTTTTTCGCGCAGCCCGCATGCGGCTTGCGTTTTTAATCATAGGCACAGATATCATCCCATGGCGATTTCTCCATTCGAAGAAAGGTACAGGACGGAGATGAACGCGGTCTTCGACGACGATGCCAAGCTCCGGAAATGGATGGCGGTGGAGGTGGCCCTCGCCAGAGCCCATGCGGCCCTCGGGCACATCCCCAAGGACGCGCCGGGGTCCATCGAGGCGGCGGCGGCGAAGGTGAAGCACTCACGCGTCATAGAGATAGAGTCCCAGATACACCACGACCTTATGGCGATGGTGAAGGCCCTGACAGAGCAGGCCGGCGATGCCGGAAAATACGTCCACCTGGGCGCCACCAGCTACGACATAGAGGACACCGCAACGGCGCTCATATTCATCGAAGGGATATCGCTGCTCGAGAAGCGCCTGGGGACCCTCGCCGCGAGCCTCAAAAGGCTCGCCCTCGCCCACAAAGGGACCGTGTGCATCGGAAGGACGCACGGCCAGCACGCCGTCCCCACGACCTTCGGCATGAAGTTCGCCCTTTATTACCGGGAGCTCGGCCGCAACCTCGAACGCCTCGCCGCCGCGAAGTCCCGCATCGCGGTGGGGAAGATGTCCGGCGCAGTGGGCACCATGGCGACATTCGGGAAAGACGGCCCTAGGATGCAGAAGCTCGTCATGAAGGAACTGGGGCTCGGCGAGGACCCGGTCACGAACCAGGTCGTTCAGCGGGACCGGCATGCCGAGGTGCTCTGCTGCATAGCCCTGACGGCCGCGCTGCTCGAGAAGATGGCCAAGGAGGTAAGGAACCTCCAGCGCAGCGAAATCGGCGAGGTGTCGGAGCCGTTCTCGGCGAAGCAGGTCGGCTCCTCCACCATGCCGCAGAAACGCAACCCCCATAAGAGCGAGCGCATATGCTCGCTTGCGCGCCTATCCCGGGCGAACGTCCTCACGGCGATAGAGAACATCGCCCTGGAGCACGAGCGCGACCTCACGAACAGCGCGAACGAGCGGGCGATTTTCGGCGAGAGCTTCGTCTCCCTGGATTACATGGCGCTGGAGATGACGAAAATCCTCGACGGCCTCGTGTTCTACCCCGACAATATCCGCCGCAGCCTCGATCACACCAAGGGTCTCGTTATGAGCGAGCGCATCATGATATATCTTGTCGAAGGCGGGCGGATGGGCCGGCAGGAGGCGCACGAGGCGGTGCGGGAGGCCGCGCAGGAGGCCTTCGCGAAGGGGAGGCCGATGAAGGAAGTCGTGCTGGAGCGCAGGCTCCTGAGCGCGAAGGAGGCCGAAGCGCTGTTCGATTATACGACATATGTCGGGTCGGCGGAAAAGATCGTGGAGGCCGCAGTACGCGACTGACCGCTTCCCATCGTCGGAAATCCAATCGTGCGGTTTTATATACCCTTTCCTGATTATCATATCAGTCCCAGCAGAGGTATGGCATATGGTTTCATCCGCAAAGACCTACACTTATGCCGCTATCGCGGTCGGTTTCATCGGCGCCCTATTCGCCCTTATAGGGGGCGGGGGCATCTTCTCGCTCCTGGGCGGCCTGCTTGCGTTCATGGGCTCGGTCCTGGGCGTCCTTTTCTGGAGGTACGGCTACATCATGATACCCCTTATCACCGAGAGGGCGAAAATCGTAATGCTGTCCGACCTCGGCTACGAGGTGCCGCCCAGCCAGGACTGCATCGTGAAGAGCGCGAACGGCGTCTACTATGCCACCGCCTTCATGGGGCTCAAGATTTTCGAGTCGGCCACGGAAAAGACATCCGAGGAGACGATGTCCTACAACCAGTTCTTCGAGAGGGCCATATCTAACATCAAGTACGTCACGAAAATCGCATACATGCTTTACGTCGAGGACCTGGGGGAGAAGCGCAAGGAAATCGAGACCAAGCGCGCGGAGGCCCAGCTGCGGCTCGCCCGCGAGAGGGACAAGTCCCAGCCCGACGTCCTCAAGATAGACAAATTCGAGCGCGAGGTCGCAATCTGGGACGCCCAGCTCACCAAGCTGATCAAGGGCGTCAAGCCCATGGGGGTTATTGCCTACGCCCAGACGACGGCAACCGGCCTGAGCAAGGACGCCGCGACGGCGCAGGTCCGCTCGCAGGCCAACGAGCTCAAGACCGTGCTCGCGAACGCCCTCAACGTCGAGGTGGTCGTCCTGACCGGGGACGAGATGATGAAGTGCTTCGAGTGGGAGAGGTTCTTCCCGACGAGCCCGCAGGAGCTCGAGGAGAGCGTGGTCTGATGGCCATCGGCGGAAAGCTCCGGCTCGTCAAGCTCTCCAACTCGGCGATATCCAGGCGCAACCTCCTGGTGCACCCGCCCGAGCCCCCGATGGAGGTCCTCTTCGACGACCCCACGAACGCGATTTACATCGGCAGGACGAAGATATTCAACATGCCGTTCTACTGGAGCTTCCAGAACGTGGCGAACCCGCACATCGCGGTCGTAGGAATATCGGGTTCGGGCAAATCCTACTTCATCAAGACTTTCCTGCTGCGTTCGGCGTTCGTCTGGAACAGCAACGCGCTCATAATCGACTGGGCCGGGGAATACAAGGACTGGGTCAAGCAGACGGGCGGGAAGATAGTCTCGCTCGGAAAGGGCTCCTACCTGAACCTCCTCGACCTGGGCGGCATGAAGCCCTACGACCGCATCAAGCAGGTCATGAGGACGCTGGAGCTCCTCACCGACATAGCCAACTACCCCGAGCAGAGGCGGCTCACCGAGCAGGCGATTGAGAAGGTGTACATGGAGAGCAAGTTCAGGATGGACGCCCGCGAGCAGAAGGACGAGCTGGGCAAGCCCATCATCCCCCCGACGCTCAAGGACGTCGTGCGCATCCTCAGCGAGCAGTCGCAGGTCGGGACATACGAGTTCCCGGCCGAGCTCGAGAACGCCATCTACCGGCTCAAGCAGTTCACCAAGCCGGGCGAGGACTTCTTCGCCCAGCAGAGCACGGTGAGCCTCGACGACCTGATCACGTCGGGCCTAGTCGACCTGGACCTCGCGGGCCTGCCCGACGAGACCTCGCGCGCCCTGGCCGCACTCACGATACTGCAGTTCATCAAGGAGAAGATGCGCCTCGAAGGCTGGTCGAACGTGAAGGGGCTGCGCCTCCTCATAGTCCTCGACGAGGCGTGGAAGATAGGCAAGGAGGAGAACTCGGACGCGGTCATGATCGTCCGCGAGGGGCGCAAGTACAACTTCGCGATGATAATCGCCTCCCAGAACCCGACCGACATCAGCGAGGCGATATTCTCGAACGTCGGCACCACCTTCATGCTCAAGGTCAAGTTCGAGAAGTTCCTCGACTACCTCCAGGGCTCGCTCAATTTCAGCAATTACATGCGGGAGGAGATAAGCCGCCTTGGCGTCGGGCAGTGCGCCGTGAACATGGCGCTCACCCTGCCGACCCCCTACCCGTCCACCTTCCTCATTTCGAAGATAGAGGGCGAGGAGCCGAGCAAGGAATATTTCCTCGACCTCACAGGCGTGCTCACGGACAAACAGCGGAGGGATGTTGCGGTGTCAAGAAGCGTATCGTTCCTGAAGGAGGACTTCAGGAGGAAACTCAGGCAGTTCGGCATGACCGACGACAAGATCGAGGAGCT
Source organism: Microcaldota archaeon (assembly GCA_964647855.1). Taxonomy (GTDB): domain Archaea; phylum Micrarchaeota; class Micrarchaeia; order Anstonellales; family Bilamarchaeaceae; genus Bilamarchaeum. The sequence goes on along the minus strand of CAZYJW010000003.1, from coordinate 113,959 downwards.
TACGAAGACGTTCGAGAAGTCGAACCGGCGCATGGATGTGGTCGGCTTCGTCATCCAGCTCGAGCGCGACGGCATCGCCCGGCGCAACATCGGCGACTTCCTCAAGGATGCGGGCATTGACGACATAACCATCATCAACATCTTCGGCAAGGTCGACCTCAAAAAGAGCGGCGGAGTGGGCCGGGACATCAGCCAGGTCGTCTTGGAGGAATGAGCCTGATGAAGGTTTGCGTCACGTGCCAGGCGGATGTCGGGGGCAAGCGCGCCTTCCCCGTACGCGAGGACCGCGTCATCGGGGCTATTCGCGCAGCCAAGCGCGCCCTCGGGGTTGCCCAGAACAACCAGCTCTTCGTCTGCGAGGCCTGCCTGCCGAAGCACATGGAGCGCCGCCGCTCTTTCGAGAAGACCCTGCTTTTCGCCGCCGTCCTCGCCGGCATCATGCTCCTCGTAATAGTCATATCGCCGCTCCTCTACGGGCGGTTCGAGGCCGCGGCAATCTTTTCGGGCATCGTCGTCGCATGCCTGATAGTCGCGATGCCCGTCCTGTTCAAGTATGTCCCGGCGGTCGAGGGCGTCAGCGCCTCAGCGAGGGCGCCGGCGGCTGCGCCGCAGACGCCGCCCCGGCAGCCCCCGCCGGCGGCCGTGCCCGCCGGAAAGGCGGAGGGCGCGCCTGAGGCAGCCGGCAAGCCGAAGCCGGTCCCGAGAAGGAAGAGAAAACGCGAGAAAAAATGAGGTGTTGAACAATGGCGCTTCCGAATGCACAACAGAAAGCCGGCGCCCCCCAGCCATCCGGCGGGGGCGCCGCGCAGAAGGAGGAGGTCCACCCCCCGCAGGTCGACGGATTCAAGATCAAGGGGAAGCTCGCCAAGGGCAAGCTCAAGGACCTCGCGAACACGCTACGCTCCATATCGTTCCTCGAGCTGGCGCCGGAAAAAGACCTCCTCAACGTCATCTACGTTGAGAGCCGGGACATCGACAAGAACCCCTACCTGTTCTCGATAGTCAAGATAAAGGAGGACGAGGTGGAGGTGCTCTACACCATTCCTTCCGAAATAGGCCCGAAGAAGCGCAGGGTGGACGTCATCCGCTACCTTCTCAACATCCTGTCGCTGGTGGAGTCGTCCTACGAGGTGGACAACAAGGCCCTTTACCAGCTCATCGAAAACGCCATAAAGGAGCTCGCCGGCTCGGTGACGATGGACTACAACAAGCTCTACACGTCATACGACTCCATGAAGAAGGACGTCGACGACCTTCGCAAGAAGGTCGAGCGGCTGACCGAGCAGAACCAGGCGCTCACATCGCAGAACTACGAGCTCAAGACCCAGAACGACGACATCAAGCTCCGCCTCTCGCAGCTCGAGGGGCTCTCGGACGACGCGCTCAAGGCAAAGCTCCAGGAGTGGGTCGCCGAGCACAGCGGGACGATTAACGTCACCGAGTTCAGCAAGCTGCACAGGATGTCCGAAGCCCGCGTCGAGGAGATGCTGAACAAGCTCGTGAACGAAGGCTATCTGGAAGTGGTGCAGTAGGTTTTGCCCATGGCCGATCTGAGCAGCAAGGTGAAAAGAAAGACGTACAGCTTCGAGCTGAAGCGCAAGTACCAGTACGTCGGCCATTTCAAGGTCAAGGAAAGGCCGCCCATAGAGCGCTTCAAGGACACGGTCCGCGCCTTTCTCGCCCCCAAGAAGCCCGAAAAGAAGGCCGAGTCCGCGTCCCGCCCCCCTCCGGGCGGCTTCAACTTCATGGTCTTCGGCGCATTCATCTTCATCGCCCTCATAATCGTGGGGCTCTCATGGCTCTACCTGACCGCCCTGCTCCAGCCCCCGCCGGGGGTTTTCCAGCCCCAGACGGAGAAGGCCGAGATAGGCAACACGCTTGTCCGCGGGGAAATCCTGGACACGGGGACAAGGGGGGCCGAAACGCACCTGTCGGCGGTCATGATCGACTACCGGACAGCCAACCTAGTGAACTATACGATAAACCTCACGACCTACGACAACAAGGTGCCCTCGGAGGTTTTCATCCTCAACAGCGAGAGGCTCGAGGCAACGACATACGCGGATTTCATCGCCAGCCTGCGCTCCAACCTCGCTAAAAGGAAAATCATGCTCAACGAGATAACCATCAAGCAGCTTGAGACGGTCCCGGAGGGGGCCCTCGTGATAATACCCTCGGGCGCGGTACCCAAGGAGATACTCGGGGTCGACAGCACCCTCAGCATGAACAAGCTCGCGGACCGGGGCGTGGTCGTCGTCTATATAGGGCAGCCCTTCACGAGGATGCTCAACGGCACCCTGGTCTCGTCGACCCCCAAGGAGGCGCTGGGCGGAATACCCCTCAAATTCGACGAGACGTCCGTCCTTTCGAGCTCGGACGGCTTCAAGCTGTTCCAGCCGCTTTACCGCGCCGTGCCGAGCGGGGGCGGCTGGGGAAGCGGGCTGGCCTACGGCTCCGTGAGCATCGCGAAGCGCGGGGACGGGGCGTTCCTGTTCCTGCCCCAGACCCTCGACGGCGGCTGGAGGGGCAATTTCAGCGCAGCCGCCGAGGACGTCGCGCGCATCGTCTTCGAGACCCCGTGGGTCGAGCCCAATGCGCCGAGCAAGGTCTATGTGCTGGCCAACCAGACGGAATACGGCGGCACCTCATATTTCTTCTCCGAGCCCTTCGAGTCCGCCAACGCGACCGTCAAGGTCGAGTTCACCGGCCACTCTGCGACATCAAACAACCCAATACGCGAGACGCTCTTCATCCGGACCGAGAAGGCCCTGAGGAACACCCTCGTGATTGAGGAGGGGGGGAGGGTCGTCTCCGCAAACATCACCAACCTGCCCGTGCGCATGAACGCGCAGCTCCGCGAGCCCGTTGCCGCCCAGCCCAACATGTACCTCGTTGTCGTGGACAAGGAGGGCGAAGAGGTGCAGTCCTTCCCGCAGGGGAACATCAACGTACAGGCGGACGCGTCGTTCGACCTGCTCCTTTACCTGGACAAGGGCGAATACACGGTGCGCCTGATGGACGACGAGAGCAGGGTCTATGCCCAGACATACATGAAGGTGGTCTCAATCGACATCGGCTACCAGGGCTACGACCCGCAGAAGAAATCGATATACCGCTTCGACATAACGATGGACGGCTCCCCGCGCATCCTGAGCGAGCTGCGCCTCACGATAAACAAGGGGCAGTACGGCTCCTACACGTACAACAACGTCGACAGGGTGCGGGTGGACCTCAGCCAGTACACCGGAGGCGAGCCGCTCCCCTACGGCAACCATTCCTTCGACTTCACCGCCGGCGGCCTCAAGGTCACCGTGCCGGTGGTCCATACGAGGGCCAAGACGCTCTTCGACGAGCCGATGTTCTGGATAACCATCATACTCACCGGCGGCATAGTGGGCGTGGGCGTCATCTTCGCGCGCCAGGAGGAGGTCTTCTTCTCGCTGGACGTGCCCGACTTCCCGCCCGTCTCGCGCACGAAAATTCCGCTTAACTCCGACACCATCCTGGGGGTGTTCGAGAAGGTCAACGAGAACTACCGCTGGTCCAGCACGCCGCTCACCTCGTCCGAGGTGAAGAACGGCTTCAAGGACATCTTCTACCAGGGCAAGCCCATCTATATCACGGACTACAACGTGGAATTCCTCCTCGACGAGCTCGAAAAGAAGGGCCTGGTCCGGGAGTCCCTGGGCTACTACGGCCTTGCATCCTGGCAGGAGCGCTCGGGGCATTCCATAGAATACCTCTCAATCATGCGCCGCCTGCGCGACATATGCGTCAACAACGCCATACCGTTCACGGGCCTCGGCGAGTCAAAGGATGCCGACAGCGAAATCACCGTGGTCGGCCAGCAGATGTCGCTGCACTTCTACGAGCGGGGGGCGGACCCCGCCGCCTTCCTGAGCCGGGTCATTCCGACCGTTGGCCGCGGGATAGCGATAATAATATTCAGGAACGCCGCCGACAAGGACCAGTTCCAGCGCCTCATGAACTCTTCGCCCACGGTCGGCCCGATAATAGTCAAGATGGAGGCCGACAGCTCTTCCCTCCTGCTCCACACCACGGATGAGCTCGAGAGGATGCTTGTCGAATTCAAGAGCATGTGATTCTTACTTGTTTTTCAGGAAAAGGCAGGCCATCTTCTTTTCGTCGATGAATTCCAGCAGCCTGTTGCAGCGCTCGCACCTGAAATCGATGGATGCCGCCGATTCGAAGTTCGTGATGCTCGCGGAGCCGCACGCGGGGCAGAAATAATGGTCGCCGCCCTCGATTTCCGCGCCCCCCATCCGGCTTCCCTGGCCAAGGGCCCAGCGCTCCATGCGGTCGTGGTTCAGCGACCAGCTGTAGGAATACCATCCGGTCTCGCTGTCCTTTTCGCGGATATAGTTGACGAGGCCCTCGTTATGGAGCTTGTTGAGCGTCGCCCTGACGTCGCTAATCTTTATTTTCAGCCTCTTGGCAATCTCCTCGTCGCTGTGGTTGCCGTAGAAGTTCCTCACGATTGCGAGGGCGTTCTCCCCGCCTATACCTATCAGGTTCTGCCTGACGTTGGAATCGCCGAGTATCCTGCTGACCTTCGCCATGAGCTCCTGCGCGCGGATTCTCTCGAGGTCGACCTTCGGCTCCTCCGGCTTTTTCAAGGGCTTTTTGGCCGCCTTTGCGGGGGCCTTCACTGCGGGCGCCCTGGCGGGCTTTTTCTTCGGCATTTTCCTAGGAACAGACTTTTTCGGGGCCTTCGCCTTATTCGCTTTAGCCGTCTTATTCAACATCCTGCGCGCCAAGAGCATCACCCACAACAATCCTGTTATTGCTCATTCTTCATATATAAATGTTCCGGTCCTTCCAGTCGGACACCCTCCTGCCCGTGAGGGCCATGCGCTTCCTCTCCTCCTTGCCGCCGATTCCGTCCGCGTCAATCTGCCTCAGGCGGTTCTGGAAGCGCCGGTAGGCCTTCACCGCCGCCGCATAAGCGTCCCGGACGTGCGGGTCCCCGATTTCGGCTCCTATCCGCCTTTTTTCCAGCCGGCTCATGCTTTCCCTGGGCGAACACACCCTGACATTGAGGCGCGAGGCGATTTTCTGCACGAAATGGGACGGTGGGCTGGTGTCGGACGCTATGAGGACCGGTATGCCCGCGGCGGAGATTATGCGGACGAGGGCCTCGTCGCTCGCCTCCTTGACGCAGCCGCAGGATACAAGCCTGCCGTCGAGGTCCAATACGGCGTAGCCCGTCTTTATCCCCGGGTCGATGCCGGCTATGACGAACATGCCCTGCCCCCCCCGCCCCGAAGGCGTCCGTATAGGGCAAGCGTGGCCTCGATGTTCCGCTCGATGGAATACCTCTCGGACTCCTTCCTGCCCTCGGCGCCCATCCGCTCGCGCAGGGCCGGGTCGCCAAGCAGGCGCCCCAGGGCCGCGGAAAGAGCCTTCGCATCCCCCGGGTCGACCAGGATTCCGCTTTTGCCGTCACTCACGACCTCCTTCGTGCCCAGCCGCCTCACCCCCACAACCGGAAGGCCGGCATGCATCGCCTCCACGAAAGTCAGGCCGAAAGTCTCGCTGTCCGAAGCCGAGGCGAAGATGTCGCAGGCGCGGTAGGCGGGCCCGGTCTCGCGGATGAAGCCGGTGAAAACGACGTTCTTCAGGCCCATGCTTCCCGCGTGCCTCTTGAATTCGTCCAGGCGGGGGCCGCCCCCGGCCAGAACGAGGACCGCCTCGGGATCATCCACCATCGCGAACGCCTCCATGAGGCGGTCAACCCTCTTCTCGAAGCTGAGCCTGCCCAGGTAGAGGACCGCCCTCCTGCCGGCGCCTATGCCATGCGCCTTGCGGAAAGCCGCCGCATCCCGGTCCGTGCACTCGAGCTTGGAGAAGTCTATGCCGTTGTGGAGGCAGATTGCCCCCCCGAGCCCGTAGGAGCGCAGCTCCGCCGCCAGCTCCTCAGTGGGTGCTGCGACCAAATCAGCCATTCCATAGAACCGCTTCACGAACTCCTTCGCGGTCGCGTCGCCGACGGGATGGAGGAATTTCGGCAGCCTGCCGTTGAGAAGGTGCGGCACGTAGTCCGGAAAATGCGTGTGGTACGTGGCGGCGCAGGGGATTTTCGCCCTCTTTGCCGCGATTATTCCCTGTATCCCGAGGTTGATGGGCGCATGCGCGTGGACGATATCGGGCCTCTCCTTCCTCAGGAGGGCGCTAATCCGGCGGTAGTCCGCCGATGCCACGCGATAGCCCTCGTAGAACGGGAACGGCGATGACGGTATCCGGATTATCCGGAAATTCGGCCCCTCCTCCTCGGTCCGGAAGCCGCCCTCGCCGGGGGCGAACAGCACGACCTCGTGGGTTTTCGAAAGCAGCCTCAGGGCGTCGGCAATGTAGATGGCGACGCCGTTCGTCTGGGGCAGGTACGTGTCCGTGAACCAGGCAATCCTCATCTGGGCACCGCTAAGCAATGGCGCGCTCCCGGTTTATATTCATGAAGGCTCGCTGGCGTTCGCGTCCGGAACGGTGCCGCCGGAAGGCCCCTTGTCCACGTAGTCGATGAACTCCCCGATGTCGACAATCCCGCCGGTCTCGTTATCGGGGGAAACGCCGCCTTCGGCCGGGATTTCCGCCCCATCGGCTTCGCCGCCTCCGGCCTCCTTGGGCCTCGAGACCTCCAGGCAGAAGGCGTTCTTCTGGGCGTCCGAGACGCTGCCGCAGTACGAGGAGTCCTTATAGGCCCCCGCGAGCTCGATATAGCAGTCCTCCCTGAATCCGGGATCAGTTATCATGCCGCATATTGACGTGTCCCTGGTCAGCGGGACTATCGAGACCAGGCAGCGGTCCCTGCGGCTCCCGGCGAGCTGGCAGATGTCTGTCCTGCGTATGCTCAGGGCGACCTCCGCGATGCACGCTTCGCGCTCGCTCCCCTGCAGCCCCGTGAAGCAGCCGGCGAGCTTCACCTGCTTCTCCCTCTCGTTTGCGAACTCGCCGACCGGGCTTCCGGAAAGTGCGGGCGGCTCTATCTCCTCCGCGCCCTCCCTGAACGACAGGACCCTTGTTGTTTTCGAATGGTTCATTCCTGCGTCCTCATAGGAAAGCGTTGTCTCGTATGCGAGCCATGATTCGGCGTCGATGCATCTTGTGAGGCTGTAGATCTTGGGCGACTGGGCGCCTATTCCGAAAAGCGCGGCGTCGTTCACCGTAGCGTTCGAGTAGTCGATGACATACCTGACCCTGCGGCATCCGAAGGACCCGACTGTCGCATTTTCGATGTCAGGGCCGGCCTTGAGGTATCCCTTGCCTATCAGGGCCTCCATAGTCTCCCTGGAGCGCACGATTGTGGTCTCGTTGAAGAACCTGGAGGCTGCGAATGCCACATAATTCGACATCTGCGCGTCATCCTTCACCGATGCGCACGACTCGTTCCCAAGATACCTGATGCAGAAAACTGTGTCGTTGGGGAGCAGGTAGACCCTCTTGAGCGAGAGCGGATTCTCGACGGCCATCAGCATGCTGCCTTTTGACGATGTGAGCGTGTAGGAGACCCGGAAGCCGTCCGAGTTCTCGCTGTATGAATACACATAGTCCGCAAGGTCCCTTCCGAAGCCCGCGGAGCGGACGAGAAGCTCTTCGGCTTCAGACTGCTCCGCCCCCGGGGCCGGCCCAGGGGCCGCAGTGAAAGCGATATACAGGGCAGCGGCGACCAGAATTGCGGTCACCAGCAATAGCTTGTGCTGATACTCCATGATGACACCTCGTGGACTCAGATTTGACGGTTCCCAATAAATTCCTTTCCATTATCCGCGGGGCGCGCTGGGGGCATTCATCCGGATTTTAAGCATTTGCGAAATAACGCTCATCATGGATTTCATACCGAAGAAGGTGTTCTTCACCAAGGGCGTGGGGCGCAGCAGGGAGCAGCTCACATCCTTCGAGATGGCGCTTCGCGACGCGGGGATATCCCCGTTCAACCTCGTCTCGGTCTCGAGCATCCTGCCCCCGAAGGCGGAAATAATCCCCCGCGCGGAGGGGCTGAAATACCTTGGGAGCGGGCAGGTCGTATTCACGGTGATGTCCCGCTGCTCGGCGAACGAGCCGAACCGGCTCATTGCGGCATCGGTCGGCTGCGCGGTCCCCGCGGACCGGCAGACCTACGGGTACCTCAGCGAGCACCATGCATTCGGGCAGACCGAGGAGAAGGCCGGCGACTATGCCGAGGACCTCGCCGCGACCATGCTCGCGTCCTCGCTCGGCCTTGAGTTCGATTCGGACACCGCCTGGGACGAGCGCGAGCAGCAGTTCAAGATGAGCGGCAAGTTCGTCAAGACCATGAACGTCACCCAGTCCGCGGTATGCGACAAGGACGGGAAATGGACTTCGGTCGTCGCCGCTGCTGTTTTAATATTTTAAGGTGGATAATGGCAACTCGTAATCCAGGGTGTAACGATGGGATTCTGGGATTCAGTGCTCGGTTCTGACAAGGAAGCGCAGGAGAAGCCTCAGGGCGACAGGCAGTCAAACCCGTTCAACGTGTCGGTGTCGTTCGCGCCGCTGCGCCTCTCCGCGAAGGCTCGAAGCTCGGTCGACCTCGTAGTCAAGGTCAAGAACGTCTCCCAGTCGCCCGCGCTGGTCTCCGTGGACGCGCTGCTCCCAAGGGACGCGCTCATTGGCTTCGACCCCGCATGCATCAACAAGGCCGCCGAGAAGCGCATAGGCGAGCTCAAGCCCGGGGCCGCGATGGACGTCCCGATAACCATCTGGTCCAGCAACCAGACGAAGGAGGGCAGCTATCCGGTCGAAGTCACAGTATATTCGCACTACATCGGCTACGACAAGGTGCTAAGCTACATCAAGAAGAGCACTTCGCTGCGCGCGGTCTGAAACCGGCGCCGCACGGTCCCGGGGCAGCCCGGAACGAATCCGGCCGCCGCGCCTGAAAATCAGCCCTCGAGGGCGTTCCTGAGCTCCTCTATCGCCTTGGCCGCCTTCATCCCCTTGTCGGTGAGCTTGACGACCCGCTTCTTGCCTTTGGGCTCAACCGACACGAACCCTTCCTTCTGGAGCGCCGCCACCAGCTTGGTTACGTAGACATATGTGGTCTCGCTCTCCTTGGCTATTTTCGATAGGTGCCAGTTGGTATCGGCGTCGCGCAGCAGGCTCAGGATGCGGCACGGCTTGGGCCGCGCGAAGGACTGGAACATACGCCCCCTATAGACCGCGCCTGTTTTAAAACGTATTTGCACGTCGTTCCATCGGGGATAGCTTTAAAAAATATCTCTCGGTTTATCTCTCGGAAACGTGTGAATCCTCCCCGCGGGAGGCATTAGGAAGGTGTCAACATGGGATCGAAAGTCGGTTCGGAAAAAATCTCTAGGGAAGACGGATACCTGTATTTCGTAGGAAAGGACGGCTATGTCTGGGCCGCCCCTATGAAGCACAACACCAGGGGCAGGAAGAAGAAGGTCGGCTCCGAGAAGATCAGCAAGGAAGAGGGCTTCATGTACTACCTCGGCAAGGACGGCTACGTCTACAAGGCCAGGCTGAAGAACGCCTGAATTCTTCCCTTTTTCTTTTCCTCATCTTTTATAAAACAACCCCCTCCAATTATTTCCTGCTTCTATTCTAGTTTGCATGAGGTGTATGTATGCGGATAGTTATCTCGGAAGCGGGCGGGAAGAGTTTCCAGCTCGAGCTTCCCAAGGACAAGGAACCCGGCATCGTCGGGAAGAGGATAGGCGACGAGATAGAGGGCAACCTCGTCGGCGCCGCGGGCTACACGCTCCAGCTGACCGGAGGCTCAGACGGAAGCGGATTCCCGATGAGGGCCGAGGTGCACGGCTCGGCGAAGAAATCAATCCTCACAAGCGACGGCGTGGGCTTCAACGCAACCCGGGGGGGCGAGCGCAAGAGGACCCATGTCCGCGGGAACACGTTCTCATCGGAAATAGTCCAGGTCAACTGCAAGGTCAAGGCCCCCGGGCCGACTCCTCTCGAGCAGCTTTTCCCCAAGGCCGAGAAAAAGGAGAATAAATGATGCAGGCCGAGATGAACATCGGCATGCTGGGGCATGTCGACCATGGCAAGACGACCCTCACAAAGGTCCTCACCGGGAAATGGACGGACACGCACAGCGAGGAGGTCAAGCGGGGCATCTCCATCCGCCTCGGCTATGCGGACGCCTTCATCTACCACTGCGCCAAGTGCGACCTTCACTCCCCCGAAGCGAAATGCCCCGGATGCGGCGGCAAGCCCAGGCTCCTGCGCAAGCTGTCCATAGTGGACGCGCCCGGCCATGAGACGCTGATGACCACGGTCATCTCCGCGACCAGCATCCTCGACGGCGTGCTGTTCCTTATCGCCGCGAACGAGCCCTGCCCCCAGCCCCAGACGGCGGAGCATCTCCTGGTCCTGAATTCCATCGGCATAAAGAAAATCATCGTGGTCCAGACCAAGATAGACCTCGTCGCGAAGGACAAGGCGCTGGAGAACTACCGCCAGATAAGGGAGTTCCTCAAGGGCTCCGCGGCGGAGAACGCGCCGATAATACCTGTCTCGGCGAACGCAGGCCTCAACGTGGACGCGCTGCTCCGGGCGATAAACGGCGTCATGAAGGCGCCCGAGCATGACGAATCCGCCCAGCTCCGCATGTACGTCTCGCGCTCTTTCGACGTCAACAAGCCCGGGGCGGAGATTGCCGGGCTAAAGGGCGGCGTGCTCGGGGGGTCCATCGTCCAGGGGCTCCTGAAAGTCGGCGACGAGATAGAAATCAAGCCGGGCGTGACGAGGAAGGAGGGCGCCAAGCCCGTCCCCATCGCCTGCGCGGTGAAAAGCCTCATGGAGGAGTCCGAAAAGCTCGAATCCGCCCGGGCCGGCGGGCTGGTCGCGATAGGCACCACGCTCGACCCGGCGCTGACGAAGTCCGACGCCCTGGTGGGCTCGGTGGTGGGGCGCAAGGGCGAGGTGCCCGACCCGGTCGAGACGGTGAGCGTGAAATACGCGGTCCTCAACCGCACGGACATGCAGAACATGCCCCTGCGGGAGTCCGAGCCGGTCGTCGTTAACGTCCACACGTCCACGGGGGTCGGCGTCGTGATGAAGCTCGCGAAGGGCATCGCCACAATCAAGCTCAAGAAGCCCACCGTGGTCTACAAGGACATGCCGGTCGCGCTCTCGCGCCGCGTGGGCCAGAGGTGGAGGCTTTCGGCCTGGGGCCGGATAGTCTGAGGAAACTTATTATAACCCCCTTTCCATTCATGCTTAGTCAAACCGGCTGAAGTTTGATGAAAATTTGCCCGAAGTTGGTTCTAAGGAAATTTTCCGCTGGGGTCGCTGCTGGCCGACGTTTCGGCCATCATACCCCAGCTGTTGTTCGACATAAGTTTTCACGCTGGGGTCAATTTGGACGGCATTCCGTCCAAAGCCCCCCAGCTAAGGTTCGACAGATGTTATCATGCTGGGGTCGCCTAGACTGGTAGGGCGGCAGGTTGCTAGCGCCTTTTAGCAAAAGGCGCCCCAAAACGGGGTGCCAAAGGCGGTCGGAAACCTGTTGCGCGCAAGCGTCCGGGAGTTCAAATCTCCCCCCTAGCGCTCGCATGCGCGAAGGGGGGCGCGTGTTCGGTTCGCCGAACATGGAAGCCCCCCTAGCGTTGCGCTTTTTAGGAAAAAGCGCCCAAAAACCGGGAGTTAGGGGGCACATGCCTGGAAGGGCATGGAAGCCCCGCGGGCATGATTCCCTGCCCAGTATGTCTCTTTTTTAAACATTTTTCCACATATTATCGGCCAGAGGCAGAGGAATCCACATGGCCCCCAGGACAAAGACCAGGCAGGAACCCGGAGCCCGCTCTCAGGCGCGCAACGACAGATTCGCAGGGCAGGAGCTTCTTGCGGAAGCCCTCCAGACGAGCTGCGGCAGGATGCTCAGCGTCGGGCGCAGCGGCGACAGCGACCTGTCCCTCGAGCGGGAGCTTCGCGACTTGCTCGGCGTTCCGGTGACGCTGCGCGATGAAAGGAACCTTAACGCGTTTTGCCAGGACCCCGTGGACCGGATGCTGACGGCCCTGGAGAAACCACGCAAAGGCTGATGCATAATGGAGATGCCGCGGTGCCATAGGTGCGGGAACCCTGTTTCGCCGGAGGACATCAACCTCAGGACGATGCAGGCCTCATGCCGCACGTGCGGCTACATCGGCTCCGCTTTGGTCCGGGCGGGCGGACGCCCTGCTCCGGCAGACACCGGAATGCCCCCGCGGCCGGTTGCGGCTGAAACCGAGCGCCCCCCGACGCGCGACTACTTCGGCGAGGAGTTCGGGCTCCGGAGCATATCCTCGCGCCTCGCCCTCATGGCGCTCGCGGGCTTCCTTGCCTTCCTCTGGTTCCCGGAGCTTGGCAACCTGGCGCTGGCGTCGCTCTCCGCGTTCGCCTTCTTCGCGCTTTCGTTCCTCTTTCTCAGGCTTCGGGGCGGATAGCCTTCGGCTTCCAGCCCCTCATCAGCAGGCTGTTCGACACCACGCTAATAGAGCTGAGGGCCATCGCGGCGCCGGCAATCACCGGGCTGAGAAGGAATCCCCCTGCCGGGTCGATTATCCGCACCGCGCCCATGGCGACCGGTATGCCCACGGCGTTGTAGGCGAATGCCCAGAACAGGTTCTGCCTGATCTTCGCAAGCGTGTACCTGCTCAGCTCCATCGCCTTCGCGATGTCGCGCAGGTCGTTCTTCACGAGGACAACGCCGCCGCTTTCGATTGCGACGTCCGTTCCCGAGCCGACCGCTATCCCGATGTCCGCCTGTGCGAGCGCGGGCGCGTCATTGATGCCGTCGCCGACGAAGACTACCCTCTTGCCGTTCTCCTGGAGCCCCTTGACCTCGTTAACCTTGTCCTCCGGAAGGACACGGGCCATCACCCTGTCTATCCCCGCCAGCCTTGCCACCGCCATCGCGGCCCTTTCGTTGTCCCCGGTAATCATCGCCGTCTCATACCCGAGCCCCTTTAGCTCCCTGACGGCATCCGCGGAATGCTCCTTCATCGTATCCGCGACGGCTATGACCCCCGCCACCTTCCCGCCCGCCGCCACGATGACCGCGGTCTTCCCTTCGGCCTCGAGCCGTATGATGCCTTTCTCGACATTTGCGCCAATCGCCACGCCCTTCTTATCCATGAGGCGCCGGTTCCCGATTAGCGCCTTTATCCGGCCGACGCTGGCCGAGACTCCGTTTCCGGGGATTGCGCGGAATGCCGAGGATTTGGCAATCCGCAGGCCGCGCTTCCGCGCCTCCCCAACAATCGCGCCGGCGAGGAAATGCTCGGAGCGGCTTTCTGCCGAGGCGGCGAAGGCGAGCGCCCTATCGGCGCCAATCGCAGCGGGAATGACATCGGTCACGGTCGGCTCGCCCTTCGTTATGGTTCCGGTCTTGTCGAAGACCACGATATCCGCCTTCCCGAGCATCTCAAGGCTCTCGGCGCTCTTGAAAAGCACGCCGTTCTCGGCTCCCTTGCCGGTGCCGAGCATCACCGCCGTGGGGGTCGCGAGCCCCATCGCGCACGGGCAGGCGATGATGAGCGTAGATACCAGCACGGTGAGCGCGAACAGGAACCCCTGCCCTGCGACGAAGTACCAATAGCAGAAGGCAAGAACGGCCAGCGCGAGGACCCCCTGGACGAAATAGCCGGCGACGGTGTCGGCAAGCCTCTGGATGGGCGCCTTGCTCCCCTGCGCCCCCTCGACAAGGCGGATGATCTGGGCGAGCATGGTCCCGCTGCCCACCTTCGTGGCTTTGAACCTGAACGAGCCGGTCCGGTTTATCGTCGCGCCAATGACCGGATCCCCCTTCCTCTTATGGACCGGAAGGCTCTCCCCGGTGACCATGCTCTCGTCAACATCGCTCATCCCTTCCAGAACCACCCCATCGACCGGAACCTTCCCCCCCGGCTTGACGATTACCACGTCCCCTGCGACGACATCGCCTATCGGAATCTCGGCTTCCCTGCCGCCTTTCACGACCAGCGCCGTCCTGGGCTGGAGGCCGACCAGCCTCTTAATCGCCTCCGAAGTCTTTCCCTTCGCAACGGCTTCCAGGTATTTCCCGAAAACGATGAAGGTCAGCAGAAGGGCGGCGGTCTCATAGTAGACGCTTCCGCCGATGAAGCCGAAGCCGACCGCAGTGCTGTAGGCGAAAGCGGTTCCCACCCCGAGCGCGACAAGGCTGTCCATGCCGGGGGCCTGCATCAGGAGGCCGCGGAAGCCCCTGCTGAAGAACTCCCTGTTGACGTAGACCACCGGGAGGGTGAGAAGGAACTGGATTGATGCCATCCTCTCCATGAAATATCCAGGATAAGCGAACGGGAGCGCCCAGCCCAGCATCTCGGGCAGGGCAAGGGCGACTACGGGGATGGTGAAGATGGCGGAAACCAGGGCCCTGGATTTTAGGGAAGCAATCTCCTTCTCGCGCTCGGCCTTCTCCGTGTCAACGGCTTCTCCCGGGAGCCCGGCCCCGTAGCCCTTCGCGACGCCATACCCTAGCCCGGTTATCGCCCGCCTGAAATCCTCCGGGCCGGCCTTCCCCTCGTCGTATTCGACCAGGGCCTTGCCGCTCGCGTAGTTCACGCTGGCCGACCTGACGCCCCGTACCCTCCGCAGTCCGCGCTCTATGTTCAGCGCGCATGAGGCGCAGTCCATGCCCGTTACAGGGATATTCTCCTTCCTCACTGACGGCACCCGGCCAGGTGCAGTTTCAGACCGTTTGATGGCGCCATTAAGCGCTTTCGCGCCGGGATTTAAAAAAACAGGCGTGGGACTTTATGCCCCGAAAAGGTTCTTCTTCAGTATCCCAAGGACGCTTTCCGGCCCCGGGCCGAGCTTTATCAGCGTGGTCTGCCCCCGCACGCCCTTTCCGCTCGGTGTCGTGACGATGAGGCCGAGGGTCTCGAGGTCGTTCACGTATTCCTTGAACCATCGCGAGCTGCGCGGCCTCTTGCGCGCGCTTTTGCAGGCGCGCTCGTACTCCTCGTAGACCTCCCCGGAGAAAAGGAAGCCGGGGTCCACGCCCTCGAGGCGCGCGTACCTGCTTCCGGACGACGTAAGCGTTGCTACCGCATAGAGGGCGAGCTGGTGCATCTCGGGAAGGGTTTTCAGCGTCTCGAGGACGAGGTCTATCTCGACCTTCCTGCAGGCGGCCTCGACGTCCTCATCCGTTATCCTGGCCTTCCCGGCCTGCTGGGCCATCTCGCCGGCCTTGTTCAGGAGCTTCAGAGCGTAGCGCGCGTCGCCGCTCTCCTGCGATGTTATCGCGGCCGCGAGGTTCACCGCGGAGGGCTCCACCACGCCGTCGTTGAAGCCCTCGGCCGCCCTCTGCTCGAGTATCCTCTTGAGCTGCTCGGCGCTGTAGGGCTCGAAGACCATCTCGGTCTCATACAGGCTGCTCTTGCTGCGGGGATCCAGGGAATCCTTGAACGAGAGCTTGTTGGAGATGCCGATGATGCTGACGCCCCCCTTGGTTATCTCGTCGTTCGAGCGCGTGAGCGTGTATACCAGCTCGTCAAGGTCCTTCACCATGTCGATTTCATCGAGTATGATGACTATCTGCTCCCCCCGCGTGGCAATCTCCACGAGCTTCTCATAGAGGAAAGGCAGGCCGAATCCGGCCTTCTCGAGCTCGGGCAGGTATCCCCTGAGAATCTTCTGGAGTATCCTGTACCTGGAATTGTATATCCTGCAGTTGACGTAATGCATGCTCGCCCTGCCGGCTTCGGCGGCCTTCACGAACTCCTCCATCACCCTCTTCGTGCTGCATGTCTTGCCGGTGCCGGTCGTCCCGTATATGATGAGGTTCCTGGGCTTCTGCCCCCGCAGGGCCGGGGAAATCACCGACATTATCTCGTGCATCTGGCCCTCCCTGTAGGGCAGGTCGCGGGGGACGTAATGCGGCGAGAGCACCGAGAGGTCCCGGAAGATGGATTTCTCTGAAAGGATCTTGTCAAAAGAAGCCATTGCATCAGCGGAAGCCTATTCTCCTGCAATGTTTATATTTGGTCGTACTTCCACTATTCCCCCCGGCCTCCCGCGCACCTTTAAAATTGTTATCCTGCAGATAAGTCCCATCGACTTATAGGAGGCGAAAGCATGATTGTCGGAGAAAGGATACTGGAAGTCAGCGGGAACAAAGTGCCGAAGCTGAACATCAAGGGCCTGAACATCAACATCTCGCTCGAGGATGTCCAGATGGGCGGGGAAACCGTCGAAATCACCTACGTT
Source organism: Microcaldota archaeon (assembly GCA_964647855.1). GTDB lineage: Archaea > Micrarchaeota > Micrarchaeia > Anstonellales > Bilamarchaeaceae > Bilamarchaeum. The sequence goes on along the minus strand of CAZYJW010000003.1, from coordinate 97,729 downwards.
TACACGGCGAACTACAACGACGGCGTCGGGGAAATCAAGATACGCGGCGTGCTCCTCGCGAAGGAGGACGCGAAGCTCTCCAAGGACATAGTCGACACCTGGAAGAAGAGCAAGAAGGTCCCGGACGAGTACGCGACCGTGGTCCTTAGCGCGGTGAATTACAGCGGAAGCGCGAACGGCACGCTGGTCGCGCGCGTCCTCGGCCTGACGGCGCCCTTGATTCCTCCGAAAATCCAGCTCTCGAAGGGCGACGGCGGAGCGGCCCAGGCGGCCGCCCCGGCGAAGAAGAAGTAGCCGCACGGCAATTCCTATTTTCTGCTTTTCCCCATATTATCATCTCTTTTAACCTTTTCCATACACATCCCCCTCATGAGCGGCGAATTCATTCCACCAAGGCAATGCATCAAATCTCCGGAAGCGTGCGAATCCGCTCCCCGGGAAAAAAAGGGCCGCTTTTTCGGCCACGGCCGCTTTTTTGGCATTCATAATCCCCTGGGCGATGACATCCGCAAAGCCGCGGACCCCCATATAAACCTGCGCACGCTATCCAGGCTCTCTGGCAATGGCAGCGAGGCAGTGCGGCGCCAAGCCGTCCGCACCCTCTCAATCAGGCTGAGCACGCCCGGACTGCATCCTGGCATTTTCCGGCTTTTTTGCAGCGAAGACATCATCGAAGCCGTGGCCCTCTCCGGCGGATGTTCCGCGGGGAAGGAGATGTCGGACTTCATACGTGCGCTCGCGCCTAAACAACTTGAGCGGATTGGCCGCAGCGGCTCTCCGGAAATCCTGCTAATCGTTTATTCGGCAGTGAACGCGGGCCCGGACCTCCGCAAAGAAATTAGCGGAAAGCTCTCGCGGGAACATTTGGTTAGGGCGGTCCTTGCTTGCGGCACCGCTTCATATGATGGCTCCAATCCAGCTATGGAAGCCTACGATGCGCTTGAGCGCCCGACTTCAAAAGGCGGGGCATATCGCTCGAAGCTTGGTGGGGGGCTATCAGCGGAAGAACTGGAAGCGCTCTCCACGAGCGCGAACCAGACAGTGCTGGAACGAATCCTCAAGAATCCTGACGCGCCTCCATCCGCCCTCGCGAGGTCAATCTCGTCCTTGACCCCAAGGAGCATCAAGGTGGTTGACCGCCCCGCGGAGGTTATCGGTGTGGAACGGGAGACTCCCCAGGAAGTCGCCGCGAAGGGCGCCGACCCGTGCTATGTCAGCGGGGAGATTTATGAAATCTATAGCGAGGAGGTCTCGCACATGGAATACGGCCCCCAGGACGTCCTCAGGGCATTCTCGTTCCTTGCGGAACTGCCTCAGGGGGGCAAAGCCGGGGCTCTCGACTCCCTTGCATCCATCAACCCCGAGCTCCATTCTGCTATCCAATCCCAATCTACAAAATAAGCCTTTCATCTGGAACTGGAACTCCCGCCATATAATCTCTTTTAACCTTTTCCATACACATCTCTCCCATGGCAGTGCCTCCGCTCTATCTTTCCCTCGGCCTCTCTGCAGCATCCAGGAAGAGGAGGCTCCATGCGAGAATGGAGGAGCGGGCCGCGAAAAACGCCTTCGGGGGGCTCAGCACGCGGATTCCATTCCTCAAGAGCGAGCTTTGCGGGGCGGCAACCCCTAACTGCGAGTCGGTCCGGTCCGAGCCGCGCTCCCTTGAGAAGACGGCCGGGGAAGGGCATGTCTTCGGGCTGCGGGCGGATTTCCGGGCATATTTCCGCTTCAGGGCCTTCTGGGACGAAATCGCCCGGTTCAATTCATTCAACTCCAGCAGGGGCCTGCAGGCGATATCTGTCGAGAAGCCCGTGGACGGCCGCATCCTCTACCGCGTCACGCCCTGCGACATTTCCTATATCGGCGACCTCCGCGTCGCCCGGGTGACGGGTGATGAAGCCGGGCTTCTGCTTGGCGGAGGCGGGGTCTTCACATGTCTCTACAACATCTTCCTCAGGAGGGACCAGGACTTCTATTCCCATCGGCACGTCATGACGCATGAGCTTGAGCACGCCCGGCACCATTCGCTCTGGAACCTGGCGGGCTTTCCGTCCCTTGCCCTGCCCTCAGCAACCACGGAATACCTCGCCATGCTCCGCACGCTGATTGACCTTGGAGAGGCGCCGCAGCTGCTTGCCTGGCGCAATGAATTCATCAATGTGCAACCGACCGGCGCGGAAAGCGGCGGCCATCCCGCGCACGACAAGGCGGCGCTTGGGCTCATTGGGCGCCTCACGGAACGATACGGCATGCAGAGGAAGGACGTCGCGATGGGCATCGCCTGGATGTTCAGGGAGGAGCTGAGGCGGGAATACGGCCAGGCGCTCGATTCCCCGTTCCAGGAGCAGTTCGTCCGGATGCGCGATGCGGCGATTGCGGAATACAACGCCACTTACTACCGCATGTTCGGCGTCCACTTCGACGATCTGCGCGATATCGTTTCAAGGCTCAGCCTTTAAGCGTTTAAGAAATACTTTTAACCTTTTCTAACCACATTTATTCAAATGCGCAACCCGCTAATCTGCTCGGCCCTCGGCATCAGCGCCAGCGGGCGCAGGCGCAGACTACGGGAAAACGCCCTGCGCCAGGCCGAAAGGCGCTCATCCGAAGGCGTGCCGACACGGATACCCTTTCTGAAGAAGGCGCTTTGCGGCATCGAGATCACACCTCCTCCCCCAGCAAGGCAGTTCGCATCGCCCCAACCGCCCTTCGTTGTCAAAACCAGCATCGGTCCCCTGATAGATCCACGGAGCTCTCTGGCGCATGTCGCACGCCTCAATGAAACCACCTACGATGATGGCTTGCAATATGTCCCAGTCCGAAAATATGCAGGGGAACTGGCTCGGTTCGAGCAGAGGAGGTGTTCCACGGAATTCGAAGGCGACCTCAAATATTCTACAGTGCTGGATGAAGACTCAAAAGTCTGCATAATGAATGGCGCCTCCTATCACGACCATATCTTCCAGGTTTTCATAAGCCCCAGAGGAAACGACCTTTCCGAAACAAAGGCGCACGAACGGGAGCATGCGATTCACATGTCTCTATGGGGCATGGCGGGGCTGCATCATCGGCTTCTTCCTGTCTTTATCAGAGAATACCTGGCGATGCTCGCAGCCATGATTGGGGCGGACGGCCACGGCCTGATCGGGGAATCGCGCATCATGTTCCGGGAAAGGATAAAAACAAGCACCACCCGCCCATACGGGCTTGCGGCGAAGCTGTTCGAACTTCAGCTTCGTGCGGTCCACGGATTTTCCAAAACCGACATCGACCTGGCCATGGGCGCGCTGATGTTTCCTGATGAATCACGCCCATACCAGTTTGAACTGCTGCAAAGACTCAAGGCGTGCGGAAAGTCGGAATACTCCCGCATGTATCTTACGCTGTTTGGCATAGGCCGGGAAGATATCCAAGAAGTGGTTTCGAAGCTCTAATCCCCCGCTCTTGCAAAAGATGCGCTCCCCTTCAGGACGAAGAACATCGCCTTCGGGCGCGGGAGCGCCCTCTCGTCGCCCTTGCCGAACGGCCCCATGGTCTCGTCCATCTCGATGGCGGGGACGTCCTCCGCGAACCTCACCCGCATCTCCCCGCCCCCGGGCATCGCCGCGTCGCGCCAGGGGTCGAATTTCGATATGTCGTCCACGACCCTCGCCACCATCCCCGTGTCGCCGTGGATGGAATTAGGGACGCGGATGAGCTTGCTCAGGTCCTGCGTGACCCCGGCGTCCGTGTCCACCGAGCGCACCGGCAGCGTCGCTGCGACCGGCTTCAGCCTGGCTATAATGTCCGGGAACTTAAGCGACGTCCTCCCCCAGTTGCCCTCGTTGATTCCGCTGATGAAGAAGCCGCGCTCCTTCTCCTTCGTGAAAAGGCGTGAGAGCGAGCCGGGGTCGCTCCCAAGCAGCGCGAGGACGCCCCTTGCGAACCTGCCGCGGTAGCCCCCCTCGTCGGGGCGGGGGCCTATCAGCCTTGCCGGCTTTCCATCGTGGCTGAAGAACTGGGTGTAATCGAGCCCCTGGCCCATGATATAATCCACGAGCTCGCGGCGCTCCTCGCTCCCGAGCGGCAGGAACGCGGGGTCCCTGACGTGGATGTGGTAGCCGCGGTTGCCGGAGAACACGACCGCTACGTGCTCCCTTCTGATGCCGAAATCGTTCAGGATGAAGTCCCGGGCAAGGCGCGCGGCGTCCTCCCGCACGCGGGGGAGATGGGCGTATGCGCCGTATTTCCCCTCGGCATGTATGTCGAGGTCGAAGACCAGGTCCGCGCCCCTCCAGCCCTTCTTCGCCATCGGGGTCGCTCCGGGATAATCATAATACGCCGTCGAGTGGGAGACGAAGAGCGGGGTGTTGTTGCAGAGGTAGTTGCGGAACTCCTGCGCGTTCGCGAAGTTCAGGTGCCTCGCGTCAATCTTCTTCTGGTTGCCTACCCCGAACTCCCTGCGCTCTATCGAGGGTATCCGCAGCTCGGCCGTCGAATAATACTCCGCGAACGCCTTCTTGGCCGCCTGCAGGTCGAGGATGTCCATAGTCAGCCCTCCTTCCTCCGCAGGGTTTCTTTCCTGCCCTCTTCGAGCGTATGCCAGTTCAGGGGGGTTCCTATCCTGCAGACGGCGACGCACAGGCCGTATGTCATAACGGTGGAGCAAGCGGGCACGCTGTACCCCTTTTTCCTGATGTGGCCGACCTGATAGCGCGTCGTCCTCTCGTTGTAGTCCGGAAGCATGGAGAACAGGGCGTTGATGGCATCATCATCCATCCCGATGCGTATCAGGTATGCGGCGAGGAAAAGCCTGGCCTGGTGGGGCAGGTTCTGGTGCTTTTTCATCTCATCAAGCAGCCTAACGACGCACGGGGGGTGGTCGCCCTCCTTCACGGTGACCTGCATCCGGCTGCCGGCGTGCCTGGGCAGCTCCGCGACCAGCGCCTCCCCGGCTTTCGTGATAATGCCCGGCGGGTCCTTCACAAGCGGGATGGCCTCGATGTGCTTCTTCACGGCCTCCTCTATGAGGCGGATTTTCTCGCCGCGGGTTATCTCGACGGTTCCCGACACGAGCCTGCGGTTTATCAGCCTGTAGTGGGGGTTGCGCGTGCTGTATCTCAGGTAGGTCGGCAGGTCGACTGTGAGGAGCTTGCCCGAGCCCGACGTTTTTATCCCGAATTCAGCCGCGACGGCGTCCAGGGCGGCGGCGTCCTCCCTCTCCAGCATGTCGCCCACCCTCTTGGACTCGTTCACCGCGAAAGAATTGGTTATGAAGCTGTTCCGGAGGGAGCCCAGAATCATGCGCGCCGCCGCGTAAGCGGCTATCTCCTCGCGCTTCTCGCCCTCGTGGATGAGCAGGCGGACGGAGCGGTCGCCCTCAAGGCCCTTCTTTATCCTTGCGACCGCAAGCTCGACGATGCGGCCGTTGAGCTCCATCGAGCCGAGGGCATCCCTGGCCGCTGCGCAAAACGGGTATCTGAGGGCGAAATCCAGGCTCTGCGCCATGATGTGCTATTCTTCGGATACCGCTAAAATACCTAGGGCTGGGGCGGAGGCCGGTCGGAGCCTTCGGATTCGTCCTCTGCCGCCTGCTTGCGGCGGCGACCCGTGCGGCGGTGGGCCCTGCGCGCCCCCTCAGCCTTCGCCTCCCCCTCCCGCTCCTTTGTCAGCGCCGCGACAATCTCGTAGCCGATGTCGAAGACGATTATCCCCAGGAAGAAGTCCCACACGCCCCAGAGCGCCGGGACCAGGGAGCCCAGCTTCAGGAACGGGCGGTATTCGACGAGCGGCCGCAGCCTCCCGATGTAGTCCGCCTCGTCCAGCACGGCCAGCGCGAGGAAGAAGAAGAACAGGAGGGGGTCTATGGCGGGGAAGCTGAAGACGAGGAGCGAGAGCGCGGCGATCAGGAAGCCGAGCCTGTGGGCGGCGGTGTCTACCTTCCTGGCGAAGACCTGCGCCGCTAGCGCTGCGAGGAAGATGAGCGAGAACGGCGTGGTGCCTATGATGTAGCCTATTAGCGCCCCGTATATCGCGGCGAGCGCGTATTTCGCCGGGTTCCTGCTCCTCAGCGTGTCATCCATCCAGTCCACGGTTTTCACAAGCACGCCGGCCGTGAAAGCAATAAGATACCCCAGCATCGCCTCACCTCAGGAACCCCGCCATTATCAGCGGAAGCGCAATCGTCGCGTCCGCATCCACCGTGACATGGTTCGCCTTCTCCTTTATCTTGCCCCAAGATATCCCCTCGTTCGTCCGGGCGCCGGAAAGCGAGCCGTCCCAGGGCGAGGACGTCGTGACGTAGACGGCATAGTCGAATCCGCCGCGGAGGAGGTTCACGCCTATCGCATGGTGCTTGGAGATGCCGCCGCCCAGGATGATGCCGCCGGTCTTCTCGGCGTTGAGCGAGAGCTGCGCCAGCTCGCCCATGTCCCCCGTGACATCAATGCCGAAATCCTTCCTCCTCTGCTTGTAAAAGTACGTCTGCAGGCCGATCGCCGAATCCGTGATGCCAGGGCAGAAGACCGGAATCCTGTTTTTCGTGCACCAGTGCAGGAAAGAGTCGGGCTTCGTCTTCTCGCCGATCTTGCGGGCGATGGCGGATGGGCAGGCAAGCTTGTTTGCCGCATAGAGTTCGTCGTAGGCCTCCTTCATGAACGCCTCGAGATACTCGTAGCGGTCGTTCGGGACCAGGATGTTTCCAATCCTGTTGACGCCCTTCTGGTGCAGCTTGGCGTCGTCCATCATGAAGTCGCCGAGCTCGTAGGGCATCGCGGACTTGATTAGGTCGTGGTCGAGCGAGCCGCCGGCGGTGATGATGGCATCGACGAATTTCCTCTTGCACATCTCGGTTATGATGCCCCGCAGGCCGGATGCAACCATGTTCGATGTGAATGTGAGGAAGATTGTCGCCTTGTCCTTCCTCATCCTTCCGATGATGTCTATCGCCCTTGCGACGTTCGTGGCCTGGAACCCGCAGTCCGCGAGAACCGCCCCGTCGAAGCCCCCGATGTCTTTCGCCCTGATGTCCCGTATCGTCATGCGACCACTCGTTTTCCGCCAAGCGCGGCGCAGCTTTCCGCAAGCGCCTCCGCGAGGTCGCCCGCGCTGTAATTGTAGCCGTATCTCCTCATCAGCATGTTCCCCGCATGGCCGTTTATCCTCGCCCCTGCGACAGCTGCGGTGAAAAGGTCGTTTTTGCATGCAAGCGCCGCCACCAGCCCCGCGAGAACGTCCCCGGTGCCGCCCCTGGTCATGCCCTGGTTGTGCACGGAGTTGGTCTCGAGTTTTGCGTTTTCCGTTCTGCCGTCCGCGATGATGTCCACGGGGCCCTTCTTCAGGATGACGCACCCGTGTTCCTTTGCCATGGCGAGGACGTTGCGCTCGCTTCCTTCCACGCCAAAAAGCATCCTGAACTCATTCTCGTGCGGCGTCAGCAGCGAGCCGTGGGGTATCCTCCCCTTCGCCCTCCTGAGGCCGTCGCCGTCGAATACGAGCGCAGGGCCCCCTCCGGCTTCCGGGCGGGGAACGAGGGGCCTTGCAGTCCCGAGGCCGATTCCATAGAGGATGCAGTCGAGGCCGCGAATCGCCATGCTGCGGTAGCCGCTCACCACAATCGCCTCCGGGATGCGCTTGGCCGCGCCTATCAGCTGCGGGTCCCGCTCCCCGGGCAGGAAATAGAGCAGGTCGACGAAGCGCCTTGCCGCAAGAAGGGAGAATATCGGCGCGCCATGGTACTCCCGGCTTCCGCCGACTATGAGGAGCCTGCCGTTGTCCCCCTTGCGGGACTCCGGCTCCGGCTCCTTAAGCATCCGCACGAATCGGTCCATGGCCTGCCTTCTCGCTCATGATTAAAAATCCTGATTGCAAACTCAATCCGATGGCAAAAGGGGAGGAAAAGGATGCGGGCGCGCCGCCGATGCTCAGCCTCGGCGAGTCTGAAGGCAGCGTCCGCGGAATTCCGCTGCGCTACCTCACCCGGCACGGCATCATCGCAGGAAGCACGGGAACGGGCAAGAGCCGGGCGATGCAGGTCCTGGCGGAGCAGCTTGCGGATGCCGGGGTCCACGTGTTCGTTTCCGACGTGAAGGGCGATGCCAGCGGCTTCTGCGCCCCTGCCTTCGTTAAGGACGGCGAAAGCAAAACACCGTCCGAAACGGAAAATAAATGGAATGAGCGAAACAAGCTCGCTCCGTTCGAGCCGAAATCATTCGGCGCCAACTACTGGAGCGCGAGCGAACGGTTCATCCCCTTCCGCTTCTCGGTTTCGGGCGTAGGGAGCGTTTTGTTTTCACGGCTTCTTTCCCTCAACCCCACGCAGGAAAGCCATCTTGCCATCGCCTTCTCATATGCGAAAAAGAACTCGCTTCCGCTGGACACCCCGGAGCAGCTCCTGGATGTCCTCGACGCGCTCGTCTCCACCAATCAGCGCGGCATCAGCCCTCCGAGCATCTCCGTAATCCAGAGGAAAATCATCGCGCTTCAGGAGTCCGGGCTCGAGCGGATGTTCGGCAGGCCCGCGGTGAGGCTGGAGGACCTGGGCGGCCTGAACGTCCTCAACCTTTCGGACGCCCGGAGCGACATGGCCGTCACGATGGCGCCGGCTTTCCTGCTCCAGAAGCTTTTTTCCAGCCTGCCAGAGGTCGGGGACGCGCAGAAGCCCGTGTTCGCGATTTTCTTCGACGAGGCGCACTACCTTTTCAAGGATGCGAACCGGTCGCTTCGGGACCTGATGGTGACCATGCTCAAGCAGATACGCTCCAAGGGCGTGTCGGTCTTCTTCGTCACGCAGGACGTCACGGACATCCCGGATGAAATCCTCGGCCAGCTCTCCACCAAAACCATCTTTTCCCAGAAGACCATGACCGAGAAGGGCAACGCCCGCCTCCGCGCCCTCGCGAAATCGTTCCCGAAATCGGATTTCGATGTGATGGAGGCGCTCAAGGGGCTTCCTCCCGGAACCGCCCTCCTGTCCACCCTGGATGATTCAGGCAACCAGACCGCGCCGGTGCGGGTGAAGGTGTTCGCTCCGGCAACCACGATGGCCGTGGTTCCGGATGATGCGCTCCGCAAGGCGTGCGACCATGCATTGCTGAAAAAATATGCGAAGACGGAGGCGGCAGCGCCGAAGGGGAAGCCGAGACCCTCACCGGAACCGGCACCCAAACCTAAAACCGCAAGCGCAAAACCCGGAAGCCGAAACACAATGCCCGCTCCTGCGCCCCAAACACAGCCCGTTCGGGTAAGGGAAGTGGTGAAGGAGGTCGTGGTCGAGAAGAAGGTCGTGAAGAAGGCCGGCCCGGGCATACTTGACGCGGTGCTCGGAGGGCTCCTGAAGCTCCTGCATTTCATCCTCAAGGCCGCGGGGATGGTGGTCACGGCAATAATAATCAAGCCGCTGAAGTCTTTCTACAAATACCTGACCAAGAAGCCAATCAGGATGCTCTATTTCCTCATCTTCCTGCTCCTGCTGTATGTAATCGCAGTGAATTGGGGCTTTGTGCAGGGGCTGCTGGACGCTCTCAAGCTCACCTGAACTGATTACTTGAACGCCTTCCTAATTGCCATATTGAGCCTCTGCGCCTCGGCGAGCGCGCCGTCCGCGGGCTTTCCGCCCGCCTTCTGGTATGCGTAGGCTATCGATGAGGAGGCGTTTATCCTGTGTATCGCCGGGTTGGCCTTTATCGCGTCCATCACCATCCCCAAATCCCCGCCCTGCGCGCCGATGCCCGGAATCAGGAACGGCACCGAGTTTTTCGTCTCCTGCGCGAGCTTCCTGATGGAGTCGCTTGTCGCCCCAACGACAAGGCCGGTCTTCCACTCCAGCGCCTTCGCGGCAACGTGTTCGTATACGCGCCTTCCTTCCTTGCCGCCCTTCGCTTTCGCTTCCAGCTCCTCGAAGTCCATGGCCCCGGGGTTCGACGTCCGGCATAGCATGTACGCGATCTTCCCATCCCGCAAGAACGGCTTCACGGAGTCCCCGCCCATATAAGGGCTGACGGTCACTGCGTCAGCGCCCCAGAAATCGTATGCCTCCCGCGCGTAGGCCTCGCTGCTTTTCCCTATGTCCCCGCGCTTTCCGTCCAGGATTATGGGCACCTTGCCGCGATAGTGCTGCATGATGTCCTCGAGGGCGTAGAGCCCCTCGAACCCGTACTGCGCGAAGTAGGCGTAGTTCGGCTTCAGGGCCGATATCCCGTTCTCGTCCAGAAGCCTCTCCACGATTGGGTGGAAGTACGGGGCGATGGTCTCCTCGGCGGTCTTCCCCCTGCCTATTGCCGCCTCCATGCGGGCGATGTCCGGGTCTATCCCGAAGCAGAGGATGGTCCTCCTCTGCGCGGCGCTTTCTGAAAGCAGCGTTATGGCGTCCATAAGCCTTGAACCCGCTCTTTCTTTTTATTGATATTGAAACCGGGGCTTTCAGTTATTTATAAAAAGGCGGCAGCGCAGATTAATACGCTTTCAGGCCGGCAGCCTGATTGCATTGAAGCGGGGTTATGGCGTAAGGGCCTCATCCGAGGCCACGCAACCTGGTAGCGCGGCAGGCTCCAGATCCCGCCCCCGCCCGTGCGGGGGCATGCGAGCCGTGAAACCTGTACGTCGGAGTTCAAATCTCCGTGACCCCAATTCGGGCGGTTCGGGGGCAAGGCCCCCGAATCCCCCAGCGGGCAAGGCCCCGGGAATCCCCGGGAAGAGAGGTGCAAAACGTGCGCAACATGATGATATTAGCGGTAATCGGGATGATGGTGCTGGCAGGGTGCGTGAATCCGCCCCCGCAGGACGGCGGCAACACGACCGGCTCCCCGCCGGTTATGACCGCGCCGAACGCCACGAACGCATCGGCGGCCCAGAACCTGACCCCGGCACAGAACGCTACCGCCCCCGGCCTTCCGGCCAACTACACGGTCAGCCTCGGCGACACGGTATCGGTGACATACGCGCTCCGCGTGGACGGGGAGCTCTACGACACCAACAACGCCACGCTAGCCAACGAGTCCGGCATATACAATCCGAGGAAGGCGTACACGCCATTCACCTACACGGTGCTCTTCAACCAGGGCGTGATAGACGGGTTCATAATAAACACCATCGGGATGAGGGTGAACGAGACGCGCGGCTTCCGCGTGGACCCCGAGCGCGGATACGGCCTCTATGACGAATCCAAGGTCGTGACCGTTCCGCGCTACTACCAGCGCTCGGTTTTCGAGACCATGCCCCGCTCGTATTTCACGGAGCGGGGGCTCAACATCTCGAACGGCACGACGTTCAACTCCCCCTACGGCGACGTGTTCGTCCACGACTTCAACGATGAGAACGTCACCCTGTTCTACGTCACGCTGGCGATAGAGGGCGCATCCTTCACCTACAACGGCATTCCCCAGAAGGTCATGAACGTCTCCAACGCCACCACGATGATGGCCACCATCCAGTACATGCTCGACGAGGGCAGGATATACTCCCTGCCCGACCCGCGCACCGGGGCGGCCACGGTGTTCACGGTAACCGGCAAGACCGACCAGAACATCACGCTTGACGCAAACCACAAGCTCGCGAACAAGACGCTTGAATTCACCGTGACGCTGCTGGACGCGGAGCCGGCCGCGGCGCAGTAGCCCGGAGGGATTCCCATGGCCGGAAAGCCCGATGCCCCCTGGCATGCCGAGGCGGCCGAGGGCGTCTTCCGGCGCGTTGGCTCCGGCCCGCGGGGGATTTCCGTAGAAGAGGCTGCGGAGCGGCTCGCCTCGCGCGGGCGCAACACGATAGCCATTAAGAAGGAGGTGTCCCCGCTCCGGATCTTCGTCAACCAGTTCAGGAACACCCTCGTTCTCCTGCTGCTCGCCGCCGCGCTGGTGTCGTTCATACTGAGCTTCGTCGACCCGGAAGAGGCGGACATTTTCGACGCAATCCTGATCTTCGCCATAGTGGTGGCGAACGCGTGCTTCGGCTTCATCCAGGAATACCGGGCTGAAAAAAGCATCGAGGCGCTGACGCGCATGTCGGCCCCCCGCGCCGCGGTCATCCGCGGCGGGAAGGAAATAGTAATCGACTCGGAGGATGTGGTGCCGGGCGACGTCCTGGTCCTCCGCGAGGGGGACAAGGTGGCGGCGGACGCGCGCATCTTCGAATGCTTCTCCCTTTTCACCGACGAGTCGTCCCTCACCGGCGAGAGCGTTCCCGTCTCAAAGGGGGCCGGCGCCCTGCAGCCCGGGGTGCCGGTGGCCGAGCGCACGAACATGGCGTTCATGAACACGGTGGTGACGCGGGGCCGGGCGAACGCCGTCGTGGTAGAGACCGGCCTGCGGACCGAGGTCGGAATGATCGCCCGCGAGATTGCCGAAGCTCCGGAAAAGGTGACGCAGTTCCAGCTCGAAATCGAGGACATCGGGAAAAAGGTCTCGATACTCACCCTCGGCATCCTCGCCGTGATAGCGGCGACCGAATTCATCATGGGTACCGGGGACCTTCTCTTCATATTCATGACCGCAGTCGCGCTCGGAGTCGCGGCCATTCCGGAGGGCCTCCCCGCAGTCGTCACGCTTTCGCTCTCTATCGCCACAAACCGCATGGTCAAGCAGAAGGCCCTGATGCGCCGCCTCTCCACGGTCCAGGACCTGGGGTCCGTGGACGTCATCTGCACGGACAAGACCGGCACGCTGACCGAGAACGTGATGACGGTCACGCGCATCTATCTGGACGGCGAGTCGTTCGAAATCACCGGAACCGGCCACGACCTGCGGGGCGAGTTCATACCGCTTAGCGGCGGCCGGGAGGGCGACATCGAGCCGCTTCTCCGCTGCGCGGCCCTCTGCAACGACGCAGAGGCCGGAGAGGGCGGCTTCAAGGGCGACCCGACCGAGATAGCCGTCCTGATACCCGCCATCAAGGCGGGGATGGACGTGACGGCCCTTCGCTCGGCCAGCCGGCGCGTGGGCGAGGTTTCGTTCTCGGCAGACCGCAAGCTGATGTCGACCGCGAACAGCGACGGCAAGCGCACATCCGCCTATGTGAAGGGGGCGCCCGAGGTCCTTCTCGAGCGCTGCACATCCATCATGATCCGCGGCCGCTCGAAGAAAATCACGCCAAAGGACCGCGAACATATCCTCGGCCACAACAACCAGATGGCCGCATCCGCCCTCCGTGTCCTCGCTTTCGCGACCCGGGACTCCCCCCCCTCGATGGACGAGGAAGGCCTTGAGCACGGCCTCACCTTCCTCGGGCTGATGGGCATGATAGACCCACCCCGTGAAGGCGTGAAGGAGGCGGTCGAGGACTGCAGGCGGGCGGGCATCCGCGTGATAATGGTCACCGGCGACAACAGGTATACGGCCGAGGCCGTTGGCCGGGAGCTGGGCTTCGGCCCGAAGACCATGGCGGGCGCCGAGATGGATGCGCTCGGCGAGGAGGGGCTCTCGCGGGCTGTGGAGCAGATTGACATATACGCCCGGACGAGCCCAAAGCACAAGGTCATGCTCCTAAAGGCCCTCAGGGCGAACAATCATGTGGTCTGCATGACCGGCGACGGCGTCAACGACGCCGGGGCCATCAAGAACGCGGATGTGGGCATCGCCATGGGCATACGCGGCACGGAGGTCACCAAGCAGGCGAGCGACATCATAGTCCTCGACGACAACTTCATCACGATACGCAACGCAATCTCGGAGGGGCGGGGCACGTTCGACAACATACGCAAGTTCGTGGTATACCTCCTGGGCGCGAACATCGCCGAGGTCCTGATAGTGTTCCTCGCGACCATCCTCTCGCTTGGCATATCCGCCAAGATAGCGATACAGCTGCTTTGGATAAACCTCGTGACCGACGGGCTTCCAGCCCTGGCTCTCGGGGTGGACCCGCCCGCCAGGGGAATCATGAGGCGCGCCCCGCGCAGGAAGGGCGAGCGCATGGTGGACGCGAGAACCATCTACCTGCTTGCGGCCATCGGCGTCAGCGCCACGGCGGCCATCCTGGCGGTCTATGCCCACATGCTATCGTTCGGGGACGCCATCAAGGCGCAAACAGTCCTTTTCGTCACCTTCGTGATGCTTGAGATGCTGACCGTATACATCGTGCGCTGGCGCTTCGGCGCCGGGCTGCTCTCGAACGGCTACCTCCACATTGCGGTCGCCGTCTCGCTGGCGCTCGAGTTCGCGGTCATCAACCCGCCTCTCAACACGTACTTCGGCACAGTCCCGCTCGGAATCGGGGAGCTCGAGGAGATAGCGGCGGGTCTCGTCGCATACCTCGCCATCCTGGCAGTCCTGCTCAGGCTCGAGCCGTTCCTTCTTCCGGGTCACGGGAGCCGAAGCGGCGCAAGGGCCGCTGATTCCGCCCCTCGCCGTGGCATGGGGAAGGAATTATAACCTTGCCTTCCCTTTCACGTCCGGTGATGCTTTGGTTAAGGGCCAGATGTCGACGGAATACATCGTCATCCTCGCGGTCGTGCTGGTGATTGCGCTTGTCGTCGTGTACCTGGCCGGCGGCTACTCCGGCCTCGGCGCTGGCTCCATCGAGCAGCAGGGCAGGGCCTACTGGAAGTCGGCCTCGCCCTTCGCCATAACGGATTACAACGCGAGCGGCACAGAGCTCGGCTTCACGCTCCAGAACAAAGACGCGGAGGCGCTGACGATAACGGGCATCTCGGTGGGCGGGGACCCCGTGTTCTCCGGCGAATCGGTATTGGATGGCGGCGAGGCGAAGGCATTCTCAGTGGGCCTCGCCTCAAGCTGCGGCGAGCCGGGAACCGCCTTCATCCTGGAGAACGTGGTCATCACCTATGACCGGGGGCCGATATCAGGCCTGAGGCAGGCGGGGGCGAAGCCGCTCATGGGAAAATGCCAGTAGGCCGCCCGTGCCCCCATTCATCTTCGGACGGCGCTCAATCAGTATTATAAATGCTCCCCTATACATTCCCTTACAACTCGTTCTCCCGTGATTTTATGGAAGATACCGCCAAATCGAACGGCATCCAGACCGGGACCACAACCGTGGGCCTGATCTGCAAGGATGGCGTTGTGCTTGCGAGCGACCGCAGGGCCACGATGGGATACCTGATAGCCAGCAAGGACATCGACAAGATATATCCGGTCAGCGACCGCATCGCCATGACCATCGCGGGCGGCGTGGGCGACGCGCAGACCCTGATCCGGTGGATGACCGCAGAACTCAAGCTCTACGAGCTCAAGCACGAGAAGCCCGCAACGGTGGAGGCCGCCGCGACGCTTCTCGCCAACATCCTCTCCCAGTACAAGTTCTTCCCGTTCTTCGTCCAGCTCCTCATCGGGGGAATCGACGAGAGGCCCCGGCTCTTCTCGGTCGACATGCTAGGCGGCATCACGGAGGAGAAATACACCTCCACGGGGAGCGGCTCCCCGATAGCCTACGGCGTCCTTGAGGAGCTCTTCATCGCCGACCGCGACATCAGCGTCAACCTTCCCGTCGCGGCGAAGGCTGTTAGCGCCGCGATGAAGCGCGACGCCGCGAGCGGGGAGAGGGTCGACCTCTGTGTCGTCACGAAATTCGGATTCAAGCGGATGGAGAAGGAAGACGTCTCCAGGCTGCTGAACGGCTGAGCGCCGCATCTTTCGTTTTTCCCGGAATCTTCGGGCTTCTGCGTTTGAATAATCACCGACTAACTCTACGGGTGTTTTATTGCACTATAAGGACATAGTAAAGAAAATAGGAGAAATCATGCCTCCGGACTGCGAGGTGACGAAAGTGGAGCCAGAGGGGCTCTCCACAGTGATATACATCAAGAACATACGCGCGTTCTACTCGAACGACCGGCTCATCAAGGAACTTGCGAGCGCGCTCAAGAAGAAGGTCACGATTCGCGTCGACCCGGCGCACCTATCAGACGTCGAGGAGGCCCGGAAGGCCATAGAGACGCTGGTCCCCAAGGAAGCGGACATCAAGAGCATAACCTTCGTGCCGGAGATGTGCGAGGTGCGCATCGAGGCGATAAAGCCCGGCCTCGTGATAGGCAAGGGCGGCTCCATACTCAAGGAGATAATGCTCCGCACCAACTGGGCGCCGGTGACGCTGCGCGCCCCGACGATGCCATCGGCCACGCTGGAGGGCGTTCGGAAGATAAACGCGCTCGAGGCCGCGGAGAGGAAGAAGTTCCTCGTGAACATCGGGAAGAAGATATGCCAGCCATCCCCCTCGGGCGACTGGGTGCGGGTCATGGCCCTCGGCGGGTTCCGGGAAGTCGGCCGCTCGTGCATGCTGGTCCAGACGCCGAACTCGAAGGTGCTCATCGACGTTGGCGTCAATCCGGCGACCGGAGACTCCACCAAGGCATACCCATACCTCAACATGATGGGCTTCTCGCTCGAGGACATAGACGCCGTGGTGGTGAGCCACGGGCACATGGACCACATGGGGTTCCTGCCATACCTCTTCGCATACGGCTACGACGGCCCGGTCTACTGCACCCCGCCGACCCGCGACTTCATGGTGCTCCTGCAGCAGGACTATCTCAACCTGTGCAAGAAGGCCTTCGACGTCGACCCGCCCTACACGAAGAAGGACATCTACAAGGAGCTCCGCAACGTGGTGACCGTGGATTACGAGGAGGTCGTGGACATCACCCCCGAGATAAAGATGACGCTCTACAATGCCGGGCACATGCTCGGCAGCTCGAGCGTCCACCTCCACATCGGCGAGGGGGCCCACAACCTGGTCTACACGGGCGACCTCAAGTTCGGATTCACGAGGCTCTTCGACCCCGCGACCACGCACTTCCCGCGGCTCGAGACGCTCTTCATAGAGAGCACCTACGGGGGAAGGAACGACATATCGGTGAACCGCTTCGACAGCGAGAAGCGCCTGCATGCCATCATAAAGGAGACGGCTGCCAAGCGCGGCAAGGTGCTGATACCGGTGTTCGCGGTCGGCCGCTCGCAGGAGATGCTCCTCGTCCTGGAGGAGATGACCCGCCGCGACCCCGACTTCAACCTGCCGATATACATCGACGGCATGATTATGGAGGCATCGGCCATCCACACGGCATACCCCGAATACATGCGCGAGCAGCTCCAGAGGCGCATCCTGTCCGACAGGAGCCCCTTCGAGTCGCCCCTCATAAAGGTCGCGCGCGGCATGTCCCGCGAGGAGATAGTGAACGGCGAGCCGGCGATAATCCTCGCCCCGTCGGGCATGCTCACCGGCGGGCCGTCCTACGAGTACCTGAAGCTCATGGCGGACGACCCGAACAACGCGCTCCTCTTCGTGGGCTACCAGAGCGCCCTCTCGCTGGGCAACAAGATTCAGCGCGGCATGAGGGAACTGCCCATCCTCGGCGACGACGGGAAGATGAAGACGCTAAACATCAACATGCGCGTGGAGACCTGCGAGGGCTATTCGGGCCACTCGGACAGGGCCCAGCTGATGGCGTACCTCAAGAACCTGCGCCCCGCGCCCGAGCGCATCCTGACGATGCACGGCGACTGGGGCAAGACGGAGGATTTCGCCCGCTCCGTGGGCATGATGATGCGCAAGGACTCCAGGGCGATTGCGGACCTCGAGGCCGTGCGGCTGAAATAGTCATCCCTTCCTCGCGGCGAGCTCGCGCTCGATCTCGTGGCGCTCCCACGGGTAGACTATCCACGCCGTGGTCGTGGCCACGAAATAGTCCGGCTTGAACGCCGAGACCGGCTTGTAGTGTATGGTGGCGATCCTTATCTCGGCCGCGCCCTTGCGCTTCAGGTAATCCTTCGCGACCATGAGGCTGCGTCCGGTGTCCGCGACATCGTCCACGACGAGGATGCGCTTTCCTGAAAGGTCCATCGCAAGCTCCTGCGTTATCTTCGGGAAGTCGGAGGCCTTCTCCATGGCCCGATAGAAGCTTATGCCAAGAACCCCGACATCCTTCACGGCGAGGAGGTCGGACATTATGCGCGCCGGGACGAGGCCGCCCCTGGAGAGGCCGACAATCATGTCCGGCTTATAACCGCCGATCATGCCCGCAAGCTCCTCGCAATGCCGAATCGTCGAATCCCAGTTCATCCGGAGAAGGTCCATGCCTATTCATCTCGCTCCGGTTTTTTACCTTTTCCGCGCCGGCTCATCGAGTATATTTAAAAGACTTGCGTCGTTATACCATCAAAATTCCAGGTGGATAGCATGATGCCCCTTAGCATTGACGAAGAGGAAGACTGGGAAGACGAAGACTCCGAGGAAGAGGAGTGGGAAGAGGAAGAGGACGAGTGACACCCCTGGATTTCGCCCATCCGCTCGGCATCGAAGAAGAGGAGGGCTGGAGCGAGGACGATTTCGAGGATGAGGACTGGGGGGAGGAAGAGGGGGACTGAATCCCCGTTTTAGGTTTGTTTTTTAATTTCGCTTATCCTTCTAATTGTCGCAGGGCTCGTAGCTCAGTTCCGCCTTTTGGGAAAAGGCGGCCCAAAACACGTAGATGAGAACGCTTCGCGTTTTGGCCCGTTCCAAATCAACGGCGGAGAGAAGCTTGGATAGAGCGGCAGCCTTCTATTATTTGGCGAAGGGGTGGTTTTTGGAGCCACCTTTTTCCCAAAAAGATGGCAGCTGTAGGTCGGGGGTTCAAATCCCCCCGGGCCCGTGAATACATAAGCCGCACTGCAGGGCATGGGGCGAAGTGTCGGAACGACACAATGCCCGGGCCCGAACCCCTTTTTTTATCCCATGCGGAATCAGCCGTGCCAATTGGATTCGGGACGGAAGCGAAAGCGCCGGCTTTCGCAGCGGGCGCGTTTTCCATCCTTCCAGCCCTATTATAAACACTTTTACACACATATATATGCGGGTGGGAGAATGGCAGGCGCGCTCGTTGCGAAGAACGTCGCAGAGAGGCTCGCGGAGAGGATGGCGAAGGCGGGGTTCCCCCTGGCCAGGCACGCCCCGCTCCACGAGCGCCCTATGGGCAGGGCGATATACCGCGAAGACGAATTGGTATTCAACCGGGCCCTCGACGGAAAAAGCTCGTCCTTTTGCGTGCTGGCCACCAGGGAGCAGGACGGCTCGGTGGCGGTGCACTGGTACAACCCCGACCCGGGCGGCGTTTCCCTCCGCAGGGAGGAATACCTCCGCAAGACCGTTCTCCCGCCGGGCGCGAGCGACTGGATGATAGAGGGGGCGGTCGAGAAAATCATCGGGGACTCGGCAAAGAAGGCGCCAAACGAGCTGAGAATCGACATGCACTCGCATTTCGGCTCCCTCTGCCCGCCCATGCGGGACGCCGACGGCAGCCGCCTGCGATGGGGCAGCGTGAAATACGACGACGGCATATCATACCTCACCGACAACCTGCGCAAGGCCCTGTTCTACCACGTGGATTACTACGCCCTCACCCCGCACAACAGCTTTTCGAAGGCCACATACGACGTGATGGCGTGGGCGGGCCACTGGCTCGGCTTCATTCCAGTGCGGGCCACCGAGCTGACCGCGCCCCTTCGGGAGCCCAACGGCCCCCATTTCCTCGTCCTCCTGCGCAACGCGAGCGCGGCGGAATACCTTACGCGCAGCGTCCTTGCGCGCCGCGATGATTTGGACATGCCGTCCTACTTCAGCGGCATGCCGATGGGGGACATGCTGGACGTGCTCTTCGCCCTCCAGAAGGCCAACATGGCGCTCCTGGGGATAGCGCATCCGGTCAATTTCAACTCACCGGGCCTCCCGGTCCCCATGGTCGGGCTCTATACGGCCGTGGACACCGGCGCGCTCACGTTGGACCAGGCGAACATGATAGCCCAGCGCTTCGACAGCATCGCCATGTGGAACCCGAGCCTGCATGCGAAGGCGGACGAGGTGGGCATAGGGAACGCGAAGCTCAAGGCCTTCCTCAGGGAGGCGAACCGCAGGCATGTCGGCAACAGGAGGCTGTGGGTGAACCAGACAAACTACGCCCTCGCCCAGCACCTCCGCGAATCATTCGGGCTGCACACCCATTTCGAGACCGACGAGCACAAGACGCTTCCTTTCGTCCGGCCCCCCGGCGGCAAAGGCTACATCCTGGGGGGCGATTCGCTTGCGATGGGCAGCACCTCCATCGTTGTCCCGAAGGGCTCCTTCAGGGGGCGCCCGGGCGTGCCGGAGCTCATCGACATGCTCCGAAGCCGCGCGGTCGAGATGGCCGGCAGCGTCTTCGCGGTCGCGAGGAAGGAGGCAATAACAGTGCATTCCGAGCGCGCGGCGATTCCGGACGGGCTGCGGCGCATTGCGAGGAGGGCCGAGCACGCCCTCACGCGGAGATACGCGGGCATGCTGGTCCGGGACTTCTTCGACCTGCTTTTCTCCGGCGAATTCGACGACATCGGCAACATGTCGGGCGGCTGAAGGCCCGCATCCTTTTCCCTTCAGGGTCAGCCCATGATTCCGGAGAGGATGCGATAAGCCCGCTCCGTGTCAGCCTGGTTGAGCACGAGAATAGTGTCGGTGTAGCACGAAATGAATTCCACCACGTTGATGCCCTCGGAGGCCAGGGCGCCGAGGAGGAAGGATATCACGCCTGGGGTTTCCTCTACATCCTCCGGGCTCTCGATGATTACCAGGTTGAGGTTCTCCTCGCACTTCCAGAGCGCCTTCGGAGGGATTTTCTCCAGCTCCCTCTGCTCGAGTATGTAGGTGATGTGCCTGCCGGACTTGGTCTGGGAGAGCGGGTGCACCCCCTCGAGCTCGCGCTTCGCTATCGCGACGGCAACCCTGCTCTTGAGGACCATCGAGCTGCGCTTTAGCAATCCCAGCACCCTCTCCTCGAGGCCGCTTTCGAGGCGTTCCATGCGGTCCCCCAGGCGTATCAGCGCCATCTTGACCGCGGCCTGCCTGTCGAGCGAGCCGAACGCCTCCTGGGAGATTTTCCGCGCGAGGGCGGAATGGTTGACGATCCCCTGCCTCAGGACCTCCTTGAGGAAGGGCCTCCGCTTCACATATAGCCATACCAGTTCCGAAGTGCTTGCCATGGTGTCCTTCCCTCAGGCATATGCGGCCGCGTAGCGCCGCTATCAATGGGTGGTGGGATGGCATTATATCCCTTTCCGTTACATGTGGAACACCGATGCCTTTTTTTGAAACAACATTTGCGCAATCCTTTTAAGCGTGCCAGGGCGCAAGTCCGCCGGATAAAATGCACACATACAGCGCTATCCTCGCCTGCCATGCCTCGGCCCCCCTTCCAGCCCGGGCGCTCCTTGGCCCCGTGCGTCCGCGGACGAGCCTTCCTCTCCTTGCGAAGGCCGGCTGGGCCGGCGCGCCCCTCGCCGAGCCTCGCCTGCGCGGGCAGCCGGACGGGGGCCGGGTGGCGGCCTGCGCCGGCTATGCAGGCGTCGACACCGGGCGGGTGAAGGCCCTCCTCGAGCGCAGCTTCGGAAAAATCCTCATCGCGGGGTATTTCGAGCTTCCGGCGCACAAGGTCCTGATTTGCGGCGACTACAGCGGAGTCGCTATAATAAAAAAGCTCGCCGGGATTGACTACCTGGACAAGCTTGCGGTCGAACCCTCTGCGCAGGGCGCGGGCGTCGGCGGCAGGCTTTGGGAGAGCATCCGGGGCGAGTGCGGCAGCCTGATATGGAGGGCGTCGGCGGAGAACCCCGCGAACGGCTGGTACCTGCGCAGCAGCGACGGGGCGGCCCGGGCGGGGAAATGGATTGTATACTGGTACGGCATGGACGCCGGGACTGCATCGGGGCTTGTCCCGCTTGCGGCGTCCCTGCCATCCACGATGATATGAACAACGGTGAGGCTATGGGCAACAAGGTCGTTTTGGCATATTCCGGCGGATTGGACACATCGTGCATCCTGAAGTGGCTCGTGGACAAGGGCTACGAGGTCGTGGCGTACATCGCCGACGTGGGGCAGAAGGAGGACTTCGCGGCCGCGAAGGAGAAGGCGCTAAAGGTCGGGGCGTCCAAGGTGTATGTGGAGGATCTGAAAAAGGAGTTCGTGACGGACTTCATCTTCCCGGCCATAAAGGCGAACGCCATATACGAGGGGAGATACCTGCTGGGAACGTCCCTCGCAAGGCCCCTCATCGCAAAAAGGCAGATAGAGATAGCGGAGAAGGAGGGCGCGCAGTTCGTATCCCACGGGGCCACCGGAAAGGGCAACGACCAGGTGCGCTTCGAGCTCACCTATTTCGCCCTGAATCCGGGAATCAGGGTCATCGCCCCGTGGAAGGACGCGGAATTCCTCTCAAGGTTCAAGGGAAGGACCGACCTCATCAACTACGCGAAGGAGAAGGGCATACCTATCAAGGCGACGCACGAGAAGCCCTACAGCACCGACGCGAACCTCATGCACATCAGCTACGAGTCCGGCGTACTCGAGGACCCGATGACCGCGCCCACGGAGGACATGTTCGAGTGGACGAAATCCCCCGCGGAGGCCCCCGACACCCCGGCCGAGCTCGAGATACATTTCAAGGACGGCATCCCGGTGAAGGCGGTGGACAAGGGCAGGGGCGTCGAGAAGACGGACCCGCTGGAGCTTTTCATGTTCCTGAACGAGGCGGGCGCGGAGCACGGAGTCGGCCGCATCGACATAGTGGAGAACCGCTTCGTCGGAATCAAGTCCAGGGGCGTCTACGAGACGCCCGGCGCGACCATCCTGCGCGCCGCCCACATGGACATCGAGGCAATCGCGATGGACCGCGAGGTGATGCGCCTGCGGGACATGCTCGAGCCGAAGTTCTCCGAGCTCGTGTACAACGGCTTCTGGTTCAGCCCCGAGATGGACTTCCTGATGGCCGCGATAGACAAGAGCCAGGAGGTCATCGACGGCGTGGTACACCTAAGCCTCTTCAAGGGGAACATCACGATAAGGGGCAGGGAGTCGCCGAGCTCCCTCTACGACAAGGAGCTCTCGAGCATGGACATCGAGGGCGGCTTCAACCAGGCGGATTCCGCGGGTTTCATCAGGATAAACGCCATCCGCCTCATGGCCCACCACGCCATCATGCACAGGCGCAGGCGCTGAGCCGCACGAAGACGCGGGGGAAAAACGGCGCGCCGCTTCCGGCGCGGCGCACATTCATATTCCTTCACGTGCATGGGGAATGCCATGAAAAAAATGCTCTGGGGCGGCCGGTTCGGCAAGCCGCCCTCGGACCGAATCATCGCATTCAACAGCGGGGAGAACGTGCGGCTCGACGCCGCACTGATACCCTACGACATCCTCGGGAGCCTGGCGCATGTCCAAATGCTCTACGAGGCCCAGATAATATCCACCGCGGATTACGAATCCATCCGGAAGGCTCTCCGGACGGTATATCGCCGCTGGGACGGGGGCGTGTTCATCCTCGACCCCCGTCTTGAGGACGTCCACATGAACGTGGAGGCTGCCGTTAGCGCCCTCACCCCGGCGGGGAAGAAGATGCACACCGCCCGCTCGCGCAACGACCAGGCGCTCCTGGACATGCGGCTTTTCATGCGGGACCGCATCCTCGCGGTCATCGAATCATTAGGGGCCCTCAGGGCGGCCTTCGCCGGGCTTTCGAAGGCGGGCGGCCCCATGGTCGCCTACACCCACACGCGGGCGGCCCAGCCCGTCACGGTCTCCTTCTGGTGCGACGCATGGGTGTCATCGCTCGCCCGCGACATCGACCGGCTTGCCGAGGCCTACCGGAGGGTGAACCAGAACCCGCTCGGGGCGTGCGCGGTGGCCGGGACGCCGTGGAAAATCGACCGCGGGAGGACCGCCGCACTCCTTGCGATGGAATCGGTCCAGGAGAACGAGATGGACGCAATAAGCTCGCGCGGAGAGTGCGAGGCGGAGGTGCTCGGCGCGCTTTCCCTGGCGATGTGCAAGCTCTCAAGGCTCTCCGAGGAGCTCATATGGCTCTCAGAGAAGGGCCTCCTGTCCATCTCCGAGGAGCACACGACCGGAAGCAGCATCATGCCCAACAAGAAGAATCCCGACGCCCTCGAGCTCATCAGGGGGCGCAGCGCCAGGGTGTACGGCGCGCTTTTCCACGCGCTCGCCTCGCTCAAGGGGCTTCCCGGCGGGTACAACTCCGACATGCAGGAGACGAAGGCCGCGGTGATGGGCGGGCTTGCGACGGCCCAGGAGTGCGCGGAAACGGCCGCGCTGATTGTCGCCGGAATATCCTTCGACAGCGCAGCAATCCGCGAAGAGCTTGAGCGCGGCTTTTGCCAGGCGACCGAGGTCGCCGACAGGCTGGCCATGGGAGGGATGCCGTTCCGCGAGGCGCACGAAAAGGCCGGGGGGCTCGTGCGCTACTGCGAGGGGCAAGGGAAAACGATAGGCCTCCTCGATGCCGCGGAGGCGTCCAAGGCGCTCGGGGTCCGGCTTTCCGAGGCGCAATGGGGCCCCATGAAATCCCTCGAGCGGCCGGGGCTGGAATGCAGGGTCAGGGCGCCAAAGCCTGCGCTGGTGGACCGTGAGAGGAAAAGAATAATGGCCGCCTTCACGGCCCTCGTATGATTCAGGCCTCGTCTTCTGCGAGGCTGTTGCGGAAGAGCAGGAAAAGCACACCCACGGCGCCGATTCCGAGCAGGAGGACCACGAGAACCAGATATCCGAATGGCGCGTCGACGTCGTTCTGCACCGGCCCGGCCGCCTCGACCTCGTTGTCCTTTATTATTGTCGTCCTTTTGGGTGGCGCAGCGGGCTTCTCGGGCTCCGGCTCGGCCTCAGCGGCATCGTCCTGGACGTTGTCGCTTGCGGCCTGGCCTGGCACAATGTAGGCGTCTTCATCGCCCGTCTGCTCGGGGGTATCGTTCTGCCCCGGGAAAATCTCCGGAGCCGGAGAGAGGCCGCATTCAGCCTGGATTGGGCAGAAGTTGGGGGTCATCATCTGGAGGCATTCCGCGCCCATCTCGGAGGGCGCAACCACGGGGCAGTATACGGCCTTGCCCTCGGGCTTATAGAACGTGCTGCCTTCGCCGGGAACCGAGGATACGACCCTCACGACGTTGCCGAGGCACTTGTAGACAGCCTGGACGTCCTGGGCGCCGCACTGCGCCTGCGCCGTCTTCTCCACGAATTCCCCGCCGTTGTCGCCGGACTGTATTATCGCGGCGAAGCTGGCCGGAAGCACGAAAAGCGCTAGGAGCGCGATGAACGTAGCCCACCTCATATACACACCTATCTAATTTATGAAACAAATAGTATAAAAAGCTACCCATTGCCACCCCGAAGCACCGACGGCAGCGGCCTATTTCTTCGCCGTGACGACAATCAGGTGGTAGCCGAATTCGGTCTTCACCGGAGCCGAAACGACGCCCACGGGAAGCGAGAACGCGGCATCCTCGAACTCCCGGACCATCTGGCCCCTCCCGAAGAACCCGAGGTCCCCGCCGGATTCCCCGCTCGGGCATTCCGAGTGCATCTTCGCGGCCTTCGCGAAGTCGGCTCCCGCGTCTATCTCGCCCTTCAGCTTCTTCGCAGTCTTCTCGTCCTTCACCAGGATGTGGCTTGCCCTCACTTGCATCATTGACACCTCATAAACGGCTATTTCTGGAGCCATTCTATAGCAAAAAGCCCTCTTTTTGCCTGAAGCGGATTCACGGCTGAATCCACTCGACCGTCAAATGCGAAAGCATTTGGCGGGAATGGCTGCTATGGTTGCAGCCATTCTATCTCGTAATACTCGTACTCGCTTCCCGGGAGGT
The DNA here is from genome assembly GCA_964647855.1 of Microcaldota archaeon. Taxonomy (GTDB): domain Archaea; phylum Micrarchaeota; class Micrarchaeia; order Anstonellales; family Bilamarchaeaceae; genus Bilamarchaeum. Next base: position 72,149 of record CAZYJW010000003.1, on the reverse strand, counting down.
CGATGGACTTGATGACGTAATACGTCACGCTGCTCTCCCGGTCGGCTATCGCCATCATCATCTCGAGGCCGGAGGCGCCGCACTCGGCAAGGGCCTTCGCGAGCTCCTCCCCGCCGATGTACTCGTCCTCGGTGAGGGAGTACATGAGGTATTTCGGGGTCCCGTCCTTCGGGGTATCTATCCCGCCCTTCTTCCGGTGATACAGGATGAAGTCCAGCCTCCGCCTCTTCGCTCCGGCCGCGGGCGGCTCGGCCTTCTTGCCGGGTATGGCGAGTATGAACGTCTTCTTCACGCTGTGGGCGACGCGTATGGCGCGGGCCCATTCGGATATCAGCTGCTTGTGCCTCCTCGGGAACACGTGGATGACGTGCTTGGAATGCATCCACTCGTCCTCGCTCCGCACCGGGGACGCCCCCGGGAAATAGATGCGGAAATGCGTCCCGAACTTGAATCCCGTCTTCACCACGTAGCCCCGCTTGCGCCAGTCCTCGTACACTAGATACATGTCCGCGAAGAATCTGATGCGCTTTCGGGCCCCCTTCTCCACATCTGCAAGCTTCGCGTTCCTCAGGTGGAGGTCGCCGTGCTTGAGCAGGAATATGGTCTCGTAGACGTCGAGCTTGGAAATCCTGCCCCGGTGCGCGGCCTTGTACGTCCCGAACTGGCCGAGCCAGTATCTTTCATAAAGCTCCTTCCCCGCCTTCTCGTCGTCAACGATTGTGATGAGGTCGTTCGGGAAGTAAAGCCCCTGGAACGAGAAGGAGTCCATCGAGAGGCTCCCCTCGGCGTATTTCACTGACGTGCCCCTCCCGTAGCCGCCTTCGGCCTCTTCTGCCGGGCGGGGAATGAGCCCCTTGTCGCGGTAATCCTTGTAGGTGAGGTAGCGCGCGAGGAGCTTCCTGTTCCGGAGGAAGAGCGAGGCGACCTCGTTGAAGCCGTATTCGTTGCCGGCGGAGTCGAAGCACCTGCCGTTGCGGATGTCCATCACGTAGAGTGCCTCCTCCGGTGTGAGGTAAATGATTCCCCGTTTCATCTGGCCGTAGAAGCCGTTCTGCAGCGAGGAGACGTCGGCCGGCTCCTTCACAGAGATTGAACGCCTTTTCCGGTCCAGCTCAAGCCTTATCATGCCAATCTCTCGAGCGGATTTCCGTATCAGGGCTGACTTTCTGGGGAAGGGAATAAAACACCGGCGGGCGCGGGCAGGGCGGCATATTTATAATAACATTTATCCATTAAATATAACATGAAACAAAGGCGCCCAGATTCATCCATGCACGGCGGCGGGCTGAACCACACCCCTGCGCGAAGGCGAAACGGAGCGTTCTCCATCTTCAAGGCCGAGACCGAGCAGATGGGGCGATTCGACGGGCTGGGCGCGCTGGGCGGGGGATGCATGGGCGGCGTCTACCGCGCATTCGACAGGAAAACCGGCAGGGAGGTCGCGCTCAAGGTCGCGAGGGAATCCGCAGGAGCCAGGGAGGCGCTCAGGCGCGAAAAAAGGGCGCTTTCAGAAATCACAAGTCCGAACATAGCAAACCTGCTGGATTCCGGGCGCTTCGGGGACGGGCCTTTCGAAGGCTCGGATTTCCTGGTGCTGGAGCACGTGCGGGGGAAGAGCCTTTCTGCGCGGCTTGGGGAAGGGCGCGTTTATGAAGCGGGGGAGGCCCGGGGCATACTCCTGGGCGTATGCAGCGCCCTCATTGCGGTCCATTCAGCAGGGTTCATCCACCGCGACATCAAGCCGTCCAACGTGATGATCACGGAAGGCGGCGCGGTCCTGCTCGATTTCGGCGTCTCCGAGCGCGTGCACGGGGGCAGCGTGCTCTCGCGCCTTTTACGCGTCTCCTTCATGCCGGGCAACCTCTCATACTGCGCTCCCGAGCTCTTCGGCGGAAGGACGGACGAGCGGACCGACCTCTATGCGCTCGGGATGCTTGCCTACCACATGGTATCCGGCAGGGCTCCGGCCGCCCCCTACTGGATGGACGAATCCGAGAGAATTCTGCTCGGGGGCCTGCGGGAAACCGCGCCATGCGCGGCCGCGTCGATTATCCTGAAGGCGGTGCGGGAGCGCGCCGAGGAACGCTACCAGAGCGCATCTGAGATGCTCGAGGCCCTGAGAAGGCACTGGCCCCTCCGCTCATGAGAGCATTCCCATGAGGGCGGGGTCGGAAAAGTCATCCACCGCGAGGTCCGCCTTCTGCTCCCCCGCGCTCACCTCCGGCCGCATCCACACGAGCCTCATCCCGGCCCGCCGCGCCGCCTCGCATCCGGCTGGGGAATCCTCTATCACGAGGCATTCGGACGGGTGCGCGCGCAAAGCCCGCGCCGCGTGGAGAAACGGCCCGGGGTCGGGCTTGCGCTCGGGCAGATCGTCCCCGCTGACGATAAGGTCGAAGAATCCCCCGAGGCCCAGGGTCTCAAGGGCGGCCTGGACGTTGGTCCTGTGGCTTCCGGAGACTACGGCCGTCCTTATCCCCAGCTCCCTGGCCTTGGAAGCGAACGCGCGGAACCCCTTCGTTTCCGAAAGGGCGCCCGCCCGCACACGGGCCTCATACGCGGCCTTCCTGCGCGCGACAAGGGCGTCCACCTCGAGCGGGAGGTTGTTCTCCCGGACAAGGACCTCGAATATGTGCCTCGAGCCGGTCCCGGCGAACTCCCGGTACCAGCGCTCCTTCGGCACGCTGACCCCGTGGGGGGAGAGCAGTTCCATGAACGTCTCCATGTGGAGGGCCTCGGAGCGGACCACCACGCCGTCGAAATCGAAAAGAAGCGCCCTTATCATGCATGAAATTGGCCCGTGCAACGATTTATAATCATATTCAGGCGATAAAACCCCATGAAAGCGCTTTTCCTGGGCCTGGCGCTCGCCATGGCCCTGTTTTCGGGATGCGTAATATTCGGCGAGGAGCAGAACGTCACCAACGAGACCGAGCCCCCGCCGCCCCCGCCGCCCCCGCCGAACCCCGTGGTTTCCATCGTCAGCCCGACGGCGGGCGAGGTGATGATGTCGCAGGGCGACACGCTGGATGTCACTCTTGCGATATCCACGCAGAACCTCCTCCTGAAATCCCCCGGCGGAGCAGCCAAGAAGGGCGAGGGCCACTTCAGGGTCACGGTCGATGACGGCGTCCCGCAGACGGTGACCACCAAGAACTACCTGGTCAGCGGCCTCGCCGTGGGCGAGCATACGATAAAGGTCGAGGTCCTCAACAACGACAGGACGCAGTATTCGCCCTCGATAATGCGGGAGGTCCAGTTCACGATAGAGAGGGAGAAGCCGGCCGAATACGTCCCGGTGGACCACACCGTGACAATCGACGACAAGGGCTTCAAGCCGGCCGACCTCACGGTGAAGGTGGGAGACCGCGTTACCTGGGTCAACAGCGGAAAGATGCCCCAGACCGCGACATGCTTCATAGCTGCGAGGAAGGTCTTCGACACGGGCTCCATCGCCTCAGGAAACAGCGCCACCATAACGATGGGCGAGGAGTTCGAATGCGACTACTACTCGCAGCTCTTCAGGGCGCTCACGGCGAAAATAACCGTGGAGAGCAACGGAACCGCGGCGGAATGAGCCGGCTCATCGGCGTTCGCGCGTTCCCCCGTCCTTTTCTGTTTTTCCCTGCCCCCATCAGTATTCGATTTCCACGCGCCCCTTGCGTATCCACATCTGGCAGGCAAGGCGGTTGCGGGGCGAGTTCGGAAGCCCCGCCCTGTGCAGGGTCTCAATCTCGCGCTGCGTCTTGGGGCTCACGTTCTCCTCCCCCGAAATGATGACGCAGGCGCACATGGGCGTGCTCCCGTCCTCGCAGGCCTGAGGAAACGCCGTTCCCTCCCACAGGAAGCTTAGGATGGCCGAGCCGTCCGGGATTTCGAGCTCCACCCCGTCGTTCTTCACGAAGAGCTTCGCCATCCTACTGCCCTCCGGCTCCCTCTTCCCCCGCGCCGGGGCCCTTCGCGGGCTCCTCGTGGGCGAACAATTTGGTCTGCTTGATGTTCTCGAGGGTCTTCCACTTCTGCCTGATGAACGGCTCGAGGAGCCTGCGGCTCGCCTTGTCCTTGAGCGCCGCGACGGTCTTCGAATCGCCGGGATAGCCGCTCCCGAAATCGCATGTGGCTTTGCGTATCTCCTCGATTTTCCGGTCGCGGAGGATTTTGGCGCATATAGATGCCGCCGCGACTATGGGATATTTCTCGTCGGCCTTGTGCTCGGCCTCGAACTTCTTCACGCCGAAGCGCTCCATGCGCCTGCGGAAGGTCCAGCCGTAGCGGTCGGGCATGTCGATCATCACGTCGCCCTCTCCGAGCTTTTTGATGAGGTCGGCCATGGTCTTGGCCTCGATGTCGTTGAGGGACATCGTGTCCATGAGGGAATTGAGGTCCTTGGCGCTGATTTCCACCCAGCGGAATGTCACGAACGCCTTGAGGCCCTCGTAAGCCCGCTCCCTCTGCTCCCGCGTCAGGGCCTTGGAGTCCTTGGAGGCGAGTTTGCGGAGCAGCTTCTCGTCGTCCCTCTTGCACGATGCGCAGCAGATGACGAGGGGCCCTATCACCGGCCCCCTGCCCGCCTCGTCTATGCCGGCGATGTAGGAGAGCATGCAGTATGATAGGTAAGGAGAGAATATAAAGCGTCTTCAGGGGACGGTCGGGGGAAAGAGGGGGCGAACAAAGGAAAGAAGATGGAAAACGGGGAAACCGGCCTTCAGTAGGCCATGTTCCTCTTCTCTACGATGATGAAGTCGCCGACGGCGAGAACGCTTTCATAGGGAATCCTTATCATGCCGTCCTCCTTCTTCATCTTGACCGCGGTGCCGCTGTCGGGGTTCGGCTCGATTATCATGCTCTCGATTTTCCCGCTGACCTCGTTGACCTCGATGTCCACAAGCCTGCCGAAATCGTCGCCCTCGTTGGTCACCAGTTTCTTCCCGGACAGTTGCCTCGCTATAAGATACTTGGCCATTCTACCACCACGATAAACGTTTTGTATCCCGTTTGTCACCCTAACTTTATAAAGATTGGTATGGCCTCCGTCAGGATTTGAAATCCAGCGTGTGCAGGCGGCCCGTGCGCAGCTCGTAGACCGGGACGAGGGCGGGAGTGGGTACGTGGCCCTGCTTGACCTGGAAGTCGGTCCGGTCCTGGAACGTGCCCGAATTTATGACCAGCGTGCCGCGATACTGGGTGTATCCGTTCTTGTGGACGTGCCCGCAGTGGAACACGTCCGGAGGGTCCTCTATCACCATGTAGTCCACGTTCTCGGGTATTATCAGGTTGCCGCCGTAAATGGGGGAGAGGTGCCTGCGCCTCAGGTATTCCACCATGACCTTCTCCGGGTGCATGTAGGTGGCGCCTGGTATGTTCGCTATCATCGAGTCTATGGAAGTTCCGTGGTACATCAGGTGCTTCACGCCCTCAACGGAGACGCTGCAGGGATTCCCGACCATGGTGATGTCGGACGACACGAGGTCCTTGCCTATGGCGGGCTGGGGCTCGCCCCTGCGCACGGCATCGTGGTTCCCCGGCGCCGCTATCACCTCCAGATGGTCCGGAAGGCCGGCCAGGAAGTCGTCGAACATCCTGTACTGCTGGAAGATGTCCTTGACGACCAGTTCCTTCTCCTGGTTCGGGTAAATGCCTATCCCGTCGACGATGTCTCCGGCTATCATCACGTACTTGACCTTTCCGGCGAGCTCCCTCGCCTCCCCCTTCCCGTGGAGCCAGTCCGAGAACGACTTAAGGTGCTTGCCCAGAAAATGCCTGCTGCCGAAATGGATGTCCGAGAGGTAGGCGCAGGCGACGTCGTTCTCTGCCATCTTCTTCTCCCTGATGACCGGCAGGTCGGGCCACTCGATTTCCTCCGCGATGATGTACGGCTCGAACACCTTTCCCGTCACGGCGATGATGTCGTCCGTGAGGATGTTTTTCGCCTTGTCGAGCAGCTTCTCGTTGTACCTGGATTTGGAGACGACTATCTTGAACGTCCCTGTCAGGTCCTCGACCTCGAAAAGCAGGTTGCCCTTCTTGGTCTCCCTCTTCTCGGAGATGAAGACCACCACCCGGACCTTCTCGTCCATGTGCCTTTTTACGTCCGCAAGGTCCACGCTGGCGACCGAGTTGCTGCGCCGCAGCATGCGGGAAAGCCTCTCGTAGCGGTTCCGGAAATGCGCGATGAAGTTCTCCACCTCGCCCCTGGTGCGGGATTTTCCGGTGACGTCGAGGGTGTGGTTTATCCTGATGTCGGCCGAAAACTCCTTCGCGAGGGGCGAGAAGGCGTCGGGCCGGATGATTTCCGGCTTCGCCTTCCCATCATCCGCTGAGAGGATGCCCTCGATGTCCTCCTTGGTGACAAGCGGCTTTTCAAGAAGAAGGATGCTGTCCAGGAGCCCCTCTCGCCCCTTCGCTTTCAACAGCTCTTCGGCCTCCACCGTGAGGCGGACGCCCTTCCCGGCAAGCTCCCCGAACATCTCTACCAATTCCGCGGCGGGCGCCGCGACTGAGTTTATTCCCGCGCTCAGCGCTCGTTCAATGTCTCGAGAGCGCTCATTATCGCCCATATCTGCGTGCGGGCGTGGGCGGGCATGTTTATGTCCTCGGTGATGGATTCGATGACGTAAATCGCGGCGCTTATCTTAACGCTCCTCTCGTCGCCGCTGTCCAGCCTGGTCTTCGCCTCGGAAAGGGCCCTGCGGATGTTTTTCGGAATGCTCGTGTCGTTCACGAGGTCATCGATCATGCCGCTTATCTGCTGGATATCCATCATAATGAACACACCCCGGACTGAATCAGATTAGCCTGTCCCACCTTTATTTGAAAAAGAATTAAAAGATGCGCCAGCCTCCGGGCCTGCGGCGCCGCGAAAATAGCTGGTACGGGCCCGGGGAGATTTGAACTCCCGACCTTCGCCTTCCGCCTTTTTGGGAAACGGCGGCCGAAAAAAACCGCCAATTGCCCGCTAAATAGGAGAGCGTCGCTCTATCCATTTCAGGCCTGCCTGAAAGACGCGGCCTTCAGGCGCGGCAAGCTGAGCTACGAGCCCACTGGAATGAGAATGCGAGCATGAATTTATAAACCGTTTTCAGCATCTTCCCGACATGATTCTTCCCCTATCCGGACTCATCAGCCGTGCCGTGGAGCAGGCGCTTGAGGATCGGGTGGCGGTCTCGTTCTCGGGCGGCCTTGATTCGACCATAATCGCCTCGGTCGCGCGAAGGAACGCGGAAGTCGAGCTGTTCACCGCCGGCGTGGACGGAAGCGAGGACCTCCAGTACGCGGACAAGGTCGCCGGCATCCTCGGCCTTCCGCTCTCCGTAATCCGCATCGACGAGGAGAGCGCGATGCGCTCATACGCCGACTGCCACGCGCTGCTTCCGATGGATTTCCTCAAGCTCGAGATACTGGTGCCGGCGCATCTCGCGGCGAGGGCCGCGGCCGCCAGGGGGCATTCGGTGATGCTCTTCGGCTCCGCGGCGGAGGAGCTTTTCGCAGGCTACGACCGCTACTATTCCTACCGCGAGGAGGGCCGCGACGTCGAATCCATCCTCAGGGAGGAATACCGGACGCTTCCGCAGCGGGACATGTCCTGGCTGAAGAAGGTCTGCCGGAGCGCCGGCCTCGAGGCGCGCTTCCCGTTCTACAACAAGGGCCTCTCGGAGATGGCATTCTCGGTCCCCATCGAGGAGCGGATGGACGACCGTGCCATGAAGAAGGGCGTCCTGCGCGAGGCCGCCAAGGTTCTCGGAGCCCCCGAGCCGGCCCTCAAGCGGAAGAAGAAGGCGATGCAGTACGGCTCCGGGGTGCACAAGCTGCTTTTCAGGAGAATCGAAGACATCAACCGCTCGTTTCCGCCGCTTAGCCCCGCCTCAGCGCAGCCTCAATTACATTCGAGATGAGCATCGCGACGGTCATCGGCCCCACGCCGCCGGGCACCGGGGAGCAGTGCGCCTTCCCTATCACGCCTTCGAAATCGACGTCCCCCACGGTCCTGTCCCCGACCTTGGTGGTGCCGACATCTATGACATAGGCGCCCTCCTTCACCATGTCCGCGGTCACAAGGCCCGGCTTTCCGGCCGCCGCAACCAGGATGTCCGCATTCCGGGTGTGCTCCGCCAAATCCCGCGTCCTCGAATGGCATATCGTGACCGTGGCGTGGCGCTCGAGGAGCATGAACGCGAGCGGCTTGCCGACCACGTTGCCCCTCCCGATGACCGTGACGTTCTTGCCCACGAAGCCCACGCCGTAGTATTCGAGCATCCTGATTATCCCCATGGGTGTCGCAGGCATGAACGTCTCCGATATCCCAAGGAACATCCTCCCCATGTTGGCAGATGTCCAGCCGTCCACATCCTTTGCCGGATCGATGGCCTCCACGACCTTCGTGTAGCCTATTTCCTTCGGGAGCGGAGACTGCACGATGAAGCCGTCGATTGCCGGGTCCTTATTGAGCCTTCCCACCAGCCCGAGGACCTCCCTCTCCGTCGCGCCGGCCCCAAGGCGCATCAGCGTGGCGTTCACTCCTATGGATTCCGCCTTCTCGAGCTTCTTCTTCACATAGAGCTCGGACGCGGGGTCGTCGCCCACGAGGACTATGGCAAGGTGCGGCGCGCGGCTCATCTTCGAGACTATGCGCCTCGCGTTCTCGGTGATGGCTGCCGCGGGCTCGCGCCCGGAAAGCTTCTTGTACATGGATTTCCTTCCCCTCAAAAGCTTATTAACGCCATCCTCGGCCTTCCCTGATTGTTTTAAAAACGTATTTCGGCAATCTCAATCTGGGATGTTGGGCCTGTAGCTCAGCTAGGTTAGAGCGACGGTCTTATATGGCACGCTCTCGCACAGATAAGACTGGCTGTTGCCTACGAAAGCCGTAGGTCCGGAGTTCCGCCTTTTAGGAAAAGGCGGCCCAAAACCGGGTCGTCGAACGGCGGAACGGAATTCAAAAGAGTCGGAGGCTTCGGCCTGCGATTCTGCGGCTCTCCGCAGGCCCAATTTTCCTTCTTATTTCCTGATGCCGGCCCCAGCCGCGCCTCAGGATAATTGGGACGAAAGTGGCGGCACGCCACGACGGGCCCAATTTTCCTTCTTATTTCCTGATGCCGGCCCCAGCCGCGCCTCAGGAAAAATGGGCATGGAGAAAAGACGGAAGGGGCTCAGACCTTGATTTTCCTCCTGTACTTGATGTAGGTCGCATAGTCGATGTATTTCTTTTTCGCTATATAGTCCTTCGTCTTCGGGGCCCTGTCCCGGACGGACTCGATGCGGTCGGTCACGGTGATGGAAAACGAGTCGCTGCCCGCGCCCGAGCCGAAGGACGTCATGAGTATCCTCGCCCCCGGCTTCGCCTCGTCAAGCACGGCGCTCAGGCCGAGCGGCGACGCGCCTGAATAGGTGTTGCCGACAATCGGGGTGAGGAGGCCCGTCTTGAGCTTCTCGGGCGGGATTCCCAGCTTCTTCGCGGCCTCGAGCGGGAACTTGCCGTTGGGCTGGTGGAAAACGACATAGTCGTAATCCGCGAGATTCGTCCCCATCTTCTGGAGCAGCCCCTGCGTGGCGCTTATCACGTGCCTGAAGTATGCCGGCTTCCCGGTGAACCTGCCCCCGTGCGACGGGTAATCCGCGTGCTGCCTGCGCCAGAAGTCCGGCGTGTCTGTAGTGAACGAGAACGTGCCCTCGACCTTCGCGAGCGCCTCCGAGTCCGGGCCTGCGATGTATGCCGCCCCGCCGGACGCGGCGGAGTATTCGAGCGCGTCGCCCGGCCGCCCCTGCGCGGTGTCGGCGCCTATCGCCATGCCGTATTCGATCATCTTCGAGTCCACCATGGCGAGCACTATCTGGAGCCCCGCCGTGCCCGCCTTGCATGCGAACTCCAGGTCCGCACATGTGAGGTTCGGCGTAGCGCCGATGGCCTCCGCGACGATGGTGCCGGTGGGCTTCACGGCATACGGGTGGGATTCGCTGCCCACATAGAGCGCGCCCAGCTTCTTGGGGGCGATTCCAGCGCGCGAAAGCGCGTGCCTGGCCGCCTCGACCGATATCGTCGCGGTGTCCTCGTCGACCCCGCCGACCGCCTTCTCGAGGATGCCGAGCCCCTTCTCGATGCGGCTCGTCTCCTCGCCCCACACCCGTGCGATGTCCGCGGTCTTTATCCTGTAGACCGGTATGTAAGCGCCATATCCTATTATGCCTGCCATGAAATCCGCCTCCTTGGGATTGTGCCCGGGCTCACTTCTTGCGCTTTTTCGGCTTCCCGGATCTGAGGAAGGAATATGCGAGCGCGCCGAGCACAACTACCATCGCAATCAGCAGCAGGTAGCCCCAGTTCAGCTCCTCGCTCCTCACCACGAGCGGGGCTGAGTCGGCCATCACGTCCACGACTGCGAATTCGGCAATCCGGCCGTCGATTTTGCCCTCGACATCCCCGGCCGCGGCGTATGTCACCTCCGAGGGCATCACGATCCTGTAGGTGATGCTTGCCCCGAGGGCCTTGAGGATGCCGGCGTTGGCGGCGTTCTCGTCCTTGTCCGTGAGCGAAAGCGGCTTGACCGTGCCCCTGACCTGCTCCGCCTCGGTGGCGTTCGCGGCAGCGAGCAGGTCGCCCAGGGCGTCGCTGAACTTGTCGGTCGGGATTTTCTCAACGCTGAGCGTGTGCACGACCGATGGGAGCCCGTATTCGCTTGAAAACGTGTAGTAGCCCCCAGGGGAGAGGCTCAGGCTCAGGACGACTGTCTTGGCCTGCGCATCCACGCTGCACCCGAGGCTGCTGTCCCTCTCGCATGCGTCAGCCATGCGCTCGAGGGCGCCCGGCGTGAGCTGGTTCGAGAACACCGCGAGCTCCATGGTCTTCTCCACGGCCGCGCCCCCGTCCCGGGATGCGGTGTGGACGTATGTCTGGTCGAGGGCAGCGCCCGCGACCATCGCCAGCAGCAGGATTGCGAAAATCTCCCTTCTCATGCTATGCAGTAGGGATGGAACGTATAAAAAATGCTCCTTATGCCGCCCTTTCGCGGTAGGCGCGGACCATCTCGCGTATTCCCTGGGCAAGGGGCCTTGGCGCGAAGCCGAGCTCCCTGCGCGCCCTCTTGCAGTCGAAGGCGCGGTCGTAGCCGAGGATGGAGACGTGCTCGACGCTCATGGAGGGCCGCTTCCGGAGAATCCGAAACCAGATTTCCCCCAGCCGCGCGGACGCCGCCGCAAGCCAAAGGGGCACGGCGGCTTTCGGGGGCTCGCATCCGAGCTCGCCGGCCGCTATCCGGTACACCTGCTCCTGGCGCAGCGGCTCCCCGGCGATTACGTATATGCCGTTTCCGCGCGTTATGGCGAGCCGGAAGATGCGTGCGGCATCTTCGACATGGACGAACGGCAGCCTGTTACTGCCGCTTCCGATCAGCCTCATCCCGCCCTTCTCCAGCTTCCGGAAAATCATGAAATAGTCTTTGAACCGCGGGCCGTAGAGCGTCCCGACCCTCAGGATTACGTGGTTCGGGAGCGACTGGACGAGCCTCTCGGCCTCCCGCTTGGTGCGAGCGTATTCCGAATCGGGCGCGGGCGGCGTGCCCTCGTTGGCCGGGATGTGCGCCAGCCTCTTGCCGTAGACCGATATCGAACTTGCGAAAACCATCCGGCACCCGCGGGGCACGGACGACACAATCCTCCGGGTGAGCGCGACGTTCGCCTCGCGCAGGTCCTTCGGGTCGTAGGTCTCCACGGAGCCGGCGAGGTGTATGACCGCCTTCGCGTCCCTGAGTATGGCTCTCAGCTGGCCTTCAGAGAAGTCCGTGACCACCTCGCCCCGCAGGCCGGACGGCTTCCTAACGAGCGGGACCGCGTCGACCATCTCCAGCACAGTGCGCCCGAGCCTTCCGCTCCCCCCGGTGAGGAATACCTTCCCCCTAGCCGCCATGGCGCGCCTTCGCCTCCTCAATCCTTCGGTCGAGCCTTTTTTCGGCTTCGAGCCGCTCGAACTCGTGCTCCCCCATGTCCATGAACGTCATGCCCGCCGCGAGGCGCGGATGCACGCGGGCGATTTCCCTGTGCATGCCCTGGGCCACCCTGCGGTAGTCTATATGGCCCTGCACCTGCGAGCGCAGCTCGCAGAAGTGGTATGCCTCGCGGAGGTTCATCGTCATCTGCCACCTCATCCGGTACGCCAGGGGGACGACGTACTGCGCCTGGAGCGGATGCTTCCCGGCGATGCGCTCCCAGGCGTTCCCTGCAGCTTCCATCGCGTCCCGGAACTCGGCCTCATGGCCCGAGTCCACAATCTCCTTCGGGAGCGTGAAGCCGTGCAGGCAGCCGAGGGGCTGCCTCTGCTGGGTCAGCACCCTGTGCCGGTGGATGTCCCTGTAGCAGCCGTAGTTGGCGCAAATGTCGAAGGTGTAGCGCGCGCATTCGAAGGCCCTGCCCGGCTTCTGCCTGCGGTTCCTCCTCTGCCCGATGCACGCCGCTATCGTGCGCCCGCGCTCGCCATCGGCCATGGATTTCGCCCGCGCAAGCAGGCTTTCCATCGAGGAGGCGCAATGGGGATAGAGCGCCGCCGCTATGATGCGCTCCTCCGCGTCGCGGTCGTAGTCCACGAGCGCCACCTCCTTCGCTTCCACATCCGGCGGGATGCCGGCCGCAAGGCGCCCGGGCCGGATTTCATTCAGGTACCTCTGCATGTCCCTGCCGTGCTCGGTGTCCGGCCGTTTGACGAACGAGGGGATTTCCGTCCTCAGCTCGGCCTGCATCGATGCCGCCAGCCCCCTGAGTTCCGCGAGGGGGTCGGCGTAGAGCTTCGTTATCAGGTACTCGTAGGCCCGGCCGTTGCCGAAGAATCCCATGTTCGTCCTGGCCGATGCCGGCAGGAGGCCGCGGATGATGTCGCACGTCTTGGCCCTGACAGTCGCCTCGTACGCGCGCGGGCTGAGCTTCTCGTCCCTGGGCATCCTTTCGGACACGTAGGCGGATATTTTAGGAATCAGCCGGGCGTAGGTCTCGAAAAGCATGTCGCAGGTTTCCCTGTAGGTTCCGGCGAAATCCGAAACCATCAAATCCGGCTCCTCGTAATACCGCCATTTCCCGTCCTCATCCTTCTGGTCGAAATAGACGTATCGCGTGGACTTTTCGAGCGGGGAGAGCCCTATCCTGGCATCCTCGAGCGCCTTGGTCGCGATTATGGATATCCCCTCGAGCGCGACATGCGCGCCCGCCAACTCGGCGACCGAATCGTCCCCGTAGCCGAGAAGGACCCTGTCATAGAAACGCTCTGCCTTTTCTGTGGCGATTACGCCGCTCCGTTTTTCGTTCGCCCCGGCCTCCCCCGCGGGCGCGCCGAGGCCGATTTCCCCGTTGTTGATGAATTCGTCGAGAAGCGTCCGCCTCAGGCTGTTGGCGCTCCTGCTGTAGCGGGAGAAAAGCGCGCCCTTCACCACCTCGGGCAGGTTGCGCAGCACGAACACGCCGCGGTCCATGTTGCTCACGAAGGGCTCGAGAAGCCGCCTCTCCTGTGCGCTGAAAGCCTCCATGCGCGATAGTTGCCGCGAGGGTTTTTTATGCCCTGCGCTGGGCATTTATAAATTGTTTTATTTAAAGGTAGAAGGTGGTTTAATGAATTTCGGCGATATCCGGGCGGGGCGCAGGCCCCCGAGGTTTCCTGCGGCAGCCGCCGCGGCAGCTCTCCTTGCGATATCATGCGCAGCCAACCACGCGTTCATTGCCCGGCCCACGGCAGAGCCCCTGGCGGAGCCGCCGGCAGCGGAATCAATCCGGGCCCCCCCCGCCCCCTCGGGGAGCGAAGGCCGTCCGGTCCTTGTTTCCCAGTGGGTCCTCGGCCGCTGCAGGCTCGAGGGGAACGAGCTTTCCTATTCCGACGACCTGGGTTCGCGCTCAGGCGCACTTCGGCTTGACTCCGAAATCCGGTCGGCCCGGAGGCTGCTTTGCTCCGACGGCTATACTGTGGCCATACTGCAGGAGAAGGCAATCATTTCCCTCGGAGGCGACGGCATAATCGAAGGGCGGGAAATGCTCGGATTCATGGGCGGGCGCTTCATACCGGCGAATTCCGTGGAGGTGGACCTCGACCAGGCGCTGGAATCGGGCGCCGCCCCCGGCTCGGCAATTCTCGAAGGGCGGGAATTGTCATTTCCGGAACCCGACGGCCGCAGGTGGCGGCTCGACGTCTCGGACCCCTTCGCCGGCTGGCGAATCTACTGAGCCCTAATCAAGCTATATTAATCCGGGCGCCGAGTCCTATCCAGGGGTCATAATGAGCCAGACGCAAAGACGCCCGGAAGAGAGGAGGCCATCCGAGGTCCAGGTCCCCAGGCTTAGCCGGGAGGAGGTCGAGCAGCGCGCCGGCAGGGCATACGACGCGGCCGTCTCGGGCGTTCTCCGCACGCAGTTCCGCCCTCCGCCCGCGGCCGAGCTGAGCGCATTCCGCAGGGCCGTCGACGCCAGGGTGCGCGCAGGGGAGCAGGTGGACGTCGGCAGGATGCTGGGCGAGTATTCGTCGGCCCATCCGGATTCGGCGATTGCCCGCTACAACCGCCTGTTCCAGGGCGATACGACATGGCTCCTTGACGATGCGACCGGGCGCCTCGGCTTCCGGAGCGCGGAGTTCGTGCGGCTGTCGAGGCAGTACCTTTCCCCGGGCAGGCAGAACGTCATCGACGCATTGGTGCGCCTTGCCGACCCGCGCAACCGCGAGGTCCCCATCGACGCCTCGGCGTTCGATGCGGCCGTGATGGCCGCCATGACCGAGCAAATCTCCTCGCAGATTCGCGCCGGGGCGAACCAGATTCCGGCCACGATGCGGTTCGAGAGCGACGGCGGGAGAATCCTTGTCGCGACGCTCCTGCCCCCGCCCGAGCAGGACTATGACTTCGGCAAGGGGAAAAAGGGCTGAGGCGCGCCTACATCAGGCCGCGGAGCACGGCGAGCAGCTGGGGCCTCCCCGCAAGCACCTTCATCACCACGGGTGGGAAATCGCTGTTCATCACCTTCTGGAGGTCCTCCTTCGTGATGACGTTGAAGATGTGGTTGAGGTCGTCGTCCGAGACCTTCTCGAGTATCTTGCGCAGCTTCAGCCTGTCCGCGAGCGCCGGGCCCTTCTCCTTGCGCCACGCCGACTCATATTCCATCAGCACGGCCTTGGAATAGTCCTTCCTCCCGTGCGCCTTTATCGCCGTGCCGGCCGCCATGATGCCGGTGTCTATGGCGAGCCCGATGCCGCCGCCGTGTATCGGGTCCACCTGCTTCGCGGCGGTCCCTATCACCATGCAGCCGTCCCTGGTGAACTCGCCTATCGGCGCACCGACTGAAATCACGCCGCCGAAATCAAGGAGCGTGCTTGCGTCCTTCAGCTGCCTGTCCCTTTTTATGAACGCATCCAGCAGCGGCTTGGGGTCCGCCCCTCTCACGCCCCCCTGCTTGGCGCCGTTCTCCACGAGGCCGCCAATCCCTATGCCCACGTTCGCCTTCCTGTCCGCCTTGGGGAAAATCCACACATATCCCCGCGGCGCGGCCTCGTTTCCGAAATACAGCTCGATTAGGTTCTCGTGGTCGTAGGGCTTCATCTCGTATTCATAGCACGTGTCCACGTCGTAAAGCGAGTGGACGGTCTTGAAGCCGAGCTCACGCGCAATCATGGACTCCATGCCCTCGGCGGAAACGACGAGCGGGGCGGTGGCCTCATACGGTTCCTTTCCGCCATGGGAGAGCCTCACGCCCTTCGGCCTCCCCTTCTCATCCTTCAGCACGCCGACCGCCCTTGTGTAGGTGTGGACCCTGGCCCCCTTCTCGACCGCCAGCTCGCAGAGCCATTTGTCGAAGACCTTCCTCTCGAGCACCCAGCCCGCGGTGTCCTCTCCCCTCCAAGTTATCGACTTGCCGTTCGGGGCATAGACCTTCGCCCCTTCGATTTCCGTTGAATAGCACGCGCGGGGAAGCTCGAATCCGCGCTTGAGTATCTCCAGGCTCCCGAGGCCCTCGCCGCAGCGGACGGGGACGCCGATTTCCTTGCGCTTGTCCACGACAAGCACGTCCAGGCCGCCTCCGGCGGCCACCCTCGCGAAGGACGAGCCTGCGGGGCCGGCTCCTATGACTATGACATCGTGGTCGTACCTCATGCCATCACGCCCTCTTCGCAGCCTTCGCTTCCGCAGGCAGGTCCTCCGGCCTTTTCACGCCCTTGTGCATGCATATGACATTCGCAGGGCAGACCTTGACGCAGAGCCCGCAGTCTATGCACCTTTCCGGGTAATGCTTCATCCTCGTCCCAACCGCCTCGATTGCGTTCACGGGGCAGACCGAGGAGCATCCCACGCAGAATATGCATCCGTCATGCTTGATGGTAATCATGAGACCACTCCGCCCGCAGGGGGCGCTCATCCCTTTTTGAGCCTCGCGGCCAGCTCCGCGCCGAATTTCGCCGCGCTCTGGGGCCCGTCGGCGGTGACCACCCTGCCGTCAGCCACGACCGGCTCGGCGCGGTATTGCGCACCGGTCTCCCGCAGGAGGGCTATCGCAGAGCGGTCCGGCCATATCGTCGCGCCCCTGCCGTTGAGGACCCCCGCCTTCGCGAGCGCCATGGGGCCCAGGCAGATGCCGCCAATCAGCTTTCCCTTCGCCGATGCCGCAATCAGGAGCTCGGTGACCTCCGGCGTGTCGGCGAGCACCGGGGAGCCGGGCCCGCCCACGACCACGATGCAGTCGAAGAAGTCCGGATTGGCCTCGAACACCGCCATGTCGGGCGTCACGGCCGCCCCTAGGGAGCCCGTGGCCTTCGCCCTTGTGAGGCTCGCCACCTTGACGGAATGCCCCGCCCGCTCGAGGACCTCCTTGGGGACGAGCAGTTCCTCGTCGCGGAAGCCCTTCTGCGCGACAATCATAAGCACCTTGGACATGCGGGTGATGGCGCATCCAACATTTTTTTAGCTATCGGAGCCCGCCCGCCACCCTGCGCCAAAGCCTTTAATCCCATCCATGCCTATTGTAACCATGTACCTCGTTTCTCCGAATTACCCGGATTTGGCGGAGCCCAACATAGAAATCAAGCTCTTCCCGGACGGCGACAGCTACGTGCGGATAAACGAAATACCGGCCGCGCAGGGCGAGGACGTCGTTCTGTTCCACAGGCTCTACCCGAAGCAGAACTCCGCCATATTCAACGCGGCGCAGATGCTCCACACCCTCAAGAGGGTGGGCTCGCGCGTGACCCTGGCCGCGCCCTACCTCCCCTACGCCCGCCAGGACAAGACCTTCCTGATGGGCGAGTCGCTCTCCGCGCAGGTGCTCTGCAAGCTCCTTGCGGATTTCGGCGCCGTCCGGCTCGTGACGGTGGACTGCCATTTCCTGAAGAAGGAGGGTGAGTCGGAATATGCTAACCTCAAAATCCATAACCTGAGCGCCGGCAGGCTCCTGGTCGAGCACGCCCGGAAGAAGCTCGGGCTCGAGCATCTCGAGGTGATATCCCCGGACCAGGGCGCGAACTACCTTGTCTCGGAATACGGGGGGAAAAGCATGAGCAAGGTCCGGGGCGACTACGACTCTCCGAACGCCGAGGAGGCATACCGCTCGGTTAAGGCCGTGGAGCGGGAGTTCGACGTCACCGGAAAGAACGTGCTGATTCTCGACGATATGATTTCGACCGGCGGGACGATGCTGAAAGCCGTGGAGAATGTGAGGAAGGGCGGGGCGAAGAAGGTCCTATGCGCCGCGACGCACGGCTTCTTCCTAAACGACTCGCTCGCAAAGCTCCGGAAAGCCTCGGACGGCGTTTTCACCACTAATTCCATCCCCAACGAGGCCGCGGAGGTCGACATCAACCCCCTCCTCCGCTCGGTTTTCGAGCCGAAGGAACAGCCTGCCAATCCTGCCCCTCCGCAATAGGGCGCGCATCCGCTATCCGGACGCGATTTCACTGAATTCAGATGCAAGCCTCTTCGCCTCGGCCGCGGTCTTCGCCTCCGCGAATATCCGGACGTAGCCCTCGGTGCCCGACGCCCGCACAATGACCCAGGAATCTTCCAGGCTGACGCGCACGCCGTCCACCGTGGTGTGGGGGAGCCCCTTCGCCTTTGCGTGCGCGAGCGCCCTCGCCACCGCCTCCGTTTTCCCCTTTTCGTCCGCCTCGATTTTCAGCTTGACGTTGTTGTATTGCGGCACCTCGGCGAGCCATGCCGAGAGTGGCTTCGCGCACAGCGCCTCGGCGAGCATGGCCGCGGTGAGGATGCCGTCCTTGGCGAGGGAGGCCTCCGGCCAGATGACGCCGCCGACCTCCTCGCCCGCCATGAAGCAGTTCCCCTTCGCGGCCTCCTCCGAGAGATAAGGCGCGCCTATCGCGGTGTATCTCGTCTTCAGGCCGAGCTTCGTGGCGACGTCCTCGACTGCCTTGCTTGTGGCCACGGTGGTGATGACGTCCCCGGCGGGCTCCGTGTTCCGGGTTTTGAGTTTCGCCGCCTTCCAGAGGATGGAGAGCGCATATACCCTGTCGCCTATCACGTAGCCGCCCTTCTCGTCGACGAATACCACGCGGTCGCCGTCCCCGTCCCAGGCGATTCCAGCTTCGGCGCCGGACGATTTCACGAGCGCGGCCAGCCCCTTCACATTCGCCTCGCTTGGCTCGGAGGGCCTTCCGGGGAACCTGCCGTCAGGATGCGCGTTGATGCTCAGGATTTCGCAGCCCAGGCCCTTCAGCAGCCTGGGGATGATGGAGCATGTGGCGCCGTTCCCGCAGTCCACGACGATTTTGGGCTTACGTTTCCCTATCCGCGCGGCATCCACCATGCCCCGTATCGCCTCTATGTGGGCGCTTTCCGCAGAATCGTCGCGGGCAATCCCGCCCGCCTTGTCCCATGCAACCGGGCCCGCCCCGTCCAGCAGGCGCTCGATTTCCTCCCCGCGCTCGCGCGAGACGGCGACACCCTTCGCGTCCACGACTTTCAGGGCGTTCCATTCGGGCGGATTGTGCGACGCGGTTACGATTATGCAGCCGTCGGCTCCAAGATGCTTCACCATGAACTCAGCGGTGGGCGAACTCGCGACGCCCAGGTCGACGGCGTCGCATCCGGCGCAAGAGAGGCCCGCCATCACCGCGCACTGTATCGCCGGGCCGGTGAGCCTGCAGTCGCGGGCGACGAGGACGCGCCCCTTCCCTTCCGGGGAGAGGTATCGCCCGATTGCGAATCCGAGCCTGAGCGCGAGGAGCGGGGTCAGCTCGCCGAACCTGCCCCGGACTCCGTTGGTGCCGAAGTAGCGTGCCATGGGTTAGCAATCCGCTCCATTCTTTTAATCGGTTTTGGTCCTGCCGATTTTCGCGAGGATTGCGGCGCGGTGCTCCTTTTTGAATACGCCGATTGCGATTGCCAGCTCCTTCTGCATGAGCGCGAGCACGAGGCGGCCGCCCTCCTCCCTGGCAATCAGCGAAAAGCCCCTGCCTTTCCAGAATTTCGGCGCGATTGGCCAGCGCGAGCACGGCGTCACCAGGACCAGCGCGCCTTGCGGGTAGATGGACGAATAGAGCGCCGCGGGGGCGGTTCCCGCGAGCGAGAGGATGCGCCCGAGCGCGGATTCGAATACGCCGTAAAGCGTGCCGAATGGGCCAACCGCCGTGGCCTTCCTCACACCCGCCGCGTCCTCGGCTATGACGGCCTTTGTGGCGATGTTCTGCCCGGGCAGAACGGCGGTCTTCAGCGCGTTCCACGCCCAGACCGCGAAAACGAAATAGACCACGACAATCATCGCGCCGAAAAGGTCCACCGCGAATGAGACCAGCGAAGTCATGGCGAAGCCCGCCAGGTCGTATGCCGCCCAGCCTTCGGCGGAGAGGAGCCCGGACAGCGAGGAGATGAAGGCGAGCGTCGTATAGGCGACCCACCCGGCCCAGAATACCAGGAACGGGATGATGGCTATCGTGACCGGAAAGAGGAAAATCAGGGCAATCGCGAGGGATATCCAGCTCGAGCGCCGGAGCCTCCTTGAGGCCTCCAAGAGGGACTTATGGAGCGCGCTCCCGGAAATCGAATCGAGCGGCTCGCACGGAATCTCGCGCATATGCGGGCTATCCCACGGAAAATTTAAATCAGCTCTCAATCCGGTTGAAGAGCACGGTCGAGAGCATGGTCGTCGCGGAGAAGAACAGGACGAGCACGCCCAGGCTCGCCTCTATGGGCATGGACGAGTTCCCGGCGAGGACGAACCGCATGGCCTCCACGGCGTATGTCATCGGGTCGATGAAGGAGAGCATCCGGACGATTTCGGGCGCGGAATTCAGCGGGAAGAGCGCGCCTGAGAGGAAGAACATGGGCATCACGAGGAAGTTCATGATGAGCTGGAAGCCGTGCATGTCCTCCAGCACCGACCCTATCGCCACGCCGAGCGCGACGAACGCCATGGATATCAGGCCCATGAGCAGTATTGCGGGCGGAAGCGAGAGCGGGTCCACGCTTGCCCCGAGAATGATGGCGAGCCCCATCATCATGAGGCCCTGCAGGACCGCCGTGGTTGCCCCGCCGAGGGATTTCCCGAGCACGATGCACGTCCTTGAGACCGGCGCGACCAGCGTCTCCTTCAGGAATCCGAACTGCCTGTCCATGATGACTATGACGCCGGAGAAGACCGAGCCGAAAAGCAGGACCATGGAGAGTATCCCCGGCAGGAGGAATTCGAGATAGCTTCCGTTTCCCGCCGGAAGGCTCATCGCCCCCCCCCCATCGAGGAGCCCAGTATCGCCATGAAGAAGAATGGCATCGCGAGGCTGCCCACCACCCTGCTTTTCGAGCGGTAGAAGCGGATTATCTCCCGCCTCCACATGTGGTATAGCGCAGTGAGCTCGTGACCCATCATCTCCCCCCGTGCCAGGCCCTGCGCCTGATGCGCATGGCGTCCTTCCCGCTCGCGGACTCGTCCCTTATCCCCCTTCCGGTGTAGTGCAGGAAGACGTCGTCGAGGGTCGGCTTGTGCATGCCTATCGAGCGCACCTCGGCCTTGGCCTTGCGGGCGGCGTCCATTATCCTCACCATGTTCCCCTCCGCATCCTCCACGCTGAGGCTGACGCCACCGTCGTCGATTTTCGCCTTCTTGACGAAGGGAAGCGCGGCGAGCGCCTTGGCGAGCCTTGCCGCGCCGGGCGTCCTCACGACCACGATGTCGCCGCCGAGGGAATTCTTCAGCGCCTCGGATGTATCGAGCGCGATTATCCTGCCGTGGTCGATGATTGCGACCCTGTCGCAGAGCGAATCCGCCTCCTCCATGTAGTGCGTGGTCATGACGATTGTTATCCCATGCTCCTCCTTGAGCCTGCGGATGTAGTCCCAGACGTGCTTCCTTGTCTGCGGGTCCAGGCCTATCGTGGGCTCGTCGAGGAAAAGGATTTTCGGGTAGTGGAGGAGGCCGCGAGCTATTTCAAGGCGCCTGCGCATGCCTCCCGAGAACGTCTTCACCATGTCGTGGAGGCGGTCCTCGAGCTCAACGGTCCGGATGACCTCCAGGATGCGCTCCCGCCGGTCCTTCCGCTCGATGCCATACATGGCCGCATGGAGCTCGAGGTTCTCATACGCGGTCAATTCCTCGTCGAGGGACGGGTCCTGGAACACAATGCCGATGCTCCTGCGGACGCCGTCGGGCTCCCTGACCACGTCGAAGCCGTTCACCCGCGCGCTTCCCGCTGTGGGTTTCTTCATGGTGACCAGGAGCGAGATGAGCGTGGTCTTGCCGGCCCCGTTCGGGCCGAGGAGGCCGAATATCTCGCCCTCGCGAATGCCCAGGGAGACGGAATCCACAGCGGCGAGGGCCCCGAACGACTTGCCCAAACCCTCCATCTGGATGATGTGCATGCGAAGCAGGTTTCTGCGGCGCGGAATTTAAATCGTTGCCGGAGCAATAAACCGCATGCATGCCGAAGTGCTCCGCCTCTCCCACCGACTTCCGCGCGACGAGCGCATCTCCACCCACGTCGCCCTGGTCGCCCGCGCCTTCGGCGCGTCCGCCGTAATATACACGGGGCAGCACGACGCGGGGCTCGAAGAGAGCGTCGCGCGCATCTGCGGAAAATGGGGCGCCAGGACTCCCTCGGGCCCGGATTTCTCAATCACCTACCAGAAAAGCGCGGCCCAGCTGATACGCGCCAGGAAACGGGAAGGATTCACAATCGTCCACCTGACCATGTACGGGATTCCGGTGCAGGAGGCTCTTCCCGCCATCCGCGATGCCGCTCGCCTGCTAATCATTGTGGGAAGCGAGCATGTGCCGGGGGAGATTTTCGCCCTCTCCGACCACAACGTATCCGTCACAGGGCAGCCGCACAGCGAGGTCGCCGCGCTGGCGATTGTCCTCGACAGGCTGATGGGGGGGCGCGAGCTCGACCCGGGCGGGCTGGATTTCGGGGGAAAAATCTCAGTCGCCCCGAGCGCTAGGGGCAAGCGGATAACCGGAGAGGGGGGCTCGCACGGGGCTCCTGCTTCCAGATAGCTTTTTATTCCATGCATGGTTTTACCAATCGGGATTGCTATGCTTGAAATCGTCGGCCTGATGTTCAACGGGGGGGAAGTCAAGAAGCTGCGCGAGGGTGCCCCAGCCGCCATCGATGTCCGCGTCGAGGTGGAGAAGGTGTCCCAGAAGGCCCCGGACGGGGTCCTTCTCGAGTTCAGCTATGTCGTGGACTACAAGCCCGATGTCGGCTCCCTGAGGATGTCCGGCACGGCGGCATGCAGGGACACGCCCGAAAACATCAAGCGGCTCCTTGCGGAGTTCAAGAAGGGCAAGGCTGTTCCTGCGGACCTCGGGACGGCGGCAATCAACATGATAAACGCGAACGCCGGCATGAACAGCATATTCGTCCTGCGCCCCTTCAACATGCTCCCGCCGTTCATGCCCCCCCTGCTCGCCCCGGAGCAGAAGCAGGCGTCATCGGTGCCCAAGAAGAAGAAATGATGCGGGCCCCGTTTTGCCCGCGCGCCTTTTTTTAAAAAAATCACCACTGGGCCCTTCCGTAGAGCATGAACGACCAGCCAGGTATCCAGGTCTCCATCGTCTGCCCGAAGGACTGCAGGTATTCCGGCTGCGTCACGCTGCCCGGCATGACCGGCCATGCGCCGCTCTGCCCCTCTATGCCGACCGAGAATATATTCGGCACGGTGCTGTTCGTGGGCATATGGGTGTATGAGAACGCAGCCCCGCCCCTTCCGACGAACTGGTTGTACCTGTTCGGCGTTAGCGAGAGCGCGGAGGCGCCCGCGGTCTGGTCGTAGCGGTCCATGGTCTCGACGCCGCCCTCGAAGAAGAAGTGGAAGCTCATCCTGTCCCCAGTAACGACATCGGTCCGTGCCCACTGGAGGCCGACGCCGCCCGTCATGCGCTCGAGGTCTGCGAGGCTGCTGCATTCCGGCCCGCCGAGCGTCTGGCAGACGTTGCGCAGTTCGTCGGCGTTGGTCATGACATCCCCGCTTGCGACGACCGCCCTCCTTGTCATGCGGTTGAAGAACACGTAGCCGTACCAGTTGTCGCTCACCGTAGAGGTGTTCATGCCCTGGAGCCTGCCTGATACCGTGACCGTCCACTGGTCCCAGCGCTCGTTCCCGTATTCGCGGACGCCATACTGCGCCCCGGCAAGGATGTCGGTCCTGTGGTTCTGCAGCACCTGCACGATGCCGCCCACGGTCCAGCTGCTCCCCACCCTGAACTGGGAATAGTCGTCGGGCCTAATCGGCAGGGTGATTCCGCCGACAGCCCTCACGCCGGTGAATATCCTCGTCCTCCGGTCGCCCGATACGGTGAAGGTGTAATCGCCCCCCTCGCCGCGCGATATCTCGAGGCGCGATATACCCCTGCCTATCTCGTGGCCGTTGCGCTGCCACTCGGCGAGGTCGGTCTCGTCGCCTATCATTATCGAGCCCGTGGCCTCGGGCCTCTCGGCGACCGGCGTATGCAGGATGTAATAGGTTCCGGAGCGAGCGGCTCCGCCCTCGGCGCTCTGGAGGTGCCTCCCAAGGAGGACGTCGTACCTGTCGGCGGCTATGCCCCTGCGCGTCTGCGCGTCGGTTGCTGCGACCACCACGTCCACGAGGTTCTGCTCTATGAGCCTCTTGACCTCGGCACCCGTGAGCGTATTTTCGCCCGGGCCGGAGGGCATCTCCACGCCCCTCATCCTGCCCTCAAGGCTTCCGCTCCTGCGCGCCCTCCTTTCGAACTCCGCCCTCATCCGGTCGTCCGGAAGAAGGACCCATGAGAAGTCCTCGGCGTGCCTCTCCACGAGGTCCACCATCTCGCGCGAATACGCGGCCTCGAGGCGCGCCCGGTCGGGGGCCGCTCTGCGAAGCTCGGTATAAATGTCTATTAGCGCCTGGGCGTCCCTTGCCGCCGCGGGCTGCGACACGCCCTCGCGGCCCCTCTGCAGGTTCAGGAAGGAAAGCGCGACCGCGTCCTCCTCGCCCCTTAGGCGCTCGAGCTCGGTGCGCACCTCAGCCGCGGGCCGGACCATCCATTCGAGACCCCGTCCCCTCTCGGCGCGCGAGCCTTCCTCCACCAGCGCCATCAGCGGCTCGCCGAAGCTGCGGGTGAGCCTCGCCCTGTTACGCAGCCCGCCGAGCTCGGTGTATGCCGTCCGCAAGGCGGCGGCAGGGTCGGGCGAGTTGTGGATTGTCACGGTCCTCTCGTAGCGGTCTACCTCTATGCTCGGCCAGTCTATTATGCCGAATCCAGTGTACAGGTCCACGAAAGGCACCCTGTCCTCCCGCCTCACGCTGAAGCCCGAAGTGGTCGACGCATCCTCGCTTATCACGAGCGGGCTGTATCCGTAGGCGTGGCCAAGGATGTCGACGTAGCCCGCCGCGGGCCTTCCGAATATGAACATGCTGTAGAGATTGCCGTATGCGGTCTCGTCGCTCGTCCACTGGCCGCCCGCGACCGTGTATATCCTCACGCGCTCACCGTCGTATCCGTATGCGAGCGCGAACCTCCAGATGTCCCTCTGCAAATCATCCCGGAGCGTCCGCGAGAGCGTCTCGAGGATGGTGGCCTCGTTCGTGGGGTTCATCTGTATCTGGCGCATCGCCTGGTCTATGCGATCGTAAATCCTCGTCCATCCCGGCACCCTCTGCGCCCCCATGAGTATCCCGTGGCGCTGGGCCCAGTACATGAACATGGCGGACGCGAAATGCTGCTCGGGCGTGCCCTCGGGCCCCGCCGCTGTGGTTGTATAGGAGCCGTCGGGGTTCCGCACGGTCCAGTCCTCCATCCTCGCGTAGAGGTAGCTTCCTGCCGCGAGCCATCCGGTGTCGCGCGCCTCGTCCTCGGACCACCCGTAGAGGCTGGTGAGGACCGTCTGCAGGCCGCCGTATATCTGGTCGGCGTCGGAGCCAGCCGCACGCACCTCCCGGAGGAGGTCGATGTGGCTGTAGGCGGCCGTGATGCCGAGCGCGTTCGTCCTGTACCTGCTCGGGCGCCATTCGTAGCGGAAGCGCCCTGCCACCGTTGTGGGGTAGCCGCCCGCGAGCCTTGCCTCGAACTGGTATCCGAGCGGGTTCTCCGGCGTGCGCATGCGCCTCCACATCACCTCGCCGGTGCCTTCCGCGAAACGGGAGTCCGAGATGCGCGTTGCGTCCGCCGGGTCCATCGTGACGGTCTCCGCGCCGCGGTAGAATCCCGCATAGACGTCTCGGTGCCCCCTGTCCGTAAGCAGATGCGTCACGGCGCTTCCAAGCGCCTGCTCAGCGTGCACCGGGACCTCGCTCCCCATGCGCCTCACAAGCTGGCCGAAGACGAGCGAGGAGAACGTGTCCCCCTCGGATACCGGCCTGTTGATGTATTCCTCGGTGATGCCCCTCTCCTCGAGGCGGCGCCTCAGCTCCCTGGGGGTGCGCTGGAGCCTCTCGGCCTCCTGGACGGTGATGCCGAGCTCGTCGGCAATCCTGCCCCGGATGTCGGTCTCGGTCGGGGGCGTGCCCGTGCCGGTCGGCAGCGTGAATCCTATTGCCGCGCCGTCGAATCCGGCCGCTGCCGAATCGCCCGTTAGAAGATGCCTTCCCACCGCCCTCACCGAGCCGAGCACCTGCTGGGTGTTCGCCCCGGCATAGAGGTAGTTCAGCAGCTGCGCCCTGGTGTCGATGCCGTACGCGAGCTGGTATATGTTGCCCTCCTGCGTGATGAAATAGAGCCTGGTCCTGAGCCTGTCCTGCCCCTCCTGGGCAGCGCCTCCGCTCGAGCCGGAGAGTTCAGGTACATGCTCGCCGGCCACGAAAAGCAGCATGTCGGTGCGGTTCTGGCGCGCGATGCGCTGGTAGGTGTCGAGGAGCCCCCTCGTCCTGCCCGCGGTCTGGTACTCCTCGACGGTCGCGGGGCCCGCGGTCCCTGCGGGGGGCGTCACGCGGGTCTCGGTAGTGGAGTTCTCGTAATGGAACTCCTGCCTTGCCCTGTGGAGGCCGACGCCCTCTCCCATTCCGAAGAGGTCGTAGGGCACGATTCCTGCAAGCGGAAGCGGCACCGGGCCGGAAAGCGGCATGGGCAGCCGCACCGCCGTGGCTGCCACGTCCACGCGGTCGGTCGTGGTCCCGGTCGTGGTGGAAGGCTGGCCTTCGGCGACAGGCGGCGTGCTTTCGGTGACATCGCGCGTCCATCTGGCGGTTCCGGCCGTTCCTCCGGTTATCGTCCTTCCCTGCGCAATAGCGGCAGCGCCTCCCCTTTCGGTCGTCGCGGGGCCGCGCTGCTCGTGCGCATAGAACGCACCCGCCTCGCCGCCCGCGGAGAGCCAGTAGTCGTTGTAGTCCACGGGCATCGGGCCGAAGAGCTCGTTTATCCTGCGGATTATCGTTGAAGGCCCGAGAGTCCCTATCCTGAAACGGGGCGGCACGCGCTGGCGGAACATCCTCGCCGTGGGGGGCCGCAGCTGGTCATACATCCTCGTGAAAAGCCCCTGCGCGTCGGAATCGAGCACGAAGCCGCCCGGGACTGGAAGCGTCGGCGAGCGCGGGAGCGTCGGCCTCGGGAGAAGGTCGAGCGGGGAGCCGTACTGGCCGTACATCGTCGGAAGGGGCTCGAGCCCGTCAGACTGCCAGAATCCGGGCCGATACCTGTAGAGGAGCGGGCTGAGGTATCCCTCGTCGGTCCTGGGCTCGGGGGTGAGGCGCAGCTCGTCCTCGAGCCTGTTGTGGTCGTATGAGCTCACGATTTCAGGAAGGCGCCTGCCGATGCGGTCGAAAACCGCGAGGAAGTAGCGCCGGTTAAGCGCGGTGCTGTAGGCCACGCTGTTCGTGCCCGCCTCGTAACGCTGGGTGAACATCGCATTGAACGACTCTATCGCCGCGACGAGCGTGCGCTCGTCCTGCGCGACCGAGAGGATGGCGGGAAGCACCTGCAGGAGGAACGGCCCGACGAGGTACGGGTCGCGGCGCGAAATCACGAGGATGGAGTTCATCGCGGCGGTCGCGGCCTGCTGGCCGAACGCCGAGTCCGTGCCCGAGACCCGCTCGAGGGCCATCCCCAGATAGAGCGCGTCGAGTATCGATAGCTGGCCCCGCAGCGCCGTAACGTTCGCGTCGGTGTAGTCGCCCTCGGTCGGGTGGAAGTTGTGCTGTTCCCGGTATGCGATATACTGCCGCTCCAGCCCGTCGTAGAATCCCCTTCCCGCGCGCACGAGCTCGTTGCCCTGCTCGGTGCCGAGGAACCGTGCAAGCTCCTCCGGGCTCTGGATGCCGTCCTGCGCGAAATCAGGGAGAGTGACGCCGTAGCGGCGCGCCATCGCGACTATGTTCCTGCTCAGGAGGTCCAGGTTGATGTACTGCGTGAAGAGGTAGTCGTTGTTCCCGAAGCTGTCGCGGTAGTAGCGCAGCGCGTTGCCGAAGTTCGTTGCGAGCGTGTCGGTCGGGCTCGAGAACGCGAGCGCGGTGCTGAGCTCGGAAAACACCCGCGGGAGCCTGTCCGCGAGCCTCCGGTAGTTCACCATGAAGTTCGCCCTTCCGACGCCGGGCCCCTGCTCGAAAGCCGAGCTCAGGTCTTCCCTCACATTCGGCGGCAGCGATGAGAGCTCGGATGGGCTTGCCGTCGGGCTCCTGAGGAATCCGAGGCGCTCCATGTTCGCGGCCACGGTCCTGACGAACCTCTCGCCGTGCGTGATGTAAAGCTCCTGCACCCTGGCGTCGTAGGCGGCGACGTCCTCCGCGGGCGCCCCGGAGGGCGGCTGGTTGCGGAGGACCGCGTATACGGACGTCAGGCTCTGGAACATGGATTCGTCCTGGTGGCGGAACGCCCTCACCATGGGGAGTATGTTCCTCCTGAACGCCCCGGGGTAGGCGGCCCAAATCGCGGTCCGTGCCGCCTCGGGAAGCGTGGTGAAGGCGGCCATGGTGGGGCGCGCGGTCCCAAGAGGCGCGAGGGCCGACATCTGCCCCTGCACCGCGGCGACGAACTCCTCGCCGAAGAGCGCGACCATCGCGGCGCGGTTCTCGCTCTGCGTGGGGTTCGCGAGCGCGCGGTAGACGCGCCCGACAATCGCCACGAAAAGCTCGTTCTGCTCGGGCCGCAGCATCGAGGTCGAGGGGCTTTCGAGCACATAGAGGTGCGGCGCGCTCGCCTCTATCATCCTGACGAACTGCTCGCCGTACTGCGAGACCAGTATCTGCCTGGTCTCGCTGCCCCTTCTCTGCGTGAGCGAATATACCCTTACCAGCCCCTCGATGAACATGGGCTCGTCCATTCCTGTGATGAACCTGTAGAGGTCCGGGCTCGCGCGCTGGAGCACCGCGCCCACAATCTGGCCGACGATGGGCTGCTTGCCGCTCGCCTCGAGGCCGTTGTACCACGTCATGAGCCTCCTCAGGGACCCGAGGTCCGCGTCCGTGGTCGTGACGCCCGTAATAGCCGGCCCGCGCATGTCCCCGCCCGTTTCGGCAAGGTGCACCATGGCGAACGCCATCTCGACGCACCTGCGCATGTCGCTCGCGTTCACCATCGCGTTGATGAGCCTCTGCTGGCGCTGCTCGAGCGCCGCCATCTCGGTCTCGCTCTGCGCCGCCTCGGCGGCCAGCCTGATGTCCTGGTTCTCCTGGTTCCACCGCTGTATCTGCTCCCTGATGATGACGCGGGCCGGGCCGAGGACGTCCCAGCGCAGCGAGCGCTCTATAGCCTCGAATTCGCCCACGATGCTTCTCGCCCTCGCCTCGATGTTCGCCCTTGTCGCCTGGACGCCTCCGGGCGCCCTCGACGGGGTCACCTCGGCCTGGCGGGAAATCGTCGGGCCGACGAAGACCGTGCCGTATGCGTCCGTGGCGTCGCTTATGGCGAATCCCCTGCGCGCAATCGCGGTCCGCGCGCGGGAAATCGCGGTCACGAGCTGGACCGACGTGTACCTGAACAGGAATCCCTGGACGCCCCGCCTGTATTCATCGGCGGGGGGAAGGAGAAGCTCCCTTTCGATGCTCGCGGCGTCCCCGCCGAGCCATGAAAGATTGGCCCTGTTGGTTTCGACGTACTGCACGACCGCCTCGCCGTAAGCCGTCGTGAGCCGCGCCCTGTCGGGCGACCCTCTTCCGAGCTCGGCGTATATGTCGCGGAGCGCGTATGCGAGGTTTCCGACGGAGTATTGCACCTCCGGGTTCGCGCCCGCGCTTCGGACGAACGCGTCCGCCCTCCTCGCGCGCATCTCCCGGTCTATCTGCTCGACCGGGCGCACGAGCCAGGGGACGGAATCGATGTTCTGTGTGACCGCGTCGACGAACTCCTGGCCGTATGCCTGCACGAGCCTCGCCCGCTCGGTCCTTATCGCCGAGATTGCGGCGTAGGCGCGAGAGAGCCCTGCGCCCGCCCCCGTGGGGAACCTTCCCGCAAGCTGCTGCACGAGCGCATCCGGCGGCCTGGCCCTGGCGCGCCTATCCAGCTCCGCCTGCACCGCCTCCGGCGTGCCGGAGAGCCATGAGAGCTGGTCTAAATTCGTGTCTATGAGCCTGTATGTCTCGGCGTCTATGCCCGCCCGCGCCGTGCGCTCGCGCTGGACCGAGGTGTATACGTCTGAAAGCGCCCTCGGCTTGGGGAACGAGGTCTGCATCTGCTGCAGCCTGACCGCGAACACGTCGCCCGCATCGGCCCTCCGGCGCAGCTCGCTTGCGATGTCGGTCTCGCTCCTCATCATCCACGCGGAGATTTCCTGGAGGCTTCCTGCCACGAGGTTGACGAGCTCGGGCCCGTAGTCGGAAACCAGCCTTGCGCGGTCCGGGGCCGCCCTTGCCAGCTCCACATAGATGTCCCTTATCGCTATAGGAAGGACGTTGCGCTGGAAGCTCTGCACGAGCGTCGCGAACCTGCTGTTGCCCCGCACCTCTACGCGGTAGCGGCTTGTGAACTCCTGGAAGAACACGTTGTTGTACTCGACGGTGGGCATCTGCACCGCGCCGTTCTCTATCATGGCCAGCCTGCCGTTCATCAGCGCGACGTAAGCGTCGCGCGAGGCGGGCGTGCCGTTCTCCACCACATCGCGCAGGAGCGTTATCGCCCTGCCGGCCATGCCCCGCGCCACGATGGCAAGGAGCGGGTCTATCACATCCGTGCCCTCGGCAGTCCGAAGCGATTCAACCGCCGCCGCGTCGGTCCCGGCTGCGGCCCGGTAGAGGGAGGTCACCATGTCCGCGAGCGCGATGGGGTCGGTCCCGCCGTGGCGCGTGTTGTACGCGCGGACGATTGCGGAGAGCCCGCTTTCCGTGTCCCCGGAAATCCGCGCCCTAGCCTCCGTCTGGAACGCGTCGATGAAGGGCTGGTAGTTCTGGTTTGCGTCCCAGAGCCTCCTGAACTCCGCCCTCCTTGCGTCGTTGCCGGTAAGCATGTAGTCGCGGAGGGCCTCGACGCCCCTGCGCGCGAGCTGGGCGGGCATCCTGGTGTAGACCTCCGCCGTGAGGCTTTCGCCGTAGCGGAGGCGGGCCTCCTCCCTCGCAGCATCCATCAGCACACGCCTTGCGGCGTCCTCTATGCTGAGCGAGCTGTCCGCCTCGCGGGCCGCCCGCACGCGCCCTATGTCGCTATCCGCCCTCGCGGGGCTGCCGCCCCGGGCTTGGGTGGCGAGCGTCCGGACCGCGGATTCGCCCGCCCTGCCCTCATACACCGTCCGGATGTTGTGCACGGCGTCGATGAAGTCCGTGAAATGCACGGGGTTGCTCCAGAGGAACCCAAAGAGCCTGCCCTGGTCCGAGGAATATGCTTCGAGCATCCTGCGGACCTCCGGGTCCTGCCCGATGCGATCGAGCTCGGAAAAAAGCTGGTTCATGAAGGTTGAGTTGTCGTGGTAGGTGGCTCCGCCGAAGCGCCGGTTGTAAATGTCCCAGAAGGCCTGCCTCCGCGCGGGGTCGCCCCCTATGATATAGTCCCTGAACGCGTTCGCCGCATCCGTCGCGGCGCGTGTGAGCATCGTGACCTCTTCGGGTTCCGCCCCCGCCCGGCTCCTTCTCCTGGTCTCCGGCTGTGTCATGGCAACACTAGGTCCGAAGTTATTTATATCCATTCCGTTCATCCAGACGGTTGCGCCGACGAAGGCGGCCACCGTGAACCTGCCCGGGGCGAAGCGCGACAAGCACGCCCGCCTCCTGCGCCGGGACGGCCCTCCTTCTGGCTCGCCTCTTTCCTCCCCATCGCTTCGCAGTTTCGGGCCGGTCATGCAATCAATCGCTCCTCTCTGCCCGCATGCTTCGGATGCGCATGCGCGCGCCGCCTTCCGCCGGTCCCCCACATCCGGTCCGCCCGCCGCCCCTGACTGGGGCTGGCTGGCTTGTTTCCCGGTTGTCTAATATGTCGCGAAAGGAATATAAAAGAATGTCACTCAAAGAGGATTTTCGTGTAATAATGCGCTGTTGCAAATCCACAGCGTCGCCCGTCCGGGCCTGCGGATTGCCCCGCCGTGGCCGGGATAATGCGGAAAAAGAGTGAAAAAGAGCAGGAAAAAAAGGCCTATAGCTGTATTGTGCGCCTCCTCTGGCCTTCCGGAGGCTGCACCGGCTGCGGTGGAACCGCCGGCTGGGCCGGCTGCGCCGGGGCCGTTGTCTGGGACGGCCTTATCTCCACCGTGGCGCCCCACGCCCCTACCGCCTCCGAGCGGTGCCCCCTGCGCCACACGTATGCGGAGAGCGCAAGAAGCGTCCTGAAATCCTCCACGCCGTCGACGTTGATGTCGTCTCGCGAGAGGCGCATCGCGTCGCGCATCACCATGCGCAAATCGTCGCGCCACCTGCCGTACCATTCCGAGCCCGTCCTTCCGGCTACGTAATTGAGGTATGCCTGCATGGCGCGGACGCACAGCCTTCGGTCGGCCGCGCTGCTGCTCTCGCTCAGCGCAACAGACGGAGATGCGACGCCCTGGTACTCCCGGTTGTTCCTGCAGAACTCCAGGAAGTCGGACTCGATGTCGCTCGCCCGCCCTCCTGAGGGGTGGGAATGGAACACCTCGTTGAAAAGCCGGTCGAGGGAGCGCTGGATGTCGCTGCGGCTTAATGCCCTTAGCGCCGACTCGATTGTGGTGTGCCCTTCGGGAAGAATCCTTGAAATCGCGACGAGCCGCGCGGGGTTGCCGGTCCGCATGTTTTCGAAAAGGTCGTTCGTGAGGTTCCTCCAGTTCGTGTCCGCGAAAACCTGCAGCGCGCTTCTCGTTTCGGTTGCCGTCGGGGCGCGCTGGAACGCGGCCTGCGCGATAAGCTCGGCGATGCGGTCCAGCCCCGCCTCCCCCGGATGCAGGTGGTCGGGTTCACTGGTGCGCTCATACTGCTGGCGCAGCCTCGGCGGGCTGCCTTCGCCTATCGGCGAGGTGTCCACGAAGACGACGTTGCCGTCCGTTGTGGCCTGCGCCCTGAGCCAGTCGTTCAGCTCGCGCGTCCTGCGCTGGGCATCGTCCGTCGAGCCGGAATACCCGGCCCAAGGAATGAGCCCTACCAGGACGACCCTCATCCCGCGCGCGCGGGCGTCGCGTATCATCTGCGAGAAGTGTGTCTGCGCGGTCTGCACGGACATTCCGGTGATTCCGTTGATGCCGCCCTCTATCACTACCGTGTTGTATGCGGGCCTTGCGGTCAGGACGTCGCGTTCGAATCTCGAATGTATCGCCGCGATGGATTCGCCCACGACGCCGCGCGAAGCCACGGATGCTTCCGGGAAGGAGGACCTGAGCCTTCCCTGAAGGGTGGTCCCTATCCTGTTGGATGCAACCAGGGAATCTCCTATGACCACGACCCTTGGCGTCTCGGTTATCGTCGCGGCTGCGCCTCCGGCGGGCTGGGCGGCCGGCTGCACGGGCGCGGCGGCCTGGGCGTCCTCCGGGACAAGCACCTCGGGCGCGCTCCAGACCGATATCCTGCCCTGGCTCCTGCCGCTTCCGCGCTCGGGATGCTCCAGGCTCCATCTCCGGAGGTAGAGCACCGATGCCGTGATGGTGTCCGCGTCCATGGGGCTCGAGAGATAAAGCCTCATGAACACCCCCCGGTCGAAATCGGAAAGGGGCGTTCCGGTGGAGGTTTGCGACGTGCGCATCGAGTCCACATTGGTGAGCCTCCAGTTCGCATGCGGCATCTGCGCCAGCTCCTCGTGGAATCTCGAGTAATCCGCGTTCCCAGCCACGAAATTGAACAGGTAATACCTGATATAGAGGTCTGCGGCGAGTATGATGCTCGTTTCAGCCTGCGCGGTGAGCTGCTCCCCCCTTCCGGGCTCCGTGAGGAAGGCCTGCAGGGTGACGAAATCCTGGAACGGCCTGTCCTTGCTGGGGAGCATCTGCTGCTGTGCGGCAAGCGACGATAGCAGCAGCCTGAACGCCGGAATCTGATAGAGGGAGTTGAAGATGGCTATGGTCGCGTTCTTCTGGGGCTCGGTCCTCTCAAGGCCCCTGCGGACCGTAGGCTCGAGGAAGCGTTCCATGTATTCCCTGTTCGAGTGCAGCGCGCCCGCGGCGGCAAGCGCCCTGCGGTCGTCCCTGCGCGCCTCGCGCAGCTGCGTCTCTATCCATTCCTGCGAAATCGTCGGCCTGGGCGTCGCCTCCCTTGTGGAGCCCCTGCCGCGCCTGGATGAGCCACGCTCCTCGCGGGGAGCCTCCGGTTCCGCCGGCCGGGCGGGCGCGGCGGGCTCCTCCCGCCGCCTCTCCGTCCTTGCCGGCGGCCTTGCAGGGGCTGCAGGCCGGGCAGGCGCGGCCGGCTGCGCGGGAGCCGCCGGCTGGGCCGGGGCCGCGGGCTGCGCGGGGGCCACCTGCCTGCGTATGGCGGCAGCCGCCGAAGAGGCGCTTATGCGCTGGACCTCCCGGCCCATGGCGTCGCTCTGCATCGAGAAGAATGTCGCCGCGCTCGCTATCGCCCTCCGGACCTGCGCCTCTATCTGGTCGGGCTGGGCCGGGTCTATCCTCACTCCGGTGGAGCGCCTCTGCCCCTGGCAAACAACGACCAGCTCATTTCCTGCAAGCACTACCTCGGCCATCTCAATACCTCCTGAACGTCATCTGCTTTCCCCTCTTCGGGCCCGGGCCGTGTTCCCGGTGAAGACCCTGATGCGGTTGCTGACCGGCGCGAACGCTGTCTCCTCGACGACGGTGACGCGCCGGGCGTCCCCCTCTCCGGTTATGGTCACGCCCCATTCGCCCCTCATCCGCGTATCCATCTGCCGCTCGCTCAGGAACAGAACCCTGAACACTTCGCCCCGTGCCGCCTGGACGGCTGCGGCGGGCGGCACCGGATTGTTGTCGCGGTCGCGGGCCGTGGATTCACCGAACGCCGCGCGAACATCCCGCCCCACTGCGGAATCCGCAGGAGCGGCATACATGCCGGCGAGGGCCGTAATGATAATCCTGTCGAAGGCCTGCCCGGCCTCGGTGCGGAAGAAGGCGTCCGCCTCCCTGCGCTGCTCGGCGCTGAGCTCCGCCGTGGCGGGAGCCGCCGCTGCGGGCTCGCCGGTCCTCGTGGGGGTTGCGGCTTCGAATCCAGGCCTCCTCGGAGAGCGCGGGCGCGACTCTTCACGGATGCGATCGGCCCTGCTGGGGGCGGCCTGCGCCGGGGCGGTTCCCGGCCTCGGGGGCCCCCGCTGCGCCGCGGCCTCGCGCGCCGCCCTGGCCTCCGAGGGCGTGTCGCCCCTCCACCAGCCCCTCTGCTTGTAGCGGTCGGCCTGCCTGTCGAGATACCCGATTTCCTCCGGGCGGGACTCGTTGAACAGCTGGGCCGCGGTCATCGTTGCCGCCGCCTCGGTGCCCGAGAGGTCGCGCAGGATGTCGACCACATGGCCGCCGACGCTCGTACTCCTGGCGTTTAGCCACCTGAGCACGCCCGCCGTAGCCTCGCTGTGGTCTCGGACGAACACCATTATCGCGGTCCTCTGCGCGGCCGGAAGCTTCCATATGGACGGGTCCATGTCGGCTATCGTGCCGACGCCGACCATGCCTCGTCGCCGTGCCTCCTCGAGCGCGCCGGAGGGATTCTCCACAATCAGGCGCGCAAGGTCGGCCGGGTCGCCGTAAATCTGCTCGGACGCCTGCGGCGTGAAGCCGTTGAAGGCGCGGAGCGCGGCGTCGTTTGCCCTGTATGCGAGCAGGAGCTGCTCCACGGTCTCGCGCAGGCGCGGGTCCTCCGCGGCGCGCGAATCGAGCCTCCCCAGGAACGACTCCTGGCGTATGGGCTCCGCGAAATACACGTTCGCCGCGGTGAGGTTCTCCATTATCAGCGCATCAAGCGTCCTTCCCTCGGCCATCTGCGCGCGGATGCCCGCGAGCACGCCCTCGCGCGAGAGCGACGCTATCGCGTCGTCCATGTATGCGATTGGCACGTTGCCTGTCTGCAGCACGTTCCACAGCGAGACGAACACGTCCGGGTTCTCCGTAAGGAACCGCGATGCGCCCTCTCCGCGCCGGAACTGCACGCCGCAGTCGAGCAGGAACGACTCCACGACCACGTCGCGGAAGCGGACCGCAAGGCCGCGCCGCAGCCAGTCGTCCCTTCTCATGTCAACGAGGTCCGTCGCATCGAGCGCCGTCTTGCCCTCGCGGGAGAGGATGCCGTCCACCATCTCGAGCGTCATGCCCCAGGGCTGGAGGATTGCAGTTAGGTCGCGCGCCGCCCTCTGCTGGTCTTCCGTGCTCCCGCTCCTGCGCAGCTCGAGCAGGCTGTTGATTTCGGAGAGCCTTCCGGTCATCTGCCTGCCGTCGTCAAGCACCTCGTTGATGCGCGCCGGGTCTATCAGCATGCCGGGCCGCTCGAGCGCGGCGCGCAAATCTGCCGCGTTGCCCGGCCTGCGGTCTGTCCCCACGGGGAATATGCTCGGAAGGTATGTGAAGAAATCCCTTCCCAGCTGGGACACGATGTATCTTGCGTTATCCTCGCTGCAGTTATACCCGTTCTGGCGGCAGATGCGCAGGCCCGCCTCGAGGGATTCCGATTCGGTGAGCCAGCGGTACATATTGAGGAGTCCTCTCCCCAGGAGATACGCCTCTCCACCCCAGATGGCCATCTGCATGCCTATCCTTCCGTAGCCCCCGAGGCGCGCCATCGTCATGCCCTCGGGAACCGTGCGCAGGATTTCGCGCCCTGCCCTCCAGAAATACTGCGTGAAGATGCTGTACTCGCCATACTGAGGAGTGCCCGGCTCGCCGACCCCGCGCCTGAAGAGCGCCCGGAGCGCCCCGCGCAGGTAGCTCTGCGAATACCAGTCGCCGATGCGCGCGCCTACCGGGCGGAAGTCGTTGCCGAATGCGCCTGCGACATCGGTCCCGCCGCCGATTGCGCTCGCGGCGCGGTCGCCGAGCGTTGTCAGCATGGCGAAATCCTCGGCAAGCGCGGTGCTCGCGGTGCGCGTGAAGCGCAGGAGCGGGTCGGCCACATCGGTCGGAAGCTCGGACTCGATTCTTCCAAGGACCTCCCGCAGCGTGCCCTCGCGGACCGCGTTCCGGTACATCTCCGCCACGCGGGGCCCGTGCTGCCTGCCGACGGCGTCTATGACATCCTGGCTCCGCAGCGAGGCGAGCAGCGTGTCGTCGAGCGATGCGCTGAGCGAGCCGGAGCTGCGGTTGAGGCTCCTGTCGATTGACGCCCTCATCGCCTCCGCGACAGGGCTGTTGCCCGTGCTTATCCTCGACAGCGTTGTTCCCGCCCGCCTTCCGGCCGATATCACCTCGAGCAGCACCGCGTCGGGCGGGATGATGCCGGCATCCTGCAGGCGCAGGAGGACCGGCGCCCTCTCCGCGGTCGAAAGCTGGATGCCCAGGATGTCCTGGGTCCTTGTCAGGGGCGCGTTCGCGGGGTCGCTGAGCATCCTTTCGTACGCGTCGAGCTGGCCTCTCGCCTGATCGAGCTGCCTCTGCAGCGTCTCCACGCGCGCGTTAGCCCTTGCCTGCGCCCTGCCCCTCGCGACATCCGCGGTCCTCTGCGCCTGCGCGAGCTGGCGCTCCAGGTTCGGAATCGTGGCCGTCTCAAGCTCCCTGATGCTCGCGCGTGCGCGGGCAAGGGGCTCGGCAGCCTGCCTCTCGAGCGTCTCCACGACGAACATCGCGTCCTCGCTCATGCCCTGCCTCGCGAGCTGGTTCCTGTAGTTCGTGACCGAAACGCGGGCGGTCCTCGCGCCCCGTGTTATCACGGCATCGGTCTGCCTCATTATCGTGCCGAGCTCGGAGTCCCCCGACCGCACCATGGAATCCATGGCCGCGCGGACATTGTCATGGGACAGCATCCGGCTCATCGCCCTCCACGCCTGGTCCCTCTGCTCCCTCGGGGTGTTCCTGTCGTTCGCCCTGCGCCAGAGCGCACGCAGCGTCTCCGCTATGCGCGAGGGCGCGCTTCTCACGCCGTTCGATATCTCGGCCTGCGCCGCGGCATCAAGGCCGCGGATCGCCTCGTCGACCACGATTGGAATCTCGTCCGGCCTCACAGCCGATGCGAGGGTGTCGTCAAGCCGCCTTCCAGCCTCCCTTGCGAATTCCTCGGGCACGGGCGGGCCGCGCCTTGCCTCGGCTCTCTGCGCCCTGCTGTCTGCGAATCTCTGCCTGATGCCCCTTGCGAACTGCCTGAGGGGGCCGATTCTGACGACCTCGACCCTGCTCGCGCCGCCCTGCGCGGCCTGCGCGGCAGCGACGTCCTCGGGCGCTCCAACAACCTCAGCCGGCGCCCTTGGCCCTCCTGATGGCCGTGCCCCGCCGCCTCTCGCCCCGCCCGGGGTTTCCGTGACCGGCGCGGGCGGCCTTCCTCCGATGGGCGGCCTCGCCCCTCCCGTGGGGCCTCCCGGCTCGCCTGCCATGGCCCGCGGCGGAAGCACCGCCCCCGGCCCTGCCGGGCCTCCGCGCGCCGGCGCGATTTCAAGCGGGCCTTCGTAGCCCACCGCCATCGCGACCTCGTTCTGATAGAGCGCGACCGCCTCGCGCTCCGCCGCAATCAGTTCCTCGGGGAGCATCTGGCGGATGCCCTGCCTCACCACGGTCTGGTCCCTTGGCCCGCCCATCCTGCCGTTGAGGGCCTCGTTGAGCATCCTTGTGGAAAGCACGGTGTCCTGCCCGCTTACGATGGCATCGCTCACCGTCGGGTTCCGGAGCAGGCCGTCTACTATGCGGGCCGCGTCCGGGCTCTCCGCGCGGAGCT
The DNA here is from genome assembly GCA_964647855.1 of Microcaldota archaeon. Taxonomy (GTDB): domain Archaea; phylum Micrarchaeota; class Micrarchaeia; order Anstonellales; family Bilamarchaeaceae; genus Bilamarchaeum. The sequence goes on along the minus strand of CAZYJW010000003.1, from coordinate 33,624 downwards.
GCTCGAGCCTTCCGCGCGCGATGTCGCGCGCATTCAGCCTGCCTGCGGGCGCGCCGTCCGGGACGAGCAGGTCGCGCAGGAAAGAGCGGAACGCGCCCATGCCCTGCTCGCCCGTGAGCCAAGAGGAAAACTCCCACTGCGGCCTCGTGCCGCGCGGGCCGCCCGATGGCGGCCTTGGCCCCTCGAAGGTGGAAATCGTCCTGCGCAGCGCGGCCATCGCGACGTCGTTTACGCTGCCGCTCCGAAGCGCGGTCTGCACGACCTCCATCTCCGCAAGGCGCGTGACCGCCGGCCTCATGGCCTCGGGGATGGTCTCGAGAAGCGCGGTCCTTCCTGCCGCGTCGCGGACGAAATAATCCCTAAGGAACTCGAAGAGCCGTGAGGGGTTGCGCAGCTCCTGCGCACGGCCAGCCCTCGTGCTTTCCGTGACCTCGATGTCGATTGCCGGGCGCCTTGCCGAGGGCTGGGTCTCCTCCAGCACGGTTTCCAGCTCGGGAACCGGCGCGCCCCTTCTCGCCCCGCCTCCGCGCAGCCCTGTCCATGCCCTTGCGCCCGCCATGTGCGCGAACGGGAAGAGCGCCATGCCCGTCATGAGGATGCCGTCGCGGGTGCGCCCCTCCTGGAACGCCTGCACGGCCTCGTACCCCGCATATGCAGAGAATCCGACGCCCACGCCGACCATCGTCCATGTCAGCGCGCGGGAGGCGGTCATAAGCCGCGCCGCGTTCGACGCGCCTGCCGCCTCGGCTGCGAGTGCGCTCGAGCGCATTATCGCCCCCGCTCCCGCAAGGCCCATGGTGCCGACCGTGAGGCCGAGCATCACCCACGCCTCGGTCGAGGCAGAGCCGTTCATGCTGATTTCGGTGACGACGCGGTCGAGCGCCATCGTCGTGAATATCGAGCCGCCGACCACCCAGCCTCCGCCGGGAATCAGGCTGATTCCGAGAGCGGCCACTATTGTCGCCGCGTTGCCCCACCAGGCGTTGTCCTCGGCCCTCCGCGACATCGCGCCCCAGAGCGTCTCGCCCTCCCGGAGCAGCCTGTCGGCCTCCGCCTGGTCGCCCCTTCGGGCTGCTGCGACCGCGTCGCGCGCGAGCGATGCCATCCTCTCCTGGTCCGGCACGAAATCAGAAAGCATCTGGCTCGGGTTGTCTGCCGGAATCGTGAAGACCGAAAGCTCCACCATGCGCGCGGCGTTCATCAGCCTCGTCATCCGCTGGCCGTCCTCGCGCGTGCCGCTTCCGAAAAGGATGTCGTGGAATGCGTCCGTGTGCATGTTCTGGTAGCCCTCGTACTGCGGAGCGCCGCCGTGCGTGGGCGTGGGCGGGCCGACCCTCTGGGCGGCCTCCTCGAACGAATAGCCGCTGATGAGGTCGCCAACGAACTCAACCCCCTCCCTTATGCCCGTCGCCCAGGACTCGGACCGTGTGAGGGTCAGGGCGTTCCTCGCATTGAAGAAGCCCAGCGCGGTCCTTCTCCTGTAGATGCCCTCGCGGTATTCCGTCATGGCTGTGTTCATCTCGCCCCTTGCGAGCGCGTCCCGTGCCGCCACGAGCCTCGGCCTGCTCAAATCGAGCTGGCTCCTTGCGAAGGATGTCAGCTGGCCGGACTGCGCGCCGAGAATCCGGTAGTACTGGTCGTTGAGCTCTATCTGCTGGCTAACCGTGCTGTAAGCGACGCCTAGCCTGCGCTCGCGGTCGAAGTCCACGAGCAGGCGCGAGTAGTCGTCGGCCGGGAACTCCGCGGTGGTTCCCCTCGCGTCCCGGAGCGTTGTCGCCAAATCCGCCCTCCTGCGCTCGAGCGCGTCCAGCCTCGCGGTCACCGCCGCGGGCGGGCTGCTGCCGTAGAGCGCGCGCACCTCCCGGAGCGCCTGCTCCAGGTCGCGCGCCTGCGTCAGCGCGGCGTCTATCGTGACGCGCCTCGACGCCCTCTGGGCGACCAGCTGGAAGCGCGCGTTGAACAGCGCGCGCATCGAGTTGTAGAGCCCGATGTTGCCGGATTCGGCCGCCCTCTGCATGTTCGTGAAAAGCTGGCCGAGAGTCAGCCCACCGCGCAGGAGCGGGTCCTCCCCGGACCTTAGCGTCTCGTAATACCTTATGTCCCGAAGCTCCACGTAGCCCTGGTACCTGCCGTTCCTCCTCTCCCCGAGGGGGACCCTTCCGACCGTGTCCGACTGGCCTTCCACGAAGGCTGTCCTCCCCTCGAACCTCTCCCGTATGTCGCGGAAGTCCCGCATGGCCGAATCGGTGAGCGCGATGCGGGATGTGCCCCTGTCCAGCTGCTGCGCGGCGGCAAGGTGCGCGGCCTGCGAGTCCGCGCCCATCTCCATGCGGATTCCGTCAAGTATCTCCTGGACGCCGGTGGTCATGCCGGATACGGTCGCATTCGGCCTCGACGAGAATATGCCATACCTCCATCCGGCGGCCCTGTCCGAGACCCTCGCGCCGGGCTCGGCCGGCATCGCGGACGTGTCCGGCCCGTAGAACTCCATGACGAAGGAAAGCAGCGTTATCGCATCGCGGTAGTTGCCGCGCGCAGACCTCTGCCGCGCAACGCGCAGGGCCTCGGTTATCGTGTCGCGCCCCATCTCCCTTCGCGCCATGAGGGCCTCTATCGCCGTAGCCTCGCGCTCGACATAGGCGCCCATCGCGGCGTTGAAGCTGCCCATGAACACGCCGTCCGTGCCTTCGTCGGCCACCCCGCGGCGTATCGCCGTGAGCGCGGTCTCCATGCCCCGGACCGTCCGGGCGCTCTCCTCGCTGAAGGTGGTGACCACGCCGCCCCTGCGGACGCCGAGCCGCTCTACGGCGTCGGTGTACATCACGATGAGCGTCAACACGCGCTGGGCCTCCTGCGAATTGCCCTGCTCCGCGAGCGACTCGACGTGCGCGAGCGCCTGCTCGACCGCCTGCTTCTGCGCCGACATGCTCCGGCCCCAGTCCGAGACCGCCTCGCGGAACCGCGCGGTCTCATGGCTGAACCTGAGGTGTATGGCGGCGTTGTTGAACCTCTGCGTGGCATCGTTGCCCTGCAGCTCCTGGTCAAGGGCGGCTTCCATCTCGCCCGAGCCGGTCCAGGCCTGCCACCTGCGCTCCCGCAGCAGGTCCGTGTACACGCCGAGCATGTCCATGAGCCTGCGCGCGCCCTCCACGTCGCCGCCGCGAAGCCTCTCGCGGACAAGGCGCGCCGCGTTCTGGATGCGCTCGCGCTTCTCGCGCGTCCCCCCGCTTTCGAAGTCGCGCAGCGTCCTGTCGGATTCGGCGAGGACGGATGCGAGCGCGATCTGGCTGCCGTACGTCGTCGCCATGCCCGGCGTTATCGGGCGCCTCTGCGCAATCGAGTCGTGTATCGTCCAGTAATCGGAAAGGTAGTCCCTCGCGCCCTGCGCAGAGCCGCGCGCCGAGCGCTCGAGCATGCCCATCGCCACAGCGAGCGACGCGAGCTCGCGGTTGCCCTCGCGCAGGGCCTGCTGCGCCTGCTCCCCGTACCACTCGGCCGTGGCGTCGCGCACCGTGCGCGCCGTGCCCCTCAGGTCCGCGGCGGCGTCCCGCAGCATGCGGTCCCGCTCGTCGTCGCTAAGAGGCGGCATCCTGCCCGTCACAAGGTAATACCTGTTGGCGAGGACGCGCATCTCCTCCGGGGTGAGTGCCTGCCCCTGCGCCATCCTGCGTAGGGCTGAGTCTATCTCTCCGCGAAGGGTTTCGAGGCGCGACCTCGCGCCCTCGTCCCTCTGCTCCGCCATGAGTATCGTGACCGCGTCGCGCCACTGCGTGAGCACGGTGTTGTTGTGCGTGGCGAGCTGGCTTCTTATGCGGGCGATGTTGGCCTCGAAGGACTGCCTCATGCGGCGGTCCTCCTGCGCCTGCTCTGGGGTGTAAGTTTCACCCGCCTGGGCCTCGCGGCCCCGCTGGATTATCTGCCCGAAGAGGCTGTCCCTCTCGCTCCGGACAAGCGCGTTGTCTATGTTGTAAGCCTGCGCGTTGGCGGGGTCCGAGTATATCCTGGCAAAAGCCACGACGGCGTCATACCTGCCCGAGTTCACGGTCCCCCTGTCGCGGAGGACCAGCTCGAGCGCGTCGAGCACGAGCCCGTACGCCTCGTCCGGGGCGACGCCCGGTATGCTGATGTCCCTCGGCTCGCCCGCCATGATGAAAGCGAGCTGGAGCCCGAAAATCTCGCCTGTTCCGGAAATCATCTCGCGCGCGTTGCCGAGCAGTGCTGCCGCGTTCCCTATGTTGCCCGCTCTGGCCTCGGCCCTCGCGGCGTCCACCCTTTCCCGAATCATTTCTATCTCGTCGCGGTACCTCCTTCCGAGGACCGGGACCGAGCTTAGCGCCATGCGCTCGAGCGCCCTTCCCAGCCTGTCGCATTCGGCCTCGAGGTCCGCCGCGGTCCTGCCGGTGGCCGGCACCCTGACCTGGGCGGCGTATTCCTGAAGGCTGCGGATTTCCCCCCGCACCCGTTCGAGGCCGGTCCGCAGTTCCGCCGCCTGCCTTTCGTCCGCCAGCCTTCTCGATGGAACGATTGTGATCGGCGCCTGCTCCCTCTGCTCCCCGCCTTCCTGCCTTGTTGTTCTTGAGCCTCCCATGTCAATCCCCCTAAGAGTACATCCTGCAGATCATGACGAAATCCCGCAGCCTTCTCACCCTGCCCTCCTCATCGTCCCTCCTTCTCGATTTGACCGCGTCCCTCTGCCATGATGTCAGCGCCTCGTGGAACTGCCGTATCTTGACGACCTGCGGGAACATGTCGTCCGGCTTCGCCTTGGAAGCGTCCCACTTCGCAAGGAACTCGTCGAGCGTGCGTATCGTGCGCTCCACGCGCGAAATGGTCTGCTCCTCGACAGCCGCCGTGCTTGCCTTCACCGGCACCTTGGCCGCCTTCTTCGGGACTCCGCGTGATTTCGAGGGTTTCTTCGCCATCAGGAACACCTGTGAATGATTCTCCGCGCGCCTTTATATATATTAGTAGCGCCGTCGTGGCGGAGCGCCATATGGCTCGCGCTATGCTGTGCGGAAAAACAACAAAGGCGGGGAAAAACTGGGAAAAAAGGCAGATTTCACTGCCTTGCGAGGCTGTTCAGGTAGCGCCAGATGCGGTTGCTCAGGGTGTCGCGGACGCGGCCGATGTTTCCGAGGCTCACCGTCATGTTCTCGCCGCTGCCCTCCACGGTGAGGCCCTGCCTCGTGCGGCGGTCGCCCGGAAGCCCGCTTTCCATGTACCGGAAGACGTCCTCCTTTATCGCGCGCTCCATCCGCGCCCTGTCGCCCCCGAACCTTGACGCCAGCACCCTCTCGGAGAGCTGCTGCTTGCCCTGCTCGGTGAACATCGCGCGTATCGAGCCCTCGACGGCGGTCCTGAAACCCTCGTTCGCGGGGTTGGCGTAGGCCTTCGTGGCCGCGGCGCTTAGGTCGGCAATCTGCTGCTGGGCCCCCGGCGCCGGCCTTGCGGCTGCTCCGGGCTGGGCCGGCGCCGCGGAATCATCCTGGCCGCGGTCCTGCGCCCCCTCGCCCTCGAACACCTCGTTCGCGCGCACGATGCCCATGTTCTGGGCCCAGGGCAGCTTCGTTCCGCCCCCGTTGGGCACGCTCGAGGGGCTGAAGTCGTCCAGGCTTCCTCCGAGCCTCACATGCTGATCGAGAATCTGCACGAACTCGTCAGCGCGGCCCTCCGTGACGCTGTAGGTGGCGCGCGAGTTGAACTGCTTGAGCACGTCCACCAATGCGGGCTGTGCCACGAGGACGTCCAGAGCGGTCTCGGTCTCGATGCGCAGGTCGGCCAGCTTCTGCGCGACCTCCCTGCGGTTGAACTCGGTGGTCCTGTCCGCGAACCAGTCGAGGTGCGCGGCCTGCACGGACTCGAAGCTCTGCCGCAGGAGCTCTGCGGGCGCGGGCTGCGTAATCGGGTCGAGCTCGACCGGCGGCACCTGCTCGGCCGCGGCCCTCACGAGCTCCTCCCTCCAGGCGCCGACGAAATCGTCCCTCTTCTCCACGCGGAGGAACTCCGGCGCGAGCGCCTCCTCGGCGCAGCGCGGCAGGAGCAGCGTGCTGCCCGCGGCCTGCATCCTCACGAAGCGCACGTTGTCGGGCATGTTGATTTTGAAATTCCTTATTATGTCGGACTCGGTGGGGGTGATAAGGTACCACTGGTTCACCCACCGTGCCCTGTTCGCGGGGTTGGCGAGGTACGCGTAGTCCGCCTTCCCTCCGCCCCTCTCGAGCGCCATCAGCTCGTCGACGAACGCGTCGGCGGTCAGCGGATTGAGCTTGAGGCCGTCCGTAATCGCGCTCGTTTCGAGCTCTATGAAGCAGCAGACCTTCTGCCCGCGCTTGTACCTGCCCTCGTAGCTGATGGGCCGGTAGGCCTCGATGGCCTCGAGCGTCTTTAGGCCGAGCCCCTCGCAGGTCTCGGGCACCATCTTCTGGCTCGTGCTGCAGCTGTTGACGCGGTCCGCGCTCTCCCTCCAGCTCACGACCTTCCTGAGGCTGACGCGCTCCTGGAGGTATCTGAGCACCTCGGGATGCGTCTTGAGCCACTCGAGCCTCGCCCCCTTTCCGGAGTCATCGGTCTCGCTTGCGAGCCTGCGCGTGCCCACGCCGTAGAAATCCCTGTAGTAGTCGTCGCCGCGCGAGGCGAGCCGCTCGGGTATCTCGTAGCTGTCGTTGATGACCGCCCTGACCTCGCGCTCGGCCTCGGAGGGCATGAACCATGTCCATGTCTTGTACCATGCCGGGTCCTGCGCGTAGATGCGCCCGCCGTTTATCGATTCGGCGAGCATGGTCGTCGGCCTCGCCACCCACGAGGGCGGCCAGTACCAGTGCCAGTCCTGCGTGGTCGTGAGGTATCCGAAGAGCGCGCCGCCCACTATATATCCCTTCACCGTAAGGCCGAAGAGCCCGTCTAGGACTCTGGGCGTGATGCGCCGATACGGCGTCCCGTCCGGCCTCCTTCCGGGCCTCCTCTGGAACCAGTTTTTGGGGCGCAGGTCCGAGAGGTCCTCGGCAATCGTCTTGCGGTAGAGCCAGACCAGCTTGCCCGGCCTGTTCTTGTCCCTGCTTATCCACGACTCGGTCGTGAAGAGGTGATACCTGACCTTCTGGTAGAACCTCTTCCATCCGCTTTCGCCTTTCCCGGGCGCCGCGGGAAGGTTCCCGCTCCGGGATTCGAATGTCATCCTCGCGATTATCTTCTCGGCGTCTGATATGCCGATAAGGTTCCTGAAGCTCTGCTCCTCGAGCTTCCTCACCGAGTGCAGCGCCGCCTTGCCGAGTGGGAGCGCGAACGCCCTGCGTATCCTGTCCGCCTGGTCCGCTATGTCGCCAGGCTCGTAGCGCAGGCTCGACATGCACGTGTGCATGGCGCGGAGCCTCTCCTTCACTTCCTCCGGGAGTTCCGTGTCCTCGATGGCCGCGCCGAGCTCCGCGATTTTCTGGTCGTAGGCCCTCTTCTTGAACTCGAAGGTCTCGGTGTCGTCCCTCTCCTCGTTCACCTTGCCCTTGATTTCCTTGAGCAGTATGGCCGCGGCCTCGGAGTTCCCGTCCTTGGCGAGGAGCGCGAGCTGCTCCCTCCTCCCGTCGTCGAGGCTTTGCACGAGCAGCCTTTCCTGTATCCTGGACGGGTCGAACTGCGCCTTGACGCTCATCATGTCCTCCATGAGGCCCATCGCCTTGTCGAGAAGGACCGTTATCGCCGGGTTGGGCAGCCTTTCCGCCATCCGGGTCGCCACGTCGTCGAAGCAGGAGAGCGGCTTTCCGCTTGCATCGAGCCTGCCGCCCATGCCCTTGTACGCCTCGAGCAAATCCCTGAAGTGCCTTGAGAGTTCCTTGGCCACCGCCTCGGGGGTCTCAGTGGATAGGAACCTGCTGAACTCGCGCTCGCGCCAGAGCAGGTCCTTCTCGTGCTTCGCCTTCGCGAGCAAGGCCTTCTGCTGGTATTCTATGGAGCTGCCAAGCTCGTCCTTCGCGGCCTGGACCTCCCTCTTGTGCTTCTCGAGGCCGGCCTTGAGCCTCGGGTCGCCTTTCGAGACGACCACGTCGCCCGCGAGCCTTACCGAGCCCTGCTTCTCAGCGGTCTTGATGATTGCAAGCGCGTTGTTGAGCCTTTGCTGGGCCTGCTCGAGGCCTGCCTGCGCGCTTTCGACCGCCGTCTTAGCCTGGGCGATGACCGCGTCATCCTGCGCAAGGGCGTGCCGCGCCTCATCCACCCACGCCTCCTTCTCCGCGCGGATGGCCGGGAACGCGTCCCTGTATCCGAGCCCGGGCATGCCGAGCACGGCATCCTTCTGGCCCGTGGGCGTGCTGAGCAGCCCGACGACCGCGGAGTGGAACGACTCCACGGCGCGGTCTATCGGGAACGAAGAGGTCGAGTAAAGGTATTCGTTGATGTATGCGCTGTCCGCGAGCATCCTGAGCGTGCTCTCCTGCGTGTCGAGGAACGTCCTCTTTATCGTCAGCCCCTTGAGCACGTTGCCGATGAACTCGCCCTTGGAGCCGCCGGCCTCCCTGATGGCCGCGCCCTCGAGGAAAATGAAGAACGCCTGATGGGGCTTGGGGATGTCCGCGGGCCAGTTCCTCTCGCGCTCCCAGGTGCTGACCGCCCCGGGTATGCTGTCCTCCTGCGTTCCGATGAACGTCGCATAGAGGATGTCCACCTCGTTCGCGGTGAGCGTCCCAATCATATACTCCCTCTGGTTGCGCGCTGTGGTGAGGGTGTCGGCGAGCCGCGCCCTGCGCTCGGCATACTCCGTCTGGCGCACGGTGTCCATCTGCTCGAGCGGCGTCCTCACGGTCCCCGAACGGATTGCGTGTATGAACGCGTCCTGGGTCACTACCTCCCTAATGATGGAATCCGCGCTCGTCGCCTCCTCGGTCCTGCTGTATCCGGTCCTTATCGCAGAGAGGAAAGCATTGTTGAACCTTGTGAGGTGCTCGCCAACGATGGCCTCCTCGTCGACGTTCGCTTCGGCGGAGCGCTGGCTGAAACCTGCGGCGTCCCTCATCGCCTGGGCCTCAATCCTGCCGATTTCGGCCTCCCTCTCCTTCGCCCTTGCCCTCGCCGTAGTGAAGGGGACATGTTCCCAGAAACTGCTCCTTGCCGGAACCGCCGCCTGCCTCCTTGCCAAAGCCGTGCCCTGCCGATCGGCATTCTGGGCCTGAGCCATCCCCGTCGGATCCGGTGCGCCTGCTACTCTTTCTCCCGCCATACATACACCTGAAGCATGCTGTCTCGCATTCGTAGTTTGTAGGATATAGTGTCGGGAAGTGTTTTTAAAAGTATTTATTCGTGGATGTCATAGAAACGATATTAGAGTGCCGGCGCTTGCCGCCTATGTCTTGGCCCTACTCGACTATGCGGGAGACGATACGCGCGGGATCGAAGCGCTCCAGGGCGTCATATCCCTGCCCCACGCCCACATAGATGATGGGCACGCCGGTCGCCTTGCTGATGGAGAGCATGGTGCCCCCTTTCGGGTCGCAGTCGAGCTTGCTGAGAATGACCGCGTCCACGCCCACCTCGCGGTCGAATGCTGATATCTGCTCGAGGATGGCGTTGCCCGCGATGCTCTCGCCTATATAGATGCAGATGTCCGGGTTGATGACGCGCCTCATCTTCTTCATCTCGTTGAGGAGGCTGATGTTGGTGTCCTGCCTGCCGGCGGTGTCTATCAGGACCGCGTCGATTCCGTGCGCCTTCGCGTAATTGACGGCGTCATACGCGACGGATGTGGGGTCGCTTCCGTATTCGCGCTTAATCATCTTAACCCCGAGGCGGTCGGCATGCACGCCCATCTGCTCGATTGCGGCCGCGCGGAAGGTGTCCGCGGCCGCGAAAACGACCTTCTTCCGGCCGTCCATCAGGAGCTTCGCGACCTTCGCGATTGTCGTGGTCTTCCCGGCGCCGTTTATCCCTATAAACATGATTTTCACGGGCTTCTCGCCCGATTCGACGCGCTCGAGGATGTCGAAGTCCCTCTCGTTCGCGAGCATATCTACGAGCGTCTCCCTGATTTTCCCGCTGATATGTGCCTGCAGCCCGCTCCTGGGCACCCTGGAGCCCACGAGCTTGGCCGTCAGCTCCTCCCTGATGCTCTCCGCGACCGACATCTCCACGTCCGCCTCGAGAAGCTCCAGCTCGAGCGACTCCGCCATCTCCCGCACGTCCCTCTCGCCGATTTCGACCTCGCGCGTGATGATGCTCTTGACCGTGCCCACGATGCCCAGCTTCAGCCTCTCCTTCGGCTTCTCTGGCCCCATGGCCCTGGGGGCTTCTGCGGGCCGGGGCGTTTCGGTTTCGGGTTCCGCAGGTGCTTGCCTGGGGGCAGCGGGCTGAGGTTCGGGCTTAGGCGGCAGGGCGGCGGGTACCGGTTTCTTCGGGGCGCTCGCCCGGGTTTCCGGTTCAGGCGGCGGTTTCGAAGCTTCCGGAACAAGCCTCGCGGCATGCGGCGATGGCTCCGCAAACACCGGCTTTGCCGGAACGGCGGGCGCGTGGGCGGCTTTTTTCACAGGCCTTTCGGCCTTCTTCTGTCCGGCTGCCGTTTCCAGGACTGCCTTTTCCGGGGCGGGTTCGGGCGGCCTGGGCGCCGCCTCCGGCTTATCCTTGGCTGGCGGCGCTTCGGGCCCCGCTTCCTGTTTCGGAGCGGCGGCCTTCCGCTGCGGCGCCGCCTTTTCCGGTTCGGGGGGCGGCGGAGCCTCGGCCTTCAGGTGCGGTTTTTCCCCCTCCCGGGGCGCAGCCTTCCCTGGCGCAATCCCCCTTTCCGGCGGGCGCGCCTCGGGCTCAGGGGCCGGCTTCCCCCGCGGCCCCTCCATCGCGGCCTTCTCGTCCTCCTTCCTGGTGATGCCGTCGATGAAGCCGCTGATTTTCTTCTTAAGGAAATCGAACATGAAACTTTCCTCCGCCCCTGCTCCGGATAAAGTTTCATCAAACTTCAACCGGCTGATTCCGGAAATGAAGATGGTATGAAAAAGAAAGCATGCGGATTATATGTAGTCCTCGCGGATGTTGCCCTCGACGCGCTGGCTCAGCCTCGCCTGCTCCTCGAGCCTCTGGAGCTGGCCCGAGGCCTCCCGGAGCTTGCCCGCTATCTTGTTGAACTCCTCGTTCAGCTTCTCCACCGCCTTCTTGGTCGCGTCTATCCTGCGCCTTATCTCGCCCTCGGCCAGCCCCCTCTCCATCTCGACCATGTATTCCGCGCCGACCGGCACGAGGACGGCGGTCTGCGTGAGGTCGCCCCTGACCATCGCCCCGCCGCCTATCGGAATGAGCGCCTTCTCGGCCTTGAGGCTTTCGATTGTCCTGAGGGCGTTCGAAAGGTCTATCGTGGTGAGGCTTATCCTCTCGGTCTCCCTCTTTATCATGGCTATCTGCTCGCGGTAGACTGCGAGCTCGTAGGACAGCTGTTCCTGGCTTGCTTCTAATGCGGCCATTCTATCACGAGACCTTCTCGACCTTCTCGATTTTAATCTTATTCCTTTTCACGCCGTTCTGCGAGCCGAAGAGCGCGTAAGCCTTGTGGCGCGCGTCGCTCTCGCTCTCGGCCTCGACCTCCTTGGCGAAGGCCCGCTCCTCGCTTCCAAGCGCTATCTTCCCGCTGACGTTGAATACTGCCATGTTGCCACCTCGTAATCATCTTATCAGGCCGAGGGCCTCCTCCACCCTCCCCATCTCGAACGCGGTCGTGTTCTCGCCTACGACATATCCCCTGCTGTTGGCCACGGCGCCGTAGGAAACGAATCCCGTGCCGGTGTTGACCGTGCCCTTGCTTCCCTGCACCTTCAGCGCGTCCCGCAGCGCAATCATCTCGGAATCCGGCGCGCGGAAATGCGCGAGGAAGCCGTTGTTCGTGGCCACGCAGGCGCTCCCAACGGTTGAGAACCCGGCAATCGTCATCGGCACGAGCTCGACTCCGAGCGCGTCCCCTATCCTCTCCGCCTCTTCCTTCCCGATATAGGGGTTGATAATCCCGCCCCTGTCGTTCGCGGCGATGTTGTTGCCGTTCGCATTGTGCTTGTCCGCACTGACATAAACGTTGAGCCCGAGCCCCTTCACCTTCACGATGTCCTCCTCCCGGGCGACATTCGGCAGGATGATTCCGTTGGAATTCATCGCCACGTATACGCCCAGGAGGTTGGAATCAGAGATGTTCAGCCGCAGCGTCTCGGTGCCCAGCCTTTCGCGGACCAGGGACTCGAGCTTGTCCATGCTGTCCAAGGGCAGAAGCGTGTGCTTGTCGTTGGTACGGATGAACATCCCCAGCCAGGGGTTCCCGTAGTAGGCAGCCTTCATTTCGCTTCCTTTTTGGCCTGGGGCTGCTCCTTCCTGGGCTCCTCAGGCTTATTCTCCGGGGCCTTCGCCGCAGGCTCGGGCTTGGGGGCGGGCTTCTCCCCGGCCTTCTTCCCCTCCTTCCCGGCCTCGGGCTTGGCCTCCTTCTTCGGCTCCTCGACCTTCTCGTCGGCGAGGTACGCCCGTATCACGCCCTCGTCCTTAATCAGCCGGACCTTGACCCGGCGGGGGGGCTTCTGGATGCTTTTGGCCCACAGGAAGCTGTTCAGGCCCCCGCTGAGGAGAATCCTCTCGCCGTCCGCCTTCATGTGGCGGCCGATGAACTCGCGCAGAATCTTCACCGCGCGCGGCGTCCTCTTGCGCCTCACAGTCTCATAGGCGTCCCCGAGGGGGACGGTGTAAATCCGCTCCAATTTCGCCATAATCGACACCCGTTCAATCGGTATCCTGGATGCGGAGCTTGTCCGTCCTCCAGTCCCTTCTCCTCCTGTTGAATCCGACCCTCCTCTTCGTCCTCACGATGACGAAGGCGGGTATCCTCTTTATCTTCCTGGCCTCTTTCGCGAGCCTTTTCTTCTTCGTAAGACCTCTTGCACCCATGCGCATCACATCCCGTTCATTTCTTGTGAAAGGTTATCGTCGTCTTGGTTTCGCTCTGCTCCTTTATCGCGCGGAGGAGCGCGACGAGCTCAGCCTCGGTTATCCGCCTGCCGGAGCGCTTGTTGTACATGAGCGCGCTTTTGGCGGCGGTTAGGTAGAGCTCGTTGTTGGCAACGGCGACGTTCATGAGGCGCACATACGCGTTCTCGTCGAGCGCGCCCCGGAGAGCGGATTTCAGCTGCTCCTGGGCTTTCCGCGCCTCGGCCCTGTTCTTCCGGGCCGCCTCGTCGCCGGCCTCCTCGCCCGCCATTCACACGCACTCTTTTGCGGCGGCGTCCATGAACTTCCTGCCCTTGGGCGTCAGCGTGCGGCCCGCCTTTCCCTTCGCGAGCAGGCCCGCCTTCTCGAGCTCCTGCATGGCCTTGCGGATGGTCGAGCCTCCTGCGGGGGCGTGGCGCGCGGGCTTCACACCGCGGCGCTTCTTGCCGCCGTAGTGCCTCCTGAGCCTGTTCGTGCCGACGCCGTCGTTGACATACACCTGCCTAAGGATGGACGCGCACCGGAAATACCAGAAGTCCGCGTCCTGCGGCGGCCTCTGGGCGTGCGCGCCGGTCTTCACCAAGCCGACAAACGACGGCTTGTGGAGCTTCATCTCCCTGAGCCTGTGCGCGGCCTTCTCTATCAGCCTGTTCGGTTCAACATCAAACGCTGTAACCATATATGCACCTCAGACATGCGACCAATCCGTTCGTGCAACTCGATATCGACGGAAAATTGGATGCTTTTGCAGGCTTAATTTATCCATAATGGTATTAAAGGTTATCTTTCGGCCCAAGCCCCTTGCGGAAGGGGACGGCAGGGGCGGGGAATATATCACTTTCGCAACCCTATCCCCTGCATGAAGCCCGCCTACCCCGGAGTCTTTTCGAAGGACGGCTCGTTCCTCACGATAAACGCCGACCCCGGCCGCAAGGCCTACAACGAGCGGACGCTGAAGGAGGGCGGGAGGGAATACCGCGTCTGGGACCCGTTCCGGAGCAAGCTCTGCGGCGCGATGAAGAAGGGGCTCAGGGAGTTCCCCTTCCTGCCCGGCTCGAAGCTCCTCTACCTTGGCGCATCCACGGGCACGACCATCTCCCACCTCTCGGACATCATGGGGCCGCAGGGCGAGATTTACGCGGTCGAAATCGCCCCCCAGTGCATGAAGTCGTTAATAGCCCTCTCGGAAAGGAGGCAGAACATAATCCCAATCCACGGCGACGCGCGCCAGCCGCAGGAATACGGGGAGGTGGGCGAAGTCGACTCCATATACATGGACGTGGCCCAGCCCGACCAGGACGACATCCTCATCAAGAACGCGAGGATGTTCCTGAAGAGGGGTGGCATCGCCATGATTGCCATAAAAAGCCAGAGCATCGACGTCACGAAGGACCCCAGGCAGGTTTTCGAAGCCGTCGTGAAGAAGCTCTCCTCGGTTTTCGACGTCCTCGAGAGCATCCGGCTCGAGCCATTCGACAAGGACCACCTGTTCGTCGTCCTCAGGCTCCGCTAGGTTCCTCCGAGGGCATCCCTGAAGAACTCCTCCACCCGGGCATCCAGCTCCATCTGGTTCGAAAAGCCCCCATGCTCCCCGCCCTCCACGGCTATAAGGGTGGCATTGACCCCGGCGTCCCGGAGTGCCCGGTAAAGCATCAGGCTTTCGTCATATGGAATCATCGAATCGTTTGTGCCGTGTATTATCAGGAAGGGGGGGTCCTCGGAATCCACGTATGATATTGGGTTCGCGCTGGCAACAACCGCCGGATTCGAGCTTATGCCCCCGCCTATCAGCATCGAAGCGAAGGATGCGTAATCCCAGTACGGATCTCCCTCCCCCGCGCCCGCAACCGAATTGAAATCCACCGGCCCGTAATAATCAACTACGGCATGCACCCCGGCTTCACCCCCGAAGGCGGGCGAGTTGCCGCTTGTCCCCGCAAGGGAAGCCAGATGGCCGCCTGCCGATTCGCCGATTATGCCGAACCTGTCTCCGTCGAGCCCGTATTCCGCCGCATTCGCCCTAAGCCATCTTACCGCGGCCTTGACGTCATCGGCCTGCGCGGGGAACTTCGCCTCCTGGCTCAGGCGGTATTCCACCTCGGCAATGGCGTATCCTTCCGAGACCAGCCCCAGGGGGCCGCCTCCCTTTTCCCCGATTGCCCACCCCCCTCCATGGACATGGATTACTACCGGAAGCGGCCCGCTCGCGTTTTTCGGCATATACAGGTCAAGCACCTGGAACTCCGACTCATTGCCATAGCGCGCGTTTCCGATGCATTCCATCCACGGCTCTTCAAGCCGGCACGGGACGGGCGCCGGGCGCTTGTTTTCAGCGGCAGGAAGCTCTTCGCCCGGGAGGACGCCCGTTGGCCGCTCTGCGGCCGAGCCGCCGCTTGCGGGCTGAGACGGCGGCTCCCCGCCGCCAGCTCCCGCAGTGCCGTTAATATCCGGCACTACCTCCGCTTCCCCGATGCATCCTGCCATTGCAAGCAATACGCATATCATGGAAAGGCCAGCGAACCGGGCGTCCATTGCCCTGATTTCCCCGCCCCAATTGAAAAGCGTATGCGCCCGGCGGTTCGATTGGGGATAACCTCCCAGGGCCCGTCCGGAAACCGGGCTCCAGGGATTATGCCGGTTTATAAACATTTTCTAACAAATAATAACACATGGATGCAGGCCAGGCCCATCACCGCCTCGAATCGGACGCGTTCCTCTACCCCCCCATGGCGCCGTTCCTCAGCCCGGGGAACGACCCGGCCGCGCTCATGCGCGCGGTGCTCGCCCGCTGCGGGGAATTCTCGGGGCGCGCAACCGACGCCTTTGACACGCTCCGCAACTGGCTTGGCGGCATCGTGCGCAGGAACGACATCGCCTTCTACGGCGCGGCGCTGGTCGCGCCGGAGCGGGCGAACGATGTCGACCTGCTGATGCTCGAGCCCGGCTCAAGGCCCCTCTATTTCCGCAAGCCGGATTTCATACATATATACGAGCCTTTCAGCGTCGAGGCGGGCGCCCATGCGGACATCTTCCTCGCAGGCCCGCTCCTTTTTCCCGACATGCCTGAAATCGGGCTCCTGCGCAGGATAGAGGCCGAGCGCAGGGTCCTGGAAACCAGGCCGTTCTTCAAAGGCGGCGTCGGGGAGCTCATTACGCACGCGGCGTTCAAGGCCGCGGAGTCCGGGGATGCGGCGGACGCCCTGCCGCCAGGCTTCCGCTTCCGCCTGGAGAGGAAATGGTTCGACGGGGCGAACATGCGGACGGTGGCCCACACGCCCCACGAGCTCAACGAGCAGATACGGGAGCAGATGCGGGGGCTCGAGGGCCCGCAGAATCATGCGCTCGCCCTCGCCGCGATGAGGCGCCTGCGCGTCCGGGAGGATGCGCAGCCCGCGCTGGCGCAGAGGTTCCTCTCGGAGCTGCGTGCGAGGCGCTGAAGCGCCCATGCCGCAAGGCTCAGAAGCGCTGGAGCCTCAGCCCGCTTGCCGCATCAAGCGCGCGCGAGACCCCGATGCCGCGTATCCTCATGCTGATTTCGCACGTGGGCTTCACGAGCGCCCTGACAAGGTGCCCGCCCTGCACGGAGAAGTCCGGGAGGCCGAAAGCCACATGCGCGTGCACAAGCGGCGCGCCGTCCGAGAAGGTGACGTTGCCGAGCAGGGACACTATCTCCAGCATCCCCTCCAGCACGGTGCTGCGGTATTCCTTCCGCACGGTGTCGTAGTGCGAGATTTCGGCCTTGCTGCAGGCGCCAATGGCGCTGAACGAGGCGCTCTGCACGCCCTCCTTCCTGCAGACCTCGGCGACTGCGGACGCTATCTCGTCCCCCAAATCGAGCCTGATTGCGACCTCATCGCCGTCGCGGCGATATTCCATGCGAAGCCCCCCAAATGGCGGCGCGACGCCGCTACACGAGCTCCTCGGCGACGAAGAGCCTCTCGCAGAAATGGCAGCGGAAGCGCTCGCCGTCCTCCTTGCGGAAATGCGTGCGGGCGCCCTCGGCGCTGATGCAGTTCGGGTTCGGGCATTTGACCAGCCCCGAAATCTCCTTCGGGAGGGAGACCGTGAACTTCTTCTCAATCGCCCCGCCCTTCACTATGTTTATGGAGGCGCCCGGCGATACCAGGGCTATTAGGTTCGCGGTTTCGTCGGACACCATCTTGCCCTCTATCTTGAGGATGTCCTTGGTCTTCATCATCTTGCTCGGCACGTTGAGCACGATGGCCACCCTGTGCGGGTAGTCCTCGCCTATTCCGAGCAGCCTCATGACCTTCCCCGCCTTGCCTGCCCTTATGTGGTCCACGACCGTTCCCATCTCAATCTTGTCGACCTGCATGCATGTCACCTCAGGGCGTACTCCAGGACCGCCTGCCTAACCGGCACCCCGTTGTGCGCCTGCTCGAAGTATCTCGCCTGCTTCATCGCGTCTATCGAGTTCTCTATCTCGTTGATTTTCGGGAGCGGATGGAGGATGACGAGGTCCTCCTTCGCGTCCTTGAGGTCTGCCTTCCGTATCATGAATTTCTGCGTGACGCTCTTCGCCTCGTAGGGGTCCGCGAACCTCTCCTGCTGTATCCTGCAGACGTAGAGGACGTCGGCCTGGGAATACTCCGGCTCGTTCTTGACCGATACCTCGAGCTTGAAGCGCGCCTCGAGCTCCTTCACGTACTGGGGGTCCATCTCGAGCCCCCTCGGAGACACGAGCGTGAGCTTCGCCCCGAAGCGCGCGAGCGCGTATGCGAGCGAGCGCATCGTGCGCGCGTGCTTGAGGTCTCCAAGCAGCGTCACGTTTAGCCCGCCAATCCTGCCCTTGCTCTTCCGTATGGAATATAGGTCAATCAGAGTCTGCGTGGGGTGCTGGTTCCCTCCGTCGCCGCCGTTGATGACGGGCTTCCCGAGGATGTCCGCCGCAAGCCTCGCCGAGCCCTCCTTGGGGTGGCGGATGACCAGGGCGTCCGCGTATCCCTCGACGGTCTTCACGGTGTCCTCGAATGACTCGCCCTTCTTGAGCGAGCTCGTCTCGGGGAGGAAGTCTATGTATTCCATTCCGGAGCGCAACGCGGCGGACTGGAACGAGAGCTTCGTTCGCGTGGACGGCTCGAAGAACAGCGTGGCGAGGACCTTCCCCGCGGTCGCCGGCTTCCTCTCCCCCTTCTCGATGGCCTGCGCCGAATCAAGAATGCCCTCTATGTCCCCCTTTTCCATGTCCCGGATTGATATGACGTCCATAGAACCAGGCCTCTCCCAAGTCTTAGGAAGGGAAAGGAATATATCTGTGCCGTGCCAATCTGACCCTGGCGAGTGGTTCAATGCTGATTGCTTTCGAAGGCATAGACGGGTGCGGGAAGGAGACGCAGATACGGCTGCTCCAGCAGAAGATTCCGGATTCCATCGTTTTCAAGTATCCGACCAAAAGCTTCCAGATGCTCAACGACTACCTTGAGCGCAAGCTCGAGCTCGCGCCGAAGTCGCTCTTCCTGCTCTTCCTCTCGGACATCGCGAACGAGCAGGAGCTGGTGCGCGTCGCCATCGATTCCGGAAAGACGGTCATCCTCGACCGCTACGTGTTCTCCACGATTTCCTACGAGCTTGCGGACATCCACTTCCCGCAGGCGAAAAAGATAGTCGAGGGCCTCGGCTTCATCAAGCCCGACAAGGTGCTTCTCCTGGACATCACCGCGGAGGAGTCGCAGGAGCGCAAGAGGAAGCAGAAGAAGCTCGACCGCTACGAGGAGAACCTCGAATACCTCTCCAGGGTGAGGGGCAACTTCCTCCGCCTCGAGGAGGAAAGATTTTTAACACCGAATTGGCATAAGGTCGATGCGGGCAAGGGCGTCGACGCGGTCCATGCGGAAGTCATGAAGCTCCTGAAGTAGCGCCTCGGCGCCGCGCCAGCATTATCAGCTCCGTTCGTCTAGACCGGTCAAGGATATTGGACTTTCAGTGCGCCTTTTGGGAAAAGGCGCCCCAAAACTGGGGCAAAAGGCGCAGAAGCTCTCCAACGACCGGGGTTCAAATCCCCGACGGAGCATTAATTCTAACCATTCCGCCCCGCGGCTGCGGGAAACTTTTTATTACCTCTGCCCGATTCATCCACATGGGAGGTCTTTCGGACAGGCTCCTGCCTGTCTTCGCTGCCTTGGTAGTCTCATTCGTCATCTTGGCTGGCTGCATGGAGCCGCAATCCGGCGGCGCCGGGCCCGCTGAAGACGGCTTCGGCGCCAGCGTCGAGGCGATGAACGCGAGAATCGCGTCCGCCACGGGGGCCGCCGCGATAGGCGGGCTCCAGTCCGAGGTCGCGGCCCTGAGGCAGACAGCGCAATCCGAGGGGAAATACTCTTCCTATCTTCCTCTTCTCGAGGCGCAGGAACTCGCGCTCGAATCGCTTTCCGTGCACGCGGGGTTCGTTTCCGAGAGCGCGAAAATCGCATCGGAAGGGGTGGATTGCGGCAAGGACTACTCCGCATTCATTTCCGGGCTTAGGGGCGCGGATGCCAAGGCATCCTCGGCCATTTCAAAGGCGAACGCCTACCTTTCGGCGAATCCCGCAAGCGGCGCCGGCAAGCTCGCAGCCGCCGTGAACGCCACGGGCCCGGCCAGCATGGCCGCCTACGCGGACATACTCGAGGCCGAAATCCTGCAGGACTGCCTTGCCACAAAGACCCCGCCAGTGCAATACGCCCTGCCGCTCTCCTTCGAGGACGCCCTCGATATAGCGTCCGCGGTGGCGGGCGACACATATTACGTTTACGGGCTCGACCACTCCCTTCCGGCCGGCTCGGTCATCACCGCTCCCCGCGCATTCGAGGACAGGAACTTCACGCTGGAATCCGAATCATGGTTCTTCTTCCTCGACAGCGGCCCCCAGGCCCCGTTCGGGCATGACACGAAATTCGTGATAATCGACCGCGCAGCCGGGACTTTCGTGGTCTCGAACGAGACGATGTTTCCGCTCGTGGACAGGGCGCCCCTCTGGAAGACCATCGACGAGCGCATGGACCCGGATAACGTCCTCTACCCGTCCGACGCGTCCGACTTCCTCGCCCGGCCCGCCAACCTAACCGGAGACGGAACCGGGGAGAGGAGGGTGTTCATGTTCCCCCTCGCCGGCGACCTGAGCGCGGCGAACGCGGGCAAGCCCGTAGCGGATGCGGAATGCTGCCTGGAGAGGAAGAGATTCGCGCTGATAATGACCGGGAGCAACGACTCGATGTTCCAGGCGGATACGAAGCGGATGTACGAGCATCTCAAGGCATCGGGATATTCGGATTCAGACATCAACTACCTGGCCGCCGCCGCGGGGGTCGACGGAGGCGACTCAGTGACGAGCGTGCCGAACCTGGCAGCGGCGCTCGAAAGCCTGATAGCGAACGCGAAATGCTGCGACGACATATTCATCTACCTTGCCGGACACGGCTCGCAGGACCGCGTCTGGCTCTACCGGAACAAGGAGACAAACGCCACCAAGTGGATACGGCGCGTGGGGGACCTCGGCGCGAATCCCGCGCAATGGGAGCACACGGGCTCCACCGGGTATTTCCACAAGATAGACGTAAACGGCGGCTCGGCATCGTCCCAGGTGCTGAGCAGTTTCCTAGGCAGGATGAAATCCTGCCGCATCGCGGTGATGTACCAGTCGTGCTACAGCGGCGCGGCCGCCCCGACGCTTGCGGGCAACCCCGGCGTCACAGTCATGACTCCGGTTGACGGCGAGCACTCTTCATACGGCATGAACGCGGCGGGCGACGGCTGGGGCGCGGGCTCTTTCTTCAGCCAGGCGTTCATCAGCGCCCGCACCACCGCGAACGCCACGGCGGATGCCAACCGTGACGGCAAGGTCTCCGACAAGGAGGCGTTCGACTACGCGGACAGAAGGAACCGCGAGATCATGGAGGACGAGCGGGCATACTGGCAGCGTGCGGCTGACAACGAGACCAATCCGGCGCGCAAGCGCCGCTACCAGGCGAACGCCGACGGCGTCCACCGGCAGGACGGCGTATACCGCGAGGGAGGCCCGTGCCGCTGCTGCTACGTCAACTGCAGCGAGGCGACCGCGTACCTCTGCAAGGTCTTCGAGGGCAGGAACCTGCCCGACTGCCCGGACTGCAAGAAGGTGGGCGATTACTGCGGGCCCGACACCGCGGCCCCTCCAGGGGTTGACATGCCGCCGGCGGGAAACGGAAGCGATGACAACATCACAGGCGGCGCCGGAGACGGCAACGGCAGCGCCGTAGGGGCCGGCGGGCAGCCGCCCGGAGAGGACGTTCCGGCCGTCTGCGGCGACGGCCAGATAACCGGCGCCGAGCAGTGCGACCACGGCAACCACTCGACCAACAAGTGCCCCGAGGGGCAATACTGCAGCAAGTGCGGCTGCAAGAAGCTCGAGACCTCGGTGGTATGCGGGGACGGGAAGATTTCCGTGCCCAAAGAGGACTGCGACGGCGGCAGCGTGGACTACAAGCTCTGCCAGCCCGGCTACACGTGCAGCATCTGCAAGTGCGTGCCCGCCCAGGCCCAATGCGGCGACGGCCGCGTGACCCCGCCGGAGGAATGCGACCACGGCAACTCATACACCTCCGAATGCCCGGGCGGCAAGGCATGCTATTCGTGCAGATGCCTCAATCCGGAGGACGTCCCGGAGGAGGCATACTGCGGCAACAACAAACGGGAGGGCGCGGAGGAATGCGACGGCACGGACGATTCGGCATGCGGCTCGGATGAGGCGTGCACATCGTGCTCCTGCGTTCCGGAGCCCGCGGAGGAGCCTCCGGAAGAGGCCGCCTGCGGCAACGGGGACATCGAACCGGGAGAGGAATGCGAGAGCGACTCTGACTGCGGCTCGGGCGAGCACTGCAGCGCCTGCTCGTGCGTCTCGACGCCTGCATACTGCGGCGACGGGGCGATTAACGGCAACGAGGAATGCGACCCTGACGCCGCGCCCTCAGGATGCGACGAGCCGCAGGCGTGCGGGAACAACTGCAAGTGCGTCTCCCCGCCATCGCTCAATTGCGAGAGCGTGTGCGCGCTCACAAGCGGCGCGCAGGTCGTCGGCTCGGGCTTCGCCACCCAGTCGCAGTGCCAGGCCGCGGCATCGTCGTTCTTCACAAGCAGGACGTGCTACACCACGTGCAAGTACTCCTGGTTCTACCGCGTGGACAACGTCGCGGGATACGCGAGCTGCTGCTGCGGCATGAAGAAGGAGTTCCCCTGCGACGACTGCCCGGGCGAGAACCCCTACTGCACCCCCGCGGAAACGATATGCCCCGCGAACGCGCCGTCCTGGCACTCCCCCTAGGGTTTTAAACCCGCACAACCATATTGCTACCCGAGAGGTAACAATATGGCATCACCATCCACGGCAGGCTCGGCTTTCCTCGAGCGCTTCGCGCAGGTGGAGCGGAGCGGCCGCCGCCTGCTCTCCAACCTCTTCGCGGACCGCCTCCTCGTCGAGGGCGGCCTCCGCACCCCCCGCATCTGGACGGGCACGATAGCCGCTTATCCCGCCCCGGGCTGCCCCCTTGGCGCCACGCTTTCGATGAGGGACAACGTCTCGAGGCTTCGCCTTAGCCTCGAATGCGGGGCGCTCAAGGGCGAGCGGGGCATCGCGCTCGTGCTCGAGCCCGGCACCTACCGCATAATCAGGCACAATGGCGAGCTTTTCATCAGCCCGAACTCACAGCCCATCATCCTCCCGGCGTTCCCGCAGGAAAGCGGCTGGCATGCGCTCGACCCGGCAACCGGAATCCCGCAGCTTGGCCGGGGCGAGCGGCGCTTTCTCTGGCGCCTTCCCTCGGAGGCTGTCGTGCCGGCGGCCCGCGAGCACGGCGCGAACGGCTGGGCCGTGCGCGATGTGTTCCTCAACCAGCGGCTCTCGGCAAGGCTTTCTGCCATCACCGAGCAGGAGGCGCTCTCCATGGGCTTCGCCTCCCTGCTGGCGCCCCGCGAGCCGTCCGGGCGGATGGCGGACGCCCGCCCTGCGCAGGGATAAAATCCTTTCCCAACAAACCAGTCTCATGGGAAGCGCGCAACTCAGGAGGCCTGACGAGCAGGCCAAGACGGAAACCGCAAGCTCGAACCCGGTGCACAACTTTTTCACCCGGACCAGCCCGGCCATCGAGGTGCAGTTCTTCATCCACGGCCCCAGGGACCGTGTGGAGGCGTTCCTCCGTGCCTATAACGACAGCAGCGAAATCGGGCACCTCTACAACATCCTGCGGGATTACCGGGACATCCTCCAGCGCGTCAAGGTCGACGGGCAGAGCTACCCGACTCCCCAGGGGGCCATGGACGCGGTCTGCCGCAAGCTCAACATCTCCCCCCTCAACTACCGGTTGCAATGACGCAGAAGGCAGGCGCCCGTTGGGCGGTCCTGGCAGCATTCATCCTTCTCTCATCCGGCATATCCTGGGCCGAGGAGGCGGCAATCAAGCGGTTCGCCAACCTCACTCTTGAGGCTTCCTGCCCGGGCGACCTGATAACCGCAAACCTTACGGCCTCCGACGGCCTTCCGGCGCACGATGTCGAACTCCGCCTCGTGCTCTATTCGCCGTATATGGGCCTTCGGGCCCTCCAGCACACCGGAGCGGACGGCCTGGCCGGATTCGACCTGGACCGGAGCGGCACCTACCGCGTCTACATCAGCACGGACGCCTACGAGCACCCCAAATACGTGGAATTCGACTACCCGGAGCTCTGCCCCCCGCCACCGCCCAAATACATGGACATCGGGATAGAGGCGGACTGCGATGAGATGCGCCTGCTTGTCGAAGCCGTGTCGGAGGGCACGCCGCTCGAGGGCGTGCTCGTCACTGCGGACGGCTGGTCCTCGGTCACGGGAAGCTCGGGAACGGTATACCTCCCCTTCGAGGAGGGGGAAATCCCGGTGACGGCGACGAAAACCGGCTTCGCGTCCGTCGGTTTCTACTGCAACGCCTCATGCGCCCCGCCTCCGGAGTGCTTGGATGATGCGGGCTGCGGGGGTTTCGAGTTCTGCGCTGCGGGCGTATGCCAGAACGTCACGGGCGAGTGCGGCTATGCGGATAACCACGCGTGGGTGGCCTACGGATGCTGCGCCGATGCGGACTGCGGGAACGAGAGCCTCGAATGCAAGAACAATACGTGCATGGCAAAGCAGCTTCCGCCAGAGCCGCCTGCGAATGAAAACGCCACGCCGCCTTCCGGGGATGCGCATAACGGAAGCTTGCCATCCCCCGGCAACGGGGGCAAGGATGTGGCCCGGGAGGCCCAAAGCGACTCCTTCCAGCTCGTGCTGGCGATTATCGCAGCAGCCGTCGCCCTGCTGGTAATATTCCTCGCGCTTGGCAGGAAAGACATGCACAAGAAGTAGCCGGAACACCCGGGGCACTAAACCCATGGCTAATGACCAGTGGGCTTCCCGGTTGGCCCTGGCAGGCATGCAAGGAGCCTTGCCCCCTACACTCGGCCCTGTTTCTTACAAGCACGGCACAAGACGCTTAGGGCTGCTCCTTCCGGCCTGACCCGGTTCACATATTGTTCCGCCATATAAGGCAGGACGTCAACGCTTGGGGGAAAGGGCATGCATGCAAGACAAAACGCCCCGGGCATTCGAGCCGCCTAAGGGGATGTGCGGTGCGGGGACCCCTGGCCCCCCTCTAGCCCGCATATATCTCCCATACGCAATTTATAAGCATAACGAACGGGCGCAGGCCGCCTAGAGCGAGTCCTTCACGAGCTCGAGGAGGTCCGCATGGAGGCCCAGGCCGGCCGCGACGAGCGCCCCCGAGCGGAGCGTGAACGGGTTCCCGTGGGTGTCCGTAATCTCTGCGCCGGCCTCGGCGATGGCAAGGTAGCCGGCCGCGTGCGCGGTCTCGGGCATCGGAACCACGAGGCCGTCGACGCGCCCCGAAGCCAGCCAGAGGAACTCCGCTGCGGGCGAGCCCATGTTCCTCCATGCCACGGCGTTCCTCGACAGCGCCTCTATCGCCCCGAAGCTGAGCGGCCTCATGTCCTCGTTGTATATGTCGCAGGAGCAGCAGATCACCGCGCGGGAGAGCCCGCTACGGCCCGCGGCCGCCACCTTCTGGCCGTCAAGCCGCGCGCCCTTGCCCGCCTCCGCAGTAAGCATCTGCTCCGTCTCAGGGAGGCATATCGCGCCGAACCGAATGCCGCCCTGCTCGATGTATGCGGCCATGGCCCCGTAAGCCCCGATTCCGCGCTCGTAGTTCATGCGGGAATCGAGGGGGCATATCGCGAATCCCCTCCCCTCTCGCCCGTCCTCGCCCCAGAGGCTCACCTGGGGGGCGGCAGACCGCAGTTCGCGAAGCATGACCTCGCGGGCGCGCTTCTCGAGCTCATACGGCGTCTTTTTGCCCCGGGCGGCGCCCCGCAGGTAGAATCCGGCCTCCCTTGCGGCCGCCACGGCCGCCCCTTTTACCCTCTCGTCCATGTGGGATTAGTTATAAGGAAACGCTTAAAGAGCGGCATGCTCAGGACGCGTACCGCACCCGCTTCTCGACTTGGGCGGTGCGTCCGAGCACCGCCGCGTGCTTCGGGTATGCGGAGTATCCGGCGAGGAAGGATTCGGCGGCGCCCTCTCCCAGCCCGGCGAGCGCGCGCTTCATCGTGAAGACGTCCACGGCCTTGTCCTCGATGTCGTTCGATACGTAGCCGAGCCCGAAATCTATCACGTGGAGGGCGCCGCTCCCCTTCGCAATAATCAGGTTCGCCGGGGTGTAATCGCCGTGGATGATGTCCGCGGCATGCAGCCTCGCCAGCAGGGCTCCGGCCTCCCGGCATTCCTTTTCGCCCATGGCGGGCCGCTCGCCATCAATGAAACTGAGCGCGAGCTCGAATTCCGAGGCCTCAAGGACCGTAGGGCAGGGCACGCCGGCCGCCTTCGCCCTGTTGAGGAGCCTCGCCTCCCCGCGCGTCCGCTCGGAGCGGAGCCTCCGGTCAAGCCCGGGGACGCGATAGCCCTTCGGCTCCCTGCTCTTTATCACGCATGCAATCCCTATCACGGAGGACCTCCGGAGCACCGCCTCTGCGCCTCGCATGGAATCAGCCGAAGAGCACCTTCGAAAGGAGGCTGAATATGAGGAGCATGAAGCCCCAGCCTATCACTATCCCCGGGCTTATCACGAGCGCGCCGAGGATGAGGAGAGCACCGACAACCGCGATCCACAGGAACCTGTTCCACATGAAGACCTTGCTTCCGTCGAGGGGGAACGCAGGTATCATGTTGAAGAGCGCGAGCATGATGTTCATCGCCGCCCCGAAATGCCAGACGCTTAGTATGCCGGCCCCGATCCCGAACGGCGTGAAATCCACGCCCGGGACGACGAGGAAGCTGTAGAACTGCCTGACCGGCGCGAAGAGCTCGAGCGCGAGGAACACGGCCATGAGGACGACGTTCAGCGCCGGGCCCGCGAGCGAGATTATGCCGTTCTGCCGGACCGAAATCCGGTTCGAGAATATGTACACCGCGCCCGGCGCGGCGAAAAGAACGCCCCAGAACGATGTCACCAGCATCAAAACGAGGCCCTGCGTCCACATGCGGAACTTCGCATGCGCCCCGTAGTATATAGCCGTCAGCTTGTGCGCCATCTCATGCAGTATGAATCCGCTCCCAACGGTCACGAAAAGCGGCGCCATGAAGAGCAGGAACTCCCTGGGATATCCCAGCATGCCCTCCGCGCCCGCGAAGACTATCGCGAGGGCGAACGAAATCGCCGTGACGCTGATGGCTATCTGAACCGCCTCGTCCGCCTCGATAAGTATGCCCTTCAATCATTCCACCAGTTTCTCTTCGTAGATTATCCTGATTCTCGGGGGGCTCACAAGGCCGGTGTAGCTCTCCACCACGCCCATGACCTCGCTCCCGTTTCCTAGGACTATCTTCAGCTGCTGGTTCTTCCGGGCGCCCGCGGACGCGGTCCCGAGCCTGCCTATTATGCTCGGTATCCCGGCGCCAGAAACCACGGACACGGTGTCGCCCTCACGTATCCCCCGGAATTCCGGATAGAAAGCCGTTATCGCGATGCTGGCGACCGTGCAAAGCGCCATCATCTTCAGGCCGTCCATCGGGCCCGCGCCCGGCCAGAGCGCGAAGGCGAGCAGGCTGATGCAGAGCGAAGCCACCATCAGCTTGAAAAACATCACCAATCTCATATCGAGGCCCCTTCCCCTGCTTCAGCGGTACATCGTCGCCGCGGACGCGCTCTTGAACTTCTGCACGCTCTCCACGTCCTCCTTCTTGATGCCCGGGACCACGGACTTGAAGGAAAGCTCGAAGTGCTTCGATACCACCTTCTTCGCGCCCGACCGGATGGCGGCCATGCCCGCTTCGCGCACAAGATTGTCGATGTCCGCGCCGGTGTAGCCCTCCGTCAGCCTGGCAAGGTCGCGGAGGCCGACGTCCTTGTCCAGCGGCATCTTCGCCGTGCAGATTTTGAATATCTCGAGCCTCGCGCCCTCGTCAGGGGGCGTTATCTCTATCAGCCGGTCGAAGCGCCCCGCCCTCATGAGCGCGGGGTCGAGCATGTCAGGCCGGTTCGTGGCGGCGATGACCACGACGTTCTTGAGGCTCCGCAGACCGTCCATCTCGGTGAGCAGGGTGTCCACGATGCGCTCCATCACGAGGGTGCCGGACTCCCCGCTTCCGCTTCGCCTCGTGGCTATCGCGTCTATCTCGTCTATGAACAGCACGCAGGGCGCGGCCATCCGCGCCTTCTTGAACATCTCCCTTACCGTCTTCTCGGACTCGCCCACGTATTTCGTGAGCACCTGCGCGCCGCTTATCGATATGAAGTTGGCCTCGCTCTCGTTCGCGACCGCCTTCGCGAGAAGCGTCTTGCCGGTCCCCGGCGGGCCGTAGAGCAGGATGCCCTTAATCGGCCGTATGCCCATCTTCTCGAAGACCTCGGGCTTCCGCAGCGGAAGCTCGACCGCCTCCTGGATTTCGCGCTTTATCCCCTCGAGGCCGCCGATGTCCCCCCACCTCACGGACGGGCGCTCGACGAAGACCTCGCGCAGGGCCGAGGGCTGTATCTCGTGCATCGCGCTGAAGAAGTCCTCCCTGGACACGATGATTTTGTCAAGGACCTGCGGGGAAAGCGTCTCCTCCTCGATGTTTATCGCCGGAAGCACCCTGCGGAGCGCCTTTATGGCCGCCTCCTTGCTCAGAAGCGAGAGGTCGGCGCCGGTGTACCCGTGGGTCACGTTCGCGACCTGCGCCAAATCCACGTCCTTGTCCAGGGGCATGTTCCGCACGTGTATGTTGAGTATCTCCCTGCGGTCCTTCTTGTCCGGGACGCCTATCTCGATTTCGCGGTCGAAGCGCCCCGGGCGCCGAAGCGCCTGGTCTATGGAATCCGGCCGGTTCGTCGCGCCTATCACGATGACCTCGCCGCGGGCCTTGAGGCCGTCCATGATGGTCAGGAGCTGGGACACCATCCTCTTCTCGACCTCGCCGGTCACCTCCTCGCGCTTGGGTGCGATGGCGTCTATCTCGTCTATGAAGATTATCGAGGGCGCGTTCTCCTGCGCCTCGGCGAACAGCTTGCGGAGCCTCTCCTCGCTCTCGCCCACGTACTTGCTGATGATTTCGGGGCCCCCGACGTAGAAGAAGTTCGCGTCCGACTCGTTCGCGACCGCCTTCGCCAGCAGGGTCTTGCCCGTGCCGGGGGCGCCGTAGAGCAGGATGCCCTTGGGCGGGTCGATGCCGAGCCTCTCGAAAATCTCCGGGTGCCTCAGGGGCAGCTCGATCATCTCCCTCACCTTCTGTATCGTGTCCTTTAGGCCGCCCACATCGTCGTAGGTGATGTTCGGGACGTTCTTCATCTCCTTGATGGGCTCCTTGTTGATGCGGACCTCTGTCTCCTCGCTTATCATGACAGGGCCCTGGGGGAACACCTGCGCGACTATGAGCGGGATGGAGGTCCCGAATATCCCGACCGGAAGCAGGTTGCCCTTCAGGAGCGGCTTCCCTATCAGCCTCTTCTTGACGTACTGGTCGAACCCGACGGAATAGCGCACGGCCTCCTGCGGGGCGAGCACGACCTTCTTCGCGACCTTGGCGTGCACCGGCTCAATCCTGACCTTCTCGCCGAGCCCCACGCCGACGTTCTGCCTGAGGATGCCGTCCATCCTAATCATGTCGAGGCCCTCGTCGTCCTGCTGGGCCTGCCAGACGATTGCGAGGGCGGCCTTCTTGCCGCTGAGCTTGATGATGTCGCCCGTGGAGACCCCCAGCTCGCTTTTCGCCTTCGAGTCTATCCTCGCTATTCCGCGGCCGATGTCATTCTGGAAGGCTTCCGCGACCTTTAGCATTACGGGTGGCATGATTTTCACCGGACGATGGTCAGACCGTCCCTGTTCTCTACCCTGAGCGCTATCCTTGTATTTAATAGCGACCTTTTTTTAAGGCTCACGACGGTGGAAAGAAGAATGTCTGGCGCGGCTTCTGCCTTCAGGAGGCGCAGGGCGCTCGCCCGGTCCATAACCGCGTCCTTCCCGCCGATCCTTGCGCGGAGGCTCTCGCCGTCGCATTCGAGCGACTCCACCTCGCCTATCAGCATCTCGCCGGAGCGCCTCGTGAGGACGCGGGCGCCCGCCCCAAGCTCCACGTTCCCGCCAGCCACCACGCCGCCCTCTATTATCATCTCGTCGCCCTCGCGGATGCGCTCCCCCCTCCCGAGCCCCTCGAACATCACGCACCTGCGCTCGGCCGTTCCGTCCGTCAGGATGAATGAGAACCCCCGCTCGGTCCGCGCGCCCCGCACGAACCTGTCGGCGCCCTCTATTCTTGCGACGATGCCGCGAAGGTGCACGTGCTCACCCTCGCAGAGGCCCGCCAAATCCGAGAAAGCCGCCTTTTTCAGCAACTCGACGGCGCCGCTGTGGCCCAGGTGCAGCTCGCCGCCCTTCTCATAGGCCCCGCGCACACGGATTTCGTCCTTGAGCCTGAGCCCGGACGCGAGCCCGACGTCCTCGTTCCAGAGCACAAGGGGCTTCGCGCCGGTTTCGTCCTCTATCTCGACCACGCGCGAGCGCTTCCCGGACGAGTATAAGGCCACGGGCCATACCCACTTCACCCTGCCGGAAAAGACGATGCGCTTTTCGCCGGGGGGTATCTCCCCGATGCGGAACGCCTTCTCCTCGCTCTTCAGAAGCCCGCGGTCGCGGGCGATAAGGCGCAGGGCCACCTCGCGCGTCAGGAAGCCGTGGAAGGACGCCACCCTGGATGCGACCTCTGAGTCGAGCTGCTCCTTCGAAAGCGATTTCAGAAGCTCTGCCTCGAGGTCCATCCCAGGCTATTTGGGCGGAGAAACAATAAAAAAGAATCAGCGGCTGTCCATTGGCGCCACTATGCACGACGCTTCCGGCACTCCGTTGAATATTGTCGTCTCGAGATACGGGCGCGTGGTCTGGAAGGCATAATCGCCCATGTCACGGGCAAGCGCTTCATCAACAACCGGCTCAAGCGTTCCCGGCTCAAGCCTGAAGAGCACATTTCCTCTCGCGAGTGCGAAGGCCACCATTATATGGGTGGGAGTGAATGACGCTTCGATTGGCATTTCCGGAATTTCGAGGACAACATCCGCAACATCCCCGTTGCCGAGCGCCCTGTCCCTGTCCACGACCCCGATATATCTCATCCCATGCGGAAGGAATTCGGGATTGCGGAGAAAATAATGCTCCCCTTCATCCGCGGGCGCAAGATCGCCGTTTTCCTGCATGAATTCCTGAAGCAATGCCCTGGCATCATCCGACACGCTCACATCATACTTATCAAATACGAACCAGCTATAGAGCGTCCTTTCCTGCGATGCCTGCGCCTCGGTCGTCAGGATGACCACGCCGCCAACCGCGCGTGATACGTCCGTAACCTCCACATCGGAAATCTGCGCCCTGGAAGGTGCCGTGGGAGTCTCAGTTGTCGCAGGGCCGGCGGCCATGGCATTGGCGCTCACGCATCCAATCCCGGCCGCGCAGGCGAGCCCGGCTGCGGCCTCCTTGAACCGCTGCCAGCTCCGGCAGCGCCCGTCCCTTTCCCCTTCCCCACTGCTTTTCGGCTGATTTTGGAGTTTCATCATATCCCCGGAACGTAATTGCATGGAAACCTTTATAATATATCAAGAAAAGCCATTTACTATAACTTCTTTACAATTCTTTAAGCCTTTAGCCGAAATCACTGCCATGCACATCATGTCCGGGCTGGAATACCATTACATTGCCGATGAGCTCGGCCGCCAGCTCAACGGGAAGCACTTCGGCCGCATCCGCAGGATTGGCGAGGGCGCGTACCGGCTGAAAATCGCATCCGCCGAAATCATCTGCGAGCTCGGCGTAAGAATCCATTCCACCCGATACATCGGGCCCGCCGAATCCGACAAGTTCACGGAGAAGGTCGAGAAGGAGCTGGACAACGCCCGCCTGCTGGAAATAAAGCAAATCAACAGCGACCGCATCGTCTCGTTCGTATTCGACAAGGGCGAGCTGATTTTCGAGATGTTCGGCAAGGGCAACGCCATCCTCGTGCGGGGCGGCGCCGCGGTGTGCGCGCACCGCTACGAGTCATGGGCGGACCGGGAAATCCGGGTCGGGGCGCCCTATCGGCCCCCCAAGACCGCGCCTTCGGAAAAACTGGAGGTCTCGGACAAATACATCATCGTCTCGCTCATGAGGCTCCCCCTCGGGAAGGAATACGCCCTTGAAGCCCTCGCAAGGGCGGGAATCGATGAAAAAACGCCCGGCAATTCGCTCAGCGGCAACCGCATCCTGGCCCTGGAGCAGGAAATATCGAAGCTCCGCTCCGAAGCCCGTCCGGTCTCATATTCCGAAGGCGGCAAAACCGCGGATTTCTCGCTCGCACGGCTTTCAAAGCATGCAAAACTCGAAACCTCGGAACCCGAAACCCTCAGCGAGGCCGCGGACGAGTACTACGCCCATGCCGAGAAGCCCGACCCGCGGCTGGGAAAGCTCCGCGAGCGCCTGGAGAAGCAGAAGGAGCGCCTGGAAACCCTCCGGCAGGAGGAGCTCTCCTTCAAGGCCATGGGCGATTACGTCTATGCGAATTTCCAGAGGGCGGAATCAGCAATCGCCCTGGCGAAGGCGGGCAAAACGGAAGAGCTGGGGAAGGAATTCCCCGGCGCGAGGATTGACCGGAAGGAAAAAACCGTGGAATTGGACCTCTAGCGCGCCCCGGCGTCATGCCGGAATCAGTATGCGGACTCGTTGGTGATGAGGTGCTGCTGGAGAATCATCGCGGCGCGCTTCTGCTTGTCCACGACCACCGAAAGCACGGTGTGGCTGCCGTCCTTGGCGAGCATGTGCACGTTCTGGACGTTCACGCCCTCCTTCGCCAGGGTTGAGGTCATCTTGTTGAGCTCGCCCGGCTTGTCGGGTATCTTTATCACTACTGCAGCCGGGTCCTCGCACTTGTAGCCAGCGGCCTCGACGACCTGCTTGCCTTTCGCAACGTCGGAGAGGCAGAGCGATATGATGGCCTTGCCGCCCACGACGTCCACGTTGATGGCGTCGATGTTGATCTTGCTCTTAGCGAGTATGTACGATATGTCGGCGAGAAGCCCCACCTTGTCGTCTGCGACTACAGTGATAGATTTCACATCCCCACCTCTGAGTTCATAATCGGTAAATCTGGATATATGGCGTGCGTTTTATATACATAACGTCGTCCTTTCCCGCGAGGCCCATCCTTAGCGCCACGGAAACCGCCTCCTTTCCCACAATATTCGCGGAATCGAAGCGCGCAAGCGCCTCCGAAACCTCCTCAGCGCCGGCCTTCTTGTCCCCGTAAAAGCCCCTATACTTCTCGAGGTCCAGGAGCGCCCCCTCCCCCTCGAGCACCTTCCCCAGGAGGCCCTCGTCGCATACCGCAACGACCCTGCCCCGCCCGTCATTATGGACCTTCAGGAACATCATACACCGACCCGCATACCCATCCCCGGCTCAGGTTTATATGCCCGCGTCACGCCCCCCGGCTTTCCAGACTTATAGCGATTTTAGCCCCGCGTAGGCGTTTAGCATCTGCATCGCGAACATGGCAACCCCCATCAGCAGGAACAGGAGGAGCGAGAGCCGTATCGCGCCGAGCGCGCTGTCAAGAGCAGACTTCGCTTGGGCTATCGCCCCCCTTGCGCCCGAAATCTCCGCCCGGACGCCCCCGATTCCGGCCCTCACCTCGGCGAGGTTCGTTTCTTCGAGCGCGTCAGAGGTGTCCTCCATCATGGCGGACGATTCCCTGAGGTCCCCCGAGGCCTCGGAAAGGTCCCCGGTGACGAAGCCGCCGCCGGGAATCTGCGAGATGAACGAGGATATCCCCGAGAGGGAGTCGCCGGCCGCCGCAAGGGCGTCGGAGAGGGGCGCAAGCGACGCCCTCACGCTGCCTATCGAGCGGTCGGTCGCGTTCACGACCCCTTCGGCGCTATCGACCGTGGCCTCCACGTTCGCAATCGTGGCGTTCGTGCTGTTGATGACGGAATACGCCGCGCCCCCTAGGGTGTCTACCGCCCCGCTAACCATGGAGTAAACCATGAACGCGAACACGATTCCGAGCGCGCCCAGCGCGATGGATGCCAGATAGAGCGTTTTCCGCCAGTCGGATGCCATGCTCACGAATCCGCGGGAAACGATAAATGGCTATCGCCCGGCGAATCATTGGCGCGGCAATGCGGGGAAAGAATTGCAGGAGGAAGGATTCGAACC
>CAZYJW010000002.1:227060-378670 GCA_964647855.1 Microcaldota archaeon | reverse complement strand
CGAATCATTGGCGCGGCAATGCGGGGAAAGAATTGCAGGAGGAAGGATTCGAACCTTCGAAGGCGCTAGGCCAGCAGATTTCCCAATTCCCGATTGAAAAGGGAACCGGCCGATCTTGAGTCTGCCACGTTTGGTCCGCGCTTTTAGCATGCCCGTTTTAGGGCGCCTTTTGCTAAAAGGCGCATTGACCGCTTCGCTACTCCTGCGCGAGTGTGATGTTGCGCCAGAGGAAGAACCTATGGCGGGAGGAGCGAAGGACGAAAATAGCGCTTTCGACCGCATCGCTGCTCCTGCGCGCTGTTCCTGAAACTGATTGTCCAGTCTCATTTTTCAAACTTCCGGGGGCGGCCCTTGCCGCCCTTTGCCCGATTATCCTTGCCATCCGGCGTTTTGCCGCCTCCCGCACGGGCATGGAGCGCCGTGGCGGCGATTGCGATGATGTTGGTGGATAGCACCAGCAGGAGAACTATTTCCGTGAGCCTGGGGATAACGATCCCCATCCCCGCCGGTATGAACGCGAGCACCGTTGCGACGAAACCCCTGGGTATCATGGTCACGATTGTGAACGTGTCCTTCCCCAAGTCCCGGTCGACCGCGCCCACGGCAAGGATGCCCGCTAGCCGGCCAAGCAGGATCATGGCTATGGCGATGGCGGCGGCCACGAGCACGTCCGCGGTGAGGTTCTCGAACCTGAACACCGCGCCGATCATCACGAAGAAGAAAATCCTCACTACGAAAGAGATGTCGCCGTGGATGAACCTGATGCCCCGGATTATCCTTTTCTCCTCGCGCACGGCCGGGGTGTCGCCCCTGAGGCGGAACCTCCTGAAAAATCCCGCATGGTTGCCGAGAACGAAGCTGAAAACCAGCGTCCCGATTATTCCGTCCCCGCCCACCGCCTCCAGCGCGCCATAGAGCAGGAAAAGCGCGCCCACCGATGCGATGTAGTTGTATTTGCGCAGGCCTATGCGCCTGAGCACCCCTATCCAGAGCAACCCCGATACGAGGCCGGCCACGGCGGCCATTGTTATCATGGATGCGAGGCTGCCCGTGCCATCCTGGGGTATCCCTGTGCCGGCAATCAGCGCCAGGATGAGGCTGGCCCCGAATATAAGGGTGAAGTCGTTTATGACGGTTTCGAGGAAGAGGAAGCTTTTCGTCCTCTCCTGCACTCGCATCAATTCGAGAAGCGTCATCGCGGCGACCGTAGTGGTTCCGCTAGAGAGCAGCCCGACGAAAAGGGCCCCCATCAGGTCCCATCCCATGAGGGCGTGCAGGGCGAGCCCGACCAGCGCGGTCACAAGGGCGCCGGAGAGCAGCGTGAAGGCGAAGGCCGAGGGGAACTCCCTGAGCACCTTGAACATGTTGAACTCGAGCCCGGCGTCGAGGAGCACCAGGATGAGGGCGAAAACCGACACGAACGGGACGACCGGCATCAGGACGGAAGCGTTCACGAAGCCGAGGACCGGCCCCATCGCAATCCCGATGGCTATCATCAGGATTGATTCGGGTATCCTGGTCCTGTCATATGCCGCCCGCCCGAGGAAGCCGAACAGGATTATTGCGCCCAGGGCGGTGAATGCCTCCTCCATCATCAAAAAACAAGGGAAAGGAACAATATTAATTGGGGCGGTCAATACTCGACGACCACTTTGCCCTTCTTTATCCTGCACACGCAGAGGAGCCGCTCGTTAGGGTCGGTCCCGAAGGTCGCGAGGCCCGCCTTCTCGACGTCGTCCGGAGGCTCGAGGTTCTCCATGCCCTCGAGGACCCTCACCTTGCAGGAGCCGCAGCTGCCCGCCTTGCACGCGAAGAGCAACGAGCTCTTGCCGTCCAGCTCGGCGAGCAGGGAGCCGTCGGGGACCTGCACCTTCTTGCCGTCGTTCTTTATTTCCACTTCTGCCATTCAATCACTCCAATCCAATCAGCGCAAGGTTTTTTTAGGGTGCCTCTTCCCGCGCGCTATTTGCGGGCGAAGACCATGTACGCGGTGTGCATGAGCCCGAAATGCTCCGGCCTGAAGCCGAAGTCGCGGACCGCGAACTCGCGCATGATGGCCTCCACGGTGAAGACCTCCGCGAAATTCTTTTCGCATTCCAGGTGGAGGGCCTTCGCCTGCTCGGCGTGAAGGCAGTGCGCCGCCATGCACCCGCCCTTTTTCAGGGCCGCATGTATCGTCGCCGCGGCCTTCTCCGCCTCCGCTATGTCGCAGAACACCAGGTCCCAAGAGCCGTCCTTCTCCTCTATGCCGTGCAGGACGTCGTGGAGCCTGAACGTCACGTTTTCGAGGCCGGCCCGCCTGACGTTCGCCTCGGCGATTTCGAGGAATTCCTTCCTCTTCTCGTAGGACACGACCTCCTTCGCGATGTTCGCGAGCTGGACGGTCATGAACCCGCTTCCCGAGCCCATCTCTATCACGCGGGAATCCTTCCCGATGCCCGAATACGCCATCACAAGCCCCGCGTCCTTGGGCAGGGTCACCGCGGGCCCCCCGCGCTTCAGCTTCCGCAGGAGCGGGGGGAAATGGAAATCCGGCTTGTCCATGGGACCATTCTCGACATGAATGTTTTAAACATGGAGGGCGCCAATCGCATGCATGGCGAAGGCGGGCGCGCTCAGGAAGCGCTACATCCTCTTCGGGTTCAGGGGCCCCGACATGGCCCCGGAGGAGCTCAAGCGATCCCTCTACGCAGAAGCGCTCTCCTTTTTCGGGGAATTCGGCCTCTCATACGCCGCCCTGAAGCTCGTGAGCTACGATGCGAAGGCCCGCACCGGGATACTCCGCTGCGAGCGCGAGCGCCTGGAGCCCGTGCTCGGCTTCCTCGCGCTCCTCTCCTCGCTGGGCGGCCGCCCGGCCCGCATAATGGCGCTTCGCTCGAGCGGGACCATCAGGGGGCTGAACCAGCCCGTGTCATCTCTTCCTCGGTAGCTTTCCCGCCCCGACCGGCGGGATGCCGCCCGCGGGCGCATCCGGCGCGGCATTACGCGCCGATACCGACCTGTATGCCCCGAAGAGTATGAGGATGTAACCGAAGGCGCGCACGAAGACCATCGGCATGTAGAGCTCGGTCCCGGCGCCCGCGAGGTTCACCAGATGCGATAGGGCGAAAAGCGAGAAGCCGAGGGCGAGATAGAGCCAGATCAGGCCCCTGCCCTGCCGGTAGAGGTAGGCGCCCGAGGCGACCACCAGCAGGGACAGCAGAAGATTGACCGAAGTTACGATGTCGAAATCCATTCCAGCACCGGCCGGATATCCCAGGCAGGCATTAATAAATCATCATCTGCTGGGCTTCTTGAAGACTATCTCTATGACGTCGCGGTGCCTGAGGGCATGGTCCTTGCCCACCGCCTGCTTGGTGCGGTAGTCTATCGCCCTGATGAAGCCGTCGCCCATGTCGGAATGCAGCCTGTACGCGAAATCCAGCGCCGTTGTGGTTGCCGGCATCAGGAAGCAGTCGGGAAGCGTGCGCCCCTGCGCGTCCACCAGGTTGCCTCCGCCCGGGAAAATGGCTATGTAATGGAGGAAATCGAACACCGCCGAATTGAGGCATCCCTGCACGCCTGTGCCGCCGTATTTTTCGCACACCGCCCTCATGATGCCCATCGCCTTCTCCTGCTCCGGGCTGAGGGCGGCCTTCACCCTGAATTCCCGGTCGCCGGGCACGTAATCTATGAACCCCGCCTTGGCGGCGCCCTTGAGGGTGATTTCGGCCTCGGCCGAGCAGGCTATCACCACGTAGTCCGGGAACTCCTTCTTAAGCCTCTGGAAGTTGTCCCAGCCGGTTGACAGGTCGCACTTGTTCGCCGCGATTATTATGGGCTTCCCGATGCGGCGCAGCCTGGTGCAGAGGGCGTGCCTTTCCTCCGCGCTCCATTCGAGCATGCTCTTCTCCTCGAGTCCGATGCCCTTTAGCACCTTCGCGATGGTGTCCTTGTTCATGCCGAGCCCGCTGAACTGCTCCGTGAGGATCTCCTCGTTCTTCTTCTTCAGCAGGCGCGCCTCCCTCTGGAGCTTCTGCCAGTTCGAATCGAGGATGCCCTCTATCCAGTAGTCCAGCTCCTGCTCCAGGAAGCGGACGTCGTTGCACGGGTCGTAGCTGCCGACCGGCACCCTCTCCCCCATCTCGTTCGTGCTTCCGCTCGCGTCCACAATATGGATGAGCACGTCCGCCTGGCGCAGGTCGTCGAGGAACTTGTTGCCGAGCCCCTTCCCCTCGTGCGCGCCCGGGACGAGACCTGCCACGTCGAGCAGCTCTATCGGCACGAAGCGGCGCGAATTCACGCAGAAGCCGGTCCTCGGGTTGCACTGTTTTCCGAAGTCCTTGTCCGCGCATTCCACCTCCACGTAGGCTACGGCCCGGTTCGGCTTTATCGTGGTGAAAGGGCGGGACGAGCGCTCGACCGGCACGCTCGTCGCGGCCATGAAGAACGTGCTCTTGCCCGTGGACGGCTTTCCAACAATGCCTATGAGCATGGTGTTTCCCGTTACGCATTATTATCGACGGCTTTAACAATCTTCGCCGGGCCCTAAGGATTCCCGGGGACGCGCGCGGCTACCCTCCTCCTGAATGCGAGGATATCGTTGTAATCCTGGGTTCCCCGGGGTATTTGCCGCAGCGCCGCATCGCATGCCGCAAGCGCGGCCGGGTAATTGCCAAGCCTCGCCTCAAGGTCTATGAGATTGCGGTGGCCGGCGGGGTCCCGGGGCCGAAGCCGTATCTGTTCCTGGAACTCGGCCCTTGCCCGCGCGTGCCTCCCAGCCACCCTGTGGCAGATTCCCAGCGCCCCCCTCGTCCGGTAGACGGACGCCTCGTTTGCGCCGGATATCGAGGGCACCTGCCTGATGATGGCAAGGCTCTCCTCGTACATGCGCACCAGCGCGGCGTCCCTCCTGCCGGCATTGAAGGCCAGTTCCGCGGAATTGAAGTAGAAATTGTAGATGTTCTGCGCGGCTATATCCCGCTGGGCGGCCACGAACGCGCTGCCGGACCCTATCGCGACGACCGCCGCCAAATCGCGCCCCGCAGCTGCGGTGCCTGCCGCAGTGTTCAGCAGCGAATTGTGAATCGCGCGCTCGAGCAGCTCCACGGAGGCGATGTCAGCCGGCGTGCTGAAGTCGCGCCTGTCCCGTATCGTGACCGGGCCAGGGGGCGGATTGCCCGGCATGGCGGGGTAGAAGAACGGCCCCAGGCGGGCTATCAGCGTGGGATTGTTGAAATCGGCGAGGCCCCCTATTATTCGCGGCATGATGGGGTCCACTATGTATCTTGCGCCGCCCAGCTCCAGTAGCAGCGGGGCGTGCGCGACCGTTGCGCCCCCCGACGCGAATGTCATGGTTGCGAGCCGGAAACCGCTGACATCTATGCCGAGCTGCCTTGCGGCGGCGTAGAAAAGCGTGGAGAGCTCGTCGCAGTCCCCGCCCCTCGCCCTGAGTGCCTCGGAAGGGCTTCTGGGCTGCCTTCCGGCCCCGTCCTGCCAGGTCAGCCCGAGCGTCCCCCCTGTCCTTAGCACGTTGAAGAGGCTTTGGATTGCGGCAAGCTGCTGGGCGGCCGTCGCGTTGGGCGGGGGCCTTTGGACATGCTGAGCTATCTGCCTCATCAGCGCCGGGTCGATGTTCAGGTATCCGTTTATCGCGGCCTGCACGGCCGCCTGCCCGCCAGCCAGCGCCCCCGCCTGCGCTCCGGCCTGCTGGCCCAATAACTGCATCTGCTGGAATGGATTCTGCCCCTGCTGGGGATGTGCCTGCGCTTGCGCCATAGGTTCACTTCCTCATTATCACGACGCTCTCGCGCGTCCTGACCTTCCGCGGCCGGACATCCGCGATGCGCTCGGCCCCGACCACGATTTCCGTCTCGGAGAAGCCGATGCGCTCCGCCATCTGCGCGAATGTCTCGTCCACAAGCACATGCGTCTCATGGATGACGGAGTTCGAGACGTTGACATACGCAGCCCCGTGCGGCTTCAGCACCCGGAACATCTCCGCGATCGCCGCCTCCATGTCCCTGAAGTACGTGCCGACTATGGGGATTCGGAGGCCGGCATCCCCGACCTCCGGCGGCATCCCGTCCACCTCCATCCTCCTCCCTATGAACGAGCGGATGGCGCGCATCCTCACCTCCTCGGCTTCGGCCTTGCTCATCGAGAGCAGGCTGAGCTCGAGGCCGTATATCTTCGAATAATCTATGTTGTTCAGATAGGGCGGGGACGTGATGACCGCGTCCGCCTCCTCGCCGCCCAAATCCAGAGCCCGCGCGTCCCCCAGGAAGACCCTGGGCACGTGGCCCTGCGGCCTTCCAATGAGCTCGCGGCACATCCGCTTCACCTTCCTGCGGAATATCTCCCGCGCCGGAAGCGCCCTCTTCCTCTTGTCGATTTTCAGGACGCCGCCGTCCTTCATTATGATGCTCGCCTGCGGCAGGATGGACAGCAGCGCGAGGAGCAGCAGGTTCCGCGCCCTCCCCTCCTCGTTTTCGATGGCCTCCCGCAGCGCGAGTATCTCGGCGTGGTTCCGCTTCGGGAATGCCGCCTTTGTTGAGAACAGCTCGAACTGCCAGTTTAGCCCCTGCGCCGAACCGTAATCGAGCTTCTTGTTCAGGAACGCGAGCGCCGCTTCGATGTCGGACGAATCGTAGTCGTCGGTCTTGGCCCTCGATACGAACGCGGCGAGCGTGGACGCGTCCACCCCCGCGGAGGCGATGCCCCTTTCCTTGGCGCAGAGCAGCGTCGTCCCCACCCCGCAGAAAGGGTCCAGGACAGAATCCGCGCCCCGCCCCGCCCGCGCCTCGAAATCCCCCAGGGCCCATTCCACCAGTTCCGGCGCATATCCTTCCTTGTACCAGAACCAGCCGTGCACCGGCTTCTCCTTGGACAGCTCGAACGTCATGTACCTTCCGAGCGCGGGCTCCTGCCTGGCAATCATCCGCTCCCGCCCCCGTTGCCTGCGCGCCCGGCCCTCTTCCTGCCGAGCGCGGCGCCCTCCTTGGAGAGCGCGTCCGCCTCGTCGTTGTGCTCGCGCGGGATGTGCTCGAAGCGCACCTTCAGGCCCCGGGAGAGGCGGTCCACCCTGTTCTTGAGAAGCCTCAGCCCCGGGTCCTTGACCTTGTATTCCCCGTTCAATTGCCGGACTATCAGCTGGCTGTCGGTCCTGATGTGCGCCTCGCTTTCACCCATCCCATGGACGGTCTCCAGGGCCCGGATTACCGCGGTATATTCCGCGACGTTGTTCGTGCCCACCCCTATGTATTCGCTCAGCTCCTCCACGACGATTCCGTCACGGTAGACAACGACGCCAATCCCCATGTGGCCGGGGTTGCCGAGCGAGGCGCCGTCCGTGTGTATGACGAGCATGGAATCCCCTTCATGCGCAATCATTTAAATCCGAGCGAGGAAAGAGGTGGCATGGCACGCTCCTTCAACCCGTATCCCATCGTGCGGGTCATCAACATCCTCGCCTCCACGCTGTTCCTCAGCGCCCTCATCTACGTGTTCATGGACTATGTCGAGCGCATCTGGATGACTCTCATGGCCGCGGTCTGGCTGCTCGGCGCGGTTTCCGTTATGGCGTCCCTCGTTTCGGTGAAATTCCACACGCTCACGCTCGACGAGAGCGGACTGGTCTACCAGTCCGGCGTGCTTTCCACCCGCAGGATAGTGATACCCTACGCGAAGGTGACCGAGGCGAGCTACCACCAGAACCTCGTCCAGCGGATATTCGGCGTCGGCACGCTGAACGTGGACACGGCCGGCGGGTCCTTCATGGCAATCCACATGTACGACGTGAAGCACAGCCACCTCATGCTCATCCTCGACGACGTCAGGCGCAGGGGCGGCAAGGGGGACGGCACCTGAGGCTGCTCTATGGAAGGCATCGAACGGGCGGAGGATTTCCTGATAATCCGGCATAGGCCGCTAATACTGAAGCTGAGAAGCCTCGGCGCCGGCGTCGAGGACGCGGACGAGACGCGCATCACCTACCTGGAGGCCGCCTATTTCGCCGAGCGCGGGGTCATCCCGATCCCGCCGGACGAGCTGCTCTCGGAGGCGCAGAGGAGGGATTCCTCCGCCCGGCGCAAGTACGTTGTGCTAAAATACCTGCGCGAGCGCGGCTATATCGTGCGGCCGAGCCTCGACGGAACCCCGTTCCTCAGGCTGCACCGCAAGGGCGTGCGCCCGGGCGAGGACAAGACCTATTATCTCATCGAGGTCGTCCCGGAGGGGTGGAAGGCGGGCGCAGAGGGGCTGCTTCCCTCGCTCGAGGCCGCAGGAAGGCTGCGCAAGGAGCTTGCGATAGCGATAGCCGGCGAAGAGGGTGGAAAGCCCGTCTTCATCAAGTTCTCCAGGATGAATTTCGAGTGAGGCGCCGCCGGGGCGGGGGCGGATTTATAATCACTGCGAATGAGTGTATCCGCATGCACATCCGCCAACCGCTGCTGCTAACCGGGCTGCTCGCGCTCATGCTATCCGGCTGCATATCGCTGGAATTCACCCAGAAGGTGGAGCGCAACGGGGACTCCGTGATAACCGAGACCATGGACCTGAGCGCCCTGCTTTCGGCGGGCGGGGAGTATTCCCTCGGGGAGAGCGACCTGTCCGGAGCATGCGCGAACCTCACGGCGCAGGAGCCCGGCCTCAACTGCACCGCAGAAGGCGGCATAGTGACGCTCTCCAAGCGCATCAGCGCCGCCGAGGGGGGCTACCTGTTCAACCGGACCTCGGAATTCCCGTATGCCATCTATACCCTTGAGATACACCGGGTGCCCCAGTTCGTCGAGTCCTCTTCGATGACCTCGGCATCCGCCGATGCGCTTGATTCGGACTTCGAGAGCCCCTCGGCCAGGATGGCCGCCAACACGCTGAGGGCGGCCGGCGCCTCGGTCAAATACTCGGTCGAGATGCCAGGGGAAATCATCAGCGCCGAGAACGGCGAGATGGTTGCGGGCGAGGGCGGGCGGATGCGGGCGGAGTACGATATCGTAAGCCTCATGTCGGAGGGCAAATTCATAGTGGTCCGCTCAAGGGAATACGATGTCGCGATGCTCGCGCTCGCGGCAGGCGCCGCCGCGCTCCTAATCGGGGGGCTTGTGGTCGCTTTCGTGCTGCTAAAAGCCATGAAGCGCTAGCGCAGGCTTATAAGCCGGGAAGGAGAATCGCCCCGTATGGGAGGTTCGGCTCTTGGCACGGTGATTGCGGCCGATGAATCGCCTTCGACCTCGGAATTCTCATTCGTCGTGGGCGGCGGCCGCGCAAGCAAGGGGCAGTACGTCCAGATTCCGCACGGCGGCGGCGCGCTCTTCGGCCTCGTGACCGAGCTTTTCAAGTCGAACCGCTACTTCGAGCGCGCGGAGACCGTTGCCGATTTCGGCCGCGGCGAGGGCGTCTCGGCCAGCTTCCCCTCGGCATCCTGGGAATGCACGGTGGCGTCCGTCCGCATACTCGGCGTCTTTTCCGGCGGCGGGTTCGCCCGCGCGTTCGCGCCGCCCTCCCCGGGGGCGGAGGTTTCCGACGCCGACCCAGCAATCCTCAGGGCGTTCCTGGGATTCGAAGAATCCGGCCTCCATCTGGGCCAGATCGAGCACCACGACGTCCCGGCACGGATATCCATGACGCGCCTGCTACAGAAGCACCTCGCAATCCTCGCAATGAGCGGCGCCGGCAAGTCGCATCTCGCCTGCGTCCTCCTCGAGGAGCTTCTTTCGCGGAGCAAGGGCGACGGGCGCGTCGCGGTGGTGGTCATAGACATCCACGGAGAATACGGCGGGTTCGCGCACGACCCGGCTTTCGGAAAAAGCGTCACGGTCGTGGAAGGGGGCGACATATCAATCCCCCTGCGCAAGGTGGGCGCCGAGGCCATGATGGGGTGGCTGCCGCACCTTTCCGCGCCCCAGCGCGACGTGCTTCGCCACGCTGTTGTGTCTCTGCGCGAAAAAAAGAAGGGCGCGGACGGCTATTCCTTCGGCGAGCTTGTCGCGGCCATCGACGCCGCCGACGTCTCCAAGGACGAGGTGAAGCGCGCCCTCAAGCGCAGCCTCTCCGAGCTCAGGCGCCACCGCTTCCTTTCGCGCAAGGCCGAGAACCCCAGGCTCGCCGCAGAGGTCCGGCCCGGGCGCATGCTCGTCCTGGACTTCTCGACGATCGACTCGCTGAGGAAGAAGCAGATTCTAGTGTCCCTGACGGCCCGCAGGCTTTTCTCCCTGCGCAAGAAGGGCAGAATCCCGCCCTTCATGCTGCTCATAGAGGAGGCGCACAACTTCGCCAGGGAGAAAGCGGAGGAGGGCGAGGCGGTCAGCCGGGCGATAATAGAGACCATCGCGAGGGAGGGCCGCAAGTTCGGCGCCTCGCTCTGCCTTGTCAGCCAGCGCCCGGTCAACCTCAGCACCACTGCCCTGAGCCAGTGCAACACCCACATCATAATGCGCGTCACCAACCCGAACGACCTGGACCACATCCAGATGAGCTCGGAGGGCATAGACTCCCGCGTCGCGAAGAGCATCACGGGACTTCGGGTCGGGGAGGCGATAGTGGTCGGCGAGGCCGTGAACTCCCCGGTGTTCCTCAGGGTGCGAGACCGCAGGTCCGTGAAGAGGGAGAAGGGCGCGCCGCTGCATGTGCAGGCGAAGGAGTTCGAGGAGCGGGAGGAACGCAGGTCGAAGGACGTCGAGGCGTTCATCTGAGCCCCCCGCCCGGGCCCCCTTTTGC
The DNA here is from genome assembly GCA_964647855.1 of Microcaldota archaeon. Taxonomy (GTDB): domain Archaea; phylum Micrarchaeota; class Micrarchaeia; order Anstonellales; family Bilamarchaeaceae; genus Bilamarchaeum. Next base: position 367,975 of record CAZYJW010000002.1, on the reverse strand, counting down.
CCCGGGCTTCGATTTTATAATCCTTAAGAACGATATCGGCAGCATGCTCGGCAGGATATCGCTCGCCCTCATGGTTGTGCTGTCGCTCGGCTTCGCCGTGGACCTGGTGTCGCCCGCAATACGGGGCGTGGGGAACAACGATGTCGTCGACCTCGGGACGATGGGCCCGGGCCAGACCGTCTACATACAGATAGACCCGAAAGCAAGGACCGGCGGCATCCACGGCGAGGGCGGCATATACGACCAGGCGGTCGTCGGCGAGCTGCCACGCGGCTGGACGTCGGCCGACAGCAAGCTTTACCAGGACCCGCTGATGGTTACGATAACGGCCGACCCGGACGCCGCCGAAGGCAACTATTCGGTGCGCGTCACCGTAGTTGACGAGAACGACGGGGAACGGCTCGGGAACGTGACATTCCTCGCTAAGGCGAGGATAACCTACGACATCATGGATTTCGACGTGTCGCCGAACTACCGGTCAGTTGGCCCCGGCCAGCCCGCCAGGTTCAAGATATCGATAACCAACAAGGGCTCAACCGGCGACGCCTTCCAGGTGAGCGCCACGGGCGCGAAGCGCTGGGAGTTCGTCAAGCCCGTCTATGTCCCCGCGCAGTCCACCCGCTCGGTCTATTATGAGATAGTAGGTGACGAGGAGGAGGCATACCGCACCACCATAGGAGTCGTCTCGCTCGCGAGCAGGAACATCAACGCTTCGGAGAACGTCACGCTCTTCATCCGCTCCGGCCTCCTTGGCGACTACAAGGCCACGAACAGCGGCGCGCTGGTGTTCCCCATCTTCCAGGCTCCGGTCTATTCGCTCGCCGGCCTCCTCTCGAACCTGTTCAATTAAAACCACGTGCCCCCATCAACCACGCTTATGTCGAGGGAGGAAGCCGCCGGCTCGATTGCCAGGCGAATCCTTGCCGGAGAGCGTTCCCTCGACCGGATCAAGCGCGAGGAATGCCGCCGCTTCGGGATAGGCCGCATGATACGGAACCCCGAAATCCTGGCCTGCATCCCGGAGGGGGGCATTACGCCGGAAATCCGCTCGTTGCTCCTCAAGCGCCCCATGCGCACCGCCTCGGGCGTCACGCCGATTGCAGTGATGGTCCGGCCGCAGGGCTCGTGCAGGCACGGCTGCATCTACTGCCCGGCGGGGGGCCTCGCCGCGAAAAGCTACAGCGGCTTCGAGCCGGCGGCGCTCCGGAGCCGCCAGTACGGATACGATCCCTTCCTCCAGGCGTCCTCGCGCGCCGCGCAGTTCGAGGGCGCGGGGCATCCCGCCGACAAGTGCGAAATCATAATAATGGGAGGCACCTTCCTCGAGATGGAGCCGGAATACCGGCGGGGGTTCGTGAAGGGCGTCTACGAGGGGCTTAACGGCGGCCGCTCCGCGACGCTCGAGGATGCCATCGCGGCGAACGAGCGGGGGGGCGCGCACCGCGCCATCGGGCTCACGATAGAGACGCGCCCGGACGCATGCATCCCCTATATCGGCGAGATGCTCTCATACGGCGCGACGCGCGTCGAGCTGGGCGTGCAGCATCCGGACGACGGAATCTACCGGGCGATAAGCCGCGGCCACACGGTGCAGGACGTCGCAGATTCCACGCGGGCGCTCAAGGACGCCGCGTTCAAGGTCTGCTACCACATCATGCCCGGGCTTCCGGGCTCGGGGCCCGGAAAGGACGCCGCGATGGTCCGGAGGCTCTTCTCGGAGGGCCGCTTCCGCCCTGACATGCTCAAGATATACCCCACGCTTGTAATGGAGGGCACGCCGCTCAAGGCCATCGCCGATGCCGGCGGCTACGAGCCTTACAGCGCCGAGGAGGCCGCGGACGTGATTTCGGAGTTCTACCGCCACATACCGCCGTACGTGCGGGTGATGCGAATCCAGAGGGACATCCCCGCCGGCCTCATATGCGGCGGAGTGAAAAAAAGCAACCTCCGCGAGCTTGTCGAGCGGAAGCTGCGCGAAAAAGGCATATCGCCGGTGGAAATCCGCTGCCGCGAGGCGGGGCTCTGCGGGCGCGCGCCTGCTGCGTCGGAATTCCGCCTCCGCAGCATCGATTATGCCTCTGCGGGGGGCAGGGAGCGTTTCCTTTCCTTCGAGTCCGGAAACGCCGCCGGGGAGGGGCTGATAGCGGGTTTCATTCGCCTGAGGTTTCCCGCCGGGGGGGATGCGGCTCTCGTGCGCGAGCTCCATGTCTACGGGAACGAGGTGCCGATAGGCGGGAGGGGGGGCATCCAGCACAGCGGGCTCGGCTCGAGGCTGCTTGTGGCCGCGGAGCACGCGGCGGCTGATGCGGGCCGGGGGAAAATCCTGGTAATCAGCGGGGTCGGCGCAAGGGAGTATTACAGGCGCTGCGGCTACTCACTCGAAGGGCCATACATGGCGAAGAGGCTCTGAGGCTATCTCTTCACCGAAATGCCGTCCTCGAGGTTGTATTCCCTGAGGATTTCGTCCTGCTCCTTGAGCAGGCCGAGATACTCCCTCTGCAGCTCGGCGAAGCGGCTCTCCTCGTCTTCCGTGAAGACCTTTATCTGCCTCTCGGCGTTCTTGAGCTGGATGTGCGCGTTCAAATCCCTCATCCGCCGGAGGTTCGCCTCAAGCGTGGGCTTGGCCGATTCCTCGACCCAGACCAGCCTGCCCGGCATCTCGAGACGGACCTCGCCCATGGCCGCATCCGCGGGGGGAGCGCAAAGCATGTCGCCTTCGAGGACGCAAGGGATTCCGCTCCTTTTCATGAACTTGAGGAGCTTCGCCCTGTCCGGCGGCGCCAGGGTGGTTATCCTCAGGGGCTCCCGGACGGCTCCGGCGGCTATCGCGCCGAGGGCGGCCTTCCTCTCGTCCTCGCCCATCCTGGCGCACAATACGAGCAGTTTCGCGATTTCAGAGCGGTTCTCGAAATTGCGCTTCACGATGGCGCCCCGCTCCCTGAGCGTGCCGTACGCCTTCCCGTCGCGCACCTTGAGGCCCTCCCGTATTGCGTCCGGGGGGAAGCTCTCAAGCAGTTCGCCAAGCTCGTCGAGCCTCTCCTGGGAAGGCAGCACGAGCGCCACGCCCGTCTCCTTCGCCTTCTCGGAAAGCTCTCGGATGCCCGCGATCACATGCCGCATCTCGGTCTCAGCCTTTGCGCCGAGCACCCTTTCCTGGAACTCGAGCTCCGCCCTCTTTTTCTTCAGCTCTATCAGCCTTGAGAGGTCCCGTGCGGTCATTTCCATGTTTTCGCCTTGTGAGTAATAATAGCAGGGCAAGGAATAAAAACATCGATGCGCATGCGGCCAATGCAACGGGCCACCATCCCGCCTGCCCCGGCCAGTCCGGGTCCAGCGACCTGCCTTCCGCAAGCGGCTCATCCTCACCGCCCCCATCGGCATATTCCCCCTCGTCAACCATGCGCAGCGTGGCGTCGTCGAGGGCCCGGGCGAAGCGGGCGGTCTCGTAGGCAGCCGAAGTGAGGTTCTGGGCATTCAGGAACGCGGCGTGCGACTGGTAGACCTTCCCCCAGAGCGAGGAGCGGCTTTCGCCCACCAGCTCCGAAACGTTCGCATCGCCGGGGGGAGGCTCGTCCCCGGATGTCTCTATCACATAGGTGGCGTCGAAAACCGCCGCCGCGTAGCGGCCCGCGGAATACCTTGCCTGGGCGATATTGAGGCGCGCCGTGTAGTCCTCGTCGAGCTCCCCGAGCGCCCTCGCCCCCTCTATCCTCTCCCTTGCGAACGGCTCCCAGGCGCTCTCGTTGATTTCCCTGCCCCCCTCAGGCGCCCCGGCAGCCAGCGCGCCTGCCACCTCGCACCATGCCCTTGCGTACATGAGTTGGTTGAACGCGTATATCCTCTCGTCCTCGAGCATCTCGCCTTCGGTTTCGGTGTTGTCCAGCTTCTCCTGCGCCCAGCCGAGCCTCTGGTCCGCGCCTGCCACCCACTCCCAATTCAGGTCCGTCATCGCCGGCCTTCGCACGTTTCCCAGGCATATTCCGGCGCCCCCCTTGGCCCGGGGAAGGTCCAATTCCCCCTTCCCCACGGCTTCTATCGTGAGCAGGTCGATATAGTTTAGGAACGCCTCGTTGGCCGCGCTGAACGCGTAGCCCAGTCCGAGCATGGCCTCCTGCCTGGCGGCTTCCGAATAGTAGAAGGATTTTATCGCGAGCGTTTCGTTGCCATCCGCCCCCACGGCGTCCGCAAGCCCCCTTTCGAGGCTTATCATGCGCTGGGCCACGGGGCCGAACCCGGCAAGCCCGGGGTCGTAATACTGCGGGACGTCCGGCACTCCCCTCTCGCGTATTTCGAACTGCGACTGGGGTATCTCGCTGCCATCCAGCATGAACCGGATGACGTCCTCCACGCTCGCCGCCTGGACGATTCTGATTCCGTGCGATTCCCCGATTTCGCGGAGAAGGAGGATCTCATAGAACGTCTCCACGGGGGTGATGAAATACGCGGCCCCCGCGTCCGAGGCGCCCCGGGCCTTCTCGTAGAGGCCTCCGACCGGCCCGATGGTTCCGTCGGGCTCTATGGTCCCCGTTATTATCGTGTCGTTCCTCATCGTCCGGTTCTCGAGGAGCGAATACGCCATCACGGTGAGCGCCGCGCCGGCGCTCGGTCCGTCGATGTACGATGTGGAGGGGTTGCCGGCGAAACTGACCATGACGTCGCACGGCCCATCCCTGCCCGCGAGCATCCAGGCGTAGGCGACCGCGTCGTAAATCGACTCCTGCGTGGCGACGCCTGTCGCGGGCGCCACGCTCACGAACACAGTCCCGTCGCCCTCCCCGAGCGCCATGCTCACGTTGACGAGGTTTCCGCCGTCGCCTACGACCGCCGGGACGCTCTGCGATATCGAGCCCGTGCAGGCCGCGGCGCAGAGCGCCATGGCGAGCAGTAGGATTGCGGGAAGCCTCATGGCAGCATTCCCCCGGGAAATGTTATATATTCTCCCATGCGCACGCCTGCGGGCGGCAAACGATTCTTTTTTAAACATTTTTTATAACAGTAATGCTGCAATCCCGGAAATCCCCCAGGCAAGGTTATAATCATGCGCGTCAAATCAAAACCCATGGACAGGCGGCTCGAGCGGAAACTATCCACGCTCAGGGAAAGGATAAGGAAGCTCGACAGCGCCCTTGTGGCGTTCTCTGGCGGCGTCGACAGCAGTTTCCTGATGCGGATCTGCAGGGACGAGCTCGGCGAAAAGGCCGTGGCCGTGACCACGCTCTCTGACAATTACCCCCGCAGCGAGCTTTCGGTGGCGAAGCGCGTCGCGAAGATAATAGGCGTCCGGCACCTGGTAATCGAGGCCCCGCGGCCCAGGGAGGCCCGGCCGGTCCGGGGCTCGAATGTCTATAGCACTATGAAGTCCGTGGCGATGCGGATGCAGCTCAAGAACGTCCTCGACGGGTCCCATACTGACGACGCCTGCGAGCGCGGGCACAGCTACCTAATGGCGAAGGCCGCCGGAGTCCGCAGCCCCCTCCTAGAAAGCAACCTCACGAAGGCCGAGGTGCGCCTCCTCGCCAAGGAGCTCCGGCTCCCCAACTGGGACAAGCCGTCATCCTCTATGGCCAGGCAGGCACGCTTCCCGCGGAAACCCGGGCGGTCCAAGGCGGATTCCGCATCGCGCAGTGCGAAGGCCCGGAAAGCCCCCTCCGCAATGAAGGGGGCTGCGAAAAAGAAGCCAAGGCCCGGTGGGAAGAGGCGCCCTAGGAGATTTTCTTGAAGGCGAGGATTCCCTTCTCCGTGCGGAAGAACTGGTAGTCCTCGGACAGATACAGCTTCTCGAGGGCGCTTCCCGCCTCAGTGATGTAGCTCGCGATGTCGCCCTTGGGTATGTCCTCGTAGAGGTATCCTATGGAATACCTTAGGCTGGAGCGGACGGCCTCCTTCTCCCTCTCGGCTAGCAGGATGCGGCGCACGCCCCTGCCCTCGTAGGCGAGCAGGACCGCGGGGTCCTCCATATAGAGCGCGTTCGCCTCGCCGCTCGTTATCCTCTTGCTCTCGAGGTCGAGCTTAGCGGGCCACGCGAGCCCAACGCCGACTAGCATCCTGTTCACGGTCGCCCCGAAGCTCTTGCCGTAGGCGACGATGTTCCCGACCTCGACCTCCGTGACGTCGAAGGCGCACTTGCGCATGACCTTGACGCAGTCCTCGATGTCCTCCGAGTCGAGCTTCTTTATCTCGACCTCCTCCTCGTCGAGGAGATGGATGAACTTCTTTTTCGGAGCCTCGATTTCGGGCTTTTTCTCGGCCTGCTTGAAGGATTCTGAAGTCATATGCTCACATGAATCGGGTGTTGCACGCGGGGCAGCGCGTCAGCAACGCCTCCATCTTGAACCCGCATATTGGACATACATAAAAGGTTTTATTAGCCCTTTCCAATTCCGCCTCGAAGCTGTAGAAGCACTTGGGGCACTTCTTCGCGTCCAGCTCGACAAGGCCCTGGCACCTGGGGCATTTGCGCCTGAACATGCTTTTTATGCGCACGCCGCATTTGGGGCAGCGCTCCATGCTCAGGTTGACCTTCTCCCCGCAGTTCGGGCACGCCTGGGCCTGCCCCTTCCTGCCGGACGCCCCGCCGGATTTGCCCTTGAGCATGTTCCCAATCAGGTCGCCAAGCCCCATGTCAACCACTTATCGTGCATGTCACATCGTAATTCCTTATCGGGATTTCGACGTTGCAGAACTCCTGGGCCTCGGTAATCGCGCCGATGCTGCTGCTCATGCCGCAGTCGACCTCCTCGTCCCCGGTCTTGGAGAAGGCTATGGGCACGTTGACGAGGGACTCCGAGGACCTCTTTACATAGGAATGCCTCTGGTCGTAGCTGTCGGCCAGGCAGCACTTGTAGGGGCGCTCGATGCCCGCAAGGATGTCGAGGTATGCGTCCGATTCGAGAACCGCCATGCTCCCGCTCTGCGTCTCTATGGAGCCGTTCGCGTACCTGAACGTGCAGGTGTATGTGCCGGGGATGTCCTTGCACAGGGTGCAGCGCTCGCCCGCGGGGTCGTCCACAATCGTTTCGGGCTGGCACCTGAAGGCGCCCTCGATATCGGACAGGCTGAGGCCGCCGGGAGGGGTGCAGTGGATTCCGTTGTCGCACATCAGGGCGTCTGCGTCGCACTGGCCCTGGGACTTCTCGAGGCTGAGGCAGGGTATGCACTCGCTGTCGTTCACCGCGTTGCTGCGCACATAGACAGCCACGGGAGGGGCGGCGGTGAGCTTCTGCATCGCGCCCTGGAGCGCGCAGAACTTGTCGTTCTTGACGCCATAGCCATTCAGGCCGAAGATGTCGTCATCTTCGAATTCCATGTCGACGATTCCGACCTCGTCCATCTCGAATGTCAGTATCGTCTGCTGCCTGGCCGGAGAGTATATTATGCCTATCAGGCCCGCCTTCACGTAATCATCCTGGTTTAGCGCGATGGCGTCGAAGAGCGCCTTGTACCTGGACGCGGTCATCACAGAGTCGTCGCTGTCGAGATTGAGCCCGACGAGCATCGTGGGCTTGTTCTCGGCCTTGAGGATGCCCCTGGAATAGCTTGCTATGTCATCCGCGATTATCTGGCTGTAGTTGTACGTGAGGTTGGCGGAGGGGTCCTGCGCGAGGATTGCGCTTCCCATCGCGGGCAGCATGCCGGTATGGTCCGATATGGGATAGTCGAAGGTGACCATGTCGACCGTGAACTTGCTCGCGAAGTTCGTGGAGAACACGGCATGGGCCGTGTCGTGGAAGCTGGTATTGCTCTCCGGCGAATTGACATGGAAGGCGGTCAGGCAGCCGTAGCAGCGGCTCCTCACCGCGGAGCTCCTGTCGCTGATGTTCTGCGCCTTGGCCTCCGCGTCAGTCTCGTTGTCAACCCGCTCCACGATGACCACCGCCGCGCCCATGTTGCCGACAAGGCGCTGGAAGTCGTACTCGGCGGGCGCGGAGCCGTCCCCGCCGTCGTCCCCGAAGAGCAGTTCCCAGACGTTCCCGGTCTCCTCGTCCGCCACCCAGTTGTCATCGACGCTCAGGTCCAGCACCGGCAGGACGCCCGATTTCATGTAGTTGCCCAGCCTCTCCTTGAGGACCGAAGCCTCGGGGTAGGTCCTGGGATTCAGCGGCACCTCCCCGTCCCCGATGCTAAAATCGTTTGCCGAAGTTATCAGGTTGTTGGCGCACTGTATCTCGCCCCCGGTTGCCGTGCATACCCTCTTCTCGAGCGCGGTCACATCAGCGTTTCCGCCGCCCTCTATCTCCGCTATCGCCGCCGGCATGTAGAGCCCCTCACCGCGCGTCGATATGAACTGGTAGGCGATAGTGGACGTCGTGCACGGCTCGCACCAGCCGAACGTCCTGACCTGGGGCAGGCCCGTGGAGCCGTCTATCGCGCATTTGCCTATCATGCCGTCCCCGTCGTCGTAAAACAGGGCGATTTTCTTGCTGTAGAGGAGGTCGTAGGTGGGCTTCTGGTAGGTGAGCCAGATGTAGTAGTTGGTGTCGTCGGATTCCCTGGAGGCGGTGGAATACCATCCGGAGTGCATCCTCCTGAGGGTGCATGTGTCCGCCCCGCCGGTTATCACCATGTTCTCGCTGAACCTGTTGATCTTCCTCGTGCCCATCTGTATCTCGTTGTTAAGAAGGATGCCCTGTGTCGGGTTCCCCCCCCAGTAGTTCGGGTGGGCCTGCTTGTCCATCGTGACCACCCACGGAAGACCGGCGAAGAAGAAGTCAGGGAAGTAGGCGCACGCCATCTGGGGCGCGTCCTCATAGAGCGTGCAGGACACCGCGCCGCAGCTGTCGCCGGTGCTTACCGCCTTCATGCCCGAATACCTCTGCCTGAAATATCCCGTGAAGGCGTTCTTGAGCGCGCCCCACTGGGTGAGGTCGTCTGGCACCGAAACAATCTCATAATCCACGCCGGAGACCATCTCGCAGTTCTTCACGACAAGAAGGTCGTCGACCTCGTCCTGCGTAGCGAGGGCGTAGCCTATCACCGTCTTGCCTCCGTATGAAGCCTCGGGGTCGGTGTATCCGAAGAACAGCGCCCCTCCGGCCGGCGGGCCCGCGGACGCCTCCTGGAACTGGTTGTACCAGAGCCCGTCGGTCCCGTTGAAGTATGTCATGTAGCCCGTCGCGGTGTTGGTTATCTGCCCCACGTCGAACTTGGCCTGGGCAGCGGTGAAGAAGTTGCTCGACATGACGTTCGGGCACTGCACGTCGTCCCACGGAGCGCCGTATCCCCAGCCCCCCATGTATTCCCAGTCCACGAACTTGTCGAGGTGCTGGCTATCGAATATCCCGCAGGCCGCGTTCACGCTCTCGAACCTGCTCAGTCCGTCCACATGGACGACCCTCGCGTCTATCTTGGCATACGTCCTCGTTGGCGCCGTGTTCGGCCCGGTTATCGTGACGCTCTTTGTCGGCGCGCAGACGAGCTTGGTTATGAGGTTCTCGTCCGTGTAGCTCTCGCAGTCAGTCACGACCTCCTCCTGCACGCCGTTGGAATTGGGTGGCGTGAGCATCACCACGCGGTTGTAGGTGGTGGTGGAGCAGATGCCCGAATAGCAGTCTATGCTCGAAAGGTCGCACTCGAAAGGCGCGCGGGTGGTGTTCGTGAGCGTCGTGCTGAGGCCGTAGATGGTCGAGGCGGACGTAATGGACAGCCATTTCTTGTAGTATGAGTTGTCTATCTTCTTGTAGACGCTGAAGGAGCTGAAGAAGGGCGAAGCGAGGGAATACCCGGTGAAATACGACTCTTCGACCTCGCCATAATCCACGCGCCCCCAGTGCGCGAACTTGTAGTTGCTCTTGTCCTTCGTCACCCCGAAATAGCTGTAGCTGACGCCGCCCCCGATTCCCGTGAACGTGCCGGTCGTGACACCCCTGCCGCTTTCGTCGTAGCTGAAAGGGGGCGGAGCGCTGGCGTCGTCCTCGATGCAGTTCGATGTTATGCCCGCGATGGGGTCCCAGGCGGCCTTCGTGGTCGGATTGAGGTAGTTCATGTACCTGTCCACGCGAAGCTCGTTCTCGCGGGGCGGATTCACCGCGCAGAACTTGTCGGACATCGGGAAATAGTACCTGTACTGCTCGTATTCGTCGAATGAGTTGCCCACGCCCCACCTGAAAACGTTTATGGTGGACTTCGAGCTCTTCATTATCTTCTTGAGCTTGCCGTCCATCGGGAGGAACCTGCACTGGGCGTGGAAGAACTGCATGGCGGACTCCTCCTGGGTGTCCGCCGGCACGTCGGTCTTCACGTCGTCGCCCTCGGCGGTGATGCCCGGGGCGACCGGCGGCTTGAACTTGAAGTCGCCGCAGACCATCGCGAGGCAGTCCGGCTGCCTGCACGAGAGAATGTCCGCCTCGGTGCATACCGGTATCAGGTAGCCCGGCTGGTCGTCGTCGAACGTGACGTTGCAGTAGTTGCCGGTGACATTGCACTTCTGGCCGTCCGCCTCGAGGTTCGTCTTCCCGGTCCAGTCGAGTATCTGGTCGGAGCTGTCGTTGTAGAGCACGCAGCCGTCCCTGTCGGTCGCGTTCTCCTTGAGGCAGCATCCGAGCTTCGTCGCGGGCTGGAGGCAGCCCGAAAGGATGACGGCCAAAATTGCCAGGGCGGCGAGTTGTCTGTTCATTCAAACCACTTTGCTGACCATGCGCACGAGCTCGTACGAGTCCGAGCCCAGGACGGTCATCATGTACCTTATGAATGTCATCGTGAGGAAGAACGCCACGAGGGGATGGAGCATCAGCTCCACATACGACTTGGAAAGCTCGTCCCTGATGTTCTCCTTCTTCAGCACCGCGGTGGTGCCGAGCCCCCCGGCCTCGAGGGTCTGTATGACCGAGACCGTGCTCGACATCGTGGCGTAGCAGTAGGGCTGGGGGATGTCGGCCTGGCCGGTCCCCTCGGCGACGGGCGGGGCCGGGATGAAGTTGGGGTCGAGGAGGACGTAGAAGACCGGGAATATGAAATACATGCCGATGCCGAAGGACAGGAACAGCGCCCCCACGCCCCTTGTGAAGAAGAAGCTCCGGAGGAACAGCCCCAGCGGTATGAACGTCGTGAGGGCGTTGTACTTGAGGTACTGGAGCACCGAGGACTGGGCGTTTAGGCCTATCAGTATGACCGTGGCGAGGTTGTTGGTTATCCTCACAGTCTCGGTCTCCTTGTAGAGGTCGCTGAACCCTTCGCCCTTGAGGAAGGTGATTCCGAGCAGGCTGGCCTGGATGTTCATGAGGTTGAAGTAGTTGAAGGTCTCGGTGCTCGTGGTGACGTCGCGCTGTATCTGCGCCACGACGTCGGCCTTCTCCTGCAGCCTGCAGCGGATGGCGTCGAAGGCCTCGTCCATCACGGAGTCCGCCTCGTCCCCGAGCCCTATGTGGAGCGCCTTTCCGTTGCATACTACGTCGCCAGCGATGTAGGTCTGGGCGAGCTCGAGCGCGCTGTTCACCATCACGAGCAGGAAGCCGATCATCACCGCCGTCGCAAGCGCCTGGAGGATTTCCGAAAGCGCGTAGTTCTCGAACTCCTTTATCGAGAGTGCCTTCGCCACCATGAGGAAGGCGGTGTGGATGACGAGCGACGTCGCCACAGCGAGCGCCGAGAGCGGCGCCCAGTGGTTGAGCCACGTGACGTCGTTCTTTATCGTCAGGTCCGTTATCGAGAGGAGGGGCAGCAAGAAATCCATAATTCACACCATTTGAACTATCCTGCTTAAATCTATCTCCTCGCCGTAGAGCCGCGTCAGGTAGACGATGCTCCCAATAGTCCCGAGCAGGGCGGCCGTGGGCAGGAATACCGCGGCTATGAAGGCATATGCCGCGAAGGCAATCGCCACGTGCGGCATGTCGTCGTTCGGGAAGTAGTTCTCCCAGACCGCGTCCGTGCCGGCCACGGCTGCCTCGACGCTCTCCCCTGCGGCGTCGTCCACGTCGAAGACGCTCTCGTCCATGAAATTGCCCGCACCGGCCGGCTGCTCAAGCAGGACGTCCGACATGAGGTAGAATACCGAGAGCAGGAGCGGGTATACTATGAGGAAGGCGAGGGTGAGGGCTATCAGGAGCCCGCCGAAGGTCCTCATATACGGCACCGCCCGCATGAATATTCCAAGGGGCAGGAACATCAGCACGAATCCCTTGTACACGAACTTGAGGATGAAGAGGAAATTGAGCGCGGACATCACGGACATTATCGCGGAGTTGTAGAATATGTTCATCGCCGCCTGGTGCGCGCCGTAGCCGCCCATGGGCTGGACGTTCGTGCCCGAGTAGCCGAAAAGGCACCCTATCCCGCCGCCGAACTCGCATTCGAATGCGTTGAGGGCGCTCATGACGTTGTAGGCCTCGAGGTGGTACCTGCTGACCTGGAGGGCCTTGATGGAGAACTCGCCCGCGCGGACCAGGTACTCGTTGGCGGCGTCATAGATGCTGAGAGGAGCCGAGGTGAGCCCGAAAAGGGACGCCACCTCGTCCATCTTAACCGTGCAGAAGGTGTTCATGACGGTTATCAGCATGAAAACCGTTCCCGCAGAAACCGCGAGCTGGACGGCCTCGGTCTTGGCCCAGAGGCTCAGCTTCGGGTTCGATATCGCCTGGCTGACCACGTACGTGATGGCTATCACCATGGCGGTCGTGAAGCTCGCGACAAGCGCGAGCGGAAGCACCGTGTTGTCTATTATGGAATCGAATCCGGTGAGGCTGCACGTGTCGGCCATCAGACGAACCTCCCGAGCGCGCTAACGTCGACCTCGGCGCCTCCGAGCGAGCTTAGCGCGCGTATTCCGGCAATCATCATGAGCAGCGAAAGCACCGGCCCGAGGGTCCCGCGTATCAGCACGCCGAACACCACCTTCCGGAGGTCGCCGAGCAGGCTGTCGAGGAGCTCGGTCGCCCCGCTCTCGCTGTCGAACACCACGGCGTCCGGGTCGCATTCCGGCACGATCGAGCCTATGCCGCCGGTATATGCCGCGGCGCCGGCATCCGCAAGGAAAGTGTCCGCGAGCATGTCGTTGAACACCATGCCCGCCGGGAGCAGGATGTGCATCGAGACCGCGGTCGCCATCAGGAAGCCGCCCGCTCCCCTCGTGAGCTTGAAGGTCCGCAGGAGTATCCCCATCGGGAGCAGGAGGTTCATGGCATACCCGGTCGAAATCGCGAGCAGCCTCTTCATCGAATGCAGCTCTCCGATGGCGAACCCGACAATCCCGCCCGCCATGGAAAGCGGCGTGTTCACCATGGAGTATCCGCCGCACGCGCTAACCGTGTAGCCTATCTGCACGATGCTGCATGAGAGCGTCTTCGAGCCCTCGCTCGCCACCTGCGTGTCGAGGTCGGCTACCTTGTCGTATATCGAAGTCATGCTGTCGGGGCCGCCGCTTAGCGTCTCGTCGATTATCGCCATGCCGTGCGCCTGCAGGTTGGCGCTGCCGCCGTCCGCGAAGGCGTTCGAGAGGCCGTCCATCAGGCTGTTCCCGCCGAAGAGCAGGGCTATCAGTATGGCGGTCGCGAAAAGCTGATAATACTCCTCCTTCGCGATAATCTGCAACTCGTTGACTCCGAAGCCCATCCCTACCATGTAGAGGACGCCTATCAGGCCCGCCGATATCATAATCGCGGCCGCCGCGGTGCCTTCCCAGCCGCTTGCGGCGAAGGCCGCAGGGGCAAGCGCAATCAGCATGAGGGCGGCAATCGGCTTCATCAGAACACCTTGGAAATTCCCGGGATATCTATGTCCCCGCCCAGCATCGTCGATACTCCCTTTATGAATATCAGTGTCGCAACTATGTCGAAGAGCGGCAGCACATACGCCGGAAGCATCAGCTTGGAAACGTTCTGTATCTCCGGGGTCCCCACCAGGCCCTCGCCGCCCACGCCGGTATAGGCGTCCGCCCCCTTCATGGGCACCTCGTCGGAGGGCTTGCAGAGGTCCGCGCATCCGGCCTGTATCGGCGGGTCGTACATCTCGGACTCCTCGCTGAAGAGGCACTGCTCGCACGAGTTCCTGGGTATCGCGACCCTGTCCTCCACCGGGCAGGTGCTTATGTCGCATGAGCCCGAGATATATTCGACCGGCATGGTCTCCCCGTATGTCACTATGCGCTTCTCCGCATCGCATCCGTCGCATGGGAGCGTCTCGCCCTCCGGGGCGGTCATGCCCGCCACAACCTCCTCGATGTGCGTGGCGTTGACTTTGCACCCGACCGGGCACTGGCTGCATGTATACAGCAGGCTGCCGGAGCCGTTCCCATCGAAACACTGGTTTGAGAGCTTGTCCTCGTTTTCGGTAATCACCCTGCAGAACTCCGGGCATCCGGCGCATTTCTCGGAGCAGGAACCCGTGTCCGGAATCACGTATGCGCACGACTGGAGGGCGTCGTAGTCCGGCTCGCAGTCCTGCGCATCCTCGCACCGCGCCTGGGAATCGTCCCCGGCGTCAGGGGGGTTCGGAGACCACTCGAAGTCCTCGTCCGGGTCGCCTGTGCTCGCCACCCTCTTGTAGAGCCTGCACTCGGTGCGCGATGTCAGGCAGTCGCCGGTGTCGCAGTCGCCCTTGAGCGGCGGGACAACCTTGCATTCGGTCGGGCAGCTTGAGAGCGACGGCTCGTATTCGATGCTGTCCTCCGACACCGGGGTCGCGAACCTCCTGACCCAGCACTTGTCGGGGAGCTTGGCGCAGTTCTGCGGCACGTCAGCGCTCATGTTCATGCACTGCATGAGGCTCGAGGGGTATGGCAGTTCCCTGCACGCCATCGGGCATTCCTCGTCGCTAACGACCATGCAGGAGGTTATGACCTTGTCCTCATAATCGCCTTCGCCCGGGGATGCGAATGGTATTGTGCCGTCGATTATCCCCTGCGCGATAAGGACCTCCGAGTCGGGGAAGGCGTCATACACGTTCTTTATGGAGCCGAGCTTGACGCCCTCCTGCGTGCCGTCATCCACGACCGCAAGGGCGTGGGGCGTCTCGCACTCGGGCGGGCAGAGGTCGCCGCCTGCGTCCTCGTTGTTCTTGTCGCCCGTGAGGGCGGTGTCGAGCGTTATCCAGTTGAAGACGTACATGCCGGGCAGGAAGAACATTATGCCCGCCGCGAGCGCTATCATGAGGCCGCCGAGCTTGCGTGTGAAGAAGAACGACCGCGCGACTATGCCCGCCGCGAGCATCAGGGGGCCGATGTTGAACGCGATGTTCGTGAGGAAGAACTTCTGCGCCTCGAGCGAGGCGAGGAGGTTGGTGTAATACTCGAATATCAGCGAATATCTGTCCTGGTCTAGAATGTAGGAGCCGGTCACGCTGAAGGTGGTGCCTATCTGGAGGCAGAGTATGGTCGTGCAGTAGATGCCGAACCTGCGTCCGGCCCAGCCTCCGGCCTCTATGCTCTTTATGGCGACGCTCTTCGCGTCGTCGCTCGCCGCGTCGATGTAGGACTGCAGGTACTGGACTCCGACCGCGCCGAGGCAGCTCTGGCCGCCCGTGCAGGGTATCGCAAGGCCGCTGCCGTGCACCATCTCCTCCGCGAGCACGTCCAGGAGGGCTATCGCGGCCATGAGGCAGATTATTATCACCACGTTCGCGAAGGCCTGCACGAGCTCGTTTGAGGCCCATGCCTTCACCTCGGGCATCCCTATCCCCTGGCCGACTGCGTAGGCGATGCCTATCAGCAGGATGGAGGTCATTATCGCCGCTATTGAGAGCGGGCGCCAGTCCTGGAAGAGCTCCTCGCTCGAGCCCGAGGTGGTCTCCTGGAAGCTTTCCTCGGATTCGGTCGCCTCGGCGGCGTAGGCGAACGCGCCGCACAGCAGGAAAATGAACAGCAGGGCCTTATTCATCCGATCACCCTCAACGCCTTGTGTATGGAGCCGAGGAACGTTATCACGAGAGCTATCGTAAGGTTCGGCAGGAAGAACGCCTGCGGCAGGAGCCTCGCCACGTTCCAGAGGCTGTCCGGATTGCCGCAGGTGTTCTGGGGCGGGCTGCAGCCGCCGTCAATCACGAAATCGCATGCGGCCACTGCCGATGCGCTGCAGTCATTGAACGTGACGTCGTACATGGCAAGGTTGAACGCATAGAGCATCGGGACGAGCACGTAGAGCGCGATGGCCACGGCGATGAATATGTTGCCCATGTGCCTTGTGAGGGGGAAGAAGCGCAGCAGCAGCGCTGTGGGGAGTATCCAGCGTATGACGTTCTCATTGATGAAGACGAGCATGAACTTCTGCATGCTGATGCTCATCAGCGCCGGCACTAGGAACGTGGAAAAAATCATGTTGTACTGGCTGGCCACCACGCGCTTGTAGGCTCCCGCCGTGGCGGTGTATGCGGTGAAGAGCGGAATCGCCAGGCTGACGGACCATGTGGAGTCCATCATGTTGTCTATGTATTTCTGGATGTATCTTTCGGAGAGCGAGCGGGCGTCGTTCTTCGCATCGTTCACGTAGCATTCCGCGACCTCGGTCGGCAGCTTCCCGTCAGAATAGCACTTGCTTGTCCCGAGGTTCTTGAAGGTCTCGTCGAAGAAGAGCTGGGTCATCTGGCACGAGAAGACCATGATGCCGCTGAATGAGACCAGGATGAGGGCAGAGAACGCGAGGTGGTAGGCCTCGTCCTTCGCGAACACTATGAAGTTCGGGTAATGCATGGCGGTCCCGAACATGTAGGCGAAGGCTATCACCACTATCATGACCGAGATGACCACGCCGATGAAGATGCCCTGCTCGGACATTATCACGGCCGTTGCGTCCGAGACGCAGGCTGCGGAGGAGAGGCCCGCGAGAGCAAGCAGAAGGAGGGGGAGCGTCCTCATCATATCAACCTCTGCACTCCCGCCATGTACCAGTCCCCGCCTATCACCGCGGAGATGCTCCGCGCGCCGGAGATTGTTATCAGCGTTATGAAGACGATGTCAAGGTAAATAACCATGACGAGGTTGCTCAGCTCCGCGAGGAAGGGCCGGAGCTGGCCGAAGACGTCCTCGCCGTAGGATGTGGGATTCACCGCGGCCTCCCACGTTATCATCAGGATGGCGTTGACTATCTGGAACACCATGCTCATTATGGGATAGACGACGTGCCAGACCAGGTCGAAGCATGCCGGGAAGGCGCCCGGAATCCATGCTATCGGAAGGCAGACGATGAGCGCGAACAGCGGGTCGGTCATGGAGAACAGGATGCGGAAGAACTTGGACTCGCAGATTGCGCCGAAGGCGTAGATGGGATAGGGGTCGGAATCGAGCGCGCCGAGGTCGTCGATGCGCGCATCCGGAAGCTGTATCTCGTTGTTCAGGTAGTCGGCGAAAATCACCGAGGCCGGCAGGAAGACGATTGTCGCGAGCGATATGGCTATCAGGGTGTTCCCCGTCTTCCTGGTGAAGGGTATCAGCCGCATTGAGAACGATATGGGAAGCAGCACCTTCGGTGTCACCACCTTGAAGAAGGCGACCAGCATCTTGACGCTTTCGCAGAGGTAGATGGCGTTCGTGAGCCCCTGGGTGGCGAGGCTCAGGGGGACGAGGAAAAGCGCGGCGCCCGAAAGGGGCGACGTCTGGTAGCTCAGGGAGAAGAACCATATCGCGATGTTCGTGCCGGAGGCGTACGAGGCGGCCACGCGTATCTTCTGCGCCGCCTCTATTACGTCCTTGTATGTCGCTATCAGCCTGCCCACCCAGCCGTTTATCACATCCTGCGACTTGGCGACATAGTCCGCCTCGCCAGTGAGGGCGAAGGAAACGCCGTCCGAGGCAATGAACATGCCGATGACGAGCGCGATCAGCACTACGCCAGCCACGAACTCCCGGATTTCGGACTTCGCCCACGCCTCGACGCCCGGATTCGAAAGCGACACCGCGAGCATGTTGGTTATCGCGAGCATCACCATGACCACGACCGCCACTGCGGGCACAAGCGGGGTGAGGTCGGTCGAGGCGGCAGACGCGGCTCCGAGTAGGAATATTATAGTAAGCGCTGCCCGCCAAGCCTGCATGCAGGGAATTCCTGCTTACTAATTTAAATGGTTATGGAGTTCCGCACACCGGCATCCGCCCTTCATGGGTAAATTTATAAATTTGCCAAAGATACTACTAGCATGAGGCCGCTTCCGGTACTGCTCGCACTGATGCTCGTCTGCCCGCTTTCGCTTTCCGCCGAGCCTCCGGAATGCGCGACATGCGAACAGCTCACCGTGGCGCCCCAGACCGGCATATTCGTCATGCTAAACGACCTCGACTACTCGAACCAGACCATAGAGATAGTCGCCTTCTACGAGAACGCCTCCGCGTCCCCGCCCCGGCAGCCCCTGCACGACACTATAGTCCTTGTCGAGGTCTCCAACCCGACCGGCCTAAACGAGCTGCGCAAGACCTACACCGACGCGGAGGGCAAGGCGTCGTTCCGCTTCAACGCCTGGAACACCACCTGCCTGAACTTCAAGGTGATGTACTGCCCCTACTGCATCCCGACCGATGTGGAATGCGAGGGCTTCAAGCAGTGCGTCAAGTTCGCCAATCTGGACACCGAGGCCACGAACGCCGACGGCGTCGATACCGCTTCGGACGCCGTGCTTCCGGCCGAGCTCAACTACGACAAATACCTGCCGAGCGTGGCGACCGGGCCCTCATGGTGCCCGCCGCCCGAGCCGCTTTCCGCGACTCCGGCAATCTGCTTCCCGCTGATACTGCTCTTCTCGCTCCTTTCCGGCGCTCTCTATCTCACCGGTAGGAACCCGTTCATGGGGTTCAACATCGGCAGCATGAGGATAGGCCAGCACGTCCGCTACCAGGCCCGCGGCCGCGGCTTCTCCATGAACTTCACACAGGTGATATCCGCCGTCGCGAGCGTCGCCCAGTCCGCCAAGGCCGGGACGTTTTCAGCGGAAGGGGCGAAAAAAGAGTCCAAGGCGGCATGGGGCCGCTCGGCATTCGGCCTTGGCGGGCTTGCCTCGGGAACCGGCGGAATAAGGGACACGCTCAAGCGCCGCTCGGACATGAGGGCCGGCGGCGCGGCTGCGGCGAAGAAGGGCCAGCGCGGCTCGGCCGGGGGTTCTTCGGCGGCCCAGGGTGGCGCAAGCCAGAGGATGGGCGCGGGCGGCGTTTCCGCTGAAGCGACCGGCGCGATGCAGGGAACCAGCGGCAGGGACATACTCGGCGGGACATCAATCTTCGACAAGAGCATGTGGTCGGCATCAAACCTCTACGGCTTCGGCACGCTCCTTCGCCTGGCGACATTCGTCGCCCTGGGCACGACGCTCGGCCGCGCTATCGACAGCATCATCTTTGCCAGCAGCGGCAAAAGCGGCATGGAGATGATGGTGAACCATCTCACCGACCACGGCCGGACCGCGATGGAGCTCTCCGCCACGATAAACGCCGCGCGCGGCGAGCACAGCGGCTGGATGGTGGACCGCGGCGACGGCACGCTGGTCGAGATGAGGCAGCCTCCAATGGAACCCGGAGACACGCGCGATGAGAACGGCATCATCAGGAATGCAGCCGGAGAGGCGAGATTCATAGTCATCGCCCAGTCCAACGTTGCGGGCGAAACGACGCCCGCAGGCGAGCGCAACGGCATGCTCGCAAACAGGGAGGTCACAATCACATTCGACAGGGAGGACCGTGTTTCATCCCTCCAGATGAACGTGTTCATCAATGGCCAGGCGATCGATGTCAGGGTCACCGGCACCCCTGGCAGTCCGGTATTCGAAACCCAGACCAGCCCGGGCCAATGGGCCCGGATGGATGAGAGCGACAGGGCAACGTTCAGCCAGGCATTTGGCGCCTTCACGAGCCTGCCAATGCAATACCAGCCCGGCATGCCCGGCGCAGGGCAGCTCGTGGACCAGTACGCCTCGACGATGTCCGGCCTTTCGATGATAATGCAGAACGCCCAGCAGCAGATACAGCTGGCGCGCGAGGAGCAGGCCGACCGCATAAACTCGCAGCTCGGCCAGGACCCGGACTCGCGGACTGCCGTCACGTCCGTCAGATATGATGTCGCCGCCGAGGCTCTCGGCCTCGCGCTCGGCATACCCACCGACGAGATGCGCGCAGGGGCGCCGGGGCACACGGAGCTATTCGACGGCATCGAGAGGGGCAGTTCCACGATTGGCGGAAGCGACTACCAGCGCAGCGGCTACGAGACCGTCGCCCTCGCGGTCCACGATGCCGATTCCGGCGCAGGCAGCCACGGCCTCAGCTCGCTTGGCAGTCGCGATGGCGTGGGCGCCCTGGCGTCAGGCTCTAACCTTTCGGAGGAGCACGCGGCGGTGGCGCAGGCCGTTCTCCCAGGCATGCTCGGGAACATGAGCGTGCGCGAGCTCATGACCATGAACCAGGACGACCTGCGGCAGGCCGTCGCCGCCCAGCTCGCGGGCAGGAACGACCCCGCGACAGGGCAGCCTTATTCTCCTGAAAGCATCGATGCAATCTCAAGGGGCATTTCTCCTCTTGCACCGCAGATACGCGGCGCAGCCACGGACTTCCACGAAAGCCTTTCTGGAACGGACCCGCAGCTGCGCACCCGCCTCGAGGGGGCAGACCTGACGAGAATCAGCGCGCTCTCGGGCGCGGGAAGCCTCATGCGCGACGACAACATCCCGCAGCTGCTTCTCACCCGCCCGGAGTCGCTTAGCGCCTATAACATGGGGCCGGGGGTCGCTGACGCCGTGCGCGAATACCACTCCCTTTCCGCAATGCAGCAGGCGACCGCCCTGCCGAGCATACAGACAGCCACGGGTCCGCAGCTTGACATGAACAGCCCCGGCGCGGTCGCGGCGGTCGAAAGGCTCCGGGACGCAACCTTCGATTACGGCCAGGCGTCCATGGTCAGCGTGGCGCGGGAGGAGCGCGCGTTCTCGGACGACATGTACGTGCGCAGGGACCCGACGACACGGACAGAATACATGGCCACCGAATACGGCCTTGCCTCCAGAGGGCTGGATTCGGGAATCTATACGCATCAGATGGACTCCACATTCGGGCTTTCCCCGGCGCCGGGCGTCGTATTGCCCGCAAGCGAAGTTCCGGCTGAAATCCGGGTCATCCAAGAAACGGCCCGGCAGGACAACATCGACAGGCTTGTTCGCGAGGGGGACTATTCCACCGCAAGGGCGGAGATCGCTACGGCAGTGGAGCAGTTCAACACCGCCGCGCGGTCCGCAAGGGCGCTCGGAGATACGGCGACGGCACGCCGCTTCGAGCAGGCTTCGGAATCGTATTCGGCCGCCTTCGGCCAGATTGACAGCGTCGAGCGCTCGGGCGGCTACCGCCCGCCGTCCCCGCCCGCAGGCGGCGGCACAACCCCGCCGGAGGCTCCGCCATCCGGAGGCGGCGCGACACCCCCGGTTGCGGCGCCAGAAACAGCGCAGCCGCGCGCGGTCACAATCGACGTCGGGGACACGGCGGCGCTAATGGGCGGCATACGTTCGACCGCATCCGGGCACAGCATGAGGCGCCATGAGGACCTGATAGAGGTCAAGGAGCATATCGAGCAAAGGATGCCGCGGGATAAACGCCCCGACGAGCTCTATGCCGGAGGCTCCGACACCCCGCTCACGCCGGACCACGAGTTCCGCGACGCCACATAGGCTGGTGGAATGGAACGCCCGCCCGCGCCAATCAAGCGCCTCAAGAACCTGCTCACGAACGGCAACCTATGGCTCTACCTCCTTTCAATAATGAAATCCAAGGGCGAACTCTACGCCTATTCCGTGTCATCCGAGATAGAGCGGGAGTTCTTCTTCAGGCCGAACCGCATCATGGTGTACATGGTGCTCTACAAGCTCGAGGCCGAGGGGCTGATAAGCTCGAAATTCAGGGAGCGCAGGAAATACTACCGGCTGACGCGCAAAGGCTCGGAGACGCTCGATTCCGCCCGTGAATATTTCCGGATGCTTTCGGGGAGGCTCTGACCATGCGCATAATAATCACCGGCTCGCCCGGGACCGGCAAGTCGTCGGTTTCCAAGGCCCTCGCCCGGCTCAGCGGCCTGCGGCTAATCGACATCAAGGGAATCGTCAGGGCGAAGGGCCTCCTGGGGAGGGGCGGCACGGTCGACATCCGGCGCCTCGCGCGCGCCCTGTCCTTCCTCAGGGAAGAGAAATCGTTCATAGCGGAGGGGCACCTCGCCTGCGAAGTCAGGCTTCCGGCGGATTGGATAGTGGTCCTGCGCACGAGGCCCTCGATGCTCCGCCGGCGCCTTCGCGCCCGCGGATACGGCAAGCGCAAGCTCGATGAGAACGTCATGGCGGAGATGCTCGACTATTGCACGCAGCGCGTCCAGGCGGTCTACGGGAAGGCGCCCCTCGAGCTCGAAACGTCCAAGCGGACGCCGCGGTCTTCGGCAAGGCTTATAGCCCTGGCGATAAAGCATAAGAAGAAAAAACTTGACCGTGTAGACTACTCGCGGGAACTGCTCGAATCCGCAGTGGCCCCGCAGAAGTGATGCCCATGAAGGAGGAGAAACGCCTGATAGAAGCAGCCCTGTTCATGAGCTCCCGCGCCATGACGATAGAGGAGTTCAGGACGCTCACCGGGATAGGCGCCCTCGGCTACCTGCAGGGCGTCATCACGGAGCTGCGCAGGGAATACGACGAGCGCGGCAGCGCGGTGGAAATCTCCGAGCAGGACGGCAGGTTCTTCATGCGCGTGCGGGACGATCTGGCGCCCAAGGTTAAGCAGTACGCGCAGGACACCGAGATAAGCAAAAGCGCCCTGCGGACTCTTGCGTACATATCGAAGCACGACGGGCTCCTCAAATCCGAGCTTGTCCGCAGGGTCGGCACGCAGGCGTATTCCGATGTCAAGGAGCTCGTGACAAGCGGCTTCCTGAAATCGAAGAAATCAGGCCGTTCGTCGAAGCTGACGCTGACCGAGAAGTTCAGGAGGTATTTCGTGCAGGAGGAGGCCCAGCAGCCGCAGCCCCCTCCGGAGAGCCAGACAACGCTGGAACCCGAATGATTTGCTGAGGTCGCATAATGCCGCGGGGCGGAGAATGCCCCGGGCGTGAAGCCTGGTAGTGCGCCGGTCTTGAATCCCGCCTTTTGGGAAAAGGCGGCCCAAAACTGAAAGTTAACCGGTCCCCCTGGGATTGCAGGTTCAAATCCTGCCCTCAGCGTTTTTTTTAACGCTGCGTATTCAGGGGATTTTCGCCGCGAATCCTCATCTCTGGCCGCACGACCTTTTCAGCCTGCCGTAGATTTCGAGCACCGCGAATCCCATGTCGCGCCCCGAAGGCAGGTAGGGGAGCTCGCAGCTGCGCACGAACGAGACGAAGTCGGTGAAGCCGTTGCATTCCGCGGGCGGATTCGCCCTCGGGCGGCCCGATTCGCAGCGCTCGGTGTCGTTCCTGCCCTCGGGCGAGCCGCAGTAGGACTCGGTCGCGGCCGAGGCGGAAACAAAGCCCGATGTCCAGCAGGCGCCGTTCGTGGAGCCCGGGGCGCACCTGGGGTGCTCCAGCGAGCGGCTTTTCGAGAACCACACGCCCGAATACATGCTTCCGGCAATATATGTGAGTAGCCTCCTTTCCTTCTCAGGCGTGTCGATTCCGAGCGACTGCCGGTTCGCGGCAACCCATGCCTTGGCGGCGCGCATGTACCTCTCGAGCCTGGAGGTGCCCAGGCAAATCGAATCGTCCGCGTTGAACGGGTTGAACCTCGGGTTGCACGCACGGGCGTCCCCGAAATCAACGCCGCTCAGGCCGCTCCTTGCCATGACGTCCGCATAGGCGCCGTCCGTGCCGTCCGGGTGCTGGTCGGAGGGCCAGAACGTGTATGGCGGCTCGACTCCCCCCATCAGGCCTAGCCCGATGAATCTCCAGTCCGCGTCTCCCGCGCCTGCCGGGGCGTTTGTGAAGGGACATCGGCCGTCCGGGTCGTGCATCTCGTCGAACCCGGCACTGTATCCCTCGTCCCTGGCCACCCCCGGCTGCATGCAGCCAGGGCCGTCGTAGCCCTCCCTGCACGCCCTGCCGGCGGCGCACGCATCGCCTCCGCTCTGGGCGACAATGAACGCCTTGACCAGCAGTGGTTCGAGGCTCCGTTTCTGCGCCCATCTCTCTATCGCCGGGTTGTCCGGGCATGCTATAATCTCCTGAACGGGCGGCGCGCCGGATGCCGCCGGAGGGGCGGCTGAAGGCGGAACGCCTGCGCCTGGCCCCGCCATGGAAGAGCCTGATGCTGCGGGTGCAGCGCCTCCTTCCGAAGGGCCCGCCGCCGAAGCCGGCGGAGCAGCCGCCGGAGATGAGGATGATGGAGCCGCAGGGCGCGGAGCCATCGAAGGCTGGGGCTGCGGAGGCGATTCTATGGCATTCGCCGATGAGGATTGGGCCGGCGTTTCCCTTGCGGGAGAGCTCCCCGACGAGCCCCTTTCGCATCCGCAGGCGGGCAGCAGGCATGCCGCACCGATGGCGAGCAGCGCAGCCGCCCTGCTCCTGAACTCCGGGCGCCTCTCATGCACCCCCTTGGCATCCCCCCTGTTTTCAGCGTGTGTGAGCCTTCTCATGGTTCCACCATCTGGAATGGGTGTGTTTAGAAGTGTTTATAAATATATTAATATGATGCTGAATGCGCGGCGATGCCCCTCTTCGCCGGCATGCCCCTTGCGGGGCGCCTGCCGACCGTCGCTTTTAATAAGATTGATGTCGGGAATACTGTGAAATAATAGGCTGGTGAGGATATGGAAGAAGACCGAATTGTCGTAGAACTGTTCTTGGAGAAACCGAGCTTTTCCGAAGTCAAGAGGGCTTCCGAGGTTCTAAACGGCGCCGGCGTGAAGGCGATTGTCATGCCGCCGGAGGATCGCAGCATCAACACCCACCTGATTCTGGAGGCGAAGGACATCGGCAAGGCAAGGGATGTGCTGAGGAAGGCGGGCTTCGTCTTCATGGAGAAGGAGGTAATCATCATCAGGCTCGAGAACAAGCCCGGCACCATGGCAGATGCGGCGAAGAAAATCTCCGACAAGGGCATCAACCTGACCTACGCCTTCTCGGTCACGATGTCCCCGACGCTCTCCTACGTCCTTCTGGGCGCGTCCGACAACGAAGCCGCCCTCAAGGCGCTGAAAACCGACTGAGCCCCCCGGGCTCTCTCCGGCTTTTTATTCCCTTCTTTCCTATTCATCAGCATGACCGCAACTCTCATCCTGGGCCTCCAATGGGGGGACGAGGGAAAGGGCAAGATAGTCGACATGCTCGCGAAGGACTTCGACTACATAGTGCGCTTCAACGGAGGCGACAACGCCGGGCACACAGTCATCAAGGGGAACGAGGAGTTCAGGCTCCATCTCACGCCCTCGGGCGTGTTCTACCCGGCGAAGACCAAGGTGATAGGCAACGGGGTCGTCGTGAACCCCGGGACGCTCGTGAAGGAGATAGAGGCGGTGGAGTCTCGGGGGTACTCGATGGAGAACCTTCTCGTCAGTTCCGCCGCGCACCTCATCCTCCCCTGGCACACGATAATGGACGGCGGGCTCGAGGCGAGCGGCAAAATCGGGACGACGAAGAAGGGCATCGGCCCGGCATATTCCGACAAGGCCTCAAGGACCTATTCGATACGCGCATGCGACCTCCTTCTCCCGGAGGCCGAGCTCCGAGCCAAGGTCCTGATGATAGCCGAGCACAAGAGGACGGTGCTCCGCGCCCTCGGGTTCCAGGATTTCGACGCCGAGGAGGTGCTCTCGTCACTGCTCGGGAGCGCGCGCATGATTCGCCCGCATATCGCCGACACCCAGGTCATCCTGAACCGGGCGGTGAGGGACGGCCGGAACGTCCTTCTCGAGGGCGCGCAGGGCGCGCTCCTCGACATCGACCACGGCACGTTCCCGTATGTGACATCATCCAACGCCACCAGCGGGGCGGGTTGCACGGGCACGGGCCTCCCCCCGAAAAGCATCCGCAGGGTGGTGGGCATCGCGAAGGCATACACCACCCGCGTGGGCGAAGGCCCGTTCCCGACAGAGCTCCAGGACAGGACCGGCAAGGCGCTGCGGGAGGCCGGGCACGAGTTCGGAACCACGACCGGCAGGCCGAGGCGCTGCGGATGGCTCGACATCGTGGTCCTGCGCTACACGTGCATGCTCAACGGGGTGGACTCCCTCGCCCTCACGAAGCTGGACGTGCTCCGGAACCTGCCGGTCATCAGGGTGGCCACGGCATATGAGATAGACGGCGAGCGCACGCAGGATTTCCCCCCCGACCTGGCCCGCCTCGCGAAGGCGAAGCCGGTCTACGAGGAGCTTCCGGGCTGGGGCGAGGACATCTCCGGAATCAGGAGGATGGAGGACCTGCCCAAGAACGCGCAAGGCTATGTCAGGTTCGTGGAAAAGAGGCTCGGCATCCCTGCCGGCATCGTTTCGGTGGGGCCCAAGAGGGAGCAGACCATACTGGCCTAGCCGGTTTCCCCGGTTTCGGCCATCAGTGTGAAGACCTCGACGCATTTTTCGAGCGCCAGGGCGGTGTGCGATTTGAGCGCCGCGCCGGCCGCCTTGGCATGCCCGCCTCCGGCGCCCCCGAGCTCTTCGGCCACGCGCGCAAGGACCCGGTTAAGGGGTATCTTCACGCTTTTTCGGGCGCGCGCGGAAATCCGCGTCTCCCTTTCGGAATCCTTCCATTTGGCTATGAAGGCGACGTCAGCCGCCTCGGCTATCAGGGAAGCCGCGTCGCTCTCGTTGCTTCCCACCTCCGATGTCGCGATGATGTAGCCCCCGCTGTAGAGGAATTCGACGCGTTTCATCGCGCTTAGCATCGCTATCTTCGCCTCGGGCTTCGGGTCCGGCTCGGCATAGGATAGGAGCTCGAAATAGGGCGCGCCGCAGCGCTCCATCAGGCGCGAGAGCGTAGAGAAGGTCGCGGCCCTGGCGGACTTGAAGCGCGCGGCGTCAGCTATTATGCCGACCGCGAGCGCGAACGCCGCGTCCCCGCCTACATCGGGCAGCATGTTCGCCACGATTTCGGACGCCGATGGCGATTCGGTGTCGACAACCATCACCCCGGCCTCCATGTCCCGCCCCTCGGGCTGGTGGTGGTCGATTATCATGAGCAGCCGCCATCCCCGGGCTCCGGGAATCAGCGTGTAGGCGCTCGTGTCGGTCACCACGAGGCCCTCGAAACCCTTCCTGTCCAGGCCGGAAAGGGGCCTGACCCCTATTCCGAGCCGCCCGGCGAGAAGCCTTGCGCTCTCGCTCATCTCCTCGTCGGAGCATATCACGCTTCCGGGGAGCGCCTGGGACAGGGCGAAGGCGGACGCGATGGCGTCCGGGTCGGCCCTGTTGTGGGTCGCTATCGCGACGCGCTTGCCTGCGCAGGCGGATTGCAGCTCCCTGAAAGCCGCGGCGGCATCAGCCTTTTGCATAGCCCTTCATTTTCTCCTGCAGCCTCTTCTGGGTGTCTACGACCATGCCGCGGAGCTTCTCCTCCTGCTTTGAGATGGCGTTGAGCTTGACCTCGACCAGTTCGTTCCTCTCCTTGAGGTCGGACTCGGCCTCTTCCTTCGTGGTGTGGAGGAGAATCGAGCCCACGGAGCGGTAGACGTCGCCCTTGGCCTTCTTGAGCTCGTCTAGCGCATGCCGAATCTCGTTGAGCTGTATCTGGAGCTGGTGCTTCTGGATGAGCAGCACCTCGAGCTGCTTCTCCATGTTCTCGTATTCGATAAGCTCCTTGTTCAGGTCATCCGGTTCCTTCTTCATCGTTGCACCTCTTCATTATCGATACCTTCGAAAACCTGCAATGCCCGCAGGCATGCGTTCGCCCCGGCGCGCAGCGCGACCACGTCGCCGGCCTCGATGCTTATCTCCAGCGAGCTCCCGTCCACGGAAAGCCGCGTCTGCGAGCGCGCCCCCCCGACGCCCTTCTCGTGGGCGAGCGCGTCCGCGGCTGCCCTTGCGCTTTTTCCGTCAGGGAACGCGGCCCTTATGACGCATCCGGCCTTCAATGGAGCCCCTCCTTCCCTTCCTCTTCCGCGGCTGGATTCAAAAGCCTTTCCCCCTTCCACCGCCAGGCGCCGAGCTCGTCGACAGAAGCCATTGCGATGGCGCGGGGCCTTCCGCCCCTTTCCTCGAGGACGCAAATCTCTTCCTCGCCGAGCCTCCGCGCATCGGAGGCGAGCATGTCCATCGTCTTCTTGCCCCGCGCCACATAACGGGCGCCGGCCTCCGCCGCAAGGCGTTTTGCGGCCCTCCTTGTGCCCGCGGAAGCGTTCCTGCAGGTGGTAATCATGGGCATCGGCCTCCCAAAGGCCGGAAAAAATGAAAAGTCAGTCCGTCTGGACCACTGTGGCGATTGGAGGCCTGGACTTCAGAAGAATCTTGGCCCCCGTGGTGGGGAACGCGAACTTGTCTCCGCTGACCGCGACGGCCACTCCAGTCTTGGGGTCCTTGTACTCTCCCATTCGTCATGCACCCCTCACTCGGTCCGCGAGTACTCGCCTATTATGCGCGCGGCTATCTCGCCCGCCTCGCTCCTGAAGGAGTACGCGGCGCCCGCGAACTTGGCGTCGCAGCCCCTGCACCTCCAGATGGCAGTCGCCTTTCGCGCCAGCTTGAGCTTGTGGCACCTGGGGCATTCGTATCTCGTCTTCTTGGCGGCGATGGCCTTGTCGACGAGCTTCCTGTTCGAAGCGCCGTATTTGGCAGTATACATGAGTCCACCTACCCTTTCAGCACCCTTCTTAGGTCGTTTCCTGTTTTAAATGCTATGTCGATTGCGTCGGAGAGCTCCTCCCTTGTGAGCGAGCCCCTCCCCTTCTGCATGGCGCACACGTGCTCCTCGGTCGTGCCTATTGTGAGCGATGTCTCGAGCACGCGCTCCTCGTCCCTCGAAGGGTCGACGAGCCAGTGGTTTCCCACCTTAATCATGGTGGTGGTGACCGGGAGCCTCGGGAGCCCCAGGGGGCCCGTGTTCTCCCCGCGGATTATCTTGCCCCCCTCCACCTTCGGCCTCTTCGCGTCCATGAGGGCCGCCGTCGCCGCGAGCGTTGCGGCGTCCGTGTAGTTCCCCGAATGGTTGAGCACGTAGATGTCCAGGTAGAGCCCGAGCACCTTCTCATCCTCAACGAAGAACGAATTGATGTCCACGACCTCGGCGCTGCGAATCGCCCTGTCAACGACCCTGGCGACCTCTATCGAATTCTCGTTCGGGGGCCCCGGCTCGAATCCGGGCGACGCCAGGGGCAGCAGCTCGGAATTCGTTATGAGCACGCCCTCGGTGGGCCTGTCGGCGAACGGCTTCACGATGTCGAATTTGGCCGCGACAAGCACCATGGAGTCGCCTATCTTCCCGATGGCCGAGCCCTCCGCGGTCTTTATCACTCCCTTCTGGACCTCGACGGGCCTGTACTCGTCGAACTTCCTGCCGTCGAACCTCACGCCCTTCTCGAGCGTGGCTCCCATGATGTCCCTCCTTATGTGGGACATGATGATATCCTTGACTTCTTCACCCATGTTCTCACCACTTAATGCCTTCGTCCTCGCCCTTCTCGTAGAACCTCTTGAGGGCGCCAGCCTGGATCTCGTGGACCTTCTCGCATCCGCGCCCGGCCATGTCGATCATCTGCATGACCTCGTCCTTGGTCAGCATGCCGTCCATCTGCAGCAGCAGGAGCTTGCCGTCCCTGTGCGATATCGCAAGGGGCATGTCGGACTGCCCGAAGTTGTCCTCTATCTTGTTGAGGTCGATGGCGAGCATGCCGCCCGCCTTTCCGACAGCCACCGCGGACACCATGTCCTTCATCGGGATTCCCGCGTTCGCGAGGGCGACCGCGGCCGCCGTGACCGCTGCGGTCCTCGTGCCTCCGTCGGCCTGAAGGACGTCTATGTAGACGTCTATCTGGGTGTTCGGGAACTTCTCAGCGAGAACCAGGTTCTCGAATGCCTCGCGTATGACCTTGGAGAGCTCGACGCTCCTCCTGGAGGGGCCGCTCCGGCCGTGCTCCTCGAGCGACGCGAAGGGCGACATCATGTACCTGCATTTGATGAGCGCATGGTACGGGTTCGAGCCGTGCCTCGGGATGCACTCCCTCGGGCCGTAGACGCCGCACACTATCTTGTTGCCGCCCCATTCCACGAAGGATGAGCCGTCCGCCTCGGGGATGACCCCTACCTCGATGCGCAGGTCGCGGAGGTCCTCCGCGCCCCTGCCGTCGGTCCTCTTTCCGTCGATGATAAGCTGGACCTTGCTTTCACTGCTCGCCATTGTTTTCACCTTCCTGCTCTTCCTGCTGCTCCCGGTAGGGATTCTCTCCGGCGCCCTCGCCGCCGTAGGGCGGCTCCTCCTCCTCGGACCTGCCTGGCATGCGCCCGCCGGTCTCCTTGCGGAGGAAGTTGGCCATCTCGTCCGTCAGCCCGGACTTGTGCGCCTTCCTTTCCACCATCTTAATCGCCTTGAGCAGGAGGGGCATGTCGCTCCTCTCGCTCATCCAGACGTAACCGTTGTTGCCGACCATTATGTCGCCGCCGGTGTAGTCCTTGAGAAGGCTTATCATGCTGCTCTTCTTGCCTATCAGCCTCGGCACCTTGGCGGATGGGAACTCCACTATCTTGCCCTTGGGCAGCCTGCGGACCTCTCCCAGGTCCACGTCCCCGACCTCGTTCACCGACTTGATGCGGCAAATCACGAAGTCGCCGAGCTGCAGGGTGAGCCGGACATCCCGCGTCGGGATGAAGCCGCCCTGCGGCAGGTTCAGGTCCACCTCGTAGCCGGCATGGCGCACGTCGGTCACCATGCCCACCACCACGTCGCCCACGACGGGCCGGTACCTGTTCTCCAGCGGTATGTACCGCCCCTCGTCGTCCATCATGCCGACCACTGCGGCGAAGGTGGATTCCCCGTTGTAGTACGTGTTCGGGGCGTTCAGCCTGCCGTCCGCGATTCTCTCGCCCGGCAGTACGATTCTCCTTTCCATTCAATTACCTCTTTTGTCCGGCCCGCGTCTGCGGGCTGCGGCTCCTTTTTTATCCAAAACCAGGAACTAGCATAAGCTATTTTCCTTTTCGTGTCTCTGTACGGACTGAGTATGGATGGAAAGATTTTTTAACCGGCACACTCGGCTCAGGACGGCAGCACCTTGGTTTCGACCTGGCCGGCGGTCAGCTTGTTCAGCTTGTCGTAGAACTCGCCCTGGAGCCCGCCGAATATTTCGACAACGGCGACCAGCTCGCCCGAATTGAGCCACTGCTCCCGCTCGATTCCGTAGTTCTTCAGGGTGCCGTAGCACTTGTGCGCGAAGGCGGCCGGAACCTTGACCGCGATTTTCATCTTCTCGAACTTCATGGGCAGGATGGGGCGGAGCGCCTTCACCACCTCCTCCATCTGCTCGCGCGCGTCCTTGAAGGGGTCGACGTGGATGCGGGCCTGCTCCATGGCCTGCTCGAGGCGTATCTGCGTGTGCGGCGCCTTGGTCCTGGGGTCTATCGCCTCACGGAGCAGAATCGCCACAATCTGCCTGCGCTTCTCCTCCACCTTCTTTCTCCGCTGCTCGGTGGTGAGCTGGACCTCGCCGTTCCTCAGCACGAACTCCAGGATCTCGAGGATGTCGCTCGTGCCGAACACCTTCTGGACGTCCGAGGCCTTCGCCTTCTCGCCCTTCTTCGCGTCCTCGTATATCTCCTCGGCGACAAGGATGTTCTTGACGTCCGGCTTGCGCCTCTCCACGAACGCGTATGCGGCGTCCGGGTCGACATAGAGCTCGAACCTCTTGCCTTCCTTCTCGTATGACGCGATTATCGCGCGGTCGAGTGTGACCATAAGACCAGCAAGGGGGATGCCCCTGGAATCTTATTATAGTTATCCCCGCCATGGGCGCGCCATTTCAAAACCATTAAATAGGGTTGGAGCGCAATTAATATCGTTTTTCTCTAGGAGAGGTGATATGTTGTCAGACAGCCCATCGAATCAGGTCACGCTCAGCAAAGACGTGTTCTACGGAATCGTCATCATGGGCCTTGCGGTGCTCCTTGTGATATCGGCGCTCACGCAGGGATTCGGGATAGTCAAGAGCCCCCCGCTCACATGCCCGCCGTGCAACGAGAGCACGGTCCAGCCCGCGGCCAACCAGAGCGGAAACGGCACTGCCGAAGCCGCCGAAGCTCCCGTCATGAGGGTGCCATCGCTGCTCTCTGATTCCCCCCTGAAGGGCTCGGAATCGAACGGATTGACGCTAATCGAGTTCTCGGACTTCCAGTGCCCCTTCTGCGGCATGACATACGGCTCGGCATGGGCCGACGCCTACGCCTCGCGCTACGGGCCCATCATCGGGACAATCAAGAGCTACGAGGCCGACTATGTCGACACCGGCAAGGCCGCGCTCAGGCACTATCCGGTGGCATTCCTCGGCCAGGAGTCCGTGGACGCGTCAAACGCGGCCATGTGCGCCAACGCCCAGGGCAAGTACTGGGAGATGCATGATGCCATCTACGACGCGCAGACGCCCGAGGAGAACGACGGAAAGTATTCCAAGGACAACCTGAAGCTGCTCGCCCAGAACATCAGCGGGCTCGACCAGGCCGCCTTCGCGGCCTGCCTCGACGCAGACACCTATGCCACGGAAGTGGAGGACTTCACGAGCGACTGGCAGGCGGTCTCGGGATACAACACCGGGAGCGCCGGAACCCCGACCTTCTACATCCTCGCGGACGCGTCCAAGTTCAGCGAGGCCGAGGTCAAGGCGGCAGCGGCCGGCGCAGGCTTCGAGTACGGCGTCACTGACGACGGGAACACCTATGTCCTCATAGCGAGCCCGGAGTACGCCAAGCTGAAGCTCGCAATCGACGCGCTCCTCGGCTGAGCGCACCCTTCCCTTTTTCATTTTCCCTTCTTCTCATCCTATGAAAACCAGCGCGAGCCCCAGCACTACGAGGCCCACGGCGCCGTATTTGGCCGCATCCAGCCTCTCGCCCAGGAGCGCGTAGGCGAGGGCCGCATTCACGATCGGGGTGCCCGAATATATGGCCGAAGTGAGGCCCGCGCCTATCAGCCCCACGGAGGCGCTATAGAGCAGCGAGCCGCAGAACAGGAGTATTCCCGCGGCGAGCGGAAGCGCGGCGCCCGAGGCGGGGCGGGGGAGCGACAGGTCCCTCCCGCGGAGCGCATGGAACGCGACGATGAAGGCGCCGATGCCGATTTCCAGCCAGAGGCTCGCGCCGAAGGCACCGAGCGCAGACACGAACTGCGCTATCGCGGTGTAATAATACGCTCTGCACAGGACAGACACGGCGAGGAACGGCATCCAGGGCTCGAGCCTGAGCCTGCCCCCCTCGTCCCTCGCGATGACAAGTGCCGCCAGCACGATTAGCGCGCTCCCGAGCGCCTGCACGGCGGATATTTGTTCACCGAGGAACGCCATGCTCGCAGCGAGGACGAGAACGCTGTTTATCCGGCCGACCGGGATTATGATGCCCGGTTTCCCGTAGTGGAGCGCCTTGTACTCGGCAACGGAGCCGATTGCCCCGACGGCTATCTGTAGCGCGTAGATCGGAAGCATGCCCCATGGAAGCCAGCGGCCGAGCCCTGAGGCGAGCGCGGCTGCGGCGAGAAGAATTGCCAGGGCGGCATAGGAGTAGGCGACGGCCCTGTGCCTGCCCAGCCTGCCTATCGCCATCTTCGAGACCGCTCCCATCGACCCGTATGAGGCGAGGGACCCGAGAGCGGGGAGGAACTCAAGCATCGCCCCCCTCCGCGCGGAACTCCGCAAGCACCCGGTACTGCGGGCCGCCCGGGGCAAGGACGCTTTCAACCAGCTCGAAGCAATCGGCCTTGAAGGAGCCGAAATCCTCCGCGCGGCGCTTCTCCAGGAACGCCCCGAGGTCGGCCTTCCTCTTCACCCTCGCTATCGTAAGGTGCGCTGCGAAGCGTTCGTCCCCCCCGAAGCCCTTCAATGCCGCCGCAACCGCGGAGGCCAGGGCCTCGAGCGCGCCTTTGCTCTCGCATCCAGCCCATACGACGCGGACATAGTTCCCGCCCGGAAAGGCGCCCACGCCGCGGATTGCGCATTCGAACGGCGCGAAGCGGACGGCCCTGAGCGCGGATGCGATGGCCTTCGCATCCTCTTCCGTTGCCTCCCCGATGAACCTGAGCGTGAGGTGCATGTTCTGCGGCTTCACCGGGACGACCCCCCCAAGGGCGATTTCCCGCCCCGCGGCGGCCGCCCTCTCCCTGATGTCCTCCGGAACAGGAACGGCAACAAAAAGCCTCATGGCATCCCTACGGAGAAGGGGGTTATTAACCTCCCCCCGCCCCACACCATATTATAATGATTATGCGGCCATCTGGATGCATGAGACTCATTGCGGCATTCATGGTCTTCGCCATGCTGGCTGGGCTTGCGTTCCCATACCTTCCCAGCGGCCCGGGCGACGATGACGATTACGAGAATACGATGATCATCCAGGTGGACGTCTCCTGCGAGGGGGCGGTCGTGACCGTCCTTGACGGGAACGGGGTCCCCCTGGAGGGCGCGCACATCTCCGTGAAGGACACGAGCGACGCGACGCTCATCGACACGGGGGACACCGACGCGCAGGGCGTTTATGCATTCATGGCCTGCGGCCGCAGGGTGGACATCAAGGCCACCCTCGACGACTTCCCGTCCAGCCTGACTACTGTCGAACTCGCCCCGTGCGGCTCGTGCCCGGAGTGCGCAGCCGATGCAGACTGCCCGGATGCGGAATACTGCGAAAACGGCCAGTGCGTCCCGGTGCAATGCGGCTGCGGCGTGGTGAAGAACCACGCCTGCGTGGAATACGAATGCTGCCAGGATTCAGACTGCCCGGCCGGCGATGTCTGCGAGAGCCACGTGTGCGTGGAGAAGCCGCCGCAGGAAAGCCCCGGGTGCACCGAGGATTCCGACTGCGCGGACGATGAGTTCTGCATGCTCAGCGCCGTGGCGCAGCGCGGTCGCTGCGAGGCGGTCTCCGGCTGCGGATACGCGGTCAACCACACCCTCGTGCCATATGCCTGCGGGAACGCGCCTGACTGCCCCATCTGCCCCGAGGGCTACGCCTGCATCCTGAACGAGTGCGTGCAGGGCAACGTTTCGTGCACGGGCACCGCGTTCGCGGGCGCGCAGATTGACTGCAACGCGACATCGGACGGCAAGCCCTGCGTTGGGTGCGATTATGTGGTCACCGGCCCGGACGGGAAGAACACGAGCGGAACGACCGGCGATGACGGCACGTTCGCGCTCCCGCTCGGCAAACCCGGCGAATACCGCGTCTCGCTCCTTCGCAACGGCACAATCCTAAGGAGCATCGCAATCGCGGCTTTCGCCCGCCCGGACGGGGGCGAAGGCTCCGACACCGCGCTATTCGGGCAGGGGGCGCTCACAATCGCGCTGCTGCTCGCGCTCCTGCTGCTCCTTGCCTTCGCCGTGTTCTACTGGAGGGGCATGAAGGGCGGCAGGAAGCGCAGAAAGGGCTGAGCCGCGGAAGGCAAGCCATCAGGACGGCGTCCGCATGGATTCGCGCGAGGTTTTCAGGGTCGAATCCCAGTCGGCCCGGCTCTCATACAGCGGAGGCGAGCTCAAATCCCGCGAGTCCGACACGACCTGCGGAATCGCGGTGAGGGTGCTTTGCGGGCGGAGGCTCGGCTTCGCATACTGCCAGGACGAATCCATGCTCAACGATGCGCTCGCAAGGGCGCAGGCCCTTTCGGCGCATTCTGTCGAAAGCGGATTCTCTTTCGCCCCGCCGTCGGCGACGCCGCCGCCGGACCTGCTCGACCGGGCGTTCGACCCGGAAGACTTCTCTCCCCTGCGCGACATGGTCGAAGAGGCGAGGGCCTGCGCGGAATCGCCCGGCGGTAAGGCGAGGGTCATTCTCGGGGCCGAAAAAAGCAGAATCTCACTCGAGAACACCGAGGGCTTTTCGGGCGAATACCCCCGCAGCGCGTTCTCCCTCTACGTAGAATGCATGCACGATGACGGCTTCGGGTTCGCCTACGCCGCTTCGAACCGCATGCCCTCCGCGGAGGCCTCGATTCTCGGCTGCCAGGCCGCGGACATGGCGCTTTCGATGAAGGGCGCCGGAAAGCCCGAGGCCGGCCAATACACGGTTGTGATATCGCAGGAGGCGCTCGACAACGTGCTCGAGCCGCTCCTGCCGTCCTTCTCCGGAGACTGGAAGCGGAGGGGAATCACGAAGCTCGTTGCGGGCGAAAAGACGTTTTCCGAGATGCTTACAATCGCCGACGACCCCCTCTGCGGCGCGATAAACTCGCGGCCTTTCGACGACGAGGGCACGCCTTCTGAGCGGAGAAAACTCGTCGATTCTGGCACGGTCTCTGCGTTCCTCTACGACAGGGAGACCGCGGCGCTCGCGAATGCGGGCGAGCCGGGCTCTTGCGCGCGGGACTCATACGACGCCCCGCCCGGCATCAGCGTCTCAAACATAGTAATCTCGCCGGGCGACGTGGAGGACTTCGCGGAGCTGGGGCGGCACATCGAGGTGCTCTCAGCCCACGGCTCGCACACCGCCAACCCCACCACCGGGGACGTAGGCCTCGAGGTGAGCGCGGCGTATCTCGTTGAGGATGGGGGGCGCAGGCCGCTGAAGGGCTTCATGCTCAGCGCGAATGTCTTCGAGTTGTTCCGCAACATAGAGGGCATCGGGAAGACGGCAAGGACATTCGGCTCCCTGGTGTCACCCAAAATCGCCTTCAAAGGGGTCCGCGTCGTTTCGTGAGGCGCGGCGGCAGAGAAAGTAATTAATACCCCATCCGGCCCCATATCCATGTGATAATCCTATGTCAATCAAATCAACCGCAGAGGTAGCTGTCCCCGAGCGCATCATCGACCAGATAATCGGGCAGGGTAAGGCGGTAGACATCGTCAGGAAGGCCGCGAGGCAGAAGCGCAACGTCCTGCTGATAGGCCCCCCCGGCACGGGCAAGAGCATGATGGCGCAGGCCATGGCAGAGCTGATGCAGAGCGAGCGCCTCGAGGACGTCCTGGTCTACCCGAACCCGAACAACGAGAACCAGCCGCTCGTGCGTGTCATGAGCACGCATCCGGACTATGATTACGTGAAGCGGAACAAGCTGGAGAGGTACTTCTCGGCGAAGGAGCTCGAGAAGATGAAGCGCGCCTCCGAATCGAAGGAGAAGGCGCCGAAGCCGCTGCGGGTCGGCCTCGGAAGGCGCGTTTCCACATACCAGAAGCCGCGCGAGGAGCCCAGGGGCCCGCCATCCACGCTGATAATCGGCCTCGCCGGCCTGCTGATTTTGGCGATAGTGCTCGCGAGCGAGATAGCCGAGAACGTGAAGATGCTCGCCATAGTGACCGTGCTCGGGCTCGGCTTCCTGCTGATAATATCGAACGCCACGGCGGGCCTCGGAAGGCGGCTCATGATAACCGAGCAGAGCAACCCGAAGCTCATCGTCGACAACAGCGAGCGCTTCACCGCGCCGTTCATCGACGCGACGGGCTCGCGCTCGGGCGCGCTGCTGGGCGACATCAAGCACGACCCGCTCCAGTCCGGCGGGCTCGGCACCCCCGCGCACCTGCGGGTCGAGGCGGGGGCGATACACCAGGCCAACCGGGGCGTGCTCTTCATCGACGAGATAGCATCGATGAAGCTCAACTGGCAGCAGGAGATACTCACGGCGATGCAGGAGCGCAAGTACCCGATTACCGGCCAGAGCGAGATGAGCTCGGGCGCGCTCGTCAAGACGCAGCCCGTGCCGACGGACTTCGTCCTTGTCGCGGCCGGCAACCTGCCCGACATGGCGCACATCCACCCGGCGCTCCGCTCGCGCATCCGGGGCGGAGGATACGAGGTCTACGTCGAGGATTCCATGGACGATTCCCCCGAGAACGAGGCGGCGCTCGTGCGCTTCATCGCGCAGGAGGTCAGGCGCGACGGCAAGATACCCCATTTCGACCAGGGCGCGGTTTCGGAAATCATAGAGGAGGCGCGCCGCATGTCAGGCAGGCGCAGGAAATTCACGCTGAACCTGCGCGAGCTCGGCGGCCTCGTCCGCGCGGCCGGGGACATCGCGCGCGAGAAGGGGGTCGCGCTCGTCACGAAGGCCGAGGTCCTCGATGCGAAGAAGGTGTTCAAGTCCATCGAGAGCCAGCTCGGCGCGAAAATAATCGAGCACAAGAAGGAGTACCAGACGATAATAACGAGCGGCGCGGAGGTCGGGCGCGTGAACGGCCTCGCGGTCCTCGGCGACTCGCGCGCCGGGCTCGTCCTGCCGATTGTGGCGGAGGCGACGCCGGCGGCGTCGAAAAGCGAGGGCCGCGTGATAGCGACCGGCAAGCTCGGCGTTATAGCCAAGGAGGCGGTCGACAACGTGTCCGCCATCTTCAAGAAATACATCGGGACCGCAATCGCGCGGACCGACCTCCACATACAGTACCTCCAGACCTACGAGGGCGTGGAGGGCGACAGCGCATCGATATCGACCGCGGTCGCCGTGATATCGGCGATATCGGAAATCCCCGTGCGGCAGGACGTCGCGATGACGGGGTCGCTGGACGTGCGCGGCCGCGTGCTTCCCGTCGGGGGCATCACCGGCAAGATTGACGCGGCCATCGAGTCAGGAATAGGGAAGGCGCTGATACCCGAGGCCAACGCCCAGGACGTCTATCTGCCCGCCGAGCGGGCCAAGAAAATCGAGGTCGTGCTCGTCAAGGACATCTCCGACGTCCTCGAGCATGCGCTCAAGGACTGCAGGGCCAAGAAGGAGCTCCTGCGCAAGATGAAGCGCCAGTCCGGCTGATTGCAGGGCCCGCCTGGATTCCGGCATGCGCGCAGGGCGCGCCGCCCCGCTCATTCCCCGGATTTCAGCACGACGTTGTCCTCGACCGAGACGACCGCGGACATCGGCAGCGCGTACCTCTTGTCGAATATCGTCTGTATTATTACCTTGCCCCTGCGGCCGTCTATGCCGACAATCTTCCCGAGGTACGTGCCGTTCTCGGTGATGGCCTCCTTCCCCTCGACCTTCATGTCCATCAGGACCTCCTTGCGGTACCAGTTGACCACGTAGGCCGCCACGTACCCGAGCACGAGCGACAGGGCGATAGCAAACAGGAACTGGCCGAAGTCCACATAGGGCTCGTTGAGGTTGGCTATCCAGCTGCTGCCGACAAGGACTACGAAAGCCGCGAGGCCTCCGGCGGCGGTATAAAGCATGTATTTCGCGATGCGGTATTTCTTCTTCTCCATGAGCGCGTCGATTGATTTGCCGGCCATTACAAGGAGGAGCGCGGTGAACGCTATCCAGCTCACGCTTCCCCCCACAAGGGCTATGAGCTTGTCGTTGGGAAGCCCGAGCGCGACCCCCTTCTGCAGAGTCTGGTACGCCACGGAAACGCCTATGGTGAGGACCGCCCCCGCGCCGATGTATCCTATCCAGGCGGTGCGCTCGAACGAGAACCGGAAGTCCTTGAGGATGTCCGCGAACCAGTCCTCTATGCCATACACGCGGAGCAGGGCGTATCCGGCCACCGCTATCACTATCGGCAGCCAGCCCCAGCCGAGCGTGACCGATGCGGCAGTGAGCAGGAGAAGCAGGGCGGGGATGCCGATCATCGTCTTCGCGAAATGGGGGTCCCTGAGCTTTTCGAGAAGGACGAAATACGTCTTCTCGAGCTCCTTGGCCTGCTTGATGAACACTATCTTGGTCGAGTCTATCTTGAGCCTCGACTTGATTATCGGTATTATCTCCTCGTCGGAGGCGCCGTCCGATATCAGGACGCACGATGAGGGGTTGAGCTCGGTTATTATCCTGTCGAACTGCGAGCTGACTTCCTTGTCGGCGCGGTAGCCGAGCTTCTTGTCCCCCGTGAGCGTCACGACCTCGACATTGAAGCCCTCGGCCCTCATCTGGTCGTACGTCTTGACGGCATAGTATATAGCGTTGGAGTCGGGGTCCTCGGGGTCCGCGAGCGACAGCGCCAGCGCGCCCTGGACGTTCTTCTCCCTGCCGACGAGGGGGCCGCTGACCTTGCCTTTCTCGAAAAGGTCGTTGTCGCGGTCTATGCAGAGGACAAGCACCGGGCGTTTCATGGACCCACCGCCATTTCAGAGAGAACGCACTATCCATCTTTAAAAACTCTTCCTTTTCAATAGTAAATCCTCTTCGACCCATAGAGGCATTACCATGGATAAGAAGCTAGTTTTGCCCGGAGACCACCTCACCAGCGCCGAGGAGGCCGAGCCGGGCCAGAACACATACTCGGAAAACGACGAGGTCTATTCGGCCGGGGCCGGCGAGGATGCGAGCGCCCCGGGGAAGGCCGAGGTCCTCGTCAAGGGAAGGACGCTCAGGAAGCCCGAGCCCGGGATGGCGGCATACTGCCTAATCATCAAGGCGGGCCTGAACAAGGCCATCGGCGGCTGCATACCCCTCGAGGAGGCCGAGGGCGGCGGGCGCGGCGTCGAGTTCGAGGCCGTGCTTCCGGTCACCGCGGTGCGCAGGGGATATGTCCGCGACATGCGCGACGAGGTGAAGATAGGCGACATAGTCAAGGCGAAAATCAGCAAAGTCGAAAAGAGCGGCCTTGAAATCACGATTCTTCCGCACGACTGCGGAGTCATCATGGCGTTCTGCCCCAAGTGCCGCAGCCGGATGGGGCTCCATGAGCGCATATTCATCTGCCCCGCCTGCTTCTGGAAGGAGCGGCGCAAGCTTCCCCTCAAAGAGGGCGAGGCGCCCCCTCCAGAGGAGGAGCGCAGGGAGAGGTTCCCGCGGCGCAGGGAAGGCGGGTTCGAGCGGCGCGGCGGGTTCCGCGGAAGCGGGGGCCGCGAGGGGGGCGACCGCAGGGGCGGCGACCGGCGCAGGCCCTTCGGAAGGCGCCCGGGCCCGGGCGGAAGGGCCGGTTCATACTGATCCGAGGTGCAGGACATGGAAGTACGCATACTTACGAACGAGAAGAATGTCATCGAGATGGAGCTCTGCGGCTGCGACCAGTCGCTCGCCCAGATGCTCGCCGAGAGGCTCAGCGAGGACAAGGACGTGGAGTTCGCGTCCTACAAGGTCGAGCACCCGCTTGTCGCGCATCCCAAGCTTTTCGTGAGGACGAAAAAGGGCGAGCCCGGAAAGCTCGTTCTTGAGACGCTCGAGATGCTCAGGAAGGAGCTGCTCGAATTCAGGTCCCAGTTCAGGGATGTAGTAAAATGAAGGCGAAAGGGGGCGCAGGGGGAGCGTCTCCGGGCATCGGCGAGGAGCTCCGGAAGACGCACATCCAGCTTATCGTCCTGTTCTCCACCCTCGCCCTCGCCCTCATATCCAACGCCCTTTTCGGCGACCCGCGCTCGGGGCTCAACTTCCTTCCGGTCCTCTTCGGCTTGCTAGTGGTCCTTGAAATCGCATACTTCGTGATGGCCGAGGTGAAGGAGGGCGCGGCAAAGCACGGCTGGAAGCACGAGGCGCTCGACACCGTGGTCGCTCTCGCAATCGCGCTCGCCATCTGGTTCGGCGCGTCATTCCTGCTCGACACCAGCACCCCCGTCTCGGCGGTGGTCTCCTGCAGCATGCTCCCGAACCTCCAGCGGGGGGACTTCGTCATCGTGCAGGGCGCACCCGTTCGCGCGCACGAAATCAGCATGACCGGGGCAGAGCTGGCCGCGCTCAACGGCCCCGCCGCCATCACATACCCGGGCGGGGAGGCGACGATAAGCGGCTCGCTCTTCCCATACTGCGTCGCGGACCGCCGGCCCGCCGTGTGCGGCGCCCTCATCAACACGCCGGAATCTGTCGTGGAGGCGAAGGGGCCCTTCACATACCGCTACGAGCGCTGCAGCCTGGCATATTCGAACGGCTCGCTCGCCCACATGCCGTGCCTCAGGTCGGTGGAGTTCCACGGAACCGAATACTTCACCGACTTCTCGAACGACGTTATCGTATACCAGCCCCGGCCGGAGGACGCCTACGCAAGCATCGGCGACATAGTGCACCGGGCATTCTTCGTGATAGACGCCAACGGCTCGAAATACTACCTCACGCGCGGCGACAACAACCCGCTCCTCGACCTCCAGGTCTATGACTACCGCTACGGCGCCTACAACCGCCCCGTGCCGGAGGACCGCGTGCGCGGCGTGGTGATAGGCCGCGTCCCCATCCTGGGCTATTTCAAGCTCTTCATCTCGGGCTTCCTCCAGGAGGACCCGCAGTGCAGGACCCAGCTGGATTTCACGGAAGCATCGGAAGCCGCATAGCGCCGCCCCCGATTTTCCCGAGCCACCGGCGGCTCCGGCTCCTCATCCGTAATGCGACCCGCCGAAATCGCTCGTGACAATCCTTTTTAGCCTCTCGCGGACAGCCTCCTTCTCGATTTCCGGCATGCCCAGCGACTCGAGGCGGTCCTCCCACTCGGACAGCGCGCTGACTATCCTGCCGAAGGAGCGCTCGCTGTCGGTGTACTCGGCGTAGTCGAGAAGCGCAAGAAGCGCGTACTTGGACTCCGAGTTACCGAGCGACTCGAGTATCGCGTTCCGCAGCACGTGGCTCGCCTCGTTCTCCGCCGCGCAGAGGTGCGAATAGTGGTAGGTGAGGAGCTTTATGCCGTCGTCCCCGCCCCGGAGGCGCCCGAGCAGCCTGATGAACTCCAGGAGGCCTTCGAGCGAAGTGTTGTAGTTGAATATCGCCCGGTAGACGCTCATCCTGTGCTGGGCCGGGTCCCCCGCCCCCTGCCCCCTCGCCCTGAAGTATTCGAGGGTGTGCATGGTCTTGAGCTCCATGCTCTGGGATAGGTTCTCATGGAGCATGTATATCAGCATCTGGCGGACCGTCTCGCTCCCCCCGGCGTATATGCCCTCGAGCTTCCTCAGCGCCTCGTTCTTGGACTCCTCGTTCACGGCAACCGGATAGAACTTGACCGCGAAGAGCGCGTTCTCCATTTCCTTCAGGACCGCGGCCATGTCCGGCTGGGGCGGCGCCGCTACGGGGCCGCCGGGCTTGGCGGCCTTTGCCGCGGGCGTTTCCGCAGGCTGCTCTTCCGGCGCGGCCGCATTCCCGGGCTTACCCTTCTCCCTTCTCGCCTTCTTCATCACGAACACCTCGCTCCCGTTCCTCACTCCCTCTCGGCGCTCTCGTAAGCTATCATCATGCGCGCGTCGAGGACGCCCTTCTGCATCCTCAGGCCGTCCGTGACGGCCTCCCCGAGCTCCCTCAGCGACGCCGCCCTCATCTTGAGGAGAACGTCGAACTCGCCTCCCGACACGACGGCGCCCTCGCAGAGGCCCGGAAGTGCGCAGAGGCGCCCAAGGAGCCTCTTCTGGTCGGTTCCGGGCGCCGCCTTGACAAGCACGTACGCTGTCAGAGGCCTGCCGAGCTTGGCGTGGTCCAGCCTTATCGTGTAGCCGGTTATCACGCCAAGCCCGCGCAGCTTCCTCAGACGGTTGTGCACCGTTGTCATGGGTATACTGGTCTTCCTTGCCAATTTCTGCTCAGAGAGCTTGGAATCCTTCCGCAGCTCCGCGATCAGCGCGAAATCCTTCTCATCAAGTTTTTTATCCATTTTTCTTTCACTATTGGAGTATTCATTCCTAAAACTTTATAAATATGGTTATTTCATTCGCCAGGCCACCTCTTATTTATCTTCCCTCCGAATGAATGGCGTGAAAGCGGTACTCTTTGCGACCTCGAACGCCCATAAGTTCGGCGAGGCGAGGGCGTTCCTGGCATCCTTCGGCATCGATGTCTCCAGGCTTCCCTTCAGCCACGGGGAGATACGCTCTGACAATCTCGAGGAGATTGCCCGGGAGGCGGCCGAAGCCGCCTTCAGGGAGTGCCGCAGGCCCGTCTTCGTGGAGGACTCCGGGCTCTTCATCGACGCCCTGAACGGATTCCCAGGGACGTACTCGGGCTGGGTGCAGGGGAAGATAGGGAACGGGGGGATACTAAGGCTCATGGCGGGGCACGGGGGGCGCTCCGCCCGCTTCGAGGCGTGCATCGCCTACCACGACGGCGCAGGGATATCCGTCTTCAGGGGGCTCTGCCCGGGCAGCATCGCCATGGAGGCGCGCGGAAGGGGCGGCTTCGGCTACGACCCGATATTCGTGCCTGAAGGCCATTCTCAGACGTTCGCGGAAAACATAGAATTAAAAAACAAGACCTCACATAGATATCGTTCTCTTCTAGAATTCTCCAAGACTCTAGAGCTG
Organism: Microcaldota archaeon; assembly: GCA_964647855.1. Classification (GTDB taxonomy): domain Archaea; phylum Micrarchaeota; class Micrarchaeia; order Anstonellales; family Bilamarchaeaceae; genus Bilamarchaeum. The sequence continues at coordinate 323,910 of CAZYJW010000002.1, read as the reverse complement.
TAGCGTTATTACCTGAGAGGGATATAATGGCAAGATTGCACTCAAAGAAGAAAGGGAAATCCGGCACGAAAAGGCCGAAGTCCAGGGAAACCCCCGAATGGGCCCCCGCCAAGAAAGACGAGATAGAGGAGATGATCCTGAAGATGGCCCGCGAGGGCGTGCCGCCCGCGAAAATCGGGCTAATCCTGCGCGACCAGCACGGCATCGCCAACCTGCGCGCCCACCTCGGCATGACGCTGAAGGCGTTCCTGGCCAAGGAGAAGGCGCTCGGCGACTACCCCGAGGACCTCCTCAACCTCATCAAGAAGGCCGTGCGCATCACCTCCCACATCAAGGCGTCCAAGAACGACGTCCACAACCAGGTGAAGCTCGGCCATGTCGAGTCCAAGATACAGCGGCTGGTGAAATACTACTCATCGAAGGGCATGCTCCCTCCGGGCTGGAGGTATGAGCGCGACAAGGCATCGCTCCTCGTGAAGTGACGGTGATTGCATAGCAGGCAAAAAGGTCAAGACTGTCGACAAATGGAAGGCTAAGAAATGGTACTCGGTAAAGGCGCCGCCGCTCTTCGAGCACAAGGAGCTCTGCGAGGTGGTGGCATCGGACGACAAGAGGCTCCTGAACCGAATCGTGCGCTCGAGCCTGCTTGAGCTGGGCATGGGCGGCGGGTCGCAGATGGCGATGTTCACCACGCTGCGCTTCAGGATACAGGACGTGAACGGCAGCGATGCGAACACTAAGCTGCTCGGCCATGAGATAGCGCCATCATTCATCAGGACGTTCGCGAGGCGCGGCAAATCGCTCATCCACCAGGTCGTGGACGAGAAGACCAAGGACAACGAGCCGCTGCGCCTAAAGATAATCGCGGTGACGGGCGCGCGCGTCAGCGAGAACACCCGCAGGAACCTGCGCACCCTGATCGTCGACGAGTGCAAGAAGTCGATAGCCGAGAAGCCCTTCGACGAGGTCATCCAGGACGTCATCTACGGCCGCTTCTCCTCCAAGGTCTTCAGCAGGCTCAAGACGATAACCCGGATGAGGCGCGTCGAGATACGCAGGTCCGAGCGCGGCGAGTCCTTCAAATGAAACCTTCCTTCGCCATGGCTTAGGGTAAAGTTTCATCAAACTTCATGAGGCGTTCTTCGTCATTTTTTACCGTTCGGTTTCGTGCGGGGGAAACCCGGCATGCCCGAAACCGGAAACCCCCCTAAGAGGCCAGACCTATGATACCCGGCGGAATGGACCCGAAGAAGATGCAGGCGCTCATGCGCCAGATGGGCATCAAGAGCGAGGAAATAAGCGCCAGCAAGGTCACCATAGAGACCTCGTCCGGGGCCATAATCATCGAGGAGCCCCAGGTCACGAAAATCACCATGCAGGGCCAGGCATCCTTCCAGATAGCCGGCAACGTGCGCGTCGAGGAGAAATCCAGCGCCGAGGACATCCGGATGGTGATGGAGCAGGCGGGCTGCTCGGAGGAGGAGGCGAAGGCCGCCCTTGAGAAATCCGGAGGCGACATCGCCGAAGCTATCCTCTCCCTCTCGGAAAGCAAGGAATAAAAAGCTTGAGCGGGTTGTTGTCACATGGCTATCCGCCGGGAGCTTGTGCTCATCCTCGCCCTTCTGCTCGTGATAGCGGTCCTTGTGAAGGTCATCGAATTCTTCCAGGTCGACGTGGTCGAGGCCGACGCGAGCAAGTTCGTGCTCGAGGACCTCGAAAGCAAGTACCCCGGCGCGGAAATCTCAATCATGTCCATAGTGCAGAAGACGAATCCGGCCGGGGCGAGATATTTCGAGGTGAAGGCCCGCGTGACCGAAAGCCCGGAAAGCCCCTGCCCCGAACGCTCCCACATATTCTACAACTACCCGGCGCAGAACTTCGTGCCCCAGCCGGCCGAGGTCATAACGAGCGGCTGCTCGGTCTGCACCGAGGGCATCTGCACAATCGCCTTCCCCGAGGAGGCGGTGATAGCGTCCCACACGTTCCCCGGGACATCCGCGGTGCACTCGTATGTCTACGGGGCGGAGGGCGCGCGCCCCAGGGTGGCGGAGAACCCCCGCGGGGAATCATGGACCGTTGTCTGGGACTCGCCCTTAGAGGAATCCTACATGGCAGTCGAGGTCCACAGGAACGGCACCATTCTCTCAGTCGGCGCCTCCCCGAAGCAGTGAGGCGGCGTCATCCCACTTCCACGCAACCGTCGGCTATCCTGATGTCCCTCCCCAGGAACTTCCCTATCACGTGGGCGTTCGTGCGCAGGTGCGGGGTCGCATGCCCCATGGTGTATCTCGTCGGGCCGTCCGCGAGCGCCGCATAGGCGAGGAGCTGGTCCGCAAGGTGCGAGTCGACATCGCCGTTTTCCCCCCCCAGGAAATCCAGCGCCTCCTGCGCCACGGATTCTGCCCTCTTCCCCTTCTCGCCCAGGGCATAGGCCCCCCGTAACCCCCGCCAGGCCGTGACCGCATTTCCGGGAGAAAGGGCGTCGTCCTCGTAAACCGAGACGTGCCCTATCCCGTTCTGGACAAACACCTTCTTCTCCCTGACCCCGATGTGGGGCGGAAGCTGTGCGAGCCTGATTACCGCCTGGACATGGTCCTCGTGCGGCCAGGCGGAGCAGCCCGAAAGAACTGACGGCTCGACCGACACCTCGATTGTCCCGCCGCCTTTGGGGTAGAACCCCGGCCGGAGCATCCTCGAATTGATCCTTGCGCCGAAGCGGGAGGCCGCCGGAAGGAACACGCGCTCGAAATAGTCGTATCCGGGGGATTTCATCACGTGGGTGCCCCCGCTTATCCTGATTTCGCTCCTTTTGGAGGCGCGAAGGAGGATGGGAACCAGCGCCTGGGCGACCAGCGTGACGGAGCCGGCGGTCCCGATGTCGAAATCGTACCTGCCGCCCACGATCGGCCCCGGCTTGAAGGCCAGCTCCCGGCTGCCGATTTCGGCGCCCTCCAGCGTGCCCCTGCACACGTTCCGGACCGCCTTGCATGCGGTAAGGTGCTGGGGCTGGAGGCCCGGGTTCGGCCGGTTCGCCCTTATCCCGGTTATCCTGAGGGGCTTCTGCGTGATTGCCGCGAGCGTGAGCGAGGTGCGGATTACCTGCCCGCCGCCTTCCCCGTATGAGCCGTCAATCTCAACCGCATCTTCCATCATGGCATTGCCCCAGGGAATTGATGCTGCCCTGCTTTAAATAAGCACGAGTGGGGAAGGAAAAACCGATGGCTTTGATGGGGCATTTCCCCAAGCATATCCCCATGCAGGAGAAGCAACTCTAGGTTTGATGAAACTTTGCCCTGGGTATGGCCAGCCAGTATCCGGAGTTCATCTCCTGGTTTGATGAAACTTTGCCCTGAGTATGACTAAGCCAAAGTTTCAAGTGAATAGAAATAGGCCAGCGGATCGCTCCGCTGGCAAGGCGACCAGTTATCCTCCCATGCACTTAAAACGAGCATGAACCAAGATATGTTAGTTCCATAACATATATAAATCTTGATGCGGAACAGTCGCAAATTCTGATGCTTCTTGGTGTGTTTTACGTACCCTCTGTGGGCAAAACGCGCGTTGGCGGGATAATTGTGGTATATTTTAAATAATTGCGTATTATATCAATATGGTATGGCTGGGGGCAACCGGGCGGTGGATACGCAGAAAATAATCGCCATAAGCAAGGCGAGGCGGCTCCACTATTCCGAACGCCCCTCCATCGACCCGCCATGCGCCGTGGGCTCGTTCACTTCAAAAATGCCGGAAGCCGACCGCGCGATCCTCGCCGAGGCGGAAATCCGCTCGGACATCACCGTCGGCGACCCCGGCCTGACAGCCCTGCGCAAATGCCGCTACATCCTCGAGCACGCCGACCTCGCGATTGCCGACCTCTCCATCAGGGAGCGGCTCGTAGCCCGCACGGTCGCGGTCATAGCCGAGTACGGGGAGCCCGAAGGCCTCCCGCTCGTGCGGGGCGCCCTCGCTCTCTACGGCTCGATGCGGACGGTCCGCGAGGCCGCCTCGGAAGCCCTTTCGCAAATAGGCGGCGAAAGGGAGCTGGACGCCATCGTCCCGCTTGTCGCGGCCGACATCGCCGCCCCGGAACGCCATCTGCGCGCAATCATCCTGCTTGCCGAGCGCTTTCCGGAGATTGCCGCGCGGGCGGCAGAATCGCTTAGGGCGTTCGACGGCAGCGAGGCGGTCGCCTCTGCCATATCCGAGCTCATCCCCCATGGCGGAAGGAGCGCATAGCATCAGGCCGTCTTGCCCTGCATCCTTGCGAATCCTTCGGAAAGCCGCTCTGCGCTCATCCGGGCATCCTCCATCGCGAGGGCATAGCGCCTTGCGCCGGCATTGAACTCCCACATCGCCTTCTGGGCTGCTTCTGGACCCATTTCCAGGATTGCCCCGAGCCGTTCGCGGTTGTGGGAATGGTACATCTCGCCATAAAGCGTGAGCCTCGCATACCTGTGCAGCTCGTCCTGCCCGAGTTCCCGTGAGAATGATTCCACCACTGCCTCCGAAGAGAAGTGGGGGACGCCTTTGAGCGCCGCCGAAGCCACAATCTGGAACTCCGAGAAATCGAAGTCGGTTTCCATCCCCCTGTGCGCCCATCCCCTCGGGACAACGATTGCGATATCCGGGTCCGCGGCCCTTATCTCCTTCACGAGCGCCGAAACGCGCCTGCTCCGCTCGAGGCATATCGCGATCGAAAACCGGATGGCTTCGCACTCCTCCTCCACCATGCCGTCGAAGCCCTCCGCCGCCCGAATTCGCCTGCGGGGCGCGATGCTATCATGCACCAGCCATGCCGTGGATGCGCGGAGAGGCTCGACGATGCTGCGCACCCTTCCAGGGGCACTCCCGTTCATCCGCGCCACGTCGTCGACGTAGCCCCAGTCGAACCAGTCCGAGTAGCGGACGAGCCTTCTGCCGGCATCGAGCGTCTCGCTGAAATGCTCGTTGATGCCCCTCTCGATGCCCGCCATGGCGTTCTCGACCGCCTCCGCATGCTCCGGATTGTGGCGGTCTAGGTGCCCGAGCTCCAGGCCGGTGTTGAACTCGTGGATGATTATCGCGTTCCGCCCCTCCTTCAGGACCGCGTTCTCGAGGAACGGGACTACTGCGGCACGGAAGAACGCCCTGTCCGCCGGGAACCTCAGCCCGTGGAAGTTCCCCGGGTGGTCCCCGAAAGCCAGCGCAAGGGGTGTCCTGCGCGCCCCATTTTTCATATCCGTATATTTAATACGACAACTTTATAAAGCGATTGCGGTCTTTAAAGCCTTCTGTTCCCAATTCATATACGATAAAGATGTCGGCGGACGTGATTGACATTTCCAGGCGCTATAAGGGCAAGGCTCCCGGAGCGAAATTCCCGGGCAAGGGCGTTGCGGGCCGGCCATTCATGGCAAGGAAGGCGCATGCGCAGTCCCAGGAGGAGCTCTCCGAGAGCATCTCCGCGGCGATAGCCCGGCTCGAGAGGGACCTGGGGGACGATGCGAAGGCCCTCCGCTCTGAGGTCGAGGACCATGCGAGGATAATCGCGAGCGGGAAAAAAGACGAGCTTACCGGCATGGGGCTGCTATTCGAAATTCCGGAGCGCAACGTCCGGATAGAGCTCGCCGACGGCGAGGCCAAGGCCAAAGGCTCGGAGAAGAAAATCGAGGCGATGGTCCGCGAATGCATTGGCGCCGCGAAATCCGACCTTGCGGCCCTCAGGGAGGCGCAATCCGCCCTGGAAAAGGGGGCGCTTACCGGGGCAGGGCTCGATAAAATCGCGCCGATACTCGACAATAACGCCTACTGGCGGTTTTTCCAGACCACCTGATTCACGCGACGCCCTTCAGCCTTCCGCCTCCCTTCGGCTTGGGCCCGCTTTTCTTCGGCGGCCTGATTCCCCCCGTTTTCTCAGGCATGACCATGTCGTTCCTGGCAATCAGCTCTTCGGCGGATTTGCCGTTCTCGCCACCGGATTCCTTCACCTTCCGCAGCTGGGCGAGCGTGAATTCCGACAGCGGGAAACCGCCGTCCTGCGCCCTTGAGATGAACCTGAGCGCATGCCCGATTATCTCCCGCCTCTCCGGCTCGTCCATCTCCCGGTTGGCGTAGCATGTGCGGATTAGCTCCTGCCCGGTGGTCTCCATGAACCTGCTCCAGAATGCAACCGGGGTGAACGAGTCGAACTCCGCAAGCACGCCCTCGAGCTCGGGCACGGGGGCGAGGCCGATTATCACGTCGAATACCTTTTTTCCGATTCTCGCGAGTGCCGCCGCGCTCTCATTCTTTTCGCCTGAAAGGCTGGCGAACGCTGCCGTCCGCTTTTCCGGCCTCAAATCCGATATCAGTATGTAATACTGCCTCGCAACCTCTGTCTCGTCCATGCAGTCACCTCGTTATGGTTCTTCTCGAACCTGCCGGGAACTCCAGCCTCTGCCCCGCCGGCGCCTCAAGCAGGCCGTTCTGCGCCCTCTTGCCGCCCCAGAAAACCTCCACCATGTTGCTGTCAAGATAGGCGAAGGGCGCCCGGAACTGGTATGTGCCGTAGCCCCTGTTCGAGGGCCTTCCCGCGTCGTCAGTGCGCTCGGCAACGCCCGCGCGCACGTCCCTGACCTCCACCCCGAGGGGCTCGTAGGTCTGCCTTATCTGTGCGATTACGGCGGCGTCAACTGATGCCGGCGTTCCGGGCAGCTGGTATGCCGGCTGTAGGAGGAGTATCGGCCTTCCGTCCTCGCCCTGAACCAGCACCATCCACCTGCGGTATGTCGCCTCCGCAGAGCCCGGCGGGCCTATTACGACCTGCCGCATCCAGGGCTGGACGACCGAGCCCACGATTCCGCCCACTGTGGGGTGCATGTTCCTCGGGCTTTGGCACGCAGTCGCCCCGCGCACCATGCCGGAATAGAACCCGGCATCGAAAGTGCCGGTCTCGTGGACCTGGTAGTCCTGCCCCTCCGCGCTCACCCTGAATTGGCGCTCGGAGCTCCATGCGCGGAACACCGCATCCCCATCGACGCCGGCCCTTGCCGCGGACTCCCTGAGCTCGGCCCGGAATTCCGGCGAGAACTTGAATTCCGCGAACCTTCCCTCCACATGGGCAATGAACGCCCGGTCGAGGAGCGCCAGGCCCTCCCTGAACGCCTCGGGCCTCCCGGCATAGTCCGGGAAGCGGCCCGCAAGGCCCGCAAGAAGGGAAAGAGTCCTCCGGTAGGACACGTATTCCGCGAAAAGGTCGAGGTGCGCCGACACCCAGGCGTCCGAGACGCTCAGCTCGGGAACGAGGCTCCTGTAGCCCCGGCCCATCGTGGAGCTGAACTGCTCTGTCGTGAGCATTCCCGTGAGGCTTTCGCTTATCAGCCTGAGCGTGTCGGGCTGGATCCTCCCCTCGCGGTGGAATCCGTAGAGGGTGTTTAGGTGCCGCACCCTGTCGGTTATGAACGAGGTCCTTGACGGGTCGACCTCCTCGCTTATGCCCCGCGCCATCCTCTGCTCCATGCTCATGCCGAGGTACTCTATGTTCTCCCTGACCACGGACAGCCAGGCCTGGCCCTCGACATCCATGTCGGCATGGCGCATGTTTTCGAGGAACGCCGTGAACTCGCGGAACACCGAATCGGTGCTGAGCCTGTTCCTCACAACGCTCGTGTCGAGTATTGCCAGAAGCGGCGCCATGGAGGGGTCCATGGTCATCGCGAGCATCGGCATCCTCTTCCTGCGCGCGCTCGCGCCGGTCCTCGAATCGAGCTCGGCAATCCTCGTTCCGAGCTGGTCGCTCCAGGAGAACTGCTCCCCCACCGAGTGCAGATATGCTTCACGCATATCGGGATTCAGCCTTGCCGCATCCTCGAGAATCAGCCTGAGCGTGGGCGCAATCAGCTCCGGCCTGTTGCCACCTATGACCCGGTAGGCGATATCGCCCATGAAGGTCGTAGCCCATGCGACCGTGTTGAGATGCCCGGCGCTCTCGATGGTGAACATGTCCAGCAGCCCGGTCCTGGAGGCGTTCGTGAAGAGCGCCTGCGGGTCGGCCACCCCGTTGGCTAGCAGATAGGCCGCGATGTTGAAAAGGGACTGGGATGCGTTGACCTGCTCCTCGCCCGTGATGACCGAGGCCGGCACGCGCTCCGCTATGGTTCCCGCGGCCCTGAGATACGCATCGAGCACGGCGGGCATCCTTTCCATGGGCGTGCCATGGAGGAAGTGGAATGTCCCGGTGAGTATCTGCGGGGCGAAGGCCTCCATGCCACCCGCCCGCATCCTTTCCAGCACCATGCCCAGCGCGGCGGCACCGAAGATGAAATCCTCCTGCGTCGGCACCACCGCCCTTCCCTCCTCGCCCCCAAGTGCGGCCCTTTCCCGTTCACGGGCCCTCGCCATCGCCATGTCGAATGCGAACGCCTCGCCCCCGTCAGCCGGCCTTCTGACGCCGCCTTCAGGAAGCATGCTGCGGCGCATGATTCCGGCGGCCGCAGCGGCCGCCTGCTGGCCGACTTCGAAAGCAATCACCTCGCGAGGCCTTCCCGGCTGCCGGGAAACCGCGCTGTCTATGAGCGCCATGAAGAACGAGTCCGTGGCATCAGCCGGCGTGAACCCCTCGCGGTATCTTGCCGGGAGGAGGAGCGCCTGCTCGACCGCCGTTGTGGCCCGCGCCCTGTCCCTTCCCTGCCGGACATAGCCGTCCACCGCCCTGCGCACTGTGTAGCCAAGCTCGCCGCCGCGGCCTTCGAATATCGCCCTTGCCCGGGTCGCCGTGGCCTGGGCGCGCTCCGCTGGAGAAGCCGCGCGTATCGCGGACACCGCATCGCGGTACTCTGCATCGATGCGCTCGAGCGGCCGCCCGCTTCCGGCAAGCTCCTGAAGCATGCGCGCTATCCCCCGAAGGGGCCTGCTGAATTCGCCCTCCGGAATCAATGATGCGACATCCGCGGCAAGGGGCGTCTCACCGCGCAGGAGAAGCGCCTCGAACGACTCATGCTCCTGCACGGTTGCGTCGCGCAGGCTCCTTCCCGCAGCTTCTGCCCTGGCGGCGATGCGCATCCTTCGCGTCGAAGGGGGTGCAGCGGCCTCTGCCGGTGCGGGCCCCCGAGGCGCCTCCGCGGGGGAGGGCGCCGGCCTTGGGCCGGGAGCCGCCGCCGGAGGCTCAGGAGCCGCGCGTGGCGTCCTTGCATCAAGGAGCGCCTGCTCGAAATACTGCCTGCGCGTGATGCCCCTTGCGGCAAGCGTTGCATCGTCGGGCATGTACACCCTGACGCGCGGCGTCCCTTCGACACCCCTTAGCGTGAACTCTGCGAACCTTCTTCCTCCGGCCTCGAAGACGCCCCCGTAATTGATGCTGTTTTCCCTGAAATACGGGTCGCCCGGCTGCATGCCTATCGCGTCCACGGGTGTGAGTCCCCGCACCTGCTGGTCGCGCTCGGGCCTGGGCTGGTTCATCTCGAAGACCGGGCGCGCCGCCTCTGCAGGCGCTGCAGGCTCGGCCGGAGCAGGCGCACGCGCATCGCGCAGGGCCTGCTCGAAATACTGCCTGCGCGTGATTCCCCTTGCGGAGAGCGCAGCCTCGTCAGGAAGATAGACCCTGACCTGCGGCGTGCCTTCCTCGCCCCTTAGCGTGAATTCGGCATACCTCCTTCCGCCCTGCTCGTAGACGCCGTTGTAGTTGATGCTGTTCTCCCTGAAATATGTGTCTCTCGGCTCCATGCCGATTGCGTCCATCGGGGTTATGCCGCGCGCCTGCTGCTCGCGCGTTGACCTCGGAAGCCCCCTATCGAATACGGGCCTTGCCGCTTCCGCGGGCGCGGCCGGCGCGGGAGCGGGCGGCGGAGCGGCAGTCTCGGGCTCGGCGGGCCGCTGCTCCTGCGTGAGCCTTGCGACAAGCTGGTCCTCGAAATGCTGGCGCAGCTGCTCGGGCCTCATCTGGGCGAAGCCCTCGGGGGCGTAGATATCTATCATCTCGCCGCCCCTCTGGAAGCGGACGAGCCTGCCGCCCTCCGCATCGAAGGTGCCCTTGTATGTCACATCCCTTGGGCCAACGCCCGGCACGCGCGTGCGCACTCCGCCCACGAACCCGTTGATGTCCGCCCCGAGCATCAGCTCTGGCCGCGCGGCGACGCGGACCTCTGCGGGCGCGGCAGGCGCCTCCTGCCCCGGCGCGGGTGCAGTGGTTTCCGCACGCGCCTGCTCGGCAAGCGGCCTGCCCACCATCAGCTTGATTTCAACCGTGTCCCTTGCAACCCCGCCGGGCCCTTCGAGCGACTGCACGAGCGCGAAGCAGTTCGCCCTCGCAGCGTCGGTGTTGGGTATCTCCCCGTCATGGACCGCCTGGGCCACAAGGTCGTCGAAAGTTATCTCCCTGGCGCTTCTTCCTGTTCGCTCCATCGCCGCGCGCACAATCGGCGATTCGGCGAAAGCAGCGTCCCCCATCCTCTGGCGGATGATTTGGGCGTCGCGCTGTGCGTTGGCGCCGCCGCGCCTGCTGCCGCCCATCATGGAGCGCGCCTGGTCGTAGGGCACTATCTGCATGCCCATCTCGCGGATTACTATGTCCGCCACCCTGCCCGAGACGTTGCCGTATGCGCCTTCCATTGCGGAAAATCGCTGCAGCACCTGCCTCACCGCGGCCCTGCCTTCCCTGGAGCCCGGAAGGGCGCCGCAAAGCGCGAGCCTCAGCCCCCTGGGGCTTTCCGAGAATGTCGCGAAGGCGATTGCGCGCCCTTGCGCATCCCTTGCAATATATACGGCATCCATCCGCCCGATTAGCTCGCGCGGGTTGCTGTAGCGGAGGCCGACGTTCCCGTATGCCTCCCTGAACACGCCCAGCGCATCGTCGAGGACTGCGCCGACCTGCTCGCGGCCCCGTGAAAGCTGCCATGGCCGCCGGCCGTCTATCTCTATGCCTGAGATTTGCCGGATGTTGGACTCTGTCTGCAGCACTACCGGTCTCTCCGCGGGCGCGGCTGCGCGCTGCTCAGGCGCCGGAGCGGCCGGGCCCGGCCTTCCCCTCCTTCGCCCCCCTCCGCTGGCAGTTCCTCCTCCGGTTTCTGCCTGGCCTGGCACTTCGGCCCGTGCCAGCCTGCTGCTTCCCGAATGCGTGCCTCCGCCCTCGGCCATGTTCAGGATGGGCCGGAGCGTCCCGAGCATGGCGGCCCCGTTGCCGGACTGGGCATCCGCGAGCGCCGGGCGCCCGACGACATCGCCGGCCACTTCGAGGCGGCCTACGCCCGAGACCATGCGCGCCTCCTCGGGCATTCCGGCCTGGACCGGCATGGCATCCATTATCCTGCCGCGCGCATTGTCGATAAGACCGCGGCCTCCCGGGAGCCTGCCCCGCGTGCCCCTTCTGATATAATCATTGAATCGTGCCTCGCTCCCGCGCGCGTATCTTGCGAAAGTCGCATCGGATGCGAGCCTCGTCACCTCTGCGCGGACCTCGGCAGGCATCCCTGCCACCGCCGCGGCGTCCCCCCTCGCGTACCTTCTTGCCAGCGACGCGAGCGGGGATATCTCCGCGGTGGTCGCCCCGTCGGGGTTCACCGCCCGGTCAAGGCCCATCGAAACGACCGACTCCCAGCCTGCGCGGGCCACAGGCCCCTCCGTCGGGCCCCTCGTGGTCGGCCCCCGCGGCCCCGGTCCCCCGGGTCCAGGCCCTCCGCGCGGGCCGCCGCCGGACGGGCCTCCGCTTCCCCCGTCGCCGCCTCCGCGCAGTGATACTATATACTCGGCCCATTGCCGCGTGTATACGGCGCGCTCCTGCGCTGTGTTGGCGCCCCGCGTCGGTCCGATAGCGCGAAGGGCGGCCTGGTATTCGGGGTCCGCTAGCTCCGGCCCCATCCTTCCGGCCGCTATCGAATCGTCGAGCCTCTCGAGCACCCTCGCGACGCGCCTGATGTCGCGCGCGTTTGCCCCCTCGCGGGGAAGCGCCGCCTCGAGCGGCCGGCTTCCCTGCATGTTTCCGGAGCTTGCCTCCATTGCGGCCGCGGAGCCGGGCCTCACCATCCCGCTCGTATCCACGAGCATGGTGGCGAACTGCACCGCAAGGCCTTCGGCCTGCGCGCCAGCCTCACGGTTCGCCCTTATCGCCTCAACAGCCGGGCGGTACATCTCTGGCACCTCGCCGGTCCCGGCGGCATAGCGGTACAGGTCGCGCGAGAGCCTCCTTATGTAGCCTGTGCGCTCGTCGCTTCCGCGCGGCAGGTGCCTCTCGAGCGATACGACCGGGACGTCGCTCTCCTGGAAGCGCAGCCGCAGCGGCGTGTATTCAGCCGCCGCCGGCGCCGGGCGAGCCGGAGCCGCGTGTGCCGCATCCAGCGCCTCCCGCATGCCGCGGACGACCTGCATCCCGTTCAGCGCGGCGACCTGCGGCGGAACCGGCGCGCCTTCCCCGAAGACCTGCACGATTGTCCCGTCCATAACGTTGACGCGCATATGGAAAATCCTTCCGCGCGCGACAATCTCCGGGGGGATGTTCTGCACGTTGCCGAACGCGGTAATCCTTCCGGTCTGGGGGTCGTAATAGCCGTTCACGCCGGCATGCCCCGGGCCGGCGTTGCCGCCGATGGATTCACCCCTCAGCACGGTGTGGAAATCCCCGAACACCCCGCTTCTCTCGCCGCTGCGCTCCCCGAAGAGGGCGAGCGCATTTCCCATAGTGCCCGCATCAGGAGCCTCGGCGAAGCGCGCCTCGACGAAAGGCCTGTAATGTTCCGGCACCATGGCGAGCCGTGCCCGATACTCGTCTCCGCTAAGGGGGCGCGCGGCTTCGGTCGCAGTCGCCTCCCGGAGTTCCGGAGCCGGTGCGGGCGGCTGCTCCCGCGGCGGCGGCGCCCTCTGCTGCGGGGCCGGAGGCTCTGCCGCCGCTTCGGGCGGAAGCGGGACCGCCTCGCCGCGGTCAAGCACCGCGGCAGCCGCATCGGAAACCGGATTCCTGAGCACAGTCGTCCTGGTCCGGTCTCCGGTCAGGTTCCTGCCCGGCCCGCTCGCCTCCGCGCGCGCAGCCACGGGCGCATCGCGCCTCACCGGGTCGATATCGAGGAATCCCCTGCCGCCGCCGTAATGCGCGGTCATGCCGACGTCAATCCCCGTAGCGAAATCCCCGAAGCGCGTGACCTGCCCGCCCTCAGTGGGCATATGGCCGATGTAGACCTGGTCGATTCCGAGAGCCTGCCTGAACTGCTGGCCGTCGGCGCCCCCAAGCTCTTGATACCACCTGTTCACATAGTTGGAGCTGTGGTCGCCCCTGTCGAAGGCCGCCTGGTCGGCCCATGTCGTTGCCCAGTTGTTATCCACGATGGGCCTGTCCCTTGTTCCGAAAAGGCCGGTGAAATGGTCGTCCAATGCCGCAAGGGCGGCCTCGCGCGTGGGCGCGGTCCTGACCTCCTCGGTCATCACGGGCCCGCCGTGGGTGAAGTAGTTGTTGTCTATTATCACCGCGCCGCGCGTGGAGTGTATGAAGTCCATCTCGCTTCCCGGAATCACCACCCCCTCGCTGGTGAAGTTCCTCGCGATGAAGTTTTCCCAGGTGCCGAAGCGCGCCACTATCTGCTCGAAAGTGCCAGGAACGCCCTTCTGCGATGCTATGCCCATTCCTATCCTGTTCCACTGGCAGAACATCGAGTTGGGGTCCGGCGTTCCGTCCGGCAGGTTGCCGGTCCTGATTATCTCGCGGACCTGCTCGGTGGTGTATCCCCTGTAGGCATCCACGAACCTGATGAAAAGCGCCTCGTGGTTCCCGCGTATCGTGTGCACCGCGGAGCCGGCGAATCCGGCGTCGCTCTGCATCTGGCGGACGAGCTCGACCACCTCGATGCTTGTCGGGCCCCGGTCTATGTAATCCCCTGTGAAGACTATCTGCGTGCCCTGCGCGAGGTCGGGATTTATGCGGTATCTGCGCGCGAGCGGAACCGATGCGTCGTCCGCGGCAAGGTGGGGCATGGTGTCCACGAGCACGCCGCCCCGGACGAGCTGGTCCACGAGCGCGTGGGCGTCCCCGTGAACGTCGCCTATCGCGATAACGCGCCTCGCGCCGGTGACCTCGTCCACATGCTCGCCCCTCCTTGTTCTTGTGGTCGAGCGCTCCATCGAGCCCAAAAGCGTCGAGTAGCGCTCGGTTATCGCGAGTGCCGCGGCATAATCCCCCTGCGCCATGGCGTCGGCATACGCCTGGTCGCCGCGCAGCTGGCGGGCGACGGCCCTCTCGTTCGGCGTGCCGTATCCGAGCCTTGCATCAGGCGCCCGCGACATGTCGTAGGCCACGGTGTAGAGCCTCCTTCCCCGCAGCGTGCTGGCCTCGGGGGCGGAGCCCCTTATCGACTCCTCGTGTATGCGCAGCAATCCGTCAAGAGCCTCGGCCCTCAGCCTGTGCTGGTAGATGTGCGACGGCTCTCCCGGCGCCTGCTCGCGCATGGGAATCCTGACCGTCGTTGTGGCTTCGCCTTCCGTGTAATTGAACTCTGCATACCTGCGCCCTTCGCGCTCGAACATCCTGATTGCGCCCGTATCATCTAGCGAAGGCGTTATGCCGCGCCGGGAAAGGAAATCGAGCGCCTCCCTGCCGCCGAGAAGCTCCTGCGGCGGCCTTCCGGGAACGGGCCTCTCCTCGGGCGCGGCGGGGGCCCTCGGCGCCTCCTCGGGAGCCGCGGGCCTGCGCGCCTCCTCCGGCGCCTCGGCAGCCCTCTGCCGCCTCAGGTATTCCGCGGCGGCGCGGTTCACGCTCCAGTCGGGATGCTGCCTGAGTATTTCGGCTACGCCTGTCATCTCGGGCGTGGGCATGAGTGTGTGCCCCCTTCTGAACGCCTCGTTGAACCTGATGTATTCCCTGACAAGGCTGTCCGTGGTCCATTCGCGGCGCGCCTCCTCGGGAGCCGGGCGCGGCGCCTCGGCAGACCGCTCGGCCTCCGCGGGCCTCGGTGCCGGCGCCTCCGCGGCGGCCGCGGGGCGCGTTCCGATAGGCTGCGTGAGGGATTCGCGGAGCCTGCCCTGTGACCTCAGCCCGCTTACGACCTGCATCGCAAGCTCGTATGGGGAAAGGTCCGGATTCCTCAGCGCGAGCTCCCCCATCATCCTGCCCTCAGGGCTCTGGATTACCGTGAGGCCCTGGCGCGAGTTGTTCAGGAACATCTCGTATTCGGCCGTGAGCCTTGTCGCGGCGTTGACGTCCTCGGCCGCCTGCCTTGCGGCCTGCTCCCTGGGCATGCGCGGGTTCTCGCGCAGAATCTGGTGCAAGCGTATAGCAGCGGGGTTGTGGATGCGCGCCCTTTCCTCGCCCGCGGGCCTTGGCCTGGACATGGCCTCATAATCCGCGAGGGCCTGCGCGGCCTGCGCGTCGAGCGCCGGGGGCGCTCTCCCCCCGGCCGGCGGCTGCGGCGGCGCCAGCCTCTCGGCAAAATGCATGATGAAGCTTTCGGGCTGTGCGCGCCCGGCCCCCGAGCGCCGGGCCTCAACCATCATCCTCCCAATCCGTGAGAATGCGAGGGCTTCCGGCCCCGTCATTGTCCGGGCAATCGCATTTAAGTCGGCGCTGTTGCCCTCGTACACGAGCCGGTCTGCGGCGCGTGCAAGCGCGACAACCCTGTCCCTTGAAAGGGGCTCGACAAGCCCGCCCTGCTCGAGTTCTATGCTCCTTGCGAGGCGCTCCGCCATCACCGCCCTATGGGCGGCATCGCCCTGCGAGAATCCGCTTCCCTCGCTTATTAGGAAAAGGAGCGCGTCCCGCTGCATAGCACCAAGCGTTTCGAAATGCCTTCTTGCAGCCGCAACCCTCTCCGGATTGCCGGACACCATCGCCTCCGCGACATCGAAGAGCTCCATGGCAACGGAGCCGAGGTCGTCCCTCCCTCTCGGGGGATTGGCATCGAGTATGTTCGCAACCGCCTGCTCGCGCGGAACCCCGCGCCTGACCTGCTCGTAAGCCTGCCTGGCGAGCCGCTCTGTCCGCGGGCCCGCACCGCTCGGCCTTCCGGCCTCCATGTGCTGGTACGCGCCGAGCAGATGATTGTAGCGCGACGGCGAAACATGGGGCCCGCTCATAGCCACTATGCTGCCGGGCGCTATCGGGCCCGCTTCAGCCAACCTGCCTACCGCTGAAGGCGGCGCTGCAGCTGCATCGTCGGTTCCGGTCCTGGCTGCGGCCTCGCGCTCCGCCGGGGCGGCGCCCCTGATGCGCCCCGCCCTCGCCTCCACCTCGGCCCTCCTGCCCTGGAGGTGGTGCCGGAACACGTCGTCGCCGCCTGCGGCCGGCCTGCGCGCGGCCTGCGCGAAAGCCGCATCGTTTGCGAGCGCAAGGACCTCGCCCTGCACGCGCACGTCCATCCTGCTCAAAAGGTCGCGGGCGCTGAGGCGCACGCGTCCCGCCTGCACCTGCTCGCCGTTTGCGACCATCCTCGCGAATTCCGCCAAATCTCGCGGCGAAACGAGCGTACGCTCGCGTGCTTGTGCCTGCTCGAGAAGCATTGCTTCCCTTCTTGCCGCAAGGTCCGCCGGTCCGGTGCGCCTTTCTGCGGCTGCCCCCGCTGCCCTCCTTGCGGCGTCCCTGAACCCGCCTGGCACTAACGCCTCCGGGACAGGCGCGGGTGCCCTCGCATCCGTGCGTGCGGGCGGAGCTGCCGGCGCCCTGGCGGCTGTTTCATCCGGCCTCACTACTCTGAGAACCGGCCGTTCGCCCCCCCTGGGCCTCCTTCCCCTTCCGGGCCCGCCGCCGCCCCTGGGCCCTGTCGGGATCGGACTCGGCGAGGGGGGCGGCGAAGACCCGCCCCCGTTAATTTCCCGCGCCACGGACAGGATGGCATCGGCTTCGCCCATGCCGAGCGCCATCCTCTCCTGCACCCTTGTGAATACGTTCAGGTCAAGCGAGCCCATCTCGGAGAAAGACTGCACCAGCCCGTGCTTCCCGCGCAGCATCAGCCTTGCGGTCTCGGCGACCGCTGGAGAATCCCCCGCGCCGGCTATCGCGTGCTCGAGCCGGAGGCTCGCGCGCTCGAAAAGGATTCTCGGCGCGTGAGCCTCTATCACAAGGTCGCGGCCGACAGGCTCAATCTCATTCATCGCCCGCAGGGCTTCGGCATACTCGGGATACCTGCGCATCAGGTTCCGAAGCCCGCCTTCCGAAAGCACGGTGCTTCCGGGGACCATGGAATCAAGGACGCGGGCTATCGCCAGAAGTTCGGGCGGGCCTCTGGAAAACACCGCGTCGGCGCGCGGCTGCGGAATCGCGCCTACCTCGCGCTCCATCCTGTGGACCTCCCTCTCTCTGAAAGGAAGCGCGGGCCTTGGCGCCTCCTCGCGCCTGGCCCTTCCCCCCGCGGCGGCCTCGGCTTCGCCACCTGCAACGAGCCGCAGGCGCACCGCCTGCGCTTCGCTTTCGGCGGGCCTCATGGGCCGTGGTATGGCCTCCACCCTCAGCCTGAACGCGCGGCCCTCCTCCACGACGAATCTGCGGAACGCGCCTTCGAGAACGCGCCCCTGCGCACCGCCTATCTGCGGGTCCCTCAGCGCGAGCACGAGGTCCTCGAAATTCCTGATGTCCCTGCGTCCCCTGACAAGCTGGATTATGGGGGCCATGGCGTCATAGCTGTCGCCGAGGAGCGTCCGCAGGAGCGCATCGCTTGCCATGCGGTTCCCCATCGCGTTGATGAGTGCGTTCGCGTCCGCGTACCTCTGGATTTCCCCGTCCCAGTCGGTGGCCCGGATTTCGGCGTCCGTCATCCCGGCAAGATGCGGGAATCTGCGCTCGAGGCTCCTGCGCTCCACAACCATGTGGCCGTTTGCAACGTGCGCGAGCGCTGTGGCCACCGAAGTATCAGCGCCGACAGGGATGACCGGGATGTCCCTCGCGACCCCGAGCGCGGTGCCGCTGGTCTGGAGGTGCTCCGAAATGAAATCCTGGAGGCCGCGCGCGAGCTCCGGAGTGCCCCCCTCTATCACGTACTTGAGCGTCCCCATCCTCCTTATGGTGAGATTGTGCCTCGTGGCGTACGATGCGACTGCGGCTTCGACAAGGTTGATTGCGGCGTTGGCGCCGTCATGCCCGAAGAACGTGTTGAATCCCCTGATGCCGAAGCGGTTCGCGAGGACCTCCGCAAGGCCCTTTCCGGTCTCCGGAAGCAAGCCCCTAAGCCTCGCGAGCGTCGCGGGGTCGGTCACGCTCAGCCTTATTTCGAGCGCCACGCCCTCAGCGCCGACCACCCCTCTTTCGGGGAGATTCGCCCTCTCCCACGCGACCCTCATTATCGCGGCCTCGACCTGCTCGGCGCTGGCGCGGGACGGCTCGGCGCCGCTCTCCCTGAGCACGGCCTCCATCCTTGCCACCATCGCCCTCTCGGCGTCGCTTCTGGGCGCCTCCCTGCGCTGCCATGCGTCCTGGACGCGGCCCTGCTCATAGGGCTCGAGCGCGGGCCTGACGTTCGGGTCCTCCCTCAGGTGCACCTCCCTGCGCAGCCCTCCCGCAAAATGCGGGTCGTCGGTCCTCGTCACCGCGGCCGTGAGGAACTCGGTCCTCCCTTCCGGCCTCCGTATGAACGCGTTCTCCCCGCCCGCATATGTGGCGGTTACGCGCCCCCTTTCGTCCCTGCGTATCCTGATGACCCTGCTGCGCTCGGTGCTCGCGGCCGCTAGGCCGGCCGGGTCCCTTACCAGCCCGCGGATTCTCGCGAACTGGGCGCGGAATGGCGACTCAGGCGATTCCATAACCCACCTTGTCGCGGCCTCTATCTCCCTCTGCAGGTTCGCGCGGACCTGCTCGCCCCTGCCGCGGCGGAGCACGAGCACGGAAACCGTCTCGTCGCTCCGTGCCGAGGGCCTGACAAGCGCGACGTCCTCGCCGGGCCTTGTGCCCCCGCCGGACCTTATGACCCTGCTGATGGCGCGCTGGAGAATCGCCTGGTATGCGTCGAGGCCGATGTCGCCCCATTCCCTTCCGAGGAACTCGTTGATTGCATTCAGCAGCGTCTTGTCCCCGGTGAGAACCACCACGTCGCGCTCCTCCCCGGCCCGGGCGAGGCGCAGGACGTAATCCTCCACGCTGCGGAGTATGGTGCCGGTTTCGAGCAGCGGGCCGCCGGTTGTCCACGCTTCCCTTCCCTCCTGGCGCGAGCGCTCGAAAATCCTTCTTGCGACGGCGTCCGGGCTGAACTGGTCCTGGGCCGGAGCATCGGCGACCGCATCCCTCCTGCTCCTTGCGGCCGCAGTCTCCGGCGGCCTTGCGCGCGGCGCGGCGGGAACATGTTCTTCGGCGGGAGCCGCGCGCGGCCTAGGAGCCGGAGCTGCGCGGGCCTCCTCGCCCGGAGCCGCAGGCGCGCGCCGGGCGGCCTCCGCCCTGAGCCTGCCCGCGCTACGGGCCCATGCGTCGGCCTCTGCGGTCCTGCCCTCCTCGCGCAGGCTTCCCGCCCGCCTTTCGTATCTCTCCGCATGGCCCGAGAGGTCCTCGGCCGTGAGGTCCCTCATGCCTATGATGCGTTCCGTGTTCAGCGCGAGCCTCATCCGCGACGTCTCCGGCATTCCGGAATGGGCCGGCATCGTCGCGGCCTCCTCCAGGGCGGCCCTCATCTGAGCCGAACGGTCCGGGGTTTCAAGCCGCGCGCCGTCCCGCCCGATAATCGCGTCCCTGAACTCGGGCTCCCGCGAGAGCACCTCCGCGGAGGTGCGCAGCCTCTCGGGTATCGATGCGCGCACCTCGGCCCTCTGCCCGGGTGGCGCGGTTGCGAGCCTTTCCGCATGGAACGCGAGGTCGGCCGCGGAAGCGCGAAGCGCGGGGGGTATCGTTGCGCCGGAATCAGTTGCGACCCTGTCTATGTGGGGCGCGATGTCCTGCCCATACTGCCTGCGCTCCGTCTCGAGGCGGGCAGCCGCGCCAGCGCGCTCCCTGCGCGCCGCCATGCTCGCCGCGCGCGAGGGCCCTGCCGGAGCCTCCGCCGGCTGGGGCTGCGCCGGCGCCCTTAGCGCCGCGGCCGCCGCATCGAGCGGCTCCGCTCCCCCGGCCCGAGATTCGGAATATGCGCGCAGGGCGGGCGTGAGGTCCGACGCGGGCATCTGCCCCGCCCTGTACAACTGGTACCCGGATTCCAAGGCCGCCGCAGAAAGCCTCCTTGCGCCCTCGGCGGTCGGCCTCTGCATGTACGAATCGAACGTGAGCGTCTCGCCCCTTGATTCCGCGCGCGTCCTCGCCTCGTTGTAGTCGCGAACAATCGCCCTCTCCTCGGACGGGTCGAGCGTGATGCGGTTCCTGTCCCTGTAAGCCTCGTAGGACGTGCGCTCCTGCGCGGGCATGCGCGCGAGCTCGCGCGCCGCAAGCGCGCTGTCCCTCGCCATGACGTGCGCAGGCCTCGGGGTGAGAGGTATGCCGAATGCGGCCGCCGCCAGGTACTGCATCGGCCTCGGTATGTATCCGCTCGTGGGGCCTGCCGAGCCTGCGGCGCGGATGGCATACGCTCCCTGGCCGACCGCCTGGCCGACCGAGAGCCATGCGCCGAGCCCGACTTCCAGCAGCGTGGTCTGCCCGCTTCCGAGCGCGTCAAGTTGCTGGGGCAGGTGGTATAGGAACTGCCCTCCGCCGGCACCCATCATTCCAAGGCCCGCTATGTGGACGGCCCTCTGGAACGCTGTCAGCTCCGCGCCTCCGCGAACGTACTGGCCCGCCCTCACGAGGAATCCGGCGTCCTGCCCGAGGAATGCGGCGGCCTCGGGCGTGCCCGCGCGAAGCATCTGCCCGCCGGTAGTAAGCACTGTCCGTCCCTCCCCGAGCGCCTGCGCGGCCTCCATGAGCGCGGTGCGCTCGGCCTGCCCAGCACTCATGAGGGATGTGAGCCTCGAGCCGCGGAACCCGACGGCCATGGCCTCCTCTGCGGCCACCGCCCTCTCGGCCCACTGCGCGCCCCTGGCGAGGCCGCGGGTTATCTGGGCGGCCCTCATCAGAGATGCCGCCTCGGAAAGCGGCACGAGCACCATGCCCGCCGCGCCCATCGAAGTCGCGAATATGGCCTCTCCGGTCCACTCGCCGGCCTGCCTGCGCATCTCGAGACCCTCGCCCACGCCGCGGGCGCCCATCATCATGAATGTCGCGGGCAGGAACTCCGGCGCGAATATCGCCGTGCCGGCAATCGCAACGATGTCGATGCCAAGACCCGCCGCCCTCTGGTAGCTGGCCCAGTCCTGCACCTGGCCACGCGCGGTGGAAAGCTCCGGCGTCAGCTCGTCCACCCTCGCAAGCAGCGTCCTGCTTCCGTCGACTTCGCCGCGCGAGGCCCTCATTGCGGCCCTCCAGGAGCGGTCGGCTATCGCGAATGTCGCCTCGTTGTACCTTATCTCCTCAGAGCCTATCCAGGAGCCGAGCAGCAGCGACGCGTCCGACTGGCCGAGTATGAACGAGTCGTGCTCGCCGAGCTGGTTCATCAGACGCCTGCCCGAATCCGCGAATGCCTGCGCCGCCTCCTCGGAGGGCGGCTGCCAGCGTTCGTAATAAATTTCGTCATCGGCCCCGACCGTGCGCTGGATGCCGAGGCTCCGCAGCGTGTGCTCTATCTCCATCTCGGCCATCTGCTGCATGCGCGGCCTTGCAGCGGCCATCGCGTCCTCGTCGTAGTACGAGAGGACCTCCATCCTCCCCCTGTAAATAAGGCCGCAAAGCTGGTCCGTGGCGCGGAACCCGTACTCGTTGCCCTGCCTGTGCGCGAGCCCAAGCCGCAGGCCGTGATCGTCATGCCATTCACGGGGCGTGCGTGTTTCGCGGTACATCCCCCTCGCGGTGAGCACCTCGTTGTTCTGGATTATGTCAGCCGCCCTGCGCGCGTTGCCCTCCTCCAGCAGCGCGGATGCGAACTCGAGGGCGCGCGTCGCCCTCTCCCTGTGCTGGTAGGATGCGCGGTACTCGCCGCCATGAGGCGCCCATCCATACCTGTTGGTGCGCGCAAAATCATGGTGCTCCTGGCTGCTTGTCAGGTATCTGCGGTTTTCCGCGTTCTCCATGCGGTCGAGCTCGGTGCCCGCATACTGGACCAGGAATTCCGCAGTCTGCCTCGCGTATGCCTCGTTGTAGTCCCATGTGCGGTACTGCAGCGTGGCCTGGTCGGCCTCGAGCTGGGCTAGCACGCCGACCATGTTCGAGAACGTCCCGCCCGGCCCGGACTCGCGCCTCATGCGGCCTACGGCGGCCCCGAAGTCAGCGCTGTTCCCGCGCAGCGCGTTGTAGAACTCGAGCGCGGCCCTGCGCGCCTCCGCGGTTTCCGTGCTCTCGCCGTTGGACGGGAGGCGGTCGATGTACTGGCGGTATCTGCGCTGCGCCTCCTCCGGAAGCGCGAAATAAAGCTCCTGCGCGATTTCCGGGGATGCGATGTCCACCGGCTCCCTGTGCATGAGCAGCTCGTCTATCGCGGCGCTGCTCGCCCGGACCGAAGACCTCATGTAGCCGATAGAGCGGTCCGCGCTCGCCTCAATCCCCCGTATCTCCGGCTCCCTTGCGGCGTTGTTGTCCTCTATGGCGCCCCTCGTGCGCTCATCCACCTCCTCGCCATCGGGCCTCCGGGGAATCTCGCGCGTGAGCCTCTCGCGGGCGGTCCGCCCGGCTTCTCCAAAGCCCCGCCTTCTGCTCGGGTGCCTCTCATGGTAGCGGGCCCAGAACGTGCGCTCGTCCCTCGTCCGCTCGATGCCCCTGCGCTCGGCGGTTTCAAGGACCGCCATGTCGCTGAGCGCGCCGTCCATCTCGCTCTCCGCGCCGGTGGAGTTGCCCTCCCTCCGCATGCCCCTCGCGCGCAGAATCCTCCTCTCGAGGCCGTCCGCGTCGTAGTAGAAAAGGTCCTGGCCCACCACGGCATCGAGCAGCGTAGTGCTCCTCCGGCCCATTCTTCCCGGCTCTTCGGTCTGCGGCGGATTGACATGCCTCGAGGCGAGCTCCATCCATATGTCGAGGACAGCGGAACTCCGCCGTTCGACGCCCCTCCGCAGGGCGCTATCGAGCCGGGCGCGGTAGCTCTCCCTCTCGGCCGGCGGGAGGTGCTCTATCATCGCCCCGACCTGCTCCATCGCCACGGCCGGGGTCCTCATCACATGCTCGAACATTGTGTCGTAGGTGTTGCCCCAGATGCCCACGCCCTCGCTGACCATCCCCCAGCGCCTCAGGTCTGCAAGATGGGCCAGCCCGAACGAGTTCCCGCGCGCCTCGTCTCGTGCAAGGGTGAGCCTGCGCTCGTTCACGCGGTTCGTCGCGAGCGCCCCCGACTCGCGTATCTCGATCGATGAGCTTCGTATGTGCGTGCTCGCGGCGTCGAACCTTTCGCGGTAGGCGAGGCCCACGGCCGTCCGGTACCTCCGATAATGCGCCTCCGCGTCGTAGAGCGTCTCGCCCCGAACGCCGCGTCCGCCCGCGGTGAGCCATTCGGGAGCCCCCCGCGATTCGGTCCGGACGCCGGCCGCGCGTCCGACCTCCAGGTAAAGCTGCTGGTACTGCCGCGCCCTCTGCTCGCGGTCGGTCACCCCGCCTATCGCGGCGAGCCTCGCCCTGAACCTCTCCCTGGCGCCGGCATCAGCAATGAGCGGGGGGTTGCCCGGGCCGCCGTCCTGGAGCATGTTGTCGATGATTCCGCGGATGCGCGTTTCGTTCGCGTCGCGCACCTCGCGCTGCGCCCTAGTGACCGTGCTCCACCTCGCCCGCATGATGCGTTCCTGCCCCTCGACCGAGCGCAGGCCGACCGCAACCTGCCCGCGCCCGTTCCCGCGGAGCGCGGCGAGCCTCTCCACGCTCGCCCTCGCCCGGACCTCCTGCGGTTGCGCGCCGGCCGCCGCAGGCGCCTCCCTCACCATGACCGGCTGGCCGAGAAGGTCCACATCGTAGCCTTCGGATACCGCGGCGAGCGTCAGGACGCCTATCTGCAGCTCGCGCCTTCCGCTGTATGAATGTATGGTTGTGACAGACCTGACACTCCGGTCGTAGGAGCTGATGCCGTCGAGCATAAGGCCCGCGTCCTCGACCAGCGTGGTCCCCTCGCGGCTCCGCTCCTGCGCGCGCAGGCGGAGCAGCCCGGTGTACACGACCCTTACCTGGGCCTCGTCGGTTCCGGCCTGCCGGAGCATCTGGTCGACCTCGGCCTGCCGCGCAGGCGGAAGCGCCGCCCTAAGCTCCCCGATGCGCGTGCGCATCTGGTCGGCGCTCTTCGTCGCCGCATCATCCGCCTCGCGGACGAGCCCCCTCGCCTCTTCGAGGGCGTCCTGCCCGCGCGCGAAGGCGCTGCGCGCAGCCCCGACAGACGTGCGCACGAATCCTCGGTCCACGCGCGCGGCCTCCTGTGAGTAGAAGTCCGCGACCTGCAAATCGCCCGCGGCCCTCGCCTCTTCCGAACTTTCCCGGAGGTCGGCTGCGACGCGCTGGTACCTGCGCTCGGTGGCGCGCTCCGCCGATGCCGGGCCCTCGGCCTGCCGGCACCTGACCTCGAAGCCGAGGCTCTGGGCGAGCCTTCCCGCGGCGTCGGCCTGGCCCTGGAGCTCGACGAGCCTTCTTGCGCCCGCCTCGGTCTGCGCCTCCGCGAGCGCATCCCCGGAGAGCCCTGGGGCGAGCGAAGCGTCTCCCTCGCCGAGCCTTCGCGTGAACGAGCCTTCGAGCACTATCGCCCCCGCAAGCGGCGTCAGCTGGCCCTCGCGCGGCCTCCATCCTCCACGCGCCCTGTCCGCACCTATGTCGGAAAGGCGCCGGGCCTCCCGCGAGAAGTCGCCGAGTGCGCCCTGTATCCTCCTCATCTCGGCGGACCGCTGCTCGCGCATCTCGGACGGCAGCGTGCGCGGGTCCACGGACGCTATCGCGCCGTATGCGGATGCCATGTCCATGACAAGCTGGAACTCCTCGCGCGTGCCCTGCCTCGCGACCCACATCGCAAGGTCGAAATATGCCCTGGCGTTCCTCGATTCCCCGGTCCCTCTCACCGTTTCGTCGAACCTGGACCACTGGCCGAGAACATCCAGCATCCTCAGCTCGCGCTCTGTGAACACGCTCTGGCCTGCCCGCGGGGCGGGCCTGCCCTCCGTTCCGGCGAGTATGTCCATGAGCGTGCGCCTGTCCCTCGGGTCCCGGAGGCTGGCGTACGCCTCGCCGGCGCTCCTGAATCTCCGGGCGTCCTCCATGTTCCCGCCAAGAAGGGCGCTTATGGCGTTCCTGAAAATCGTGACCACGTTCGTCCTTTCCCTGCCCTGCCGCGCCCCCAGCGAGCTGAGGAACGAGTCGGCGAGCCTGCCCATCTCATCGAATCTCCGCTGGGCGGCCTCCTCGAGCTCCCCGCGGGCGACATAGTCGAGGATTCTCGCCTCGGCCTGCTCCTCGGTCTCGCCCTCCCTGCGGTTGACCCGCACGAGGTTCGCTATCGTGTCCCTGAACTCCCGGTTCTCGCGCATCCTCGCGCGAAGGGCAGTCACGTGTGCGGCGGCCTCCTCGTCGGATACCATGCTGCCGCTCGCCGCGAGGTTCGCCCTCATCCTCTCCATTTCGCTTATCAGGCGGTCGAACTCGGCGCGCTCGCTGCGCCCGAGGCTGCCCCTTGCAGCCTGCGTCCGCAGGTTCGTTATGCGGTCGTTCACCCTCATGTACCTGTCTATGACGTCGAGCGCCGCTGCGCCCTGCGTGGCGAGCATCTGGGACAGCTGGTTCAGCTCGCTGCGCTGCGTTGCCGTCGCGTCCCTCGAGGCATAAAGGTCCATCAGCCTGAACTGCATGCCCGCCGAGCGGAGGTCGCCGCCCGCAATCGCCTGCAGGCCTCGGTTGAAGATTCCCGTGAGAGCCTGGCGCTGCTCCTCAGGCATCCTCACGTTCGCGAAGCCGAGCATCTTCTGGCATGCGGAAAGCGCGCCAGCAAGGGCCCTGAGATTGTCCATGGTCGCCCTTTCCGGATGCTCGCCGAGCTGGCCGATGATTCCGTTCAGCAGCCTCTCGCTCTCCCCCCCGAGCGTCCTTGCGGCCCCCTGCAATTCGCCCGCGAGTCGCCTCGCGATGGTCGCGCGCATGGTCCCTTCGGCCTCGGCGCGGGCCTCCGGCGTTTCCGCAGAGGCTATCGCGCCCGCTGCGCGGGCGAGCGACGAGAGATACTCGCTCACAGCCCGCCTGGCGTCGCGCCCGAGCCTGCCGAATCCTGCCGCGCGCCCGAGGCGCCTGATTTCGTCTGCAGCGGCGGAAAGCGTTTCGCCCGCCTGCGTCCTTCCGGCTGCGAGGGCGTCCAGCGCCCCGACGTAGACCGTCTCAAGGTGCCTGCGCGCCTCGGCTGTCAGCGTTGTCTTGTCGCTTAGCGCATCGGCAGCCTCCTGCGCGGTGCGTATCCTCGATGCGATGGAGCCCAGCTCCGCCTCGGTCGGGGGCGTCTCCCCCTCCCTGCCGTAGCGGTCCCTCGTCTCGGTGACGTCCTGTATGAGCCTGCGAATCCTCTGCTTCACCTGGTCCGATACGTCGCGGGTGAGGACCTCCGCGAGCGTCTGGAGATAATATGTGAGCGTGCTCTGATAGAGCCGGTTGAGCTCGTTGCCGATGGAGGTGGCGGTCGTGCTGATTGTCTCGAGCGTCCTCATCGAAGCGTCGTACTGCTCCCTTGTCAGGTCGGTCTGGTTGCTTTCGACCGAAGTGAGCCGCAGCGCCTCCTGCGCAAGGTCTCGCGTCACGCCCTCGCCCTCGCGCGCGCGGAACACTGCGGCGCGGGCCGTGAAAACCTCGCCGACCCTGCGCAGCGCCCTCGCGCGGAGCGACGCGCCGCCGACATCGAACGCGGACGCCTGGTCCACGCGCTCGGCGAGCTGGGGCGGTGCGCCCTCGCGCACCATGTTAGCGACGATGCTGGCGGTCCTCGCAACGCCGTTCATGACCGTAGAGAAGGCCCTCATCGCCTGTCCGGCGCCCTCTGTGTCCCCGCTGCGCGCCCTCTCCTCAATCCTGCCGAGCTGCCTTTCGAGAATCTGGACGATCTGCTGGTTCCTCCTGTCCAGGCTTTCCACGCCGACGTTGTGCTCGCGCAGCGCGGCCAGCCTCGCGCGCATGGCTCCCGCTGCCTGGTCGAAGTCGGCACGGGCGGCCTCGGCGGTGCGCGTCGGGGTGATGCCGAGCGTGGCCGCAAGGCGCTCGCTCGCCCTTCGGGCCTCGAGCGCGGCCTGCTGCTCCTGCAGGAACGCCCTTGCCGCGGTCTCTCGGCCCGCCATCATGGCGGGCGTCCTCGACATGTCGTGGATGACACGTTCCGCTATCGGCTGCTCCGCCTGGGGCGGCGCCGCCTGCCTTCTTTGCTGCTGTGTCATAAGCCTCACGTGTATTTGTAGCAGATTTCCGTGAACTCCTTGAGCCGGGCGATTCTTTCCTGCACTGGCTCGTCCTTGCCCTTGTGGAGCAGCATCTCCCTCTCCCAGCCCGAGAGCTCCTCATGGATGAACTTGAGCTTGCCCGCCCTCTCCTCGAACTCGGACGGCTTCTCCTGGGAGAGCTCCCAGACCGCCATCGCGTTCTCGATTGCGGATATCCACTGGTTCGCCTTCTCGAGCGCGAGGGCCTCCATCCGCTCGACATCCTCCAGCCGGTGCTGGCTGCCGGCCTGCGGAGCGGACGCCTTCTGACTGTTCCCCTTTGCCATCATGACACCCCTTTCCAGATATTTGTCCGCCCCTTATTATAATATCGGTATGCGTGCCTCCTCACGGCGGAAAACGGGCCGTTGCGGAGGCCCACCGGTCGCGCCGCCGATTTATGTTATAATTAATATATTTTGATGTATTATCAGCGCGAACCCACGCCGATATTTAACCTTTTTGGTGCAAAATAGTGCCATGGCAGGGAGGCAACTTTCCCCTATGGAGATGCGCGCGCTCCAGAGGCGGGGGGAGAACATCGCGTCCCTCGTGAAGACGTTCAAGGATTCGATTGAATCCGACAAGTCCAAGGCGCCGCAGTCCCTCCGCGAGGAGGCGTTCACCGGCATGTGGCATTTTTCCCGCATACGCGAGAAAATCCCGGCCGCGATTCGCGAAATGGCCGAATACATCGACCGCGAGAACCCGCCCCGGGGGGATGCCGGGCTGGCCCTGCGCGTCGCAAGGATTTCGTTCGCGCTCTACATGCTCGACAAGATGGACGAGATATCGCGCGCGGTGCAGTCGGACAAGGGCTTCAAGATGACGGCCCTCTTTTCAACGGCAAGGGCGGGCGTGGGGCGCCTTCTCGACGAGCGCTATTTCATGAAAAGCCGCGACGAAATACTCGACGGCTACCTCGACGCCGAGCCGGCGCTGGCCGCGATATCCGCGGTGTGCCGGGTCCGGCTCCTTGAGATGCACGAGGCCATCGGGAAATACCAGCCCAAGGTCGCATCCATGATGCCCGAAGGGCCCATCGAGCCGCTTCCGGCGGGCGTTGCCGCCTCCAGGTGACAATCAAGCAGAATTTTAATCCTGTCCGTCCCAATCCAACCCATGGAAGGCTCCGAATCCGAGGAAAACATTTTCGAGAAGCGGGCCGACACGGCGGCCATGCGCATTCATGAGAGGAACCGCATCGAGCTCATCCGCTTCTACGAGGGCCTTGCGGACGCGGACCGGGGGCCGGTGCCCAAGGCACTGCGGGACGAGGACGATTCTTCGGTCTCTATCGCGATGGCCGAGAAGGCGTACAACGAAGCGCTCGAATCCCTTTCCGGAAGGATACAGTCGCTGAAGCCGGAGGAGGCGGGCCTGGCGGTCGCGCGCCTCTGCATCGGGCGCTTCATGGTGGAGCGGCTCAGGAAGCTCCGTGAAATCGTCCACAAGAGGGGGACGCTGGGCAGCTTCTCTCTCTATGCGACGATGCGCGAGCGGCTCGGCTCGGACTTCTCCGCCAGATTCTACTTCTCCACGCAGGATGAGATGATAGGGCGGTGGCTCGACAACGAGCCCCTTCTCTCGGCCTGCTCGAGCCTGCACGGCCTCGCGGTGCCGTCCCCGCAGGAAATCATAGCGGAATACCAGCCGCGCGTCGCGGACGACATGTCGCGGTTCGACAAGTGATCATTGCGGCGGCATCGCATCCGCGCTCGCATGCCTCAGGCGCAAGGATTTTCTCCTTATGGGCGGAATTTCCGTTCCCTTCCGTTCCACGGCCCCCGGGCCGCTTTCTGCGGGGGGCGTCAGCCCCCTGCTGATTCCATCGCCCTGCGGCGCGAACGCCTCGAACCGGCATGCATGAACCCGGAGTGTTTCGCGATGCCGGCCGCCCGAATCCATCCCACGGATGACCTGGGGCGCTCCGTCCGCTTCCATCTCTGCCTGCGATGCACTGGGAGCCGGCGGCCGCGCAACCTGAATCATGCTCCGGGCCTTATGATGATTGCGCGGGCACCCGAAGCCCCGCACATCACGCACGGGCGGGGCGCACGGACGCGCCACGGGGGCTTCGTCCGCTTCCTTGCCCCCCGCACCGCTCCGCATCCATTCTGATGGAAGCGCGGGGGCCTGTAGCGGATTTCCGTATGGGGTGACGACGGTTCCGGATTGCACGGATTCCTCCATTGGGGAATATGCCGCCGGAGCGGCTTTCGCACGGAATTCGGGATATGCGGCAACGGCCGGATGCGGGGCGGGTTCCGCGGCCATCCTTCGCGAAGGAATCCCCGCCACCTCCCGCGCATCATCAGTCTGCGCTGCGTAGCCGCCCGCCGCTGCCGGGTTTTGGCGCGGGGTTTCCTGCAAGGCGCGCAAGTTCAGGGTATCCTGATACGGGTCCTGCCCGGATGCGCATGCCCGGCCACGCCCGGCGCCGCGCGGGGGGGCCGCCCATGCCGCATGATGCGCCTCCTGGCTGTGGAACATCTCGGCGCACGATGGGCGCAAATCGGGCGGGCGCATCCTTTCCACGGATTCTTCAGCCGCGAGCTGGGCGTGCCTGCGCATGAAATGGCTCTCGATTAGCGAAATGTCCGCCAGCCTGATGCCGAACGTTCTGTAGTAGTCCCACCTCATGCCGTGCAGGACCTGGTCGGCCCTGTTCCATTTCGCCAATATGCCCTTGTTGTACCAGAACCCGCGAAGGGAGGACCTGCTCGAGATGTAGACCGACGGGGGCTTCACAATCTCCCTAAGCCTGGGCCCGGGCGCTTCCGTCCGTCCCGGGGCGCAAGGCCTGCGATGAGCGCTAGTCCTATGGGTGGGGTCTCTCATCGAATCCCTGAGAATCGCAGAGATTTATAAAGCTTGCCGGGCGGCCACCGGTTATTGTCGAAATCGCCTATTCCGGCGTTTCCGACCTGCGGCGGGCTTGCCCGAGCAGGGCGGCTCCGGACCTTGCGTTGCTGATGAAACGCTTGAATGATTTCTCGCTTCCGGAAGCGTTGAGGCGGAACTTATCGTCTTCCGCGAGCATTCTCACGAATCTGGCCTCACGCTGGCCCAGGGAATCGAGCGCGAAGCCCGCGCCGCCCCTATCCAGCACGACCTCACGGGCGTACCATGCGAGCGAAACGTCGTCTGCTACGAAAACCACCTTGGATTCCGCCCCAGCCCTCCTGAGCGCCTCCCTCGTTTTTTCCGCTTGCGCCGGACTTTCCGCCTCCATCTTTCTGAGGGCGGCTTCGACCGCATCCACCCTTTTTCGGGAATCCATTTTCACGGCCGAGGCGATATTTATCGGATTGGCCGCCTTCCATCCGAACACGCCCGACATCGCCATGTCAAGTTCCGCCTTGGGCGCCCGGTCCTTTGCTGCTGAGAGCGCAGAGTAGTATTCGCTGAAGAATGCGAAGGCGCAATGGCTGCGGATGGCCTTTGCTTCGGTTTCCAGTGTCGTATCCCCGAACATCTCTATCCTGCCGGACTCCCCCACTGGTTTCAGCGATTCCATGTCTATGAATACCACCTCGCCCTTGCTCCGCGATATGCCCCCGATCGTCTGGTCCTCTGTCAGCACGAGATACTGGAAGTCATCCTGCATATACCCGCCGTTCCGCATCTTCCAGTATGAATCACCCAGGCTTGATATGGTCTTTTCCGATACGAATTCCCGGATTTCGCCGGCATCCATCTCCTCCAGCGGCTTTCCCCTTACAAGCTCCATCGCGATTGCGGGATTCCCGCCCACCTCCACGAATCCGAGGGGCGCCGGGCCGACCCCGAGCCTGCTTCCCACCCCGAGGCGCTCGAGCTCGCCGACCGCCTTGTCCATCCTCTCCTCCCACCCGATATTGTCCTCGCCCTGCTCCTTGGATACGGAGAGGACCTTTATTGCGACTTCCTTCTCGCGGCCATCAACCATCATCCTCCCGGAAAAAACCTCGCAACCGGCGCCCGAGCCGATTCTCCCGCCGAGCGTGGCCTGCGGCGAGTCCCTGACCTTGAGCTTCCTCCCATCCGGTGAAACGAATTCGTACCGGTCCTTGAACGGTTCGGCGCGAGGGTCCCTGAGAGTTTCGGGAAGGACTACTTCCGCCGCCTTCTTGACGGGAGCGTCCCCTGTCCGGATTCTGGCGCCCGCCGGGGCATCCTGTGCCGCTCCGTCCCCCCGGCCCGACTTTCCGGCCTTCGACTTCTCCTTCCATCTCCGAAACCAGCTGCCGGGCCCGCTGACTATCGTGCCCTCCGCAATGCCATCGCCGTCTTCCGCCATGGTTCCGACCGCTTCGACACGGCCGTCGGTCCCGGTCCGCGCGAGCTCCGCTTCCTTAGCCCTGGCCGAATCCGGAGGCGCCGGCCCGTCCGGAGGCCCGCCGTCCCTGCCCATTCTCCTTTCGGCCAGGCTGATGACCTCTGCGCGCTCCTGGGGCCTTTCCTTCGACATGCCCAGCGATTCGACAGCACTTCCGGCCCGCCCCGCATCGAGCAGTCCGTCACGCGCGAGATTCTGGGCGCGCGCTTCTTCGGCCCTCTTCGACACGCCAAGCGCCGCCTCCACGACCGCATCGGCCTCCTCCATCCCGCCGGCGACCAGCCTTGTCACGTCTTCGATGACCGCATCGTCAAGATGCGCTATCCCCGCATCCGTGCGCTCCCCATGCAGGGATTTATGGATTATCCGTGCGACATTCGCGGTCTCTTTGTCCAGCCCTGATTCAAGGATTGCCGCCTCGATTTCTCCCGAGCGCCTGGAATACGCGATGGCCTCGGCCTCCTGGCGCACCAGATGCGGCAGCTCG
Source organism: Microcaldota archaeon (assembly GCA_964647855.1). Classification (GTDB taxonomy): domain Archaea; phylum Micrarchaeota; class Micrarchaeia; order Anstonellales; family Bilamarchaeaceae; genus Bilamarchaeum. The sequence goes on along the minus strand of CAZYJW010000002.1, from coordinate 291,844 downwards.
TCCGCGTGCGCGGCGTCAAGATCGCGCAGCGCCCCCCCGTACTCGGGATATGCGGCGCAGAGGCCGTCAAGCAGTTCCCGGGGCATCCGGCCCGTCTCATCCCTCTGGGAAATCATCCTCTCGAGGGTCCGGGCCGTTCTGATCACTCCGGCTTCCGCGGGTTTACTGCCCGTGGCCGCCGAAACGCTCCCGCGCCTTGACATCAGCTCGGCTTCGAGGCCGGAAGAGCCGGGCACATACCCAAACTCGCTTTCGATTTCCCGCACCGGGTCGGAGTGCCTTCCGGCAAGCCAGCTGATCGCCGCCTCGACATGCTCCTTAGAAGCGCCGGCCTTTTCGTGCGAAGAATCCACAATGAGGCTGGCCTGGCCGGGCTTCAGCAAATCCGGCAATTCAGAACCACCCACCAACCCGACCGCATCGCCAACGGCTTCGCCGCTCATTCCGGCGAACACTTTCATCTCCGAATCGCCAATAGCGAGACGCTTCCTGGCGGAATCCGTCAGCCGGCCCTCCTTCAGAAGCCCAAACGCCTCCCGGAGCTCGCCAACCCTTCTTGCAAACGGGTGGAAGCCCGGAGCCTCGATGCCTTCGCCGACGAGAATGCGCTCCGCTTCGCGGTATTCCCTGCCCGCAATCGCGTTCCATGCGGCATCCTTGTCAAGGGGCAGCAGCCCTTCCAGAAACCGCCTCTCATCCGCGTTGAATTGGGAAAGGTCGATTTCCTCGCCCGCCTTCCGCATGAGGTACATCCGGAAATCGGCATCCATCCTCGGCTTCGCGAGCATCTCCACAACGGCGTCCTTTCCCGCAGAACCTCCGCCGATTATCGATGCGAGGTACGCCCCCTCCTCCGGCTCAAGGGGCCTGCCGAGCCCCCTCTCCGCCATGGCCTCGGCCTTGAAGTAATCCGACCTTTCGGATTCCTTGAGCTTCGATAGCGCCCTCCCATGCTCTTCTATGGCGTGTACGGACGAGTATGCCTCCGTGTCGCCAATTATAGAGTTGCCCGTGAAACCGAACACGAAGCCGCGGATTGCGGCCTTCGCCCTTGCGCCGCGCCCTCCTCCCCCTTCCTCCGGAACGAGTTTTTTCATTCCGCGATAGCCGAGCGAGGCGGTGCCGTGGTCGACGACCGGCTGGAGGGAACCGGCCAATCCCACGCCGAACTCGAACCAGTTCATCTTCCCTTCGGCGTATCCGGCAACCATCATCGGGATGCCGGCCGCGCCGGAAATTAGCGAAGTCGAGCCGAGGATGCGGCCGGCCCATGTGGAGCCGGCCCCACCCGGCATGAAACTGAGCGCCATCCTGCCGGCCCGGCCCGACGATGAGAACCCCGCGTCAATCATGCGCATGCTGTGCAGCGCGCCACCCGCCTTCCCGATTTCGCCGAGGAATGACGTCGCCCCGTCGGCGAATCCGGTCCCGACGTTCACCACTCCCATCACCTGGTCGAAAGTGGAAAGGTTGTCGAAACCCCCCGCCCTGTCGCTCTGGAAAGCGAGCTCCTGCAGGGCCATGGTGCCGCCGTATATTCCGGCCACCGAGCCGAACCCGCTCGCCGTGAGCCCTATTGAAAGGCCCATATCGAAGAGCGCGCGCACGCCCCTCGCGGTGCTCTCGTCGCTCAGGCCCTCCTTGATTGCCCGGTCATACGCTTTTTTCGCGCTCTTATTGCCCTCGTCAATCCGGGCGGAGAGGCGTCCGAGAGCCTCAGCATCCATGCGCTCCCCCCGGAGCGCCCATTTGCTTATTTCTTCGGATGCCGAAGAGCCCGCCTCCAGGCCGCCGACTATGGAGTCGAGCGCCGCCTCGCCTTCGTCCGTAGAGAAGAAGCTGGTCAGGGTCGCCGGGGCGGAGAAGAACATGCCCATCATCTGGTTGGCCCCCCCGCTTCCGTTCAGCGCACGCGAAACCACGCCCCTTTCCCTCTGCCCGAGCGCCACCTGTTTCAGCGCCCCCCCGGATTGCGCGATGCCCGCGTTCAGGAGAACCAGGCCGGTGTAATCCTTGGCGATTGGGAGGGAGCGCCCCCTCTTTCCGAACAGTCCTCCCGAAAGAGCCTCGGCGACATGCAGGGAGCGCTCGTTGGCTTGCGCGAAGAGCTCCGCGAAGCTGCCGCTGCGGCTCTGGAGGGGTATGGACGATTCGGCGTACCCGCCATGCTCTTCGCGCAGCTTGAAATCCCCCGTGCCCATCCGGTATGCGACCGACTGGCCGGAAAGGACCAAAGCAACCGCGCCTTCAGGGTCGGACGCCACCATGCCCGCAAGCTGCCCCAGAACGCCCGCATCCTCCCGTATCTGGCGGTATTGCACGCCCTGCGAGCCCCCGCTTCCGCGGGCCTTCTCTATGGAATCGGCCCCGTCCAGCAGGTTTAGCATCTGCCCCGCGCACGAGGACCAAAGCTGGAATCCATCTCCGATTCGCGAATAGCGCCCGGATATTTCGGAGGCGGACTCGAAGTGCTTCCCTATCCTTCCGCTCCCTTCCTCAAGGGCACGGTCTCCGTCCCCGGCCTCCTGGCGCTCCCGAAGCTCCATGCGCTCGGAGCGAAGGGCCGAGGCGGTATCGTCCGCTGCCTTTTTCAGCTCCGCCGCCTTCATGGCCATGCTCTTTGCCCCGGAGATGGCTCTCACGGCCCGAACGCTCTCATCGTGCGCGCCGAATCCGAAAAACGGGTTCGTCGCCTTCTTGAGCTTTATGTGCTCGCCCAGCTTCTCTATGGCGTATCCCGCGTCCTTGGTGAAATCCACGCCGGATTCCTTCACGACTTTTTCATCGAATCCGAATCCGGCCGCGGCTTCCGCCATTCCGCCCAGGCCCGAGGATATGCGGCCGAGCGTCCATTCCTGGAGTGCGATTTCCTGGATTGCGACGCCCACCCGGAATCTTGTGCCGAACCCCGCTATGGCTTCGGCGGCCTCCTCCATATCCCCCCGCCTGAGTGCGGCGTCCGCAGAAAACAGGTCCTTCTGCATGTCCTCGCGGCCCATCTGCCTCATTACTTCGACGGCTTGGAGGCCCTCCTCGCTCCAGGCGGTCTCAAGCTTGGGATAGAGGCGCCTGTACTCGACCTCGACGCCCGCCCTGTACCTGTCGATTTCCATGCCGATTTCCGCGGCTCTGATATGGCGGAACGAATCCCGGAATCTGCGGCCCAGCGCATCCTCCTCGGCATCGTCGAGCTCCCTCGCCCTCTCCTCATAATTAACGAGGCGGCCGGCCTCCCCGGCACGCACCGTGCCATGGTCGGTATAGATGTCAGTGAGCGGCGCGTCCAGCCCGGAATCGATGAACTCCCTCTTGTTTTCCTCGTTCCTGCTGCGGCATCCGGCAATCATCTCGAGCAGCTTCTTCTCTATCCTTTTCTCCTCGCGCTGTATCCGCTTCTGCTTCCCGACCGCCACCATACCTGATGCAAGGTCGGACTCCGCATATGAAACAAGGGCCGCATCCGCCCCGGCGCCCTTTTCCAACGCGGTCGCCGCCTTAAGGAATCCCTCCGCGGCGCGCTCCAGCTCCTCCCGGCCATCCTCCTTATCGTCCGTGCGCACGTTCACTATGCTGTCATGGAGCACCGAGGCCGCCTCCATCGCCCTTATCGAGAGGCCTGCCGCCAGAGCCCCGTCCTTCAGTGCGCCGCTTTCGGACGGCGCGCCGCCCCGGGCGAGCTCATCGAGCATCCCGTCCAACTCCTGCTCCTGCATCTGCGCGCCCTCCTCGTAGGCCAGCGCGGCCCCCTTCGCGAGACCGCGCGCATTCGATACGCGTTCCGCCTCCTTCCTCCAGCGCTCAGCATTCACGGCATCGCCTTTTTTCTGCGCCGATGCCGCCTTGTCTGCGTATCTGTCCTCCCGCCCCGCATAGACATCGTCATATCTGCCGTCCGTGACCGCAAGAAGGGCCGCGCCCATCTCCGCCCGGCCGAGCCCGATCTCGGCCTTCCTCACGCGAAGCGCCAGGGCCGCCAGCTTCTTTTCGCCGGAGAATCCGGCAAGCCATCCCGCCATGGGGCCCGCATCCGCAGCCGCGCCCTCCAGCCGCTCCAGCAGCGTGCCATCCCCGCCAATCATGCCGCGAAGGCCGCATCCGCCGAAAAGCGGCCTGCCGGAAGCGCCCCGGTAATCGCCGAGGATTTCCCTCGCCATGGCAGCCGCCTCCTGCCCCCGCGGGTCGGAGAGCCCGGCGGATTTAGCCCTCGCGAAAAGGTTCGCGAGCGAAAGCGCGGCCTGCGCCCCGTTGAAGTCGCCGGATTCGTACGCGATTATGGCGGCATCAAAGTATGCGTCCGACTCAGTGTCGCCCCTGCCGGCGTGCAGCGCCCTGTCGAGCTGGGCCCTCGCGGTGAACAGCAGCGTCCGGGCGCTCACGGTGCCCTCGCATGCCGCGCCATAGCTGCGCTCCTCGAGCATCTTCCCGTCCTTCCCCCCCAGCCTGGCGGCGGCGCTCGCGGCAACCATATGCCCCGCCGCCTCGGCGAATCTCCCCCCGAAGACGGCCTCCTGCGCGCTCCAGAGGATGTCCTGGACGTCCGCCTTCTCATCCCCGTGGACCCCCTCAAGGGCCGTTTCGATGCCGCCGACGCCGTCCATCAGGCCCAGCAGCTCCGGCTCTTCAAGGAGGAACTGCGCCATCGCGCGCGAGTCGCCACTGTGGATTGCCGCGAGGGCGAAAAGCGCCCGGTTGTCCTGCGCGTGCGGCTGGCCGCCGCCGGCTATCGCCGATATAATCCGTTCGTCGAGCCATTCCACCGCCGCCTTGTATATCCCGCTCTCGTCCCCAAGGGCCTTCTTGGCAAGCACGCTTCTCAGCTCAGCTGCGAAAACCGACATCTCCAGCATCTTCCCTTCCGCCTCAAGCGTTGCATCCGGGTCGGCCATCGCCTTGTAGGAGTTCAGGATGCTTTCGTCACCCTCCGCGCAAAGCAATGCCGCCTCATCCGGCTTCATCCCCTCCCTGACAAGCTGGTGCAGGATGGTCAGCTTCGCGGCCCTCTCAGCCCTGTTGGAAATCCCCTCAAGGCCATCCCTGACCTTGGACATCCTCTTCTTCCCGAAAAGCCCGGCGATGCGGCCCTGGAGCGAGGCGAACCGCACAAGCCCTCCGGCAGCCGCCGAGAACGCCCTCGAATAAATCGCCTTCGCGCCTTCCTGCGCCTTTGCGTTCTTCGAAAGCGCCGGAATGTCCTTCTTGTAGCTCTCCGCAAGCCCGGCTGCGATCCTTGCGGATTCCAGGTCGTTGACCGTCGCCTTGCCCCCATCGAGCCTGTCAATCAGTTTCCTTAGCGGATTGAGGGCGCCCTCATGCACTATGCCCTTCGCCTTCCCTTTCAGGATTCCCGATATGTATTTCGCAGCGCCGTCAATAGCCTCCGACAGCCTGATTTTGCCGGATTCGAGCGACGCGCTTATCGCGCCCAGGGCCTCCCTCGCCGGCGCTTTCGCAAGCGCGCACTCCCTTGCGATGAATGCCTGGACCCCGGCGGTTTTCATGTCCCCGGCTTGTCCCGCATCCAGCATGCGCGCGAATATCGTGCTCACCTGCTCCCGCAGCCGCCCGCCCATGGCGGACAGCGCCTCGTTCGCCTGTTTCGCGAGGGTTGCGGCCGCCATCAGCCCGCGCGTCTGCTCCTCCGGGGCCTGCCCGCCCTCCCGCATGGCATTGCGGATTCTTTCCGCATTATCCCGGATGCGCATGGCGGCCTTCCTGAACTCCGCGGAAACGCCGCCGAGCCCCAATGCGCGGCTTGCGCTTTCCATCGCGCTGGTGGCCGCCGCAAGCGCGAAGCCGGTCCTTTCCATCGCCACAGGCTCAATGCGCCCCCGGATTGCAGCGAATTCCCCCGCTTTCGCCTCCTTCTCGAACAAGCCGCCTTCCTTCGCCTCGCGCCCGAGGGCCGTGATGAAATTGAGAAGCGCGCGTTTCTGTTCCTCCATCCCCGGAAGGCCTAGGACGGCCCGGTTCCTTGCATAAAATCCGACCGCCTCGCCTATCATCTGCATCCTGCCCGCGCTGGCGGTTCCCGCGTCGGAAATCGAGGCGGTGAGGGCCTCCTTCGCCTCGGATACTGCGCTCTCATCCTTCGCCTTCTCCTTTGCCTCCGCCTCGTCCAGGTCCTTGCCGCGCCTGTCCACCGATACGGCCGCCTGCAGTTTCTCGTCCGCCTCCTTAATCAGGGCTATCGCCCGCTGCATCTGGTCCTGCTGGGCGGCTATGAGGGCCTGGTTCGACAGGTTGGAGATGATTGCCGCCTGTGGCCGCCCTGAGGTGGAGCCGAGAAAATCGCTTATCCCGAGCCTGCGGTCGATGCTGCCGGCAATCAGCGACACGTGCCTTGAAGAGACCTCGGCTATCGCCGCTATGGCGGTGCCCCCGAAGTGCCTTTGCCAGACCGCGTTGAAATCCGCCAGAGTCTGATTTGCCAGGGCGCCTCCTGTTCGGTCGGATATGGCCGGAGCAGCGCCCTGGGCCCCTGACTCCCCCCTCATCTTGAATCCGGTCATGCCCATCACTCACTGTTGATCGTTGTTCAGATGCCTTCCTGCGGAAAGCAGGAAATCATTCACCTTATCCATAGGTATCGACGCGCCGGCGGCAATCCTGTGCCCCCCGCCGATTCCGCCGCATGCGGCGGCCGCCTCCTTCATAAGGGCGCCGAGGTTCAGGCCGGATGCGACGAGCGCCCTCGGGGCGCGCCCGGAGACCTTCACGGTATCATTCTCGCCCAGCGCAAGCCCGATTATCGGCTTGCCCCACCCCTGCTGCAGGCCCATGCCGCAGACCACGCCTATTATCCCCTCATCTATTTTCCCGCGCCCGTCCAGCAGGAAGAACGCCCCGAAATCCTGCGTCCTCCCCGAAGCGTAGGAAATCCCGCCCCGCAGCATCCTGCGGTGCAAGGCGAGGAGATTCCGCGCTTCGGCACGGGCAGATTCGTCGCCCAGGCAGACCCTCACCCCTATGTCCGGCTGCGAATGCCTTCCGCAGGCGTTCAGGAGGGTGCTGAACTCGTCCGCCTCGAAGGCCTCGTCCTTCGGCCGGCGGGGGAACACGAAGCTTTCGCCGATGAGCTCGTCCGGGCTCCGGAGCCTGTTGGAGGATATGAGGATTTTCGCGAGCGCGCTCACAAGCGCCTTCCTCTCGCCATCCGAAAGGTCCGCATAGACGCGCCGCCCGGCGCGTGAATCGGGCGCGCCGCCTGCAGAAGCCGGAGACTCCAGCGGAATCCCTAGGTCGGAAAGCAGCGCTGCGGCGCGGTCCTCGCGGTAGGATATGCCCGGGATGTACGGGTCGTCGCTGTAGGCGAGGAACTGCACGAGGGGCCTGCAGTGGCGGCCGTAGAAGCGCAAATCCTCCTCGACACGGATTTCGCCCGAGGCGACGCCCTGCTCCATGACCCAGCGGTTCATGCCCGAAAGCGGGCGCATCATGTCGCCGACCGCCCCGACCACCGCGAGGTCGGGGAATCTCCTGAAGACGCAGTACGCCGTGCCCGATGCCGAGAGCTCGCGTCCGCCGTCGATTCCGAACATTAGCGGGTTGGCCTGCGGCTTCCCTATCCCCTCGGTCTGGTGGTGGTCTATTATGAGCACGTCCGCAAGCTCGTCCACCCTGCGGTTCCCGCCGCCCAAATCCACGAATATTATCTCCTTCTCGTGCCGGAGCGATTCGATGGCGTAATCGTCCAGCTTTTTTATGCAGGAGCGCCTGAAGGGCCTGCCCTCGTCCCGGAGGGCCCCCGACACAATCGCGCCGGAGCTGAGCCCGTCCGCGTCGTAATGGTGCACAACCAGGGGCTCTTTGAACGAGAGCGCCAGGCGGCGCATCTCGCCGCAGTGCGCGAGGAACCCCTCCCGGTCCTCAGCCATCCCGCCCGCACCTGATAACCTTTATAACCGATTTCATGCAATTCACGCTTGATGGTGCAGGAACTATTTATAGGGCTTGGGATAACGGCCCTCAGGATCGTGGCTGCGATGGCGCTCTCGGCCGGCGCGCTGTATTCGGGCATTGCGCTCCTCGACCGGCTGACAAGCGGCATAGACGAGTGGAAGGAGCTCAAGAAGGGCAACGCGGCGATGGGGATACTCGTGCTCTCGGTCATGGCGTCCTTCATCCTCCTGATGGAGCCGCTGATTGTGGCCGCGGTGTATTCCATCCGCGCCGACCTGCCCGCGCAGACCCTCGCGCTGGTCATCGCATTCACGCTGCTGAACTACCTCGCGGGCCTACTCGCATCCATCGTGCTCGTGTTCCTCGCGATAAACCTTGCGGACAGGCTCACGCCCGACATAGAGGAGTTCGCGGAGCTCAAGAAGGGAAACGTCGCGGTGGCGCTCGTGCTGGGGGCGGCGCTGCTTTTCATCTCGCTCGCTGTCCGCGGGCCCTTCGAGTCCGCGTTCGACATGCTGATATCGCTGGAGTCTGGTCTCCTATGAAGCTCGACAAGTCCGACTTCTCGGAATGGTACAACACGATAACGAAGGAGGCGCAGCTCTGCGACCTCCGCTACGGCATAAAGGGCTTCGTGGTCTTCATGCCCTGGGCGGTCATGACCATGAACCGCATGTACGCCATGTACGAGGAAATGGTCGAGTCCCGCGGCCACGTGCCGGCGCTGTTCCCGGCGCTCATACCCGAAAGCTACTTCACGCGCGAGAGCGACCATGTGAAGGGCTTCGTGCCGGAGGTCTTCTGGGTGACCGAGGCGGGTAACGCGAAGCTCGAGGAGCGCTACGCGATGAGGCCCACAAGCGAGACCGCGATGTACTCGATGTACTCGCTCTGGATACACGGCACGCGCGATTTGCCGCTCAAGCTCTACCAGCGCTGCCAGGTGTGGCGCCACGAGACCAAGGCCACGAAGCCGTTCATCCGCTCGCGCGAGTTCCACTGGATAGAGGCCCACGACTGCTTCGCCACGCGCGAGGAGGCCATGGGCCAGGTGCGCGAGGACATGGAGATGGCCGAGCAGGTCATTCACATGCAGTTCGGCGTTCCGTTCCTGTTCTTCCGGAGGCCGCAGTGGGACAAGTTCGCGGGCGCGGAGAACACGTTCGCCGCGGACACGCTCATGCCAGACGGGCGGGCATTGCAGCTCCCCTCGACGCATATGCTGGGGCAGCATTTCTCGAAGGCGTTCGGTATCAAGTATACCGACGACAAGGGAAAGGACGAATATGTCTGGCAGACGTGCTACGGCCCGTGCATCTCGAGGATTTACGCGGCAGTCATCGCGACCCATGGAGACGACAGGGGCCTCGTGTTTCCGGTGCGCCTCGCGCCCGTCCAGGTCGTTATTGTGCCCATTGTCAAGGAGGACACGCGCGAGAAGGTGCTTGCGCGCTGCGCGGAAGTGAAGAAATCAATCGAATGCTGCTTTGTGGTGAAAATCGACGACTCGGACCGCACGCCCGGCTTCAAGTTCAACGAGTGGGAGATGAAGGGCGTGCCCCTGCGCATCGAAATCGGCATGCGGGATGTCGAGGCGGACGTAGTGATCGTCGTGCGCAGGGACACGGGCGAGAAAATCAAGGTGCCGACGAAGGAAGTCGATGCGAAGCTGGACGAACTGGCGCAGGCTATTGACAAAAACCTCAGGGAGCGCGCGGACAAATGGTTCTCGGACAAGGTGTCCCATGCGGATACGATGGACGAGCTGGGCGCGGCGCTGGAAAAGGGGCACGGCTTTGTGCGGGTCCCCTTCTGCTCGGACGCCATCGAATCCAGGAACTGCGCGGACGTCGTGAAGGACAAGCACCAGGCCAACATCCGCGGCTCGCTTTTCGGCTCGGACGAGAAGCCTGGCGGGAAGAAGTGCGTCGCATGCGGCGCCGATGCGAAGATATTCCTTTACGCAGCGAAGCAATACTGAAAAGGTGGAACCATGGGATACATGCAGGCATTCGTATTGATTGCGGCGCTCATCCTCGCGGGATGCGCGTCCCAGGCCGGGGGCGCCGGCAGCGGCGCCGATTCCGGGCAGCCCGCAGAAAGCGGCAGCCCGCCCGCGGAAGCCTCCGCGCAGGTCAGCGCCGCAGAGCTTTCCACCCATTCCACGGCGGCCGACTGCTGGGTCCTGTACGACGGGAAGGTGTATGACATAACCTCCTATCTTCCCAGCCACCCGCGCCCGGAAGACCTGATAGTCCCCTCCTGCGGAAAAACAGACGGCTCCTTCAAGGACGCCTTCGAGGGCGAGCACGGGCTGTCCAAGGTGGGGATGCTCAAAAGCGAGGGCATCCTCAAGGGCGAATATTCCGGCTGAACCAGGAATTCAAAACCGGAAACCCGGAACCGGGAACAAGAATAGCCCCGGGCAGATTCGAACTGCCGTCAATGGATCCAAAGTCCACTATCCTTGACCAATGTCCCTCGTTTTAGGCCGCCTTTTACTAAAAGGCGGAACTAGACGACGGGGCTGTGCGACAATCAACCGATGAGAAAGCCTCGGAATAATATAAAAATCCTTCCGGACGATTAGTTCTCGTCCATTTGTTGGGCCCGTAGTCGAAAGGCTTTTTGGCTTAGGTCTATCTTATGCCAAAAACCCTGGAAAAAGGCCTGAGGTGCGCCTCCGGCTTCGATTCTGGTTAAGACGTCCGCCTCACACGCGGGAGATTCGCGGTTCGATCCCGCGCGGGCCCAATTCTTGTTTTCGGTTTTCTGTTTTGAGTTCTGAGTTTTGCCTTTTTACGTCGGAGATTCTGCCACAACTTCTGCCCGATTGGGGCCAAGAAACGGCTCTGTTCGCTCTCCCGCCAGTTCGGGCCTTGCCGAAAGCGAACAGAACCCACGACACAGAACCCAAAACCAGCCTCTGGGCCCCGTGCAATCAGAACTCAAAACCCTCTAGACACGAAACCAAGCAGCTCTGGCCAGAAGCCAAGGAGACCTTAGAATGGCTTGGACGCTACCTCCCCAAACAAAGGCTCGTCCGGGCCATAGAAATCCTGTCAGAAGCCCGAAAGCGGCGTTTCCTGCGCAGGCGGATACCGAAATACGGGACGATGAACAAAGGCTTCACGGAGCAGGAGCTTATCCGCTTCCTGAATGCCGTGGAAGACCCAAGGATGGCCTTGCTTTTCACTTTCCAGGCTGTTTTAGGGCTCAGGATAGGGGAAGCCGTCAAGCTCCATGTGAAGGACCTAAACCTCGAAACCCGAGACCTCAAGATAGACAACCAGAAAGGCAGCCGTGCCGACAGCCTCCCCATCCCCCCTCAACTCTTTGAGCAGATGCTGAAGTATATCAGCGACTACGAGGATGCGATAGCCAAGGCGAAAGGCCATCTTTTCTGGGCCGAAACCTTCCCCGACCGAAACCCCTGTCCTTACCTTGACAAGAACTACGTTCGCAACGTCTTCCGGCAGACGATTCGGAAGCTGAAGCTGGATGAAACCTATGGCTTAGCCGATGGCAGCATACCCAAGCAGCTCCACCGCCTCACCACCCATAGCCTCCGCCACTACGCCATAACGAATTTTTCAAAGAAAAACAACGGCAACGTGGTTCTGACGAGCAAGTTTGCACGCCACCACCGCGTGGAAACGACGATGACGTATATCCATACTGGCAAGGAGGAGCTTTACAGAAGCATTGCCATGGCCCAGGAAGATGGATTTTTAGTGAAAATTAAACGAATGCAAGAGAGCTCATGATATATATCGTCGGCATAGACAATATACACTACAGAATTTTTTCCTATATCCAACCATTTTACTCTTCACATTTTGTGAGTTAAATGAAATTTTATGTCGTGGAAACATATGTATTTAAACTGTTATCCTAAATAATGCAAGATGGAGGTTATGTGGGTGAGTATATGGACGACGTTGAAAAAATTATTGCAGCAAGGAAAAAGGCGGAAGAAGCCATAAGTGAAATGCCCGAAGGCGATATAAAAACTAAGGCCTTCGAGACAATCCTCACGCATCTTCTCTCTAATCCAGGTGCGCTGAGAAAGGCTGACAATCCTGTCCTCCCGCCTTCGAAAAGAAAAACCCCCGGATTGCTCAAAGGCAATACCCCAGAAGAGGCAACTGATATCTCCTCTAGCGATCTGGCGGCTCTTAAAAGTGAGATTCAGGACACGGAGAAAATTAAATCACCGGAGGCTCTCCTACTTATAGCTGAGCTCTATGACCGGAAGGGTCAATCGACATTTTCAACTATTGACCTCGAAAAAGTATATCGCGCCTTAGTGAGGGGTGGTGCAAGCAAACTCCCACTAATAAAGAATTATCGGACGTTGGCTCAGGACATGGTTCGATATAAATTCTGGTTTGATCGGGCTGGTAGAGGGCGCTTTCAGATATCTGACGCAGGCGTTCGTGCCCTCCAAGAGCTTAGGAAGAATTCGACTCTTAGGGGTGGTTGACAATATGACGATAACTAAGTTTGATGAAGTTGAGCGGTTATTAAAAAATCATGAAGAGAGGTTGGCCTTACTTGAAGGTAAGCCTGCAAAAAAAAATTCCCACCACGCAGCAAAAGGAAATCTCAGACTCCCCGACCACATCCTTGCTCTTCGTGATAATGGCTTTTTCTCAAGCCCAAAAACCGCTGATGAAGTACATAAAAAACTCCAAGGAACGTACCATTGTGAATCAGACCGAGTCACAGTTGCGTTGCTTCGTTTAGCAAATAGAAAACTCCTTCGGAAAGCCACAAAATCAACGGCAGAAAAGAAATACAAGGCATATGTTTGGTGATATGATGGGTTACGCCTCCGAGGAAGAGATCTGCCGGGCATTGAAAAAAAAGGATTTATCCAAATTCCCAAATCCAACCGATTTGAAACCGCTAGCGCAGGCATTATGGATTTTAGAGATCACAAAGGACAGTGGAGTCGTCAATAGGCTAACTGCAAAAGCCATCAGTTACCTTCTATTTCAACTTAGGGAAATTCCACTGGACGAAAAAACAATCCTCCGGGCATTTGCACGCGCGGGTAAAAAGGTCAAAGCTCATAAGGAAGCGGGAAAGGTATATTACGAGATTACGGTTCTTGGCAGGAAATTCTTACAAGCGAACAGTTTTCTCACCTCTTCCATGGGCGTTCACTTTTACTCAGGTGAACAGTCTTGGTCTGATCTCAATAAAGAATTCCCAAAAATTATTGAACGCTTAGAGGGTGAACTATGCATTGTTGATCGATATTATGGAAACGGGACATTTCATGTATTATCTCTGTTTGGTAATGATAGAAAAATACGATTTTTATCTTCCGAGTTGGGTGGAGAAGAGCAGAGAAATGCAGAAAAATTTAATAAAAATCTACAACGCTTCAAATCTGAATTCAAGAATATAGAACTGCGTCGCTACTCTAATGGTTATGAATTGCATGACCGATACATTATCGCAAAAAATGCACTTGTCGTAATCGGCCATGGTATCAAGGACTTAGGCAATAAGGAATCATTCGTAATATTTCTCCCAAAAGATTTTGTTCATGGATTCTTGCCGAACTTAAAAGCTATTTTCGAACATCGTTGGAGCAATTCAACTAAAATCTAGTTTTTTATGGTGCAAAAGTATGAACTCATTCATTCTCTCGCTTTACTCATACTCATTTATCTTTGCACAATCTGCTTAATCCTAGTAACAGTATCCCCCGACATACCCGATTGTCCCTGGCGGACAGCAGAACGGCTCTCCACCATAATCCTCATAAGGTGTGTATCCGGCTGGGCAGGAGAAGCACTTTCCATTGGATGGGCAGTACTGGCCCGATAGGCAACCGCAAAATTCGCATTTATCCTCAAGGTATCCACCCAAGCACATTTTACCTATGAAAAAGATAGAACAAGAACCATAGGGAGTTCCATCGAAACACCTCGGGGTTGGTGTAAAGGTTTCCCAACTTGAATAAGACGGTAGAGCTTGCAATTCCTTAATATCGATAGCGAATCCAAGTCCTTCTTGCCCATATTCCGACGGTAATACAAGTGTGTTGATGCCTATCAAGCTACCCGTGCTTTTCAAAAATAGGCCTCCCCCACTGTTACCTGGATTAATTGCTGCATCAGTTTGTATTACATCGTAAGAATACACATCTGAGGGGATATCATAAATAAAATTAGAAATTATTCCATCAGATACACTCCCCTGAATCCCCAGTGGGGAGCCCAATGCTATAACTGCTTGACCTTTTGAGTGCTGCTCAGAGTAATTTATCTTAGCAGGCGTACCATACGTCCCTGAAACGTAGATTATAGCCAAGTCCATCTCATTTGGCGCAACAAGTATGTTTTTTGCATAAGTTGTCTTTTGGCCATAGGTGGTTATCTCAACATCACCTATACTGCTGGCTCCTTCCACCACATGCTTATTCGTTAAGATAATGGTTTCCCCATCACTCTGTGAGAGAATAACGCCAGAACCAGTTGCATAAGAGTGCTCTACGTACACGATACTATCCTGTAGTTCTTCGATAAGTTGTGTGGTTCTTTGTTCTTCGGCTATGCATGCATCCCTATAACATACGAGGCCAGTTGCGCACGCACATACTTCACAATTCGGAATCAATGCAGTACTAACTTCTAGTGTTGTAGAAACGTTTTTTGGAAGTTTGAGGCAATACTGCCCCTGGTTTTTATCCGAACATTCCCCCACAATCGTGCCATCGCTACAAGTTTCTGGAACAACAAGCACATCGTTGAGCGAACTTTCGGAGCTGAGGTATGAATCGTCCCCATTGAAAGTTGCCTTTATCTTTTTGATCCCTGTTTCATTGAATACTACTCGTATCTGAGCAACTCCTTGCGCATCTGTTTTTGTCTGAATTGAAACGCTATTGGGCACTACGATGCTTTTGTTTGCTATTGGATTATTATCAACCAGATTGATTAATGTGCAATTGACTATCGTCTCTGTGTTATTTACGGCTTGGCTTGGCGCCGAAAGTTGCAACTTTGTCGGTATTTTTAGTGTGACTATTGTTGATTCGGAAACATTTTTATGAAAAATATCCCCGCCGTAATTAATTGTAAAATTAACTGTTTTCCCGCACCATTCTATCGGTATCTCCTTAGTGGCTGCGAGATGGCCATTTTGATCCGTTCCCAGTTTTTCTACTTCGTCACCATCTGCAAATATTGTGACTTTTTGACCAGCCAGTCCCTCGGCATTTGCGTCCTTTAGGTCGACAATATAATCGATTGTACCTGCACAACCATCTGCTCCTGTTTTGATATTCGTTGAAAGTGTCGTGGGTGATTGTAATGCTCCCACATACACTGCCAATCCCCCTGCAATGCTAATGACGAGCGCTATGCCACCTAATATAATAACTAAAAAAATCGCAAGCAATACTGGAGAAATTGAAGATGCTTTTGGACTAGTCGGCCCCTCGCTCTTTTTTTTCATTTGTGCTAAATGTGCACCACATTTTTCACAAAACTCTGCACGTCTTGCTTTGTGGCCACACTTAGGGCAGATACGCATGCTATCCAACAGGAAAGTAAACTTTAAATCCTTCCTTTCTTGCGCGGTCGCTCGTTCTCGCCTTCCGGCGTGCTCATTTTATTCCTTTCCCCTCGCTCAGCCGGGAAAAGCCTTAATGGTAAAGCCACTTCGCGGTTCGGCCTAGCGACCGAAACCAATAATGCCCTTTCCGGCATCGCTTCGGGTCGCTATCGCTAAAGGCAATAAAAATCGCACCGAACTCGCTCCCTCGGACCCAAACCCCAGAACTCGAAACGCTATTTCTTCGCTTCACTTCTTCAGCCCTTAACTCCCAGAGCCGGGCTTCGAAGTGAAGCTCGCCGGAAATTCCGGACTTAAGGAAGCCGGGCAGGGGTCTGTGCGGAAATGAACCCGCATGGCCAATAAAAGGTGAGGAAATGGAAATGATATGTCAGTTCAATGGGCTCTGGGAAGGGGAATGTTATCGAAATTGGTATTATTCGGAGGTGGGACAATGACGCAGAATTTCAAGAACCTAGTCGTCTACGATGACGCATTTAGGTTATCTAAAGATTTGTACGTTTTCTTCGAAACCAAACAGACTTCATATCGGGCGAAGGAGCAATTGCTGGCTTCTGCCTCATCAATCTGCGCGAACCTGGCGGAGATGGCCGCTTTCGAATCGAAGGCCGCCATGAAACAGAAGGTAATTACCTGCATAGGCGAGGCCAACGAATGCGAATTCTGGATGGACATGATGAAGGAACTCAAAGTTCTGCCTCAGCGCGAGCATTTGGATTTCATGGGCCGGTTGGTGAAAATCCGGTCAATGCTATTCAATCTGAGGAAGACGATGAACGAACGTGGTGATACGTAACCGTCTTGGACGAAGGATAAACTGAAGGCTAGAAATCCACAATGCATGGTTTTCTGGTCAGATGTGTGCCGCAGAATAGTATGCCAATCTCGATAGCGTAAGCGAAAAGGTATAAAGAAATGCAGTAATAATACGAATCAAAGGATGGTGATTCTCTGAGTATTTGGCTTGTTCGAGCTGGTAGCTACGGTGAACGAGAAACGGGAGCATTAGAGAATAAAGTAGTTGTAATTGGTTGGGAGGAGCTGCCCGATTTATCAAAAATTAAGTCTAGACAAGAACTTGCTGAACTCTATTCAAAAACATACCCGGATTCAAAGAAAATGAAGGCTGCTAATCAGGTAGGCCAGATTTGGAGATTTATTCATGAGATAAAAGTGGGCGACTTGGTGGCGCTTCCACTCAAGACGCAATCATCCATTGTCTTGGGTAAAGTTGAGGGAGAATATGAATACAAAGAACTCGCCAATAATATAAAACATATTCGACGAGTTAAATGGATAAAGACTCTTCCACGCTCCGCTTTCGACCAAGATATTCTCTACTCCTTGGGGGCATTTTTAACCGTAGGTAAAATTGAAAGAAATGACGCCGAAAATCGTATCAAGAAGCTGCTGCAAGAAGGGGGAATCTCAACACAAGGAACTGAAACCGTAACTGAAGAAGAACTCGTCGATATAGAAGAGAATGCAAAGGATCAAATCGTAAAACATATCAATTCGAAATTTAAGGGGCATAATCTAGCCCGATTGGTAGATGCAATCCTTCAGGCTCAAGGATACGTTACAAAATTATCTCCTCCTGGTCCTGACGGTGGGGTCGATATCCTTGCGGCAGCAGGACCATTAGGATTTGAAAAACCCAGAGTATGCGTGCAGGTAAAATCGTCATCTTCTTCTTTAGATGTGAAGGTTGTCCGGGAACTGAGGGGAGTCATGTCAAAGTACCAAGCTGAACAAGGGATATTGGTTTCTGCGGGTGGATTTACCTCTCAAGCTACATCAGAAGCCAAGGATGCATTCTTTTCCATGCGCTTATGGGACCTCGGGAATTTACTCGGACAGATTTTCAAGTATTACGATAAATTTGATGATGAATTGAAAGCCGAATTACCTTTGAAACGGATTTGGGGATTGGTACTCGAAGATTAGTTAATGCCAATAAAGGTGAACCGTATGAGATCTGACGGAAAACAGTTCGGAAAGCAGCAGCCGAAACCTGCTGGACTCGGAACGGAACGGCAGAGAACTTCGTTCTCTGCGCCCCATGTCGGAACGACATGCGGGAACCGCAGAACTCACGACGCTGCACCCAGAACACAAAACACCAAACAGGAAACATCTGACCCGCGCGGGCCCAAAATCCCCTTGGTTCCCAGTTTCCGGTCTTCCGTTTTGCCGGCTGGGATTTTGGGAAGAAGTGAAAGCCCCGCAGGGATTTCACGACAGCCCAATTTTCCCTTGGTTCCCAGTTCCCGGTCTTCCGTTTTGCCTAACGGAAAATTGGGACAATCAAGTTCGCTCGGCGAACTTGGTGCGCCTTGTTCGCAACGGCGAACAAGTGCGGGAAGTGAAATCTCGTCGGAGATTTCACAACTGCCCAATTCCTCTTTTCGGTTTCCTGTTTCGGGTTCCCGGCATCAATGTTAAAACTCTGCGCTGCCAAACAAATCCGATTGGCATGTCGCAGGCATCGATGCGGGCGCAATCCCCCCGCGAGGAAATCCGGCATCTTGAAATCCAGCTGAACGGCCCGGACCTGCCCGCGCGCATCCGGGCCGCGAGAAGGCTGGACGAAATCGCGCTCGGGAGCCCGCCGGATTCGCGCGAGAGGGCGCTGGCGGCGAATGCGCTAAACGCCCGCCTTTTGGCGGAACGCGACGCCCCTTTGCGCCAGGAGCTCGAGCGGATGGTTTCGGGTTTGCGCGGGGCAAACGTGCCCCGGGCACCCGGGCCGGCCGAGGCGAGGCGGCAGGAAACTGCGGAGCCCCGGCTATCGGAAAGGATAGCGGGGGCCGTCGCATCCCGCATCCTCGGGCCGCTCGCCCTCGTGCCGCGGACGGCCGGATGCGCCTCGGACTGGACGTATGAGGGTTCGGTGATGGAAGGGGAGACCGGACTGGTCAGGGAATTCACCGAAGAGCTTGTGCGGGGCGAAACCACAGTCGAAGGCCGCGTTCGGAGGATAGTCGCCTGGGGGCAGGCGAACCTTCCCCATTACCACGGGGACTACTCGCCTTCGGTCTATGATGCGGGCCATGCCGGTGAAAGTTCGGCCGACCCCACGGAGGTCTCCATACGGGACGTTTTCCAGGAGCGCGTCGTGGGCTGCCACCTCGCGGTATTCACGCTCGTCACGATGCTCCGCTCGATAGGCATCCGGGCGGATTATGTCCGCTCCGAATCGATTGGCGCCGGGGAGGATGGGCACGGAATCATGCACATCCCGGAAATCGACAGGTATGTCCACGGGGACGGCGTATGCCTGTCCAACCTGGTCCCCACGGAGCTGCTAATCCAGACCAGGGAAAACATCGTCGCCTATTATGACGAATACCTGAATATCGATCCATATAACCCGCCCGAGAGCTTTGGCCCCGTGAGCGATGAATTCCGGAGCCATGTCCACAGCGGCGGCTTCCTCCGGCGGGACGGGGACTCGTTGTTCATCGAGGGCGGAGTCGTCCATGCCGGTTACGAGGAAACCGAATTCCCGAGATTGCAGGCGATGTTCCCGGATTATGAAATAACCCCGGGCCCGCCCCGCCCGGACGGCTTCGGAACCACGTTCACCACGAGGCGGGTCCCGATAACTCCGCTCGAATGAAGCCTCACGACGCCTCGAATTTCAGGGTGACTGGCCCGGACACCTCCCCGTCATAGGCAAGCACGTCTCCCTGCGCGCTGTTGATGATGCCGCCCTCCACGTCGCTGCTGATCCGGATTGACGCCCTGACCTTCGTTCCGGCCTGCGCCGGCTCCAGCGTAATCTCGTTCGCGCCGACTTTCAGCGCGGAGTTGATAAGCGACACGGCGCCTGAGGACCCGATTTCATAAACCACCGGGAAACGCTTCCCGTTGAAAAGGACGCGCAGCCTCCCTCCCTCGACAAAGTAGCCCAGGGCATAAACCTTCCTGAACCGGGCGAATCCTGACCTCTCATTGAAATATGCGTACGAATCACCTTTCTTCCTGAAGGTGTATTCGAACTCCGGGCCGTCCGCGTTCTTCAGGTGCGCGATGCAGAAATTATCGAAGCATTCCTCGCGCACTAGCCTGCAGCCGGCCAGCGCCTTAAGCTCCGGCATCGCCGCGTCCAAGAAATCCTCGAATTTCGCGCCCTTCATCAGGCCTGATGATTCGAACCAGTCGAGATATGCCGCCTTGAGGAACGTTTTATCCTCGCTTGCAATAGCCCTGAATAACGCGGATACGAACTCCTTGAATGCGCCTGCCATGCCTGGCGTATCCGGAAACAAAACTAATTAACCCTATTATCCAGTTTGCGCATCCATTACTTCATGCGAACGGGACGCCGCCAAGTATCAGGAGCAGCCCGATAATCACGACCATAAGCCCCATGGCCCTGTCGAAGACCGCCATCGCATGGGCGTGCCTTTTTATGAATGCCGCGGCCTGCGAGGCGGACGCCCCCACGATTAGGAACGGAAGGCCGAGCCCGCATGCGTATGAGAAGAGCAGGAGCGGGGCATCTGACGGCGACGATATCGCCAGGGCTATCACGAATGCGAGGAAGGCGCCCATGACGGGCGTCCACACGACCGCGAAGGCGGCGCCTATTCCGAAGGAAGCCGCGAGCGACGCGTGCGCGGGAAGCCGCAGCCCCCTCCTCCCCTCGAAAAAGCCGAGCCTGACGAACCCGAGTATATAGAGGCCGAACAGGACGATGACGGCGCCGCTCATCCTGCTCGCGAGCAGGAGCATCTCCCCGCTCACCGCATCAAGCAGAGCCCCGAGCAGGAATCCGAGCGCGCTGAGCGCCAACGCCAGGCCGAGCACGAACGCGATGGTGTTTGCGAGGATGCGGCTCCCTGCGCCTTCGGCATCCTTCGAGGCGACGCCGCTCAGGTAGGAGAGGTATGTGGGGACGAGGGGAAGCACGCAGGGCGACGCGAATCCCGCAAGGCCGGCCAGGAACGCGGCGCCGTATGAGAGCGATGCCATGCAGGGGAAACCCGCGCAAGCTTTATTTACCTGGGCGTCCGCGAGGGCGTTATCTGCGAAAGGGGCGCGGGAGGCGCGACAATCCATTCGCTTGTGGCCGGGTCCTGCCGCAGCCATCCCGTTACGTAGTATCTGTTCATGAAGCGCTGGCCTTCGGCGGACGCGAACGCATGGTAGGTGCTCGCATAGCCGGGGAGCGTCGGGAAGTACGAAGAGATGTCCGGAATCTTTATCGAGCGGCCGCCCTCCTCCCCCATCTCGGTCCAGCAGTTCCTGATGTCCGAGGGCATCTCCCTTCTCTGGGGCTGGAGCGGGACAGAGAAGTCGTATCCCTCCCTGCTCGTCCTCTGCCCCCGCACGATTGTGTTGTGGACCACGTTGGTGGCCTCCTGGAGCATCATGTGCAGGCTCGAGATGAACTTTTCGCTGAATCCCTGGCGCCTCAGGAACTGGCGCGCCTGCTCGGAAAGCCTGACCTGGACGAACTCCTGCGGAGGGTCGCGCGTCCTCGCCTCGGTGTATTTCCCCTCGGGGATTCTGGTGTAGACTATAGTCACGTTGTCGTCCTGCACGACCCGGGCCTGCGACATGGAAAACGCCTTGCCGGCAACACATTATAAACGGATTCGTTATAAACATTTCTTACCAACTTCTACAAAGTGATTGCATGAGGAGGAGCGACGCCGAATCGGGAAAGCCGGCATCCGCAGGCCCGGCAGCAGGGCAGCGGCCCTCCGCCTCCCGCACGAAGGAGCCATTCGCCGACATCATCGAAAGCCGCGCGCTCCTTGGCGGCTCCATGCGCGGCAGGAAGGTGGTCTTCGTGGTGGACGACCGCGATTTCCGCGCCGAGTCCCTCATCCTGCGCATGAGCGTCTTCGAATCCTCGGGAGCGCACCCGGAAAGCTCGGTGATGAAATACTCGGAGTTCTACGCGTCGCCCGGCTTCAGCGCGGACGCGCTCGTCCTCAGGAGCTCGCGCATTTTCGAGTCGCACCTCAAGGAGCTGCGCCAGTCCCTCTCCGATTTCCGTGCCGCGAATCCGGGTTCCGCCGTTATCCTCTGCGCCTTCGACTTCTCCGTCGCCGAGCGCATCCAGGACGCGGCGGATTCCGGGCTCGTGGACCGCCTCGATCCCTCTCCGCCTGACGATTACCGCCTCCTCTTCCACGCCGCGCAAATCCTGGAGAGCCGCCGCCGCTAGTGGGGTTTTAATTCCTTGCCGGTGTTTCAGAATCATGGCGAAATCCCGCAAGGGGAAGGCATTGGCGAAGGCGAAGCGCGGCGGCAGGCCTGCACGCAGGCCCAAGGCTGCGCGGAAGAAAGCCGCACGCCCCATGATTAGGCGGCAGCCCGAAAGGAAGGCCCGCGCATCCGCAGGAAAGCCCCGCACGAAGGCCGCCCGAAGGGCGATGGCGCGCGTCAGGCCGGCCAAAAGGCATGCGCCGGCCCGGCGCAAGGCATCCGCGGCGAAGCCGCCGGCGCGCAAGCATGCGAAGGAGTCTCCGCGCGCGGCGCCCCGCCACGCTGCAAAGAAGCCGCTTCCACGGAAGCAGCCGCCGCGGGTTTTTGCCCAGCCCGCCGTGCCGGCCGTTCCGGCCGCGCCGCAGCTTCCGAAATCCGCCCCCGCGCCTGCCCTCCTTCCGCCGCCCGCAGCCGGGCAGATGCCGGTTGCGGAGCCGAAGGCCTCCCCGCCCCACATCGACGCGAGCGAGCATCGCGAGGGCCCGCTCGCGGTGGAAATCCAGCCCGCGCTGGAGATGCTTCCGGGATGGGAGGACCGCCTGCGCCTGCGAAGGGTAATCTTCGAGGACGGGCTCAGGTTCTATTCGGTCTCAAGGAGCTCAAAGGACTTCATCGCCACGACGCTCGCCCTGGAAAAATGCGGCAAGCCGCCGCCCACCGACACGCCCGGATATTTCATGGTCTGCGCAAAGGGGCGGGACAACGGCATCATCGGCGCGATGGACGGCCACTTTCTCGGAGGCACGCTGGTCATCCACCGCTCGTGCGCATCGGGAAGTCACAGGCGCGAGACCCACATCCTGCTCTATTCGGCTGCACTCAGCGGGCACGAGCCCGGGTTCGTCCTGTTCTCGTTCGCGGCCCGCCCGATGAGCGTCGACATGGCCGCGCTAATCATCCTGCTGGGCCGCGGCTTCGGTTTCTCAGCCCTGCCCGGGACGGCCGGAGGCCGCATCATCCTCATCCGCCGCATGAAGCGCGAGCTCGACCCGGTATCGGACGGGCGCGAAATCCGCCCGGTCCTGGATTCGGCGAAGGGCATCCTCGGCATCGAAGGCGCGGATGTGGGCGCACTTTCTGCGAGAAGCCCGCTCCCCCTGATCCCGCTCCCTTTCTCGCCCGATTCGCGCGAGCACCTCCACGAGCTGCGCGACTTCGTCTCCGCGGCGGGGCTCCCTTCAGACGGCTTCGAGGCCGTGCTTGAACGCCTCAGAACAGAATACGTCCTCGCAAGGAAGGACCTCACGCCCGAAGCCCTCCATTAAAAGCCGCTGCCCGCAATCGACAATCCTTATGGCCAGCAAGGCGCACGCGCTCTACCTCCTGCTTCTCGAGGAATACGGCCCGCAGGGCTGGTGGCCTGCCGAGTCGCAGTTCGAGGTCGTCGCCGGCGCCCTGCTGACCCAGAACACGAACTGGAGGAACGCCGAGGCGGCGATAGCGAACCTCAGGGCCGCGGGGAAACTGTCCCCGCGGGCAATCCTCGGAACCCAAAACCCAGAACTCGAAACCCTAATCCGCCCGAGCGGCTTCTACCGCCAGAAGGCGGCCCGCCTGAAGGCGCTCAGCGGGAAATACCTGGAGATCCGCAGCCGCGGAGGCCCGCCTTCGAGGGAGGAACTCCTTTCGGTCAAGGGCGTCGGAAAGGAGACCGCGGACTCAATACTGCTCTATGCCTTCGGCCTGCCGTTCTTCGTGATAGACTCCTACACGCGGCGCTTCTGCTCGCATCAGCGCCTGTTCGAGGGGAAGGAATACGACGAGTACCGGATGTTCTTCGAGTCCTCGCTTCCCCGCGACGCGGCGCTCTACAAGGAGTACCACGCGCTCATAGTCGAATGGGGGAAGCGCAACCCGCGCGGCCGGCGCTCATCCGTGAAGCAAGCTCCTTAGCTTATGGAGCAGCCCGCCCCTCTTCTTCGGAGGCTCCTCCTTCGGGGCCTTGGGCTGGGCGGGCGCCTTCTTCCCCGGCGCCTTTTCCGCCTTCTTGCCGCCCTTCTTCAGCGGCTTCGCTTTCGCCGCGGGCGCAGCCGCCTTCTTCCGGGCCTGAGCCTTCACCCTCGGCACCTTCGCCTTCGCCGCCGCGGGCTTCTTCGCCTGCGCCTTTTTCATGGCCGGCCTTTTCCCGAGGGCATTGAGCTTCCTCATGAGCTCGGTGTAGACAGCCTCGCGGTTGTTCTCCGCGAGCAGGAGCACTTCGCCGTAGAATCCGTATTTCGGGGCGAGGTCCGTGTGCAGGGACGCAATCACCGGAGTGCCGGACTCTAGGATGGAATCGAGCAGGTCGGAGAACTTCAGGCTTTTGAGCTCCATCGGCCCTATCTCGTCTATGAACACGACGTCGCATTCCCTGCACGCCTTCATCGCGGGCAGAGCGATGCTCTCGAAGGACCTCAAGTCCACGTGGTACTTGCTCACCTTGGGGCCGTCGGCATCGACGTCCGCGAGCCTCCCTATCCTCCCGCTCGAGACGTCCTTGACATAGAAGCCCGTCCTGGTCCCGTGGTGCCTTTCCTCGGGCGAAATCAGCCCGCCGACGCGGAGCCCCCTTGCCTTGACCGACTTGATGAGCCTTCGCAGAAGCACCGTCTTGCCCGCCTTGGGCAGTCCTGTTATGAAATAATTCTGTGGCATGCATAGGTCCGGAGAAACAATCATTATAAACCTGACCCCCCGCGCCGCGGGGGAAGTGCAATAAACCCATCTGCGCATTATCCCACTCATGCTCAGGGTCACATTCCTCGGCACGTCCGGAAGCGCGCCCACGGTCGCGCGCGGCATGCCCGCAATAGCGCTCAAGCACGAGGGCGAGCTCATGCTCTGGGACTGCGGCGAGGGGACGCAGCGCCAGCTGATGCGCTACAAGGTCGGCTACGGCAGCATCGGCTCGGTCTTCATCACGCACCCGCACCTCGACCACTACCTCGGCCTCTTCGGCCTTCTCGAGACGCTCAAACTCTCCTCGCCGGCCCCGCGGAAGATACGGATATTCATCCCGGGCGGGATGGAGGTCGGCGACTACCCGTTCGCCTCGGTCGAGAAGATTAAGAGCGGCGAAATCCTGCGCGGGCGCGGCTTCTCAATCGAGGCTTTCGGAGTGAGGCACTGCCGCGGCTCCTACGGGTTCGTGTTCCGAGAGGAGGACAAGGTCAAGTTCCACGAGGAGAAGGCGCACGGCCTCGGCCTCTCGGGGAGGATGTTCCGTGAAATCCAGCAGAATGGGAAGGTGAAGACGCCCGACGGGAAGGAGGTCCTTCTCGAGGACGTCACGTGGAAGCGCCCCGGGAGGAAGATCGCATACGCCGGGGACTGCTCCCCGGACGAGCGGACCGTCGAGGCCGCCAGGGGCGCCGACCTACTCATCCACGAAGCCACCTTCGACAAGTCCAAATCCGAGGAGGCCGCCGAAAGGCAGCACAGCACGGCCGAGGGCGCGGCGGAAATAGCAAGGCGGGCGGGCGTAAACCGCCTCGCCCTGACACACATCAGCCCGCGCTATTCGGACACCTCGGCCCTCCTCGAGGAGGCGCGTGCGGTCTTCCCGAACACCGAAATCGCGGAAGACGGCCAATCGATAGATATATAATAAGGAGCGGGCAAATGCGTTCCGGCGAAGGAGGCAACTTATTCGATTAGAAACGAACTGATACTACGTTTATTGCCATAATTAAAACTTGAATTTATAAACTGGACTTTATGTCAAGGGTAAATCTTTATAAATATTCTGTAAGTCATGCTCTCAGAATCTCGATAGGGGATTCCCTATCGGAGCCGGGGAAACTATCTCCGGCGTTTTGGGCCGTAGAGAAGAACCGCACCGCCGTTAATTGTTTTAGACGGCCCGGTCGAGAGAAGAAGGCGGTGTAAAAAACTAGAGGTGAAAGAATGAAAGTGAACCTGAAGAAGATTGGCGCGATTGTCGCGGGTGCGACGATTCTTGCCAGCTCTGCGGCGTTCGCGGGCCTTATGTTCGGCTCGACGACGCTGGTCGACGACAACGGCGCCCCCGTGGCGAAGGTCGTCATAGGAGGCAAGAGTCAGCCGAGCGACGGTGTCGCGGGCGCCTTGATTGCGGGGAAGATGGTGAGCGAGATGTACAAGAGCCAGACGCTTACGGCTCAGGTCTCGGGCACCGCTGCCTGCACGGGCGACTCCGGCGGAGCTGCAGGAACATGCAGCATAACGAACGAGAAGGCGAAGCTCGAAATAACCGTGCCCGGCTCGATTGCCGCAGGCACCTGGCAGGGCGAGAACCTGATCGGAGACTACCTGAACAGGGAATTGCTCGACCGCGAGCGCGACGATGTGGGCAACACGAACTCTGAGTACCCGATGACGACGTCGGACACCTCTGAGAACGCGAACCCCTTCACCGACGGCACCGGCCTTGGCGGAAACATCGGCGCGTCCCAGACGTTCCTGTTCAGGATTGACGGGACGGAGCTCTCGACCTTCCAGGACAAGACGTTGACCGACGATGATTCGGGCAACACCTATGTCGAGATGCAGGCCCTATGGATCCACGGCGACAACCACTTCAGCGACGACCCGAACGACGTGGTCGGCAAGGTGGACTTCCTCGCCTACTCCCTGAAGTTCGACGGCCCCGGCGGGCAGGAGATGGGTATCCCCGTCTGTACCCGCTCCGAGGACCAGGACTACGCGGAGTGCAAGGATGACGTCGGCGAGACAACCATCGACGACGCGACCGAGACCCACAGGCTAAAGCTCTGGTTCCTCGGCGAGGAGTGGATTGTCAGCGAGATGGACGCTTCCGACTGCGAGGCCTACAGCCTCGACACCGAGAGCGAGGTCGAGAACTGCGGCATGGTGAAGCTGGCGAAGGAGGCCGTTTCGGGCATCCTGAACCAGGGCGAATCACTCCCGGTCGACGGCCTGAAGTTCCAGCTGGACGACCTTGAAGCCCACGGCGACACGACGAGCGCGATTATCTCGGTGCTCGACGCCAACGGCAACATCCTGAAGAAGGACAAGGTCGGCCCGGGACAGACCAAGGAGATGGCCGTAGGCGGCAAGACCTACAGGTTCCACGTGTACAAGGTTGCGCCTGGTTACACCTTCGGAGCCAAGTGGGCTGACGTGGCCATCTTCGCGAAGGAGCTCGAGCTCATCGACGGCGAGGAGCTGAACGAGGAGGAGGGCAACAACGAGGGCTACAAGGTGGCGCTCGGATGGAAGAACCTGGACGCAGACGCTGCGCCCGCGGACGACCCCGACACGTTGAGGACGATAGTCGTTTACTCAGAGGATGTCGAGGAAGTCTCGAGCAGCGGCGAGGAGGAGCTCGAAGAGGGCGACTACCTGTCACTGGTCCAGGACCCGGAGGTCTGGAAGCTCAGCTACAAGGGCCTCAGCCTCACATCCGACGACATGGAGAGCCTGAAGTTCGAGCTCAAGACCTCGTCCACGAAGAAGATCAACGAGGACGACGGGCCTGATGTCGACACCGACGGCGACAGGGACGCGTGCTTCATCTTCGCACCGTACCTCGAGGTCACCTCCGGCGCATCCGGCTCGGTGTTCTCTGTCACCGACGATGGCTCCGCGGAGCTCTCTGGAGACGAGTTCTTCGTTGCCCTGAACATCGCCGACCGCGACGACGTGGTTGACGACAACGATGCGGCACCGCAGACCTATGACAACAACATAGGCACCACCTTCTTTGGCGCCATCTGCGACGATGACGACAACGGCATTGTCGGAGACGCCATGGCGGATGTTCCGTACGCCTCGGGCTCGGTCTTCATGACCGTCTCGGCGACCTCGGGCAAATACGGCGTTCGGACATACTCGAACGGCGACAACCCGGCTGGCATCGAGATCTCCTACGATGACGTGGGAGACGGCGACACCGGCTTCGAGTCACCCGAGGGTGGAGCAATCCTCATCGAGAGCGGTGTGGACGTGGCTTCCGGTACCGCGGGTGATGTCAACGAGGACCGCATCGGGAACATGCTCGAGGCCGCATACGGCGGCGCGGGCGCGCTTTCCGACGGCGACTTCTTCTTCGCGATTGCGGAGAAGGCCGGCGAGGGCTCATCGAGCGAGTACGTGAACTACTGGGTCTTCGGTGCGAACGACCTCGACGCGACGAACGCAGGTGATGCGACCTTCGACTTCGACTCGGACTTCGGTTCGACCGACCAGCCGCTTACCTCGGCTGACGAGGAGGTCCTCTACGGGCACGCGGTGCCGCAGGGCGCGGACGACACCAGCCCTGGTGTCGACGAGTTCTACGACTTCACGAGCACCGGCGTCGACCTGTCGGGACCCGTCAACCGCGGAGTAGAAATGGTCGAAGAGGGCTACATCTCCGAGCGCGGCTCGAAGTTCAAGAGCCTCGACGACGACACCGTGGAGTTCGACATGGCCCACAAGCTCGGCAGGGCGCAGTGGCTCCTTGCTCCGGCATCCACATCGGCTGCCGACGCGAGCAAGACCATCGTGACCCTCGGCGAGGGCGAGTCCACGACCGTGAGCGGCGTGACCGTGAAGGTGCTCGAGATAACCGAGGATGTCGGCGCGTGCAGCGCTGCCGGCGGCTCGGTCTCGTGCACGGCTGACATGAGCGGCGTATCGGCTGTCATAATGCCGAACAACGCTCCGTCGGTGACGGTCGCGATGCCCTACACGGGCACCTACGGCAACCTGGTCGTTCTCGACTCGGACGCCGTCGGCGTGAACACGCTCGTGTCCGTCGGTGGTGACGCGGTCAACACCGTGACGGCCGACCTGCTCCAGGGCTCCGCAGTCGACTGGACTGCAGAGACCAAGGTGGTCAGGGAGGTCGTCCAGGGCTCGAAGATCGTGGTGGCCGGCAAGGAAGCGGCCGACACGCTCGACGCGGCCAAGGACTTCGTCGCCCAGGTCAAGAAGGTCTGAAAAGACTTTCTTTAATTTTTTCTTTTCATTTTCCTTTTTTTCAATCCCCTAATCCAATCCCATTGCCGGCACAAAAGCCCAGAGCCAGCGCTCTGCAGGCGGCTGCAAGGGCGTGGATTGCCCTTCTTGTTCATGAGAAAAAGCCCCGGCCCCATTCATGCCTTCCTGGGCCGGTTGAGCAGGATGTAATGCGAGCCATCGCTTGCGGCGTATATCTCAAGCCATGCCGCCATCATCTCCTGGCGCGGCCTGCCGGCCGTGTCCGATGCGGCATCAAGGATTTCGCGCAGGCTCCGTTTCCCGTCTATCAGACCGAATATCGCCGCCTTGGGCCCGTCTATCTCGACGGGCTTGTTGTATCTCCTTCCCTGGAAAACAACCTTCGTGCCCCCCACGGGTGCCGGCGGCGGCTTCGCTTCGCAATCCTTGAACTGCGGCACCGAATCCTCGTCCACGGGGCTCATGGGCGGAAGGGGCCTCCTTGATAGGTACACCCCATGCCTGTTCATCGTGGCGTTCATTAGCTCGGCGACTGCCCGGCCGTCCTCGGGGGACAGTGAATCCAGTTCCCCGAGCCGCCCCCTGCAATACCTTTCCGGCGCGTATATCGGCCCGTCCATGAACGCCGCGATTTCCAGGCCCGCCGACCTTGCGAACGAATACAGTTCCGGGACGCTGAACTGCCTGGCTGTATGTCCCTCTATGGAGAAATCGTACTTGCCTTCGCCATAATCCTTCATGCCCCTGAAGGGATGCCCCGCGGGCAGGCACTCCACTATCCTCCGGGCAAGCTCCTGCTTCCTATGGAAATCTTCCTGTCCTCCGTTAATGATGCGGACAATCTGCTGGACGATGTTGATGCCGAACCTTCCGTATCTGCCATAAACCTTGATGAGCATCCCACCGTCCGGCTTAAGCATCCCCGCAAGGGCCTTAAGCCCCCCTTCGGGGTCTTCCAGGTGCGGAAGGACCGAAGTGCATACGATATAGTCGAATTCCCCGAGGTTCATCGAGGCGATGCCGCTCAGGGAACCGCAAACGTACCGGATATCGCCTAGCTTTCGCGAATCCGCCCTTTCCCGGACGATGTCCAGGCTGCGCTGGGAGATGTCGAATGCGATGATTTCCGAGCCGGTCCCCCTGAGCTGTTCGGCCATGAATATGACGGCGTCGCCGGTGCCGCATCCGGCGTCGAGGACGCGCAGCCCTTCGAGCGCCCGGTTCCCCCCCCAGAAAATGCTGTTCACTATCCTGAGATTGCCGTAGTCCGTCTTAACGAGCCTTTTCGCCTCGTCGGAAGGGTCCCGCCGCGGAAACGGATTCTCGTCATACACCCTGCGAACGCTTTCCTCTCCCATGCCAACCATTTTGCCAAGGAGCGCTTATATTCCTTCCACGGCATCCGCACGGGCCGGCATCCTGTCAATGTTTATAAAATCTTTTATTTATTACAAGATATGGATTATTATGAAACAACTCACGCATGCCCAGAGGGAGGAAAAGGAACAGGCAGGCCGCCGCCTGCCGCGCATCCTGCCGGTGGTTGCCGGCGCGATTGCCTTCGGATTCACGCTGGGGGCCCCGCTCCCGACCGACGCACAGCAGGCGGGAAAATGCGCGGTCAGCGTCGAAAGCGGGAAAATAAGCTCGTTCACGCAGAAGAGCGGCACCGCGTGGGTCGTGAGCACGCCCCTGCTCGAGAAGAACCGCTACCTGAAGCTGACGCTTCCAGCCCCGCATGTCGAGGAAATCCGGCGCGCGGCGCAGGCCCGGGGCGAATCCGAAAGGGCGCCCTTCATCAGCGGCATCGTGCAAAGCGACGCCGCGCTCGGGCTCAAGGCGCTCGGCAACGGAAAGCGTGCGACATTCACCTGCGCCCCGGTGCCCGCGCAGCCTGCGGCTGCGCCCGCCCCTTCCCCGGGGAAGGCGCCTTCGAAGGGGCCCGCCCCGGCTGCGGTGCCTGCCGGCAAGGCGGCACCTGCGGCCGTGCCGCCGGCACGGACTCAGTCGGCGCCCAGAAGGACTGTGGACCTTTCATCCCCGGAGCCGGCCGCCCAGAAGGCGGAAGCGGTCATACCTCCGGCAAAGCGGGGCGGAAAGGGCACCGAAAGCGAACCCTACGTCATAGAGGTTCCGGTGCCCTCCAAAAGGGACGCCGGGACACAGCTTGCGCGCGAGGGCTTCTCATACTCGTCCGCCTCTTCGGACGGGGGGCCTTCCGTCAAGGTGCATCTTGCCCTGCGTTTCGTTGCGAGCGGGAAGGCCGGTTCTGCGACTAAAACGGCGCTTGCGAACGCCATAACCCCCCTCGTTTCGGGCATCATGCGGGATGAGCTCCGGGCGAAGGGCCGTTCCAGCGACGTGAGCACCGGCTCGATTGGCGGAAGCGTCCGCTCCGTGATAGAGCGGGCGGGCAAGGCGAATCCGGAAGTCGCGGCATATGCCGGCGGCTCCTGAAGCCTCTCCTTGTTTTTAATCTTTTCCGTGCAAGTTTTATCCATGTCCCAGCCGTTCCAAGCCGATGTGCAGGTCCGAACAATACAGCCTCCGCAGGCCCGCGCCGCGATGCAGTCCCCGGTGCAGATGCGCCGGGGCGACGTGCAGTCCGTCACGCTCACAATCCCGCTCCTTAGCGACAGGAACAGCTATCTCGTCGTTCGGCTGCCCGAGGGGGCGGTCCGGGAGATGATGGGGCAGGCGCGCACGCTGCCGCCCGAGCAGAGGGCCGGCTACATCCGCGACTGGGTGATGAGGAACCAGCAGGCCGTGCTGGAGCAGCACATCCGCACGGGAGGGGGCCGCTCCAGGCAGTTCCGCTACAATGTCGTTCCCGTCCAGGCCGCCGCCCCGCGTGTCGGGGAGGCGACGCCGCGGAGGGTGGAGCAGCCCCAGCCCCCGGTCGCCGCCGCGGTGCCGCGCCGCGAGGAACAGCCCGCCGCCCCGAGGCCCGCGCAGCCGCAGCCCGCGGCGCCCGCGGCACGGCGCACCGTGGACCTTTCGCCGGCAGGGCCCGCGCCCACGGAGCGCCCGGTCGCGCCGAGGGCCCGCGTTGAGCTTCCGCCCTTCCCCGAGCAGATATACGGCGGGAGCGGGACGCGCGCGGCTCCCTACAGCGTTTACATGTCGCGGGCCGATTTCGAGAGGCGCAGCCGCAGGGAGACGATAATCGACTGGCCCCTCACATTGTCCGTGGAGGCCTTCGGCGACGTTTCATTCCGCGTGTTCCTCACCGAATCACAGGCATCCTCCGGAAACCGCAACGGCACCAGGGACGAGCTCTGGACCGTCTTCCAGGGGACGCTCCGGCGCGTCGCGGCGGAGCGGCCGGGCTCGCGGCTCGACAACACCGCGCTGAGGGACGCCCGGAGGGCGTTCACGCGGGCGTTCGGCCAGGCGATGGCCCAGTACGACCGGGCTTCGGAAGAATGAGCGCGCGCTAAACCCGCCGCTCCGCCCCTTAGAAACGCCTTTAATCCTATTCGGCGAAATCCATCCATGGCACAGGCGGCGCGTGCGGACGCTGAAGTCCGGAGGATGAGCGAATCGGACGCCACCAGGGCGATGGAGAACCCGGTGGAGTTCCGCCGCGGCACGGTCCGCAGCGTGACGCTCACAATCCCGCTTCTTAGCGAGCAGAACACGTACCTGGTCGTCAGGCTTCCGGAATCCGCGGTGAAGGACCTGATGGACCGCGCCCTGGCGCTTCCGGAACCGGAGCGCGAGCCGTTCATCAAAGAATGGGTGATGCGCAACCAGGAGGCGCTGCTCGAACAGTATCTTGTCACCGAGGAGGGCAGCCGCTCCTTCAGGTATGACATCGTCCCTGTGCGCTCCGACGGCACCGAGATAGCCGCCCGCCCGCAGGCACCGGCGCAGGGGCAGGCGCCGCAGGAGGCCCCCGCCCAGGAAGCCCAGCCTTCGATAGCCGCGGCGATCCCGAGCAGGACCGGCTCGCCGGCCGCAGAAGATATCTCCATTGTCAGAATGCCCCGGGCGGAAGAAGCGCCGCCCCTTGAGGAAACGCATGAGGCGGCGGAATCCGGCGCTTCGGATGAAGCGCCCCTGCCTGCGCCCAGGCAGGCATCGTTCGTGTTTTCGGGCGAGGGCAACGGAACGCGCGAGGACCCGCTCATAGTGCAGGGCCGGGAGGGGCGCGCGAGCGGAAGGGATGCCGTGGCGATTCCGATTCATCTCGTCGATTTGGACGCCCATATAAAGATTTTCATCCGCCGCTCCGACCTTTCAGACGAGTCGATTGGGAGGACCACCACCGACCTCAAGCAGGCCTGCGCGCTTGCGCTCGTGCATCTCGAGTTCGACGCCCGGACCATCCAGCAGAGCGGCCTCCCGGCAGCCATCGGCATGGCCCTGAGGCGGACCCGGCAGGCGCTCGAATGACGGCCCGGCCGAGAGGCTGGCGCGCAGGGGCGGCGTCAAGACTTATTAACCCTCCCTGAGACATCAGCGCGATGACGAGCACCAACTGCTCGCGTTGCGGCCAGCGGGCCCATTGCGAATACGGCTCTGACGGGCTTCCATACTGCTCATCCTGCATCTTCTACGGGCTGAACAAGCAGTGCTGGCGCTGCAGGATGTATCTTCCGGCGTCCGAGCTCCAGCAGTACCGGGGCCAGTGGATGTGCCCCTACTGCGTGCAGGACATGCGCGACGAGGACCGCAAGAAGTCCGAATATGTCGCGGAAAAGCCGCGCCTCGAGGCGTATCAGATACCGGAGCAGTGCGACCGGTGCGGCCGCGACCTAGAGAACCACGTCTATTTCTGGAACGGGCGCAAGCTCTGCAGGAAGTGCGTGGAGGCCGAGCAGGATAAGTGGGGTTTGGTCGGAGGGGGGCCCATGGCGGCGCCCTACCGTGTCACGCTCAAGCCAGAGCGGCGCAGGAAGAAGATGTCCCTGATAGAGTCCCTGATAGGAGACGCCCTGCAGCTTCTCGGCCTCAGGAAACGCAAGGAGGGGGACATAGTCCCGGCCGAGAGGCGCTCCATGCCCATCGAACGCGCCAGGCCCATGGCCGAGAAGCCGATGATCGCCAAGCCGGAGGCCTCCGAAGCCGAACGCAGGCCCAAGGCGGAGGGGATAATCAAGCCGACCGCCGCGAAGGCGGCCCCGCAGAGCGAGAAATGGGCGTCGGCGAAGAAGGAGGAATACTCACTTGCCGGGCAGGGGCTCGGCCGTGTCCCGAAAAAGGCGGGAGCGGGCAGGAAAGCCTCCCCGGAGAAGGGCGGCGCCGGCGGGAAAAAGAAGAAACAATAAAAATCCCTCATGACAATTCCTATCCTGCGGGGGGGCGACATGCTCGACTATTCAGGACTCAGGGACATCCAGCGGAGGGAAATGGAATCAAGCGCCATTGTCAGCCTTCCGGATGACTTCTACTCTTCGGTTTCGGCGCTGATATCGAGGACCGCCGCGCAGGCCATGGAGTCGAAGTCCCTGCTCTCCATCAAGGAGCACGAGAACTCCAAGAAGGTCGTGATGGCAATCCAGGCGAAGCGGGAGGAGAAGATTGTCCTGATGGCGGTGCGCGGGGAGCGGGAGGGCGCTGGCCTCACCGCCGAGGAAAAGGAACTGTTAAAAGAGTTGTCATCGATTATAAAGAAATCGAGGGAGACTGTCAAGAACGTCTGGGCGAGCGAGGACGCCGCCCCGGCCGATTCCAGGAGGATAAAGCTCCTCAAGGACGTCTCCCAGTACCGCGGCCTCGACAACGCGCTGTACGGGCCGTTCAAGGAGGGTTCGGAGCAGCTTCTGCCCGGGCCTGAGGCCGAATGGCTGCTCAAGGCCGGAATGGCCGAGATTGTCTGAACAGGTGCAAACATGAAATTCCCGAAGGAAGTGAACGCATACTGCCCATACTGCAAGAAGCACGAGCTTCACAAGGCCAAGGCCGCCAGCAAGGGGAGGCCCAGGACGATGGCCGCGGGGAACCGCGCGCACGCCCGGAGCCTGCTCGGCCACGGCAGCAAGAGGGCCGGCGAGAAGACCGTGAGGAAGCAGGGGAAGAGGCAGAAAATCGTCCTGCAGTGCAACGCGTGCAAGAAGAAGCAGGAGCGCATCGTTGGCGGAAGGACCACGAAGAAGATTGAGTTCAAGGCATGAGGTGCTTACTGATGGCCGGCAAATATTTCAGAGTGCAATGCAAATGCGGCAACGAGCAGGTGGTGTTCAGCCATTCGACTTCGGTCGTGAACTGCGGCGGATGCAAGGAGCCGCTTGCCCACCCGAGCGGCGGGGAGGCCGTGATACACGGCAAGGTCGTCGCCGAGCTCGGGTGATTGGATAGTCGAGCTTCCGGAAGAGGGCGAGCTGGTAATCGCGGTAATCAAGAAGATAATGCCCTACGGCGCGTTCTGCATCCTGCCGGAATACGGAAACCTCGAGGCATTCCTCCACGTGTCAGAGGTGGCGCCGCGCTGGATAAAGAACATCCACGAATTCATATCGGAGGGCCAGCGCCATGTCGTCAAGGTCCACCACCTCGACCGCGCGAAGAACCAGGTGGACATCTCCATAAAGCGCGTGAACGAGGAGGAGAAGAAGCGCAAGATGGAGATGGTCCAGAACGAGAAGCGGGGCGCCAAGCTCCTCGAGCTCGCCCTGGAGGCCGCGAAGGCGCAGGACCAGGCAGCGGCCGTCCGCAAGGAAATCGAGGAGCATTTCGACGACGTTTATTCCTGCTTCAGGGAAGCGAGCCTCAAAGGCGAGGACGCCCTCAGGAAGCTGGACGTCCCAAAGGGGATAAAGGCGAAGATGCTCGAGCTCGCCGTAAAAAGCATCAAGAAGCCGGTCGTGGAGGTGGGCGCCACGGTCCGCCTCGTCTGCTACGGCCCGAAGGGGCTCGAGACCCTCAAAAGCGCGCTGGATGCGGGCGACGGCGTTGAGATGCATTACCTCGGCGCGCCCAGGTACAAGATGTCGCTTACAGCCCCGGATTACAAGACCGCGGAGAAGAAGCTCGACGCGGCGATAGAGAAGATGAGGGCGTTCGCCCAGAAGAACGGCTGCGATTTCAGCGCGGAAAGGGAGGAATGACGGCGGGCTGGCCGCCGGGCGAATCACAAGCGTCCGGGATGCAGATGAAACGGATGAGGGTCTGCGGCGCATGCCGCTCATACACGCTTTCCGAAACCCACTGCGGGGCGGCGACCGCGTCCGCGCACCCTGCCAGGTTCAACCCGTCCGATCCGTACGGCGAACTGCGCCGCCGGCGCAATGAGGCCCGGGCGGGGCGGCAGTGAGGATTATATACCTATCAAAGGCTATCCATTACCTGCAGGGAATTCTTATGAAGGAGACCACGATCATCGAGAAGAAGGCGTTCAAGAGGCTCAGGAAAGGCGTGCTGCTGACCGGCCTCCCCGGCATCGGTCTGATAGGGCAGGTCGTCGGGCGCTACCTCGTGGAGGAGCTCAAGACCGATAAGGTCGCGAACCTCCTCTCGCCGCATTTCCCGCACCAGGTGTTCATGACCAAAAAGGGCGGGATGCGCATCATCAAGAACAGCTTCTACATCCACCGCGGGAAGAAGCGGGACATCATGATACTGCTGGGCGACATCCAGGCGATGAGCTCAGTCGGGCAGTACGAGGTCGCGGACGCGATCCTCGACTACTGCAAGAAGGCGGGCGTCCAGGAGATACTCACGGTCGGCGGCTACAGCACCGGCAAAATCAGCGAGGAGCGCAGGATTTTCGGCGTGGCGACCACGGACGCCCTGCGCGCGAGGCTTAAGAAGCAGGGCGTAATATTCGGGGAGGCCAAGGGCTCGATTGTCGGGGCGGCCGGCCTGCTTCCGGCCCTCGGCAAGCTGAAGGGCTTCGAGGGCTCGTGCATCATGGGCGAGACCCACGGGAGCTACATCGACACGGCGTCCGCGAGGCAGATTGTAATCATGCTGTCGAAATACCTCGGCATCAAGGTCGACCTCAAGAGGCTGGACGAGAAGGCGCAGGAGAGCCAGAAGGTCCTCAAGCAGGTGCAGGAGGAGGTCCAGAAGACGATGGAGGCTCAGTTCGAGCAGGCGAGCAAGAACGTCTCCTACATCCGCTGAGGCCGCGCCCGCGTTCCGGGCCGCCATGTGCATCGCCACAGCGGCGGCAAGCGCATCCTTTTATCCGGGCATCGTCCGTATGGCGTCCGTTCCAAATGAAGGGCCAGGCGAGCGCGGAATATCTCCTCCTGTTCATGGTGTCACTTGCGATGCTCGGCATATCGCTCGCAGCGCTCTCGCGCATCCGGGCGGGCGCTGAGGAAGGCATCGAATCGGCCGCTTTCGGGATGGATGCGGCATCTCTCGCAGCAACCGTCAGGGAGACCTGCGCCCTGGGC
The DNA here is from genome assembly GCA_964647855.1 of Microcaldota archaeon. GTDB lineage: Archaea > Micrarchaeota > Micrarchaeia > Anstonellales > Bilamarchaeaceae > Bilamarchaeum. Next base: position 254,873 of record CAZYJW010000002.1, on the reverse strand, counting down.
GGGGGCAATTCCCGGGAAATCCTGCTTTCATCAAGGAATCCGATGTCAATCGAATCGGAGCCCGAGGGGCCGGACACGGTGTTCCGCATCTCCGATGCTTCGAACCGCTCGCGGGGGGCGTTTTACTGCCCGTGCCCCATTGAGGCGGAATCAGGAATAACCGGCATCGCGGACGTGAAAAACGAGGATGGAAAGGTAATAATCAGAGGACGGTGAGCTTGCCGAACTTGCCCAGTGTGAGCTGGGGCGCGCCCTGCCACTCGTTGACATAGCCGTTCTCTATCTTGATTTTGGCGCCAGCCTTCACCGTGTCGATCTGCTCGTTCCAGAGGACGAGCGTGATGGAGCCGCTTTCGTCCTTGATTGTGGCGTTCGCGACGCGCAGCTTCCTTCCGTACTTGTTTATCTCCCTTTCGCTGTCAATCGACACGACCTCGGCCTCGATGTTGACGCTGCCGGTCCCGGGTTTCAACTCGCTGATGTTCATTTCCCTATCACCATTAGCATCCCACCTTAGATTCAATCTCCTTTAAAACGGTTTTCCCGCTCCGCCGGCGCGTTTTGCTTGCATTTTTAAACATATATATACATATTATTACACATGAAACGCCTCAGCCAGAAGGACCCATGCGGGCAAAAAGCGAAGCGGCCCGGCCCCGTCTTCAGGCTGATGGAAGCCCTCCGGGAGAGCAGGTACCGGCGCCTCGTGGGAACGATACGGGAGGTCGACGAGGAACTTGAGGGGATACGGAAGAAGGAGGAGTCCCTAAAAAGCCTCGAGCGCAGCTCGCGCGAGGCGGTCGCGGAGCCGGACTGCAGCAACTGGAATGACGTCGCTGCGCGCATGAGGGAGATGATGGAGTCGCGCGAAAAGCTGAAGGGGGAGTCGGTTGGCGCGGTCGCCATGCTCTTCGGCAAAAGCCTGCTGCTTCTGGGCTCGATGGGCGCCGCCATCGCATTCACGATACGTCTCGCAACACAGGAGTTCCCCAATGCCATCGCGATGGCCGTCGGGGGCGTGATAATAGCCGCCGCCGCGACCCTGAGCGCATGGGTTAAGCACGATGCCTGCTCGCCCGACTACCTGGCCATCATCAGTGCGGACCTCGAGTCCCAGCGCGAGCGGCTGCTCGGCTGCCGCAGGATGCTTATGCGGCGACTCCACGGCTTCCGCGAGCACGATCAATGAGAACGGAAAACAATCCCCCAATCCGCCGCCCCGCGTCCTCCGGAACGCTGTGCGGGGGTGCCGGCAGGGCAGCGATTCAATCGCGCGCGTTTTTATTCTTTTTGGTTATATAATGAGTAATATTGTGTAATTAATGCCACGGTGACCCATATGAAATCTGCCAATGCGAATACTCCTTCGGAATGCAGGAAGGAAACCTTCCTGCGGACAGCTTCGAGAATGGAATCAAGGCTGAAAGCGGCCGGCCCGGATGCGGCATGCGGCAAAAAGGCGCGGATTCTTGCGAGGATTGTGGCGAACTATCACGAAACCGCCAGAATCGAGGGCCTTAGCAGAGCGGAACTGGGCGTCCACATATCAAACGAAATGAACGCGCGGACAGTGTATGAAGATGGCGCATACCGCCTGGCGGATGAAGAGGAGCGGGGGTTCATGCTTGGCAGGAGCATGGACGAAAGCGGCTATATCAGGATATTTTTCGAAGACTATCCCAAGAGAAAAGCCGCCCTCTTCGCGCAAGAGCTGGCGGCCTTCGCAGAAAGGTACGGGGAAGCGCAGCTCTGCAAGCTCGGGGCTCTGTTTCCGGAGAGCCGAATGTTCAGCCCTGAACTGATGCACGGGGCCTTAGCCTCGGATGAGGGCGCACTATCCGATATAGAGGGGCTCTGCCGCTCGGCGCCCGTCCATTTCTCGAAAATAGGCACGCTCATGCGCTATCTGAACTCATTCGAATCGGCGCAAGAGCTTGAAAGATTTGTTGAAATGCTCGGAGGCGAATGGGCGCGAATACCCGGCTCAAACGCCCCCTCGAGATGCGTTCGACTGTCGCAGGAGATATCCGGGGGCACGGTCGACGAGTTCGTCTCTGCCGTGGCTGATGCGGCGGAACGCAGGAAGGCGGAAAATCGGAAAAAGGAGCTGCAGGCTGAGAATGAGGAACGCCGCAGGCAGGCATTGCGCGATTTTCTGCAAGAAATCCGGAATGATGCGGGGATGGAAGAGGCGTTCCGCCTCATTGATGACAATGGCGTAAGCGCGGACAGGTCCTTTTCCTGCGTTCCCGAGGAATTGAAGGCTCTCCTGCGCCAGGACGGCTTGAAGGACAGGCTGGCCGGCTACGGCGAAAAGGCGGCCTCGCTCTGCGGCGACAGGAAGCGAAAGGGCATCATTGAAAAGAACCGCCGCGTTCTCGGCAGCCTGACGGGCCAGTTCTACCTGACCGTGTGCGTAAAGGATTATTTCGAAGGGAAGGCCAGCCGAGACGAACTCCTTGAAAAGATGGCCAAATTCGATGCGGCGAATATAGGAATAGACACCGACACGGTCCGCTGTGAATGGGGGAAGATAAGCATCACAACCTATAAGGAGCGGCTTCTCCAGAGGCTAAAATACCTCCATGAAGAGCTTGTAAAGGTTCGGCTCAGACTGGTTATCAACCTTAAAAGCCTGACCGGTGCATCCAACGGCAATGCGTGAAAGGCGCCCGTCGCGCCAAGGCCCGCGAAAAAGCCAAAGCCTCCGGAGGGGATTGAACCCCCGACCTGCTCCTTTCCCGCTTTTGGAAAAGCGGGACCAAAACTTTTTGTCGGCAAACCCTCCGAGGGTTTGCAAACAGACTGTTTTGATCCAACTTTTCCTAAAAGTTGGATACAAGAGAGCCGCTCTACCACTGAGCTACGGAGGCGCGTGGCAGGATATTCCTCTATGTTAATAACTTTTAAATAATCCTTCGCGGAAGGCTCACTCATGGACACGCTCACAAAGGTGGACCTCGTGCGGCGCAAGCCCACCGAGGAGGTCGTCACCGACGACGACCTGAGGCGGATTTTCGAGAGCCACGCGCATCCGAGGCATTATATAGGATTCGAGATTTCCGGCATGGTCCACCTCGGGACCGGCCTCTGCACGATGCTCAAGGTCAACGACTTCCTTGCCGCGGGGATGAAGCCAACCATCTTCCTCGCCGACTACCATTCCTACATCAACGGGAAGCTTGGGGGCGACCTCGAAAAGATACGTTCCGTGGGCCTCGGCTATTTCAAGCACGCGTTCATCTCGCTCGGAATAGACGAGTCGAAGGTGGATTTCGTGCTCGCGAGCGACCTCTACGGCGGCGAATACTGGAAGGAGGTCCTGAGGATTGCTAAGGACACCACCATCAAGCGCATGCTCCGCTGCATAACGATAATGGGCAGGAAGGAGAGCGACGCGACATCCTCCGCCGTGATACTCTATCCCGCCATGCAGGCGGCGGACCTCTTCATGCTCGACGTCCAGGTCGCGCATGCGGGCATGGACCAGCGCAAGGTGCACATGCTCGCGCGGGAGCTTTCTCATTCCTACAGGAAGGACTTCGTCGCCGTCCACCACCACCTGCTCCCCGGCCTGCAGGGCGGCGCGCGCATGGACATCGGGATGAGCAAGGAGGACCAGGTGCTGGAAGCCAAGATGAGCAAGAGCATCCCGGGGAGCGCGATCTTCATCCACGATTCCGAGGAGGAGATACGCGCGAAAATCAAGAAGGCGCACTGCCCCGAGAAGGCCGTCGAGGGCAACCCCATAGTGGAATACGCGGAATACCTGTTCCTGCGCGAGCGCGGGATGAGAATCGAGCGTCCTGCGAAGTTCGGCGGCGACATCGAAATCGCGGACGCATCCGAACTCAAAACCCTGTACGCGGAAGGAAAGCTCCACCCGATGGACCTCAAGAACGCGGTGGCCCGAGAGCTTATCGGCATGCTCCGCCCGAGCCGCGAGTATTTCGCGAAAAACAGCGAATACCTGGAGCAGATAAGCGCAAAGGACGTCACGCGCTGAACCGGCGGCGAGCCCACTGCGGCCCCCGCCACCGGGCAACAATTATAAACATCCGGGGAGCGTTAGCCATCATGGCAGAGAAGGAGGAGCAGAAGCCCGCCCCGAAGGAGCCCCAGCAGAAGGGCGGAGCGGCAATCCCCAAGGAGACGGTCTCCGACGTCCTCCAGCGGGCCGACATCGCGCTTGACGACTATGACGACATCTTCTCGGATTTCGACCCGTCCCCGTACAACAAGCGGCTCCTTTCCGAGGACTTCCTCTACGAGCTGCGCCGGCGATGCCTCTCCACCGGGAAAGGGGAATTCGCGGTCAACTTCACCCTCCCCCGGGCGGCACGCTCCGAAAAGACCGAGGCGCTAATCAAGAAGAGGCTAAAGGAGCATTTCCGCCTGCGTGTGCGGGAAATCGAGCAGAAGGCGAAGGAAAAGGCCAGGAACGGCGCAATCCGGCTCACGGTCGGCATCCTGCTGTCCCTGGCGCTGTTCATCGTGCCCGAGCTGGAGACCGTCCCGGTGCTGACCATCTACTCCGTGCTGATTTGGTATTCCACATGGTCCGGGCTTGAGAACATACTGCAAGCCTCGTACTCTTTCAGGAAGAGGAAGGTGTCCGCGGAAAAATTATTGAAAGCGGATTACGCGTTCCTTTCAGAGGAGGACGTCATGGAGTCAATGCAGCAAGCGCGCGATGCGGAGGCTGCCGCAAAACCGCCTGAAGCGCAGAAATGAACCGGAGCCACATCCGCGTTCGCTTCGGCTCATTCCTGCACCAAATGCTCCAAAAAGTTCCTCAGGATGTCCTCCCCGTGCTCGGTGTGCCACACCTCCGGGTGGAACTGGACGCTGAAGATGGGGCGCCCGATGTGCCTCATGGCCTCGATGGCGCAGGATTCGGAGTGCGCGAGCCCGGCGAACCCCCCCGGCAGCTCCTTGACCTCGTCGAAATGCGACACCCATGCCCGGATTTTTTTCGGGACGCCCCTGAAAAGCGCGTCCTCCTCGTCGATTTCCACCTCGCCGAGGCCGTATTCGGCGCTCTTTCCCTTGGCGACCTTCGCCCCGAACACGTGAGCTATCATCTGGTGGCCGTAGCAGACGCCGAGGACTGGAAGCCGTATCGCCCCGTCCCGCACGCGTTCGCAAATCATGGAGCTGAGGTTGGGCGGGTCGGAATAGACCGAGCTGGGCCCCCCCGAAAGGATGATGCGCGATATTCCCTTCCTCATGTGCTCCTCGACCTGCGAATAGTCCGCCTTGCTATAAAGCATCTCGGCCTCGAAGCCGAGCTCGCGGCAGGTCCTCTTTATCAGGTGGGTGTACTGCGAGCCGTTGTCTATGATGAGCGTCATGGCACCATAATTTTATCCAAGGTATTAAAGCCATTCGCGGCCTGCGGTGTGATTCCGGGCGGCTTGGGCTGTTCGCAGTCCCTGGCGCGGCTTCTGACATGCATACTTATAAACCTTTCCACCATAATTTCCCATACCGGGAAGGCCAGTGTAATCGCTGGCCCAGCCATAGGCTCGCTCTAGGTGGTCCTGCTTGAAGAAGAAAAAGAGAGAAGTCCCCACAGCAGATGTCCTGTCCCATTTCCTCGTTCCTGAGATGAAGGTGCTCAGCGAGGCGGATAAGAAGAAACTGTTCTCGGAATTCGGAATCGACGAGCGCATGCTCCCCCGGATGCTCCAGCGCGACCCGGAGGCGGCCGCGCTCAAGGCGGTTCCGGGCGACGTCATCCGCATAAGCCGGGACGACGGCACCGGCAGGTATACGACCTACAGAGTGGTCGTGGAATGAACGTTCCTTTGTTTTCAGGCGATGAGTCCGGCATTTTCCGCCGGCCGATAGAGGTTGTTCTATATGGTTGAGGGTCTTACCGAGGCTTATTTCAGGGTCAACACGCTGGTCAACCAGCAGCTGCTGTCGTACAACAAGTTCCTCGACGGGGGGATACAGCAGGTTGTCGACAGGATAGGGAAGATACAGACCAACGTGGACGGCTTCGAGCTCAAGCTCGGAAAGGTGAGGATAGAGCAGCCCCGCTACTACGAGGTGAAGGGCGGCTACCGGCAGATTCTACCGAACGAGGCCCGCCTCCGCAACCTCAGCTACTCCGCGCCCATCTTCCTCGAGATAATCCCGGTGTTCAACGGCGTCGAGCGCCCGGTGTATTCGGACGTGTTCATCGGCGAGCTTCCGGTCATGCTGAAATCCAAGCTCTGCTACCTATCGACCATGCGCAAGGACGAGCTTGTGGAGAACGGCGAGGACCCCGAAGACCCGGGCGGGTATTTCATCATCAACGGCAGCGAGCGCGTCCTCACCTCGATAGAGGACCTCGTCCCCAACAAGCTCATGGTCACGAACGAGAGGAACGGCGTGGTTTCCAAGATTTTCTCCACGCACTACGGCTTTCGGGCCCGGTGCGTCGTCGAGCGCAACCACGACGGCGTATATACCGCGGAATTCCCCTCGACGCCCTCCGGCATCCCGCTCCTCCAGATGCTCCGCGTGCTCGGCCTCGAGAAGAACGACGACATCCTCGCGACCTTCACCCAGGAAAAGCACATACGGAACGACGTGATACTGAACCTCGAGGGCGAGCAGTCCACCACGAAGGACGAGGCCATCGACATGCTGAGCAGGCGGCTCTCCCCGGGCCAGCCGCCCGAATTCCGCCTCAACAGGATGGAGAACCTGATTGACAACTACCTGCTCCCCCACATCGGCGTCACGAAGGCCGCGCGCATAGACAAGGCGCGCTACCTGGTCAGGATGGCCGAGCGCGCGACGCGCGTCGCATACAAGGAAATCGCCCCGGACGACAAGGACCACTACGCGAACAAGAGGGTGAAGCTCGCGGGGGACATGATGGAGGAGCTTTTCCGCTACGCGTTCCAGTTCCTCATCAAGGACCTCGTCTACCAGGCGTCGCGCGCGGACGCGCGCGGCCGCAGGCTTCAGGTGCACACGCTCATCAGGCAGGACGTGATGGGCGACCGCATCAAGTACGCGATGGCCACGGGCAACTGGATAGCCGGGCAGACCGGCGTCTCGCAGCTCCTGGACCGGGTGAGCTATCTCTCGACGATATCCCACCTGCGGCGCGTGATTTCACCGCTGTCAAAGAAGCACCCGCACTTCAAGGCCCGCGACCTCCACGGGACGCACATCGGGAAGCTCTGCCCCAACGAGACGCCGGAGGGGCCGAGCTGCTCGCTGGTCAAGAACCTCGCCGTGATGGCCGAGGTCTCAATCGGCGTGGAAGAGGAGGAGATTGAGCGCATACTGAGGGCGTACGACGTCAAGGAATAATCGCAAGGTGGCATGCATGGTCAGACGCAGAAAACGGAGGGCCGCTCCTGAGCGGACGAGCATATTCCTGAACGGCAGGATTGTCGGGGCGCATCCCGACGGGAAGAGCCTCGCTCAGAGGCTGCGCGAGCGCAGGAGGATGAACGAGCTGTCGAACCAGGTCAACGTTTACTTCAATCCCAAGCTCAACGAGCTCCACATACTCACCGACAAGGGGCGCGTGAGGCGCCCGTACATCGTCGTGGAGGGCGGCAAGTCCAGGCTCACGCCCGAAATCGCGGCGAGAATAAGGAACAACGAGCTCAACTGGAACCACCTTGTCAAGATGGGCATAATAGAATATCTCGACGCCCAGGAGGAGGAGAACGCCTACGTGGCTTTCAGCGAGAAGGACCTCGTCCCCGACCACACCCACCTCGAGGTCGACGCGTCGAACATCTTCGGGGTCGTCGCGGGCGTCCTGCCCTACTCGGAGCACAACTCTTCGCCGAGAATCACGATGGCCTGCGCCATGGCGAAGCAGTCGCTGGGCGTCTATTCGACGAACTTCAATTCCCGCTATGACACCCGCGGCTATGTGATGTATTACCCGCAGATGCCGCTCGTATCGACCAGCCTCTACCGCGCGCTCAACCTCAAGGACAAGGCCGCCGGGCAGAACTGCGTCGTCGCGCTCCTGAGCTATCACGGATACAACATGGCGGACGCCATAGTCGTGAACCGCTCAGCCATCGACCGCGGGCTCCACCGCGTCGCCATGTTCAAGACATACGAGGCCGAGGAGAGGATGTACCCCGGCGGGCAGAAGGACAAGATAGAGCTGCCCACACCCGAGGTCGTCGGATACCGCGGCGAGGCCGCGTACAAGCACCTCGCCGAAGACGGCATCGTGATGCCCGAGAGCGACGTGAGCAGCAAGGACGTCCTCGTGGGCAAGACGTCGCCGCCGAGGTTCCTCGAGGAGATATCAGTGTTCGGCGCCGTGGAGGAGAAGAAGCGCGAGAGTTCGCTCTCCCTAAAAAGCGGCGAGAAGGGGAAGGTCGACTCGGTCATGGTCACGGAGGGCCCGAGCGGCAACCGCCTTGTCAAGGTCCGCGTCCGCTCGGTCAAGACCCCGGAAATCGGGGACAAGCTCGCCTCGAGGCACGGGCAGAAGGGCGTAATCGGCCTGCTCGTCCCGCAGGAGGACATGCCGTTCACGCGCTCCGGCATAACGCCGGACCTGATTGTCAACCCGCACGCGATACCCTCGCGCATGACCGCGGGGCACCTGCTCGAGACGCTCGGCGGTACCGCGGGCTCGATAGGCGGCATGCTTATGGACGGCACCGCCTTCGGCGGCAACACCGAAGAGGAATACATGGCGATACTCAAGAAGAACGGCTTCGAGGAGCACGGGGAGGAAATCCTCTACGACGGCCTGACCGGGAAGCAGATTAAGGCCAGGATATTCATGGGCGTCGTCTATTACCAGCGGCTCCACCACCTCGTTTCCAACAAGATGCACGTGCGCTCGAGGGGCCCCGTGCAGCTGCTCACCCACCAGCCGACCGAGGGCCGCGCCCGCGAGGGTGGCCTCAGGTTCGGGGAGATGGAGCGCGACTGCCTGATAGGCTACGGCGCCAGCATGCTCATCAAGGAAAGGCTGCTCGAGGAGAGCGACAAGACCGTGCAGCTCGTGTGCTCGGAGTGCGGCTCGATAGCGACCCACGACTACGCGCGCAACCGGGACCTGTGCCCGATATGCCAGTCCGAGGTCGTGGAGCCCGTCGAGATGAGCTACGCGTTCAAGCTGCTCCTCGACGAGATAAAGTCGCTTTACATTTTCCCGAGGATACTGCTCAAGGACAAGGGCTGAACGGGGCATCGAGGTAATCACATGGAAATCCAGAAGGTTTTGGACAAGCTGAGGTTCTCTCTGTTCTCGCCGGAGATGATAAGGAAGATGTCAGCCGCGAAAATCGTGGTCCCCGACACCTACGACGACGACGGCTACCCGATAGACGGCGGCCTAGTGGACACGCGCCTGGGCGTCGTGGACCCCGGCCTGCGCTGCAAGACCTGCGGAGGCACCGTGAAGGAGTGCCCCGGCCACTTCGGTCATATCGACCTTGTGCGCCCCATAATCCATGTGGAGTTCGCAAAGCACATATATTACGTGCTCAAATCCACGTGCCCTTCGTGCCACCACGTGCTAGGCAAAAAGCCGCCCTCAAAGAACTTCGAGGACCTGGAGAAGACCGTTGAAAAGGTAGTGGAGGAGGAAAAGGCCGAGCCCGAGAAGCCGGCGCCCGCCCCAGCCTCACCGGCTGCCGCGGACGTGCCATCGATACTCGACGCGCTGCCGGCGAAGGGCAAGGAGTCCACCGAGGCCGCCCAGGCGGTCGAGTCGCTCTCGAAGAAGAAAAAGAAGGAGAAGGGCTCGCGCAAATGCGGCCACTGCGGCGTCGAGCTCCCGGAAATCAAGTTGCTCAAGCCGACGACCATCTTCCGGGACAAGGACATGATGCTCCCGACCGACATCCGCGACTGGCTCTCGGCAATTACGGACGCCGACCTGCGGGAGATGGGCTTCGACCCGGTCTTCTCGCGCCCGGAGTGGATGGTCATCACAGCGCTTCCCGTCCCGCCCGTGAACGTCCGGCCGTCGATAACCCTGGAGACCGGCGAGAGGAGCGAGGACGACCTCACGCACAAGCTCGTGGACGTCATAAGGATAAACCAGAAGCTCGACGCCAACATCAACGCCGGCGCGCCGCAGCTCATCATCGAGGACCTCTGGGAGCTCCTCCAGTACCACGTCACGACCTACTTCGACAACGAGACCGCAAACATCCCTCCGGCAAGGCACAGGAGCGGCAGGCCGCTCAAGACGCTCGCACAGAGGCTCAAGGGGAAGGAGGGCCGCTTCAGGTACAACCTCTCGGGCAAGCGCGTCAACTTCTCGGCCCGCACGGTGGTCTCGCCCGACCCGCGGCTCGACCTGGACCAGGTCGGCGTGCCGAAGCTCATCGCGGAGGAGATGACAATCCCCCTCCACGTGACCGAATGGAACCTCGAATACTGCAAGGGCCTCATCATGTCGGAGGAATACCCGAAGGCCCTCTACATCATCAGGAGCGACCTCAGGAGGATAAAGGTCGGAGACACGCCGGAGATGCGCAAGGAGCAGGCCGAGAACCTCAAGGTCGGCTGGTCCATCGAGCGCCACATAATAGACGGCGACATCGCGATATTCAACAGGCAGCCCTCGCTGCACCGCATCTCCATGATGGCCCACGTGGTCAAGGTCCTTCCCGGCAAGACGTTCAGGCTCAATCCGGTCACCGTCAGCCCCTACAACGCGGACTTCGACGGGGACGAGATGAACCTGCACATCATGCAGACCGAGGAGGCCCAGGCCGAGGCGAGGCACCTCGCCAAGGTGGAGAAGCAGCTGCTCTCCCCGCGCCACGGCCATGCGATTATCAAGCCGCAGGAGGACCACGTGTCGGGCCTCTATTTCCTGACAAAAGACGGCACGTATTTCTCGAAATCCGAGGCAATGAGCATGCTTTATCTGATTGGAATCACCGAGCTTCCGGAATCCGACGGCCCGAAGGGCACGTACTCGGGCAAGCTCCTCTTCTCGCAGCTCCTTCCCCCGGACATCAGCCTGAAGGTACAGTCCAAGCTCGGGGAGGAGATAGTCATCCGCGGCGGCAGGCTCACGAAGGGCGCAGTCGAGAGCAAGGCGGTCGAGGGCGAGCTCCTCGAGAAGATGTTCGTGGTCCACGGGCCGGACGCGACCAAGAGGTTCATCGACAGCGCGACGCGGCTCGCGCTGGAGGCGATATCCCTCCACGGGCTTAGCGTGTCGCTCAAGGACTATTCGCTCTCGCCCAAAGGCGAGGAGAAGGTCCTCGAGGTCACCTCGAAGATGGACCGCGAGATAGACAACCTCATCATGCAGTACCGGAACCGCTCGCTAGAGCGCGCACCCGGCATGAGCCTGAAGGAGACGCTCGAAGGCCTCATCATGGAGATAACCTCCAAGACGAGGGAGGACGTCGGCAAGATAGTGGAGCACGACCTCGGCCTGGAGAACCCGTCCATCATCATGGCGAAAATCGGCGCGAGGGGGAGCCTCCTCAACGCCATCCAGATGTCGGCCCTGGTCGCCCAGCAGACGGTGCGGAACAAGCGCATCACGAGGGGCTTCAAGAAGAGGATACTCCCGTATTTCAAGGAGGGCTCCATCACGGGGAGGGAGCGCGGATTCGTCTATTCCTCGTTCCACAGGGGCCTGACCCCCTACGAGTTCATCCACCACGCCATGGGCGGCAGGGAGGCGCTCGTGAACACGGCCATCAGGACAGCCCGGTCGGGCTACATGCAGCGCAGGCTGATCAACGCCCTCCAGGACCTCGTCGTGTTCGACGACATGACCGTCCGCAACGCCGACATGAGCGTGGTCCAGTTCGTCTACGGCGGCGACGGCAAGGACCCCATGTACTCCTCGACCGCGGAGCTCGGCGAGGCCACCAAGCAGGATGACGTTGATACCGCGTGAAGGTGATGATGATGAAAAAGAGGCAGAGCATCAAAATCCCGCCGTTCGAGGCGGTGGGCGTCGTGTGCGCGCAGAGCATCGGCGAGCCGGGCACGCAGATGACGATGCGTACGTTCCACTACGCGGGCGTCGCGGAGCATGTCCCCACGGGCCTTCCAAGGCTAATTGAGATAGTGGACGCTAAGAAGGAGCCCAAGAAGCCCATCATCGACGTTTTCCTGAAATCGTCCTACGCCAGGAGCAGGAGCGAGGCCGAGGGCGTCGCCAAGGAGCTCGCGAGCGTGTTCGTCAACGACGTCGCGGACGTCGAGGACGACCTGGAGCACCTTACGATAAGGGTGACGTTCAACGAAAAGGACGGAAAGGCCCAGGGCGTCACGTTCGCCATGCTCCGGAAGGCCCTCGAGTCCTTCCCCGCCGACATGAAGGTCGACGACCACTCGGTGACCCTGAAGCCGCACAAGGAGGCCAAGGCCCCACAGAAGGGCGAGAAGGCCGAGGCCAAGGAGAAGGCGGAGAAGGATAAGAAGAAGCTGAGCGCGAAGGCGGTCCGCAAGCTTACCCAGAAGGTCAGGGACACCATCGTGCGCGGCGTCGTGGGAATCCACAAGGCCGTCGTGATAAAGGGAAAGGACGACTACTTCGTCCGCGCAGGCGGCTTCAACGTCATCGGCGCGTCAGCCCATGGGGCGGCGGACCCGAAGCGGATATACACCAACAACATCAAGGAGATAGAGCGTGTTTACGGCATCGAGGCCGCCAGGAACGCGATAGTCCGTGAAATCAAGGACGTCATGGACATGCAGAAGCTTTATGTTGACATACGCCACATAATGCTGATTGCCGACGCGATGACTTTCGGCGGCTCGGTCAAGTCCATAGGCAGGCACGGTCTCTCGGGCGAGAAGGTGGGCGTGCTCGGAAGGGCTGCCTTCGAGGAGACGATTAAGCACCTCATAAACGCGAGCGCGTTCGCGGAGGAGGAGAAGCTCATCGGAGTGACTGAGAACATCATCGTGGGCCAGACCGTCCCGGTCGGAACGGGCAAGATACGGCTCGTGATGAAGGTCCCGAAGAAGAAATGACATTTGCAGGTGAGATGAATGGCAGAGGAAAAAGAGAGCGTTGAGAACGCCGTCCAGGCAGAGGAAGAGGCCGAAGCGGCATCACAGGCGGAAGAGGCCGGAGCCGAGGGCGCCGAAATGGCGGAAGAGGATGCGCCCGAGGGGCAGGCCAAGGAGAAGAAAAAGAAGAAGGTCGTCCGCAGGCGCAAAAGCAGGAAGGAGCGTGAGAACGCGCTCACGGCCGCGGTCAGGCTCGCCGTAGAGAGCGGCAAGGTCGACTTCGGCGCGAGGTCCGGCGCAAGGGGCAAGGGCGGGAAGGCGAAGCTTTACGTGGTGGCGAGCAACGCCCCCGCGAGCATCCGCTCGGGCGTCGAGCTGTCCGCGAAGAAGGCGAAGGTGCCCGTCATCGAATACGACGGCTCCACGATGGAGCTCGGTTCGGTGTGCGGCAAGCCCTTCCCGGTGTCGGTCCTCTCCGTCTACGAGGAGGGCTCGTCCAGCATAATGGACCTCGTCAGGAAGAAATAGCCTTTCTTTTTCCAAATCCCGGAGGAATCCCCCATGGTTGAACTGAATGGCGACGACCTGAGCATGTTCTCGAACTTCGAGCGGGTGACGCACGTCATGCCCTCGGACTACCTCGTCACGGAGACCTCCCTCATCTTCCTTGTCAGCCAGGATTCGCTCGGCAGGGCCATAGGAAAGCGCGCGGCGAACATAGAGAAGCTCAGGCAGGTCTTCAGGAAGAGGGTCATCATCGTCGCGGACAGCCCGGACATGGAGTCATTCATCAGGAACTTCTTCGGCAACATCGAGATACACAACATCGAGGTCCGCGACGTCATGGGCGAGCCCGCGATAATGCTCACGATAGACGAGAAAGACCGCGGGATAGCGATAGGCCGCGACGGCGAGAGGATAAAGGCCGCGAAGGCGTTCCTCAAGAAGAAGTTCAACGCCACTATCCACCTCAGGACGAGGCGGACGGCATTCTGATTTTCCCCGCAAGCGCGCATCGCGGCAAAAGGATAGCCTTATTAGCGCGCTCAGCCAACTAATCGCCGGCGCATGCGCAATGGCCCGCTGAGCCCTGAGCCATGACGCACGGGTTGAACACGCATGCGCCATCCTGTTCGCGAGGGGGGATCAGAAAAATAGAAAGAAATGAGGGGGGACGCCTCCCCCCGCGTTTCTTCTTTGAACACGCATGCGCCATCCTATTATTCCCGCGGGCACTCTCACTCTTCCCTGTCGAACCAGCGGAGGCTGACCTCGGTCACCGTGATGTCCTTCCGCCTTATGACATGGTCCGCGTCGGTGCCGTCCACGATGTCCTTCTCGAGGCCGCTGAGCCAGTAATACGGCGCCCCGCCCGGATCGAGCCTCTTCGTTATCATGGTGGTGTACCTTTCCCGCTGGAGCCTGTTCGTGTTGACGATTGTCGCGCCTTCCGGGTCCTCGGGCATGTTAACCGAGAAGAAGTTCTCCCGGTCCAGCTTGGGCAGCAGGGCCCGGACGATTTCCGTGGCCCGCCCGTTTATCGCCTCCCGGTCGCCCCAGGCCTCGCGGTCGTGGAAGTCATGGCCCCGCTTCCGCAGCGAGAACGCGATTGCGGGGACGCCCTCGAGGACCGCCTGCCAGCAGGCCCCGAGCGTCCCGGAGCCCAGTATCGAGCCGACGCCGGTGTTGTCCCCCCAGTTGATTCCAGAGAGGACCAGGTCGGGCTTGGGATAATTGCCGGAATGAAGGTAGAAAAGCACGCAGTCGGACGGCGTGCCGTTTATGGCGTCGACGTCCCTGCCGTGCTTCCTCAGCCGGATGGGCTTGTGGAGGGTGAGGGCGCCCGAGACCGCGCTCCTCTGCTTGTCGGGTATCACCGCATGGGCGTTGCCGAATCCCCGGGCGACATCCAGGAGCATCCTGAGCCCCTCGGTGTCGCCATCGTCGTTCGTCACCAGTATGTTGAGCCTCCTGATGAGCAGCTTGTCCGCGAGCCTCTCATCCCCCCTTATCTTGGCAGGCGGCATCATGGGAGCAGCCTCGTGCGGTCCCTCGGGAACATCATGCATTCCCGGATGTTCTCCTGGCCGCACATCTTCATCGTGAGCCTCTCGAGCCCGATGGACCAGCCGGCGTGCGGCGGGGCGCCCATCCTGAATGCGTTGATGTAGAACTCGAATCCCTGGGGGTCGAGCCCCCTCTTGCGCAGCTGCTCCTCGAGCAGGGCCGGAAGGTGGATGCGCTTGGCGCCGCTCGAAATCTCGAGTCCCCTGTACATGAGGTCGAACGCATGGCAGATGGACGGGTCGTCGTCCTTGGGCATCGAATAGAACGCCCTGACCTCGGTGGGCCAGTCGTATATGAAATAGAGTTCTTCGCCCAGTATCTCGTGGAGCTTCCTCTCGGCCTCCTTCGTGAAGTCCCAGCCGTGCTTCATCTCGAAGCTGTTGGCGTTGAGCCTGTCCACCAGCTCGCCGTAGGTGTAGCGGGGGACCTTCTGGGGCACAACTATCTCGCCCCATTTCATGGCCGCCATCTCCCCGCCCACATCCTCCTTCACCCTGGAAAGGACGTGGAGGACGACCTGCTCGAGGACGTCCATCGCGTCTTTGTGGTCCGCGAAGCCCATCTCGACGTCCATCTGCGTGATTTCGTTCAGGTGCGTCGTGGTGTTGTGCTTCTCCGCCCTGAAGACCGGCACGGTCATCATCACCCTGTCAAACCCGCCTATCACCGCGAGCTGCTTGTAGAGCTGGGGCGACTGCACGAGGTATGCCTTGTTCTCGAAATAGCCCAGCTCGAAGACGTCCGCCCCGCCCTCGGTGGCGGCCCCGGTGATGGCCGAGGGGTGCATCTCCAGGAAGCCGAGGGAGAAGAGCTTCTCCCTGAAGGCCTGCGCGGCTATCGCCTTTGTCCGGAAAATCAGCGAAACCTCCTTCCTGCGGAGGTCTATGAACCTGTTGTCGAGGCGGGTGTCCAGCTCCGATGGCACAACCCCGGTGGGGTCGACCGGGAGCTTGCGCTCCACCTGGTTCAGGTGCCAGAATGCGGTGGGGACAAGCTCGACGCCGTCCGGGGCGATCTTGTTCCCCTTTATCGTCCCCTCGAAGGACACCACGTCCTCCTTGTTGAGCTTCATCGCCTCGAGGATGGCATCGTCCACCGCGCCCCTCTTGAGCGTGACCTGCATTATGCCGGTGATGTCGCGGACCATCACGAACTTGAGCTTCCCGAGGTCCCGGAAGTCGTGCACCCAGCCGGCTATCCTGACCCTGCCCTCCAGATGCCCCCGGGCATCCCTTACGTAGTGAGTCCTGAGCATGCAACCACCGAATAGAATATGCCTTCCTTATCAACGACACCTATTAAAAAGCAGACAGAGGTAAATATTCCCATGGAGGTGCTGCTCCCCCTACTGGTCGTCCTGCCAGCCCCCGCAGTGGCGATGATCGCCCTCGCGATGGGCTTCGGAATCGTCATAGTGGGATGCATGTTCATGCTCGCCTACGCCCTCCAGAACCCCCAGCTGGTGGCGATGGCCCGGGAGGAGCTGGCCGCGCTGGTCTTCACGGCCATTATAATCGCATTCTGGGTCGGCTCCGACGCCTTCTTCAACGCGGCATCGAACGCGCTCCTGATATCCACCCTCCAGCCGGAGCTCCAGCCGTTCATCACATCAGACGTCCACGGCGGCCTCACCCAGAGCCACATCAACGTCGCCTACGCGACCCTCGCCCTGGTCGAGGCCAAGCTGAAGTCCCAGTACCTGGACCTCTACCTCTTCGAGGCGCTGATAGGGTTCCTCTCGACGATAAGCTTCCCCCTGGGCTCCCCCGTGCCGGCGGTCAACGTGATATCCTTCTCGCTCGCGCCCTTCACCGGCCTGACGCTGCTCAGCAACGCCCACACGGTCATAGTCGAATCCATCGGCTACCTCATCTCGGTGGTCTGGGCCAAGGAGTTCATCCTGATATTCGCCAGGGACACGATTCCGATACTCCTCTTCCCGATGGGGCTCGTCCTGAGGGCGGTGCCCCTCTTCAGGCGGACCGGCTCCAGCATAATCGCGGTCGCGTTCGCGATGTATTTCGCGATGCCATTCGCCATGATACTCTCCAACTACATGATATTCGACATGTTCAAGCCCGTCGACTTCATATACACCCCGTCCACCGCCAGCTACATGGGCACCGACAGGACGCACGGCAATGTGAGCTCGACCCTGGAGCAGGGAAGGGAGGGCAGCGAGGTCGACCACATGCTCGACGAATGGATGGCGCCCAGCGTGGTCCAGGAGGCCTCGAACGACGCCACGGACGACTGCGCGGGCAACCTGATAGTCCGCATGATATGCAGCGTGAAGAACATAGTGAGCGGCGCCATCGCGGTGGTGGGCGGCTTCATCACCACGGTCTGGAACATCTGGCGCTTCATGGTCGGGATGACCGGCGACTTCTTCTTCACCGGCTGGAACAACCCGCTCATGCCCGCGAGCGCGTCGGCAGGCCTATTCCACTTCATCATGAAGGAGGTCGCGCACATAAGCCCCTTCATCATCCTGATCATGATAACCACCTTCATCGAGATAATACTCACCGTGACGGCATACCGCGGGGTGTCCCTCCTCATAGGGGGCGAAGCCGAGCTTGTGGGGCTCACGAAGGTGGTATGACATGAAACCCGCGGCCGCGATGCTGTTCCTCCTGATGGCCTTCCAGCCCCTCTTCGCCACGGACGCGTTCTTCGCCCACGACCCGGAGGAGCCCTCGGCCGCGGTCCTCAACCAGGTAAGCATAGCCCTCCAGATACTGCTCCCCCTCATGCTCGCGCTGGTCGCGGTCGCGGTGGCCGTGTACATCGCCGGGCAGATGTTCGGGGCCGAGACGCGCGCGAAGGCGACCGTCTGGGCGCACGGAGTCCTTATCGCGGTCGGGCTCTCGGCGGGCATAATAATCGCGATTTACATCGTAATCCCGTGGTTCTTCCGGGGCGACGTCCCCCAGGACGTGGATGTCGCGGCATCCATTCTCTCCCTCAGGAACACGTTCGCATCCGCCCTCGCCGGCCTGACCGCGGTCCTCATACTCGTCGCGGCCGCGGTCTATGTGGCAGGCATGATGTCCGGCGCCGAGACGCGGGCACGGGCCTCGGCATGGGCGTCGGGCCTCATAGGCGGAGCGGTCTTCGTCGCCGTGATATACGTCCTGCTAGCCCAGATAATCCCCGGCCTCGAGGGCATCTTCGCGGGAACGAGCCTCGGCCTATATGCCGCGGTGATAACCAACATCGTCTTCGTGGTGGCGTTCTTCATCCTGGGGACCTACCTCATTTCCAAGGTGTTCAAGGTCCCGGAGTGGGAGGCCTACCTGAACATCGAGCTCTCCAACCTGGTGAACTCGTTCCTCATAGTGATATTCATCCTCGGCCTCTTCGGTGTCGGGACCGTGGTCGCCCTGTCGTTCTCGGACGGCACCCATGCGAGCCCGGCGCAGGCCGCGATATCCTACATGCAGAGCACTGTCGTGGACAGCATACTGATGGCGATGATAGACACCTACAAGATCAACGCCTGCACCTCCATCCTCTCCACCTTCAGCAGGCGCATCGGGGAGTTCGTGCTCACGCAGACCTACAAGGTGTTCCCGGGCCTGGACACGTTCGTCTCGATAACGAACGTCCTCAGCTTCACCCTCCTCTCGCTCTACAGCACCGCGAAGGCGCAGGTCATCCTCCTCTACGTGTCCGACGCCCTGATGCTGCCGTTCTTCCTGCCGGCCGGCCTCATCCTCCGCTTTTTCCCGCCCACGCGCGACGCGGGCGCCTTCCTGATATCGGTGGCCTTCGGATTCCACATCGTGTTCCCGGCCACATACCTCATAAACAAGAGCATCCTGGAGGACATCGGCTACCGCCCCTACAACGCCAAGAACCCGGAGGAGCGGCCGACCTGGCTCATCCAGTCCCTCTGCGGCCCCTTCAAGTTCGGCGTGGCCGGATTCCTGTTCAACCCCTCGGCAAATCCCATCTTCGGGCTGCTGCCCGGGGGCACGCTGATAGGCACGGCCCTCTCGCGCATCGTTAACGAAGGGCTCCTCAACTTCGTCACGATGTCGGAATTCACGGTGATAATGAAGCACATCGGCAACCTGTCGCTGCTTGCCGTCTTCATGCCCGCCCTCTCCATGATGCTTACGATGGCGTTCATAAATGCGATGACGAAATTCATAGTTGCGAAGGTGTGACATGGCGGTGATGGAGTTCTGGCAGAGCTGGCTTTGGTTCGCGGGCGCCGCGCTCGGGCTAGCCACGGTGCTCTCCGGAGTCATATACATGCTCTCCGAGCTCCTCCAGAGCGAGAAGATGAAGGGGTGGGCCAAGATGGAGCTCACCGAAATCGTGTATTCCGCGATAATCATCTCCATGGCGGTCACCGCGCTGCCGCTGATAGACGCGGTCGTCCAGGGGGGCCTCGGCGTCTCGAACACCGGAGGTGGCGGCGGGGGCGCCATAGGCTGCGCGGGCAGCCAGACGAGCGCGTGGATACCCGTCGCGGACTACGCGAATTTCGTCTCGACGGCGCGGGCGCCGGAATGCCTCGACATATGCGGCGACCGAATAGCCGCGAGCAACCTGTCGGTCTACCACGGCGTCGAGTCCTGCCACCTGCGCCTGGGCATATGGTACATGCGCGCAATCTTCGACGAGGCCAAGACGTTCGCCTTCGACATATACCTGAGCTACATAAAGACCTCGATGTTCGCCGAGTTCACGATAAACATAGAATTCCTCTTCGAGAAGGCGGGCTTCTTCACGTTCACGCCCTGGAGGGGCTTCTTCACGATAGGGAACAAGGTCAAGGAGATGGTGTTCGACTGGGCGATAAAGCTCATGATGCTGACCAAGTTCCAGGAGGTCCTGCTCCGCTTCATAGCGACATCCATGTTCCCCGCGCTCTTCGTGAGCGGCGCGATAATGCGCACATTCACCTTCACGCGCAGGCTCGGGGGCCTGCTTCTCGCAATGGCGATAGCGCTCTATTTCGTCTTCCCGTCCTTCTACGCCTTCGGGGCCCTCATACTGCTGGACCTGAAGCACGACCCGGCGATAATCGACGCGTGGATGCACAGCGACGCCAACCCCGGCAACAACAACGCGCTCATGGACGCGACGCAGTTCCCCGACCCGCCGATAGCGAACACGATGTACATGCGCGGCACTGTCCCCATGCCCGGCGGCGGTGGGCAGGGCTACAACGACAGCGAGGTCCGGGAGCGCCTGCGCGCCTACGAGGGCATGAGCTCGGACGAGTATTTCGGCTACATGGAGGCAGGGCGCGACAACGAGGGCGGCGGCATGCTCGCCCTCTACAACCCCGACACCGGGCGCGTCAGCGACTTCACCGCCCAGCAGGCGTCGACGAACGCGGAGCGCGACGCGGCGCTCGCGAACTCCCGGAGGGAGGCCGACGAGTGGTTCGGGAGCGTCTCGAAGGAGAACATGCTCGACGAGTTCGTGAGTTTCGCGTGGGAGAAGAACGGGCCCCTGGACACCCTCGGGAGGCTCACATTCTGGTCGATGTTCTTCTCGATTTTCAGCGTGATAGGCACGATAGCGGCGATACGCTCGCTGTCGATGACATTCGGGGGCGACATAGAGCTCGCAGGGCTCACGAGGCTGATATGACATGAGGCTCATGCTCCCCGCCTTCCTGCTCATCGCCCTCGCGGCGGCCTCCTTCGCGGCGAACGACAGCGCCATGAGCGAGTTCTTCAACAACACCGCGAACGATTTCAACACCCAGGGCCGGCAGTTCGTGGACGCCTACGGCAGCACGGGGACCGGCCTGGTGACCGGCGCCACATCGGTCTACGGCGCATTCACCCCCGGAAGCTGCGGCACCGCATGGGTGACCGCCATAGGGGGCACCTCGGTGATAGGCGGCATGTGGTACGGCCCGTCCCTTGTCGTAATCATGATAGTGCTCATGGGGATAGCCATATTCTACATGTGGGGCCAGGTCGTCAGTTCCCCGCAGCTGATTGCGCTCGCCAAGGACGAGCTCTTCCAGACCGGCCTCTCTGTGACGCGCATAGTGTTCCTTGTCGTCATGCTGGGCGGGGCCGAGTTCTGGTACACACTCCGGGCCGCCGACACCGGCGACGAAATATACAACAACCCGAACACGGAGTCCATGATGGACGCCGCGATGGGGTTCGCCAGGCTGATGGTCAAGGACATGGTGGGCCACTACGGCATGCTGGTCATGTACAACATGGTCATCCACACGCTCTATTCGTCCACGATGTGGGTGGGCGTCACATGGCGCGCCATGTACTCGTTCAACCTGGGCCCGGTCCTCAAGCCGCTCATAGACCTCATAGGGAGCGCCCTCCAGTTCCTCTCGATGGGCATCAGCGAATGGCTGCTCCACATAATCACCCTCTGCATGATCAAGCGCTGGACATGGGGCCTCTTCATCCCGCTCAGCATGCTTCTGCGCGCCTTCCCCTACACCCGCAACGCGGGGGAGGCGCTGTTCGCGCTCACCTTCGCCCTAGCCCTGTTCTACCCGTTCATGTTCGTTTTCGACTACGAGGTGCACAAGATAATGAAGTACAACCTCGTCGACGCGCAGAACGCGATGAGCTCGTTCCTCCACAAGAGCGGCATCATGAGCCTCTTCGGCTCCGTGCTCATCATGATGTTCCTCATGGCGGGCGTGTTCATGCCGTTCTTCCTGGGCGGGGCCCTGAACCTCGCCTTCGAGCTGATACGCGGCTCGGTCTACTACATAGTAATAATCAGCATCCTGCTGCCGTTCCTGAACATATTCGTGACGCTCACGGCCGCTAAGGAGATAGCGTCGTTTTTCAGAACCGATGTGAATTTCATGTCTTTCCTGAAGATAATATAGGATGGTCCCCATGGCGATGCTCACACCCGACCAGATAATCGCCGGAAGCTCCGGCCTGCCCGGAAGCTCAGCCGGGCTCTGGCCGGACGCAGCGCTCGCGGCAGGGGCGCTCGGCGTCTCCATCGTCATCCTCGCATTCCTCTACGCCTGGGGGTCGATGTTCAGGAACCCCCAGCTCAACGCCTATGTGAAGATGGAGCTTTACGAGGTGGCGGTGACCGCGGCCCTGATTCCGATGATTTACGGGGGCGTGGCCGCGATGGGCGGCCTCACCCTGGGCGCCTTCGTCCCGGCCGAGCTTATCCCGTCTGACCCCGGGGGCGTCGGCACCACCGACGCCACATCCATCTATCAGGCGGCCGCGCACTTCTACCAGCGCGTCGAGAACGACATGAGCGGCTGGCTGGAGATGAACTACCTGATAAACATCTACGTGGACCAGGTCGCCTCGGTCACGCCCTATGCCCGGCCCCTCGGCGTCGGCCTGGTCGCGTCGCCCATGGCGGGCTTCGCCTCGCCCCTCAAGCAGCTCCTCTACCAGATGAGCGTCGCGCTCGCCCTCGCGTTCGTGATAAACCACGCCCAGCTCGTCGTCTACATATTCTCGCTGCAGGCGTTCCTGAAATACTACCTGCCGCTCGGCATATTCCTGCGCGCCTTCACGCCCACAAGGAGGATAGGCGGCACCATCATAGGGGTGGCGCTCTCGTTCCTGTTCGTGTTCCCGGCGATATCGGTCATCAGCTACTCCATGTTCTACGCGCCGCCCCCGGTCGGCGGCCCGCTCGTGACCTTCCGCGACCTTGTCGGCGCCTACATGTCGGACGGATGCGACCCGTCGGCGAGCCCGGGCCGTGCGTGCTTCATGGGGCACATCCGGAACTTCTACGACAACAACTTCACCGGAATAGGCGGCAGCCTCATAGACCTGATAGGCGGGGCGATAGGGGGCCTCGGCAGCCTGGTGCAGAGCCTGATAGGCAACATGTTCCTCATGCTCATGCTGTTCCCGGTGTCGGTCGTGGCGTGGGCGTTCGCGCTGGGGTTCGTGATTCCGGCATTCAACGTCATGATATTCACGCAGGCGGCGAAGGCGCTCAGCAAGAGCTTCGGGGAAGAGGTGGACATCAGCTCCCTTACGAGGATGATATGAGGTTGGCGCATGGCATTCACATCGAGCTTTTATGACGACTGGCGGACGATTTCGGTGGGCGCGGCAGCCCTTTCCATAATCGGCTCGGTCGCCCTCATCATGCTCTCCCGGCTCTTCTCCCTGCGCAACCTGGAGCAGGTCGCGAAGACAGAGTTCGTTTTCGCGGCCTCGACCGTCCTGATTGTCATCATGACGATAGGCATAATCGGGCTCGCGGAGCCCCGCCTGGGCGGCCCGGACAACTCGCTGGCGAAATCCCTCTACGTGATGTCCCTCGGCGGGCAGTGCTACGACCCGGGCGGAACGAGCTACTCCCCCATATGCTCCCTAACCTTCAACGACCAGAACACCCTCATCGACTGGATGAAGCTCTACATGGAGACGCCCGCCAAATGCGTGCAGGGCTTCATGAACGTCCTTTACGCGTTCGAGGTGCCGATAGCCGCCATGACCTCGATTTACATGGAGATATTCATGTCCGAGCACGCTTCCGGCTTCGGCGTGAAATGGATAGAGGAGCGCATCATGAACGCCGTCTCCTCGCTCACGTTCTACATGTACATGTTCTTCATGCTCATCCACATGCTGAACTTCATCAAGTACTACGCGGGCTTCTTCTTCTCAATAGGCGTGGCCCTGCGGGCGTTCCCCCCAACGCGCGGGGCCGGGGCGTACGTGATGGCGCTCTCGTTCGGCCTCTACTTCGTGTTCCCGCTCTCATACATCCTAATCGCCACGCTGGGGCTCCCCCACGCGCAGTCCCAGCTCATGACGTTCGACCCGAGCGCGTCCGGTGGCCCCGCCTACGTCTGCGCCCTCCCGGCGGTCCCGGACATATCGGATTTCGGATGCGGCACGGCGGACGCGGGCAAGATGCTGGAACTCAGGGACCAGCTGATTGCCAACCGGGAGGAGCTCTCCACGCTCATCTCCCTGCAGATTGGCGACTTCGAGCGCAACCTCATACACTCCATCTGCATATTCCCGATGGTGGCCTTCGTCCTCCTGCTCACGTTCGTCCTCAACACGACTAACCTCTTCGGAGGGAACATCCCGGAGATAGGCCGCGGCCTCGTCAAGCTCATATAACGCGCCCTCCCAGCGACGCTAATCGGCCCATGCGCGGCAAGTGCGACCCGCCCCTGGGGCCCATCGGCCGCCCCGCAAATAGCCTTTTAATCCTCAAGCCCATAGTCCCATCATGGCCGCAAGGAGATACGTCGTAGACACGTCGCTTTTTGTCAATCCCCACGCCCGCGAGAAGTTCGGCAAGGACCCCAGCGCCGCCGTGCTCGGGTTCGTGAAGCATGCCGAAACCAAGGACATCGAGGTCTTCATGCCGCCCTCCGTGTTCTGCGAGCTGCGCAACTTCGTGGACGCGAAGGCCATGGACGAGCTCGAGCTGGCGGTCAAGAAGCGCGCCCCGAACACCTACGGCATATACCTCCCTGCCGCCGTGCTCTACGACTTCATCGAGGACGTGCGCCTGCGCATCAACAAGGGCCTTCGGCTCGCGGAGGACTTCGCGAAGGACAACGCGCCCGACAACGACGAGAAGCTGCGGAAGCTGCGCGACAAGTACCGCGAGGCGATGCGGACCGGCATCGTGGATTCCAAGGAGGACTTCGAGCTCGTGCTCCTCGCCAAGGAGCTCGAGGCCACGCTGATAACCTCTGACGAGGGCGTGATGAAGTTCGCGAACCAGGTCGGCTGCGAATTCCTTGCTGCGGACAAGTTCCACGCCCTGCTCGCGAAGAAGTGAGCCGCCGGCATTGACGCCGCTGATGGCTGGGTGTGCTGCTCTAGATGAAATAGCTACTTTTCCTTAGCTTTATAACCGCAGCCTGCCCTTCATATGGCGATGGGCCGGAAAAACGGCAGCGCACTGCTGCCATGCCTTGCCTTGTTGCTGCTGCTGGCCAGCGCGCATGCGCACGAAGCCATGGTCAGCTACGTCTCGGCGAGCGGCAACGGCAACTCATATCCGAAGATACGGTTCTGGAACGCAACCGCGAACGGCAGCTGGGGCCCTGAAATCGAGCTGCCGGATTCCGGCTCGCAGATACGCTTCGCAATACCCAGGCAGTCCCCGATATCGACCAAAATCATCCTCATAATCCAGGGGACCGACAACTCTCTCGACGCCTACTCCTGCCTCAGCGGCTGCAAGAACGTCAGCAACTGGGTCGTGACCAACGACGTAGCCAGCGTGGGCTCGGCGTCTGCTATCCGCGGATTCGATTTCCAGTTCGAGACGCACGGCAACGACGCCATCCTCCTATATGCCGTGTCGAGCACGAATGCATCGCGCGACCTCGGCTACAAGATACTCCCGTCCGCCAGCACCAATTTCACGGGCCTGGCCGAAAACTATCTGGACGATTCCGGGGAGGCCGGGGACGCGCAGTACGGCTGGATACGCATGGACAACGACCCCCTGAGCGACGAGCTGGTCGCCTCTGGCGAGGATTCCTCCAACAACGACATCAACGCGTGGGTATGGAATGGCACCTCGTGGGGCGGGCAGACCGAGCTGTCCAGCCAGGCGACCGCAACGGCTGGCAACGAGGCGCTCGCGGCGCGCTATGCCTCTGACGGCAGCAAGGCGATGGCGCTGGGCTCCGAAGGCACCGTGGGCGACGTGAGCTGGCGCTATTGGGACGGCTCCTCCTGGTCGTCCCTGGGAAGCTTCGACGTGACCGGAACCGGCGGGGCGCAGAACAACGCAGACCTGACCTGGGCGTCGCTGAAGGCAGACCCGGCAAGCGACGACATGATGCTGATGGCGATAGACACCTCCAGCGACCTGAACACGGCATATTGGAACGGAAGCGCCTGGGCAGTGACAATCAACATAGACACGGGGCTCGATTCCTCAAGCACCCGCGTCGCGGATTTCGAATGGGAGCCGAGCGGCTCCACGGGGCGCCTCGTATGGGAGACGGACGGTAACGGAAACACCCTCAGCCAGCGTGCATGTTCCCCCCCCAATGCACCGGCGCCACATCAACGATATCCACCTACTCGGGCTCGGGCAACTTCCTCACTCTGCTCCGGAATCCGGACGACGAAGAGGAAGTGAACATCCTGGCAATCCGCCTTCACTCGGCCACCGGCGGGCCGGACCTCGGCTCGTTCGCCTTCAACGGAACGGATTATTACAGCTACGGGGACTCGGCGATAACCGAAGACAGCCAGAGCGGGTTCGAGATAGAGGGCATCTCCTTCCAGGAATCCCAGACCGAGCCCCTCGTATCCTGCCTCCTAATCGAGCAGCCCGGCCCGTACATCCTGCTCACGGACCTGGCGGGCGCCCCGCACGACGCGGGCCCGCTTCCAGGCTCGGCGTGCGTGAAGATCGCGGCATCCAACGTGAGCCTCGACTGCAACGGGTTCTCGATCCTCAACAACGGCACGGCGGGCACCACTTATGGCATCCTCCTTAACGGCTCGCTCTCGAACGTCAGCGTCAGGGACTGCGCGAGCGTCTCACGCTACAGCCACGGGGTATACATCTACGGCTCGAACGCGACCCGGATGAGCGACATCTCCTCGGGCGGCAACCTGCTATCGGGATTCACCGTGCACAATTCCAACGGAACCTCGCTCTCATCGGTCCGAATATTCAACAATTCCGCAGGCTTCGTGCTCAACAACACCCTGGGCATGGCTGCGGAACTGAACGTGTCCGGGGCGGTTTTCGACAGCGCATCCGGCAACTTCACGGATTTCACCAACGCATCGCTTATTGATTCCATTGCGCCTTCCTCGGCATACTCCCTGAACTGGTCGCCATATATCGCGCCGGTCCCGCCGCTCCACGCCCGCTTCGGAAACAAGTTCATCGGCCTGAACTCGCTCTCAGGGGCTCTTTCGGTCGACTATCTCGCACTGCACTGGCAGGATGCGGAAGTGACCTGGCAGAACGAGAGTTACTTCGTGCTCGCCCGCTACAACGGGACCTGGAACGCGACCCTGAACACGACGCCCGACACCGCCGCGAACACGTTTTCGCTATCCGGGGTGAGCCTGCCCGGAATATATACGATTCTTCTTTCCGGAGTAGTGGTAAACGCATCCGCGCTCAAGCTCGACCAGACCGCCCTCCAGCCGTCCCAAGGGGGCTTGGTGGAGTTCAACATCACGATAACCAACACGGGCAACTTCAGCCTCAACGGCACGGTTTCAGACACCCTGCCGCCGGGCCTTGTTTTCGCGTCCGCATCCCCTGTCAACACCTCATCGGGCCCCTCATGGGATTATTCCGGCCTGCTTCCCGGCAGCTCACTGTCCTTCATCCTCAATGCCACAATGGACGGCTCATACGGCTGCGGCTACAATGCCACCAACATCGCCAATGTGACCGGAATCCCGCCATATTACGAGTTGGACAACGTCACGGCATCAGACACCGAGGACGTCTACCTCGCCTGCGCGAACGTCTCAGTCCTGAAGCTTGACCAGACTGTTGCACAGCCGTCCCCCGGAGGAACAGTCCAGTTCAACATAACCGTCACAAACACGGGCAACGTCAGCCTTAACGGCACGGTGACAGACACCCTGATCGGAGGATTGACCTTCGCCTCAGCATCCCCAGCCAACTCATCAGCGGGCCCGGCATGGACCTACAATGACCTTGCACCGGGCAGCTCAACGACCTTCCTCTTCAACGCAACCATGGATTCAGCCTGCGATTACAGCGTCACAAACCTGGCCAACGTCACAGGCGTCCCGCCCAACGGCGACAACGTCACGGCATCAGACACCGAGGACGTCTACCTCGCCTGCGCGAACGTCTCAGTCCTGAAGC
>CAZYJW010000002.1:0-226960 GCA_964647855.1 Microcaldota archaeon | reverse complement strand
CCAACGGCGACAACGTCACAGCATCAGACACCGAGGACGTCTACCTCGCCTGCGCCAATGTGTCGGTAATTAAGCTGGACGTGACCCCGGTGCCGACATCGCCCGGCGGCATCGTGCAGTGGCTCATCAACATCAGCAATCCCGGCGGCGTCATTCTCGACCCGGTCTTCGTAACCGATACCCTGCCCGAAGGGTTCGAATATGTGTCTGCTTCGCCCGCGCCAGACGCGGTCAGCGGGGACGGAAGGCAGGTCAACTGGACGAATGTTGGGCCGATAGGTGCTGGAAACCACGTTCTTGTGCTGCTCA
Organism: Microcaldota archaeon; assembly: GCA_964647855.1. Classification (GTDB taxonomy): domain Archaea; phylum Micrarchaeota; class Micrarchaeia; order Anstonellales; family Bilamarchaeaceae; genus Bilamarchaeum. Next base: position 226,651 of record CAZYJW010000002.1, on the reverse strand, counting down.
ACTCATCGGTCTCGGAAACCGTCGCCAACGGCACATACTCTAACACCGTGGGCGTCACCGGCACGCCGCCCAACGGAGACGACGCGGAGGATTACGACGTCGCATCCGTCGGGATTTTCGCCCCGGCAATCAACATCGTGAAATCGTCAAGCGCCCCATCGGCAGAGCCCGGCGAGAACGTCACCTTCACGCTTGACTTGTCGAACACCGGGGCGGTCAACATCAGCGTCACGGTCGCGGACATCCTTCCTTACGGCCTCAACTTCCAGGGCGCGGACGTGGCGCCCACTTCCGTTTCCGGAGGAGTGATAACCTGGGTGGCAATCGCCGACCTGCCGCCCGGCGCATCGCTCCAGATAAATTACAATGTCAGCGCCAATGCAAGCGGGATGTTCTGGAACAACGCCACTGCCACCGGAGTCCCGCCTAACGGCGCGAACGTCACCGACTCGGACTCGGTTTCCCTGGCGATATCAGAGCCCGCGGATGACGACGAACGCGATTGGCCGCTGCATGTTGACTGGGCCAGGCTCTGCCCGGGGGACGTTATCCTGGTCAACGTCACCCACAGGGGAGAGCCGGTCGAAGGCGTGGAGGTGCGTTTCGTCCTGCATGCGCCCTACCAGGGCCTGCTTGGCACGGAAAGCACCGATTCGGAAGGAATCGCGGAATTCACGGCGCCCGCGAACGGGACTTACCACTTCGCATTCACCCGGCCGCATTACTATTACCTCAATCCGCTTGAAGTGCCCTTCCTCGCATGCCCGCCCGAAGCGCCCGGCTGCCTGTCTGATTCGGACTGCCCGGCATCCGAGGCATGCGAGGGCGGGGAATGCGCGCCGGTGGAATGCGCCTGCGGGCAGGTGCGGGACCACGCATGCATGGCTTTCGAGTGCTGCTCGGATGACGGATGCGGAGGCTCGGAATATTGCAGCGGGAATGAGTGCGTCCCTGTTGAGGGCCAGTGCGGGTATGCCGCGAACCATACCTGGCAACCCTATGAATGCTGCTCGGACGGGGACTGCCCGGCCGGCTACGCATGCACGGGGAATGCGTGCGCCGCGCTCCCGCCTTCGGAATGCCTTCTGGACTCAGACTGCGATGCGGGCGAGCGGTGCAGGGAAGGGGAGTGCGTTCAGGCCTCTTACGAAATAGGGGCCCCGGATTCAATTACCCTGGGGCAGAACGCCACGGTTCTCGTGACCCGGGACGGGGAGCCTGCGCAGGGGCTTGGCGTGGCGGTCGTGGCTCCGGACGGTTCCGTGGGGAGATATGTAACGGACGGCGGGGGCGCAATCCCGCTTTATGGGGGGATGGGGGGCACCTATCGTGTGAGGCTCGAGCCCCCGGGCCTCGGGGAGGCGGCAGTGGAAGTGGTCCTGCCCCCCGCGGCAGCCGATTACTGGCAGTTCTGCTGGGTTCCGCTCGCCCTTCTCGCACTTCTGGTCCTATGGCTTTACCTTAGGGGAAGATACACGATTTATTTCCAGCAGGGCGCGGTGGGCGCGGGCACCATCGCATTCGCTCCGGGCCTGCTCGACGAGCTCGGCCTGAAGCCCAATGAAAAGGTCAGCCTCGAGTTCAAGGGAAAGAAGGCGTACGCCGTCGCAGCCGTGGCGCCCAAGGAGCTGCTTAAAAAGGGCTCTTCGGCACGCGGGCAGGGCAGGTTCGCGCTCGTGGGCGAGGGCATCCTCAAGGCCCTTGACATACGGCTCGACAAGAAGCGGGACACCAAGGGGCTTGGATTCGAGAAATTCTCAAGGATATCCGGCCTTAGAATAATCCGGATGTGACCCTCCGGTTTCAATCCTCTATCGCCTTCCCATTGGCGAAAGCGATAAGCATCCTTGAGCTTTTCTTATAGATTTTCCTGAAGCGCAGCCGCGTTCTGCCCTCCCCCTTCCTGCGCCAGACCTCCTCGAGCCGGACATCCCGCCCCATGTGCTTGCGGACATCGTCCCAGACCGCGGGGTCGCGGAAGGATATTTCGAACTCGTCGGCCGCCTCCCCGCCTTCGGACGCCCTCCTTATCGCCCGGATCAGGCCGCCATGGAGCGCGCGGCCGAGCCTTTTCGCGTATTCGTCGCGGTCGAGGCCGAAATCGCTTACGAAGAACGCTGAGCGCAGGATGCGCTGGTAGTAGAATCCGATTGGCATGTCGTAGATTATGCCGGAAGTCCTTTCGATGTCCTCTATGTCCGACCAGGGCGTCACGTATTTGACAACCCCCTTGCGGTCCTCGGTTTTTAGGACCATGCCCTCCCGCCTGCCCTTGTTGAGGGCGAGCGCAAGCTTCCTTAGGCCCGCGGCGTCGCGGGAATCGAATTTCCCGAGCTCCGGGACGCCCGGAAGCCCGAATTTCCTAATAAGCGCGTATTTCTCCATGCAGGGCAGGTATTCGCCGTCCCCCCCGTCTATGTCGAACACGTATAGTTTGACGTCGTATTCGTCCGTGGGCGGGGTGTGGGGCGTGTTGCCGGTCATCTCCCCGCAGAGCACGCATTCCGGATTCGCCCTGAAGAACCTCTCGAGGCCCATCTCCCCCGCCTTCTCGGTCGAGAAAAGGTCCAGGAAGCCGCCGCGCGAGAAGGCGAGGATTTTTCCGCCGACCGAGGCGATTCTCACATTGAAGCCGTCAATCTTCTCCTCGGCACAGATGCGCCCCTCCGGCAGGTTGCGCGCAAGCCCCCTTTCAAGGGTGAATATCCGCCTCATGTGCGGGAAGCCCCATATCACGCGCCCCCCGCACATGACCGTGCCCCGCTCCACGCCCCTAAAGGACGCCCTGAAGCGGGTGTAGTCCGGCTCGCCGCGGAGCCTTTCCGCCTTCCCTCTCTTCAGGGCCTCAGACACTATCCTCGCGTCCGCCATGCTCACCACGGGACGTTCTTGAGGCCAGCCCGATTCGCCAGCATGTTGGTGAGGGGGTGGACCACGAGGGTCAGCCCGGCGAAGAACGCCAGGTTGCCCGCATCGAATAGCGAGGGGAGCGCGAGCGGATAGACGACGATTAGCGCCACAATCAGGAAGGCTATCGTGTCCAGGACGAACGGCTTGCCAGAGCCCACGCCCGCGCGCCTCTTCACGAAGCTCCCGACGGCGTCGCCAAGCAGCGTGCCGGCGGATAGGACGAAGGCGGCGACGAACTGCGACGTCGCGTCCGGAAAGAACGGTGACTGGTAGACCAGCCCCGCAGCGCCTCCGGCGACCGTTCCGGCGAGAGTCCCCCCCACGAAGCCGCGGACGGTCTTGCCGTCCCCCAGGAGCCTCATCCCGTCGGGCATGCGCAGGCCGAAATCCAGCGGCGCTCCTCCGCCAAGGACCACCGGGGATGAATTGGCGACATAGACCGGCAGCAGGAACAGCAGCAGGTCGAGGAGCGCATCCATGACCCCCATTGACCAAAGAAGGTTTTTATTTATTCCATGCGATTCCAGCCCTCATGCAGACTGAATTGCACAGGCGCCCGGCCAGGTCGAATGCCGGCGTGCTTGTCGGCACCGCGCTCGCCCTGGCACTGATATTCTTCGCAGTCATCGCGCTGTTCTTCGTCCTGTCCTCGCTGACGCCGTCCCTGCTCGGGAAATGCGTCGCCGTCGTGGACGTGGACATGCCGCTCACCGTGGAGGGTTCCCCCGCATCGATATTCGGCGGCGAGGGCTATCCCGGCTCAGAGGAGCTGGCAGCGACAATATCATCGCTTGAGGGACGCGAGGACGTCGGCGCGGTGCTGTTCGTCTTCAACTCGCCCGGGGGCTCGGTCGTCGCCACCCGGGAGGTCTACCAGTCCGTCAAGGAGATCGACAAGCCGAAGGTGTCCTACTTCAGGGAGGTCGCCGCCTCGGGGGCGTATTACGTCGCCAGCGGCACGGACTACATCGTGTCCGACCCCGACGCGATAACCGGGAGCATCGGCGTGATAGCGACATTCGCCCAGATGGGCGGCCTCTTCGACAAGCTCGGCATCAACGTGACGGTGGTGAAATCCGGCGCCTACAAGGACATCGGCTCGGAGTTCCGCAACATGACCGGCGAGGAGCAAATAATCCTTCAGGCTCTTGTGGACGAGATATACGGGGAATTCCGCGGAGTCGTGCTCGAGAACCGCAGGGGCAGGCTCGACCTGGCGCGCTTCGAGGAGGTATCCGACGGCCGCATCATGAGCGGCCGGCAGGCAAAATCTGTCGGCCTCGTCGACGAGGTCGGCAGCAAGAGGGACGCGCTGATGAAAGCCGCGGACCTTGCCGGAATCGAATACTCCGACCCATCGGAGATACGCGTCTGCCCGGTGTCCACGGGCGCGGGCGAGCCGGGGCTCTTCTCGATGGAAGGGCTGGTGCGCACGCTCTACGCGTCGGCAGCGCAGCCGTCGGTCCAGTTCAAGTGATGCTTTGAAGAACCCCCTCCCCCTCCTCCTCCTGCTCGCCCTTGCGGCCCTGCTCGCATACGGGCTGCTCTCGGGCGGCAGCCCCGCGGCCATAGGCCCCTCCAGCCCCGGAGCGCCAAGTGCGCAGGCGCCGTGCATTGACGGGCAGACGCAGTACTGTCGCCTTGGCAACTGCAGCGGAATCTCGGCCTGCATCGGGGGGGCCTGGACCGGATGCAGGTGGGAGCGCGTCTGCGAGCCCGGCTCGCGCGTACCCTGCCTGAAGAACAACTGCCCCTACGCCCTGAAGGAATGCGACGAATGCGGCACCGGCTACGGCCCGTGCATGGCGGCTGCGCCCCCCTGAATCGCCAGGCCGCGCGTTCCGGGCCGGTCTGTGGCTTAATTATGTAAAAAATGAGCATTAACCTATGGTTTTTAAATAATACACCAACTAATCCCTCCTTATGCGTGCGTTCATATTCTCGCTAGACGCCTTCGTGGCCTTCACCCTCGTGCTGGTCGCGATATACTCGCTGATATTCTTCTCGAGCGTGCCTTCGGCATACTACTACCTCCTGACGCAGGGGCACTTCCTCTCAAGGGACATCCTGCTGTCGCTCTCCACGACCGCCTGCTCCGACGACTACGGCGAATGCAAGGCCGACGCGTCCCTGCTGGACAACCTGGTCGCCCAGGACAACATAGCGCACCGGACCAATCTCATCCGCAACACCGTAGGCACGATGGTGCCCAAGCAGTTCGGCTATGTCCTGGAGATGAGCGCTGACGAAGGGAACAACTGGGACCTGCTTTACGACACCGGCTCCTTCAGCGAGGCGGACGACCCGCACGCGAAGACGAGCAGGAAGCTCGCGGTCGCGACCCAGGTCATGACATTCGGCTATTCCGGCAAGGTCAGAAAGCTCGTGACCTCGCCCTACAACTATGCCTCGTGCACGGGCGAGGGAATCATGGGGGGCGACCTCTCCGGAACCGGCGGCGGCTCATCGGGCGGCGCCACAATCGACTGGGGGGTCATCACCTGCGGCGTCATTACGAACATCATCGACAACGGCGACGGCACGTTCACAGAGACCAACCTGACCATAGGAAACACGCCCCCGGGGGATATTCTCGGCGGCGACCTGATACCCTCCTCCGACGTGAGGATAGTGAAGCTGACGATATTCATCTAGGTGATGGTATGGACAAGAAAGGATTCCTTTTCACCGTGACCGTCTTCCTGATACTCATCTACATCCTTCTTTCCATATCGGTGTGGGTGAAGTCCGTGGAGGCCTCAGAGCGCTCCTATTCGGAGTTCTACAAGGAGTCCACGGTCGAGCTCACGATGGAGCAGATAACTCCGGACAAGATGGGGCAGGTCTCCGACATAATCCTCAACCGCGGCCTCGCAAGGCTTAACGACCACGCGGCGGGGCATTCCGTGGACCCCGGGCCGCCCGGCGACGAATTCAAGAACGTCCGCGAGGCCATGGCAGGGCTCCTGATGAACGGCTCGGCCGACCCTGGCCTCTTCAAGGGCGGCGTCGGGATAAGCGAGGAGGAGAACTCATCGTTGCAGGCATGGAAGGATAACCTCAACGCATCGCTCCGCGCAATCGGGGTCTATGTGAGCGATTTCGAGGCGTCCGGCTTCCAGCTGTCCCAGAACGACATAGACCAGGTGAACTATTCATACGACCTGCGGCTTGGGCTTAGGGACTACACCAACACGTCCGCCGTATCAAGGCTCTACCGCATAGAAGGCAACCTGAGCATCGCGGGGCTAGTTGACCCGGCCCTCATGCGGGAGAGCCGCGATGAGGCGGGGGACAACCAGACCGTCTACCGGCAGTTCTTCTTCGAGAAGGACATTTATCCCGACCACTCATCCATATCCGTGTCGAAGCTCGGCCCGGACGTGGAGGGCGGGCAGGGCTGGATATACGGCCCTCTCGCGATGGCAGGCCCCTCGGAAGACCTCGCCCCGACCGCGACGGCGATTGCGCCCAGCCTCCGCAAGAACTACGTCCTTGTAGGTACCTATGGCGAGATTGAGGCCCTCCAGCCTGCCATTTACGAGGCTTTCGCAGGCTACATCCTTACCGACGAGGCCGTCCTCACCCTCTCCGACTGCGGGGACGGCGACGAGGAATACAACGAGGCGGACACGCTCAACCCGATACGCTACATCGGCGAGGGCTGCAATGCCACGATCGACCCTGACGACGGCATATACACGGTGAAGCCGTTCGCCGTAGCCCCTGATTTCGAGCCGGACGACGCTCCGGTGTGCCCGCTGCTGGACGGTTCGGGCCAGGAGCGGCGCTGCGTGCTGCTGCTTAACACCTATCTGGCGGACGAGGTGGCGGAAAGCCCCTCCAGGAAGCTCTCGACGGGAAGCAGCGGGCTTTTCGAGGTCGAAGCCATCCGGGACTTCGTGATGTGCGGCTATTACACCCACAATCCGTCCGCACCCTCATACCTCCAGCGGCTTCTCAACGGCTCATACTCGCGCAACAGCTCGGCCTACGGCATAGAGACCTTCGTGATAGGCATATACGCTAACGACTACGGGGTCTACGACACCAACAGCAGGCTCGACCGGGAGCTCTTCTCGGAGGGCATCGACGGGGTGAAGGTCCGCGGGATGCCCGGATGCAAGGACTTCAGCTCATGCGCGGACAGCCCGGTGACCGGCATCTTCGCCGTGAGCGAGGAGTCGAGGGACGATTACGGCCTTGATGGGATTGCCTGCGACAACGGCGCTGCGGGGTGCGACTAGATGAAAGGACAATCATCGCTGGAGCTCATGGTGACACTCGGCGTGGTGATAGCGTTCACCCTTCCCGTAGTGTTCCTTCTGTTCTCGGCGAGCTCTATCGGATACGAGGATACGGCCAAGGCCCAGGCGGACGCCACCGCGAGGACGCTCTCCGACACCATGAACACGGTGTACGCCCAGGGGCCTGGCGCCCAGCGGGAGGTCCTGATAAACGTGCCCCCCTCTGCGCAGTCGGTGTACGCGTCAGGGGGCGAGGTCGTGGTGAGGCTCAAGACCGCGGGCGGCTCGTTCGACGCGGTGTCGCCCACGATAGCGAAAATAGGCCCCGGAAGCAGGACGATAAGCGGCAAAAGCGGCCTGCTCAAGGTCATAGTGCGCGCGAACAGCAGGGGAGAGGTGGAGCTCGTTGACCCGACGGCACCATGACGCCGGCAGCCTGCGCGGCCAAGTGGCCACGGAGTTCATGCTTTATACCGCAGTCTTCATGCTGATAGCAATCGGCTCGTTCGTGGTGGTGAGCGATCTGCAGAGCGCCGAAATACCGCTCCAGCAGAACAAGGTCGCGAAGGAGGCCGGCGACGGCTTCGTGACGGCGATTACGCTCGCGGTGAAGGGCGGGGAGGGGTTCTCATACAACTACACGTTCCCGAAGACGCTTTTCGCAAGGCCATACTCCCTGGACCTCTCCAGCATGAACGCGGGCAATTCCACGATGACAATCACGTACCTCGGCGATTACTCGGAGTTCAGCTACCAGTACGACCTGCCCAAATACGAATACATCCTCGGGGGCGGATGCATCACGGGCTCCGTGCTCTCGAGCAACGCCTGCTCGAATACGCTAATGTTAAATAATGATGGAGAGAATCTTACGATAACGCAACTGCCATGAACGGTGGAGACATGAAAGGACAATACTTCAGCTTCGATGCGATAATCGCCTCGGTCATCTTCGTCCTGGCCCTAGTCGCCCTCCTGTCCTACTGGCACAGCGTGCGCTCGTTTTTGGACTATCAGGACGACCCGCTTTCCAAGGACGCCATACGAATTTCCAACCTGCTCTTCACGCCGCCATCGCCATCAGCGTCCTGCGCCTCCATAGACAGGCTCGGGTTCGCGAGGGCATGGGATGATAGGCGCGCGGACCAGTCGCTTATTGACTGCGCCGGTACGCAGAGCCAGGCCTGGCTCAGGCAGAGGCTTGGCACGCCCTACGGCGTCTCGATAAGGGTCACCGACCTCTCGGACGGCACATCCTCGCTGATTGGCGGCGACGTGCCCTCGGGCACGGCGAACATCGTCAGAATCCGCCGCCTTTCGACCGTGGTGAACGCCACCGGCTCCACGAGCCTCGCGGCCGTGGACCTCGCCATGTACAAGTGAGGCCCCCGGCACGGGATGGCGCCCCAGCGTCCGATTTGCCCGCAGCGGAGCGGCTGCCCGTGACATCCGTTTTTAATCTCTCGCGCCTATTAGTTGTCATAGGTGATTCAAGGTGAATGTGGGCACCGGCAAAAACCGCTCCGGCAGGCCGGCAGCCCGGGCCATCGAAGAGGAATACCTCCGGGCCCCGAGAAAGCTGGCATATTTCCCTCCGGTGGTCTTCAGCCGGTCGCTCGCCGCCCCGCTGTGCGAGGCGCATCTCGGCAGCCCGGTGGGCAAGGAATACGGCGCTTTCGAAATCAAGGCCCAGGGCGACCGGGTCAAGGCCTACGGCCTGCTCTGGATGCCGGAAGGCGCCGATCCGGGCATGATAACGCTGATACACCACCGGCAGGTCTGCCCCATACTCAGGAAAATCCTCTGCATCCGCAGGGAGTTCGGCAGCGTGGTGCTGGGCGGCGGGTATCTGGAGGTCGACTACCTCTCGGGGGAGATGGGCGTGTTCGGCCAGAGCGGTGATTACGGCCGGGTGCCGGCCTTCATCCTCAGCGGCGCATTCTTCCAGTCCGGCTTCAGGGCTTCGGTGAGGGGGGTGTCGGACGATTCCGCCTTCGTGGGCGAGCACAACCGCGAGAAGGCCTCCGACTGGTACCTCTCGCACGGAATCGAGGTCGATAACCTTCTCTAAATGGCGGCAAGCGGCGGCAGGAACCGGGTTGGAAAAAAAGGGAAACGAAAAGGAAAAAAATCACTTGTTCTTCGTGATTATCTCGATGTTCTCGGGCACCTTGTTGACATTGCCAATCTTAAGGCCGACAAGGAGCTTCACGCCCTGCTTCGAGGCGAGGTCCGCGAGCCTCTGCGTTATGATGCCGTCGAAGACGATGGCATGCACGTCCTTCGTCTCGCTGAGGGACTTGATGACGTCCCGGACGGGGACTTCGGACACGCGCACAAGCTCGCTGTTGTAGAAGCGGGCTTTGAGGGTGTTGCCCAGCGTCTCGAGCTCCCTCATGAGGTCTGACTTGCTGAGGGGCGCGGCCTCCTGGGGCTGGGCCTCCGGCTCGGGCATGGTCTCGGGTTCGTCGATGCGAGGCACGTCCTCGCTCGTCTCCCTCCGCCTTCCACGGCCCTGCGGCCTCTGCTCCATGCGGGGCGCGGGCTCGGGCGCCCTCTCCCTAACCGGGGGCGGGGCTTGCTGCTCGGCCCTCGGTTCCGGCCTCTCCTCCTCCCTGCGCTCCGGCTGCCTGAAGCGGGGCGTCTCGACGACGCGCCTCTCCGGGCCTCCGCGGCCCTTCTGGCTCTGCTCGAAGGGCGTCCTGTTCCTCATGTACTTGATCAGCTCCTTGCGCGTCAGCTCCTCGACTTCGAGGCCGGTGGGCGCCCTTGAGACGAAGTCTATTTCAACCCCGCCCTGGGCGAGCTCGTTGAGGATGATGTCCCCGCCCCGGTCGCCGTCGAGGAAGAGAGTGACCTCCTTCCTCTTGGAAAGCTCCACGATGGTCCTGGTGACCTTCGCGCCGCCTATCGCTATCACGTTCGTGACGTCGTTCTTGAGCAGGTTGACCACGTCGGCCCTGCCCTCGACGAATACCACCTCGTTGCTGCGGTCTATCGAGGGGCCCGCCGGGAGCCTGTCCGGCCCGTATTCGACGATTTCGGCCGTCTTGACCTCGTCCCGCACGAGCTGGGATATCTCCTTGCTCTCCGGAATCTCCGTGTTGAGGAGCGTCTTCAGGAGGCCCTTGGCGCGGTCCACCAGCTGCTTCCTCTTCTGGTTCCGCGTGTCCTCGACCTTCGTTATCCTGAGCCTCGCCTCGCAGGGCCCGACCCGGTCCACGGTCTCGAGGGCCGCGGCGATTATGCACGTCTCCACCATGTCGAGCGAGCTCGGTATCTTTATCACGCCGGTCGTCTTGCCGTCGCGACCGCCCAGGTCGACCTCTATCCTGCCTATCCTTCCGTTCTTCTGGAGGTCGCGCAGGTCGAGCTCGTCCCCGAGCAGGCCTTCGGTCTGCCCGAATATCGCACCAACGACATCCGGCTTCTCGACGAGCCCGCCTATCTCCACGTTCGTGTATATGAGGTATTTCACCGTGTCTATGTATGTCTTAGCCATAAATCTCACCTTCTTTTTCCGCATATTCCTTCTTCAGCTTTTCAAACGCCCTTGCGGCGTCCTCGAAAAAGCGGATTCGGAGCAGGTGCGCCATCCTGAGCCTCGTTTCCGTATCAGCCCTTATGGAGAGCGACTCCAGCTCGTCCCTGGCCCGCCTGGCCAGATCATCCCCCCTTCGGTCGAGGTCCGTCAGCACATACGCCCTTTCCGCCTTTTGGCCGGCCAGGAGCGCGCAGCTCGCCCTCAGGTTCCCGGAAACCGTCAGGCATTTTCCGAGCCCGAAGGAGGCCATAGCCTCCCGGTCCCGCTTGCCCTCGACCAGTATCCATTCGCCTTTGAGGCCTTCCGTCAGCTTCGCGAGCTTCCTGAGCCTTTCCCTGATTTCCACCTTTGCCTCCTGGGAGAACCGAGAAAGAGAGACACAAGCTGTGCACTGTTGACCGCCCCTTGCGGGGCCGGAGCGCCCTTTTGGGCGTCCGTTCCCTTCATTGCTCGACGGCTCAGGTGGCCATCCGTGCACAGCGTGAACGTCAGGAGATTGCGGCCCTTTCCTCTATGAGGTCTACCACGACGGGGAATATCTTCATGATGTCCCCTTCGCTGAGTATGCCTATGAGTTCGTTATCGTCATTGACGACCGGGAGCCTCTTTATCTTGTTCTCCCTCATCGCCTTGGCCGCATCCTCTATGGTTGTGTCTGGCCTGACCACACGCAACGGCTTGGACATGATGTCCTCGGCGTTGACCTTGTACGGGTCGCTTCCCTTTGCAAGTATCTTGTAGACTATGTCGCGCTCCGTTATGATGCCCTTGGCATGCTTGCCCTCTTTGTCTTCGACGACAATCACGGAGCCGACGGAACTCTTTTTCATCAGTTTCGCGACTTCAAGGATGGTCTTGCCGAATGGTACGACTATGACCTTCTTGGTCATGATGTCCCCCACTCTCAATTCTGATCCCATGTTGATACCCTTGCTCGGAAATCTTTAAAAACACTCTCCGATTCCCGGAAGGCCATTCGCCTTCGATGATTATTTGTGTCGGAAAGGGTTTATATATGCTCTCTTTTTACCACTTTATAAAACATAAAATCCGACGCCCCTCTTCGGCTCCCCCGCCATGGGCCGCAAGCCCCGTAAGATGTCATTTTATTTGATTTTATATAACATTTTTAACGCTTATCAGGCATATCAAGCATCATGGAACCCGAATTCCGCACTATCCGCGACGCAAGCACCAACGCTCTCATCCTCAACGCGAAGCACAATTCCGACCATTCCCAGCGCCTCGAATGCGGGCGCGAGCTCGTCGGCAGGATGACTGAAAACGGGGAATTCGGCACCCTCCTTTTGATATCCCGCGACGAAGCCTTTCATCCGGACACCCGGGATGCGGCTTCATTGAACATACTCTCGGCGGTCTTCAACAGGTGCCGCAGGGACGGCCATTTCGGGGCGATGTTCGATGCGGCGTCGGACAGCGGGATGCCTTCCGTCGTGAAGCTTCATGCCGGGGCGGCCCTAATCCAGCGCATCGCTAAAGGGGACGAAGGGGCCCTCTCGAGGATTGTCAGAGGGGCGTCCTTCCACCAGGACATCCGGCTCGAGGCCGGGCACGCGCTCCTTGCGCTCCTGAGGGCATCGGGCTCATTCACGGGTGTCTTCTCCCTCGCCACGGAAGGGGAAGTGCCCTACGGGGTGAAGAAGGCGGCCGGGCATGTCCTTATCGAAATGGCCGTTGAATCTGGGAATTACCCCATCCTCCTGCGCCTCTCCCGGGAGAAGCTTCCCATGGACCTGATTGTCGCAATGGAGGGAAAGGTCCCGGAGGCGGCATTCAAGGCGATTGAGGCGGCCGCCCTGGCGGGAGACCGGTGCCTTCTCGGGGCTATCGAATCCGACGCCCGCCTTGATGCGGCGGTCCGACAGAAGGCATCCATGGCGCTTGGCGGGCCAACAAGCCCGGCCCATGCGTATGCGCCGGACCCTGCGATGGCATCCGAAATGGTGCGCAGGCTCGGCCGCCCCCATCACGCGCCGGCCGAATCGCCTTCAGGGCACAGGACGCCCCGGCTCCTGAAACGCTGAGATAAAAACCTTTTCGGGGATATTTTCGCATGGATTCTTCTCAAATCGAATCGAAATGGTCCAAGCGATGGGCCGAATCGCGCGCCTTCGAGGCCGACCCGGAGCCGGAAAAGGAGAAGCGCTATATCACGGCGGCGTTCCCCTACCCGAACTCGCCGCAGCACATCGGCCATGGCAGGACGTACACCACCGCGGACATATACGCGCGCTACCTGCGCCTGAAGGGCCGCCATGTCCTTTTCCCGATGGCATTCCACGTCACCGGCACGCCGATTCTCGCCATGGCCAAGCGCATCGCTGCGAAGGACCCGGACGTCCTCGGCGTGTTCGACAGGATATACGGAATCCCACCCGAAAAGGCCGCCACGCTCAGCGAGCCCAAGGCTCTGGTCTCGTATTTCTCGGACGAAATCGAGCGCGGCATGAAGGAAATCGGCTATTCCATCGACTGGCGCAGGAAATTCTACTCCTACGACGAGCGCTTCAACCTCTTCATCCAGTGGCAGTTCCGCAAGCTCAAGGAGCTCGGCTACCTCATCAAGGGCGAATACCCTATAGCCTGGTGCCCGGCAGACAAGAATGCGGTGAGCGCGCATGACACCCGGGGGGACGTGGACCCTGAGCTCGAGGACGTGACCGTGATCAAGTTCGCCGTCGAAGGGGCGGCGGAGCCCGCCTCGCTCGTCGTCACCACCTACCGCCCGGAGACGGTGTACGGAGTCACCAACATCTGGGTGAATCCGGAAGCGAAATACGTTCGGGCGAAGCACAAGGGCGAAGTGATAATAATATCCGAAAAGGCTGCCGAGGTGCTTAGCCTGCAGCTCGCCCTTGAGATAATAGGCGAAATCAGGGCCGAGGACATCCTGAAGATGAAGGCGGTCAATCCCATGACCAACGACGCGGTGCCGGTGTACCGTGCCGGATTCGTTTCCGCGGAGAGGGGGACCGGCATCGTAATGAGCGTTCCGGCCCACGCGCCCCTGGATTATCTCGCCCTCAGGGATTTGGGGATGGGCGGCATAATGATGCCCCAGGTGGTTTCGCTCAAGGGCTTCGGTCCCGCTCCGGCAAAGGAAATGGTCGAGAAGATGGGCGTGAAAGACCAGCTCGACCCGCTATCGGAGAAGGCGACCGAGGAGATTTATACCAAGGAAGCGCACGACGGCGTGATGGCGGCCGGCAAGTATGCAGGGCAGAAGGCCATCGACGCCAAGGTGAAGATAGCGGACGACCTGCGGCAGCAGGGGAAGGCGTTCGGCATAGTCACGCTCGGAAACGGCCCGATATTCTGCCGCTGCGGCTCCCACGTGGTCGTCAACATCCTGAAAGACCAGTGGTTCATCGACTACGGGGTCCCCGAGTGGAAGGCGAAGGCCAAGGAATGCCTTGAAAGCATGACCATAATACCGTCGGATACCCGCCGCGAATACCTCTACACCATCGACTGGTTCAAGACCCGGCCGAGCACGAGGGCGGCGGGGCTCGGGACCAGATTCCCGTTCGACGAGGGCAAGATGATAGAGGCGCTCTCGGACTCGACCATCTACATGGCATATTACACGATAGCCCACAAGCTGAAGGAAATCCCCCCGCCCGAGCTGGACGAGGCGTTCTTCGATGCGGTGTTCCTCGGGAAGGGCCCGAAGGCGCACGAGCCCGGCCTTGCGGCCCTGCGCGAGAGCTTCCTCTACTGGTATCCGGTGGACTCGCGCCACTCCGCCGGAGACCTCATCAGGAACCACCTGACGCTCTTCATCTTCAACCACGTGGGAATATTCCCGGAGAAAAGGCTCTGGCCGAGGCAGATAGTCACCAACGGCTTCGTCCTCATGGACGGCAGCAAGATGAGCAAGAGCATGGGGAACATACTGCCCCTCCGCAAGGCGATAAAGGAATACGGGGCCGACGTGATACGCTTCTCGGTCGTGTGCGGGGCCGACCTCTCGAGCGACACCGACTTCAACCGCAGCGTGGCGGACGGCGTCCGCTCGCGCATGGCGCTCATCCACCGGCTTGTGGCCGATTCGCGGGGCGCCACTGCGAAGCCCCATGGCAGGATAGAGCGGTGGCTTCTGTCACGTCTGAACCGGAAAATCGAGAGGGCGGACAAGCTCTATTCCGAGCTGGCCATCAGGGACCTGGCGCTCGAGATGTTCTATGAGGTCACGAGCGACCTCCAATGGTACATGAAGCGCTCCTCCGAGCCCAACCTGCGCGAGTTCTTCGAGAAGTGGGTGGTGCTGATAGCGCCCTTCATGCCCCATTATTGCGAGGAATACTGGGAGCAGCTCGGAGGGAAAGGATTCGTCTCTTTCGCCCCGTTCCCGGAGGCGGACCATTCGAAGGTGGACGATGCGGTGGAGCGGGGCGAGGAGCTCATCCGCAAGGTCCATGCTGACATCGAGAAGATTTCAGGCCTGATTGGGAAGAAGCCGCAGAAGGTGACGATTTACGTCGCATCCGACTGGAAGCGGGAACTATATATCCTTGCGAAAGAGAACCCCAAAATCGACACGTTCATGAAGGCGGCAGCGGCCAGAAAATTCGACATGAAGGCAGTTTCGGCACTCTCCAAAGGCATCATGAAGAACGTCCACTCGCTGCCGGTGCCCATCCCGCAGAAGGATGAGCTGGACGCCCTCAACGACGCCGCGGGCTTCCTGGCAAAGGAATACTCCTGCCCTGTCGAGGTCCTGCCGGAAGAGAGCCCTAAGCACGAGAAGGCGAAAAGCGCCCTGCCAGACAAGCCGGCGATAGTGATAGAGTGAAATTCCTGAAGGTCCCCCGCGCGCAAGGCGAGAAGACACGCCGCGAGCTAATCCGGAATGGCCTGTTCTGCGGAGACTATCCCATCCTGAGCGAAGGCGGGTTCGTTTTATTCCCGGTTTCAGGCCAGTTCGGGGCATTCGATACTGTCGAACGCGATGCAAATAAGCGCCCGGCCCACCACGAAAAGCTCGAGGACGCGCTATCCGGCATCCTCTCTCCATCCGAACTCGACTCCTTAATCGGCTCATTCGACCTAATCGGCGACATCGCCATCATCGAAATCCCGGATGCGCTCGAGCCGAAGGAGAAGGAAATCGGCGCTGCACTCCTTTCCGTCCACAAAACCCTCAAGACCGTCCTTAAGAAGCTCGGGCCGATGGAAGGGGAATTCCGCGTCAGGCGGGTGAAACCCATAGCCGGGGAGGAGCGGACGACCACGCTCTATAAGGAAAGCGGAGTCGTGATGGAGCTGGACGTGGCGAAGGTCTATTTCTCCGTCCGCCTCTCGCACGAGCGCACACGAATCGCCTCGCTCGTCAAGCCGGGCGAGCGCATACTCGCCCTTTTTGCGGGAGTCGGGCCGTTCCCCCTCGTCATAGCGAAAACGCACAAGGATGCGGAAATCGTGGCAATCGAGCTGAATCCGGACGCCGTCGCCTCGATGGAGAGCAACATCGCCCGCAACAAGGCGAAGAACGTCAAACCCGTGCTGGGGGATGCGCGGGCGGTCGTGCTTGCGCGCTACCGGGACTGGGCGGACCGCGTCCTCATGCCGCTTCCGAAGGGCGCGCACGACTTCCTCGATGTCGCGTTCGCGGGCGCAAAGGACGGCGCCACCGTCCATTTCTACACTTTTGCCGGAATCAAGGAGCCGTTCAAGGAGGCGAAAGCCAAGGCTGAAACCGCGGCCAGGGCCAGCGGTGTGAAAGTCGAGGTGGCATCCCAGAGAATCGTCCGCCCCTACTCCCCGCAGACCGTCCAAGCGGTCCTGGACCTGGTGGTCCGGAAAAATGTTACAAAGGTTTAAATGTCCCAAATCCGCGTTCCAGTGAAACCGGAAAAAATGCGAACTGCGGAGGTGAAGTGGATGAATGCAAATGAACGGAACCTGAAATCCTCGAAAGTCCACCCCGTGGTTTGCCTTTGGCGTTAGGCCTGCCCCCTTCTCAAGTTCCCGGATAATTATGCGTTTGCCCCCCAGCGCGGGCGGCATCGCCAATCCTTCCCTTTTCCGACCGACAGCCCAGACAGTGCCAAGGAGGTTTTCCGCATGATAAAAATCACACTAGACGAAAATGAGGTTCCGAAGAGTTTCTACAATGTCCTGCCGGATTTGCCCGAGCCCCTGGCCCCCCCGCTGAATCCGAGGACGCGGGAGCCGGTATCGCCCTCGGATTTGGAGGCAATCTTCCCGAAGGAGCTCATTCGCCAGGAGATGTCTGCCGAGGCCAGCATCCCAATCCCCAACGAGGTCCGGGACGCCCTGATCCGGTTCGGAAGGCCCACGCCGTTAATCCGGGCCGAGCGCCTCGAAAGGCACCTGCGCACGCCCGCGAGGATTTATTTCAAGCACGAGGGGCTGAACCCGTGCGGCTCGCACAAGCCGAACACCGCGATAGCGCAGGCTTACTACAACGCGAAGGAGGGAATAGAGCATCTTGCGACCGAGACCGGCGCAGGCCAGTGGGGCACCGCGCTCGCCTACGCGAGCATGCTTTTCGGCCTCAGATGCACGGTCTTCATGGTGAGGAACAGCTTCGAGCAGAAGCCGGGGAGGAAGACGATGATAGAGTCCTACGGCGCGGCAATCCACGCATCGCCCAGCCCGGCAACCGCATACGGGCGGAAAGTGCGCTCAGAGATGCCCGATACGCCCGGAAGCCTCGGAATCGCGATAAGCGAGGCGATAGAGGTCGCGGCATCGGACCCGAAGACGAACTACTCGCTCGGCAGCGTCCTGAACCACGTCCTCCTGCACCAGACGGTCATAGGGCAGGAGCTGAGGCTGCAGCTGGCCAAGGCGGAAATCGAGCCGGATTTCCTGATCGGGTGCATCGGGGGCGGGAGCAATTTCGGCGGCATGGCGTTCCCTTTCGTCCGGGACAAGTTGCAGGGCCGGACAAGCGCCCGCCTGATAGGCGTCGAGCCCGAGTCATGCCCGAGCGTCACCCGGGGTGAATACCGCTACGATTCCGGCGACACGGCCGGAATGACGCCGCTCCTGAAGATGCACACGCTCGGGAGCGGCCACATCCCGCCGGCGATACATGCCGGGGGCCTGAGGTACCACGGGATGGCGCCGGCCGTCTCGCTGCTTATGCACCGGGGCGTGATGGAGGCCGAGGCATACGGGCAGGGCGAGGTCCTGGAGGCCGCCCGCCTCTTCGCCAGAACCGAAGGCATACTCGCCGCGCCGGAATCGTCGCATGCCATCGCATCGGCCATCCGGCATGCCGCGGCCTGCAGGGCTTCGGGAGAGGCGAAAAGCATCGTGTTCAACCTGAGCGGGCACGGGCTGCTGGACCTCTCCTTCTATTCCGGGGGGCCGGCGGCTTCCGCCCCGGTTTCCGGAGCGGGCGGCGGGGGCGCTCAGAACGTATAGGCTCCGAGGAGGAAGCCGAGAAGCAGGCTGAGGATCATCCCCAGCACGATGGGCGGCAGGGCGGGCAGCACCATCTTCTTCCTCCATACCAGCGTCAGGAACAGCCCCAGCGACACCACGGCCCCCGCGAAGACGAAAGCGCTCGCGGCCGGGCTGATTGTCCATGCGGAGACCTCGAGCATTATCGGGGCTATCATGTCGCCCGTCCCCAGGTCTATCCTCTGCTCCTTCGCGCCGGCCTTCGGCGGCGGGGCCCTTGCCGTGATGGTGAAGGCCAAATCCCTCTTGATGATGAAGTCCGCCATCTCGACCATGTGCCTCGTCGCGAACACCGAGAGGAAGTCGTAAACCGAAAGCAGGATGAGGAACAATATCAGCGGGAAGAGGCCGAGCGATATCCCGAATATCACGCCGACGCCCGCGGTGGCGAGGACGGCCGCGGCGTTCTTGAGGCGCGGGAATGCGGATTTTGCCGCCGCGAAAGCCAGCGAGGCGCAGATGGCTATGAGCATGCTCGCGTCGTATCCCAGCGCGTTGCGCAGGATCGCGTAGAAAACGATGGAGCTGGAAGTGGCTATGAGCATGAACTCCATCAGGACGAATAGGATGGGGACGAACCTGAACCTGCGGATTAGCACGACCATCATGAGGGCGCCGAAGAGGATGTAGCCCAGGAAGAGGAGCGCGTTCGCGGGCTCGTTGGCGTCCGCCGTCACCACCAGGCCGCTCACATACGGGTTGCCGTCGATGTCTTCGAGTATGACGGTTCCGGTGTAAATGCCGATCAGCTGGGCGCTCATGAAAAGGAGCAGCATGGATGGCAGCATCCGCATGCGAAGAACTCGGGCGGAACGCTTATAACCTCTGCCACCCGGACTGCGGACGCGTGGCGCGCCGCGCCTCATTTCTCCCCGACAATCCTTATCTGGCCGTGCCCCTTCTCGTAAACGGCCCCGATGCGCAGGAGCTCAGCGATTATCCTGCGGGCCTCAATCTCCTCTATGCCGTAGGAGCCCGCGTCGGACACGACCTCGTCCACTCCGGCCGCGTCGCTCCTGCGCAGGTGCTCGCGGATGATGTCGAGTATCGTGTCCTTCTTCTGCAGCTTGTCCCTCTCGGATTTCGGCTTTCCGATGACGACGTCGACGTCCAGCTTGCCCGTGGCCTTGTCGGTCATTATCTGCTGCATGACGTAGTTGAAAAGCGAGATAGCCACGCCCGCATCGTC
The DNA here is from genome assembly GCA_964647855.1 of Microcaldota archaeon. GTDB lineage: Archaea > Micrarchaeota > Micrarchaeia > Anstonellales > Bilamarchaeaceae > Bilamarchaeum. The sequence goes on along the minus strand of CAZYJW010000002.1, from coordinate 207,303 downwards.
CTCCTCGACCGTTTCCGAAAGCCTCATCTTGGCGTTGGCCTCGGCGAGCCTCACGAGGCCCTCGAGATACCTGGGCGTTATCGCCACGGAGCCGGCGTCCTTGCTTTTGCGGCGCAGCTCGACGTAGAATTCCTTTATTCTCTGCGACGCCGCCTGGGAGAGCTTCGGGAAGACGCTTCTCCGCGCGAAGGCGATGTATTTCCGCAGGAGATCCTTTTCAAAGAGCGCCCCGTCCCCGCCCGTGTCCTTCCCCATGTGGGTGGAAAGGATGTGCTCGGCGAGCTTCGCGTCCTTCTCCTCGTCGAGCACGTCCACTATCGGGAATATGAGGTCGAAGCGGGAAAGCAGCGTGGGAGGCACGTCGAACTGGTCCGCGAGGTTCTTTGTCTGGTCGAAGCGGCCGTACTTCGGGTTCGCCGCGGCGAGTATGGCCGTCTTGGTGCGGAATTTCGCCACTATGCCCGCCTTCGCGACGCTGATGGTCTGCGTTTCCATCGCCTCGTGCATGGCGGCGCGGTCCTCCTCGTCTATCTTGTCGAACTCGTCCACCTGCGCGCTGCCCCCGCTCGCCAGCACGAGGGCGCCCGCCTTGAGCGTCCATCCGCCCTCCCCGAGCTCGTCCTTCTCCGCCGCGACCGTGAGGCCGGCACCGGACACCGTCTTCCCGCTCACATATATGCTCTTGGGGGCTATCTCGGACACGCTCTGCAGGAAGCGGCTCTTCGCTATGCCCGGGTCTCCGATCAGCAGGACGTGGATGTCGTCGCGGATGGGCGCGCCCCCCTTCATCGTCTTGCCCCTTGTGCCGCCGAAAAGCTGGAGCGCGAGCGCGCGCTTCACCTCGCTGTGGCCGTAAATCGAGGGGGCGATGGACTTGGTCAGGATGTCGATTATCCTCGGGTCGCGCGAAAGCTCCCGGAGCCTCCGCTCGTCCTCCCTGCTTATCTCTATCTCCTCGAAATCCCTCTTGAGGCTCCTCACGCTGTTTGTCTCGACGTACCTGCTGTATACGAGCTCCTGCTTCTGGCGCGTCTTGAGGGGCGGCCTGAGCCTGAGTATCCCCACGACCTCGATGTTGTCGCCGGGCGCAATCCTGTTCACCTGGTCGTCCTCGAGCAGGAGCTCGATGTGGGCGGCCGGGGCGCCGCCGCGGACCCTTTCGAGGAGCTCCTGCACCTCGGCCCTCTGGATGTCGACATACGTGCTGTCCTCCTCGACCTGCCTGAGCGCGAACTTCTTGCACGTGTCGCACCTCTTGGGCGGCTGGAAGTTCTTTTCGACGAAGAGCCTCATCTCGGCGTCGCAGAGGGTGCAGCGGTACACCGCGAGCTTCACCCTGTGCATGACCTCGGCCCTCTTGGTCACGACGCACTTGAATGCCACCAGCTCCTTGATGTTCCTTGATGTGATGTGCTCTATCAGGCTGTCCTCGCAGGGCAGGTCCACGAAACGCACATGGGGCGTGAACCCCGTTCCCGCCGGTATGGAGAGGTTCAGCCCCTCTATCGCCTCCTCGGCCGCCTTCACCAGGTCGTCCGGCGAGCGGATGAGGGCGTCCGCGAGCTCTGGGTCGTATTTCTCGAGGTCCGGGTAGGAGACCAGGAGGCTTTTCTGCGTAGGATAGACCAGGAGCAGGTCGTCGATTCTCCTCCTGTAGATGGTGGTGAAGAAATCGTTGAAGGCAGATATCTGCGAGGAAAGGTCAACCTGCATAGGCACCACGGAAAAAATAGTGGAAGTGTGCATTCGCAGCGACTGTTAATAAACCTAATCCTGCCTTTTTTCCGCGCCTGCGCATCGTGGGGCGCGTCAGGTTAAAAAACCTATCAGCGACATCCGTTCATGAAAAAGGCCATCCTTGTCGTAATCGACGGGCTCGGGGACCTGCCGACGCCCAAAACCCCCCTCCAGGCCGCGAAGACGCCGAACCTCGACCGGCTCGCCCGGCTGGGCATCACCGGGATGATGAGTTCGATAAAGCGTTTCCTTGTTCCAGGGAGCGATGTCTCCCACCTCAACATGCTGGGCTACGACCCCGCCATATTCTACCATGGAAGGGGGCCGCTGGAGGCCCTGGGGCTCGGCATCAGGCTGGAACCCGGGGACGTCGCATTCAGGGCGAATTTCGCGACCGTGGGGGAGGGGAAGGTCGTTGACCGCAGGGCGGGCCGGATAGACACCGCCACGGCGGCCGGCCTCTCCAGGCACCTTTCGATGAGAATCGACGGCGCAGAGGCGATTTTCAAGAGCTCCGTGGAGCACCGGGGCGCCCTAGTCCTTCGCGGCAAGGGCCTGAGCCCCTGCGTCAGCCCGACAGACGCCCACGAGGGCGAGCCTCTGCCTTCATGCTACCCGCTCGAAGGCTCCCCGGAAGCGAAAAGGACCGCGGCGCTGGTGAACCGCTTCAGCGAGCTCGCGATGGGAGCGCTTTCGGCCGCTCCGGAGAATTCCGGGCGCAGGCTCCCGGCAAACGCCATCCTCCTGCGCGGCGCCGGGGAATATGCACCCGCGCCCTCTTTCCACGAGCGCTTCGGCCTCAATGCCGCGTGCGTCGCAGGCGGCGCCCTCTACAAGGGCGTCGCCACGTACCTGGGGATGGACCTCATAATGGCTCCCGGGGCGAGCGGCGACCGGAACAGCGACCTGGGCTCGAAGGCCAAGGCGGCGGCAAAGGCGCTCGAGCACTACGACTTCGTTTTCATGCACGTCAAGATGTGCGACAGCTACGGCCACGACGGCGATTTCGCCGGCAAGAAGGAATCCCTGGAGCGCATCGACAGGGTGATGCCGATTCTCGAGCGCACGGGCGCGTGCATAATCGTAACCGGCGACCATTCCACGCCCGTGAGCCTGAAGGGCCATTCCGGCCATGAAATCCCGCTACTCGTCTACCGGGGCGAGCGCCGGGACGCGGTGAAGAAATTCGACGAGATGAGCTGCATGTCCGGGGGCCTCGGCCACGTCAGGGGCAAGGACCTGATCCCCCTCATCCTGAACATCACCGGCAGGGCGCAGAAATCCGGAAGCTAGCGCCCGCTTTTTCGGGAGCAGCGGCTGCCCCCCCGCGAAAAGGAAGGAAAAAGGAGGATGGAAGGCGGAGGCCCGCCCCCGCCATCACTCCGACTGGACCGAGCCGGTGACGGTGGCGACCGCCAGCCTGTCCGGAGCGTCCGGCTGGTCCTCCGCATAGCGGTAGAGGACGCCGAGGCTTCCCCTGAAGTTGGAGTTCGGCGCGAGCTTGACGGTGGTGCCGTCCTCGTTCTCGCACTCAATCTCCCCGACGACGTCCGCGCTCGGGCCGCCGAGCGTGATGCTCTCGCCCGCGGCCATGGGCCGGGCGGAGGCGAAGAGGTTCACGTCGGTCTTGCGGACGTTGCCCCCCGGGGCCACCGTGCACACCACTCCGAGCACCTCTACGGACTTGCCCTGCGTGTTGTCGAGCTGGAACAGAATCCTCACGTCGTTGCCCGCATCGGCGACCAGCGTGTGCGGCCTCTGGTTGCACGTGAAGCCCGGCTGCGTGAACTGGCACGTCTCCGGCGCCTTCAGCGAAGGCAGGACCACCGCAACGAGAATGGCGAGCACGATCAGAATCACGAACAGCGCAAGGCCGTACGTGATGAGGTACTCCATCACCGCCTGTCCCTTGAAAAATCCCCCTTTCCTTTTTTTCTCGTCCATGTCAATCACATTCATGCTATTGTAGCGAAAAGCGACTCGACCGTGTTTATCACGAGCCAGTACACCATGTATGAGCCCGCGAGAACGAACGGGAAATACTTCATCCCCTGGCTCTCGGAGCCGGACCGTATCACGCTCACTATGAACGACGATATGAGGGCCGTGACGAATATCGTCGGTATGCTGAAGAGGAAGAAGTGCTCGGAGCTTATTACGGCGCCCTCGAACCTGATGGCGCTGAACACCGTGAACGGCCCGCCCGTCGCGCCCGAGACCGAGCCCGCCTGGGGCGCAATCCTCTCGAAGACCGCGATAAGCTTCGACGCCACCGCGAAAAGGAACGGAGTCCCGACGACCGCGGCGAAAAGAACGAATATCTCGTAGAGCACGAGCGACGCTGCAATCTCCTTCTTCATGATGATCGAGTTCCGCACGTCGTCGGCGGTCCGCTCGAGGACGTCCGTGAGCTCGCCGCCCGTGGCGGTCGCCTGCTTGAGGAGCAGTATCGTCCTCTTGAAGACCTTCGAGTCGAAGCGGGCGCTCAGGAAGTCGAGCGTGCTGCTGAGGCTTTCGCCGCTAAACGAGCTCTTTATCACGGCCTTGACCTCGGTCGAAAGCAGGCCGAACTCCGGCTTCGCCGAATACCACATCGCCTGGTCGAGCGTCATCCCCGCCTTTATGTTCGAGGCCACGAGGGTCAGGAAGTCGGGAAGGGTGGTCTCCAGCTTGTTCCTCCGGTCCTCGGCCTTCATGAGTATGTAGCTGGAGATGAGCATCATCGTAGCCAGGTACACCGTCATGAACGACAGGGCAAGGACGAAAAGGGCTATCAGCGGGTACGGGATGTCCGCAATCTGCGCGAACGCCTCCACGATGGCGTCGTTGACCGGCTGGTAGAGCAGCATGAGCATGGCCAGGAAGACCGTCACCACGATGACATTCAGGCTCACATACCCCGCGAACGAGTCGGCGGGCATGTTGACCCCGGCGGTGTTCAGCTCGCCCTCGAGCTTCCTTATCCTCTCCCTGCTGAAGAAGAGCCGCCCCGCGCTTTCGAAAATGGATTCGTTGGCCATGAACATGCACCTATATCAGGTATTTCGGCCTCGAGCTCTTGATGAACCCGAGGAACAGCACCTGTATCAGCAGGATCACCACGAACAGTATCGCGAGGACCCACGGCGGCATGCTGCGCCCGCCGATTGCCGAGAGGATGACCGTCATCAGGACGATGCCGAGGGTCGGCACGATGATGCCGAATACCATGTAGAACATGACTATCGGAGTGAGCTTCTGGCTGTATTCCTTGAGGGATATCATCTGCTCCTTGGATATCTGGTCGAGCACGCTTTCAAGCGAGTCGCCAACATCCGCCCCGCTCGAGAGGGCGTTAGCTATCTGCATGAGCATCCGCGTGAAATACTTGGAGGGGTTGTACTGCACCACCTCGCGGATGGCCTGCGAGACCGGCACCCCGAGGACGACCTGGTCCACTATCCTGAGGAACTCCTTGCTGACCGCGCCGTAGCCGCTCGAGGCGCCCACGAACGTGTCGAAGAGTGGCATGCCCGACTTCAGCGCGATGACTATGTGCCTTCCGGCGAAGACTATCTCGTAGTCCATCTCCCTCTGGCGCCTGATTATCGAAAGGTCGGGGTAATGCATCAGGTAGAAGAACACCGCGGACGGGATGAGCAGGATGGGCGCGAATGCGAGGGCGATGAACATCAGGGCGTCCGTCTTGAGCAGGCTTTCCAGCGTCGCGAAGAGGAATATGTAGGCGAGAAGGGCGACGCCTGCGGATATGAATGCCGTGGACGCCACGACCTTCTCGAGGAATTCGACGGGGTTGTCCTCCATGTCCCCCATCCTGAGCTTTTTCTTGAGGTCCGGGAACCTTGAGGACATCAGCTCGGCTATCGAGGTGAAAGCCCCCCTCCTCTTTTGCGCCCTTGCCTGTGCCTTCTCCCTTACGACCATCGTTAGCCCTCCGTGTGGCTGAAGTATTTCCTCACCATGCTATCACTTAACCCTTTCTCCTTGGCCATGAGCTCCTTCGCCTTGAATATCGCCTCGGCCTTGGATACCTGCTTCCGCTCATAGCTCTTGTAATAGTCGGCGTCCTTGCTGTGCAGGAAATACAGGAGGGTGCCCTCGTCGGTCTCGTTTATCTCCTTGACGGCATCGAGCGCCCTCGCCTCCGCGTCCGCCGGCTTCTCCTCCGGCTTCTTGAATATCTCGGTCCCTGCGACCTCTATCAGGTTCTCAATCTGGCGGCCGACAATGCCCTTCACCGGCGCGAACTCCTGGTCGTAGCCCTTCGACACGTACGCGAGGCGCTCCTCTACCCTCGCAAGGTTGTCCTTCTCTGCCGCCCCCAGGGACTCCCTAAGCTTCTCGAGCTCCGCGGCGTGCTTCTTCGAGGTGAAGTCCCGGTACTTTTTCAGGACCTCCGGGAGCTGCTCGACAAGCGACTCGACCGCGAACACGAACGCCTCGAATATCTTCTTGCGCGCGGAAGAGTCCTCGGTCATGGCAAGGTCGCCGTAGAACTTCTTCCGGACCTGCTCAATCTGCTTGTTGTAGGAGTCGATGATTCCGTCCTTGGTCTGCGCGAGCTCCCCCTGGTGCGTGGCGATCATGGTCTCGAAAAGCCGCATGTGCGCGTCGGCGTCCGCGCCGCCCTTCCTGGCCGCCGTGGGCTTCGCCTTCGCGGTCCCGGCGCCGGCCGCAAGCATGTTCTTGAGGACCGTTATCTGGAGCTTGAGCTCCTCCCTCCTGCTCGTGGTCTTCTCCTTGAAAAGCTGCTTCGTCAGCTCGAGCATCTTCTTCTTGAGCGTGACCTCGTCAGCCTGCTCGCCCATGGTGGCGCGTATCTGCTCCTCCATGCGCTCGTATCTCTTGGACGCGGCCCGGTCCGGGCTTTCGCGGAGCGCGGGCGGCACAGCTGCAACAACGACCTTCTTTTCGATCGGGACCTCGACCTGCGGGCCTTCCCTCTCCACCGCCTTGGGCGCGGGCGCCGCCTCTTTCTCCGGGGCGAGCACTGGCGGGACCTCGGGCTTTTCGGCCTCCTGCGGCCCAGGCGCCTCCTCCTTCGCGGCCACTGCCTCCTTCTCCGGCTCCGCGGGCCTCGTCTCGAACTCTATTTCCGTCGCAAGGCGTTCCTCGATTCCGTGCGCCTCGGGCTCCGGGGGCTTCTCGATGACAATCGGCTCCTTCCCGACCTCCTCGGCGCTTTTGAGCGTTTCGGTTGTCATCTCGCGCAGCCTGCTCTCCACCTCGGATGTCTCCTGCTTGGGCGGGGCCCCTGCGGCCTCCTCGGGCGCCCCGGCGGCGTAAATCCCCATCCGTGTGGTGCTGATGATCTTCTGCGTCCTCTCATAGAGGTTGACCATGTCGCGGAAAGAGAGGTCGACGTATTCCTTGGGCTCAAGGTCAAGCATCCGCTCTATCTCTACCTCCCCGGAATACGGGGCGTATTCGACGGACCTCTTCTCGAGCCGTTTCGCTTCCTCAATCGCAGCCTCGAATTCGTCAGACACCGCTCATCCCTCGCACGTTCATACGCCCGCCTGGGCCTTGAAGTCCCAGTTCTTCCCCTTGCGCACGCTTTCCATGACCTCTTCCGGGCTCAGGTAATAGTTGGACACTATCTGGCCCACCTGGTCGACGTCGTCATATCCCTTCTTGGCCATCCATTCGAGGGCCTCGGTCTTCTCGCCGATGTCGTCCTCTATCTCCTTGTCGCTCATGCCCGAGTACAGCGACAGCGTCTCCACGAGCGTGCCCATCTTGGCGACGCCCTTCATTTTGTCGGACTTGAGGTCCCAGCGGTAGACGACGTTTGCGTCGCCCTTCTTCGTGACCTCCGCGAACTCCAGCACGCGCCTGATGTTGAAGCGCCTGTGCCGGAACGTGACCACGATGCCGGAGAGCGCGTCGAGCATCTCGTGCGGCACGTTGATGGGCGGGTTCGTGAGCCTGGAGATGGTCTGCTCAGCGTTGTCGGCGTGGAGGGTGGCGTAGACGCTGTGGCCCGTGTGCATGGCCTCGAACATGACCTCCGCCTCGCGCTGCCGCCTGATTTCCCCCACGAGGATGCGGTCCGGCCTCTGGCGCAGCGAGTTCACCATCAGGTCGAGCATCGTCACCTCGCCCTTCCCCTCCGGGTTCGCCTCCCTCACGGTCATGGGCACCCAGTGCAGGAAGGACGGGAGCGTCAGCTCCCTCGTGTCCTCTATCGTGATAATGCGCTGGTTGGCGGGAATCAGCCCGGCCATGGCGTTCAGGAACGAAGTCTTCCCGCTTCCGGTCCCGCCCGTGACAAGGAGCGACAGCTCGTTCTGCATGCAAAGCCAGATAAGGGCCGCGACGTCTGTAGTCACGGTCTTGGACTTGATGAAGCTGGTTATCGTCCAGGGGTTTCGCGAGAACTTCCTGATTGTGATGGTGTTGCCGAACGAGGATATTGGGAAAAGCGTCGCATTCACGCGGTCCCCGGTCGGAAGGTGCGCGTCTAGGGTGGGGTTGAGGATGTTTATCTGCCTGCCCACCTTCCTCGCTATCATGGAGGCGTAGTCGTAGACCAGCTCCTCGCTTTTCAGCCTGAGGTTCGTGCGGCACCAGCCGAACTTCTTATGGTAGACCCAAACGGGCTCGCTGGAGTTGTTGACGGTCACCTCCTCCAGGGAGTCGTCCGAGAGCAGGGCCTCCATCTCGCCCAGGCCCAGAGTCTTCTGGAGCAGGTAGACCGCGAGGACGCCCTTCTTGTCCTCAGGCAGTGAGGGGAAGTTGCGCTGCAGTATCCTTTTGGCCGCCTCCAGGAACTTGGCCTTCACCTCGTCGTAGCGTTTCGGGTCGAGAATCTCCCCGATGTCAAGCTTGACTTCGGTGACCAGCTCGCCCTTGAGCTTCGTCTCGAGGATGAGCTTCGTGCCCTCGGCTATGCCCGGTATCGTGACCTCGTACCTGGGCACGAAGTCCGCCTTCCTGAAAATCTTGACCTCCACCGGAAGGCCCTCGGAGCTGAACGCATATGCCGCCAGAAGCGCGACCTTGGGCTTCGTGCCTGCAGCGGCCGCTGGCTTCTCCCCGGCCTCCTCGTCCATCCTTCTCACGATCGTGTCCTTGAGGTTCTCTTTGGCCATTCCATCACCATGAACTCATTCTTCCCATAGCCTCTGGATGAGCTTCTTGAGCTCCTCCCTTTTCCGCCGGAACTCCATCTCCTCGGTCTCGGTCAGCTCGAGCTTCTGGCGGACCGTCTTTTCCTGGGGCTCCCCTCCCCCGCCGCCCTCTCCGCCTCCGGAAGCCGGTGCGGAGCCGCCTCCGGCCCCGCCGGTGCGTATCTCCAGGAGCTTCGCCTCGCGGGAGAGCAGAGTCACCCTCTTGTTCAGGTTGTCGGACACGGAGGCGAGGTCGTCAAGCGATGCGCGGATGTCATCGAGGGACTTCTTCTTCCCGCGTATCTCCTCCGCGATTTTCAGGACGTCTTGCACCTGGCCTCCCTTGAGGGACTCCTGAAGCCGCATTGCGTCGCCCTTGAGGGTCTCCATCTGCGCTGCGGAGTCTGCCCTTATCTTCTGTATCTTCTTGTCCATCGCATCGAGCTGCGCCTGGTAGGCCTCGATGGAGGGCACTATCCTCTCCTTTATCTTCTGGAACGTCAGGTACGTGCTCTTCTCGTCATGGAGGGTGGCTTCGAGGGAGTCCAGGTCCTTCCTCATCTGGGCGGACTTCTCCTCCATCCTCCGGGTCAGCTCGGCGAACTGCTTCGCCGTCACCTGCCGGCCGCCCACCGCCTCGAGGAGCTTCTCCATAGCGTCGACCTTCTCGCCGAGCCCCTCCTCCTCCGCCCTGAGCTTATCCAGGTCGTCCAATACCTTCTGCTGGCTTGGGAACTTTTTGAGGACCGCCTTGGCGACATCCACGGAATCCCCGAGCCTCCCTATCAGGTCGGCGTTCTGCTTGACCTGCGCGGCGACGGCGCTGCTCTTGCTCATCAGCTCGTCGGCCTCCTTGGCGACGGCTTCGACCTCGCCCCTCAGGGCGGCTATCTTGTCCTCCTGCCCCATGATGGATTCCGCGACGCTTTTCAAAATCTCGGAGCTCTCATGCAGGCTCAGCATGTCCTGCCTCATCTGGGCGTTCCTGGACCTCAGGGCGGACAAATCCTTCTGCATGCCCTCGAACTTCTTGCGGATGTCCTTGACGCTGGGCATTGAGACGTCGTCTGGCCCCTCCTGGGACGCGGCCCTCTTGCGGAGCGCCTCCAAATCAGCCTGGAGCGCCGCGAGGTCCTCGTTCATCCTCTCGGCCTTCTGGACCAGCTCCTCGCTCCCCCCGGCCTTCCCTCCGACCCCGAGGGAATCCACCTCGGTCCGGATGCCACCGATTCCCTTTCTCACCTCGGCCAGCTGGCCTTCCATGCCGCCCAGATCCTCCCTGAACTTGGAAATGGATTCGTCGGAAAGCGTCTTGCCGGCGGGCACGGGGGAAAGCATCTTCTCCAGCTCGTCCATCCTTCCATAGACCTTGGAATAGAACTTGTCGAACGACTGCCGCAGGTCCTCTATCTCCTGGGCCTCGGCACCTATCTTTCCCTTGATGCCCCCCACCTCGCCCTCGATGGAGGCCTTCTCCTGGTAGAATGACTCCTTCTCCTGGGCTATCTCCTCTTCGGTCGGGCGGACCCACACCAGGAAAATCCGTGTGAGCCTGTATTCTATCCTGAGTATCCCCTCCTCCTCGAGCACCCTTGCCCAGTCCTCTATTGTCTCCTGGGGGATGTTGAGTATGGACGAGGCGTCTTCGAGCTCGATTCTCTGCTTTTCCTTGATTAGGCGCACGAGCGCATCGACGCCCGTGGTTATCAGTAGCTCATCGAACTCCATGACGCAATATGAATTAAGTATGTTAATAAACATTTTGATGATATTCTACTCGATAGCAGCACTGTGTGGTCCTGATGGCTCAAGGCGGAGAATACCGAATCAATAAGCTGGAGAAGGGCCCCCTCCAACGCTTCAAGAACCAGAACCTCCTCATCAAGAAATACGGAGAGGTCGGGCTCCAGATCTACAAGGCAATAACCGGCAAAAGGACCACCAAGGAGCTGCAGAAGGACCTCGGGGTCGAGGACTCCATGTTCGACCAGGTGGTCAACTACATGCTCGATGCGGGAATGATAGAGCTCGAGCCTGTCGGGAAGCAGGAGCCCAAGGCAGATGCCGAAGGCGCGGAGCCGCCCCCGTCCGAAGCCCCCGAGGAACCCGCTCCGGAGCCTGAGGAGGAGAAACCCTCGCGCAAGCTCGAGGACATCCCCCCCGAGGAGGAGATAGGGCCGGAAGAAGAGACCCCTCCGCTCGAGGAGAAGCCGCGGGAGAAGGCGGATGAGAAGAAAACCGAGGAACCCGAGATTCCCCCCCGGGCCGAGAAGAAGGCCCGGCCCAAGCCCGCGGAGGAGGAAATAACGTTCGAAGACATACAGCCCATCGCCTTCGGGGAGGAAGCCGGGCCCGAGCCCGCCCCCGAGCCGCCAAAGGAGCCGAAGAGGCGGCGCGGAAGAAAGGAGGAGGCCGTAGAGGATATCGAGCCCATAGGAGGGGAGCCGCCGGAAGAGGAGGCGCCCCCGCCGCCGCAGTACCGCGCGCCGCCCCCGTCCGAGGATATCGGCATCGCTTTCGAGGAGGAGCAGCCCCAGTACAAGGAAGGGCCGGAGCTAAGCCCGGTGGAGAAGATAATATCAGACAAGTACGGCGACATCGGGCTGCGCGTCTATGCGCTCATAGACGGCCAGCGGACCGCGGAGGAGATAATGCGCGAGACCGGGCTGACCGAGCCCAAGCTGGTCGAGATACTGGACTTCATGGACGAGCAGGGAATCATCAAGCTCGATTATCCAAAGGGCGGCGCCCCGCCTCCTGCGGCAGCGCCGCCCGCAGGCGGCTTCGCGGGCCCGCAGGCTATGGCCGGCATGGCGCCCCCGCCGCAGGCGCCCGGTCAGAAGAGGCGCGAGGACACGTTCAACCCGCTCACAGAAGGCGAGGAGTCTCTGGACGAGGCGCGCGGCGTTCAGTCGCCGGTCGAAATCCCGATAAAGGCGCCCATGGACATCGTGAAGTCCGTCCAGACGAAGGCGAAGATAATGCTCAAGTACGGTGACAAGGGCGGCAAGCTCCTTGAGCAGCTCGACGGGAAGAACGACCTCATCGACATCTCCCTGAGGCTGGACATCCCGCTTTTCACGGTCTATGACATGCTCCGCTTCATGATGGAGAACGGCATGGTGATAATGAAGCCGATGTCCAGGGCCGACGTCCGGAAGAAGTACGGCGACGACGGATACGCGGTGTACAAGAAGTTCGGCAAGGAGGGCCTGATGCTCTACGAGCTGATAGGCAAGGAGCTCACGATAAGGCAGATGGCCGACAAGATAACGCCGGACAAGGCGAAGATAATAGACATGTTCATCTTCATCCACAAGGTGCTGGGGATAGAGCTCCCGATAGACCGGGACGTGCTCTCCAAGCAGCTTGGGCTATGAAGGTGCATTCCGAATGGTCGAGCCGAACATCATCGCGGCCGCTCTCATAGCGGACTATTGCGTCCTCGCCGCCATCTTCCTCTACCGCTATCTGCGGCCGGGCCGGGGGACGCTCGCCATGGCCGGAGACGCCGCCGGCTATTATTCACTGACCGCGATGTTCTTCTTCTTCATGAGCGTGTTCATGCTATCCGACACATTCCTGAGGGCTGGCGGAATCTTCGTGATCGCGGCCATCCCGGTCGCGCTGGCGGGCCTGCTGTTCGCACTGGGCATGGCCCTCGTCCTCTACCGCTCGCAAAAGGCCCTGCTCCTGATATTCGCGCTTTCCCTGGGCATCGAGCTTTACGGCGCCTATGTCCAGCCGTTCATGTTCCAGAGCGCATCCCTGTCCATTTTCGTGCTGTACCTCTGGTACCTGCTCGGGATTATTGTAATGTATCTCGGCTCGAAGGCAACTGGCTTCATGCTGAGGCTGGCCTTCCCATCAAGGGAGCTCCGGCACGAGGAAATCCTTGAAGAATCCCTCGGTCCCGATTCCGGGGGCCGGTTCATGTTCATGCTCGGGAATCATGCCGTCAGGGCAATGGCGCCATCCGAGCTCGCCGGGCTTGGAATAGCGTATTCGGCGTGGATGCTCCTGCGGTTCCTGATTTTCTGATTGCGGCCGCGCTCACTTCCCGATTCTTGAGAGCGAGATGCGCTCCAGCGCAAGCGGCTCCGCCTCTTCACTCAGGCCGAGGGGGAGCTCCTTCGCGGTCAGCCTGCTGCAGACCTCCGCCGGCCGGGGCGCCGCTCCGCGTTCCGGAAGCACGACGACCAGGAAATCCTGCCCGTCCGGGAAGGATGCAGATGCCGCGCTTCTTATGTCCGTCCTGCCGGTCAGCCAGAGCAGGAACTCCATCCTAAGCGAACGGGCGACGTTGGTTTTTTTTGCGAGCGCCCGCTCGGCAAGGTGGTGGGCGAGCCGGATTTCCTGCACCGATGGTGCGGCATCCGGCCTGAGTGCGGCCGCGCCGATGGAATCGAGGGCCTCCCTCAGCGCTTCCCCCTCAAGGGCGCTCCGCACGCGCATCACGAGCATGACCTGCCCTATCAGGGGAATCCTTTAAAATCCGTGCCGTCTTAATAAGTCCCGCTAATTAGGTTTACGAGGTGTACTTATGGAGCAATATCACAGGTCGCACACGAAGAAGGTCGGAAGCGGCACCGGAGGCCGCAGGCGCAAGTTCAGGGACAAGAAGACCGCGCACCTTGGCGGCGTCTTCGCTGCCACGAAGGTCGCCGAGAAGGACCTCAAGACGAAGGTCCGCGGAAGGGGCGGGGCCTACGGAATCAAGCTCAAGAAGGCATCGACCGTCAGCGTGGTCATGAAGGACGGCAAGATGAAGAGGCTCCAGATAAAGAGGGTGGTGGAGAGCCACAACCCCGAGTTCGTGCGCATGAACATCATCACGAAGGGCGCGGTGGTCGAGACCGAGATAGGGAAGGTGAGGGTCACGAACCGCGTCGGCCAGGACGGCGTAGTGAACGGCGTCGCCATCTGACGGCTCTTTTTTCCATTGCCAATTTTTTATGCCGGGCTCAGCCTGAAGGCGGTCTCAATCGCCTTGAAGAACTCGGTTATCTCGGCGCCGTGCAGCGGCGCCTTCCTGACCTCGACCATGAAGTCGGTGGCCGAAAGCGTCCGCGTGGCCGTCTCCTCCTTCTGAGCGAAATGGAACGAGTAGCCCGGGATGCGCCTTCCGTCCAGGCTGTTCTCCTCGCGCGCAATCGAATCCTTGATGTTCTCCGCGAGCTCGTGCATGTCCCTTCCGCATGCCTCGCGCTCCCTGCCGCTGCCCTCGTCGAGCCTGAATCTGCCTACGAAGACCGTGCCTTCGATTCCCTCCGCAAGCGGCCTGGGCAGGGATTTTCCCCGCGAATCGCCTTTGGGCTGCCTCCTTTCCTTGAAAACGCGTATGTGGAGCCTCATGGACGGCACTTCCCTGTGCATGTTTCTGGTATAGGAAGGAAGTCAAATATTATATATTTTTCCCATCCGCCTGCCCGATGCGGACGATGCGCCGCATGATGAGGAACGCGTTGAACCAGCACAGCGGGAGCCACAGGGGCGTCCCAAGCATCGCAACGGAGTACTCCCAGTTGCCCGCCATGATGCACACGGTCTCCATCGCAGTGCCGAAGGCCGCGGCAAAAAGCCCCATGCCGATTTCGCTCCTATGGTAATACTTCGCAAGGAGAAGCGTGGCGGTGACCGCCATGAACGCAAGAAGGACCCCTATTTCGCTCTGGAAAGACGCCGCGGTGAGCACCGTGCCTCCGAAGGCCATCACGACCGCCCGCTTCGAGAAACGGGGGGCGTGCGCGCCCTTCGCGAACGCCTCCTCGAGGAGGACGACGCTCATGCCCCATCCGACCGGGAGCCACAGGGGGGCGTACAGGAACCCGGCGTTCGTGTAGCTCCACGCTCCGAGCATAACCGCGATGTTCTCGCAGGCGCCGCCGACCAGCGTGGCGACGGCGAACATCCTGGCGTTCCTCCACCCGTCGATTGCGAGGCATGCGGCGGCCGAAAGCGACATCAGCGCGAGAAGGAGGAGCTCCTGGCCGTAGAACCGCATCATCAGGGCGGTCCCCGCAAGGAAGAACGATATGGCATACGCCGGCCGCATACGTCAGTCACCCATCGCCTCGTCCACCACGTCCATGAAACGGGGGGTTAGCGCCGCGTATCCGGCGGAATTGGGGTGCGAATCATCGTAGGATGCCGCATAGGACGATTTGAGGTTCCCGCTTCCGTCAGCCAGTGTTCCGTAGATATCCAGCACATAGACGCCCTCGTGCGTGGAAGCGAACTCGTTGAGCCACCTGTTGTATTCCTGGTGGTTCTGCCTCATGCCTGGCGTCGTGTCCCTTGAGACCTGCGGCAGGGCGTTCCCCACTATGAGCTTCTTGCCCCTCCTCACAACAGCCTCCTCATAGACGTTCTCCACATACTGCTCATCGTCGGCGAGCATGTCGCCGTATTCTGTTCCGAAGTCCACGAAGCAGAGCTTGAAGAAGACGACGTCGTAGTCATACGTTTCCATCGCGCGGATGGCGGAATCGTCTATGTCCGGCGGGTAGTCCATGTGCAGGTAGCGGAACGTCCTGCCCCCGTATTCCCCCGCATATGATTCGTCCTCCTGCCATTCGAGGCCCATGTATTCCGCCCAGCCGTACGCCACAGAGCGCCCGAGCATCAGGACGTCGGTCTTGCCGGAGGGCCGGCTTTCTCCGCCTGGCCCAGCCGTTTCAGCCCCGGCAGGAACGGTTTCCTGCCCCTCCGCATCGGCGGTCCCCCCGCCGTCCCCCGCATCCGCCGCGGGATAGGCGTCCTGCCCCCCTTCCGCGCCGCTTGCCCCGCCATCCGCAGCCCGCCCTTCGCCTGGCGACCCCATGCACCCGGACAGCACCAGCACAAGGGCCAATGCCACAAACACAGCCATCCTTCCCATCAAACCACGCCAGCGCCCGAATCCCATCCTCGGTATCATCTCAAATATACCCTGTACCCGAATATATCCTTGAGCAGCTGCACGAATCGGGTTATTTCGGCGCAGCTTAGCATCTCCACCCTGATCAGGTCGCCCGCGCTGTTCTTCACGGCGTACTTGGTGCCGTTGTGCACCTCGATGTCGCCGGCCTCCTCTATGTTGAGGCTGACGGTCCGGGCCAGCCGCTCGACGCTCTGCGAGTACACCCTGAGCGACTTGTCGCGCTTCCCCTGGTCGATCTCGCCCATGAACCGGTTTTTTTCCACCAGCGGCTCGGGCATCCTGCAGCCTCCGCCGCCCCTGGCGGATTTCAGCGCCTGCTTGAAGACGACGACCCTCTGCATCTAACCCACCGCCCCCTCCTTGATGTTGCTCATCCTGAGCTCAGCGTCCCCGGCAACGAGCGGCTTGCCCTCGCATAAGACCGCGAAATCCCTGACCTCGATTTTCACCTGCGAGAACTCCTTGAAGGTCAGCGTGCCCTTCGGGGCGCTCGCCTCGCCCTTGCGGAGCACCTTGTCTCCCACGGCGCCCGAATCGCAGAAGACGACCTCCACCGCGCCCTTCTCGGGCGGAGCCTTCCCGTCGTGCATCGGTGCGCGCTCATGGCCTTCGGCGGCAAGCAGCATGCCCTCCGAGTCCACGCCGCGCAGCTTCGCCGCCGCAAGGTTCCTCACGATGACGACCTTCCTGCCGACCAGCTCCTCTGGGAAGTAGTGGTCCGCGAGGCCGGACACTATCTGGCGGGTCCCGTCGCCGAGCCTCACCTTCTCCACGAACAGCCTCTCCGCGTCCGGATGCCTCTCCACGCTGAGGATTTCGCCCACCTCCAGGTCGAGGTCCGCGAACGAAACCCTCTTCGGCTCCGGCCTCTTCCCCGCGAAGCGGGAGCGCAGCTCCGCGATTTCCTTCGGCTCGATTTTCCTGAAAAGCGGCCTCGGCTCCCCGATGCGGTGGTCTGCCGGAAGGGGCGAGCCAATCGCCCCCCATTTTCCTGCCGGGAGCGCAAGCTGGCTGAAAATCTCAGCGCTCGTATGGGGCAAATACGGCTCCATGAGTATAGCCAAATCGCGCACCTGCATCGCGAGCGCGTTCATTATCGCGCCAGCCCTTTTCCTGTTTCCGGCATCAAGTTCCGGACTTCCGGTGGGGCGGACGAGCTCCCACGGCTTGTTGTCCTGGAAGAACCTGTTGGCGTTCTTCGAGAGCGCCATGATGCGATGCAGGCCGTCCTTGATTTTGACCCTCTCAAGGTCCGCGCCTATGGCATCCGCGGCCTTCCTCTGTTCGGTGATGAAGGCGGCTGCGGCCTCATCCGGGCCTTCCGGCGGTATCGCGCCCCCGAAATTGTTTTTTATGAAAACAAGGGTCCTGTTCACGAGGTTCCCGAGGTTGGCGAGGAGCTCGTTGTTGTTCTTGTCCGCGAAATCCCCCCACACGAAGTTCGTGTCCGCCTGCTCTGGCCGGTTCGCAAGGAGGTAGTACCTCCAGACGTCCGCGGGGACGCCGGATTTCACCGCGTCGTCGCCGAAGACGCCCACCTGCCTGGACTTCGAGAACTTTCCGCCCTCGTAGTTGAGGAACTCGGTCGTGCTTATATGATGGAGCAGCGTCCACGGCTTCTTCGTGCCCATCAGCGTGGATGGGAAGATGACGGTGTGGAACGGAACGTTGTCCTTCCCCATGAACTGGTAGAGCCGGACGCCCTCCGGGTTCAGCCACCAGTCCTTCCAGGCCCCGGTGAGGCTGGCCGTGATGGAGACATAACCTATCGGGGCGTCGAACCACACGTAGAACACCTTGTTTTCGTAGCCCGGAAGCGGCACCGGAACGCCCCATTTCAGGTCGCGTGTTATCGCCCTTTTCCTGAGGCCCTCGTTGAGCCACGCGTTAGCGATTTTCGTGGAGTTGTCCGACCAGAAACCTTCCCGGGACTCCTTCGCGATCCATTCCCCGAGCTCCTTCTCTATCCCCGGAAGATTGATGAAAAGATGCTTCGTCTTCCTCAGCACGGGCGTGGTCTTGGTCACCTTGCTAACTGGGTTCTTGAGTTCGCCATGGTGCAGGAGCCTGCCGCACCTGTCGCACTGGTCCGAGCGCGCTCCCTCGGACTGGCAGTACGGGCATGTGCCCTCGATGTACCTGTCCGCGAGGAACATGCCCGCCTTCTCGTCGAAGAACTGCTCGACCTCGTCCTCGACCACATATCCGTTCCGGTGGAGGTCTGTGAATATCTCCTGGGTTATCTCCGTGTGCTTGCCGGTGGACGTCCTCCCGAAGATGTCGAAGCGGATGCCGAACCATTCGTAGATGTCCTTGTGGATTTTATGGTACTTGTCGCAGATTTCCTTCGGGGTCGCTCCCTCCTCCAGCGCCTTGATTTCGGTCGCGGTCCCGTATTCGTCAGTGCCGCAGACGAAGATGCTTTCGTGCCCCCGCAAGCGGCAGTAGCGCGCGAAGACGTCCGCGGAAAGGACGCAGCCGATTATGTTCCCGAGGTGCGGGACGTTGTTCACGTAGGGCAGGGCCGAAGTGATGAGGATTCTCATGTCGATTCACCGGGTAATGGAAAAAGAATGTTCGGAGCCATTTTTAATGAGATTCCGCCGGGCTCAGGCCTTTGCGGGCTCGGCCTTCGGCTCCTGATTGCGGAATGGCTCACGCTCGCTCCGGGCGTACGCCTCATATACGCTTTCCTTGCCGCCGAGCTCCTCCCGCGTCCATGGCCTGTTCACGAACGCGCGCGCCGCCGCCGGGTTCAGCGCCAGCTTCTCCGGCACGAACGGCTTGGGCGTTTTGTCCGCCTTCAGCGGAACCGCGTTGATCTTCCTCAATGTCGCCAAATCGTATACCATCTGGAATCACCTGCGGAATAGCTTTAAATATATTCCCATATTTATTTATTTTTGGCAATAATATTCCATATGGAATGAGGATGATGGGCATGCACGACGTTGAAAGAATCGGGGGGATGAGGCGGCAGCTCGGGCTCACCCAGAAGCAGCTCGCAACGCTTGCGGGGGTCTCGCAGTCATTGATTGCTAAAATAGAGTCCGGGAAAATCGACCCCGCCTATTCCAAGGTCATGCAGATAATCGGAGCTCTGGAAGCCGAGCGGAACAAGGGAAAGAAGACGGTCGCGGAAATCATGTCGAGGCACATCTCGGCAGTTTGCCCCAAGGACCGCCTCCAGAAGGCGATATCGCTGATGAAGGAGAAGGACATCTCCCAGCTTCCTGTTTTTTCCGAAGGGAAATGCGTGGGGAGCCTTTCCGACGGGATGATTGTCGACGTCATCGCGACCCGGGGCGATGATTTGCGGAAGGTTTTGGTGGGCGAGGTCATGGCGGAGAGCTACCCGGTCGTGCCCGCAGGCTCGCTGGTCGATGTCGCGGTCCAGCTCCTGCACCATTATCGGGCGGTGCTGGTCGAAAAGGACGGGAGGTTCGCGGGCATAATCACCCGCGCGGACATCTTCAAGGCGATTTAGCCGTTCTCATTTTCAGGGCAGCCGCCCTTGTGCACGGCGCGGTGTATCAGGAGCTTAATCGTTTCCTGCCGTCTCCCCAGGCGCTTTCCTATCTCCTGCGCTATTTCTGAATCATCCTTGCCTTCCCTAATGAGCGCGGCCCGCTCAACTATTATACCTTGCATCTCAGCGGACCTGCGACCCCTGGGCACGTCATCCATAACGAGGCCGTCATGCTCAAGCGCCCAAATCATCCGCCTTATCGCCTCCGGGCTCCTTCCGCATTCGCAGGCAAGGACCTGGGAAATGGAGTGCCTGCACAATCCGATGGACGCAAGCTCATCGCACCTGCGCCAAAGCCAGCGGTATTCATCAGGCCCGGCCTCTTTCTGGTTGTTGGGATTTTTTGGGATTTTTCCGTCACTGGCAAGCCTGCTGATTGTTGTTTTCACGGATTCCGTGCTCCTTCCGCTTTGTACCGAAACTTCTTTGGCTATCGCCCCGTCGCAGAGCCCCTCCGCCATCAGCCTTTCCCTGAAAGCGGCCAGGTCTAATCCGGCCCTCCGCTTCGCCTGCCTGTTCGGGTTCTCGCAGATGGTTCCCGACCTCTTCAGGCTGGCAAGCCTGGCTTCCACCATCTTGGGATTCACCCCGAGCTCTTTGGCGATGATGCAGGCGATTCTCCAGTCTGTGTAGCCTTCTTCAATCAGCACGATTCTCCTTTCAATGAGCCTTTCCTGCGGCATCGGAAGGGACGATGCCCTAAGAGGCGGCTTCATTCCGCATCACCGAACGATTCGAGCGCGGCAATCACGCCGTCAACGGCATCCGCATGCTTTGATGCTTCAACGCCAGCAAAGGCGGCATCCAGCAGCTTCCTCCTCAACAAAGCCAGATACAGCCCCCTATCCGCCTTCTTCAGCTCCTCCCTCCCCCCTATCCCCTTCTCCGCAATGAACCCCTTCGCAAACGCAACCAGCCCATCCTTATCCATCGCAGCCCAATCGCGATATTTATCCTCAAGCCCGACCGCATCCAGCAGCTTCCTCTTCCACAAAATCCTATACAGCCCCCAATCCGCCTTCTGCAGCTCCTTCCTCCCCATTATCCCTTCCAATGCAATGAACCCCTTCGCAAACGCAACCAGCCCATCCTTATCCATCGCTGCCCAGTCGCGTTGTTTCTCCTTAATCCCGACCGCATCCAGCAGCTTCCTTCTCCTCAATACATCATACAGCCCCGAATCCGCCTTCTCCAGCTCCGCCCTCCCTCCTATCCCTTCCGATGCAATGAATTTCTTCGCAAACGCAACCAGCCCATCCTTATCCATCGCAGCCCAGTCCCTATGTCTAATATTCACATATCCAAGCCCGACCGCATCCAGCAGCTTCCGCCTTGTCAAAGCCCCATACAGCACCGCATACTCCTTCCTCAGCTCTTCCCTCCCGGATATCCCTCTCCCACCAATGAACTCCTTGGCATAGGCAATCAACTCCCCCCTATCCATTCCGTCCCAATCCTTAGCCTCACGTTTCTTTCTGTCAATGCCTATCTCTTCAATCAGCCCAGGCCTTCTTTTCCTTCGCCTCTGGAGGGTATGGTACAATCCCGGGGCCTTACGCCGGATTTCCCTCATCCCGTTTATCCTGTTCTGCCACATCTCCCCCCGGGCATAAACGATTAACTCCTCATCGTCCATTTTCGAATAGAAACCGCAGGGCTTCCCCCCCTCCGCCAGGCCCTCGGCCATCGGTTCCAGTCTGTGCCGACGCGCTTTCTTAATCTGGGATTTCGATTCCTGGCGCATCATTTCCCATCACCGAACGTTTCGAGCGCGTCCAGCACGCCAGTCACTGCTTCCATATGGGTGGGGGATTCGATGTCGGAAAAGACCGAATCCAGCAGCTTCCTAACCCTCAAGGCCTGATACAGCCCCGTATCCGCCTTCGCCAGCTGCCCCCCCCTATTCCATCCGATGCAATGAATTTTTTTGTGTAAGCAACCAGCTCATCATTCCCCATCGCAGCCCAGCCGCGATATTTCTCCTCAAGCCCGACCGCATCCAGCAGCTTCCTCCAATTCAAGACAAAATACAGCCCCGGATCCGCCTTCTTCAAATCTTCTCTCCCCTCTATGCCCTCATCCCTGACTTTCCATATGGCGTGGGCAAGCAGCGTATCCTCTCCCATTGCCGTCCAATCCCTCCGTCCCCACGAATCCAGCTGAACGATGCTCTCAAGTATCGGGCTTCGCGTCCTCACGAACTCGGCCCATCTCTTTGGCGAGTGGCTAATCAGCGGGAAGTCCTGCGCCTGCATCATTTGGAATCACCGAATGATTCGAGCGCGCCCAGCACGCCATCAACTGCTTCCGCATGCCTGGATTGTTCCAATTCGGAAAACACGACATCACGCAGATTCCTTCTCTTCAGGGCATCGTACAGTCTTCTATCAACTTTCTCAAGATCGACCCTCCCGTCTATCCCCTTCTTAAAAATTAATTCCTTAGCGTAAGCGATTAGCTGCTCGTCTCCCATCTCCGCCCAGTTCCTGATAAGTCCCCTCGAATCCGGAAGTCCGATTGAATCCAGCAACCTGCCCCTGCACAATGCCATGTACAAGCCCAGATCTGCTTCCCTCAGCTCCACCCTGCTGGATATTCCCGTCTTTCGGATGAACCCTTCTGCTATCGCTAGCAGCTGCTCATCCCCGTTTTCCCTCCAGTTCCTTTGCTTCAATGACAACCCCACTTTACCGAGAAGCTTCCTCAGCTTCAGGACATGGTAGAGTCCGCCATCCGCATCCTTTAGCCCATCCCTGTCCGTTATGCCCTGCCTTGCAATGAAATCCCTCGCCAGAGCAATTAGTTTCTCGTTCTCGATGCCAGCCCAGCTCCTTTTTTTCACCGAAAGCCCGACTTCATCCAGAAGCCCTCTTCGTCTTAAAACCCCATACAGTCCCGAATCCAGTTTCTCCAGTTCCTTCCTTCCCTTTACGTCCCACTTGACAATGAACGCCTTCGCATAAGCAAGAATCTCCACCCTGTCCATTCTGTTCCATTTCCGTCCGCGCAATGTCCTGGAGATGCCCTCTGCAATAGGTTCTGTACTATCCACCTTGACTGGTTTCGATGTTCTCGCTAAGGGGTTCTGGTGGCGCAGCTTCATTCATCATCACCGAACGAATCGAGCGCGTCCAGCACGCCATCAACTGCTTCCGCACGCTGCGACGATTCCAAATCTGAGAAAACGGTACCCAGAAGCTTCCTCTTCCTCAAAGCTTCATACAGCCTCGTATCCGCCTTCTGCAGCCCTTTCCTCCCCGTTATCCCATCCGATGCAACGAACTCCCTGGCACAAGCAACCAGCTCCTCCCTACTCATCGAAGCCCAGCCTCGCCTCTCTCCTCGCAAGTCCTCAAGCCCGACCTCATCCAGCAGCTTTCTTTTCCCCAAAGCCTTATACAGCCCCGCATCCGCCTTCTCCAGCTCCCCTCTTCCCCCCAACCCCTTCTGCGCAATGAACTCCTTTGCCAACGCAACCAGCTCCTCCCTACTCATCGAAGCCCAGTCGCGCTGTTTCTCCTCAAACCCGATAGAACCCAGCAGCTTCCTCCTGCTCAATACCTGATACAGCCCCGAATCCGCATTCGCCAGCTCTCTCCTCCCCACTATCCCCCCATCACCAAGCATCCATTTCGTATGGGCAAAGAGCGCTTCGTTCCCGAACGCCTTCCAGTCCCGGTCTCCGTTGCGCAGCAGCGGCACGATGCTCTCCCTTATGGGCGTTCTCGTCCTCAAGAACTCGGCCCATCTCTTTGGCGAATGGCTGATGAACGGGAAGTCCTGCGTCAGCATCATTTGGAATCACCGAACGATTCGAGCGCGTCCAGCACTCCTTCAACGGCACCCAAATGCTTAGCGGCTTCGGCATGCCGGAAAACAGCATCCAGCAGCTTCCTCTTCCACAAAGCCTGATACAGCCCCGCATCCGCCTTCTTCAGTTCCTTCCTCCTGTTTATCCCTCTCTCCGCAATGAATTTTTTCGAATAACCTACCAGCTCTTTCTTCCCCAACCCAGTCCAATCCCTTCTCTCGCCGCGCAAATCCTCAAGCCCAACCTCATCAAGCAGCTTCCTCTTCCTCAAAGCCTGATACAGCCCCGAACCCGCCTTCTTCAGCCCCTTCCTCCCGCTTATCCCCCTCTCCGCAATGAATGTTTTCGAATAATCGACCAGCTCTTCCTTCCCCATCCCAGCCCAAAGCCTATTATTTACATTAGTATCCGGAAGCCCCAATCCATCCAGCAGCTTCCTTCTCCTCAAAGCCTGATATAGCCCCTCATCCGCCTTCGCAAGCTCCTTCCTCCCGCTTATCCCATTCTCCGCAATGAACTCCTTCGCATGGGCGACCAGCTCTTCCTTCCCCATCCCAACCCAATCCCTATATCTATCCTGAAGCCCCACTTCCCCCAGCAGCTTCCTCCTCCTTAAAGCATCATGCAGCCCCGAATCCGCCTTCTGCAGCTCCTTCCTCCCACCACACTTCTCGTCAGCAACTTTCCATCTTGCATGGGCAATGAGAAACTTGTCGTTGAGCATTCTCCACGCTCTCAGGTCTCTGGCATCGAGCGGTATGATGCTCTCCAGGATGGGTGTCCTTGTCTTCACGAACTCTGCCCATCGTTTGGGCGAATGGCTAATCAAAGGGAAGTCCTGAGCCTGCATCATTTGGAATCACCGAACGAATCGAGCGCAGAAATCACTCCGTCAACCGCAGCCTTATGATTGGAGGTTTCGATTTTGGCGAAAACCGAATCCAGGAGCTTCCTTTTCTTCAGAACCTGATACAAGCCAGAATCAGCGTCCATCAGTTTTTTCCTGCTGTCTATTCCCCTTTCCGCAATGAACCCCAGCGCATGCTTAACCAAAGCGGCATGATCCAACACGGCCCAGTTCCTCATTTTCTCCCTAAGGTTCGGCAATCCGACATCCTCGAGCAGTTTGTTTCTTCTCAAAATCGCATATAGTCCCCTGTCTGATTTCCACAGGGCCCTCCTTCCTCTGATTCCCCTCTCCGAAATGAACGCCCTCGCAAGCGCAATTATCTCATCTTTCCCCACATTGGCCCAATTCCTTAGCTTTTCTTTGCTTTCTCCGAGCCCAACCTTTTCCAACAGCCCCCGCCTCCATAAGGCCTGATACAGCTGCCTATCCGCCTTCGCCAGCTCCCCCCTCTTTGCCAGCCCCGTCTCCGCGATAACCTTCTTCGCATGGGCAACCAGCATATCCTCCCTCATACCCGCCCAGTCCCTTCTCTTTCCGCGGTAATCCCCAAGCCCGACTGCATCCAGCAGATTCCTCCTCTTCAAAGCAGAACCCAGGCCCCGATCCACTCTCCGCAACTCCTCCCGTCCCCCTATTTTTTCATCATGGATTTTCCATCTTGCATGGGCCAGGAGCGTTTCATTCCCCATACCCCCCCAATTTCTCTGGCCCCTGGCATTCAGCGGCACGATGCTCTCCAGTATCGGCGTCCTCGTCCGTACGAACTCGGCCCATCTCTTGGGCGAATGGCTGATTAACGGGAAGTCCTGCGCCTGCATCATTTGGAATCACCGAACGAATCGAGCGCTTCCAACACGCCGTCAACGGCATCGGAATGCCTGGAGGACTCGGCATCTGAAAATGCGGAATTCAGCAGCCCTCTCTTCAACAAAACCTGATACAATCCCCCATCAGCCTTCTGCAGCCCCTTCCTGTTCCTTATCCCCTTCTCCGCAATGAAATTCCTGGCGTAAGCGAGCAGCTCCTCATCCCCCATCGTCGCCCATCGCCTGTGTTTTTCATTGGAATTCGGAAGCCCCACATCATCCAACAGCTCCCGATTTCTCAAAGTCTGATACATCCCCCTGTCAACGTCATACAGCTTCTTCCTCCCGGAAATCCCCAATGAAGCTATCAGCCATTCAGCATATCCGGTAAGTTCGATGCCGCTCATTCCCGAAAGCAGCCTGAACGGCCTCTTTTCGGCTGGCTCCTGGTCGATTAATGGTTCTGGAGGGGTGCGTTTTGCGGCCGATTCCGGTTTCTGTCTCTGGGCGTGCCTCATTTCGCATCACCGAACGATTCGAGCGCGTCCAGCACGCCATCCACTGCATCATCGTGCTTCGAGGATTCTATCCGGGCGAAAGCGGCATCCAACAGGCCCCTGCCCCTCAAAACCTCATACAATCTCCTATCCGCCTTCTCCAGCCCATGCCTGTTCCTTATCCCCTTCTCAGCAATGACCTGCCCCGCATAGGCAAGCACTTCCCTGTCAGTTCCCCATTCCCGCCGCCTCTCCTCGAATCCCACCCAGTCCAGCAGGCCTCTCCTGGATAAAGTGTTATACAGCCCCGAATCCCTCTTCTGCAGCATTTTCCTCGTCCTAATGCCCTGCACGGCGATGATTTCCCTCGCGCGGGCTAGGAGTTCCTCCCGGTCCATGCCCTTCCACGTCCGATGGGTCTCCTTGAAGCCAAGCCGCCCCACCAGGCCCCTCCTCTTCAACGCCCCATAGAGCCCCCTGTCAGCCTTCCTGAACGCCTCCTTCCCGGAAATGCCGCACTCTTCCACGAACATTTTGGCGAATTCGGCAAGCTCATAGTCGCCCATCCGGCCCCAATTCCGGGATTTTTCCCCGAGCCCCACCTCATCCATCATACCCCGCCTCTTCAGGGCGGCATAAACATTCTTGAACCTCACTTCCAGCTCCCATCTGCCGCTGATGTTGTTCTCCTTTACGAGGCGCCGTGCAAATTCCGCGATTTCATCCCGCCCCATCTTCCGCCAGTCCGGGCCTTTCCTGGCGAATCCCAGCCGGTCCAGGAGCCCCCGCCTCTTCAAAGCGCCATGCAGTTTCGAGTCCACCTTCTCAAGCTCCGCCTTCCCGCCAATCGCCTTTTCTTCAATCACGCGCTTCGTAAATGAAACGAGCTCGTCATCAGGCATCTCCGCCCATCTGCGCAAGCTGTCCGGAAGCCCGATGGCGCCCAGCAGCCCCTTTGCTTTCAACGTGGAATACAGGCCGGCGTCCTTGCAGGCCAGCTCGTTCCGGGTTTCGATTCCAAGCGCCGCGATGAGCCATTCGGCGTAGCCGGCGAGTTCGATGCCATTCATCCCGGAGAGCAGCCCCAGCCTCCGCCTCTCTCCTTTCGCGACTTGGTCATCTGGCGAGCCGGCCGTCTCCCTGCATCCGTTTTTTTCCGGCATCCTGCCTGCGGGCGGCATATGCTCCCAGAAAGAATCCAGCGCGTCCAGAACGCCATCCACACTATCCCGGTGTTCGCGCCGGCCGACACCCGAAAAAGCCACATCCACCAGCTTCCTCCTGACGAGGGCCTGGTAGAGCCCCGAATCCTTCTCCTGCAGCTCCCTCCTGCTGCTGATTCCATTCGCGGCAATCTCTCTTTTCGCAAATGCCACGAGCCCGTCCTTCCCGAGTTCCGACCAGTTGCGCCTTCCGCCCGAACGCTGGACGACGCCCTTGATTTCCAGGCGCCTGCTCCATGCCTCGGACATGCGCGGCTCGCTCCATGGCCGGATAATCCTTAGCACCTGGCTGTCCGGCCAGGGCTTCAGCGGCCTCCTTGGGGATGCGGCGGTCTCCATCATATCGCCAGCCTCCCGCTGCCCCCCTTTCCGCCGCCTCTTCCCCTGCCCGCCTTTTTCACGAAATCGTCATGGTCCGCCCTCATGTCGCCGTCTATCCTGCGCAGGCAATACATCCTCGTCCTGCTGTTGACGGATTTCTCGACGCCGAGCGCGGCGAGCTCCTCGTCCGGCGCCACCTGGACAATCCTCTTGATGTCGTTGCCGTATTTCCTCTTCAGGAACTCGATTGGGTCCCCTCCTGCAAACACCGGGTTTTCGGCGCTCTCTTCCTCCCGGGCAACATCACCGGCCTTCTCCCCGCAGGCCTCCGGGATGGGGGCGGACATTTCCATCTCGGGCACCATATCCGCCGCATCTGCCGCTGCCACCTCGTCCCCCATAAGAGGCGGCAAGGCGGCAGGAACCTGCCCCGCAGGAATTTCCCCCGCGGACTGCTCGCCTGCGTCCTGGGCCGAAATGTCATCTATCTCGAACTCCTCGCATACGCGCCGCTTGATTTTCTTCGGGACCGCTGCCTCCCAGCTCTCGTTTTCCATCCTGTCCCCGTGGAAATCGAAGAGGCCGACGGGCAGCCCGCCAGCCTGGGGCTCCCCGACCTTCACCGCGCTGATGATCATGCATTCGAACTCCTTCTTCTCCACGCCGAGCGCCGTGCCGGTTATCTGCGGAAGCGCCCTGAAGCCCAGCATCGGTAGCGCCTTCGACAGCTTCTCATACCGCTCGTCGCCGCTGGGCGTCGTGATTATCGCCACCCCGCCCACGGAAAGCACGCGGTTCATCTCGCGCAGGATGGCCTCCCTCTCATCCGGGGCGGAGTGGAGCAGCCCGAGCGAGAACACCGCCAAATCGAATTTCGAATCAGGGAGCGGCATCGCGGTGAAGCTGGCATGCACGGCCTCCCCCGCCTTGTCCCCGAGCTTCGCCAGCCCGTAATCCAGGGCCGCTTTGTTCGCATCGAGCGATGTCACCTGCCTTCCCCATGCGCGGGCGAGGCAGCACGGGCCCGAAGCGATGTCGAGCGCGTTATCGAACCTCTTTCCGCCCTTTTCAAGCCCTTCAATAACGCGGACGATAAGGTTCATTGTGTTTCCGTAGAACGAGCCTTCGAAGTTCTCCCAATAGTTCTCGGCCACGAACCTGCCGATGGCCTCGTCCTGGAGCAGCCTGCAGACCTCCTCGCTCCTGCGGTTCGTAGTGGTGCCGAAGAAGCGGTAAAGGTTCCGGAGGACGTCTCCTCCGCTTTCCACCAGCTTCTCGGCCGATTCGATAATCTGCTTCT
Organism: Microcaldota archaeon; assembly: GCA_964647855.1. GTDB lineage: Archaea > Micrarchaeota > Micrarchaeia > Anstonellales > Bilamarchaeaceae > Bilamarchaeum. The sequence goes on along the minus strand of CAZYJW010000002.1, from coordinate 179,135 downwards.
CGGACGGGGTGAGCTCCATGCCGTCGATAAGCAGCTGACCGAGAATCCTCTTCTGCTCGATGAGGCGCAGAAGAAGGGAGTCAATGCTGTTTTCCGAAACAAGTATGTATATGTCGACCGGATTCTTCTGCCCCTTGCGGTCCAGGCGCGTTATGCCCTGCGCGAGCCGCGCCTCCGTGAAGGGGACGTCGATGAAATACCCCCTGCTCGCCACGGAAAGCTGGTTGACGCCCTCTCCGAGCGTCTTGAGCGTCGCCACTATGACGTCGTATTCGCCGCGCACGAAATCTTCGAGGATGCGCATGCGTCTGCTCCCGCTCCTTTCCTGATCCCCGTCAATCCTCGCGACCCTGAAACCATAGCCCGACAATCCCGATTCAAGCTTGTCGAGCACGCCTTCCTTTAGCTCGCTGCTGAATACGACCGCCGGCCTGCCATCATGGTGGTCCACGAGCAGCTCGGCAAGCCTCGCGTATTTCGGCGACTCCTCGTCGATGCCGACAAGCCGGGGGTCGAGCGCGCATTTGCGGAGCTCGAAAAGCAGGTCCAGGGACTTCCTGCGGCCTGCATTGAGGGCCGCCCTTTCGTGGGCCTTCTGCTGGGCCCTTGTCATCGGCACGGTCACTATGTGCCTCGTGCATTTCGTCTCGCCGAACGTCCCCTTCTTGCTCCTCCTGAGCATGAATGGCAGTATGTATTCCCTGACGACCTGCGGCTGCCTCTCATACCTGCGGTTGAACTCGTCGGGCTCGAACTCGTGGTTCCACAGAATCGTCGCCACCACGCCAAGGTCGCTCACCCGGTTCGGGACCGGGGTCCCGGTCAGCATCGCAACGTACCTGCTGGCGCGGGAAAGCTCCATCACCTGCCTGCCCCTCCAGTTCCTGGCGTCCTTGGCGTTATGGATTTCGTCGAGTATGAGGTAGTCGCACACCTTCGCCAGCTCGGAGCCGACGGTCCCGCCATTGTGCTTCCTGAAAACCATGTCGTACGACACGAGGACGAAATCCGGCCTTTCCCTGGCCACCCTCTCAAGGGCGCCCGCCTTGTCCCCGCTGCTGATTGTCACGACCGATTTTTTCTCCGTGTTCCATTTCGCTATCTCGGCCGCCCATCCGCGGAGCATGTTGTTTGGAACCACCACGACGGAAGTCGTCTTCCTCCCCTCCTGCCTGTCGATGAGGTTCTTGGCGATGACCGCCTGGGCCGTCTTCCCTATCCCCATCTCGTCCGCGATGAGCGCCCTTCTTTTTGTGGCTATGAAGCGCGCCCCGACCTTCTGGTGCACCGCCGGGAAACGGACCTCGAGGCCGGTTGCCGAATCGATTGTGGTCGCGACAATCCCGGGTATCTCGAGCGTCATCAGCTCGCGGTAGTAATCCCGGACCTTCGCGAGCATCCCCTTTTTTGCGGGCCCCTCGCAGGAAGCGATGCCTTCCTCCAGCGCCTTTTCCGCGGCTTCGGGGTCCAGCTCGAATTCCCGCTGGTACTTCTCTATCCCTATCTTCTTGAGAAGTTCGAAGCCGTCCACGTTCCTTATCATCTCGGCCAGCACGTCCTCGGGGATTTCGTCGAAATAGAAATGCCTGGGCGCAGGAGGCACGGGCCTTTCGCGACGCTCCGCCTCTTTGTCGGCTTCGCCTTCCCCGGCATTCTTCCATTTCTGCTCCGTTCTCGAGCGCAGGAGCTTGTCAACGACCATATACACCGTGGAGAAGTCCACGCCGTCGAGCTTCTCAAGGTGGAACGCGCGTATGACGTCCGCGGCCTTCTTGAGGTCCCCGTCGCACATGTCGACAATCTCGTCAAGGTCGATTTTCCGCTCCGCCATCGCCGCGCGCAGGAACTCCACGTCATTGAGCTCGGATTCCACAAGGCGCTTCCCGACGCATTTTAGCCAGAAGGACATCGCCTTTTCCCTGGCGGCCTGCGGGCTCAGGGACGGCCTGCCGCCCTTGTCCGGCGCTCCGGAGGAGATGTAGTCCCTGAACTCGCGCACCGGGTCAGTCCCCTTGGAAATCGCCAGCTTCTTGATTGAGATGTACAGCCTGTAGCCGGGGGGGCTCTGCTCCCGGAGGTGGGCCTCGAACCTGTTCCTCACTGGCCCTGGGTCATGGCTGTCCTTCATACATAAAGGTATATATCGGAACACTTTTAAACAAGTCGTAATTAGTGTAATTTTCGTTATTTGCCGTATGTTTTTACGGCGTCTATGCTTCCCAACACTGCGCCCCCCTGTCCCTGATACCAAGCATAATTAAAAATTGTTCTAATTGTTATAACTTTGTGATTATATGTCCAAGCTAGCCAATGGAAAGAAGGATGTCGCTGCGAAGATTGCCGGCCTAGACAAGCCGAGCCACGCCGAATCGCTGGCATCGCGCATCGCTGGAAAGACGCCCGCGGAAGAAATCCCCCAGAGGATAGCCGACGCCAATGCCGTCGTAGCCGCACTCAGGAAGGCCGGAGTGACCTCATTCTACGCAGCGGAGCACGCCAAGCTCTACACTAATCCTGACGAGGCGGTCCGCGAGCGCGGGCTCCTCCAATCCGAGTTCGAAATGAAGCACGGGCTTTCCGCAAGGCGGGCTGCGAAAATGGCAGACTGCGTCCTTTTCGCTGCGGCCAAGGGGCCTGACGCAGACCAGGTCGGCCGCTTCAAGGTGATGGCGGATGTCGCGCTCAGCGAGGGCGTTCCGTTCACTGTTGCCGCCGACGCCGTATACTACATGCCCGTGACCGTGACGCCTGAAGACTTCTCAAGAAGGTGCGTCGCCACCGCCCTCAAACAGGGAAAACCGATGGACGTATCCGAGGTGCACCTCACAACCCATGTCATTGCCGGCCTTGTCGCTGCCGGTTATTAATCCTTTTTTCCATTATCCTTCCGATGCTTTCCTATCTTTCCAAATCCCGGGGCATCGGCGGGGCGATGAAATCCGATCCCGGCGACTTCCTTGTGGAAGAGATTGCCCCTGACGGGGAGCTTTACCCATTGGGCGGGCAAATCCAGCGCCCTTCCGAACCGGGCCCGTATACGCGTTTCATCCTGCAAAAAACAAACTGGTCCACGAATTCAGCAATCAGCGAAATCGCAAGGCGCCTGAGGACGAACGAGCGCAATTTCAATTTCGCAGGCTCGAAGGACAAGGTCGCGACCACCACCCAGACAGCGTCCGTTCGCGGGGATTATCGGGATGCTCTTCTGGCCCTGAAAATCAAGGACATCTCGATTAACGGCGCCTGGTTTGCGCAGGACCGCGTCCGGCTCGGGGATTTGCTCGGAAACCGCTTCACCATACGCGTCCGTAATGCGTGCGAAGGTGCTGGCGGCCGCGTAGAAATCATCTCGAACGAGCTCGGCGGCAGGTTCCCCAACTACTTCGGAGGGCAGAGGTTCGGCTCATCGCGGCAGAACACCCACCTGATTGGCGAGAAGCTCCTTCAGGACGACCTGGAGGGGGCGCTCAAGCTTTTCCTCTGTAGCAGCGAGGGCGAAACGCACGAAGAGGCGAAACTCGCCCGGAAGGAGCTGGAGGAGACCGGCGACTACGCCCGCGCCCTGAACTCTTTCCCGAAGCATCTTCGCCTCGAACGCTCGATGCTCGCCCATCTCGCTTGGAAGCCTGATGACAAGCTGGGCGCTTTCCGCTCGCTCCCAAGGAACATCCTCCTGATGTTCGTCCATGCATTCCAGTCCGACCTCTTCAACCGCCTGCTTTCGGAACGCCTCAATGAAGGCGGGGGCGCGCTCGAACTGGAGGAGGGAGAGTATTTCTGCGGGGAGACGCTCGGCTTCCCTGACCTTAATAAGACGGAGGCCGAGGGGTGGATATCCGCGAAGCTGATCGGCTACAACTCGCCCCTCAACAAGCGAGAGAAGGATTTGTTCGACTCCCTGAACATCCAGAAGGACGCATTCCGCATGAAAAGCATCCCGGAAATCGCGTCCAAGGGCACATACCGCACCCTGCTCGCCCCGCTTAAGGATTTCACATATTCTGAATCTGTCTTCCGCTTCTCACTGCCTTCAGGCTCGTATGCGACCGTGGCGATGCGCGAATTCATTGATCCGAAGGGCTGAACGAATCAACCGCATCCAAGACTTCATCAACACAACTAAGGTGCGCTGAACGTTCTAATCTCGTGAATACAGCGTCCAGAAGCCCCCTTTTCAGCAGTATTTTGTACAATCCTCCATCCATTTTCTGCAATTGCCCCCTTTTCAGTATACGACCGTCCCTGATGGCGGCTGCTGCATAATCAATGATTTCAGCATTCGTGCCCCAGGAGCGCTTGACCTGCATGCTTTCGAATCCCACCTCGCCAAACAACCTCCGCCTTTCGAGTGCGGCATACATGGTGCGGCAGGACTTCCTGAGTTGCCTGGGATTTCTGATCCCCTTATCACTCACATAGCGCTTCGCGGTCTCAATCAGCTCTTCATCCGCCCCCCAGCTTTTTATTTTCCTCCGGACCTTGAAATTTATTCTGTCCATAAGGCTCCGCCTCCGAAGGGCATGATTCAGGCCGCCATCCCTTTTTTGCAGCTCATTGGAATTGGTGATTCCGTTTAAGTCTATGTATGACTGAGCGAAGGCGAGCAATTCCTCGTCCGTGCCCCACCTGCGATGTTGCTGCCTATCCATGAAATGGACTTCGTCGAGAAGCCCCCTCCTCCTCAGGCTCATTAGCAGGGCGTTGTCTTCATTCCTCAATTCATGCCTGTTCCTGATTCCACGCTCCATGAGGAGCCAGTTCGCATGGGAGACGATTCTTCTGTTGCCCAGGGCGTTCCAATCCACCTTGTCCCCGCCCCCCAGCGGTATTATGCTTTCTTCAATAGGAAGGTGTTTTCCAAGGTATTCCGCCCATCTCCTGGGCGAATGGCTAATCAGCGGGAAGTCCTGCGCCTGCATCATTCGTCATCACCGAACGAATCGAGCGCGGCAATTACGCCATCAACGGCATCCGCATGCTTCAAGAATTCCACTCGGGAAAAAACAGAATCCAGCAGCCCTCTCCTCCTCAAAACGTGATACAGCCCCGAATCCGCCTTCCGAAGCCCCCCTTTGCAGCCTATCTTCTTTTCTTCAATGACTCTTCTGGCATGGGCAACCAGCACCTCGTTTCTCATCCCCGCCCAGCTCCGTTGCTTCTCCGCAATCCCTATCTCATCTAGCAGCCCCCGCTTTCTCAAAACCCGGTACAATCCCGGATCTGCATCCGATAGCTCCTTTTTACCGCCGATCCCATTCTCATAAATAAACCTTATTGTGTATACAACAAGTTCTTCACCATCCATCCGTGTCCAGTCCCTAACCTGCCCTCGTAAATCCGGAAGCCCGATTGCTTCCATAAGCTCTCTCCTCCTCAATACATCACACAATCCAGCATCCTCTTTCGCTAGGTGAGTTCTACTCCCTATCCCCCTCTCCGCAATAAACTCCCTGGCCTGGGCTACCAGAACATTATCCCCCATCCCGCCCCAGTCCCGACGTTTCTTTTCAAGCCCGACTGCATCCAGCAGTTTTCTCCTCCGTAGAGCCTGATATAGCTTCGAATCCTCTTTCTGTAAGTTTATCCTCCCGTCTATCTCTACCTCTGCAATAAACTCCTGCGCATGCGCAACAAGCTCCTCATTGCCCATAGCGCCCCAGACTCGAAGTTTAGCTACAAGTCCGGCTTTTTCCAGAAGCCCTCTCTTCCTCAACGCTTTATACAGCGCAGAATCCGCCTCAGCCAGATCCTTTCTTCTTCCTACCCCCAAGCTGGCTATCTTCCATCTGGCGTGAGCAATAAGATCCTCATTTCCCAGCGCTTTCATATTCTTCCATCCGCGCGAATCGAGCGGCACGATGCTCTCCAGTATCGGCGTCCTCGCCCTCACGAACTCGGCCCACCTTTTGGGCGAATGGCTAATCAGCGGGAAGTCCTGCGCCTGCATCATTTGGAATCACCGAACGAGTCGAGCGCGTCCAGCACGTCATCAACCGCTTCAGTATGCCCGGAAGATTCGATATCAGAGAAGACGACATTCAGCAGCCTTCTTCCAACCAGCGCTCTATGCAGCCCCGGGCTCGCCCTCCTAAGCTCCCTTCCACCCCTTACGCCACTTTCAGAAATGAAACTCTTTGCAAGCGCAGCCATCTCCATCCTCGCAAATCGCGCCCGGTTCCAAGCTTCATTCGTCAAATTCGGCAGCCCCAATTCATCCAGCAGCTTCCTTTTTTCCAAAACTTTATGCAGTCCATAATCCGCCTTCCCCAGCTCCGTCCTCCTCCCTATCCCCCTTTCCGCTATGAACCCCATCGCAAACGCAATTAGCTCCGAATTACTCATCTTGGTCCAATCCCTATCCGTCGCATTTACACTCTCAAGCCCTATAGCATCCAGCAGCCCCCTGTTCCCCAAAGCATTATACAGCCCTGGATCCGCCCTCGCAAGTTCCGTCCTCCCCCCTATCCCTTCAGCTGCAATGAACCCCCTTGCAAACTCAACCAGCTCATCCCTCTCCATCGCAGCCCAGTCCCGCTTCTCTCTGCGCAAGTACTCAAGCCCCACGTCATCCAGCAGCTCCCTCTTCAACAAAGCCTGATACAGCCTCTTATCCACCCTCTCCAGCTCCTTCCTGCACCTTATACTTTCATCTACAAGCATCCATTTTGCATGAGCAAGGAGCGCTTCGTTTCCGAGCGCCTTCCAATTCCGGGCTCCGCTTTGCTGAAGCGGCACGATGCTCTCGAGTATCGGCGTCCTCGTCCTCACGAACTCGGCCCATCTCCGGGGTGAGTGGCTGATGAAAGGGAAGTCATGCGCCTGCATCATTCGGAATCACCGAACGAGTCGAGCGCGTCCAGCACGCTATTGACAGAATCCGTGTGCTTCGAAGATTCAATCTGCGAAAATACCTTGTCCATCAGTTTTCTTTGGCGCAATACCCGGCACATGCCCCCATCGGTCCTTTCCAGCCCGAATCTGCCCGTTATCCCTTTTTCTTGGATGAAGCGCCGGGCCTGCTCGACCACCTTTTCATCAGCCATCGCGGCCCAGTCGCGGCTCCGGAGGTCAAGCCCGACCATTCCTAGCAGCCCCCTCTTCCGTAATATGTTGTAAACCCTGGGGTCCCCCCTGGCCGAGTCATTCAAATCCGACCTTAAGCTTATCCCCTTGCCAGCGATAATTTTTTTCGCAATGGCGATAATCTCCTCATCAGTCATCTGCTCCCATTTCCATCTTTTCAAATCGAATTCGATTCTATCCAGCAGATTCCTGCTCTTCAATACCCCATAAAGCCCCAAATCCGCCTTTTCCCCCAGAATCAGTTCGCGCTGTCTGGTTATTCCCCTCTCTCGGACGTACTCCGTCGCATGCCGGACCAATTCATCGTCGCTTAATGATTCCCAGGTCCTTCGCGTTCTGATGATTCGGGTTTCGTCGAGCAGTCCTCTCGATGAAAGGGCGTAATACAGCCCACCGTCCGCTTTCTTCAATTCTTTCGGGCTGCTAATCCCATCGCTTTGGAGTCTCCAATTGGCGTGGGCGATTAGTGACTCGTCTCCGAGTGCACTCCATCTCCTCTGCCCCTGTGGCCCTATTGGTATTATACTCTCCAGTATCGGCGTCCGCGTCCTCAGGAACCCGGCCCATCGCTTCGGCGTGTGCTCGATTAGCGGCAATCCTGCCCAGGCACTGCCTCCGGCTGGGGCTTCCACCGCATCGGGCTTTGTCCTCCCGCCTGGGCCGGCCTGCTTGCTGGCGTCTGTCATCGAGAAAAAGATGGTTGGAAATGTTTATATATGGTGAATAACAATGTTTAAATATGGAGTAATGAATTTACGAGAATAATTGCGAAACGCGTAAAATGCCGGGAAATGCAGGGATTTTATAATGTCCCACGCGAATTCCGGACCGGTAATCCACTTGGAAGAAGAGAAAACCCGCTTCAGCACGACGGACTCCGTGTTCTACAATCCCGCCATGCGCCTGTGCAGGAGCATGTCCTCCCTGGCGGTCGGGGCAATCGAAGAGAAGCTCGAAGTGGTGGACGCGTTCACCGCAAGCGGCATCCGGGGCATACGCTACGCGAAAGAGAACCGGAACGTGAAGAAGCTCACACTCCTGGACATAGACAAGCGCGCCATCGCCCTTGCCAGGAAGAACATAAAGGCCGCGAAGCTCAAGCCCTCCACCGCCAAGACCGCGCTCGGAAACATCTCCCGCCTCGCGTTCGAATTGGACGCGGATTTCCTTGAAATCGACCCGTTCGGAACCCCAGCCCCCTACCTCGTCGACGCATTCCGCTATTTCAACACTAAGAAAACCGCCTACCTGTCGGTCACCGCGACGGATGTCGCGGTCCTCTGCGGAGGGAAGACCGCCCCCTGCCTGAAGAATTACCATTCCAAACCCATGAACAACGAATTCACCCACGAAACTGGCCTGCGCATCATGATTAAGCGAATAGCCGAGACCGCGGCCGAGTTCAACATGGGCATAAAGCCGCTCATTTCCTTCTCCGACCGGCATTACCTTAAAAGCGTAATAGAGGTGCGGCGAAGCGCCGAGCTTGCGCACTCGTCCATGAAATCCCTCGGCCATGTGTTCTTCTGCCGCCGCTGCGGTTTCCGGGGCGCCGGGCAGTTCCCCCCGCCCGCCTGCGCAGAGTGCGGCGCAGGGGCGGACTTCGCCGGCCCGCTGTGGCTGGGGGAGCTCCATGACCCGGGGTTCGTCAGGCGGATGGGCGAGCTGAACCAAGAGCGCGCCTATGCAGATTCGGGGGAAATCTCGCGCATGCTATCCGAAATGGGGGGCGAAGTTGGCATGCCGCCGTACTACTACGACGTGCACGCCCTTTGCGGGCTCGGGAACCTCAAATCGGTGCCGACCATGGAATCCGTGCTTGGCGCGCTGCGGCAGGCCGGATTCCCTGCCGTACGCACGCATTTTTCGCCGGTCGGGATAAAGACTGCCGCGCCATATGCCGCAGTCAGGGGTGCCGTCGGATGGAAAGGCTGATATGCGGCGAGGATGTCGAAGAATCGAAATCATCCAGCGGCAGCGCGCCTTTCTGCGCCTATTCGATGGTCGTCGAGAGGGGCCATGGCGAGTGCGGGGATTCAGCCTTCGTTTTCGTTACGAAAACCCGCCTCATAGCGGGCGTCTTCGACGGCGTGAGCGGCGACCCCGGTGCCGCTGCCGCATCGTCAGAAGCCGCGAAGGCCGTCCTTTCGCACCTCCGGGGGCTGAAGGCGATAAGCGAGAAGGACGTCGAGGAAGCCCTTTCCGCCGCGCATTGTGCAATCCTGCTGGGCGCGACCACCGCGTCCATCCTCATCCTGGAATCAAACGGCTCGTTCATAATATCCTCGATAGGGGACTCGCCGGTATTCAGCGTCACCCGGGGCGGGGCGGCGTCGCTCGAGCTTCCGCTTGCGCGCGTCGTTTCCGACGGCGACTCCATCCTGAAGTTCTTCCATTTCCGGAACCTGGTGTCCTCGGTCCTCGGCTCGGACAACGAGCTGGCGGTCAATATCCGGAGCGGGAGGATGAAGGCGGGCGAGTCGTTCATAATGGCGAGCGACGGGCTTTCCGACAACCTTGAAATAGAGGTTGAGGACGGCTACGTCCTCGATTCCTCCGGCGAGGCGGACCTGCGGCGCATCATCCGGGGGAAGAAGGGGCCAAAGGAAGCCGTCAAATCCATCATGGCCGCCATCCGCGGGCGAATGAAGGGAGGGCGGAAGGAGTCCGCGAGGGGGCTGCTCGTTCCGAAAGACGACGACATATCCATCGTCGCGGTCCGGTTCGGGGGGACCCCCGGGCTGAAAGCTTAATATCCCTTGCCTGCTTATCCGCTAGCATGGCGAACATTTCCACATACCTTCTCGCAGCCATCGGGCTGTTCTTCGTCCTCCAGCTAATCATCCCCCCGTTCACCGACGCGTTCATATTCGACCCCCTGCTCGCATTCAGCGAGCCGTGGCGGTTCCTCACAAGCATGTTCCTCCACGGGAGCATGACGCACATCTTCTTCAACGCATACGCCCTATTCGTCTTCGGCTCGGTCTTGGAGACGCAGGTGGGGCGGAGGGATTACCTCGCGATATACTTCGGGGCCGGCCTCCTCGGCGGCTTCCTTTACTTCATGACATACGTACTCGGCATCATCCCTCCGTATCCCGCTCTCGGGGCGAGCGGCGCCATCTACGGCATCCTGGGCGCCGTCGCGATCATGCTGCCCGACATGCGGATATTCTTCTGGTTCTTCCCGATGAAGATGCGCCATGCCGCGATACTGTGGGTGGTTTTCGAGTTCCTCGGGACCTTCAACATCGCGAGCGGAATCGCGAGCGCCGCCCATCTCGGCGGCCTTATTTTCGGGCTTGCTTATGCATGGTACCTGAAAAACCGGTCGATGCCGGAGGAATACCCGGTATACCCGGAATCATGGCAGAATTAAATACATTTATAAACACTTTTAGACACTATTATATTCATGAAAAAGCTACTCCACACCACCAATCCCTCTTCTGAAACCCGGAACCGGCTTCCTTCCCTGATGGCCGAAAACCCCCACGGTGCCAAATCGCGCCTTGAGCCGGGCCTGGACTTCACTTTTATCCGCCTTGACCGGAACAATGTATGCAGCAATAAAAAGAACGTCCAGAAGGAGGGAAAAGCCGAAGGGGAGCGCCTGTTCCAGGGCCTTATACGCCTTCTGAAGGACAACTTTCCGCCAAGCGAGATTGAGAACGAGGCACAGTATCGCAGGTACTTTTTCGACCGTTATGGCGGTGACTGGTTCGTCGAAGTGGCGGCTGACAATTCGGGCAGGGTCATAGGCGCCTCGCTCTACAGCTATTCCAAGGATGCGAATTTGGCCATGTACAACATCGTGGCCGTAGAGAAGGAAAGCCGGACACGGGGCGTCGCTTCCGCGCTGGTGTCCCAGATGATAGGGCGTTCAAACCAGAGGGCCGTGGAAACAAACGGCCGCGGAATTGATTATATTGTCGGCGAAATAGAGCAGCCGGACCCGTCCCTCTCCGCGGATGAGGCGCACCTGCGGAACCATGTAAGGCCCCTGTTCCACGACAACACAAGCCTGATTCGCGCAATACGGCTTCAGGATGGCTCCCCACTGATATACCTCCTGCCAATCATGGCAAGCGATTCCGAGAGGGCTGCCGCGCAGGCATCAGGAGAGCCTTACGAGCCCGAGCCCCTCATGTTCTGCCTTAGGCCCATATCCGGAAAAGAGGCGGATGGGATATCTTCGAAAGAAGCAGCCCGGCTGCTGATATGGTTCTACAAGGACTACCTGGAAGCGGAGTGCAGCGATGTCCGCCCGGATGAGGTGAACTCGCTTCTATCCCGGTCGCTTTCAAAACTGGCCCCCGATACCGCCCCCGGCCGCTTCGAAGCCCTTCTTGGGCAGGGCAAGCGCGCCCGCAGGGAAATAGCCGCCCTCATCCCCGAAACCAGGCTCGAATTCATGAAAATAGCGGACTGCCTTCCCGGCCAGCCATGAGTCCGCTCTCCAGCCCCGTTCTATTCGCTACTTATATATACCTTTTCATACATTTTAAGTCCATCAAATTCTTTTGACCCTTAGGTGATGCATTGGATGGTAATACCGCGTCTCCTTCCCCGGAGACGATGGCCGAGAGGCACATACTTCAGGACATAGCCCCGAAATCCAAGGACGACGAGGAGATACTCAAGTTCATAGAGGAGAGCCGGCCGAACATCTACGTCGTTGGCGCCGGAGGCAGCGGAAGCAACACGCTCGACCGCCTGTTCCAGATGGGGGTATCAGGAGTCAACCTGGTCGCGATGAACACCGACGCCCGCCACCTCCTGCATGTGAAGGCTAACAAGAAGGTCCTTCTCGGAAAGAAGGTGAGCAAGGGACGCGGCGCCGGAAGCAACCCGGTTGTCGGCGAGGAGTCCGCCAAGGAGGCGATGGAGGAGATAAAGGACTCGCTCAAGGAGCCGTCCATGGTATTCATCACGTGCGGCCTGGGGGGCGGCACGGGAACGGGCAGCGCCCCGATAATAGCCGAGGCGGCGAAAAGCATGGGCGCGCTCACGGTGGCGGTGGTCACCCTTCCGTTCACATCTGAGGGGCGCGTGCGGACCGAGAACGCCCTCGCCGGCCTTGACAGGCTGAAGAAGAACACAGACACGGTCATAGTCATCAAGAACGACAAGCTCCTGAGCCTTGTGCCGGACCTGCCGCTCAACACCGCGTTCAAGGTCTGCGACGAGGTCCTCGCCGGCTCGGTCAAGGGCATCGCCGAGCTCGTCACCAAGGCCGGTCTGGTCAACGTGGATTTCGCGGACCTGCGGACCATCCTCAGCGAGGGCGGATTCGCGGTGATTGGCCTCGGGGAGGCGTCCCTCGACGCCAAGAAGGAGGACAGGGCGCGCGTCGCGGTCGAGACAGCGCTCAATTCCCCGCTGTTGGATGCCGATGTGAGCACCTCGACAAGGGCGCTCATCAACGTCATAGGCGGGGAGGACATGAGCCTCAAGGAGGCCGAATACGTGGTCGGCGAGACCGCGGGGAGGATAAACCCCAACGCCCACATAATCTGGGGCTCGCGCATCGATGAGAACATAAAAAAATCTTCCATGCGTGTCCTTGTCGTCCTGGCGGGCGTGCGCTTCCCGAAATACGCCGTTAAGGCGGACGGCGGGGAGCCGGAGAACCTGGATCTCGACCTCATCGGCTAGGGGCCTGGTGAAATTATGGAACTCGCGGAACTCGTGAAAAGGTGCATAAGGATCATACACATATCGAGAAAGCCAACGAACGACGAGTACTGGAAGGTCGCGAAGGTCACGGCCGCGGGCATGTTCCTCTTCGGCTTCGTGGGCTTCGTCATTTCCGCCATCTCGAACGTAGTGAACTCTTACATCGCAGGGTGAACCGGCATGATTTACACAATTCGCGTCACATCCGGCCAGGAGAAGATAATCGCCGAGATACTCATGAAGAAGTCCCGGGCCGAGAAGCTCGATGTGTTCTCCATCGTGCACATAGACAACGTGAAGGGCTATCTCTTCATCGAGTCGAACGACGAGAACACGCTGGTCAAGCTCATCCAGAAGGTCAAGCACGTCAAGGGCTTCCTGAAGCGGTCCGTGACCGTGCAGGAGATAGAGAAGCTCGTCAAGGCCGAGAAGCAGCCCGCGCTCATCATCGAGCAGGGCGACATCGTGGAGATGTCGTCCGGGCCCTTCAAGGGCGAGCGCGCCAAGGTCCTCAAGCTTGACGAGGCCAAGGACGAGATAACCGTCGAGCTCATGGAGGTCGCGGTGCCGATTCCCGTCACGGTCAAGAGCAAGATGGTCAAGCTGTTCCAGAAGGCGGGGCAGGGCGACGACCAGAACTGAGGCCCGGGAAGCCCCGGATTCGGCAGATGGCGCTGCGCCTTGCGGGGCGTGCCCTTCCGCCCGCGCCACCCATCACTTTTTGGCCTTTCCCCTCGCTTCGCCGGAATCAGTGCCCTGGTTGTAGATGACGCGGACCGGGAACGGGATGTTTATGCCCTTCTTCTTGAATGCGTAGAACAGCTCCCTGTTGACCTCCTTGAGGACGCCGAACCTGTTGACGTAGCCCTTCACCAGGTAGCCGAACTTGAAGTTCAGCGAGTAGTCGCCGAAGGAGTCGAAGCGCACCCATATCGAGGGCTCGTCCATGATGTCGTTGCGCTTAGCGACCTCCTTGAGGCAGTCGGTAATTATCCTCTCAACGGCGTCTATGTCCTCCTTGTAATCGACGCCAACGGTGTATAGCACCCCGCTCATCTGCAAAGGGCTCGAATAGTTCTCGAGTATGCTTCCCGCAAGTTTGGAGTTCGGCACGACAATCTCGTTCTGTGCGGGAGTGACGAGGCGGGTGGTCCTCCACCCTATCTGCTTCACGGTGCCCTCGGTCCCGTTGTCGAGCTTGATGAAGTCTTCCTCGCGGAACGGCTTGTCCACGAGGATGTGGACGCCCGCGAAGAAGTTGCTGAGCGTGTCCTGGAGGGCAAGGGCGACCGCAAGGCCCCCCACCCCAAGGCCGGTTATTATCGCACCTGTTTCGAAGCCGAGCTTGTGCAGTATGAAAACCGCGAATATCAGGACTATCGCGACCTTCACCACGTTCCGCACGAACGGGAACACCTCGTTCTCGCGGACTTTCCTCTTGTCTGGGCGTATCTCGATGCCGTACCAGACCAGGAGCGCATCCGCGATGGACGCGAGCATGAGGCCCACCAGGGCCATCATGAAAGTAACATAGACGTCGAACTCGCTGTAGCTCTCGCCCACCACGATGCCGGGGTACACAGCCTCGAACGCGACCCATAGCGAGGTCACAACCGCTATGTACGGCAGGTACGTGCTCACGGCCTTCAGGACGCGGTCGTCAAGCGTGGTCTTGGTCCGCCCAACGACGAACCGGATTATCCCCAGCGTGAGCGCAAGGCCCACGTAGAGGGCGAGGGCAATCGCGGAGAGAATCACCAGGAAGGCGGCCATATGGCCGCCCGGAAGCGAAAGCAGGTCCTCCATGTAGGGGAGTGTGATTGCGAGTTCCATGCATTTTTTTCCAACCTAAGAATTATTAAATCGTTTGCGGCTTCTAACCTGCGCCAATGCGATTGTAGTCTAGCGGTAGGATTCGAGCTTCCCATCCCGCCCTTTGGAAAAAGGCGGGGCCTAAACGGGATTAAATCCCGCAGGAAAAGCTCGCGACCCGGGTTCGAATCCCGGCAATCGCAATTTCCCGCGCGAAAAAATCCGCGCGACCGAATTTTGCAGAAATTGCCCCGCATCTGCGCGTTTTGCGCGCGTTTTTGGCGTTTTTTGCGCAAAAACGCAGAAACATTTTTATTGTTTCTTCTTTTATCAGGAATGCAGAGGTGAAAAATAATGGCTTCGAAAAAGAAAGCGAAGAAGAAACCGGTGAAGAAAAAATCGGCAAAGAAGAAAAGGTAATCTTTTTCGGGGCCATCGGGCCCCCTGATTCTTTTAATCCCTTATATTTTTCCCCGGTTCCGCCCTCCTTTCAGTATATCGGGTGCCTCGCGCAGAGGGCCTCGACCTCGCCGCGAATCCTGAGCTTGAGCTCTGCGTCGTTTGGCGATTCCATCACGCGCACTATCATGCGCGCGACCTCCCCCATCTCGCCCTCCTTCATGCCACGGGTGGTAAGCGCCGCCGTGCCGACGCGCAGTCCGCTCGTTACGAACGGCGGCCGCGGGTCGTTGGGTATCGCGTTCCTGTTGGTTATTATCCCCGCCTCCTCGAGCGCCATCTGGGCGTCCTTGCCGGTGATGCCCTTGGGCGTCAGGTCCACGAGTATCAGGTGGGTCTCCGTTCCCCCGGCCACAAGCCTCAGGCCGCTTGCGGCCAGCTCTCCTGCGAGCGCCTTGGCGTTCTTCACAATCTGCGCCGCATAATCCCTGAACTCCGGCTGGAGGGCCTCCTGGAAGCATACCGCCTTTCCCGCGATGCAGTGCTCGAGCGGGCCGCCCTGCATGCCGGGGAACACCGCCTTGTCAATTCTTTGCGCGTTGGCCTCCGGGCACATGATCATCGCGCCGCGGGGCCCGCGCAGCGTCTTGTGCGTGGTCGTGGTTATTATGTCCGCGTATTTCGCGGGCGAGGGGTATGCGCCTCCCGCCACGAGCCCGGCGAAATGGCTGATGTCCGCCATCATGACGGCCCCGACGGCGTCGCAGATTTCGCGGAACGCCTTGAAGTCTATTATCAGCGGGTATGCGGTGTAGCCGCAGATTATCAGCTTCGGCTTCTCCTCCTTCGCCCTTCTCATTATCGCGTCGTAGTCGAGCGCCTCGGTCTGCCTGTCTACGGTATAAGCGCACGGCCTGAACCACTTCCCCGAGAAATTGACGGGCGAGCCGTGGGTCAGGTGGCCCCCGTTCGCGAGGTCGAGGCCCATGAACTTGTCGCCGGCGTCGAGGAAGGCGAAGAATGCCGCGATGTTCGCGGACGCCCCGGCGTGGGGCTGGACGTTCGCATGCCCCACCCCGAAGAGCCTCTTCGCCCTCTCGATTGCGAGCAGCTCTATCTCGTCCACGTACCTGTTGCCGGCGTAGTAGCGCTTTTTCGGGTACCCCTCGGCGTATTTGTTCGTGAGGACGGAGCCGGTCGCCTCCATGACCGCCTTGCTGGCATAATTCTCGGACGCAATCAGCCTCAGCGTCCTCCTCTGGTAATCCAGCTCCTTCTCAATCAGCCCGAACACTGCGCCGTCTGTTTGCTTCAAGGACATGGAAAGACCTCCCGAGCGTTCAATCGCCGCAAATGATTTTAAATCAATCGAGCCAACTCAATAACAATCCGACTTCTGCCGAGGTCGCATAACCTGGTAGTGCGCACGCCTGGAAATTTTAGCAGAACGGCAGGCCCGTTTTTCGGGGGCCCTTTCCTAAGAAGCGCAAGCGTGTTCCCCTGTGGATTGAGTGTTCAAATCACTCCCTCGGCGTTTCCATCGGCAGCACCAGAGGGAGGCAGCGGACGGTCCGCCGTCCGCCCAACTCCCTCGGCGTTTCCATCGGCAGCGCCAGACGGGGCGCCCTATCCCCTGAGAAACGCGGCCGCCCCGAAGGCGAGCAGCATGGCCGCGGGCGCGCAGCAGAGGCTCTTGCTCCCGCCCATCGCGTCGATTTCCCTGCCGGCATCGTCAAGGCATGCGTTGTTGCACGAATAGTAGTCGTTGCCGCCGCGCTGAAGCAGGCATTCTCCCGAACCGGCGTCCCACGCCCCGCCGGCGCCGGTGCAGCACGCCTCCCTGCATCCCGCGAGCCGCAGCTCGACGTCATCGAACTGGGCGTGCGCGAGCGATGCGGCCGCAAGCAGGAGAATGAGGGCCCTCATGCTTGTTTTAGTCATCACGAAACATATATATACCTGCCAAGGCCTCATACCACCGGTGAAACCGTGAAGCTGCTCCCGATATTCATCATCGTCTCGGTCCTTATGCTCGCTGGATGCGCGGGCACAGAGCCCTCGCAGGGGAGCCAGGCGCAGGGGCCGGGCGCTCAGAAGACCTGCAGGATGGTCGTGGACGAGATACCCGGGACCGTGGAGGAATGCACCGACGTGTCCTTCACGGAAAGCGTCTGCGGCATCCGGAAGCTCGAATATTCCGTGGCAAACGTCCCCAAGGTCGATTTGTGCATCAGCAACGGGCCGTGCTTCGGCAGGGCCCTGATCGAATGCCAGGACTGCGTGAAGGCGATGTCCCGCTGCATCCTCAGGATAACCAACGACGAGAAGCAGAAGTCCGGGGCATGGTCCGTTGGCGCGAACTACACCCTTGGCAATGCCGGCTTCGTCAAGGACCCGATAACGCACACCATCGCGCCCGGGGCGACGGCGGATTTCGACTTCGACCAGATTTACACGACCGGGTATCCGGTGAAGGAGGCGTCCTGCGTTCTTTTCGTGGTTTCCGAGCCCACGATAGAGGAGTGCGTGGACGAGACCCGCACGCGCCAGGACTGCCGGAACGTCTCGAAAATCCAGCAGGTGCAGCGCGAGGTCTGCGAATAGTCCCAAGCCGGTGCTTCCGTTGCTGATAAGCGTAGTTTATTCAGAAATCGTCATCAAGGGCGGCAACAGGAGGGCTTTCGAAGGCCTCCTCATCGGCAATATCTCCGCGGCGCTAGGTAAACCGGCGGATTTGAGGGTGCACCGGCTCCCCGGAAGGGTTCTTCTGCGGTCGGATTCCCTCAAGGACGAGGTTTTCGTGCGCGACGCCCTGACCAGGACCTTCGGCATAGACTACGTCTCTTTCCCCGCCGAGGCAAAGCCGGATATCGATTCCATCCGCGAGACGGCCATCAGGAAATGCGGAAATCTATCCGGGAAAAAAATCCGCGTCGAAACGAAGCGCTCCGACAAGTCGTTCCCGTTCAAGTCCCCCGAGGTCAACCGCATCGTGGGCAAGGCATTCGTGGATTCCGGCTGCAGCGTGGACCTGGAGAACCCGGACGCCACCATCACGGTCGAAATCCTGCCACGGCGCGCCCTCGTGCAGACGGGGCGGCACAAGGGCTTCGGCGGCCTTCCCGTGGGCTCAAGCGGCAAGATGCTCTCGCTGCTCTCCGGGGGCATAGACTCGCCCGTATCCTCATGGATGATGATGCGGCGGGGCTGCGAGGTGGATTTCCTGCACGTGCACTCACTCCAATCGAACTCGGATGCGCTGGAATCCAAGATCGGCAGGATTATGGCGTGCCTTAGGGGGTATTCCCCGCGCCCCCTGCGCATTTTCCTGGCGCCATACTCCGAGTTCTACAAGGCGAGCATGGATCTCGACCCCAGAATCGAGCTGGTGGTTTTCCGCAGGTTCCTCCTTCGCCTCGCAGACGCGCTGGCGCGGGAGGGCGGGCGCCTGGGCATCGTCACCGGGGACAGCGTGGGCCAGGTCGCATCGCAGACCGTAGAGAACCTGTTCGCGGCCGACGACGCTTCCACGATGCCCGTCTATCGCCCGCTCTGCGGCATGAACAAGCAGGAAATCGTGGACACGGCGGAGCGAATCGGCACCTACCGCGCATCGATAGAGCCCTACAAGGACTGCTGCTCGCTCGTCGCGCATAAACGGCCCTCCACGCGCGTTCGGCGCGAGGCCGCCATTGCCGCTGAGGCGCAAATCGGCGTGGAGGGTATTGCTAGGCGCACCCTCGCCCTGGGCGAATGGCGGGAATTCTAGTCGTCGCCGTTGAATTTTATCATGCCGAGGGTCAGCTTCTCCAGGAACTTCATGGACTTCTTGTGGTGGTAGAATCCGTATGCCAGGAAGGTGGAAGCCACCGCGACGGTCGCATAGCCGAGATAGTGGAACGCGCCCTGGGTGAAATACCCCATGAAGAAGAAGCCCGCGAGCATTATGCTCATGCCGGTGCGGATGTAGGCGAGCGTCGTCCTCTCCTCGGCAAGCTTGGTCCTCTCGACCGCCAGCCTGTCACGGAGAATGAGCTCGTCCTCCTTCTGCTTTTCGTATGCCATGGTATGGCTTGGTGAAAAAGATTAAAGAAACTGACGCGCGCGGCCTATCTTAGCTCGCGCACGGCCTGGAGCTCGGCAACCGCCTCGCCGAGGATTCCTGCGAGCCTGACCGCATGCCGGTATTCGTCCTGGGCCTCCTCGCCCTCTACCTTGCGGTAGTACGCGAAGGAGGGCGCGTAAGCATCCATCCTCTTTTTCCCGTAAATCGCTTCGAGCCGGGCCGCTATCCCCGCGATTTCCTTCCGAAACTCGCTGGCGGATGCCTCGTCAGCGGCTTCCACCCTGGCCCTCGCCGACTCGAAATCGGAGATTGCGGTAGAAGCCCTGTTCGCTTCTTCGTGGCGCAGCGCCTCCCGGAACGGGTTCCATTTCCAGAACGTCTTGGATTCCGCGGCGAGCTGAAGCCTGAGCGCCGTGAACTTGTGGTTCCCGACGATGCCCCGGATGGAATCCATGGCCCTCTGCTGGCGCTCCTTCGCATCATCCACGATTCTTTTGGCCACCTTAGACAGGCCGGTCCATTCGGCCATCTTCCTGAAAAACTTGTCCACGGCACGGCCGACCGTTATGACTATCGCGAGCTGCGGCCCAGTCCTCCAGATGGAGCCGAGTATTCCATACACGCTGCTGTATATCTGCTGCGGGGTCCCGATGGTCCATGGCCTAAGCGCATAGCTTATCATCTTCTGGTAAGCCTCGAGGCTCGAATACCTCATGGGGAACGGCCTCACCTGCCCGTAGAGCCTTGCGGCCCCGTCGGCCATCACCCCGTATTTCTTCTGCGACCAGTATTCTATGAAGCACCTCGAAAAGTCGGTCGCAAGCTCGCCCGCGAGGGCGATGGCCCCCAGCGTGACGGACCCTCCGGCATAGGCGGCCGCCTGGTTCGCGACCTGTGCGCTGTAGCCCCCGGTCTGGAAGAACGGGTCGTCGGCATTGATGAAAAGCTTGTCGAGGCCGCCGGCGGCCAGCCATCCGAAGGGGCTCTCGCGGACGGCGTCGATGCGATAGAGCGCCGGGCAGACGAAATACCACATGCACTGCCCGACGACGAGGGACGATGCCACGTTGCGGACCCCCCTCGGGAAATTCCCCTTCGTGTGCGCCGTAGTGAACTGCTTTCCGAGTTCCACAACCTCCTTTCTCTGCTCCTCGGGAAGGGTTTTCGCGAAGCGGTTTATGGTGTGCCCCTCCTCC
The DNA here is from genome assembly GCA_964647855.1 of Microcaldota archaeon. GTDB lineage: Archaea > Micrarchaeota > Micrarchaeia > Anstonellales > Bilamarchaeaceae > Bilamarchaeum. The sequence continues at coordinate 158,900 of CAZYJW010000002.1, read as the reverse complement.
TTGAAATGATAATTCATCCACCTGAATGCCTTCCTCACCGGCCTGGGGAATACCCTTTCGGAGAGGTATCTCTTTGATGCGGGAGCCTGGCTCTCGTGCAGTGTCATGAAAGATATGTGGATGAAAGAATTTATAAACACATAAACATAACATTTATAACATAAAAATCCCGGCGGTGGCAGGAAGCCGGATGCGGGAAAGTGAAAAACGGGCGCCGGCTATCTTTCCGCATGCACGCGCTCGAGCCTTATCGCCACGCCGCGCCCCCCCGGAAGGATGTCCGGCGCGTCAAGCTCCATCCTGCCCACCCCGATGAACCTCGGGCCGCAATATACCGCCACGCTCTCCCCCTTTTTCGCATCGCCTATCTTCTCGACGCCGGGCATCATAATCTGGGCGCCCGAGAGGACGGACGGCAGGGCGCTCTCCCTGATGTGCGCCTTCCGGAGGCCGATTAGCGCCTCGGGCGGAACCAGCATCGCCTGGAATGCCGAGCCGTCCCCCCTGTTCCTCATGAGCCATACCGCGTCGACCAGCTCCGTCATCCTGTGCGCCTTCCCCTCCGTTATCGCCCCGACGGCAGTCCTGCGCAGCTCGACCATGCGCGCGCCCCCGCACTCCCTGCCCATGTCGTCGCAAAGCGTGCGGATGTACGTTCCGGCATCCACGCGCGCTTCGAAAAGGGCGAGCCTTCCCGAGAGCTCGAGGAGCCGCAGGGCGTGGACCGTCCTCTTCCGCGGGGCCTTCCTGACGGCGCTCATCCTCGGGGGCGTCTGCACGAGCTCCCCGGTGTATTTTTTAAAAAGAGCCTCGACCTCCGTGCGGTCCATCAGGCGGCGGAACTTCATTATGCCGACATATGTCTTCTCCTTGCCGGCGATGTAGCGGATGAGCTTCGTCGCCCTTCCGAGCGCGACAGGAAGCACTCCCGATACGTCCGGGTCCAGCGTCCCCGCATGGCCGGCCCTCTTCGCGCCCGCAATCCTCTTCACGAGGCTCGTAACCTCGTGGCTCGCGAGCCCGGGGGGCTTGTCGATAATTATGACGCAATCATCGGCCGAGGTCATCCGGAGCCCTTCTTGGCCTTGATTATCGCGAGCGATATCTCGAGAAGCTTCTCCGGGCCATAAATCCCGGCGTTGAGGCACGCGTCGAACGGGCCGTCGTCGTAAATGTCTATACCGTAAAGCTTCATGTACCTTTTCCTGTTGCCCTCGTCGCGCGCCTTAATGTGCGCCGCCGCCTCCTTCTCCGTCATCGAGTCGCGGTCCGCTATGCGCTTCGCCCTCACTCCCAGCGGGGCGAAGACCTTGATCCGCACGTCGGCATCCACCATCCACGCGCCGAGCCATGTGGTAACGACGCAGTCCCCCCTGCCCGCCTGCTCTTTGAGCACCGCATCGAACTTCCTGTCGATGTCCGGGTCCTTCTCGGCCTTCCTTTGGAACTCCATAAGCGGCACGCCCTCCTTCGCCGCCAGGTCCTTGAACGTGGGACAGACCAGCCTGTAGCCGAGCTCGGCCGCCAGCGTGCCGCCAAGGGTGTTCTTCCCGCTTCCGGTAAGGCCCGCTATCGCGACTATCATTTTTTCCCCTCCTCCTTCGCCGCCGCCTTCCCCTTCGCCTGCTTCAGCACGAACGAGGCGCCGAGGTTCACTATGAGCGAAACGAAGATGAACCACCAGTATGGCTGGTAGAAGCTCCTGATGTTCAGCAGCGGCAGCTCAATCGGGAGGTCCGCCCTGAAGTAGGTGCCGGCGGAAAGCCGGGCGCTGACGCGGTCCACGCTTGTCTCTCGTGGCGCGGCGAGCTGGATGATGAACTCCGAGCCTTTCGTCATGCTCGCAGGCACCGCCGTTATCACGACCTCCTCGCCCGGCATGTATTCCTGCTTGTCCGTGCGAAGGTCCATCGCCTCGCCCTTCCCCTCCTCAACGTATGTGTCCCTGTCCCCCTCCGCCCCGAGGAAGAACAGCGCCTCCTTGCTTGCGATTTCGCCGCTTCCCTCGAAAGCGCGCGCATGCACGGTCCATTTGCCGGCGCTGCCGTTCTCAAGCAGGTAGCATCCGGTGAACACGCCGTCCCCGGCGACCGGGTCGCAGCCGCCTCCGCCGTCCGTAAGTTCTATCGTTATGTCGTCCTTGGTGAAGGGGTCTATCTCGTTCACGGCCCACATGAAGGCACCGAAGACGATGATTATCGCGAACATCGGCCGAAACTGCTTGAACATGACCTTGTTCATGCGCGGGAGGAATTCCATCTGCTTCTCCATGGCCCGGTCCATCCGCTTCCGGTCGTTCGCCTTCTGGGCCTTCTGGAACTCCTCGTTAAGGCGCCTGGACTCGGCCTGGATGGCCTCCATCTCCTTCCTGTCCGCGAGCCTGCCCTGTATGAACTTGGCGATTCCCGCGTAGATGACCGCCATCAATCCGACTAGCGCTGCGAAAGCCTCGAAAACCATCGATTCACTTTGTTTCGGTAAAATTATATACCTTTACCGGCCTCATCAGTACGACATGGCAGACGAACTGGACGCGGAGACGAAGCTCGGGATTTACGCCCTGGTGCTTCGGAGATACAAGGACCTGATAAGCGAGAAGGAGTCCCTTTCGATATCCGAAATCCGGCAGAAGGTCTCGCCTTATACCGATTACATCAGGAAGCTCCGCGACTCGATGCTCTCCGACATCGCGCCCTACGACCCGTCGAGGCACTTCATCGCCGCATCGGAGCGGGCCATCGAGCACGTCCGGCGCATCCGGACCTGCGAATTCGCGTTCTCGTTCTGGATGGATTTCTCTGAGATGGATTCGCTGCGCGTCGCCACCGCTATGGACAAGGCGATACTCCTTGCGGCCCTGCTGCGCTCCTTCGAGTCCCAGGACGTGCGCGTGCTCGTCACGCGGAAGGGGAAGCCGCTGGTGCGGTTCTCCCACAAGGGCGTTCCCTACCTGTTCGTCCCCGAGAGCGGCTCGCTCCTTGTGGGCGATGACGCATCAAGGCTCGTTTCGGATGATCCGATAGCGTATTCCTTCAACGATCTTGTGTATGAGAACTATGAAGATGTGTGAATGCGGCCTTTTTTCACTTTTTTTGTGTTTTTTTGTGTATATATGGGGTTATTTTTAGTTGTATATTGCGTTAAATTTTGACCACATTTGAGCACATTTTATATATATTTCGCATTATTAATGTGCTGGAGAGGAAAAAAATGGATATCAACCAGGTGGGGGGCATGTCGGTCCGAAGACTCGCAGCGGCCAGGAACGCGGCCAGCGCGGCCAGTTTCACGAGGAAGATGAACGATTTGATGCGCCAGCAGAGCCTTGATGAGCCCATGAGGGGCTTCGAAGAAATCCGTGGCCGGGCGTCGGCCAATATCGCGGCTCTCGAAGGCGGGCTTGAGAAGGCCAGGCGGTTCATCCTCGACGTCAAGGAACGCCGGGAAGCCGGCCTTCTCGACGCCCAGACCGCGGCGGCCGAGGCGCTTCCGGCGCAGACTGTGGTGGAGCTTGCCGCATCGCTGCGCGTGCTTTTCGAGCGCGCATGCGGCGCAAACAACACATATCCTCTAAAAAGGGTCAACATCGCCGCCCAGGTGCTTGCCGGCAACATCAACAACAGCCTGCTCAGCGCGGTGCGCTACCCCGAATCGGAACACGACATCCGCGACGCCCTTATCCGGGAGCGCAAGGAGCAGGCGGGGGCGATTTCCGAGGACGTCCGTGAATCGCTCGACGGCGTGGACGCCGAGCTTTCGGTCCCTATGCCGTTTTTCCGGAGCAACGCCTGACGGTTGCGCGGTTGTCCATCTCCTGCTTTATCCTCAGTGCGAGCAGGCGGAATATGCGCTCGAACCTCTCATATGCGAATTCGAAGAGCCAGGTCTCGAGCCCCCCATTCCTGGATTTGATGTCATCCGGGAGCGAATCGTCCCTGCGGAGGGTCCAGACGATGTCCTCGGTGTCCCTTATGGTCCTGCGGAGCGAGCATACGCGGCGGAGCATCTGCATGTTGTCGAGGTCCTCCATGCTGACGCGCCTCCCGCCGTTCTCCTTTTTGGCGAGGGCTTCGAATATCCCGCGCTGGACCGCCGGATGCACGTTCTCTATGAAGTTGAGCAGGAAATCCGTCATGTCCAGGACGCGGGCAGGATAAAGGTCCTTCCCCAGGGAGTTGAGTATGAACCTGGCCCTCATGTCGGCGAGCTTCATGCCGGTGGCTTCGACAATGCTTACCGAAGGCTCCAGCCCGAGTTCGAGGCATCCCCCGCACCCGCCGCCGGACATCCTCCGCTCTATCGCCTTCCTGACAAGGTAGGCGGTCGCGCCGTTCGCGGGCATGTCCACCCAGTAGTTCATGTAGCCGCCGTTCATGGGAAGCACGGCGCAGTGCTCCCCCGCGATGTCGCCCAAGGCCTGGGCTATCGGAGTGAGGATGCTGTTCGTGCGGGCCTTGCCTATGAACGTGTTGAAGGCGCGCATGCCGAACCTGCGCGAGAATATCTCGGCGTATCCCTTCGAGGTGCCTTTCCAGGACTCGCTGTCGCAGACGAACTGCAGGAGCGCGTCCGCCTCATCGTTTTTGGCCGCGAGCTTGATTTCCAGGTACGCGCCGGTGCCCTTCTCGCTTTCACCCGCCTTGGCGAGATTCGTGAAGAACGGTGATTCGACCTCCGCGCTGCCGCCGTTCCTTCCCCTGAAGGACTTCGGAAGCAGGTCGTAAAATGCAACCTCCCTGTTCTCGAGGCCGCGTATCTCGTCGTTGATGAAACCCCCCTTCTCGTCGGGGGCTATCCTCCGGGGTTCGGAAACCGACGAGTGGCACGCCACAATCATCTCGGGGTGCCAGAGCACGCGCGAGAACGCCTCGAGGTCGAGGGCGAGCCTCTCGGCCCCCCCGTGCCCGTCCGGGATTTCGAGTGAGTATTCATACGAGCTCAGGTCCAGCTCCTTCCTGGCGATTGCCCACGCCCGGTCGTATGCCATCCCGAGCGTGGCGCCGGGCCCGAACCTCTCCTTCACCCTGCAGGATATGTCCCTGCCCCCCATGAGGAAGATGCCCTCGTCCGAAGTCGGCGACACCCTTATCAGGTCGAGTTTGGCCAGGTCGAACCCCTCCATGGAGCACATCAGGCTGGTCGCGCGGTCAGCGACGCTCCAGTACGCCTTCATCGCCATCTCGCCGGCGCCGTCAACTCCGCCGAGCTTGTTGATGGGGTTCTGCCGGGACTTGTCTATAAGGCCGACGAAAATCTCGAAGTCGCCGGTCTGGCGCCCGACCTCCACGAGCATGGGCTCGATTGTGAGCAGGTAACGGTGGAGCTTACGGTCATCGGTATCCTGCGGGTCGCAGACGCGCAGCGGGCCGGCTTCTATCTGGAGCTCGGCGGCCCTCCTCAGGGCGAGGTCGATTTTGCGCTCCTCCCTGGTGGGCTCTGGCCTTGGCGCAGCGCCGAACTCGAGCCTGCCTCTCCTTCCATTGCTCATATGGCTTCCGCTCCCGCAGTTATAACAATCGCCATGGGGGTCTGGCCGCTATTATACATGATAGTATATATCGGATAACATTTATAAACATGCTTTTTTACTTCCTATCACAAAAATTCCCTGCGAATCCTATATAATAATATGCATCCGGCCAGCCCGGCCTTGTTTTACGGCAATGGACGAAATGCATTGCCGCCCGCCTTCGGTCACCTTTATAATCCTTTCGACGCATACTCCTAGAAGTCCAATTATTTCCGGCGGTTCCGTTGCCGTATCCACGACGTGGAATGCGGTGCGGACATCCTGTGGCAACACCATGGGGTCCCGAGATGAGTAGGGGCTATGCCCTGAAAGGCACGGGCAACGCGAGGCAAAACGTGATAGATTGACAGATATCAAGAGGCCCCGGAGAGGGTCGATGGCCCACAGGCCACGGAAGAGGGCAACGAGCCAGAACCCGCGCGTCCACTGGCAGGGATCGGCTGAGAAGCGCGTCCTCGGGTTCGCAGGTTACAAGGCGGGCATGACGCACGTGTCGTACGTCGACCAGACCGAATCCCCCACCAAGGGGCAGGAGGTCGTGAGCGCTGCGACCGTGATAGAGGTTCCGCCGGTGGTCGTGTACGGGTTGCGCTGCTACAGCGGCAGGAACTCCGTGGGCGACATCCTGGCGAAAGATGAGAAGGCGCTCAAGCTCGCCGGAATCCGGACCAAGGCCCCCAAGGCGGTCGATGAAGGCGCCGTGGAGGACGTCCGGCTCCTCGTCGCCGCGCTACCGTCCAAGGCGGGCTTCGGGAAAAAGCACCCCGAGAGGATGGAAATCGGCTGCGGCGGCAAGGACGCCAAGGAGAAGCTCGAGTACGCGAAGGGCATGCTGGGCAAGGAGCTCAAGATCGGCGACGTCTTCAAGAACGGCGAATTCGTCGACATAATCTCGGTCTCGATAGGCAAGGGCTGGCAGGGCGCGGTCAAGAGGTTCGGCGTCTCCATCCAGAGGAGAAAGGCGACCGGCAAGAGGCGCCACGTCGGCACCCTGGGCCAATGGCACCCCGCATACGTGCTCTACACGGTCCCGCAGGCGGGCCAGACCGGATACCACCGGAGGACCGAACTCAACAAGATGATACTCCGGATAGGGCAGAAGCCCGAGGAGATAAACCCCTCGAGCGGCTTCCCGAGCTACGGGTTCGTGAAGAACGACTACCTCGTGGTGAAGGGCTCGGTTCCCGGGCCGGCAAAGAGGCTCATCAAGCTGCGCCTCGCAGTCCGCCATGACGGCGCAATCAAGGAGCCGCAGCTCGGCTTCGTCTCCCTCGAGCCAAAGTAGGTGTTCTTATGAAGGCAACCGTGTATTCGCTTGACGGAAAGGCGATGAGGCAGATAGACCTGCCCGCGCAGTTCGAATCCCCCAAGAGGAAGGACCTTGTCAAGAGGGCCGTTCTCTCGGAGGAGAGCAGGATGTACCAGCCCAAGGGCAACTACCGCTTCGCGGGCCTCGAGACGAGCGCACGCTACCGCGGGCGGAAGGAGGACTTCGGCGCCGTAAAGAACAAGGGCATCCCGCACCTCCCCCACGAGGTGCTTCCCGGCGGCCAGCTGGGAAAGGTCAAGAGGGTCCCCCACGCGGTGAAGGGCCGCAGGGCGCACCCCCCGAAGCCCGAGAAGAAGATCGTGGAATTCATCAACCGGAAGGAGCACATGCTCGCGCTCGCCTCCGCCCTAGCATACAGCGCGGACCGGGACACCGTCTGCAGGAGGGCCAGCGCCGAAATCGGCGTGTCCCTTCCCATCGTGCTCGAGAGCGGCTTCGACAAGCTTTCGAAGGCGAAAGACGTCCAGAGGGTGCTCGATGCGCTGAAGCTGGGCGCGCTGCTTGATAAGGCCAAGCGCAACGGCACGAAATCCGCGCTCATAGTGGTATCAAAGGGCCTCGTGAAGAAGGCGGCGGCGAACCTCCCCGGCGTGGATGTCGTGGAGGCGGGCGAGCTTTCGGTGAGGCACCTTGCGCCGGGCACGCACCCGGGAAGGCTCACGCTCTTTTCCGAGAGCGCCCTGCCTGAGATTGTGAAGAGGTTTTCGGCATGATAATCTTCGGACCAATTAAGACGGAGAAGGCCATCGGGAAGATTGAATACGAGAACACCCTCACATTCGAGGTCGACCTCCGGGCGACCAAGAGGGACGTGAAGGCGGAGGTCGAGAAGCTCTTCGGCGTGAAGGTCGCGTCGGTCAGGACATCGGTCACTTCCGAAGGGAAGAAGCATGCCTCGGTTCGCCTCGACAAGGCGTTCAAGGCCGACGATGTAGCGGCCAAGCTCAAGATGCTCGCATAGGTGTATCCTTATGGGAAAAAGGCTGAAACAGCAGAAACGGGGGTCTGGCTCGCCGAGATATCTCGCCCCAAGCCACCGGTACAAGGCGGATCTCGCATACAGGCCTTATGACGACATAGAGAAGGCCGGCGTGCTGACCGGAAAGGTCGTGGATTTCATCGACGACCCGGCCCGGACGGCGCTGCTCATGAGGGTCAAGTACGACAACAACGAGACCGGCGTGCTTCTCGCCCCGGAGGGGATAGCCGTTGGGGACGAGGTGGATGTCGGAGCCCAGGGCAGGCTGAGGCTCGGGAGCGTGCTCCCGCTCTATCGCATCCCGGACGGTGCCTACATATTCAACGTCGAACGGAACCCCGGCGACGGCGGCTCGCTTGTAAAGGCCGCGGGGTCTTACGCGAACATCATCGCCAAGGAGGGGAAGATCGTATATCTCAAGCTTCCGAGCAGGGCCACGCTCGTTCTCTCGAATGAATGCCGGGCGCAGCTCGGCGTCATCGCAGGGGGCGGAAGGCTGGAAAAGCCCATGCTCAAGGCGGGTTGCCAGTATCACAAGATGAAGGCGATGAACCGCCTCTGGCCCGTCCCGCGCGGCGTCCACCAGGCGGTGTACAACCACCCGCACGGCGGCAAGCAGCACCACGTCGGCAAGCCCACCACCGTGGCGAGGGGAACCCCGCCCGGAGGGAAGGTCGGCCACATAGCAGCGAAGCAGACCGGGCGCCGCAAGGGCAAGCGGATGACCGAGAGCACCTCAGGAGTATGATTGCATGAAGAAAGACACATGGAAAGGCATAGACGAGGACAAGGCCGCGTCCATCGGCATCGAGGATTTCCTTAAAAGGATAACCTCGCGCGACCGCAGGACGCTTGCCAGGCTCAAGAGCAACCCGCGCCTCAAGAAGTTCGTCGAGAGGGTCCGGGAAATCCGGAAGTCGAACCCGAAGAAGCTGATAAAAACGCACGTCCGCGAGGCGATAATCCTCCCGGAATGGCTCGGCCTCACATTCGGAGTCCACAACGGCAAGGAGTTCAAGAGGGTCGACATCACCCTGAACAAGATAGGCCGGCGCCTTGGCGACTTCTCACATACGACCGGAAGGGTCGCGCACAGCGGACCCGGCGTCGGAGCCACAAGAGGTTCCAAGTTCGTGCCCCTGAAGTGATGGCTATGAAGGGATACTCCAACCCACCGGAAAAGCTGGATGACTGCGCGGCCGCCCGCATCGAGGGGGTAAACGCGTCCTACAAGGACCTCTCGGAGGTCTGCGGCAGGATACGGAACAAGAAGACGGACTGGGCGCTCGAATTCCTCGAGAAGGCGTCCGACGGCGATATCCCGGTCCTCTTCAAGAGGCATAACCGGAACCTCGGCCACAGGCGGGAGCTTGGCGGCAGGAAGGGGCGGTTCCCGAAGAAGGCCGCCGGGATGGTCCTCAAGGCGCTAAGGAGCGCCATCGCGAACGGCAAGGTCCGCGGCCTCGGCGACACATACCTTATCGTGGCCGCATCCGCGAACAAGAAGGCCACCTACCCGAGGATGGCTTCCAAGGGCCGCATGGCGCGCTCCTACCTGGAGACGTCGCGCATCGAGATAATCCTCAGGGGCTCGGAGATTCCGAAGGGGGTTTCCGTAACGCCTCCGAAAAAGCCCGATGCGAAGGCCGCCCCCGCCAAGGAGGCGAAGGCGGAGCCCAAGGCGAAGGCCGGGGCGAAGGAGGAGGCGCCGACCGTCGGAACTCCGGCCAAGGTTGAGCCGCCCAAGCTACTGAAGGAGGAGGGGCAGAAGGCCCACGAGCACCGGCATGAGGCCGAAGGGCAGAAGGAGGCGGAGAAGAAGCCCTCCGCGCCCCACCAGCACGGCGAGCACAACAAGAGGTGACATGATGATATACCAGGAGAAACTCATTGAGGAGCCTTTCGGCAAGTACCAGATAATGAAATTCCTCGAGAAGAAGCTCGACCGCGCGGGGCTCGCAAACGTGGACATCCAGAGGACCCCCCTCGTGACGAGAATCACGCTCGAGGTGACCAATCCCGCGAGGATAATCGGCAAGAAGGGCAGGCTCATCAACGAGCTGACCGACACGATAAAGGCGGAGTTCAAGATAGAGAACCCGCAGATAAGCGTCATCGAGGTCCGGGAGCCTTTCCTGGAGCCGCGCATGGTCGCGAAGAGGGCGGGCAAATACATCGAGATGGGCAAGAAGGTCCGCGCCGTGCTCCACTACCTGCTCCGCGAAATCATCCGCGCCGGGGCGCTCGGGGCTGAGATAGTCGCCTCGGGCAAGATAGGGGCGAAGGGCGCAAGGGCCAAGAGCCTGCGCGTCGTCGCCGGATACATACCCAAAGCCGGGGAACCGGCGCGCCTGATAAGGGTCGCGCACATCAGCGCCAATACCCGTTCCGGCGTGATAGGCATCCTGGTCCGCATAGTCCCGCCCGGAACGGTTTTCCCGGACAAGAAGACCACGCAGGTCGTCCTTCCGAAGGTCATCGAGGCCGCGACCGACGTCGAACGCGCCCAGGCGCGCGGAGCCGAGGCCGGCGGGGAGAAGCCCGCAGAGTCGGGCGGCAGGCCCCCGAGGCGCTTCGGAGGCCCCCAGAGGGGGCCGCCGCGGGGCGGATTCGGCAGGGGCGGCCCGCACAGGAGATGATTCATCATGGCAGTCCTCAAGAAGACGGATTTGGATGCGCTCACCGGCCCGGCCCGGGATGCGAAGATAGCCGAGCTCGAGAAGGCAATCCTCGAGCTGCGGGGCGAGGGGCGCGGCGACAGGGTGAAGCCCCTGAAAAAGGCCATCGCGAAGCTCAAGACGCCGCGGCAGAAGCCGCAGAAGGGTGCCGGCAAGGGCTGAATGCGGCGCCCTTTAAAATGATGGGCGCGAATAGGATTCAAGGTGAACATCCTGATGGATAAATGTCCGAAATGCGGCATGCTCAAGGACCTCTGCGTATGCGAGATCCTTGACAAACAGGGAGCAGCGAAAATCAAGGTCTATTCGACCAAGAAGAAGTTCAGGAAGCTCGTCACGATAATCGAGGGCATCGACAAGGCGCAGCTCGATTCGACGACCAAGGACCTCAAGCACAGGCTCGCCTGCGGCGGCACCTCGAAGGAGGGCGTTATAATCCTCCAGGGGGACCACAAGCGCCGCGTGTCGGAGATACTCAAGCAGCTGGGCTATCCGGCTGAGAACATCGAGGTCAGCTGAGGGCGGGGCGAAAGCCCTTTGCCCCTGGTTTTCCATCAGCCACTCGGCCCCGGAGCGGGCCGGAAGCGTGGTCGAGTGATAACACGCAAAAATATCCTCTACTCGGCGTTCATCGGCCTTGCGGCCGAAATAGTCAACAGCGGCCAGCGCTCCATCGTGGGGCTCAGGGGGACCGTGGTCGACGAGACCAAGAACATGGTGCACCTGGAGCTCGAGGGCGGGCGCGTCGTTAGGGTGCAGAAGGCCGGAACGACATTCCGCTTCACCGCAGAGGACGGCGACAAGGTCGAGATAGATGGAAGGAGAATAGCCTTCCGGCCGCACGAGCGGCCGAAGAAGGTTTAGGAAAAGAAAGAAATTGGCGTGCCCGAATCCACCGCTATTCGCCGGAAGATTCGCCGGTGTCGTCGAGGCAGACGCTCTTGTATATCTCGTTCGTCACTCCCTCGCATATCGCCGGGTTCTTGTACTCGTCTGCCGCCACCACTATGCAGAAGTCCTTGTCGTCGGGGTCGCTCAACCGGTTGCAGGGGCTTATGTCCTTAATCACGCCTGCCAGGTTGCCCAGGCACGTCGCGTGGTATATCGACATGTTGCTCATCTGCGCTATCGGGTCGCACTTGCTGGCATCCCTCGACTCCTCCGCCGCGTCCATGTAGCATCCGGACTTGCAGGTGTCCACCAGCTCCGAATCCTCAAGGACGTTGCAGTTCGTCACGCATCCGTTCAGGTCCAGCGCGCCGCCTCCGGAAGAGCCGCCGCTTCCGCCTCCGGAAGGCGCCTGGCCGCTCGGGGTTCCGGCGCCGGGCTGCTGGCCCTGCTGCTGGGCTCCGGTGCAGCCCGCAATCAGCACGATAACCGCTGCCGCAATGGCTAACAAAAGGTATCTCATCGCTTCACCGTCTGCGCATTCGCAACCAAGATTATTAAAGAAGCCTTCCGGCCGCTGCGTCGGCCGGGCAAGGCCTAGCTGCGCGGATATCCGAGAAGCGGCGACCAGCCCTTCAGAACCCCCGCGGACGATGCGGGCATCCTCTCATCGGCCCCGGGCTGCGGCACGAGGCGGAGCTGCTTCTCCTCGCGCTCGCCCCTCACATGAGCAAGGGTGGACTCCAAATCCTCCATCCGCCCAAGGAGCGGCATTGCGCCGAACGCGTTGCCCGCGCCCCCGGATGCGTCCATGCAAAGGGCGTTCGCAGGTTCGCCCTCCACCGGCTTCGGGGAGGGTTTCCTTTCCTCCCGGCTCTGGCCACGCGGGCGCTCATGCATAACCGCCACGAGCCTGAACCCCAGCGCCTCGCGCCTCATTGCCATGTTCGGGTATCCGGGCTGCTCGAGCCTTTTCGCGGCGAGGCTCATGCGTCCCACCCCCCAAAGGCGGGGGCCGGCGCATCCTGCACCGCCCGCCACACGGTCATCCTGGACACGCCGAACATATCCGCAAGCTCCCGGAAGCTGTATGGCTCGCTGTAATAAGCCTCAAGCAGCCTTTCAAGCGTCTCCTTTCCCAGGAGGCCCGGCCTTCCGGCCAATCCCCCCCGTCTTTTTTTCCTCTTTTCAGAACTAGGTGCGCCAGCAGCGCCTTCGAACGACTTATCCGCTTTCCCTGATTTCACACCACCCGTTTGACATTTCTTCACCTCTCCGTTTGGTTTTTTTGTTTTATTTTCTGGTTTGTTGCGTCACCTGACGCCGGTATTCCTTTTAGGATTGCAAAAATATTTAAAGGGGCGTCACAGAATCCCCCATTCCGGCCTCAAATCCCGGGCGTGGCGCCGCGGCGGCCCGCAGCCGTCGCATTCTTTATAAATATTTGTATCTTAATTACCTCTCGCCCGTATTATAGAACACTCAATCCGGACCCTCATTAGGTCCGTCGGCATCGGGATACCCCAGCGCAGGTGCGGTGGCGGTCCCGGTGCGGCATCGGGAAAAAGCGCCGGAAGGCAATCTGGCATCGGCGCCATGCAGCGCAGCCGCGCCAATCCAAGAGGTATATACATGACGGAAAAATGCGAGGACAAGAAATGCTTCAAGCACGGGGGTCTAAAGGTCCGGGGAGAGACGCTCCTCGGCAGGGTCGTCAGCGCCAAGGGCAGGCACACGGTCATCGTCGAGAGGGCGACGACCAAGTACCTTCCCAAGTACAGGAAGTGGGCGCATGGCACTTCGCACATCGCTGCGCACAACCCGCCGTGCATAAATGCGAAGGTCGGCGACATGGTCGACCTGGCGGAGACCAGGAAGCTCAGCAAGACCAAGGCTTGGACAGTAATCGGCTTCTCCGAAGAGGGTGAGGGCGCATGAAGGGCTTGACGAGCACAATCACGAAAACGCTGACCACCGGGACCATGATGGCGTGCACCGACAACAGCGGCGCTAAGATGGTCTATGTCATAGGCGCCCTCCATTTCAAGGGGACGCGCGGAAGGCCCCCGCAGGTCGGCGTCGGCGATGTCGTCATCGCTTCGGTCAAGAAGGGGAAGCCCGACATGGTGAAAAAGGTCGTGAAGGCCCTCATTGTCCGCCAGAAGAAGGAGTTTCGGCGCGCGAACGGCTCGAGAATCATGTTCGAGGACAACGCCGCCGTGCTGGTGAACGACGACATGCTGCCGGTCGGCACCGAAATCAAGGGCGTGGTGGCGAGGGAAATCGCGGAGCGCTTCCCTAAGGTCGCGGCGATATCAGCCGGAGTCGTATAACCGGGGTCATGACTATGAAATCAGACACTGAAAGGAAAAAGTTCTACACGGAGAAGCTCCATAAGCGGAAGGGCAGGCTCCACGTCCATCTCTCCAAAGACCTGCGCGCCAAGCTCAAGGCGAAGAAGCGCTCGGTCCTCGTCCGCAAGGGGGACGGCGTCCGCGTCATGCGCGGGCCGGGCAAGGGCAAGGAGGCCAAGGTGAGCGACGTCAACGTTGTCCGCAGGAAGGTATTCGTGGAGGGCGTGGTCGGAAAAAGCGCGAGGGGCAAGGAGATGCCGCTCGCACTCGAGCCGTCCAACCTCCTGCTGACCTCCATCGAGCCCACAAGGGAGCGCAGGGAAATCTTCAGCGAGGACGCATTCCGGAAGGATGCGCCGAAGAAAGCCGCCCCGAAGGCCGAGGCGCAGGCGCCAAAGCCCGCTGCCGGTGGGGAAGGCAAGCAGGCGCACGCGCATGAGCACAAGGCTCCGGAGCACAAGGCGGAGCACAAGGAGCCGTCCGGGCACAAGGAGCACGCGGCCCACAAGGGCCAGGCGCCCGGCGGGTCAGGGAGCAAATAGAGGATGATGCTATGGCGAAAAGAGGAGGAACGAAGCACCTGAAAAGGATCGCATCGCCCAAGGCGGTGCCGATAACTGACAAGAAGGCGCACACGTGGATGACGCGCCCGCATCCGGGGCCGCATCCGTCGAAGCGCTCCATGCCGCTGGGCGTCCTGATGAGGGACGTGCTGAAGCTCGCACCGACCCTGCGCGAATGCAGGAAGATACTCTCCGGCAGGATGCTGGAGGTGGACGGGAAGGCCAGGACCGACGAGAAGTTCCCGGTCGGCCTCATGGACGTGATATCCTTCCCCAGGAGCGCGAAGCACTTCCGCATTGTTGTCGACAACAAGGGCAGGCTCGTGCCGCACGAGATAGGCACGGAGCAGTCCGCGAGGAAGATTCTCCGTGTCACGAAGAAGCATACCGTCCCCGGGGGCAAAATCAGCCTCACCTTCCATGACGGCAGGAACATGCTCGCGGACAACCATGTCCGCGTCGGTGACAGTGTCGTGGTTTCCCTGCCCAAGGCGAAGATGGAGGCGCACCTCAAGCGCGGCAAGGGCGCGCGCTGCCTGATAGTGGAGGGCAAGCACGCGGGCTCCATAGTCTCGCTCAAGGAAATCATCGAGCGCAAGGGCCAGAAGCCCCCCGAGGCTCTGGTGCAGGGCGGCTCAGAGGAGTTCGTCACGGTGGCCAAATACCTGTTCGTGGTGGACGAGGCGTTCGGAGGCAAGGGGTGAGCGCGATGGAAGGCAACAAGATGCGAGACATTCTCATCGAGAAGGTGACCGTAAACATCGGCGTGGGCGCCCCGGGCGAGAAGCTTGAGCAGGCGAAGGGCCTCCTCGAGCGGCTGACCGAGGGCAGGAAACCCGTCGAGACGCACGCACGCAGGAGGGACCCGGTCTTCAAGCTCAGGAAGGGGATGCCCATAGGCACCAAGGTTACGCTGCGCGGCGAGCCGGCAAAATCCTTCCTGGACAAGGCGCTCACCGCCAAGAGGCGCGTCCTTCGGGAGTCGAACTTCGACAAGCAGGGCAACTTCGCGTTCGGGATACACGAATACATCGACTTCCCCGGCGCGAAATACGACCCCGAAATAGCCATGTTCGGATTCGACATCTGCGTCTCGCTCTCCCGCAGGGGGAGGCGCGTCGCGCTCCGCAAGCTGAGGCCCGGCCCGATGGGCAGGGGCCACCGCATATCCAGGGACGAGGCGATGGACTTCGCGAGGAACGCACTGAACGTGAAGGTCGAGTGATGATTATGAAACTCACCACCGAAGAGAGATTCAAGGGCAAGGGGAAGCGCGTCTGCCGGAACTGCGGCAACTCCCGCGCGCTGATACGCAAATACAGGCTGAACGTGTGCCGGAGATGCTTCCGGGAGATGGCGGAGAGCATCGGTTTCCGGAAGTACGGAGGTTGATTCGATGACAGATCATCTGGCTGATGCGCTCAACACGATAAAGACCCACGAGATAGTGGGGCAGGGCAAATGCACCGTCAAGGCAACCCGGCTTGTCGGGGAGATTCTCCGCGTCCTCAAGGAGCACCGCTACCTCAAGGGCTTCAAGTCGCTCGAAGACGGAAGGGGGGGATGGTTCGAGGTCGAGCTGGACGGCAGGATAAACGACTGCGGCGTCATTAAGCCGAGGATGCCCGTGCGCAGGCACGAATGGGCGAAAAGGGAGCAGGAATTCATCCCCGGGTTCGGGGTGGGGCTGCTGATAGTCTCGACGCCCGGCGGCATAATGACCAACTCCGAGGCCGAGAAAAAGCGGTTCGGGGGCAGGCTCCTCGCCTACGTATACTAGGTGTTCACATGAATATACCTCAAGGCATTACCGTGAAGGTCGACGGCCACAAAGTCACCGTCAAGGGACCGCATGGCGAGGTCCAGAAGGCGTTCCCCAAGGGGACGTCCATGAAGGTCGAAGGCGACAAGGCCGAAGTCGTATGCAAGGACGCCGCGCTCCGGGGCACCCTCGAGTCACTGCTAAAGGGGATGGTGGATGGGGCCGCGAACGGATACAGCCGGAACCTCAAGCTCCTCTACGCCCACTTTCCCATAACGATAGAGGTCAAGGGGAGCGACGTCACGATAAAGAACTTCCTCGGGGAGAAGGAGCCCCGCAGGACCGTCCTCGTCGGTAGCACGAAGGTGCAGGCCAAGGGGCAGAGCGTGACGATATCCGGTCCGGACAAGGAGGCCGTCGGCCAGACGCTCGCCAACATCCGCGGCGCGATGAAGATCAAGGACAAGGACGGGCGCATATTCCAGGACGGGATATACGACGCCGAGGGTTGAAGGGGTGCATGGTCATGAAAAAAGGTAAAGAAGGCAGGAAGAGGCCCCAGAGAAAGAGGAAGCCGAGCTTCAACGTGCCGAACCTGAAGTTCTTCAAGAGCGTGAAATCCCGCTGGCGCAAGCCGCGCGGGACCCACAACAAGAAGCGCATGAAGAAGGCGTTCATGGGCGCGTCGCCGCGCGTGGGGTACAGGAACCCCGAGGGCGTGCGCGGGCGCCATTCGAGCGGCAGGCGCGAGGTCCTCGTGCGCAACGTCGCGGAGCTTGAGGCGGTCAAGGGCGCCGGCGCGGCGGTGAGGTTCGCGGCCGCCCTGGGTTCGCGCAAGAAGAAGCTAATGGAGGCCAAGGCGAAGTCCCTGGGCCTGTTCGTCCTTAACATGAGGGAGAACGGCAAGGCGGGGAAGCCGGAGTGAAGGTGTTTGCTCATGACGATTCAGACTGTAAGGAGGCTTGCGGCCGACATTATGGGCGTCGGCCGAAACAAGGTGAGGATAAGCCCGGACGGCCTCAAGGAGGCCGAGGGGGCGCTGACGCGCAGCGACGTCCGGGGGCTGATAGAGAAGGGCGTGATAAAGAAGGCGAAGCCCGCCGGCCGCGCGAGCTCCGGAAGGCGCACGCGCACTGGGCACGGGAGGAGGAAGGGCACGCCCGTAGACGGCAAGACCGCCTGGATGATGAAAATCCGGGCGCAGCGCCGGCTGCTCAGGATGCTTCTCGAATCCGGAGCGCTTAAGCCCGGGAGCTGGAGGGCCGTCTACGGAAAGGCGAAGAGCGGGATATTCAGGAACAAGAAGGCGATGCTCCTTTATCTCAAGGAGAACGGCATCGTGCCTGCGGACACCGAGCTGCCAAAGGCGGCGTTCGTAAGGAAGGAGCGGAAGGCGAAGGCCGCGCCGAAGCCGAAGGCCGAGGCGAAGGCCGGAAAGGCCGCGCCCGCGGCGGCGAAGGCCGGGCCGGAGAAGGCCGGGCACAAGGGGCATGCGCACGAGCATGGGGAGCAGCGCCCCACGGAGAAGGGTGAGCAGAGATGACAAAGGCATCAGGTCCAAGCTACAGGGTGTATTTCAGGAGGAGGCGCGAAGGCAAGACCAATTTCGCGAAGAGGCTCGCCCTGGTCAAAGGAGGCAAGACGCGCATGGTGGTGCGCAGGAGCAACAAGGGCGTGCTCGTGCAGTTCATCGACTTCGACCCGAAGGGCGACCGGACGCTGCTCACCGTGAGCGGCGCCCACCTTTCGAAGCTCTATAAATGGCCGTCGAAGCGGAACGTCTGGACCGCATATCTGGCCGGCCTCATGGCGGGCACGATGGCGAAAAAGAAGGGCGTGAAGGAATTCGTCCTGGACATGGGCATGTACGTCCCCTCCAAGGGCTCGATTATATTTGCGGCCCAGAAGGGCGCGGCCGATGCGGGCCTCAGCACCCTCTACGACAAGGGGAAGGTGCCTGAGACCAAGCTCTCGAACCCCCCCGAGAAGTACAAGGGCGTGTTCGAGGAGGCCAAGGGCAGGATTGCCGCAGGGTGATGCTTATGGCAGAGAAGGTAAGGACTGTGGACAAGGAATCCTGGACCCCCCGCACCCGCGTGGGGGCCAAGGTCAAGAGCGGCGAAGTCACTACGCTGGAAGAGGTCCTCGAATCCGGCAAGCCCATACTTGAGCCCGAAATCGTGGACGTCCTGCTTCCGGACATGGAATCCGAGACGCTCCAGATAAAGACGACCCAGAGGGTCACGGATTCGGGAAAGAGGGTGAAATTCCGGGTCGTGACGGTCATCGGCGACCGCAAGGGCCATGTGGGCCTCGGCGTGGGGAAGAGCGACGAGCTCAAGCCCGCGATGGATTACGCCATCCGGGACGCAAAGAAGCACATGCTCGCGATAAAGACCGGCTGCGGCAGCTGGGAGTGCAAGTGCCAGGTGCGCCATTCGGTCCTCATGAGGACCGTCGGCAAGGAGGGCAGCACCGTCGTCACGCTCAAGCCCGCCCCCAGGGGGCTCGGGCTGGCGGCGAACGACGTGGTTAAGAAAGTCCTCGGCATGGCCGGGGTCAAGGACGTGTGGAGCTCGATGCAGGGGGGCAAGAACGTCTACAACATGGCGGTTGCCACGATGAAGGCGCTCGACAACCTGAATCTGCAGAAGCCGCTTGCGGAGTGATTTGCATGAAATTCGCTGTTGTTCGAGTTCGGGGATGCCGGAAGGTCGCCCCGCGGATTGTCAAGACCTTCGAGCTGCTTCGGCTCGAGAGGCCCAACCACTGCGTCCTCGTAGAGGACACCCCGCAGAACCGGGGGATGCTCGAGAAGGTCAAGGACTACGTGGCATACGGCCCGGTCGCGGAGGATACCGTGCTCTCGCTCCTGCGGAAGCGCGGGACCAAGGGCTCGGCAAGGCTCGGCGCCGCCCTCAAGGAGGAGGACCTCAAGAAGGCGGCGAAGGAGATATCCGCGGGGAAGCGGACGAAGGATTTCGCCGACCCGGTGTTCCGCCTGAACCCGCCCTCGAGGGGGTACAGGGACATTAAGAGGAGCTATCCCGCGGGGGATTTGGGAAAGCGCGAGGAGATGGACAGCCTTCTCCGGCGCATGATTTGAGGTGTTGTTCATGACAAGGAGGAAATCCAGCCAGAAGCGCGCTTATCTTGGCCACCGTACGCACGGCCGCGGCAACGTCAAGAACCGGAGGGGGAGCGGCAACCGCGGGGGCCGCGGCATGGGCGGCGTCTGCAAGCACAAGAACTCCTGGGCGGTGAAATACGCGCCGGGATACTTCGGCAAGCACGGTTTCGTCAGGCGCAACTGCGGCGAGACACCTGTGGCCCACCTCTACGCGATAAACCAGAAGGCGCTCTGCAACGAGCTCGAGAAGAAGGAGGGGAAGTTCCACTTCGATTTCGAGGGCAAGGTGCTCGCCACAGGCAAGGTGACCGTGCCCCTGGCGATACGGGCGGGGTCCTGGAGCAAGAGCGTCGAGAAGAAGGTTGCCGGAGCCGGGGGGACAATCACGAAGCTCGCCCCGCAGAAGCCGGCCTCGTGAGTATGGGCAGGTTTATAATCTTACCCGCAACATCATAGCCAGAGGTCAAAGATGGGAGTCCTAGACATTATCCACGGGCTAGCGGGCTTTTTGCCCGAAATCAAGGCCCCGGAGAAGCCCCCGGGCAGCAAGGACAGGATGATATGGACCGGTCTTGCGCTGGTGCTCTATTTCCTGATGTATCAGACGACCGCGTTCGGCGTCCCGCAGGTGAGCGGGGGGATAGACTTCCTCCAGACGATAACCGCCTCCAGGATAGGCAGCCTGCTCACCACGGGCATCGGCCCCATCGTCCTCGCGAGCATCTTCCTGCAGCTCTTCGTGGGCGCAGGGCTGCTCAACCTCAATCTCAAGGACAAGAAGGACAAGGCCAGATTCCTAGAGACCCAGAAGATACTGGCAATCGTCCTCGCAATCGTGGAGGCCCTGGTGTTCGTGGTCTTCTCGGGCATGGTCCCGGTGAAGCCGGTGTTCGCTTTCCTGGGGGAGACGACGCTCATCGACCCGGTCACCGGCGCGTCTTCCATATACGCGCCCTACACCATGGCGCTCGTGGTCCTCCAGATAACCCTGGGCTCGGTGCTCGTGCTTTTCCTTGACGAGCTGGTGACGAAATACGGCATAGGCAGCGGAATCAGCCTCTTCATCGCGGCCGGCGTGTCGCTTGCCGTGGTGATGGGCCTCTTCGACATCATCTTCATCGGGCAGATGTACCCGCCCAGCATCGTCTCTGTAATGTCGGAGGGCGGCGCCGAGGCGCTTCCCAACGCGCTCCTGTCGCTGATGCCGTTCCTGTTCACCATCCTGGTGTTCTTCATCGTTGTCTACGCCGAATCGGTGAAGGTCGAGATACCCATAGCCTTCGAGAGGGTGCGGGGCATGGTGCCCAAGCTCCCGCTCAAGTTCTTCTACGTGTCCAATATACCGGTGATATTCGCGAGCGCGCTCATAATCAACATGCAGCTTTTTGCGGGCGGGCTCCTCATGGGCCAGTACTACGACCAGTCGAGCCAGCCCACCGAGCTGGCCTCGAACATGGCCGAGACCCGCAGCTATTCGATGGACCGCGACGGATTCGTGCCCCTGATAGGCTATGTCAACCAGAACCGCCAGCTGGCGGACGGCATCCTGTACCTCTTCACGCCCATCACAGCGGGCGCCGGGCGCGGCACCCGGGAGCATTGGGAGTTCCTCAACAGCGAGACGCCGTTCCTCAGGATACCCCAGTGGGTGCATGCGATTGTCTACGCCCTCGGGCTCGCCGCGGTGTCGGTCCTATTCGGCCTCTTCTGGGTGGAGACCGCCAACATGGACGCGAAAAGCGTGGCGGGGCAGCTGTCGGACTCAGGGCTGCAGATACCGGGTTTCCGCCGCGACCCGCGCATGCTCGAGACAATCCTCAACAAGCACATTTTCCCGCTCACGGTGATGGGCTCGCTCTCGGTCGGCCTGCTTGCCGCCCTTGCCGACCTCACCGGCGCTCTGGGCACCGGGACCGGCATACTGCTCACGGTCGGCATCCTGCACAGGATGTACGAGCAGCTCGAGCAGATGAAGGCCTTCGAGATGTACCCGAGCTTCAGCAAGCTGTTCGGGCAATGACATGAGGGTACACATCTCCACTTACGGATGCACGCTCAACCAGGCGGATTCAGACATCATGGTCGCCTCCCTGCCCCCCCGCCACAGCCTCGCGGAAAGCGAGCGATGCTGCGACGTCGTCGTTATCAACACGTGCACGGTCAAGGGCGCGACCGAAAACAGGATTCTGGAGCGCCTAAAGGGGCTCGTATCGTCCGGAAAGCCATTCGTGGTGGCCGGCTGCTTCTCCGCCAGCGTCCCCAGGGTGCGGAAGTTCTTCCCGGGGGCGCCGATACTCTCGCCCTCGGCGCTAGGCCGCATCGCGGATGCGGTCGACGACGCTGCCGCCGGCAGGGCGACGCACTACGAGTCGAAAGAGCCCAAGGGCAGCCCTCCCAAGCTCCTAACGGCGCCCATCTGCCGCATCCCGATAAACGACGGGTGCGTGTCGCAGTGCCATTTCTGCCAGACGCGGCTCGCGAGGCCCTTCCTCAGGAGCTATCCCCCGCGGACCGTGCTCGGATGGGTCGACGATGCTGTCCGCATGGGCGCGAGGGAAATCCAGCTCACAAGCCAGGACTCGGGCGCTTACGGCCTTGACATAAAGAGCGGCCTCCTCCCGCTTCTCGCGGCGGTTTCCGATACGCGCCGGAGCGGGGCACCTGAGGGGGGATTCCTCGTCCGGCTCGGCATGATAAACCCTGAGCACGCGAAACGCATGCTTCCCGGAATCATCCAGGCCCTGCTTTCGCCCCGCTTCTACCGCTTCCTGCACGTGCCGGTCCAGACCGGAAGCGAGAAGGTCTGCAGGGAGATGAACCGCAGCCACAGCGTGGCGGATTTCCGCGAAATAGTGTCCGCGCTGCGGAACGCGGTTCCGGACGTCTCGGTAGCCACGGACATCATAGTGGGATATCCGACCGAGACCGAAGCGGACTTCGAGGAGACGCTGGCCCTGCTCCGCGACACGGAACCCGAAACCATAAACATATCCAAGTTCAGCCCGCGGCCGGGAACCGCGGCAAAGGCGCTGAAGCAGCTCCCGAACGGGGAGGTCAAGCGCCGAAGCGAGGTGGCGAGCGCGCTCGCCAGAGAGATAACCGCGAAAAGGCGGAGGGCGTATGTGGGCCGCCGGATGCGGGTGCTGCTGACGGAAAACGAAAGGGATTTCAAGGGTAGGGCGCCTAACTACCTTCAGGTCGTCGTGAAGGATTTTCCCGGCAAGGCCGGGGAATTCGCCGACGTTGACATCTTCGACGCCAACCACGGCTCCCTCTTCGGAAGGGCAGCCAGCGGCGGAGCAAAAAAGACGGCCCGCGGGAAAGGGCCGATTATGATGGTGGAACGATGATAATAGCGCTGGGAGTGCCGGGAGCTGGGAAAACGACCGTGCTAAAGGGCCTTCAGTCAGGCTACCGTGTCGTGAACTACGGGGACTTGATGCTCGAAATCGAGAAGAGGGAGTTCGGCGTCAAGGACCGCGACGAGATGCGCAAATTGCCGATTGAGAAGCAGAAGCTGGCGCAGAAGCTTGTGGCCGAGGCGCTCGCCAAGATGCCCGGCAAGGTCATCCTCGACACGCACTGTTCGGTAGCGACGCCGTCGGGCTACTACCCCGGGCTGCCCTTCGAGTTCCTCAGGATGTGGGAGGTCGAGGCGCTGGTCTATGTCACGGCGTCGGTCCAGGAGCTGAAGGCGCGCAGGGAGAACGACCCCACCCGCAAGAGGGACGTGGACGACATCGCGCTCCACGACGAGATGAACAAGGCGTTCCTTGCGGCGTATTCCGCCTTCAGCGGGGCGCCGGCGGTAATAATATACAACCACAACGGGAAGCTGGAAGAGGCAATCGTCAGGTTCCAGGGGCTCCTGCGCTGAAAGGGAGAGGTCAAAACGCATCGAGGTGGAAAACATGATCGACATCCGGCTCATCCGCGAGAATTCCGCGCTTGCCGAGGATTCGCTCCGGCGCAGGAACTACCGGGAGGACGCGCACGCCGCCCTCGCGAAGATTCGCGAGCTGGACGCGGACTGGCGCGGAATCAAGAAGGAGGAGGAGGAGCTGCGCGCCGAGCGCAACCGGCTCAGCCAGGCCATCAACGAGAAGAAGAAGGCCGGGCAGGAAGCCGGAGCCGAGATCGCCCGCTCAGGGGAAATCGCCCGGCGCATCAAGGACATATCAATCGAGACCACGACCCTCGAGGAGCAGATAAACGTCCATCTCCTCATGCTCCCGAACATCCCCCACGAATCCGTGCCCGAAGGCCACGACGAGACGTGCAACCCGGTCGTCCGCACCTGCGGCACGCCGTCCAGGTCCTCGAAGGACGTGCTGTCGCATTACGATATCGCCCAGAAGAGCGACATGATAGACTTCGAGCGCGGCGTCAAGCTCGCCCACCACCGCTTCTCCGTGCTGAAGGGCGACCTTGCGAAACTCGAGCGCGCCATCGTGAGCTTCATGCTCGCGGTCCACGCGTCGCGGGGATACACCGAGGTCGCCCCGCCCTACCTCGTGAACACGAAGACCATGACCGGGACCGGCCAGCTCCCCAAATTCAAGGAGGAGCTATACAAGTGCAGCGACGACGACCTCTGGCTCATACCGACCGCCGAGGTTCCGCTCACCAACCTCTATTCCGGGGAAATCCTGGAGGAAAAAAGCCTTCCCCTGAGGCTGACGGCCTACACCCCCTGCTTCCGCAGGGAGGCCGGCGCCTACGGCAGGGATATAAAGGGCCTCATACGCCAGCACCAGTTCAACAAGGTCGAGCTCGTGAAGTTCGCCCATCCCCAGACGAGCTACTCGGAGCTCGAGGGCCTCACGAAGGACGCCGAGCGCATCCTGGAGCTGCTCGGCCTCCCCTACCGGGTCATAGAGCTCTGCGCGGGCGACCTGGGCTTCGCGAGCGCGAAGACATACGACATAGAGGTCTGGATGCCCTCCCAGGACTGCTACCGGGAGATATCCTCCTGCTCCAACTGCACCGATTTCCAGGCAAGGCGCGCGAACATACGCTTCAGGGGCCAGAAAGGCCTCGAGGCCGTGCACACGCTGAACGGGAGCGGGCTCGCCGTCGGGCGCACCATGATAGCGATACTGGAGAACTTCCAGGAGGGCGGGAAGACCGTTGCTCTCCCCCGGGCGCTCCATGATTTCATGGGCCAGGACAGCATCGAATTCGCCTAGCCCGGCGGTTGCCCCCGGCGCGTGCGGCGCGCTCACCTGAGGATTGCCGTCTCAACGCGGCGGCGGATTGAATCGCGGTCGCGTTTGGGCGAATGGCCGGGAATCTTCGCCGCAGCCACAACGGAGGCGAAATCGCTGTTGGGGAACAGGTTCTTTATCGAGCCCTCGACACGCAGGAATGCCCTGTGCTTGGCCCGAAGTTCGTCTATGTCCGTCTCGAATCCCGCGCATTCGAGCTTGTGGACGCGGTCCTCGAGGGACTCGTGGGCCTCCAAAAAGAAGAGCCTGGACTCCTCGGGAATCTTGCGGAACTCGTTCGCTATGCTGAGCTCGAAATCCATCATCATGCGGTTCGATTCGCGCTGATAGGCGGCCAGCTCGTTTTCGAGCGCGGTCCTGTCGCCCTTTTTCACCCCGAAGACGTATTCGAACTTCTGCTGCTCGCGGGCCGACATGCCCAGCTGCCTCATGAGCTCCAGCACGAAAGCCGGCTGCGACCATATGACGGTGAACCAGTCGCCCATTACGAGCACGCCGTCATCGGCGAGCTTCGCCTGGAAATCGCCGATGTAATCCGGGAAGGTCATGTGATGGCAGACTGCGTTGGTAATGACCACGTCGAACACCCCGTCCGAAACCATCGGGAGGTGCGTCTTGTGGTTCGAGGATACGAGCGTGAAATCCACGGGCCTCTTCGAGTTTATCGCGTGGCTCTGGAGCACCTCCTGGGCGACCACGAGCCTGGTGATGGACGGCTCGAGTAGGTAGAAATGGCATCTGGAGACCAGCGAACCGTCGACGTCGGCCATGTCGAGGAAGTCGAGGAGCGCCACCGTGGTGTCGCCCGCCCCGGCCCCGACATCGGCGATGACGATGCGGTCCCTCGTCTTCGCGAGGTCCCTTATGATTTCGGTCGCCATGAGCCCAATCTCGAGGTTGAGGTCCGGGTTGCTGTAGGGGAGGTTCGCGCCGTTCACGGCCCTGTGGATGGCATCGTTGCTCTCCTTGGTGCCGCGCCTCCATTCCTGGAAATAGCTGTGGGTGGAGCTCCTGTCGATGAACGCACGGTTCTCTTCGTCCGCGCCTATCCCCCAGTTCGCGAGGTACTGGTTCGCTATCCTGAAAATGGAGCCCGGCTTGTAGACCAGCGACTCGCAAAGCTCCTGGAACCTCTGCTCAAGGGCATGGAGGTCGTCGAGCTGCCTGGCGAGGCCCATGCTAACCCCTCCTGGGGCACTTGACGCCCACTATTATCGAGGCGCGGTCGGTCCCGGCCATCATCTGCTTGGGAAGCTGCGGCAGGTTGGCCTTAGGGAACGCGGCCCTTATGGTGTCCATGTCCGTGCACAGGCCCGAATCCTCCAGCTTCTTCACCCTCTTCCTTGTCGTGTCGAACGCCCCGAGGAAGTACAGCCTGGGCGGCGCGGGGTTCGCCCCGGGGTGCTTGAGCGCGTTGAAATAGACGCCGGCCCAGTAGTCCTGGTGGTGGGCGATGGCGGCGATCTCGTCGAACGTCGTGTCCGGGCAGGAATACGGGTCCAGCTTGTCGCCGAGAATCTCCCTGAAGCGGTTCAGCCTCACGGCGTCGACGCCCATCTTCTCGAACAGCTGATAGACATAAAGGGGATGGCTTGTGAGCGACGAATGCCAGTCCCCGCTCACAAGGGCGCCGCCTTCGGCGAGCCCGCCGCTTATCGAGGCCAGCACGCCCCGGAACGGCTTCTTGTGCAGATGCGAGAGCGAGGTGATTATGTCGTATTTTTCCTGCGTCTCGGCGAGATGCTCCTCGTCCGACGTGTGGCACAGGCGTATCGCCGCGGGCCTATAGGCGTCGAGCTTCGTCTTGGCCTGGTGCAGGCGCGGCGATGAGTAATCGACCAGGCTGAAGCCCGCGCGGTCAAGAATCGAGGCGGTCTTCGGGTCGCTTCTCAGCGCTGTTGCGATGGCAGTGGCCAGCCCCCCTGTGCCGGCCGCGAGGTCGCATATTGTGAATTCCCTCTGGCCGTCGTCGAGCGAGGCGAGCAGCTCCTTTACGATGTACGCGGCAACCCTCGACATGCTGGAGCGCATCGCCAGGCTGAACTGCGTCTTCTCCATCATCTCCAGGTTTGCGTTGCGCTCCTTCTCCTTGTAGTCCTTGAGCCTGAATCCTTCGGCCAGAAGGGCCAGCTCGCTCCGGTTCTCGTCGTTGACGCGCACCCCCCAAGCCGGAAGGTCGTCCTCGGAAATCCTGAGAATCGTGCCTGTCCGGACAGGCAGGCCCTTTGTGACCTCCCAGAGGCTGCTGTCAAGGTCGCAGATTGCCTGGACCTCCGTGATGCAGCTCCCGGACTTCTCGTCCATGGCTTCCTTCGTCAGGGCCGTTCCCCCGGGTTCCGGCGATTCCGCTGGTGAACATGATTTTTGTTTTCCACCCTCCATCTCGACCACATTAGTTATTGTATTACCATAACTTTATAAACGCCAAGCATAATATAGGATTGCCGAGATTTGGCACCGGTGCATCCATGGCCAAGGGGAAAAAGGCGCGCAGGCCCTTCTGCAGGAGCGCGGACGGCTCCATAACATACACCACCGACGGCGACTTCCTTTACGCCGACACGCCCGGAGGCGAGATTCGCCTCGACATGTTCGCGGGCCATTATTACAAGCTCCGGCCGGTCAACGGCGTGCCGATTCTCGAGGTCGACGGCCTCAGGATGCATCTTGTGCGCGACTTCAGGACCCCGCTCGACTATTCAAGGGAGGTCGTCCGGGGCCTTCGGATTCCGGGGGCCGGCAACCATTCGGTCCTCGACACATGCATGGGCCTGGGCTACACGGCGATTGCGGCAGCGGAGGCGGGCGGCGTTGACCTTGTGGTCACATGCGAGGTTTCGCAGGCGGTCGTCGCGCTGGCGCAGTGGAACCCGCTGAGCGAGCCGCTCTTCAGCAAGGGAGGCAAAATACTCGTTATGGAGGGCAGCGCGGCCGACATAGCGAAAACCCTCGAGGACTCCACCTTCTCCTTCGTCATCCACGACCCCCCGCGCATCTCGCATGCCCCGGAGCTGTATTCGGCCGCATTCTACGCGGAGCTTCACCGCGTCTGCAGGCCAGGGGCCCGGATTTTCCACTACGTGGGCTCCGTGGGGAAGGGCCGCGGCCGCAGGATAGGGCACGAAGTCGCCCGGAGGCTCGAAGGCGCCGGCTTCTCCTCGATACGGCACACGCCCCGCCTCCAGGGGCTCTACGCCGTGAAGCGGTAGGTGGCGGCGGGGCCCATGGCGCCGCGCGGCAATCATCGCCCCGTTCTTCAGCCTCTGCGGACGGAACCGAATGAAACCCTATTAAACCCAGCAACACCATCATGAGCAATGCGCGAAGCGATATCGGTCAGGGGCGTCTCCATGACGTACCATGGCGGAAGGCACGCCCTAAAGGCCCTCGATTCCGTCGACATCAGCGTGCGGGAGGGGGAGATTTTCGGCCTCCTGGGCCCGAACGGCGCCGGCAAGACGACGCTGATAAGCATCCTTTCCGGCATACTCTCCCCGGACAGCGGGGCAGCGGAGGTGCTCGGCATGGACTGCTCGCGCGAGGCCAAGAGGGTCCAGAAATCGCTCAATGTGGTCTCGGGCTTCACAGGGGTGATTCGCTCGCTATCATGCAGGGAGGCCCTGGCCTACTACTGCATGCTTTACAATGTCCGGGACGCGCCTAGGAAGGTGGAGGCCGCCCTGCGGGCGGCAGGCCTCGAGAAATCCGCGGACGTTGAAGCCGACGAGCTCTCATCCGGCCTCAAGCAGCGCTTCCTCATCGCGAAGGGCCTCCTGAACGACCCCGCCGTCCTGATACTCGACGAGCCCACGGTCGGGCTCGATGTGGAGGCCGCGATTTCCATACGCGAGATGGTGAAGCGGCTGCGCAAGGAGGGCCGCACCCTCCTTCTCACAACGCACAACATGTTCGAGGCCGAGGCGCTCTGCGACAGGATAGCGTTCATCAACGGTGGGCGAATCATCGCGACCGGGACCCCCGCCGAGCTGAAGGGCAGGATAATCAGCAGGCGCGTCATCGAGATACACTGCACGCGGGAGGACTGCGTCGCCGCGACGCTCAGGCGCCTTGCGGGCGTGGAGGCGGAAATCAAGTCGAAGAGCCTCGTCCATGTCACGGTGGACAGCTACAAGCGGATGAAGGGCGTGCTTAAGGCGCTCTCGGGCTGCGACAGCGACGTCTTCAGCGTGAACGAGCTTGAGCCGACGCTCGAGGAGGCTTATCTGCGCATAATCAACAGCCGGCACGGGGGCGGCAAGGATGCTTGACTCGCTTGAGCGCATGTACTCGCAGGTCTACAAGAACGTCCATTCCCTCCGAAGGAACACGTTCCGCCTCGCCGACGTCCTCATATGGCCCATGATTTTCCTCTTCACGCTGACGTTCTTCGCCACATACCTCGGTTCCGACACCGTCTATCTCAACATGATAATCCTGGGCATGATGGGATGGCGCATGATATACTTCCTCAACCTCGAGATGGTTAGCACGTTCGTTGAGGAATACTGGTCGAAATCCCTCGCGTTCCTGCTCATTTCGCCGATTTCCCGCATCGAGCTCGCGCTCGGAAGCGCGGCGAGCGGCGTCCTCAAGGGCGTGTTCGTGATATTCACATACGTGGTCTTCACGAACGCCATGTACGGATTCGAGATACCGGACTGGGGCCTATTCGCGGTCGCGATGGCCTTCATGGCCATTATCGGCTTCTCCATGGGCCTGGTCACCCTCGGCATCGGATATTACTGGAAGGAGGAGGCCTTCAACATCGCCTTCATATGGCCGGACGTCATCGTCCTCCTCTCGGGCGTGTATTTCACGGTGGAAAGCGTCTACCCCCCGGAGCTGCTCCCCCTGATAAACGCCCTGCCCAGCACGCAGGCCTTCAACCTCCTAAAATCCATGGTGGGCATCGGGGCGCCGGACATCCCCCTCCTGGCCGCTCTTTCCGCCGCCTGGCTGGCCGCCGCATACCTGTTCAACGGGTTCATGTACGAGAAGGCGCGGCGCGCCGGGAAGCTGACGCGGCTCGGATGAACCGCATCAGAAGAACACGTTCATCACGGTGTCTATCCTCCTCATGGCCCCCAAGATGCGCTTCGCGTCAGCCCCCGATAGCCGGCCGCCATCCATCATGGCTTCGATGCGGGAGAACTCCTTGAAAATCCTTTTGAAGGCGAGCCCCGTATCGAGGTCGTCGTCCATGGCCGCCTCGAATCCCGAGAGAAGGGCGCTGGCGATCCGCCTCCCTCTCGGGCCACCTCCGCCGCCCCTACCGAGCGTTGCGAGCCTCCTTAGAATCGCCCCGGTCCGCTCGCATGCGCATACCCTTGCCCTGAACTGTTCAAGGGTGAAATCCAGGGGAGCCCGGTATCTCCTGGACAGGAGGTAGAACCTGAGGCATTCCGGATGCACCCCCATTGCCAGGAGCTCGCGGGGATATACGACGTTCCCGGTCCGCTTCGACATCTTTCTCTTCCTTATGGTCAGGTGCCGCGAATGAAGCCAGAAGTTCGCGAGCCGCCGCCCGCTTGCGGCCTCGCTCTGGGCAATCTCGTTCTCATGGTGGGGGAATATGTTGTCCGAGCCCCCGCAGTGTATGTCGAAGCTGCTCCCCAGATAGTGCATCGCCATCGCGCTGCATTCGATATGCCAGCCCGGCCTGCCCCTGCCGAAAGGGCTCTCCCACGCGGTGCTGCCGTCGCCGCGCGTCCAGCGCTTCCACAGCCGGAAATCATAGGCGCCCTCGCGCGAGTAGTCGTCCCTGCGGGCGGCCCCGCGGTATCTGCGCGAGCGCAGCCTTCTGAGCCTTCCGTAGCGGCGGAACTTCCTGATGTCGAAGTATACGCCGTCCGCCTCATGCCGGCAATACCCCCGCCCGCAGATGCGCCCTATCAGGCGTATCATCTGGGGGACATGCCTCGATGCCTTCGCCACCACGTCCGGGCGTTCCATCCGCAGGGCGCGGAAATCCCTGAAAAAAGCCTCCGTCTTGTCCCGCACCAGCGAATCCAGCGGGGTTTTTGCCCTGCGCGCCGCCTCGACTGCCTTGTCCTCGACATCCGTTATGTTCATTACGCGCCTGACGCGGTATCCCCTGTAGCGTAGGTAGCGCACCAGCACGTCCTCGAAGAGGTATGTCCTGAAATTGCCCACGTGGGAATAATCATACACCGAGGGGCCGCAGGTGTAGATGCCCACAGTTTTCCCGCGCAACGGCCGGAAAGCCCTTTTCCCGAGCGCCATCGTGTCGTAGAGCCTCAGCACGCCCAGCCTATCGACCGCGCGGAATAAATATCTTGCGCGCCATTCCGATTGGCATGGCCAGGGAGCTTGAGGCGGACCCGAAGGTTGCGCTTAAGGGGACGGCCGCGGCCGTCGTAGTTTTCTATGCGCCGGTGTGTGCGGACTGCAAGGCGTCGGAGGCCTTCGAGAGGTCGCTCTCGGAGGAGTTCGCGGAGCGGGTCGAATTCTGCCGCCTCGACGCCGTGAACCTGGAGGAGATAGCAGACGGCTACGGAATCGAGCGCTACCCGACATGGGTCTTCTTCAGCAAGGCCAGGCCGCTGCGCCATCCGCTCGTGGAGCCCATGGCCGAGGGCGAGGCGCGCAACTGGCTGGAGATGCGGCTTTCAGAGCACAGAAGAAGGATGAGATGAAGAAGAAAGGATGAAAGCGGGGCCGCCATGGCCGGCCCCCCGACCGCCGTCTTGCGCTACTCCATGAAGAATTCCGGAGTCGGAGGATCCGGCTTCTCGCCCTTGCGCTCCCTAATCTGGCGGACGACCTTGGCGACGAGCTCCTTGGGCATCGGGTGGTAGCCGGCATATTCCTGGTACCATATTGCCCTGCCCTGCGTCGCGCCGCGAAGCTCGTTCGCGAAGCCGAACATCTCGGCGACCGGAAGCTGGGTCGTGATGGCCGCGTTCTCGCCCTCCTGCTCCATGCCCACCAGTGTGCCCCTCCGGCCGTTCGTCAGGTTGATGACGTTGCCCGAATATTCCTGGAGGGTGTTGATGAGCACCTTCTGCTTCGGCTCGAGAAGGGTGACCCCCGCTATTAGGAGCGCCGCGTAGATCGGCCTCTTTATAGCCGGCAGCATCTGGGCCGGGCCGCGGTGGACGTTGTCCTCGTGGAGCGTCGCGTCCATGAGCGTCACCTTGATGCCGCTCATCTTCTCCTTGGCCATCGGGCCCTGGTCGAGCGCCTCCTCGAATCCCTGCACGAGCAGCTCCTCGACCTCGTTCAGGTTCTGGATGCCCTTCGTGCCGTTGATGAAGACGCTCGCGTTGTGGATGTCGTAGATGTTCCTCGCCTCCTCGCGCTCCATGCCGAGCTCGACGAGCTTCTCCCAGACCTCCCTGCCCTTGGGCCTCCCTTCCTTCACCGCGCCTTCGTCGATTGCCTTGATTATCTCAGGCTCGAGCGGCTCCACCATCACCTTGAGCCTGTTGTGCTTGTTCGGCGACTTGCCCTCCACCACGGGCGACTTCCCGAGAAGCGCCTCGCGGTACACGACGATGGGCGGCGATGTTATGATGGGTATCTTCTTCTCGATTCTTATCTTGTACTCGATGATTTCGAGATGCAGCTCGCCGTTGCCGCTGACAAGGTGCTCGCCGGTGTCCTGGTTGAGGGATATCTTGATGGTGGGGTCCTCCTTGGATATCGCCCTCAGGGCCTCAATGAGCTTGGGAAGGTCCTTCTGCTCCTTCACTTCCAAAGACTTCGTGATGACCGGCTCCGAGTAGTGCTTAATCTGCTCGAACGGCTCGATTGGCTCGGCGGAAATGGTCTCACCGACGTACACGTCCTTCAGGCCGACGAAGGCGCCGATGTTGCCGGCAATCACCCTGTTTGCGGCCACGCGGTCGGGGCCCATGTAGATGCCGACCTGCTGGACGCGGGCGTATTCCTTCTTGGAGAACACGTAGAGCTGCGTCCCCTTCTCGACGGCGCCCGAAAACAGCCTCACGACCGCGACCTCCCCGGCGTGCTCGTCATACGCCACGCCGAAGCAGACTCCGATGGGCTTTGCCGCCGAATCCGCCGCAAGCATGTTCTTCCCGGCTTCCGATGCGAGGTCCCCGTTCTTCCAGAGGACCGGGATGCGGTATGGCTGCGCGGTCTTGGGGTTGGGCAGGTGCCTGATTATCATCTCGAGGAGGACCTCGTCGAGGGGGCTGCGCTCTACGAGCCATGCGTGCTCCCCCGCGACGCACTTGTCATAGATGTCCTTGAAGCCGATGTTGAACTTCTTCATCGACGAGTACGAGACCGCCCACTTGTTGAACGCGGTTCCGAAGGCTACGTTGCCCTTGTCGACCTTGACTAGCCAGGCGTCCTTCTTGTCCGGCGGGGCGTTCGTGTCGATTATCTTGTTGACCTGCGTGATTATCTTGACGAACCTCTGCTGCATCTGCGTGGCGTCGAACTTCAGCTCGTTGATGAGCCTGTCTATCTTGTTGATGAAAAGCACCGGCTGGGCGCGCTCCTTGAGGGCCTGCCTGAGGTTGGTCTCCGTCTGCGGCATCACGCCCTCGACCGCGTCCACGACGAGGCACACACCGTCAACTGCGCGCATCGCGCGCACGACGTGGAATCCGAAGTCCACGTGGCCCGGGGTGTCGATGAGGTTGATGAGGTAGTCCTTCCCGTCGTAGTTGAAGCCGAGCGAGATGTTCGCCGACTTGATGGTGATGCCCCTCGCCGCCTCCTGCTCGTCGAAGTCCATGACGCGCTGCTGGCCGGCGAGCTCCTTGCTTATCAGGCCGGCCCTCGCCACGAGGCTGTCTGTGAGCGTGGTCTTCCCATGGTCTACGTGCGCCACGATTGCGACGTTCCTGACGTTCTCAATGTTGTCCATGAGCTTCTGGACTTCCTCGACTACGAACTCTTTCCTTGCCATATCTGACACACCTTGGTCTATATCGGACTATGCCGAAGCAGAAATTAGTCTCGATTTTTGACGTTAATAGATGGGAAAGTAATATAAATATGAGCGGGCGGGCGGGAAAGCCCGCCATTCCTATTGTGGAATTCTACAGCCTATTTACAAATATTGTCTTAATTTACAAAAACCATCCTTGATTTTATATAATTTATTTAAATAGTGTGAATCTTCTGTAAATATTCGATACTTATTTAAATAGTTATTGTAATATATGTATATTCATGAATCAAATTCGGGGCGGGAGAGGCGCACCCAGCCATCTGAAGGTCGCGGTATACGACATGCCCCTAGTGGTGGGAAGAAGGCTCGCCGAAGCCGCTGAATCGGCTGGACATAGCGTCCTTTTCGAAGGCCCCCTCAACGCCCGGACCGCCCGGAGCGATGCGGATGTCTGGCTGACCAAATGGTCGTTCGGGCTGAGCCACGGCTTCCTCTCGGAATTCCGGCCGAGGCTCGGCTTCGTCAGCGCCACATCCGGCGTGGACCACATCGACAGGGACGCCGTTTCCGAATACGGGCTGCGCGCCGAAAGGTGCCCGACCTTCAGCTCGAGGTCCGTGGCGGAGCACGCGCTTGCCCTCGCCTTCAAGGCGTCATACTCACGCTGCAGCCTTCCGCCCCTCTCCGCGGGGCCCCTCATGGTGTCCGGATACTCGGACGATTTTGCCGGGGAGGCCGTGGCGCACATGCTCATGCGGGACCGGAACATGGATGAATCCGTCTCCTGCGCCCGCTCATTCTCATACCTTGAGGCCGATGGCAGGCGTCCGAGCGGCCCGTGGGAAAACCGGGAGCTCTCCGGGTCGCGCATCGGTTTTGTCGGGCGCGGCCGCCCCGCATACATGCTCGCCCACATCCTCAAATCCGGCTTCGACTGCGAACTCTGGGGCCATGACGTCCCGAACGGCATGGCGGCATTCAACGTGCGGCTCTCCCGCCTCGACGAGCTGCTTGAAAAATGCCGCTACATATTCGTATGCGACGACCGGCAGGAGGCGCTGGCCGGTGCGGGAAGCGCATTTCCGGCGGCCCGCCTCGAGCTGCCGGAAAACAGCGTCCTCCGGAGCTCGGTGGCGGTTCTCGGCACCGGCGCGATAGGCTCCATAATAGCAAGAATCTGCAGGCTGGGATTCGACTGCGACGTCCGCGCATTCAGCCGGAGCATGAAGCAGGAACTTCTGGACCTCGGGGTACGGTATCCAAACTACGACTCCGGCCACGCCCTCGCTTCCACGCTCCGCGGCACCGACTTCGTGTTCGCCGCTGTTCCGGGCGGGGCCGAGACCGCCAACTTCCTTCCTGAAAAGGGCGTGCGGGAGCCGTTCGGCGACCGCCGCCCCGTCCTCGTCAACATAACGCGGGACAGGATAATCGACAGCGAGGCGCTCTATGCCCTTGTGTGGTCGGGCCACCTCTCGGCATACGCAACCGACGTTATGCCCGGCGATTTTTCCCTCTGCAAGGGCGAAAAGCCCGGGCACATCGCCCGGATGTTCGCACAGAGCCCGCTGGTGGTGCCGACGCCGCACATTGCCGAATGCTCGAGGGAGTCGCTCGGGCGCCTCGTGGCGGAGGCATTGTCGAAGCTGGACGATTTTCTAGCACACGCTCACAGGTGAATTTGCATGGCCGGAAAGCTATTCTGCGAACAGGAGGTATTCAAGCACGAGCGCTACCGCGGCCCGCGGGGCGAGCATCTCGCCAACATGAGGCGCAGGGAGTTCGGGAAGACGCCGGTGGACGACCGCATCAACGAAATTAGGAGGCACTCCATCAATCCGCCCGAGGTCCTCAACATGTCGTTCGGCGACCCGTCGCGCTACCCTGGCATGGGGCCCTATGAGGGCGTGCACAGGTTCCTCCGCAGGTACCTGAATTTCCATGACAACCCCCGCGCCTGCGCGCAGTACGACATATGGGGGGATTCCGAGTTCATAGGCCAGATGAGGCGGGGGAGCGCGAACATCGAGGAGGGCGACCTCGAGGTCCCCAAGCATGTCGCGGTCTATCCGACCGCCGGCGTGGCCGGTGCGCTGCGCATGATTCTCCCGGCCATAATCCTGCCGCCGGGCGAGGACTGGGTGCGGGACAATGTCATTGTGCCGAAATGGACCTACCTCTCCCACAGCGCCGAGGCGGCCCTCGCACTGGGCGAGGTGCGCAGCTGCAATGTCAGGGCGGACGGGCAGGTCGACCTGGCCCATATGCTCGGCATCATGGACAAGAACACCTGGGCGGTCCTTCTCGCAACCGTGGGGAACCCGCTCGCCACCGCGATGCATCCCTCGCTTTTCGACGAAATGGTCTGCGGAATCCATGCCAAGATGCACGAATTCGGGCACCCGATAGTCATAATCGCGGACACGATATACGAGCATTTCAGGAGGCGGAGGGACGAGCGCATAGACGCGATACAGCGCGTCCTGCGGCTCGGCCTCGAAGTCCCCGTGATAGAGACCTCGAGCTTCTCCAAGATGTTTGCGATGGCGGGCTACCGGCTCGGCTTCTATCGGGCCCTTTGGAAGGAGGGCGGTTATTTTCCGGAGCTCCGGGAGGATTTCTTCACGGCGCTCAACACCGTTTACGGCACCACCCTGTGCCCGGTGCCCAACATAATAATGAAGCCGATGGGCGGGCTTTACGCCGCAATCAAGAGCCGCCTGCCCGTTGAGGAGGAGCTCGCGCCCGTCGCGGCGGTGCTGGTGTCCCTCAAGGACCTTCACGACCAGCGGGGCGGGGGGGACACGCACACGATGATGCCCGAGGAGGTGCCCGAGGAGATAATGCGCCGCCTGGGCGTGGACCCCGGCGTCTGGTTCACAACTTCGGCGATAGCCAAGCGTACCAGGAAGCTCGCGAACCCCGAGCTCGGCAAATACAACGTGGACATTGACACCTCAAAGGTCGAGGAAATCGGCGAGGTGCTCCTGCGGGCGGGATTCATAGAGAAACAGGAGCTTGAGGTCACAAGGGCCAAGATGATGGACATACTGACCGCGGCTGTCCTCAAATACGGCGATGTGGAGCACAAGCTTTATGCGGGCATCGAAAAGGCCCTGCATGAGGGGAAGCTTGAGCTGACGGAACAGCACAGGACCGAAATCATCCAGGCTCAGATGCAGAACCTGCTGGATTCGCCGCTCCGGAGGGCCGATGTCATTCGCGGCGAAGTGCGCGACCTGCAGAGCCAGTTCGACATGCCGATGCACCAGCCGGTGGATATGCCCACTCAGACGGTGAAACTCACATTCTTCCGGATTGTCGATTCCGCGAAAGTCCCGAAGATTCCCCGCACCGAGGACAACAAGCTGATACTCGAGGGCATATCCCATAAGGACTACTCATGGGTCCAGTTCGCGAAGGCATGCGGCCTGCCCACGGAAGACGTGCTCTACGAGGAGGAGAAAAAATCAAAACGGACGAACTTCATGGTCCGCACAGACCACTTCCTCAGGGGGCTCGACCAGATGGGCCGGGAGGGCCTCGGCGTCTATCTGAATCCGGCCTATTACGACGAGAACGGCGACCTCGTGCCCGAGCGCGTGAATTCGTTCTACCTGCTCTTCGGCTTCCATAAGCTGCGCGGAAGCTCCTGCCAGGCCGCGGAATTGGTGTCCAAATGCGACGAGCTGGGGAAGCCCCTCCTGCAGTTCACCCCGGGCGAGGTCTTCCTGCCCGCCGGCGAGCGGAGCCTGGACGACTCGTACATCCGCGCGGTGACCCTCGATTCCGTTGAAAGGATAGACGAGGTCCTCGGACTGATACGCCATGTCGCCACTTACCTTGCCGCGGGCGAAGTGATTCCATACCGGCCAGTCCGGCAGGATTCCGCCGAGGCGGACGCCGAGCTGCGGAGAATCGAGAAGGAGCTATTTGAGGGCGCGATGAATAAGTGAGTGGCCGGCGGAGAACGAGCTGCTGATAGACACCAGCGCCAGACATGCATATCATGCATGTTTACGTAGGAATATTGCATTAAGAGGATTTAACGGTTTGTCCAGGACTGTAAAAATCCATAAAAAGGAGTTGGGATTATTTTACTTTAACACTTGCTTCACACTTTGTTGAATCCACGGAGACCACTTTGATTCCTTCCTTTTCTTCTCCGACAGCAACCTTGACGGATTTTTTATCTTTTGAGTCTTTAACTGTTAAAAGCGCTCCATTATCTTGGCCATTGTATGTAATTGTGCGGCCTCCAATTGTTCTAAAAGTATCCAGAAGACCACCGCGACCATTAAGATCGCTTTTAGTCATTCCAACATTAGCATCTTGTTTAGGTTTTGCTTCTCCAAGCTTTTGAACCATTCAATACCGCCTCATCCGTACATAACTTACGCGCCAAACTATTTATAAATATATGCGAAATACCATTTTTTCACACTTTTACAGAAATCTTACGAAAGAAAAAGTAGCAAGTGCTTCCAGCCGATTTATTCTTTCATTCAGAATGACGCATGTTTAGAGGTGTCTGGTGCTTCAAAATCAGCAATTCGCGCCCGAAAAGGCCATAGAACTGCGAACCTGTCGCAGACCATGTTCTTTCGCCTTTGCGGGCGTTAGAAAAGAAGTTAAACGCCCTCGACGGGATTTGAACCCGCCCATCAACCTCCGGAGGGTTGCGTCCTATCCAGGCTAGACTACGAGGGCACAATTCGCATCAGGTAACTGCGGGGAAAACTATTTATTCTATCGTTATCACGCTGATTTCCGGGCTCGTCAGGAACCGTATGCCCCCCTGCGTCACGCCGCATGTCACATACGCCTCGGTGGAGTTGCCGAGGCGCGCCCGCCCCCCGATGACGCTGCCGAAGCCCGGGCCGAGCGCGAGGTCGGTCAGGACGGGAATCCGTACGAGCCCGCAGTGCGTGTGCCCGGCCAGCGCGACCGCCCCCCCGCCCTTTGCGCCGCCGGGAACGGAATTGAGGTTGTGCGCCAGGATGACCCTTGGCATGCCGTCCGGGACGCCTTCGGCCGCCGCATCGTAATCGTCGTAGCACGACCAGTCGTCGTCCAGGCCGATTAGGGCGAATGAGCCGTTTCCGCTGCCAAGCAGCCTGTGCTCGTTCCGGAGAACGTCTATTCCGAGCGATTCAAGCGCCGCGGCGACACCGTCCGCCGTGTCGTTCGAGGAACCGCATCCGCCCCAGCCCCCGTAATCGTGGTTCCCGAGGACGGCAAAAGCGCCGAGCCGGGCATCGATGCGGGAGAGGGGCTCCAGCTTTCCGAGTTCCGATGGGCCGGATTCGATGGTGTCCCCGCCTATCAGCACGAGGTCCGGCTTCTCCAGGTTGATTCTGCGGACGACCTCGTCCAGCCAACCCTCCCTCTGGAGGCCGATGTGGATGTCGCTTATGAAGGCGATTTTTACCGGCTCAGCGCCATCGCTTAGAACATCGAAGCTGTTGCTGGTCGTCACGAGGTTGTTGGGCTCGTAGACCAGCGCGTAGGCCAGCAGAAGGAAATAGGAAAGGAGGAAAAGCCAGCCCTTCAGGGCCGGCCTGCCGGACTCTTTCATGTGAGAGAAAAAAATTAACGTTTACCTTGCGCTGCGGGCCATGCGCTCGGTCTCGTCGCGCTTCTTGATTGCGTACGAGGCCTGCATGTCGCCCTTCGCGGTCGAGATTATCTCGTCAGCGAGCGCCTGCTCGAGCGACTTCGGCTTGTTGAAGGAGCTCATCAGCGCGGCGAGCGCCATGTTCCGGAGCGCCATGTCCAGCCTTCTCGTGGCCGATATGTCCACCGCAATCTGGTAGCTCACGCCGCCGTGCGAGACGCGCGTGACGTCCTCGCGGGGCGCCGCGTTCTCGAGCGCCCGGATCAGTATCTGCACCGGGTTCTCCTTGGACTGGGCCTCGACGATTCCGAGCGCCTGCTCGACGACCTTGAGCGCGCGGAGCTTCTTGCCCTGCATGCGGCCCTTGGTCCGGATTACCTTGCCCGAGGTCTTCTCGCCCGTGCCCCCCCTCATCAGCTTGTTCGCGAGCCTCTCGACGACGTTCACCTGGGTCTTGCCCAGCGCCTTCTTCGAGTGCCTGCCGAACGTGTGCGGGACGAGGATGGCCTTGAGCGAGATGTTCTGCGCCAGGCTCAGGTCCTTTATCTCGATGTTGTCGACCGGATACTTGCCGAAAAGCTTGTCCATAAGATCATCTCTTGGGCTTCTCCTTCTTGCCGCGCCTTAGCATCTGCAGGTCGGCGTTGTTCACGGCCACGACCTTGTAGCGGACGCCTGGCACGGAGCCCATCTGGCCCCTTTGGGAGCCGCCCATGCCCGCGAGCAGGACCTCGTCGTGCTCGTCGATGAAGTTGATGGCCTTGTCGCGGACCGCGTGGGCCGTCACGACCTTGCCGTTCTTGAGGAGCTGGACCTTGACGCATTTGATGAGGCCCGAGTGCGGCTGCTTCTGCTCGAGCACCACCTTCTCGAGAACTATCCCCTTCGCCTGCGGGGCGCCTTCGAGGGGGTCGAACTTCTCCTTGAGCTTGAGCGCCCTCCTCTTCCACCTCTTGGAGAGCCACTTGTGCTTCTTGCGCGTTCTCTGCATGTTTCTTCCTGCGAATTCACCATTGCCCATCGATACACCTGAATAAGGATTATCTCTGACTGATAAGCCAACGGATAGTGCTAACAAGGTTTTAAAAACGTTATCTCCTGCTTCCCCCCATGAAGCTCAAGGTCCGGCCCGCATTCTCGTTCGGCTTCGGGACCGACGAGATGGGCCCCATCCTCCAGATGCAGCGCATGCTCAGCGAGGAGAGCGTGCTGAGCAACTACGCCCAGCAGTCCACGCTCGAGGAGTCGATAATGAAGCGCCAGCACGACCTGGAGATGGCGAGCGTGGTGGCGCAGGAGTCGAAGGCGGCGAAGAAGGCCCGGAACGGCGGGGCGGAGGGCATGAAGGACGCATCCACGGCATACACTATATCATACTTCAATCCGGAGCTCCAGAAGACCGAGGTCCTCCATGGAAACGCCGAGGTCCGTTTCCAGGACCCCGTGACAAAGGCAATCGAGGAGGCCGTCGGCTCGCAGTCGGCCCTCTCGCTATACGGGTTCCTGGCATCCCCGATAATGCGGACGCAGGTGCTCCCCTGGAGGCTCGAGGGGATACTGGCCGAGAGGGAATACGGGACTCCGCCCCCGCCGCCTGCCGGCGCGGCGGTGGCGCCCATACCCGTAATCGTGCGCAAGGAGAGGGAGGCGCAGGAGGAGAAGCGCCGCGCGGACGCGGTGCGCGAAGCCATCGCGGATTTCGTTCTCAGGAAGGAGCGCGTCGAGCGGGCACTCCAGGAGGAGCTTCTCCTGCTGGACGACATAGTCGGCTGCCTGCGAGCGGGCGAGGAAATCGACAGGATGATAGGGCGGCTCCCCCCGCTTTCCAAGGCCCGGCTGATGCTTGTATTGCGCAAGAAACTCCTCGGGCGGCAGGCAATCATAGCGCTGCTGCTGCGCGACATCTCCTTCCTGAAGATGTTCTCCAAGAAGCTCGAGCTCTTCACTCTGGAGGACCTGGTGGGGATATACCGGGCGCTAAGGCAGAAGTGACTACTTCTTGGCCCGTATCTCCCTTCTCTTTGGCCGCAGGTACTTGGACCCGCAGTTCCTGCATTTGTCGACGGCCCTCTTGTTGCGCGTCTTGCACTTCCTGCAGATGTTGACCTGCGCAATCCTTGCGTCTGCTTCCGGAAACTTTCCCATTTCTACACCTAATTAGCGTCTTTCTGGCTATCACTTTGGGGGGCACCGTTTATAAATTTGACCATGCGGAGCTAATCACATGCGCCACGAAAAATCCTGCGGCATAATAGTATTCAGGGAGGAACTCCCCCAGCGCCTCTATCTCATCCTCCACTACGAGGAGGGCCACTGGGACTTCCCGAAAGGGCACATCGAGCCCGGAGAAAGCGAGAAGGAGGCCGCCTTCCGAGAAGTATACGAGGAGACCGGCATCCCGGAGCCGGACTTCGAGCTTGTCATGGGATTCCGCGAGCGCATCGAATACTCGTTCACGCGGGGCGCCGAGGAGGTCGGGAAGGAGGTCGTCTTCTATCTCGGGCGGACCGGCACAGAGAAAATAAGCCTTTCCAACGAGCATGTCGGCCACGAGTGGCTCACATACGGCGAGGCGCACAAGCGCATCACCTACGACACCGCAAGGGCCCTTCTCGAAAAGGCCGAGAAACTGCTGAACGACTGGGGCACCGGGCATCCATAAGGGGCCCATCCGCTCAGAATAATAATATTCCCCCCCTTTCACTTCCATGGACCTGATAATCTTCTGCCACCCGGACAACAGGAACAGCCACAACGCCGCGATACTGAGGCACGTCACGGGCAGGCTGAAGATGAAGTTCGCCGAATTCGAGGTCATCGACCTCTATGCCGACAATTTCGACCCGGTGCTGCGGCTCACCGCGGAGCCGCCCGCGAAGGCCGCACTCGTGAAGAGATACCAGGAACTCGTCGCGAAGGCCGGCCGGCTCATCATCATAACCCCCGTGTGGTGGTACAACATGCCCGCGATGCTCAAGGGCTTCGTCGACCATGTGTTCCATTCAGGGTTCGCCTACAGCTTCAGGCTTTCGCCAGACAGCACCAACGCCCTGGAGCAGAAGCTCAAGGGCAAGACGGCCGTGGTGATAAGCACCTACGGCCGGGGGGAGCAGGAGGCGAAACGGCTGAACTACCCTCCCCGCGTCGTCCTCGACCAGGCGGTCCTCGCATTCTGCGGCATCAAGGTCACGGCCCGCATCGACTGGTTCGATGTAAAGGCGCCGGCGCTTCTTCCGAAGGACATAGTGAATCGGCTCGATTCGGTCATATGACGCCCCTCGCATGCCCAGGGCGCGGAATCCCTCGGAAACGGCCCCCGCTTTTCCTTTATATTCCCTGCCGCGCAAATACATCCCCATGGAGTTCTCCCTCGAGTCGGCCTACAGGCCAGCAGGAGACCAGCCCCAGGCGATTGAGGAGCTAGCGAAAGGCGTTTCCCGCGGCGGCATGCAGACGCTCCTCGGCGTCACGGGCTCGGGCAAGACCTTCACGATGGCGAACGTCATCGCCCGGAGCGGGAAGCCGGCCATAGTAATCTCCCACAACAAGACGCTCGCGGCGCAGCTTTACGCCGAGTTCCAGCAGTTCTTCCCCAGGGACAATGTGGGCTACTTCATATCCTATTACGACTACTACCAGCCCGAGAGCTACATCGCGCAGACCGACACCTACATAGAGAAGGAGGCAGAACGCAACGAGAAGCTCGAGGAGTTCAGGCTGCAGGCCACAAGCTATCTGCTCTCCGGCCTCCCGAGCGTCATCGTGGCGTCCGTCTCCTGCATCTACGGCCTGGGGAACCCCGGCACCTACCGGGAGCTCGGCATGGAATTCAAGGCGGGAATGCGCATCACGCGGAAGGAACTCCTCGCCTCGCTGGTCCGGATGCAGTACGAGCGGAACGACGCCGTGCTCGAAAAGGGGAATTTCCGCATGCGCGGGGGCATGCTGGAGGTCTTCCCGCCGTTCGCGGATTCCGCGCTGCGCGTGTCCATGGAGGACGACACGGTGGCTGGCATCGAGACTTTCGATGTCATCAGCGCGAAGAGGCGGGCGGCGCAAAGCTACCTCCTGCTTCCCGCCAAGCATTTCGTCGTTGCGGACGAGGCGGCGGACCGTGCCATCGCGTCGATAGAGGCCGAGCTGGCTGAGCATGCGCCCGGGCTCAAGCCGC
This sequence comes from Microcaldota archaeon, assembly GCA_964647855.1. Taxonomy (GTDB): domain Archaea; phylum Micrarchaeota; class Micrarchaeia; order Anstonellales; family Bilamarchaeaceae; genus Bilamarchaeum. The sequence continues at coordinate 115,780 of CAZYJW010000002.1, read as the reverse complement.
TCGAGCGCCAGCGGCTGGAGCAGAGGACGAAATACGACCTCGAGATGATGCGCGAGCTCGGATACTGCTCCGGAATCGAGAACTACTCCCGGCATTTCGACGGCCGCAGGCCGGGCGAGCGCCCGTACTGCCTGCTGGACTACTTCCCGAAGGGCTTCCTCATGTTCATCGACGAATCGCACGTCACAATCCCCCAGATCCGCGGCATGTTCAACGGCGACCGCTCGCGCAAGAAGGCGCTTGTCGAGAACGGCTTCCGCCTGCCTTGCGCCTACGACAACCGGCCGCTGAAATTCGCGGAATTCGAGTCCTTCATGGGGAACGTGGTGTTCGTTTCGGCAACTCCGTCGCAATACGAGCTGGAGCATTCGTCCCGCGTGGTGGAGCAGGTCGTCCGCCCGACGGGCCTAATCGACCCGCAGATAGAGGTTCGGAAGACGGCCGGCCAGGTGGAGGACCTCCTCCGGGAGGTCAAGGCGCGCGCATCGCGGAGCCAGCGCACCCTTGTAACAACGCTCACGAAGCGCATGGCCGAGGACCTTGCGGCCTTCCTGCATGAGAAGGGGGCGCGCGTGCGCTACCTGCACTCGGAAATCGAGACGCTCGAGCGGACGAAGCTGATACGGGCGCTCCGCGCCGGGAAATTCGACTGCCTCGTGGGGATCAACCTCCTCAGGGAGGGCCTCGACATACCCGAGGTGTCGCTGGTCGCGATTCTGGATGCGGACAAGGCCGGCTTCCTGCGCTCCGCCCCCTCGCTTATCCAGACCATCGGCAGGGCGGCGCGGAACGCCGAAGGCCGGGTAATAATGTACGCGGATTCAGAATCCGAGGCGATGCGCGAGGCGATAAAGGAGACCGAGCGCAGGCGGGCGAAGCAGGTCGCGTTCAACAGCCGGCACGGCATCATACCGAAAAGCATAGTGAAGCCAATCCCGCCCGAGGAGGATGCGGGCGAGGTCGAATCCGCAATCCCGAAAAGCCTTGCCCCGAAGCAGAAGGAAGCCATGATCCTGGTGATGGAGGAGCGGATGAGGGCCGCGGCCGAACGCCTGGATTTCGAGCGGGCGATAGCGCTCCGGGACGCCATCCGCAGGCTTCGCAAATGATATATATGTTGCCGCAGACAGCATGCGCATGAAAGCGACGCTTACCCACATAGGCGCGGTTTCCCTCGGGAGGCTGCTTGCCGTCTGGACGTTCGTGCTCGGGGTCATCGCGCTCCTGCTCTACGCGATGTTCATGGTCATAGTCGGCCTGCTCGGCTTCGCCGCCGGCGCGGACATCGTGCAGATGCTCATCGGCATCGTGATAATGCTCGTCATGGGCGTCGTGGGCCTTTTCGTGTCCGCGATAATCATGTTCATTGTCGGCTTCCTGGCGGCCGTGGTGTACAACATCATCCTCGGGGTGGGCGGCGGAATCGACATGGACTTCCGCGAAAGGAACTAACCTCGATGCCGCAGGCTTTCAGCACGGCCTTCGCGCCGCCTGCTTGAGCTCGCCCATCACGACGCCCCTGAATTCCGGGCGCACCCTTCTCTTTTCCATCGCCCTGATGGCCAGCTTCTCGAAGCCGGACTCCTCGAGCACCTTCCTTTTCACCGGCCTGCCGCCTGTGAAATCCGTCTCCTCCATGAGCACCCCGGCGGAATCCGCGGCTCCGGGCGCAGCGCAAAACAGATCCTTTCGGATATCGAGCATCAGGAGGGCCGTCATGTCCGCGATGGCATTGCCCTCGAACACCTTCCGCAGTATCCTGAAGGACCCCTCGAGCATCTCGGCATCCTCCCGAAGCGCGAAGACGATGAGCTCGCTTGAGAGGAACGTCCTTAGCGCCAATGCCTCTCCGGATGCCGCGAGCGCAATCATCTCCCTGGTCCCCGCGACGCCGGCATCGAGCAGGCCCTCGCATGCCCGAAGCTGGGCGTCCATGAGGACCCCCGAGCATTCCAGCTCGCGGGGGACGATTATCGCGGTCAGCGGCCCGCTGCCCCCGGATACCGCCTCCCCGCCGTGGAATATCACGGCCGTTGCCTGCTCATGCAGGCCCCCGAGCCATTTCCGAAAACCCGCCCTGGAGCGGCCGCCGGCGCCCGAGGCGGCGCTGAGCCTCGTGTCCATACCGGCTATTATCTCGATGGTCTCGAGCCTTATCTGCTCGAAGAGCCCCGAGGGGCCAAGCCGGTTGGCGGGCCAGCCGCAGACGCTGATTTCCATAAGATGTTATTTATACATAATATTTATATTATTATAACAAATATCGGCCAGCCCGCAACCCATAAATACTCCGGATGCGATATCCACACTCGGCAATCCAACCTCTCAGGTGAAACCATCGGGGACAGCATCACCATACGCGGGGCGCGGGAGCACAACCTCAAGAACATAGACGTAGTGATACCCCGGGGCAAAATCACCGTAATCACCGGCCTCTCGGGCTCGGGGAAATCCACGCTCGCCTTCGATACGCTCTACGCCGAGGGGCAGCGCCGCTATGTCGAGTCGCTTTCGGCATACGCCCGGCAGTTCCTCGGGATGATGAACAAGCCGGACGTCGATTCCATCGAGGGGCTGTCCCCGGCAATCTCCATCGACCAGAAGACCACGTCCCGCAACCCCCGCTCCACGGTGGGAACGGTCACCGAAATCTATGATTACCTGAGGCTTCTCTATGCGCGCGTAGGCATCCCCCACTGCCCCGTCTGCAGGAAGCCTATTTCCCGCCAGGGTGCGGATGAGATTGCCCGGTCCGTCCTGGAATCCTGGCCGGGGCAGAGGATTGAAATCCTCGCCCCGCTCGCGCGGGGCGCGAAGGGCAGGTTCGAGAAGGAGCTCGAGGCCCTGCGCAAGGCGGGCATCTACAGGGCATACGTGGACGGGGAGCTTTCGGACCTCTCGGAGGGAATCCCGAAGCTGGACAAAAACCGGAAGCACACAATCCTCGCGCTCCTGGACCGCCTCGCCCCGTCCGCCGATGGGGCGGAGCGGCTGCATGAGGCGATCGAGAGCGCGCTTCGCCAGGGGAACGGCATCGCAATCATCCGCCATCCCAAAACCGGCGACGGAAGGCAGGAGACGATGTTCTCCCGGATGAACGCCTGCCCGGAGCACAACGTATCGCTTGGCGAGATACAGCCGCGGGACTTCTCTTTCAATTCGCCCTTCGGCGCGTGCCCGGACTGCCACGGCCTGGGTTTCAAGATGGAGTTCGACCCGGACCTCATAATGCCCGACCGTTCGCTCTCCATTGCAGAGGGCGCAATCACCTGCTACAAGAGCCTCATGGAGGGGAGCTGGCGCATGCACCAGATACTCGGCGTGGCGCAAAAATACGGAATCGACATCGAAGCTCCCGTTTCGAAAATGCCCCGGGACAAGATGGACATCCTCCTCTACGGGACAAAGGAAAAGCTGAGCTTCAAATACAAGAGCCGCGGGAAGGGCACGAGCTACGAGTACGAGAGCGAGTTCGAGGGGATTATCCCGCAGCTCGAGCGCCTCTTCCACCAGACGCAGTCGGAGGCGCGGAAAGAGGAGATATCGAAATTCATGCTGGAAAAGACGTGCCCCCGCTGCAAGGGCAGGCGCCTCAAGGACGAGATGCTTTCCGTCCAGGTCGGCGGCAAGAGCATCATGGACGTATGCCACATGCCCATAAGCGATGCCAAGGCGCACCTCCGCTCGCTCCGGCTCGGGAAAAGCGACGGCGCGGTTGCAGCGCCCATCCTGAAGGAAATCGCCTCGCGCCTCGAGTTCCTCGAGAACGTCGGGCTCAATTACCTGAACCTCGCCCGCGAGAGCGCCACCCTCTCGGGGGGCGAGTCCCAGCGAATCCGCCTCGCCACGCAGATAGGCTCCAACCTGACCGGCATCGTTTATGTCCTGGACGAGCCGTCCATAGGCCTGCACCAGCGCGACAACGCACGGCTGCTGGCCACGCTCCGGAGGCTGCGCGACCTTGGGAACACCCTGGTAGTGGTCGAGCACGACGAGGACACCATGCTCGAGGCGGACCACATAATCGACATGGGCCCCGGGGCAGGAAGCCTTGGCGGGGAGGTGATCGCGGCCGGGACCGCGAGGGAAATCATGGCGCAGGGGCGCTCCATCACCGGGGACTACCTTGCCGGGCGCAGGGCGATTCCCAAGCCGGCAGGAAGAAGGAAGCCCCGGGGCACCGTCGAGCTTGTCGGCGCCTCGGAGAACAACCTCAAGGGCGTCTACGCGGGCTTCCCGCTCGGGGTCCTCGCGTGCGTAACTGGCGTCTCGGGCTCGGGAAAGTCCAGCCTCGTGACGGAAACGCTCTATCCCCTGCTCTCCAACATGCTTAACGGCTCGAAGCTCAAGGCCGGAAAAGTGGGCGAGGTGCGGGGGGCCCACCAGCTCGACAAGATTATCAGCGTCGACCAGTCGCCCATCGGAAGGACGCCGCGCTCGAATCCGGCGACATACGTCGGGGTGTTCACGCCAATCCGGAGCCTCTACTCCAGGACGCCGGAGTCGCGTGCCCGCGGCTATACCCCCGGGAGGTTCTCATTCAACGTGGCGGAGGGCCGCTGCGAGAACTGCGAGGGCGACGGGCTGATCCGGATAGCGATGCACTTCCTCGCGGACGTCTATGTCCCATGCGAGGTGTGCAAGGGCAGGAGGTACGACTCCCAGACGCTCGAAATCCTCTACAAGGGGAAGAGCGTCGCGGACGTCCTGGAGATGAGCGTCGACGAGGCATTCCTTTTCTTCGAGAACATCCCGGCCATCCGCAACAAGCTCGAAACCATCCGCGACGTCGGGCTCGGATACGTCAAGCTCGGCCAGCCCGCCACCACCCTCTCGGGGGGCGAGGCCCAGCGGGTGAAGCTCGCGCACGAGCTTTCGAAGCGCTCGACCGGGCGCACGATGTTCGTGCTCGACGAGCCTACGACCGGCCTGCATTTCGACGATGTTGGCAAGCTGCTTTCCGTGCTGCAGAGGCTCGTGGACAAGGGGAACACGGTAATCGTCATCGAGCACAACCTCGACGTCATCAAGAGCGCGGACTGGGTCATCGACCTGGGGCCGGAAGGCGGAGAGGACGGGGGGCGCGTCATAGCGCACGGGACGCCGGAAAAGGTCGCCGCCTCGGGCACGCACACCGGGCTGTACCTGAGGCGGGCGCTCGAGAGGGGATGAGCCTGGCTGCGGGCACCTCCTTTGACAGGTCGCATTACCCGGACGCGCCGGGCGTCTACCTGATGAGGGATTCGGCCGGCAAAGTGATTTACGTGGGGAAGGCGTCATCGCTCAGGAAGCGCCTCTCGCAGTATTTCGGCAAGGTCGGAGACCCGAAGACCCGCGTGCTGGTGTCGCAGATTGCCTCAATCGAGGTCCTGCCGACCGCAAGCGAGGCGGAGGCGCTCATACTCGAGTCGAACATGATAAAGGGCCACCAGCCGAAATACAACCTGACGCTCAAGGACTCCAGGCATTTCTCATACCTCGCCATCACGGGCGAGGAATTCCCCCGCCTTCTGCTCGCCCGCAGGAACAGCTCCGGCGCCTTCAGGCTCAGGAACGCGCGGTTCTTCGGGCCTTTTGTGGAGGGCTCGAAGCGCGCGGTGTCGGCCCGGTTCCTCAGGAAGCTCTTCAGGATACGGATCTGCGGCAAGATGCCCAAGAAGGAATGCCTGCAGTACCACATCGGCAACTGCGACGCCCCCTGCGCCGGGCGGATAAGCCGGGAGGATTACGCGCGGAACGCGGAGGCGCTCGCCCAGGTCCTGGAGGGCAAGGGGGAGGCGCGCCGGATAATCTCCTCGCTCGAGGCGCGCATGAAGGCGGCTTCGGATGCGCTGGACTTCGAGCGCGCCGCGGCGCTCCGCGACCAGATGGCGGCCCTGCGGATATTCTTCGACCGCCAGCGCGTGGAAATGTCCAGGCGCAGCGAAGAGGATTTCATCGCGTTCAGGCGCATAGGGGGGACGCTCCACGTCCGCATCCTCCGGAGCAGGAACGGCGTAATCGGCAGGGCCGAGAGCCACGCGCTCGCGATCAAGTCCCAGGAGGGGCCGGAAATCAACTTCTGCCTTCAATACTACCGCGAGCTTCCCAACCGGGTGTACGCCGACCTCCCCGAAGCGGCCCTCGACGCCCTGAACTCGGCCCTCGGCACCGGAGCGTTCCGGCGACCCGGAAAGGAAAAGGCGAAAGTGCTTGATATCGCCTCCCAGTCGATAACATTCGGCGGCCTGGACCCGTCCGTAATCGCGCTGAAAAAGGCCCTTTCGCTGGAGAACGACCCAATAACCATCGAGGCGTTCGACATCTCAACGCTTTTCGGGGAGGATTCCGTCGGCTCGATGTCGCGCTTCGTCAACGGGAAGCCCGACAAGAAGGGCTACCGGAGATTCATGATAAAAACCGTGGACGGCCAGGACGATTGCGCGATGATGGGCGAGGTCGTGTTCCGGCGCTATTCCAGGCTCCTCCGCGAAGGCGCCCCCCCGCCGGACCTTGTCCTCATCGACGGCGGGGCGGGGCAGCTTCATGCGGCGATGCAGGCGTTGGACCGTTCGGGCGTCCGGCTTCCCGTCGCCGCCCTCGCGAAAAGGGAGGAGGAGATCTACCTTCCGGAGAGGATGCGCCCCGCCAGGCTTCCCCGCTCCGACGCCGGGCTCAGGCTGCTCCAGCGCTGCCGGGACGAGGCGCACCGGTTCGCGGTCTCGTACCAGCGGCTTCGCAGGGCGAAGCGCGCCGGCGTCTGAATCAGAACCATTATAAACAATGTCATGCATAATTAAGTTATAAAATCTGAGAAATTCTGATTTTTATTATCCTCCTTCCCCCAAAGAAAAGAAGATAATCGAAATCGATTTTTCAAAAAGGGTGAACACACAGTGAAATTCAAGGAAATGACAATAAGCCAGAGGACGCTATCGGCACTTGACGAGATGGGATACGTGGATGCGACCGAGGTCCAGGAGAAGGCGGTGCCGCTCCTGCTCCAGGGCGAGGACATCATTGTCAGGAGCCAGACCGGGACCGGCAAGACCGCCGCCTTCGGAATAGGCCTGATAGAGATAATCTCGAAGGACAGGGGGAAGAAGGGGCTTATACTGGCACCGACGCGCGAGCTTGTGGTCCAGATAACCAAGGAAATCCGCTCCATCGCCCAGAACCACAAGCTGCACATATTCGCGGTTTATGGCGGAGCGGGGATGGGCGGACAGACTGCGGCGCTGAGGCGGGGATTCGACATCCTTGTCGCGACGCCGGGCCGCCTGCTGGACCACGTGCAGCGTGGCACGCTGAAACTCAGCTACTCGAACATCATCGTCCTTGACGAGGCCGACCGGATGCTCGACATAGGCTTCAAGCGTGACATCGACCGGATAATGGGCATGACCAGCCGGGAGAGGCAGGTGCTTCTTTTCTCCGCGACAATCGATGCGCGGATTAAGCAGATATCCTCGCAATACATGGCCAGCCCCGCAACGGTGGAGGTGGGGCCCGTCGGAAAGGTCCAAAAAATCAAGGAAGAGTATATCAGCCTCAGCAGGGCCGACAAGCTGCAGAGGCTTAAGGAGATACTCATGCGGGAGCCCGTATCGAGGACCATCGTGTTCGCCGCATCGAAGCGCGGGGTTGAGAAGGTCTGCAAGAAGCTGAACGAGCATCAGATAGAGGCCAGGTATCTGCACGGTGGCAAATCGCAGAGCCAGCGCGAGCGCGTGGTGCGGGACTTTCAGGAGGGCCGCTTCAGGATACTGATCGCGACGGACGTCGCTTCCAGGGGCCTTCACATCGACGACGTCAACCACGTCATCAACTATGACAAGGCCGACAGCGACGACACGCACACGCACCGCATAGGAAGGACGGCGCGAATGGGCAACAGCGGTAAGGCCACCACATTCGTCGAGACCGATCCCCTTCCGCCAAAAAAGCGCTTCCCCGGCTCCCCAAGGGGCGGCTTCGGAGGGCGCGGAAACCCGTATGGCGGGGGCGGTCCGCGCGGACGACGCCATGGCCGCCCCTGATTTTCGCCCGGTGTCAGGTTTTTATGCTGTTATGGTCTTAGTATTATCATGGTTATCAGCAGGAATCCCGGAAAAGCTTACAGCGTTTTCAAGTGCAGCGACCCTCGGCCCATTCCCGCCCTCATAGCCAGGTTCAAGGAGGCCCTCGAGAACATCAAGTGGTACCATGATGAGACCGGCATCCCCCCGCAGACCGAATTCTCGGTCTTCGGCCTCGGATACGGGAAGAAGTACGCCCTCGCTGCGGACGGCGCCGTCGGCCTCGCGCAGAAGATAGAGGCCCTCGAGAATGGCGGCGCGAACTTCATGATTCGGTCCTCGCTGCCCGATGCCCCGAACGAAACCGCGGCGCGGGATCTCGGCGACGTAATGAACATGCTCTACGGGGGCACCGAGCTTTTCGATGCCGAGAATTTGGGCCGGGCGAAGCCCATCATGGACATCTTCTTCAGGAATGAGAAGGGCGAATTCGTATCGCAGCTTTCCGTGGGGCTTGCGGCCGAAGGCCGCGAATAGATATGCAGGGAGCAGGATTCGAACCTGCGCAGGTACTAAACCACCGCGTTTCACAAGGCGAACCGCCTTCCTAAGCGCGGCGCATTTGACCGGCTCTGCCATCCCTGCGAACTAATATGGGCAGGACGGGGCGGCGCATGGACGGAATGCCGTCCATGGGCGCTGCCATAGCCGCATGTCTATCCCAGCGGGACCTGCCAACGGAATCAGCCCGTTGCCTTTTTATTATGCTTCTCAAGGTATGCGAGGGCGTCCTCGGGCCCGGAGACGAGCCTTTCGAAGAGCTCCGAGCCGTCGAAAAGCGTCAATTTGCCCTCGGTCTTCGCCCGCAGCTGGCGCATCGCCATCTCCCGCACCGAAAGCGCGGCCTCGCGCGAACCCCGTATCCTTTCCAGCTTCGCGCCGAGGCTCTCTACGTTGAGGCGGTTGTCGATGAACACCCCCTCCTGCGGGTCCAGCTTCATGTCCGCGTTCGAGAGCCCCTGCTTCAGCGTCCCGTCGAGCTTTATCGCGATGATGCAGCCCGGCTTTTCCTTCCGGAGGGCGGCCACCCTTGCGCGGACCGTTTCCCGGACGTCCTCGGCACCCGCGTCATTGAAGGTGATTTCCTCGTAGAAGAACGCCCTGGACGGTATCTCCCTGAACTCGGATTTCCGGCTTTTCGTGTCGAAAATGTAGAAACCCTTCGGCGCCATCTCATCCTTCTTGAGCTGTGTCAGCACCGTGCTTCCGGGGATCAGGAACCTCCCCCCGAGCCTTGAGACCGTCTCGTGTATGTGCCCGTTGACGATGAGGTCGAAGGGAAGGCCTTCGAGGTCTTCGAGCGAAAGCTCCTCCTTCCCGCCGGGCATGAGCTCCCGTATCGACTGGTGTATCATGAGCACGGAGAACTCGCCTTCATCCCCCGGGGCTTCCCCCAGCGTCCTTTTGAGCGCCTCGGCCGCATACTCCTCAGGCACGCTTCCCAAGCCGAAAACCCGGACGCGCTCGCCGCCCTTTGAGAACTCCTTCCAGGCGCCGTGGAGAAGCGTGATTCCGGTGCCGGCCGCAAGAAGCTGGGCGGGGTTCACGAGGCCCTTGGCCCGCCTCTCGTGGTTTCCGTGTATCGCGATGACCGGCACCGATGCGGACCTGAATATCTCCACCGCCTTCTTGAGGGTCTCAAGCTTCGGGACCTTCACGTCGAAAATGTCCCCCGCGCACAGGATGAGGTCGGCCTCGGAGGAGGCGATGGTCATCGCGGCCTGAGCCTGGGCATAGGAATCCTCCTCGAACCTCTGGTAGCCAAGGTGAAAATCCGAAAGGATGGCTATGCGCATATCGGAAAAAATGATGAAAAGGGAATAAAATACGTTCCGGGCGCTACGGAACCGAAACCCACGGCCGGTCGCCCGCGATAGTCACGGTGCAGGCGGAGTCGCCGCTGATGACGCCGGTCTGGAAGCTCCTTTCGCACTCCCCGCCGGTCATCTCGCAGACCTCCACGACCGTCCATCCGGTGCCGTCGAAATTCACGGACTTCTGGTCCCCGACCTCGAGCCCCCAGTACACGAGCGGATAGCTCGGGGGCACATACATGCCGAAGTTCGCCTCCTGTCCATCGCCCTCCCCGGTGAGGCCCTGGAAATACAGGAGCTCCTCGCACGCCTCGCTTCCTGACTTGGCCTCCTGGCCGAGTGCCATGGTCAGGCGGTTCGGGTGGCCCTCGCCGAACTGTGCGCAGAGGCCGGTCGGCCCCGTGTCGGTTCCGGTCTCGGTTCCGGTGTCCGTCGTGCCTCCGTCCGTCTGGGCGTCGGTGCCGCCATCCGGGCTTCCGTCCTTGCCGGTCTCATCTCCGCAGCTGACCGCGAAGGTCACCATCATCGCTGCAAGCGCCACCCTCGATTGCTTCTCCAACATCCCTTTGAACCTCGAAAAGGGCGTTTTCCTGTCCTTTTTTTCCGGTTCCTCCCTCTTTTCCTGTTGGATTTTCATAATTGCACCGGTAATGATAGGCTTACTTGTTATTTAAAATGTTGCTATCTGCGCATAGGTCCCCCCTCATTGGCAGTGCCACGGCCTTCCGGCGGGGCTGCGCTCTGCTGTGGAAACCGTTTAAAAAAGAACTGAAGATTACATTTCTGCTTTTTGGGCCCGTAGCTCAGTCAGGTTGGAGCGTTCGACTGATAGAAACTTTTTGGGAAAAAGTTTCACAAAAACTTTCTGGAAATCGAAAGGTCCTGAGTTCAAATCTCAGCGGGCCCAATGACCCCCTCCAGCGGCAGCCAAAGCGTTTTATCCCCTCGCGTGGTAACCTTACCATGAGGGTCGCCCTGGTCTACAACTCCTACGAGTCGGTCAGCGGCGAGTCCGTGTTCTTCTCCAACATGGTCCGGGGGATGCGGGAGCGCGGAATCGATGTGATAGACTGCCCGGTGCCGCAGGCGCGGCCGGGCACGTTCGCCGGCGCCTTCGACCATTACCTTCGCTTCCCCCTGCTGCACCGCGCCGGCTCCGCCATCGCCAGGGCGAAGGGCGCGGACGTCATCCATCTGATGAACGCCGCGCTCGCGCCTGCCTTGCGCCGCGGGCGCATACCCTGCGTAGCCACCGCTCATTTCACGCCTTCCTCCTACCTTGAGCTGGCGCCCCCGGCAAGCGCGGCCGCCCGGATGGCCGAGCGGCTCTATTGCGCCTACTCCTCCGCGCTCGATTCGCCCGCCATCGGCCGGCTCGACGGGCTCGTGGCGTGCTCGCCCTTCCAGGCAGGATACCTCAGGGCGCAACACCCCGCGGAGGCGGAAAAAATCTCGTTCATCGCCCCGGGAATCGACGCGGAATTCTTCAGGGGGCTCCCCCGGGAGGACCTTTGCGGGCGCTACGGATGCGAGGCGGTCGCTGTCTTCGCGGGCAGGCTCCACGAGCGCTCGAAGGGCGTGAGCCTCCTAATCGACGCCCTGCGCGTCATCCGCAGCAAGGGCGATCTGGACATGAAGCTCCTGATTGTGGGCGAGGGGCCGGACCGGGGGCGCTATCAGCGGCAGATACGGCGCTCCGATCTGGACGGGAAGGCGCTTCTGCTGGGAAAGCTCGATTTCAGGGAAAAATCAATCATCCAGCGCTCGGCCGACGTCGCGGCCGTGCCCTCGTCATACGAGGTTTTCGGGACCGTCTTCGCGGAATACCTTGCATGCGGGGTTCCTGTCGCCGCGTTCGACCTGCCCTTCTGGAGGGGCCTCTATGACGGCGCGGGCGTTTTCGTGAGGCCTAAGGATTCCGCCGCCCTCGCACGGGGCCTGGAAGCGCTCATATGCGACCGCCCGCTGCGGCGGAAAACGATAATCGCGGGGAAACGGATTGCTGATTCGTTCGATTTCTCCCGCACTCTCGACCAGTACGCATCGCTCTATGAAAAAATTGCGCGCTGACTCCATGGCACGGGGCGCTCAGCGGCCCGCGGCCTCGCGGAATTTCTCATCGAACCTGGACAGGAACCTCTCCCAGCTGTATTCCTTCAGAACCCTCTTCCTTCCGGCCCTGCCCATCCTGGCGCAAGCCTCCGGATCGCGGGCGAGCAGCTCCATGCGCGCGGCCATATCGTCCGGCGTTTTCACCAGGAATCCGTCCACCCCGTCCCTCACGGTCTCCCTGGGGCCGCCCTCGTCCCGCGCTATGCAGGGCTTAAATGAAGCCATGGCCTCGAGGGGTATGTTGCCGAAATCCTCGTTCATCGGCGAATAGAGGACCGCATGGCACCTGGAATACAGGTCACAGAGGCGGTCTTCGCTGACGTCCGTCTCAATCGAAACCGAATCGTCGCAAAGCGAGCGCAGCCTCCTAAGGTACTGGTGCTTTTCGGGCAAATCATGCAGCGAGCCCGCGATTACGAACCTCCACCCGGGCCGCCTGCGCGAGAAGCGCCGAAACGCCTCGATGGCGAACTCGAAGTCCTTTTCCGGGGATATCCTCGAAGGGTAGAAAAAGAAGGGCTCATGGCCCCTGAAGCGGAACCTGCCCGCGTCTATTCCCGAGTAGAGTATCTCCGAGCCGCGCTTCAGGTACCGGCGTATGCGCTCCTGGCTGTTCCTGCTGTTTGTGAAGATGTGCTCCATGTCCCGGGCGACCTTCATTTCATAGTGGCGGTATGCGGAGCCGGCGAGCCAGAGCGCGGCCCTCTGGTGTACTCCCATGCGGCCCTTGTTCCGATCGTATAAGTCGTGGTAAATCCTGTTCGGGCTGTAGCAGTACCAGACGACCGGATGATTCCTGTTCCTTATGAATTCGGAGGGGGGCAGGTGGGCGCTGATGACGTCATAATCATCGAGCTTGAGGCTGTGGAAGTATCTGGGCGCCCTCATGCTCCTGACTATGGGGTTTCCACGCAGGTGCTTTTCCCGCACCTCGGGCGGCGGCGTTCGGATGTCAAGCCCCCGGAAGCCGTCGAACGTCTTGTCCTCGTTGTAGGATAGGCAATGGATTCTGGCGCCGAAATGCCTGGCGAGCTTCAGGATATTATATTCGGAACCGCCGTAGCCGTTGATGCTGCTGGTGACGATTGTGATTCTCATGGACGCACGCGGCGCTTTCCGCCCGATATTGCCTTTGCGCGCAAAGCCTATTAAATCCGGATTCGGATGCATATGCATGCGGCCGCGCCTGCTTCCGTTTCTTGCCACATTCGCGCAGCTCAAGCGCCAGCAGTGGATGGACGCGGACAGCTAGGGAAAATCCAGCGGGGCCGCCTCCGCGCCCTTGCTGGCGATGCGGCTTCGATTCCATACTATCGCGATGCGATGGAGAGCGCCGGAATCGGCGTCAGGGACGTGGAGGCGGACGTTTCGTGCATGCCAATCCTGACCAAGGAGTCCGTCCAGAAAAACCGCGAAAAACTCGCCAATCCCAAGGCGCGGAAAAACAATGTTATGGCGATAAGCACATCCGGGTCCACAGGGACCCCGCTCGAGGTTCTAATCGACAACGACGCCCTGGACCACCGGATTGCGCTGAAATACCTCGCCGAGACCGAGTTCGGGCTGAGGCATACGGACCTTTTCGCCGAGATATCCCACAAGCCGCACACCCCCCATCCCCTCCTTCAGACGAGCGGAATATTCAGGAGGCTACCCCTATCGGTCTTCGACGCGGAGGGAGAGAACTTCATAAAGCTGCTCAAAGGCAGGCCCGACGTCATCGGATGGTATCCGTCCTACCTCGCCCTGCTCGCGAATCTCAACAACGAATACGGGCGGCCCCTCGGCGTCCGGCAGGCCTACTGCGGTTCAGAGACGCTTTCAGCTTCCGCGCGGAGGCACCTCGAATCATCTTTCGGATGCGAGGTGTTCAGCCAGTACGGCGCCACCGAATTCTCCACTATTGCGTGGGAGTGCCCCGAGGAGCATTCGCTCCATGTGAACTGCACCTCCTGCATCCTCGAGATAGTCGATGCCAAAGGCAGGCCAAGGGTTAGCGGAGCGGGCAACGTGGTCGTCACGTCCCTGAACAACCGCGCCATGCCCCTGGTTAGGTATTCCATCGGGGACGTGGGGGAATGGGGGCGCGAGTGCCCCTGCGGACGGGGCCTGCCGGTGCTGAAATCCCTCCGGGGCCGGGCCAACGACATAATCACGCTCCCGAGCGGAAGGCTGCGCAACTCGGTGGCCCTTGACATCTTCTACGGGATTCAGGGTATCCGCGCGTACCAGCTCGTCCAGGAGAGCCCGGAGCGGTTCGTGTTCCGGTACCGCTCGGTGCATGAGCTTGCGGCAGAGCAGAAGGGGGAGGTGCTGCGCAGGCTTGCGCGGGGGTGCCTCGGCGAGCCCGTGCAAGCCGAATTCGAGCGCGTGGAGAGCCTCGGCACCACTCCCTCGGGGAAGCTGAGCACGGTGGTTTCCATGGTAAAGCTCCGCAAACTGGAAGGCTGAGAGGGCCGTTATCATGCACCTCGGAATCATCAGGCATCTTCTCGAAATAAAAAGGGCGATGCGCATGGATCGCGCCGGGCTCGAAGCCTGGCAGGGCAGGAAAATGGAACGCCTCCTCGATGCCGCATCCAGGACAGATTATTACTCCGGATTCATGGGTCGCTCCGCAATCCGGAGGGGCGTGGACGGGCTCGAATCCCTGCCAATCCTCAAGCGGGAAACCCTAAGGGGGGGAACGCGGGGCCTTTACTGCCGGCATTACGCGAGAGGGAAGGTCGGCAAGGTTGCGACATCGGGGTCCAGCGGAAATCCGGTGGAGGTTTGTGTTGATGAAGGAAATCTCGCATGGCGCATAGCGAGCGGCTTCGCGGTCACGACCGAGTTCGGGCGCTCGCCGCGGGACCTTCTGGTGGAGATTACCGCCAGGCCGCACGCCCAGAGCCCGCTGCTTGCCCTTTCGGGCATGTACCGCTCCGCAAGCCTGTCCGTGTTCGACAGCGAGGAGCACAACTATTCAAGAATCCGGCAGATGGGCGCCGACATACTGGGAAGGCACCCATCGACGATGCGCCTGATTTCTGATATCAACGAAAGGAGCCCAAGCCCAATATCGCTCAAGGCGGTCTATTGCACCGGAGAGACACTCTCAGCGCCGGACCGGAAGGCCATATCCTCATCCTTCGGCTGCCCGGTCTTCGACCATTACGGGACAACGGAGACCGGCTCGGTCGCATTCGAATGCCCCGAAGAGCACCGCCTCCACGTGCATCCCTCATGCATCGTTGAAATCGTGTCCGATAGCGGGAAGCCCGTCCGCAGCGGAAGCGGGGAGATGCTCGTCACCTCCCTGGAAAACCTGGCGATGCCCCTTCTTCGCTATGAGGCGGGCGACCGCGCGTCCTGGGGCGGGGAATGCGGCTGCGGGCGCGCCCTCCCGGTCCTCAGTGAAATCGAAGGCAGGAGCGTGGACCTTATCCTGCTTCCGAGCGGCAAGCGAATCGCGACGCGCTTCCTCGACATTTTGGCCAATATCCGCGGCATTCCGCGCCACCAGGTCATCCAGAAGAGCGAAGGGCTCATCGTTTTCAGGCATGCCTCGGAAGGGGAACTCCCCCAGGAAGTACGAACGGCCATCAAGGCGGTTATTGCACAAGGCTGCCGCAACGAGAACGTGGCGGTCGAGTTCGAGCGCGTATCCGGCATCCGGGCGCAAAGAAGCGGCAAAACGCCCCTTTTCGTCCCAATCGGCCGGCATAACCATCTATAATATTTGGGGGGCAATGATATGACCATGGGGATAGACATCCTTGCCCTTCTCCGCCATCTCGCATCAGCGAAGCGCGAGCAGTGGATGGATGCGGATTCGCTCGAAAGGCTCCAGTCGCAAAGGCTCTCGGCAATCCTGGAATCCTCCCGGGCCATACCGGCATACGCCGCCTCAGTCGGAAAGGCGCTTTCCGGGAGCGCCGCCCCCATGGAGGCGCTCCGCTCGCTTCCGGTCGTTGGCAAGCGTGCGGTCCAGGCCTCGCCGGAATCATTCCTGCACCCCCGGAGCGCCCGCGGCGGCCTCACCCGGCTGACCACCTCGGGCTCGACCGGAATCCCGCTCCAGGTGTTCCTGGATTCCGGCGCGATGGCGGCAAGGGTCGCGCAGATATACGCGGTCACGACGGAATTCGGAAGGTCTCCCTTCGATGTGATGGCCACGCTCTATGAGCGCCCATCCATAATCCATCCCCTCAGAAAGCACACCATCTTCCGCGAGCTTCCCCTATCAATCTTCTCCGACGAGCGCGATTCGCTGGCCCGGATGTCGGCGGCGGGTGCCAGCATAGTGAGCTCATTCCCCTCTGTCATCGCCTCCCTCGCGCATGCGAACGCCCCTGGGCTGGGGCTCAAGGCCGCCTACTGCACCGGCGAGACGCTCACCCCGCGCTGCAGGAAGGAAATCTCCGAATCGTTCGGATGCGAGGTGTTCGACCAGTACGGGCTGAACGAGGCGGGGCTCGTGGCATGGGAATGCCCCGAGGAGCATCGCCTGCACATAAACAGCGGCTCGTGCATCGTGGAGGTCCTTGACGATGCGGGAAAGCCGGCGCGAAGGGGCGCGGGCGAGATTGTAGTCACCAGCCTCATCAGCAGGGCGATGCCGTTCATCAGGTATTCCACCGGAGACCGGGGCAGGCTCGGCGGCAGGTGCCGCTGCGGGAGGGGCCTGCCGGTGCTCGAGCAGGTGGAGGGGCGCAAGGACGACCTCATCGTGCTTCCGAGCGGAAGGGAACGCTCCGCGGCGTTCATCGATGCGCTTTCCGAGCTGCCTGAACTGAAGTGCTACCAGCTGGTCCAGGAGTCCGAATCCCGCCTTCTACTGCGCTACGTGCCGGCCGGAGGGGACATCGGGCCAAAGACGCGCCAAGCAGCCAATGCGATAATCTCCCGCGGCTGCCTGGGCGAACCCCTCTCCGTGGAATTCGAGAGGGTGGAGCGCATAGGGCGCAGCCGCAGCGGAAAAATCGCCACGGTATTGTCCAGGGTGAGAAGGAAATGACGCAGGAAATAATCATAAGGGATTTTCGGCCGGAGGACCGGGCGCAGCTCGCGGACGTCTACCGCGACTCGTACGGCACGCTGCGCGAAAGCAGGGGGGGCCAGCATCCGGACGAGCTTGTCGACCGGGTGATAGGGCGGGCCGACGACGAGATACTCTCCGACATAGAATATGGGGGCATCGTGCTTGTGGCAGAGGCGCACCCGGGCGGCGAAATTGCCGGAGTCGCCTCCATAACCGACCGCTGGATAAATTCGGTCACCGGAAGCAGCTACAGCAGGAGCCTGTATGTGCGGAGCGCCTACCAGCGGGGCAAAAGCGGCGTCAATGTCGGCACCATGCTCCGGGCCGGAATAATAGAAAGGGCGAAAAGGCGCGGCTACCGGAAGATATTCGGCTATTCCACTCCCGAGGCGATTAGGTTCCACATGCGTTTCGGAGCCAGGTTCACTCCCCTCTTCAACCACCGGGACAGGGACTCATTCTCGTTCCACTATTACGAGCTGGAGCTTCGGCCGAGCATCCTCAATCCAATCCCCATCGAGCCCTTCATGGTGTCCGTCACACGCCTCTACTCCGGCCTGCTCGGAATCATGCGCGGCGGCGAAAAAGGAAAGGTGGGTGGCGCATGAGGAGCTTCCTGCACAGCATTCCGGCAGCATTTGCAAGAAGGCAGCTCTACTCCAAATCCGCGCGCGAACTCGAGTCCATGCAGGGGCGGATGCTCCATGACATTATCCGCCATGCGAACGCGACCGTCCCGCACTACCGCGGGAATCCCCTGCGGGAAATCCGGTCCCCGGAAGAGCTGCACTCCCTCCCCCTGCTGACCAAGGGGACGATGCGGGCCGAGCCGGAGCGCTTCGTCAGCGGGGCATACGAAATCCCGGGGCTTTCATGCGTGCTGACATCGGGCTCGTCGGGAGAGCCGATGCGGTTCTACCATTCAAGGGCGGAAATATCGGATTCCTTCTCAATCGGGCACTTCCAGTTCATGGAGAACGGCTTCGGCCCGCTCGACACCATGATGCACGTGCGCATCAAACCCGCCTTCATAGGCGTGCGCCCGGGCATACCTCTCTACCGCTTCGCCCTGGGCTCTTCCGATGAAACAGAGGGTCGCCTGCTCTCCATCATGCGTCGATTACGCATTTCGATGGTTGATGCATATCCCTCCAAGCTTGCCCTGCTCGCGGCACGGAACCTGGCAGTCGCGCGCCCCCTGCGCCTGCGCTGCGCCTTCACCCACTCGGAAATGCTGACGCCGAGCATGCGAAAGTGCGTCGAGGAGTCGTTCGGATGCCCGGTGAGGAACCTCTACGGGCTGAATGAAATCGGCTATGTCGGCTGGGAATGCCCGCACGGGTCGATGCACGTCCACCCGGACGTGGCTCTCGTGGAAATCGTGGACGGGGAGGGCGCCCCCCTCGCCATAGGCAGGAAGGGGAACGTGGTCGTGACTTCCCTGCGGCGCAAATCCATGCCCCTCATAAGATACTGGACCGGGGATTCCGCATCTCTCGGGAAGCCGTGTTCCTGCGGCCGCGGCGGGCAGGTGCTGGAGGTGCTTGAAGGCCGGAGCAACGACTTCATCACCCTGCCGAGCGGAAGGCTGCTCCCCGGCATCCTGCTGATACGCTGCCTGAAGGCCATCCCGTCCATCCTGCAGTTCCAGATAATCCAGCACAGGGACCTGAGCCTGGAAATCGCGGCCGTCCCCTTCGGGAAGCTGGGCGATAAGGATACCGGACGCATCAGGGCGAATCTGGAATCAGTGCTTCCGGAGCGGCTGCCCGTCTCGATACATGCCGTGGAGCGGATACGGAAAGGCCCCTGGAAAAAGCACCGGCACATCGTGTCGCAGGTTTCGGCGGGCGGGGCTGAAAAAAACCGCGGAGGCGGCTCCTGACATGCCTGAAACAATAAACATCGCCCGGCTTGTCATGGATATGCGCAGGAACCAGTGGAAGAGCGAAGGGCAGCTGCGGGAAATCCAGCTCGGGCGCCTCAACTCGCTGCTCGCCCACGCGTCCGCCAGCGTGCCGGCCTACCGGCCCCTCTCCGGGGTGCGCCTGAGCTCCCTCGAAGACCTCGGGAAGCTTCCCATCGTCACCAAGGAGATGATGCGCGCGGATGCCGATTCATTCGTCAGCGCCCGCGCCGACAGGGGAAGGCTGTACCGCATGCCCACATCGGGCTCCACCGGAATCCCGTTCAACTCATATTACGATGCGGGGGAGCGGGAGAATTTCATCGCGCTGAGATATTACACATACCTCGAATCCGGTCTCCGCCCGTTCGACATCCAGGCCCATCTCACATACGGGACGCACACCCCCCACCCAACCGAATCGCTGGGGCTCTTCAGGTGCAGGTATATTGACATGCGCCTCCCCACCACCGAAGCTCTCAGGGCGATACGGGAAAGCCGCGCTTCCGCGCTTTTCGCAAATCCGATCCTGTACCACACCCTGACCCTTCAGAACGACCTTGAGGGGAGGAAGACGCGCTTCCGGCTACTCTTCTCCTTCGCCGAGCCGCTGGACGCCGAGACCCGCAGGGCCGCGGAGGAATCCTACGGATGCCGCGTAATCGACAGGTACGGCACGGCGGAGGCCGGCGCCGCGGCCTGGGAGTGCCCGGAAGGGAGCATGCACGTGCTCTCGGACTCCACAATCATCGAGATTCTGGACAAGGACGGCAACCCGGCAAGGCGCGGGGAGGCCGGAACCATGGTGCTCACCCCGCTCTGGCGCCGCAGCATGCCCTTCATCAGGTATCGCGTCGGGGACGTAGCCGCGTTCGGCGGGCCCTGCAGGTGCGGCCGGGGCCATCCGGTCCTGAAATTCATCCGAGGCAGGGAGAACGACTATATCATCCTTCCGAGCGGAAGGAGGTACTGGGGGACCGCCATCTGCATCCATCTCAGGCGCCTCAAGGGCATCGCGCAATTCCAGGCCGTCCAGGAGCGCGACGGGGAGCTCACGCTAAAAATCGTCCCAAGTGACCGCGCTTCGCCGCCTTCCGAGAAGGAAGCCGCCGAAGCCCTGCTCGCCAGCCTCCCGGAACGGATGGGGGTGAATGTGGAGTTCACTGACCACATCCCAAGGAATCGCCGCGGCAAGCTGGCGCACTTCATATCGAAGATGCGCTCGAAGCCCTAGAAGCGTTATATACCCGCCGAATGATAATATCCATGAAAGAGGGGAGGAAAACCGCCATGGCCGACATATTCCGCGCCGGGCTTCGAATCGCCCGGATGAAGCTGAACCAGCGAAAGGGGCAGGGCGAGCTGGAAGAGCTTCAGGGCGAAGCCCTGCGCAGCCTTTGCGATTACGCCTGCGCGCGCGTCCCGCACTACCGCAAGGCCGCAATCAGGGCCCGGTCCCTGGATGATCTGGCCTCCCTCCCGTTCACGACCAAGGAAGGCCTGCGCTCGAACCCGGACGCCTTCCTTTCCGGCGCCTTCAGGAAGGAAACCCTTTCCAAAATAACCACCTCGGGCTCCACCGGCATGCCCATCTCGGTCTATTACGACGGGCGCGAATCCGACATCAAGCTCGCACTCGAATACCACCAGATAACCGAGTGCGGCGTCGCCCCGCACCACAGGCAGGCCCACCACACCTACTACAGCCTCAAGCAAAAGCTCGCCCAGAGGCTCGAGCTCTTCAGGCGCGAATACCTGTCCTTCTACGACAGCGACGCGTATAACCTGCGGAGACTCAGGCAAATGTCCCCCGACGTCCTCCACGGCTATCCGTCCTACCTCGTCCCCCTCGCCATATCCAACGAACGCACGGGCCGCGGAGTGCAAATCAAGAGGGCGTTCTCCTCCGCCGAACTGCTTTCCGATGCGTCGAGGAAAATCATCGAATCGTCCTTCGGATGCGACCTGCGCGACTTCTACGGCTCGACCGAGACCTCGTGGATAGCGTGGCAGTGCGAGAAGGGGAGCATGCACGTGCATTCGGATTCCATCATCGTGGAGATAATAGACGGCAAGGGGAATCCGCTTCCGCGCGGCAGGCAGGGCGAGGTCGTCCTCACCCCTCTCTGGAAGCGGGTCATGCCGTTCATCCGCTACCGCATCGGCGACCGCGCCGCCCTCGGGGGGAAATGCAGGTGCGGCCGGGGCACGCAGACGCTCCTGCCGGTCGAGGGCAGGAACGACGATTTCATCGTCCTCCCATCGGGCGAGGCCAGGTCGCCGCGGTTCGTCGATCTGAGCGTCCGCTCAATTCCGGGCATCCGGCTCTACCAGGCCTTCCAGCCCGAGGCAGGCAGCCTCATCCTGAGGGTGGTGCCATCGTCCAGCCTCGGCCCGGCGGAAAGGCGCGCCATCGTCGCGAACCTCAGGAACTCGCTGTCTAAGGACATGCGCATATCAATAGAGGTGGTGGACGGGCTCCCGCGCGGGCGCTCGGGAAAGATACAGTCCGTGATATCAAAAGTCAAGCCGGATTTCGGGGGGTCTGATGGGCATGCATAAGCGGCATTCGGGCGGGGCCCAAAAGGCGGTTAAGCCGGTGGAAAATATCCTCATAACCGGCTTCCACAGCACGAACATGGGCGACGCGGCCATCCTCCATTCCATGCTGCTCCAGCTCAGGAAGGCCTTCCCGCGGGCGCAGCTGACCGTCCACTGCTCGGACCCCTCCCTGGCCGCGCAATCTGTCCCGATACGCAAGGCCGCCTTCAGGCATTCCCTCATCCCCACCTTCGACCATGAGGATTCCCAGCCCGGGCTTGCCGAGTTCGTCCGGGTCCCCATGCTGATTGCGGGCAGCCTGGCGCACGCTGCGGCATTCGGCCTTTTCGGCAGGGCTCGCCGCCCCTCCCCGAAGGGCGCCGGGCGCCCCATCGACGATTTCCTGGATGCGGACATCGTCTTGAGCATGGGGGGCGGCTACATTTCAGACGATTACGGATACCTGCGCCCCTACACGGACTTCATCATCGCGAAGCTTGCCGGGAAAAGGCTCGCGCTCTACGCACACTCGATTGGCCCATTCGGCGGCTGGATAAGCAGGGCGCTTTCGCGCGCGGTCCTGGGCGCGGCGGACCTGATAATACTGCGGGAGCCCGGTTCGCTCCGCCACCTTGAATCCATCGGCGTCCGGGGGGCCAAAGTCACCGCAGACGCCGCGTTCGCTCTTCCGCGCCCGAGGGCGGCGCGGCGCGGGAAGAAGGCGGTCATCTGCGTCCGGGAATGGACCTACGGAAACAGGTGGCACGCAAGGCGGTATGTCCGCTTCATAGAAAAGCTCGTCGGCGCGCTTGCTGAGCGGGGATACCGGCCCGAGTTCCTGCCGACGACCCCCGAAGACGTCCGCTTCCACGCCCGGCACCTCGCCCATCTTCGCGGCAGGGCGGATTTCGTGGAACGCGCCGAGCCGCCAGCCGAAATCGCCAGGCGCCTTGCCGGAGCCGGTTTCCTCGTATCCTCGCGCATGCACCCGATAGTGCTGGGCAGCCTCTCCGCCACCCCGTTCTACGCGATCGGCTGGGAGTTCAAGCTCGCCGAGATGTCGCGTATGCTCGCAGGCGGTTCGGTCGATGCGCATGCCGGCACGCTCGACGACTCCACCCTGTTCTCCATCCTCTCCTGCGTTGAGCGGAGGAAGGAGATCTCAGGCGGGGTCTCGTCCCGCATCCCGGGCGTTCGGAAAAAGGCCGCGGAAAGCCTCCGCATCCTCTGCGATTCAGCGCTCGAATGGGGCTATTCGGCGCGGAGCCGCGGCGGCGGACAGGAAGCCCGTAGCGATAGCTTGACTTCCCGCTGGCCGCCTTTGCCAGCATCCCGCGCATGAGGAGCGCCGCTGAAACCGCCAGAAGCGCAGGAGCCGCGATGATGAAGGCGGCAGCCCCAGCGCATAT
This sequence comes from Microcaldota archaeon, assembly GCA_964647855.1. Classification (GTDB taxonomy): domain Archaea; phylum Micrarchaeota; class Micrarchaeia; order Anstonellales; family Bilamarchaeaceae; genus Bilamarchaeum. The sequence continues at coordinate 92,918 of CAZYJW010000002.1, read as the reverse complement.
CCGGATGGCCCCCCTGCCGTGCGTGATGGCGTGCCGCTTTCCGGACCACTCCACGACAGCGCTCCGTGAGAGCAGAAGCAGCGGAAGGTCGAGGAAGGGCGAACTCCTGCCACGGAGCAGGATGTCGCGCCCAAAAGCCTTCGGAGAGCCCGTGAAATAGCGGAAAACCCACTCCAGCCTCCCAGCCGCCCGGCGGGCAGGCCCCCCGCCCTCGAAGCGGTCGAGGAAATCCGCCGCCACCGGGATGGGCGTCCCGGCGTCAACCACCATCAAGCCAGCCATTCCGGCGGCTTGCGGGGCGTTCGCGCCACTGTTGCCGGCTTCGGCGAACCCGCTGCGGATGCCGAATTCAAGACCCGACGCGTGCCAGGAGGCAAGGAAAAACGCATTCGCGCTTTGCACCCTGCCCAGGAGGAGGAACGCGGAGCCAAGCAGCAAATCCGACGCGATTGCGCGGAACGCGCAGGCATAATGGCCACCCAGCAGCTTCCCCTCCGCGAGGCCGCGCTGGTAATGGTAGAGGGTCCGCGGGGGCGTTATGGCGAGCGGCATCCGAGCCGGATGCGAGACCACCGCGTCCACATTCGCAACGCCTGTTCCGGATGCCCTCACCCTGCACAGGAGCTCTATCTCCTCCCCGCCCATTGCGAGCGGCAGGAAAGAAAGGCCCGCTTTCTCGAGGGCGGCCCGCGGCAGGCATCCGTAGTGGTTGAGGAGCGTTCCCTTCCGCGGGCGCCTTGAGCCCCCGTAATCGACCATGGGCATGGATACGAGGCCCCCCGAGGCGGCCGAAACAAGCCCGGCAATCAATCCATCCGATTCCGGGACGGCATCCGAATCCGCCAGAATGATGTTCGCATAGCCGCCTTCGAGCGCCGCCCTCTGCCCGATGTAGAACGCCCCGGCCGGCCCCACCGGCCTCCGCTCCCGCAGGTGCAGGGCACCCATCCCCTCCGGCAATCGTTCCGGCCCCTCATCAGGCCCGTAAACCAGGATGAGGTCGAAATCATTGGATGATTGCCCTTTAAGTGCGCGGATGTGTTTCCGCAGGGCTTCGCGCGCCCCGGTGATTGGCAGCACCAGGGCCGTATGGCTCCTGCTGCGGCCGCGCTGGTCGAGCAGCGTCTCCGCGACATCCTCGAGCTCGGGCGCCTTCATCGGCTCAGTCCATGTACCCGAGCGATTTCAGCCTCTCCTTGACCTTGGCCTCGTCCCCCGCGCCCATTCCCTCGCGCTCCTGCGCCTCCTCGGCCGCAAGCACCTCGCGCAGGACATAGGATACGTAATCCGAGACCGTGCCGAACTCGCTCCCCTTAATCCTCAACTCGATTTTCTCGAAAAGCCCCGAAGGGATGCCGACATCCCTAAGGCCCAAGCCGCTTTTTTTAACCGCCATGCATACGCACCCCCATTATACATTAAACGCCCAAAGCATTTCTCATGAATCCATGCACGCCCGTCACCCGACCCGGCGGCCCGAGGTTCGATATCGCAATGCCCTCCGGGTGGTGGCCTCCCTGCTGGCCCTCCCTCACGGCGTCCCATCCGTTCCTCCGCGTCTCCTCCGCGTCCGTGAAGCCGTGGTCGCTGAGTATGAGGAAATCCCGCCCCTCCAGCCTTTCCATTACCCTGCCGAGCGCGCGGTCCGCGCTCTGGTAGTGCTCAAGCAGGGCGCCCGGGTTGCGCCAGAACATGTGCTGCGCACGGTCGGTTTCGGAAAACACCGAGACGACGAGGTCCGCCTCCCCGTAATCGATGGCTCCGATGAGGTCGTCGGCCGCCTTGCGGGTGCTCTCGAGCATCTCCTCCCTGGTCGTCGACAGCACGCGCCGCTCCCAGTCCCTCATCTGATAGTTGAGATTTATCGGCGGAAGGGAGATGGGCACGCCCATCACTATCGCGCGCGGGACCATGTCCCATATGAAAATGCGCCTGTCGAGGAGCCGCTGGCGCTCCGATTCGCCCATGACGAAATGCCCTATGCCGTGCTCCTCCGGGCGCAGGCCGCTGAAAATCGTCGCCCACGAAGGGCCGGAATGCACCGGACGGACGTCGCATTCCAGCGTGCAGTGCCGGTATTCATCCAGCAGCTTCGCGAACGCGGGCAGATTCCCGATGTTCGGCCTGATGAAGCTCCAGGTCGCTCCGTCGAGTCCGATGACTATCATAGCACGACCCCGACGGCCGCGGTGCGGCTGCCCAATGAGAGTATGAACCTTCCGGTCCGGGGGATGTGGCTGAACGCGTCAAGGACCATCCCGCTTTCGAGCGCAATCTCGACCTCGGCGGCTTCCGAAGCCCCGACCGCCTCCGCCCCGTCCCTGGGAGCCTTGTCACGGATGGGGTGCTGAACCGTTCTTATGCGCGTGATTTGCGCCTGCGATTCCTGGGGGCCGCATGAGAGAATCAGGCGCTCGCCAACAGAAATGCGCCCTTCGGGAAGGCAGAATATTCTCGCTTCGATGCGGTCCCTTGGCGTGGCCGCATCCGAGGCGTCGACGCAGACCGAGCCCCTGCGCCAGGGCACCGCGGGGTCGGCCAGGATGCCCACGTTCGAATCCGCTCCGGCGCTCGAAAGCGGCCCCTCCCTGCCGCGCAACTCCCTGACGGCCGCCCTATGGCCGCCGGGATGCACCATTATCTCCTGCCCCGCCCGCAGCTCGCCGCATTCTATCCTTCCCACCGCCATCGCCCCGCCGTCGTAGACGTCCTGGACAATCAGGCGCGGCGGAAGGCGCCTACAATCCGTCGTTGCGGCATTTCCCGCAAAGGATTCGAGATGGGCCATCAGCGGCTCGCCGCCATACCACGGCATCGATTCGGAGCGCCGCATGACATTGTCCCCCCTTGATGCGGATATGGGGATGAACGAGAGCGAGCCGGAGTCGAACCCGAATCCGGCCATTATGCCGGCAAGGCCCGTTCTTATCCGGTTGAACACGGCCTCGCCGTAGCCGGCGGCGTCCATCTTGTTTATCGCGACAACGATGCGCTTGATGCCGAGCAGCCTTGCGAGGTATATGTGGAGGCGGGTCTCGTCCTGGAGGCCCTCGCCCTCCCTGGCGGAGACGATCAGCACCGCCGCGTCAGCCATCGATGCGCCGCTAAGCATGTTGCGCACTAGCTCCTTGTGGCCGGGCACGTCGATGAGGTTGTATATGGCATCCTTGTGGCGCGCCTGGGCGCAGGTGGTGTCCAGCGTGAAGCCGCCCTCACGCTCCTCCACGAAGCTGTCGAGAAGGAAGGCGTACTCGAAATCCTTGCCGAGGCTCGTGCATACGGATTTGGCCTCGGCTATCCTGTCATCCGTAATCGAGCCCGTGTCATGAAGGATGCGGCCTATCAGCGTGGACTTGCCATGGTCCTTGTGGCCAAGGAGCGTGACGCGTATCTCTTTCGGCATTCGGCATGCACCCCCTCACATGTATCCTAGGGCCCTGAGCCTCTGCATGACGTTCTCCTGCTCCTTGTCCTGCATCCTGCCGGATCGCTCGGCTATCTGGGTCCTCCCAAGCTCGGATATTATGTCGTCTATGCTGGAGGCTTCGGATTGCACGGAAACAGTGCACTGCGTGCAGCCCAGGCTGCGGTACCTCTTCCCATCCCTTGAGAAATATAGCGGATTCACCGGTATGCCCTCCCTCTTCACATACCGCCAGATGTCTATCTCGTTCCATTGCAGGAGCGGGTGCACCCGCACGTGCGAGCTGCCCTCGAATTTGCTGGTGTATTCCCATATCTCCGGGGGCTGCTCCTTGTAGTTCCACCTGAACTCATGGTCGCGGGGGGAAAAATGCCTCTCCTTGGCGCGGATTCCGTGCTCGTCCCTGCGGATGGATACGATAAGCCCGTCGAAGCCGCGTTCCTCGAGCAGCGCCTTGAGCGCGTCGGTCTTGTTCGCCCCGCAGCAGCGGATGCCGGATATGTCGTCCTTGATGACGCTCCTTGCTACGATGAGCTCCAGCCCCCATTCGTCCGCGAGCCTTCTCCTGAACTCGTACGTCTCCGGGAAGTCGATGCCGTTGTCGATGTGGATAACCGGGAACGGCACCCTGCCGAAGAACGCCTTGCGCGCTATCGCGAGCATCGCCGTGGAGTCCTTGCCCATGCTCCAGAGCGCGGCGAGGTTCCTGAACCTGGCCTTCGCCTCGCGCAGCACGTATATGCTCTTCTCTTCAAGGCCGTCAAGGTCCTGCATCTCTCCCATGCCAACACCGAAAACTCTCCGTAACCCTTCTGTCCGGTTAAATATTAAAATGCTGTATTGCGAGTCATCCCCATGCGCATCCTGTTCCTGAGCTGGCGGGACCACACCCACCCGAAGGCCGGCGGAGCGGCCAGGTACGTCCATGAGATCTCGAAGCGCCTGGTGGGACGCGGATGCAGCGTCACCGTGATATCGCAGCGCTATCCGGGCTCGGCCAGGAGGGAAACGGTCGACGGTGTGGAGATTGTCCGCACCGGGGGGCCGCTGACCGTCTTCCCCCTCGCCATATGGGAATACGTCTCCAGATGGCGGGGAAAATGCGATGTCGTCGTGGACCACCATGTGCTCTTTCCGTTCATGACCCCCCTTTTCGTGCAGGGGCGGCGGCTCCTGCTCACCCACCATATCGCGGAGTCGGCCGAAGCGTTCCAGCTTCCGTTCCCGTTCAACTATCCGGGCCACATCCTGCACAAGGCCCCGCTCGCGCTATACCGCTCGGGCACCGTCATTACCGTTTCGGATTCCACCGCACGGGAGCTGCGCTCCATGGGCTTCCGGAACATCCATATCGTGGGTAACGGGTCGGGGATCAACCCTCCGGCGAAGCCGCCCCGAAAAAACAGGTTTCCTACATTCGTATACCTGGGGCGCATAAGCGCCCAGAAAAACACCATGGATGCAGTCGCGGCCTTCATCCTCATCAAACGCAGCCTTCCAGACGCAATGCTAATCCTGGCGGGTGCGGCTGACCCGGATTACCTGGGGGAGGTCATGCATGCGGCGGAGTCCGCGGGGGTCGCCGGCAGCGTGCGTGTTCTCGGATATATCCCCGAGGCGGAGAAAGCCGCGCTGCTGGGGCAGGCGCACGCCTTCCTTTTCCCGGCCAGGAAAGAGGGCTGGGGGCAGACCGTCATCGAGGCGAACGCCCTCGGCTTGCCTGCGATAGGATACGACGTGCCCGGGCTCAGGGACAGCATTATCCACGGCAGGACCGGGTTTCTGGTCTCAGGGGCTGAGGAAATGGCGGGCATGGCGGTCCGGCTCGTGCGCGATTCCCGCCTTCGCAAAAGGATGTCCCGGGCCGCGCGGGAATTCGCCTCGGGGCTGGACTGGCAAGAAAGCTCCGATAAGTTCCGCCGGATTGCTGCCGCAAAGCCCCGCAACCCCCCCAATGCGGCTGGAATATAATTATTAGCGCGCCATTTGCTGTTGATATCATGGCAAGGCGGAAACTCGTGATAATCGGGCTCGATGGGGCGGACTGGTCCATACTCGACCCGCTTCTTGGGGAAAATGCGCTTCCAGGCATCGCCGACGCAATCCGGCGCGGGTCGCGGGCGCGCCTCCGCTCCACGGTTCCCGCGCTTACCGCGCCCGCCTGGACGAGCATCTTCACCGGGGTGAATCCCGGAAAGCACGGGCTATTCGATTTCTTCAAGCCGCCCGAAGGCGGCAACCTCGGAATCACAACCTCCGCCGACAACCGCGTGCCCTACGTGTGGGAGCTGATGTCCCAGAAGAAAATCATAGCATTCAACATCCCCTGGGCATATCCGCCCCGGGCGGGAGACAACGCCCTGCTCGTCTGCGGTTTTGGAACCCCCTCGTCCTCATCAGTTTTCACGAGTCCCGAAAGCCTTTCGAAGGAGCTCCTGGCAACGGACCCCGCCTACGCGCCAAAGCCGCCCGAGGCGGACCGCTTGGTCGCGGGAAACCCGAACAAGAGCGCGGAAGAGATAGTCCCGCCTGTCATGGCAAACCTGGAGAGCAAGAAAAAGGCCGCCCTCAGGCTGCTCTCGGAAAAGGAATGGGACCTGGCCATAGTTGTGTTCTCGGCTACAGACTGGCTCCAGCACCACTATCTGGAGGAATTCCTTGGCGCCAGTAAGAAGTCAGACAGCGCGGTCGGCAGGGCATACTGTTCGATAGATTCGTTCGTTGGGGCGATGGCCGCTGCCGGCCACGACATCATAATCGTCTCCGACCATGGCTTCCGGCCTACGGACAAGGACTTCTACGTCAATTCCTTCCTGATGTCGAAAGGGCTGATTTCTATGAAGAGGGAGCGCCCGTCCCGCGCCGCCCTGCGTTCCCTCGGCCTCACGAAAAGCAACGTCCTGGGCGCAATCCCCCCGGCGGTGCTCAAGGCCCTCAGGAAGGCCAATGCCCTCCTCCTCATCAAGACCCTTCTGCCTGAGCGCCACCGCCTGTTCCATGACATAGACTTCGAAAAAACCGGGGCCTTCCTCCACGGGGCATCATTCGGAATCTACCTCAAGGACCCTGAGAGGGCGCAGGAAATCGCCGCGCTTCTCGAATCCGCCGAGGATGGGAGCGGCAACAGGCCGATAATCCGCGCAATCAGGAGGGAGGAGCTATACCACGGTCCGGAAACCCGGAATGCTCCGAATCTTCTCCTCATCCCCTCGGAAAGGTTCATGCTGAAGACCGAATTTGCGGAACACCCGTTTTTCAACGGAAGGAAGTATTTGAAAAAGGACGGCGCTCATGCCGAATACGGCGTTTTCATTTCAAGCGGAGACGGCTTCATAAAGAGAGGCCGCCTTGGCGACCAATCGCTTCTTGGCATAACGCCGACCATCCTGGCCTACCATTCTCTGGAGATACCCGCCTACATGGATGCCGGGGCCATCCCGGTGCTTCCCCCTTCCGAAGGGGCGCGGAAAACGGCCAGCCATTCGGTGAGGGCGGCGGTGCGGGCGTTCGTCGGCTCGAGGCGCAAGTGATGCCGAACCCAGGTGCGATTACATGAACGGCGATGGCGTGCTTCCTGAAACCTCCAAGGAGGTCGCCAAGGGCAGCATCTGGAACATCGCAGGGAGCCTCGCCTTCAACCTCATCTCGTTCCTCTACGTGCTGATGGTCGCATGGGCGGTGTCCCCGGATGACCTCGGCCTGTTCTACCTGGCCCTGAGCGCGGTCTCGGTCTTCGCGGTCATTGACGACCTGGGGCTCGGCAACTCCCTCAGCCGCTATCTTCCGTTCTACGAGGGCAGGAAGGAGAAGCACAAGGTGCCGTCGCTGCTGAAATCGAGCGTTGCGACAGTAACGGTCACAGCACTGGCCCTCATGGCGATTCTCTGGGCCGCCGCAGACTACATAGGGGCAGCCTACCAGGACGCGCGCCTCGCCGGCCTCGTGCGCCTCCTCGCCATCCACCTCCTTCTCACCAACTGGAGCAAGATATCATCGTCCTTCCTCCAGGCGCGGCGCGACATGCGCGCCCTGCAGCTCTCGCAGAACGCCGGAAACGCGTCCAAGCTGGCCTTCACATTCATCCTGCTCGCGGCAATGGGCCCGACGCCCGAGGCCCTCATTGTGGGCTTCATCCTCTCGGTCCTTGTGAGCACGCTGGTGTCGTCCCTGCTTTCGCTGGGCTACCTGAAGGAATACCCCGCGAGCCCCGGATGGTTCCCGAAGAGGGAGTTCTTCACGGAAATAGTCTCGTTCGGCATCGCGCTGGGCATCCTCCAGTCATTCAACATGGCGATATCGTCCATGAACCGGCTGATGATAGGGTTCCTCAGCCCTTCCGAGGCGACGGTGGCGGTCGCAACGTTCTCAATCGCGGTATCCGTCTCCTCCGTCACCCTGATATTCTCCACCGCGATCGGCTCCATCTTCCTCCCCCTCATGGCGAAGCTGTATGGCAAAGACGACCGGGCGGGGATGCGCCAGGTGACGGACACCTCGCAGCGCTGGGCGTTCTTCCTCACAATCCCCCTCGCGGTCGCCATAACCGTCTATTCTGCGGAAGTGCTCGAGACATTCTACGGGCCATCCTATGCCTGGGGGGCAACGGCCCTCTCAATCATATGCGTCGCGATGATCATCCGCTCGATATCCATGATGCTCTCGCTTTCGCTCGCGTCCATGCGCGCGATACGGCTCACGTTCATGACGAGCCTTGTTTCCGGGGCGGCAAACCTCGCCCTCAACATCCTTCTCATACCGCAGTTCGGAATAGCCGGGACCGCGGCGGCAATGGTGGCAAGCGCGGCGATCATCGTGGCCATGAACTCGCATTATGCCAGCAGGCTCATCGGATACTCTTTCCCGGCACCGTTCCTGCGCCTGGTTTTCTGCGCGCTGGCCACGCTTCTCGCGATGCTGGCGGCGAAATCGGTCTTCAACCCGTTCTCCGTCGGCCTGCTGGAGCAGTTCTCGCAGTCCCAGTACGTGGTCAAGGTGCTTTCGCTCTCATACCTGGGCTTCGCCGCGCTGGCGACGGCCGCCATATTCTCGGCTCTCGCCTTCCTCCTGAAATGCTTCGGCAAGGAGGACGTCTCGCTACTCGAGAAGGGGATGCGGAAGGTCCGCCTGCCGGAATTCCTGGTGCGCGCGGTGCATTCCATCGCCAGCCGCGGAACCGGCTAGTCAGCCTTCCCTGAGCTTGAACCTGGCCAGGCTGGCGGCCATGTGCCACGTGTCCCCGAGCAGATTGAACTTGGAATCCTCGGCCTCGCGCCACGCAATCGGCATCTCCTTCACCACGAGGCCCCTGCGCTGGGCGCGGACGAGCAGCTCCGTGTCCCAGAACCACCTTTCGTTCCGGACCTCCCGGATAACGGGAAGCAGTTTCGATTTCCTGAACGCCTTGAAGCCGCACTGGTGGTCGCTCAGGCGCGAGCCCAGCAGCGCCCGGACAAGGAAATTGTAGCCCTTGCTCGCCACCAGCCTCACCGGGTTCCGCTTGGAGCGGGACCGCTCAAGGTACCTGCTTCCTATGACTATGGACGCCCCGTCCCGGATATGCCCCACTATGCCGCGGACATGCGAAGGGTCGGAGGCGAGGTCGGCGTCCATGAAAAGGATGATGTCGCCCGCGGAATGCTCCACGGCCCTCATGATGGCGGTCCCCTTTCCCTGGCGCTTGGGGAAATTGATCGACCTTATCCGCCCCTTTCTGGCGAGCGACCTGGCAATCTGCGCCGTTCCGTCCGTGCTGCCGTCCTCGCTGATGATTATCTCGAAATCCGGGGCTATCCCCGTGAGCATGCGCTCGATGAGCAATACGTTCCTCCTGAGGATTCTGGCCTCGTTGTGGGCCGGGACGATGATGCTGACCTTTTCGGCTGCCATCCATTATGCTTCTGCGGGGCTTTTTTTAATGCTTTATAGCAAAGCATTCGTGATGGGAACAGGGGTCCGCGGCAAGTGGAAGGCGGCCGGGCCGCCAGTCTGCGAGCTTGTGTCCGCAGTCACCGTGATACGGCGGGCGGGCCGTTGCGCCGTGATACTGCCCGTCCTGGACGAGCGCGGAATGCTCGCCAGCCACCTTTCCGAGCTCTCGGCGCAGTCGACGCAGGATTTCACCGTAATAGTGGTCAGCCCGGAAATCAAGGCCCACGAAATCCCGGGCTCGGGCGGATTCGGAATAATACACCTTGCGGAACGCGCGCCGAGCGGGCTTGCCGCCGCATCGTACTGCGGGGCGAAATTCGCGGTGGAATCCGGATTCGAGGCCGTCATTCACGCCGACGTTGGCTGCACGGCGCTGAGCCCGGATTTGGTTGAGCGCCTCTGCGCAGCGGTGCTGGAATCCCCAGGAACGCTCGCGTTCCCGTCCAAGATGGGCGCGGGGGGCGACCCGATGGTGCTGGACTGGTACGGCGCCGTGCACAGCAGCGCGCACCTCCGCGCGGGATTCGCCTACATACCGCTTTATTTCGGATGCCAGGAGCTCGAGCTGCGCACCAGGCTCCAGAGGTCGGGCGCGCGCGCCCGGACGCTCGGGGGCGTTTCTCTGGAACACCGTTTCTCGCCCGCCCCCTGGAAGGATGCGGGGAGGATACTGTATTCGCTGCGCAACCAGGGGGTGCTGTCCATCGGGTTCAGCGGATTCCTGCCTAACGCCCTCTCATCAATCTCCTGCCTCGCCTTCTTCGATTCCCTGGGATGCCTAGCCTCCAGGTGCCGCATTGCGGCCGCGCTGCTTTGCGAGATGGCGGCGCTCAGGATGTACCGGTGCGAATCGTTCCACAAGGCCCGCATCGGCCGGGGCCGCCCCTCCGATTTGGCCCGAATCCTCTCATCCGGCTCCAGGATATCGGCGATATCGGTTCCGCGTTCCATGGGCAGGGGCGCCTCGTCCGCGGCAAGGCGCGCCCTGGCTTCGCGCGGCATTCCAATCCGTACCGTGGGCGGCGACGGCGCGGTCTTCCTCCTGCGCCTGTATGCGGCGATCCTTTCCTCATCCATTTGCTACGACTCGGTTGTTCTGCTCTCGCGGCCGCTCCTGGCGATGAACCCGTTCGGGCTCCTCGCGAAAAACCTCTATTGCATAGATCCGGAAGGCAGGCCGGCCGCCCTGCTTGAGGGGCGCCCGCCTGCGGTTCGCGCTGGGTCATTCCTGATTTCGATAGCGCTCCTCTCGCTCATCCTTCCGGCGTATCTACTGCTTTCGGCGGCCGCCTGGCTCCGTATCGGGCGGAATGCTGCCGGCTACGGAACGGGGTGCCCCAAATGAGGATCGCCTTCTTCAACTGGAGGGACATCCGCCATCCGCATGCCGGGGGGGCCGAGGTGTACGTGCACCGCCTGATGCGGGCCCTTTCCGCCTTGGGGCACAGCCCCTGCCTCTTCTGCTCCCGATACCCGGGCGCGTCCGAGCGCTCGGAAATCGACGGCATTCCGCACGTGCGGTTCGGCGGCAAATATTCAATCTACCCCAACTCGCTCCCGTGCTACGGGAGGCACATACGCGGGAAATTCGACCTGATAGCCGAGAGCATCAACGGCGTCCCCTTCTTCACCCCGTTTTTCGCCCGGGAGCGCACGGTCGCGATAATCCACCAGCTCACAAGGGAGAACTGGTATTCCGGCCTGCCGTATCCGGCCGCGTTCGCGGGCTACCATCTCGAGGACGCGATGCTCTCGCCTTACCGGAACGTCACCTCGTTCGCCCCCTCGGAATCGACGCGGGCGGACCTTCGCGCGCTCGGCTTCAGCGACGTCCGCATCCTCCACGGGGCGGCCGATGCAGCGCCTACGGCGCGCCCGAAGCGCAAGCCCCCCACCCTCATATTCCTGGGCAGGCTCGCGAAATCGAAGCGCGTGGACCATGCGATTTCGGCCCTGGGGCGCGTTCGCTCCAGCTTCCCGGGTGCGCGCCTGCTTGTCTGCGGGAGCGGGCCGGAGGAGGGGCGCCTTCGGGATTTCGCCCGTGCGCAGGGGCTTTCGGATTCCGTGGAATTCCTCGGCAGGGTGGGCCAGGGCGAGAAGGCGCGGCTGCTTGCCGAATCCCACCTGATGCTTTTTCCTGCGGTACGGGAGGGCTGGGGGCTCACGGTTCTCGAGGCGAACGCCTGCGGGACGCCCGTTCTCGGCTATGACGTGCCCGGCCTGCGGGACAGCATACGGGAGGGCATGAACGGCTCCCTCGTCCCGGGCGGCGACTGGGAAGCGCTCGGCGATGCGGCAGTCCGGCTTCTGTCGGAGCCGGAAACGCTGGCCGCCCTCTCGGAATCGGCGCGGCGCTTTTCCTCGGGCTTCAGCTGGAGGAAGGCAGCCGGGGAGTTCATCTCCGCCCTCCGCCCCGCGCCCCGCATCTGATTTAAAACATCGGCGCCCATTTCAAACGAGGATATCCATGTCCAGGACGAACGCCCTTCTGCTGCTTCTCTTCGCCTCCCTCTCGCTTCTCATGACCTGGGAGGGGTGGGCGGAAGACGGATATTTCAGCTACCGGGACGAGTCGCCCGTGCTGACGACGCCCGCATACCGCGAATACTTCTTCTCGCTCATGAAAAACAACAACGTCCCCGACATCGACATGCAGAAGCGGATGCCCCTCCACATCCTGAACCTCCTAGTCCCGGACGGCATTTTCGAGCGGCTGAAATTCCCGGTCCCGGCATTCCTTGCGTTCGCGTCATTCTTCTACGCCGCCATGATGATTCTGGAATCCGGGGGCATGAAGGGGCGCGCGCAGCAGGCCGTCGCCGCTTTCGGCGCCCTGGCTTATGTGATTAATCCAATCACGACCCAGCTCATCCTCAGCTTCTACCCGATGCTCGTTTTCGCCGCTTTCCCGGTTTTCTTCCTACTGCTATACGAGGGAATCTGCACGCACTCGAGGCCAAAGGTATTCGCGAGCGCCCTTCTCGCATCATTCATGGTCCTCATGGTGGTGCACAGCGCCCTCTATGTCGGAATAGCATTCCTCTCGCTCGCCCCCGCCATCGTCCGGCGCAGGAAGGATGCGCTGCGCATCGCAGGCAGCCTCGCGCTCTTCGGCGCCGTGCTGCTCTCATGCCTGCTTTTCGTAATCCTCCCATACACCGCCCTTTTCGAGGCCGACTCGGCCCCGCGGGGGGCGTTCCAGCCTACAAAGTCCGACCTCGACATGTTCTCGGCGGTCGCCTGGCTGCCCCGCCCGATGCTGCTTGATTTCAACTCCTTCTGGTGGCCTTACGTGCAATACGCGTATCCTATGGGGAACGCTTTCTACGCGATGATGGCAATGCTCATGTGCGCGCTGCTTTGCTTCGCCGTTTTCGAGCGGAGCGAATGGGGCGTGATGCCGCTGATTGCGCTCGCAGCGCTGTTTTTCCTGGCCAAGGGGGTTGAAGAGCCTTTCGCGTGGCTTTACCAGACGATGGTGTTCAAGGCGCCGCTGGGCTGGCTTCTCCGGGTGCCGATGAAATTCATGCATATAGTCCCGTTCTTCGTTTCAATCATTGCGGTCCGATTCCTCGCCTGGGCGCTCCAAAAAAGCGCGCCGGCGGCCGCGGTGTTGGCCGGGCTGACGCTGGTTTTCCTCGCAGCCAGTTCCTGGCCGCTCTTCAGCGGGGATGCCGCCGGCGTCCTTGAAAAGTCCGCGGATCCCACGGGCGCATATTGCGCTTTGGATGCCGCTTTCGGAGGCACCCACCCTGCGGTGCTTTCCGCAGCCGGGTTCCCGCCAAACAGCGTGCCCGGCGACATCTCCTACGGCCGCCGCTACCTCGCCGGAGAGCTCGACGCATACGATTCGCTCGAGGCCTGGGAAGGGCTCTCCACATTCGCTTCGGCCGGCTTCCAGTACGCGATAGTCCCCGCCTCATCCTCCGACTTCATGCCAGGCGCTTTCGAGAGGGTCTGGCGGGGAAGGTGGGCTTCAGCGTTCCGCCTGAAGAACGATTCGGTCCCGTTCTCGGTTTCATCTTCGGCCTACGCATGCTATTCAAGCTACATGGGGCTGCGCTCGCTCCAGCAGGACCCGCCTGAAGGCCATGCGCCCGCGGTGGCGTTCTTCCCGTATCTTTCCCCAAGGTTCCCCGCCGTGGCAATCGCAGGCGCGGACCACGTCCTCATAGACAGCACCTCGCCCATGGTGGCGGCCACGCAGGGCGGCTCGGTGTTCGCCTTCCCGGAGGAGGGCGGATGGAAGAGCCCCGGGGGCACCAGCCTTGACAAAACCTCGTTTTACGGGCATAGCTTCGGAACCAGCTTCCTTGCGTCAAAATCCGCGAAGGCGCTTCCGGAAGGATTCGATGGCCCGGGGCTCGGAGCGGAAAGCCTCTCTTTCCGCATAAGGGACGGGATAACCTCGCGCGATGGCGCGCTCTCGTTTAGCGTCCCGCCGGGTTCGGAGGGGGAATCCCTCGCTGTGGCGGAACTCCCCATCCAGCCCGCCTTCCATTACACCGCGCTGATATCGGCTTCCGGCTCGGCCAGGAACGCGAGCTGCGCGATAGCTTTCCTCAACGCGGAGGGAAAGGTGTTTTCGGTGGTGCGACTGTTCAACGAATCCGGCGCCTTCAACACCTCGGCCGCCCGCGATTTCTATGTTCCGAAGCCTGCCAAAAGGGCGTTGATATACGTTTCTGCCTATCCGTCCGTTGGCGGGCTGGAATATGAAATAACCGGCTTCAGCCTCGCCCCAGTCATCCCCCCGGACGCGCCCGCATCGACCGCGACAATTAGCGTGCCCGAAGACGGCGAGTATTCGGTCTACATCCGGCATTACGAAGGAAAGTCGGCGGGCCTGATGGCCGCCAGCATGGACGGGGTGCCGGCATTTTTCATCCGGACGCTCTCAGGCAGCGACCATATCGTTTGGACCCGCGTGTTCAGCGGGCGCCTCGCGGAGGGCGAGCACAACATCACGATACTCAACCTGGGCGGGTACAACGCGGTGAACATAGGATACGCCGTCCCCGGCGGCCCGGACGAGGACCCCTTTGCTGGAAAAACCGTGGTCTACCGCCTGGTGGCCAAAAGCGATTTCGAGAGCGCGGACGATTCGGTCATCGTGCGCCCCGACGCGTCGGCCTTCGCATACGTCCCCGCGTCGTCTCCGCTTCAGGCCGAGATATACGTGGTATCACCCAGCGAATACCGCCTGAGCAGTTCGGCCGAGGGCGGCGTCTCGGTGTCGATAGACGGCGAGGAGGCGGGGGGCAGCGTCTATCTGGATAAGGGGCCGCACGACGTGAAGGTGTCCCCGGTCTCCGGCAGCCCGCTCGTGGACCATGTAACGCTGTTCCGGGAGGGCACGGCGGAACCGGCGCGTGCCGAAATCACATCCTACCGCCGTGTGGACCCCTCGACATACGCCCTGGAAGTGGAATCCTCCGGGCCGTTCTACCTTTCGATGGCGCGCGATTTCAGCAAGGGCTGGGTGGCCGAGGCCGGCGGCAGGATATACAAGCCGGTGCCCTCCTTCGGCTCCATCACCGCATTTTATATTAACGAAACGGGAAATACGAAAATAAACGTGTATTACGAGCCGCAGGGGCTCATGCTCCTTGGCATCGGAGTGGGCGCGGCGGGCCTCGCGATTTGCGCGGCGCTCGCCCTGCGCGGGAGGTGTTGCGATAGGGCCGAGGATAAGCGTAGTCATTCCGGCAAAGGACTCGGGAAAGACGCTGGGCAGGTGCATTGATTCGCTCAAGGGCCAGGGCTTCGAAGGCCTCGAAATCATAGTGGTGGACGGCGGGAGCTCGGACTCCACCGTGGAGATCGCGAAAAAACGCGGCGCCAGGGTCCTCGGCTTCAGGGGCTCGGTGCCCGGAGCGCGCAACCGCGGGTTCGGCAGGTCGGGGGGCGGAATCCTCGTATCCGTGGATTCCGACATGGAGGCGGAGCCCGGGCTGCTTGAGGACATCGCCGCATCCATGGGGACGAACGGGGCCCTGGTCATCCCGGAAATCGGGGCCGGGAAATCATTCCTCTCGCGCTGCAAGAGCCTGGAAAAGAACATATATCTGGACGATTCCGGAGTGGAAGCGGCCCGCGCGTTCACCCGCGAGGCGTTCGAGGCCGTGGGCGGATACGACGAGGGGCTGAGGCTGGCCGAGGACCGCGACCTCCACTGGCGCATATCCCGCAAGTACGGCATAGGGAGGACCGCATGCCGCCTCATACACCATACCGACGGCCTGACCCTTGCGGGCGACCTGAGGAAATCATTCATGTACGGTAAGACCCTTCCAGCGTACCTTTCAAGGAAAAAGTCGGATTCGGGCGCCTACCTGGCGTTCCATCGCTCCGCGCCCCTGAAATACCTCTCGCGCCTGCGGGGGGACCCCCTGCACACCGCAGGCCTGCTCGCCCTGCGCGCCCTCGAATACTCGGCCGGCGCGGCGGGATACGCCTGCGCCCGGCTCGGCCTTTGACCGGCTGGTTTTTTTATCTATGGCGGCGACATAGCATGGTTTGCATGGATTCCAAAATAAGAACACTGGCAAATGCGGCGTCCTCGGCGGCCCTCATCGTGGCCGCATCTGCCTACCTCGCGGGCTGGGGCGAGGAGGCGCTGCTCGCGATGCCCGTATCCTCAGCCGCCCTCGCCCTGCTGGGCTTCAGGCACAGGCGCGCGCTCATGGCCGCCATGATAGCGGCCCCCCTTCTCGCATCGGGCCTCCTCCTCGCCGGCGGCGGGCAGGGATACGGCAGGCTTGGCGTCCTGTCGTTCGCCTCCCTAGCATCGGCCGCAATCGCATCCGCGCTCGAGTACGCCCTGGGTGGGAAGGATGGATGAGCGCCTGCAGCTTCTCGTGTATGCGGTTCTTGCATCCTGCCTCATGATCCCCCTCCTCGGGCCCGGATACTACCTCACGCTCGACATGCAGTTCGGGCCCGGGAGCTTCTCGAACCACCAGTTCGCGGACTTCTACGGATTCGCCCCGAGCTCCTATGGGGCGTATTTTCCTTATAGGATGGCGCTCTCGGCCGTGTCAGCCGCCCTCGGCGCAGAGGCTGCCGAGAAAATCCTGATATTCTCGGTTTTCCTGCTCTGCGGCGTTTCCATGCACCTCGCCTTCCCCCCCGGGCTCGGCGCATCCCGCATATACGGCGGCGTCCTCTACATGCTCAACCCATTCGTCTTCATCCGCTTCCTCGCGGGGCACTGGGCCCTGCTCCTCTCGTACGCCCTATGGCCCCTAGCCATAACCTGGTTCCTGGAGCTGCTCGACCGACCGGATGACCGCAGGAGGCTCGCCAAGGCCGCGCTCATCACAAGCCTCGCAGCGGTCAGCTCCCACGGCGTCATCATGCTCCTGCTGGCATACCCGGCCATCTTCCTCTTCCGCGCGCTGGAGGCCGGCTTCGAGAAGGCGAAGGGCATCGCGGGGCCGGCGGCGCTCCTCGCCGCAATCGTCCTCGCCCTCAACCTCTACTGGATTGCCCCGACAATCCTGCTTTTCGGGGAGACCTACAAGCCCGCGCCGGCCGAGGCGTACCTCGAGGACTTCAGCCCCACCGACCGCAGCCTTTCAGCCGAGGCCGCAATAATAACCATGCACGGGTTCTGGAGGGGCGGCTTCTCCCAGACAAAGGACGTGCTGCCCCAGTGGCCCTACGTGTTCGCGATCCTCGCATCCCTGGCGCTTGCAGGGTTGTTCTTCCTTTTCCGGAGCCGGCCCCATCTTGCAGCGGCGCTGGCCGTGATTTCAATCGCCGGCTTCCTGCTCGCACTGGGTGCGCTCGGCCCTCTTTCATGGGCGTTCACTCTCCTCGGGGAGGGGGTTCCGGTGTATTTGCTGTTCCGCGATTCGCAGAAATTCGTGGGCCTGCTATGCCTCGCGTACGCCTTCCTCGGCGCCTACGGAGTCGACGGAATCCGGAGGGCGCTCCCCCGCGCAAGCGGCCCGCTGCTTTTGGCAGCGCTCGCCGCGGCGCTGATATTCGATTTCTCGATGTTCGGATTCCAGGGCCAGGTCGGCATCACGCAATACCCGCCGGACTGGTACGAGGCGGAGCGCGTAATCGCGTCGGACCCGGCGCAGTCGTACATCCTTGTCATCCCGTCATACCTGTACAACACATACCCCTGGCTCAACTCGGTCCAGAAGACCCTCGGGACTCCCGCGAGCCAGTTCTTCTCGAAACCCGTGATTACCTCGTCAGCGGTGATAACGGCGAACGTGTACGGGGACACGCAGGATACCTGGGCAGGATATGTCGATTACATCTTCAGGAGCAGGCAACACATCAACGACACCGCGGACCTTCTCGCGCCGCTCAATATCCGCTACATCCTTATCTACAAGGCCTACGGGGACTCCGAGCATTACCTGTGGCTCTTCAAGCGCCGCGGGGGCGTCCATGACATCGAACTGGCATATGAGAGCGACACCCTCTACCTTTTCCGCAACAACCTGGCGCAGGGCCCGATTCTAGGGTCCTCCGATTCCGGGGCGGGCGGCTACAGGGGGATGGTGCGGAGCGGCGATGTCGATGCCGCCGCATCGGCCGTCACCTACGATAAAACCCATCCCGCAAGCATCGAAATCCTGGATTCTTCCCTCCCTTACATAATATACTCCCAGCCCCCGGGCGGCTTCGCGGAATACAACGGCAAGCCCGCAGCCCCATGGCACAACGTCGCAAGCGTGTTCGAATACGCCGGTCCCGGCCGCATCACCAACCCCCTTTTCACCCTGACACTCGGGCTCTTCGCCTTCGCATGGTCGCTCGGGCTCCTGCTCTGCATCGGATTCGGTCTCCGCAGGATGGTTTTGGCGGCGGTTTTCGGCATCGCGGTGTTCGCGCTTGCGGGCGAAGGCATCCTTGAGCCGGTCCATCTCGGCCTCCTGCTCATGCTGAGCGCCTGCCTTTCGCTTTTCGCGCTCATCCGCCCGGCGCGGCCCGCACCAAAACAATTATAAAACTAGGATGAAATCCACATGCATGTCAAAGACGTTCGTATATATGCTGGCTTTGCTTGCGATTGTCTCTGTGTCTTTTTCACAGATAATAATCAAGGAGCCATATTGCTGCGGCACGCCGAATCCAAGGGATACCTTCTGCTACATAGACCGGTTCATGTGCGATTTCTACTGCCCGACCAACTGCTATCCCATATTCGAGTATTCCGGATTCGGATACGACTGCCAGGGCAGATACGGCTACCACTATAGCTGCGACACCGGCGATGACGGGGGCAAGCCCGCGCTGAGCGTCGACTTCGAATCGACCTGCGAAGGCAACGTCGTCACCGTGGACGAGGGCAACAACGACGCCCACGTTTCGGTAAAGGACTCGAACAACGAGCTAATAGCGTCCGGTGACACCGTGAACGACGAGTTCACATTCTCCGGCTGCGACATGGATGGCCTGACCGTCAAGGTCACCAAATCCGGCTATCTTCCGAAAGAGATGTCGGTAGACCTCATATCCTGCTCCGAGTGCGGGATTCCGCAGCTCGGCGGCTGCACGCAGGATTCCGATTGCGCAATGAACGAAAAGTGCCTCGACGGCGACTGCGTGCAGGTGCCCTGCCCGTGCGGGCAGGTGCAGAACCACCAGTGCATGCCGTACGAGTGCTGCGCGGACTCAGACTGCGCGGCGGATGAGACCTGCGAGTCGAACGAGTGCGTGAAGAAGCCCGACGAGGGCTGCAAGGCGGACGGCGAATGCTCTCCGATGCAGTACTGCGACATCCCGCCGGGGGCCGCATCCGGCTCCTGCAAGGACGTGACCGGTGACTGCGGCTATGTCGAAAACCACGTGTTCGTGCCCTACGGGTATGAGTGCGGCGACGAGCCCGGCTGCCCCGCATGCTCGGAAGGCTTCGCGTGCGTTGACCACGGGTGCGTGCAGAACGACGTGAGCTGCCCGACCACGGGCATCGTGGGCGACAGCAAGACCTGCGAGGCCAAGGAGAACGGCCAGCCCTGCGCGAACTGCGACTACGTGGTGACAGACCCGACGGGGAAGAACTCCACGGGAATGACCGACGAGAACGGCAACTTCGACCTGCCCCTCACGATTGAGGGCACCTACAGGGTCGCCCTGCTCAAGGACGGCCAGGTGGTTAAGGTCATAGAGGTGAAGGCCTTCCCGCAGGCGCCCCCCGAGGAGCCCGAGAAGCCCGTCGCTGCCGGAGACGGCCTCGGCCCGATGCTCGCGATAGCGGTGCTCGTGCTGTTGCTTGTCCTGGGCCTGATATACTGGAGGAGCAGGGGCAAGAAGAAGTAATCCGCCCCAGCAGCTCCCTCCTTTCTTTTCCCCGTTTTTCCCCTTGCCCAGCATTCACCCTGCGCCGAAAAGCCCCTTCCATGCGAGGAGCCCAGCGACCCAGAGGGGCTGGTGGGCGATGTATATCGTCAGGGCGTTCCTGCCCATGAATTCAAGCGCTTTCCCGGCGATTCCTGATGGCGCGGCCCGCCAGCGGCCCGCGCCGTTTGGGAAAAACTGCTGCCCCGCCGCGATGCCGAGCAGCGTCACCCCGAACCATGGGAGGAAGGGATAGAAGTCCAATGCCCGGTAATCCGCGTCCGTAAGCCCGAGCCAGAAGAGGTATGGCGTGTCCACGTGCGCCGCGTTCGCCGCGAGGCCCGCGGCGATGATAAGCAGCCCCGCAAGGACGTTCCACCTGCCGAGCCTCAGGAAAAGCGGGCCGACGAGCGCGGCGAGGGCCATGAAATGGATGATGCCGAACGTGATGAATCCCTTGTGGGGATATATCCACGTGGCGGCGGTTATGCCGATGGCCACGGCCCCGAGTATGGCGGCCCTCCGAGCGTGCCTCGCATATCCAGACGCGTTCCTGCTTTCGCTCAGCGTGATGGAGATGCCGGCAAGGAGGACGAAGGAAAGGCCGATGGACCTCTGGAACAGCACGAGCGGGAGCGAGCGGATGTCCACATCGGCAAGGCCGAGATACCAAAGGTCGAAGAGAAGATGGTAAACGAGCATCATGGCCACGGCGACCCCCCTCGCCGCATCGACCTCATGAACACGGCCCATGCACGCAACACCTACTTCGCGTAAGAAGCGCGCTCGACGACCTCCCTGGCCTTCGCGAGGGGGATGCCGCTCATCTCCGCGAGCCTCTGCGGGCTGTCGGGAACGTCCCCGACGGTCACTATCTTGCGGGCGAGCAGCCTGCGCGTGATGTCCCGCCCCATCTGGATGACCGTCACCGGATAGCACCGTGTCTTGTCAATCATCGTCTCGAGGCCCTCGCGGAAGGGGTATTTCCAGCCAAGGAGCGGGAAGCCCGTGCATTCGGCATACCTTATGACGTCCTCGGAGAACTTGGTGTTGGTGACGAGGTAGGGCCTCGTTATTCTCCTGCACGTCCCGATGCGCGCCCCTTCACGGAGGTCGAGGAATCTCGCATACACGTAGAGCGCGGTCTGTATCCTGCACCTCGTGCCGTACTGGTTGTGGAACTTGCACTCTACAGCGAAGGCCTCCCCGTTCTTTTCGGCCACGACATCAATCTCATGCTCGACGCACTTCCCGGCGAGCCTCTGCCTGACCTCTGTGCGGCAGCCGCGCGTTTCGAGCAGGCGGGATATGAAATCCTCGAACTCGTAGCCTTCGGGGCCGATGTCGAAAAGGGCGCGCTTGAGGTTGTAGCGGTGGGAGACCTCGGGGCGCATTTCCTCTATTATCTCGTAAAGAAGGGAGTATATCCTCTTGGTCGTGATATTCTGCCGCAGGCGGGGCGCGAGCCTGGAAAGCGCCTCGTCGGATTCCTTGGCCGAGAGGCCTGCGCGGCGCAGCGCGTTGCGCGCCTTCTGCTTGTTGAACGGCTCCTTCTCGCCGCTTTCCTTGACGACCCATATCTCTTCCATGAGCACCGCCCCTAATGGGAGGGCAAGCGTTTTATGGGTTGTGAAGCCTGCCGCCGGCATCCATTTCCGCGGAAATCCCGCCCTTCCGCGCATCATTTAAACCTTAGCCGGGAATCATGTGCATGCCGAACTATTTCGACGGCACGGACCGCGGCTCGCAGATAATCGTCTCCGAGGAGGTGCTCCTTCCGGATTACATGCCCGACGATTTGCGCCACCGCGAGCGCGAGCTTCAGGCGATAGCGGACTCCGTGAAGCCGCTGCTCTCCCGCAGGGCCCCAACGAACCTTTTCATCCACGGCGCCTCCGGCACCGGCAAGACGACCTGCGTGCGCTTCATCCTTAAGCAGCTCTCCGAGCACTCGTCCGCCGTCCTGCCCGTATATGTGAATTGCTGGGCCAACCAGACGCAGATGGCGGTGTACAACCGCATCGTGGAGGAGATGCGCCTCCCCCTCCCCCGGCGGGGACTCGCGGCAGACGAGATTTTCGACCGCATCCTGCAGTTCTCGAAGAACTACAAAAAGCCCATCCTCCTCGTCCTGGACGAGATGGACGGGCTCCGCCACGACCAGCTGCTTTATGTCGTCGCGCGCTCCAACGAGCAGAGGCTCACCTTCGGCATCGTGGGCCTCTCGAACAACAAGGCGCTGCTCTCCAGGCTGGACTCCCGCGTGCGCAGCTCGCTGCGCTTCTCGGAGATGGAGTTCGAAAGGTATTCGGAGGAGCAGCTCATATCCATCCTGCGGGTGCGCGCCGAGCGCGCCCTCTCGCCGGGAAGCTTCGACGGGCGCCTGCTCGCCAAGGCCGCGCGCTCGGTGGAGGACGGCTCCGCGCGCGTGGCGATAGAGCGCCTCTGGAAGGCGGCGAAGCGCGCCGAGGGCGCCGGGCGCGCCAAAATCATGCTGCAGGACCTCGAGGACGCGCTTTCCGAGGAGCCAGCCTTCAAGCTGCCGGAGCTCCAGCTCTCTTCCGAGGAGCTTCTCCTGGTGGAGATACTCCGGGGCGGCGAGCTCGGCTCGTCCGACATCTACGACCGCTTCGCCGCAAAGATACCCAAGACCAAGCGGCAGATACGCAACTACCTCGAATCCCTGGAGAAGAAGGGGCTTGTGGAGTCCCGCGAGCTCGAAGCCGAAGGGATGCTGAGGCCCAAGACGTTCAAGCTTAAGGCATGAGGCGATGCACACATGGGCGAGGGCATACGGACTCCTTCAGAACTGGAATCTGAGACGCGGCGGATGGTCAGCATATCCCTTTCGAAGCTGGAAATCGCACTCTCGGAATGGGACGCCGCAAAGCAGAAGCCCCGGGATCTCGAGGGGGAAGTGGCGGCCCTGCGGCATTTCCACGGCATGCTTTCAGGCTGGGAAAAGGAGTCCCTGAAGGGTGCGCCCGGGACAAAGGCCGCCCTGCTGAGGCTTCGGCGCTTTTCTGAAATCTGCCGGAAGATGGAGCTCTCCGGGGTGCTTGCATGAGCGGGCCGCATCTCCGTAGGCGGATGGACGATGCCGTGGGTGCCGCCCGGGACCTCGTGCAGCAGTCGCGGGTTGTCGAGGGGCATGTCAGCCCCCCCAGCATAGCTTCCGAATCCGAGCGGGTCAGGACTTCGGTTTCAGCGGCGCGCGAATCCCTGCGTGCACTGGCATCATACTCCCATGCCATCAACCCTGCATTCTCCGTGCCGGTGCTCCTCGGCCCCCCCGCAGAGCAGCTTGCGGCGGAAGCGCGCTTTCGGGAAGCATCGCGCGGGCAGGCGCGGCCCGGCCGCTTTTTCGCTTCGGCGCAAGAGGCCCGCGCCCATTCCCGTGAAGAGGATGCCGAAGCGCGGCGGCTGGTGCTGCTGAAATATCCGGAGGCCCGTCCCGTGGACGGGACAGCGGCGCGGCCGCCGCAGGCCGCTGAAATAGAGCGCATGGCAATTGAAGTCCGCGGCTGGTTCGGGGATTCCGTCCTCGGCACCGCGCTTGCGACGCGTTTCTCCTCGTTTCCTCCCGTAGTGACGGGGGAGGCCCAGCAGTTCATGCGCAACCAGGGCGTTGTCAGCGGCCTCCTGGGCCAGTCTGCCGGCATGCAGTTCCCCGGAACCAACCATATCGCCTTGGATGCGGAAGGGCTTTTCGAGGCCGACCGCTATGCAGGAGACGCGGAGCGGCGCTGCGTCATTGCCCATGAGATGTTCCACTATGCGGCCATGCTTGGCGGCGGGTTCAACATGCGCTGGCGGGGCCCGAACGGGGAGCCGGTCGTCCAGGGAGACGTCAGATGGCTCCATGAGGGGCTTACGGAATTCTTCGCGCAGACCCTGGTCCGGGAGAGGGGGGTTGTCCCGGGCGGCGTGTCTTATGCAGCGGACACAACGGTTTCCGCATACCTGGCGCAGATGGCCGGAACTGACGTTCTCCGGAGGGCCTATCTGACCGGAGACATGGGCGAGGTCCGCCGGCTCGTGGACCGCCGGCTCGGCGCCGGAGCTTTTGAAACGATAATCCGCTCGGACAGCGGGGCCTCGGCGTTTGTATACATACGCGGAAGGATGGAATCAAGAGGGCAGGCAGCTGCGCTCTCGCGCTGGGACGCCCAGCCGATTGTGCGGCGCGCCGGCACCGTGGGCGAGTACCGGGACGCCGAGGAGGCGCGGCGGGCCTCGGAGAGGGACCCGAATGCGATTCATAGCACGAGATGAGAACGGCTTGAGAGTGAAGGCCATGGAAGACCTGTTGGAAAAAGCGATGGAGCTCGAGACGGAAACGATCGGGAAGGTCAGCGAGTCGCTTGGCAAGATAGAGGTGGCGCTATCCGAATGGGAGGCGGCCAAGCGGAAGCCCAAGCGGCTTGAGAAGCGAATCGCCTACCTCCAGCTCTCCCGCCAGCTCCTCTCCGCGTGGGCCAGGGATTCCCTGAAGGGAAGGCGCGACCCCGGCTCGGTGCTCTCGCGCTTGAGGAAGTTCACGGAGATCTGCGACCGGCTTAAAGGCGGGAAGGTAAAATAAGGGCGGGAAAATGTCTGGAACGCGGGCGCTCGAGCGCCATGTTGAGGAAGCCGAACATGCCACGGGGCAGGTGCTGGAGCAGCAGCGGGAACGCGTGAGCGGAACGATTCCACGAAGGACCGATGCCGAGGCGCGCTCTCTGGAGCAAAGAATCTCGCTTGCAATGGAATCCATGCGCATTATCGGGGCGCAGGGGGATGCCGCAAGGCGCATTTTGGAGCAGGCCGAGCGCCAGACGGCGCAGGTACTGCCCGAAGGCCGCGATTCCATCATGCGAATGTTCGCTTCCATGGTGCGCCGTTCAACGGCAGACGCCTTCCGCGATGCCGAGCGCGGCCATGATGCCCCAGCCCGCTTCTACCGCTCAGAAGCAGAAGCCCGCGGGCATTCCGCCGAGCTTCTCCATGAGGCGCGGCAAACCGCCCCCCCGCAGAGGCAAAGCCCGCCCCGGCCGGCCGAAGAGCGGGGCTTCTGGGAGGGGCTGTGGGACGGCATAACCGCGGTTTTCAGCGCAATCGGCGATTTCTTTGCAGGCATTTTCCGGTTCTTTGCATCCCCGGTCTTCATGATACGCGATGCCATCCATGATGCGGTCGTATCTACGAACGAAGAAATCAGCCGGGAGGTCTCTACCGAATGGCTTTCCGAAGACTATCTCGGCAGCACCATTTACGCGCGGTTCCGGCGCTCGCCTCCGGTCACCACTGGGGAGTCGGGTGACTTTTTCGATGCCATGGGCGGAGCGAGCGAAGCCCGGGGGGAGGCGGATGCACTGGGATACGGGTACGGGATATCCGGCACATACTATAATGGCACGAACCACATCACCGTGATAAGCGACGAGCCCGGCCCGGCCGAGCTATCGGACCCGCACGGGGCCAACAGATACGTCAGAAACGCCCACGAACAGCTCCATTACGCATCTTGGCTCGGCGGCGGCCACGAAATCCGCTGGAGGGGCGATGATGGGAACCCCGCGTTCTGCGGTTACATCCAATGGCTCCACGAAGGGCTCACCGAGCTCCATGCGCAGCAGCTTGCCCGGACGCATGGCCATGAGCCCACATACGTTTCTTATCGGTACGAGACAGCTACCGGCTTCTACATCCAGCAGATAGCCGGAGAGGAAACGCTTCGCACGGCGTACCTCACCGGTGATTTCACCGAGGTCCGCCGGAGGCTTGATTCCAGCCTGGGCGAGGGGGCTTTCGACCGTATTGCGTCGATGCGGCGCGGGGCAGAGGCGCTTTCGTTCCTGATGGGCAGGATGGCTGCCTCAGGAATCGATTTCACGCAATGGGAGCGAAACCCCGTCCTCTCCGGATGCTTCCGTGCAATAGCGGCTGCGGAGGAGAGACAATGAGCGGAAAGAAGATGGAGCGGAGCGTTGAGGATGCAGAGCTGGCAACGGGCGGACTGGTGCTCGAGCAGCGGAGAAGGGTCGAGGTGGCGATTCCAGTAAGGCTGCCTGACGCGGAGCAGAGGCTTGACGCTTCCACTGCAGCGGCCATGCAGGCAACCGCCTCGCTTGGCGCGCAGTCTGACCGGGTGAGATCCTTCCTTGCCGGGGCTCTTCGCCAGGGCCCTGCGCGCCGGATGTCTGCCGAAGACCTTTTCAGCGAGGCGGCGCGGGGCTTCGAGCAGCCCGCGCGCGTTTTCACCACCACTGATGAGGCGCGCGCCGATTCCGAGGGATTCATGCGCCGCGGTTTCGATACCGTGCCCGGGCTTTCTGCAGCTCCCGAGGTGCCGGGCGCAGCCGAATATAGGGATTCCCACCAAGAGGATGTGGGGGCCATCAGCCGGGATGTCTCGGGCGGGTGGATGACCCGGGACTTCCTTGGCGAGACCGTGTTCTCAAGATTCTCGCGCTCGCCTCCCGTGGCGACGCTCGAGACTGGCGGATGGTTCGCGACCGTCTCCGCCGCTTCCGGAAATCCGACGGGCGGCATGTACGAGGCAGGAACCAATCACGTTTTCGTTAGCCTCTATCAGGGGGATAATGCCTATCTGATGATGGCCCACGAACAGCTCCACTACGCCGCATACCTTGGCGGCGGAGGTGCCACCAGATGGCGGGATGGCGATGGGAACCCGCATTTACGGGAGGAGGGGTGGGCCGTCCACGAAGGCATGACCGAGTTGCTGGCGCAGGGGCTTGCAAGGAGCCACGGGCGCGTTCCAAGCGGCGTCGCCTATACATTCGAAACCTCGGTCTGCTTTGCGATGCAGCAGGTGGTCGGGGAGGAGCCACTCAGGCGGGCCTATCTTTCCGGCGACTTCACGCAGGTCCGAACCCTTCTGGATGTGCGGCTTGGCGCCGGCTCATTCGACGGGCTTATGGCCTGTCGCTCCGGCGCGGACGCCTTCTCGTTCATAATGGGGAAGGCATCCGCGGCGGGCATTGATTACGCCGGATGGGAATCAAGCCCGATTATGGCACAATGCTATGCACAGATGGCGATAGAACGCTTCAGATGAAAATGCAGGTGATGTAATGAAATTGTCTGAACTGATAAACTCGAAGGAATACAGGGATGCGAGGGCGAAGGTGGATGTCTGGCGGGGCAGGCTTGCCACGGGGGACAAGTCGGATACGGCCCGCGTCCGCGACGAGAAGGTGGCGTTCTTCGGCGCGATGAGGAAAACGAGGCCTGACCTCTACGCAGCGTTCCAGATTGACGACAAGACGCTGAGCGAGGCCATCATCAAGAACCTCACCGGAAGGGATGTCATCATTGACTAGCCGTCCATCTGCCGGCTCCGGGGATGGGGAAATAAAAAATCGATAGCGGAGAAGTGAAGGCATGGATGAACCGGCACCACCCGGCTTCTCGCATATGGAGAGGCAGCACGATTCCCTGAAAGCACAGGTCTCGGCCCTATTTCACAAAGAGGCGGGCCACATCGAGTCCGCACTCTCTTTCTCCCGCCTGCTTTTCCAGAGGCTCTCATCATCCGGCAAATTGGACCTGAAGCAGAAGGACCTGCTTGCGCTCTTCTACCGCAATTGCGTCTATCTGGACGCATCCTACATGCTCATACGCGCGGGGCTGCCCGACCCGGCCGCGAACAACATGCGCACGGTCTTCGAGACGATAATCTGGCAGTACGCGTACCTGACGGACGACGGCATATACGCGAATTTCAGGAAAATGAACGAAATGGATTCGCAGAAGCTCGGCATGATAAAAACCGGCGCATGGTCGAACACGAAGGAGAGGGCGCTAGAGAACCTGCGGAGGAAATACAGCTTCCAGAAGATGCTAAAAGGGCTATACGGGAAGGGGCACTACGAGCGGATTTTCCAGAATCAGTACTGGGCGTTCTGCCAGAAATCGCATTCGAGCCTGTTCGGCATCAACCACAACACGCCAAATCTGGAGGGAGGCACGACGCTGGAAGTTCCGGGGGGCGCCGAGGAGCTGCGCGGAACGCTCTCCGCCGCACTCTACCTCTGCGCGGAAAACCTGCTTCTCTTCCTCAACTGCTTCCATCCGGCGATGGGCCAGGAGGATGCCGGCCGCACGCTAAAGGCGCTCGAAAGGATAAACCGCGCCCTGCCGCCATCGCCCAGCCTAGCCCCGGAGGGGAGGGGGCTTCCCTTCACGCTCAGGCTCAGGGAGGTGCGATGATGGACCGGAAGACCCTCCTTTTCCTCCTCAACGGCGCGATATCCGCCATCCTCATAGCGGCCATCCTATGGTACGTGGGGGCGGCGGAAGTGGCCGCGGAAATCGGCGGGCTCGACTTGTGGCTCCTCCTTGCCAGCATCGCGTGCCTCTTCGCCATGGACCTCCTGATGTCATTCCGCATCCTGATAATACTCAGGGAGCTAGGGGTGCGGCTGCCGTTCATAAGGATACTCTCCGCGCATTTCATCGGCATGCTCCTCGCGGATTTCACGCCTTCCCGCACGGGCTATTTCGCCACCGCCGCTTCCCTGCACTACCATCACGGGGTGCCGTCTGAAAAGGCGCTTCTCTCCATATTCGGGCCGCAGATTTTCGATTTCGCATTCAAGCTCGTGGCCGGAAGCGGGGCCGTCGTCTACCTGATGGCGATTCTGGCGGGGCCGGGCCAGGGCTGGTTCCTTCTCGCAGGCTCCCTTGCAATCGGCGCGATCATCGCAATCATGCTTCTCACCCTTTTCTCCAGGCGCTTCCTCGGCTCCCTTTCGTTCCTGCGCGGCATCCCGGTGGCCTCGGGGCTGCATGCCATGGCGGGCCGCATGCAGGAGGGCTCGCACGTAATAGTCCGCAAGGCGCCCCACATAGTCGCCCTGATACTCGCAAGCTGGACGTTCCGCGCCCTATCCTGGTATTTCGCGGCGAAGGCCGTGGGCATAACGCTCGACACGCCCTATCCGGAGGCGGCGTTCTACTTCTTCCTGCAGCCGCTCGTGACCATGCTGGAGTTCGTCCCGTCGCCCACAATCGCCGGCCTCGGCCTGAGCGAGGGCGGCTCGACGCTCGTCTTCTCGCTCTTCGGAATCGGCGCCGCAAAGGCGGCGGCGTTCGCGCTCGTGGTCCGGTTCAAGACCACCCTGCTCCACCTTCCCGCGGTCCCAGCCGCGCTCCGCACCCCGGCCAACGGCGGAGGCGGGCGCAGCTCAGAGCCGGATCAGGAAGGTGGTCCGGTATAGCCTCTTCCCCTGCTCGGCCCCGACAAGCTTCTTGGTGATCAGGCTCTTGATGCCGAGGCCGGCCACGATCTCCACGACCGCCTTGGAGCTCCCCACGTATATGTCCACGCCGTTCTCCTTCTCATCCTCCTTTGCGATGAACGTGCGCCCCGCCAGCTTCTTATACAGCATTTCCGAGTAGCCGAGCACCTTCGTGGGCGCGCCACGGAGCTGTATTATGGCCTCGTAGTAGCCGCCGCTTAGGCGCGAGCACTGCTGGCATATCGTCTTCTGGATGTCCAGCGGAATCTCCCTCTCGACCCTCGCGCCGCTCCTGCCCATTACGAATGTGGCGGCGCCGCGTTCGGGGTCGTATTCCGCGGAATCATAATCCCCCCTGCATTTGGAGAGGACGAAATCCGCCACGCGCTTCGCGCTGTATTCCACCCACCTTCCCTGGATGTGGAGCCTCATGCATCTCGTGCACTGCATTATCGCGAGCTTCTGCGGGAGCTTGAGGCTTACCGGGTAGCAGTCCGCGCAGAACGCTTCGATGAAGCGCACCTCGCCCTCGGACCTTCCGCATTTCGGGCAGATCAATCCTGACATATCGTTTTAAAGCAGTGAGAAGGATATTAAAAAACGATGAGCAGGAACATCAATCGGGCAGTCAACCTAACATCCTACTTCATCACGCTTCCGCCGTCCTATTACATCATCGCGGCCATCCTCGCCCTGGGCGCGCTGTTCGGAATCATAATCAACCTCGGAAACGGGAAGCCGCCCGAGTCCGCGCTGATAGACGGGCTCATGCTGCTCGCCCTGCCGGCGCTCCTAAGCGCAGCGGTAATCAAGCTCATGATCCGCAGGATGCCATTCAGGCGCATCGCGGCGACCGCCTTCGCTGGTGAGGCGGTGTATTCCCTCGCCTACGGCGCCAACCTGCTCCTCGCCGGAGTCAACCCGCTCTGGGCGCAGATGGCGGTGCTCGTGGGCTCGGCCACCGTGTTCGTGCTCTGGTACGTGATTGCGCGGTTCGTCTTCATTTTGAAATACCGCTCCATCCTTTTCGCGGTCATACAGCTCCTCTTCTACCTGGTGTTCCTGCTGGGGAACCAGGCGCTCCACGTTACCGAGGGCCCATTCATCGATGTTGCGGTGCAGTTCTACATCTCATCGTTCGTGTTCCTCGGGGCCCTTCTCATCTTCTTTTTCATAATCAACGCGCCCATGAAGAAGAACCTGGGCCTCAGCAGCGAGGACGCGATGTCCTACCTCTTCAGCCAGTGGCTCTACCATAACAAGGACGTGGAGAAGGTATTCCGCCAGGTCGGCGAAGACGCCCGGACGATGCTTTCCGTGGCGGGCTTCCGCAGGCGGGACGGCACGATATTCTTCGTGACCCCCTACGTCCACTACGGCCCTTTCGGCAACCTGGGGGGAAGCGAGTTCTCCCACCTGATTGCGTCGGAAATCGACGGGAAATACGGCTCGCGGACCTTCGTTTTCCACGGGACCGTCACCCATGACCTTAATCCGGTGGCGACAAGCGAGATGTCGAAGATAATCGATGCCTTCGATTCGGCAGCCTCGTCGGCAGAATTCCGCCGCGCGAGCGTCTCCCTCTCCATCGGCGCGTCCGGCGAGTGCAGGGCAGAGGCCCTGCGGGTGGGGGATTCCGCGATAATAGGCCTCTCAAGGGCCCCCGAGGTCACCGAGGATATCAACTTCGGACTTGGCCTCGCCCTCATGAAGGAGGCCGAGAAGCACGCCTCCAGTGCGATGGTCATCGACCAGCACAACGCGGAGACCGGCGACATCACGAGCTTCGAGCCCGGCAGCCCGGTGGGCTTCCGCTATCTCGAAGCGATACGGGCGGCTCTCCTGGCGAAACCGCGCAGCCGCCCGCTTTCCGTGGGGGCCTCCTTCCGTGGGATGGATTCGGATGTAATCGGCAAGGCCGGCATCAAGGTAGCCGTTTTCTCCACCGAGCCGCAATACGTTGTTGTGCTCATAGACTCGAACGGCGTGACACCCGCCTTCCGCGAACGCATCGAGGCGGATGTGAAGGCCGCAGGAAAGGCCATGGGGCGGAATTTCGCGGTCGGCGTCTTCACGACCGACACGCACCAGACCAACATGGTGCGGGGCGTGCTGAACCCGCTCAAGGAGGAGGACGAAACTCTCTCCGCGATAAGGGTTGCGGTGGAGGAGGCGGTCCGCGACATGCAGCCCGCCCAGGCGTTCTCGAATACCCGCTGGTTCGATATCCGCGTGCTCGGCGCGAAGCAGTCGATAGAGGTCATCTCGACTGTCAATTCCATAGTCGCCGTGGCTAAGATAACCCTGCCGCTCATCTTCATCGGCGTGGTCCTGCTGCTCGTTGCGCTCATGTCCAAGCCTTAGCGGGGCGGGCTCCGCCAGTCAATACGTCCTTCCCTTCCTGCGCGCCTTCCAATAATCGAGGAACGCCAGGCATTCCTTCCTCATGAAGCTGCCCCGTATCCTGACCCTGGAGCCGCCCCTCCTCTTCATCTCCGCGTTGCCTATCGTCAGCTCAGAGAACCCCAGGGCCTTGACATCCGCTATCGCAGTTCCGTAGACGATGGCATCCGCCTTGACCCAATGGATCGCGGAGAAGCACATGGGGCACGGCTCGGTGGTGGAATATACCGTGCAGCCGCGGAGCTCGTGGGATTTGAGCCTCCTGCAGGCCGCGCGGACAGCGTTCATCTCGGCATGGTTCGTCCCGTCCCTCCCGGCAAGCACCGTATTGTGCGCGAGGGCAACGATTCTGCCGCCCTTCACGATGCAGCAGCCGAAAGGCGAGTTCTCCTTGCGGACGCCCGCCTTCCCCATGCGTATGGCCTCTTCCATGAACCTGCGTGCGACTGCCATAATGCCCCCTCACGCCCCGACCGCCATCCGCAGGATGTCGCGGATGCCCGGCGCGAAGCCCATTATCATGAGGACCAGGGCCACATAGTTCCTGTCCTCGGAATCCATGCTCTCCTTCCTAAGGACGTATGCCGCCGCGAAGGCTATCGCGACTTTCACCAGGTAGAATGCGAAATAGGTGCCGAAAAACCCCCCGATCGCCGCGCCCACGACGTGCTGCTCGAAATACACGATGCCTGAAGCTTTCGAGAAGACGTCTATCACGATGAACGTGGCTGCCCCGTCCAGGGCCTGGCCTGCGACCACGAGGGCGAGAGGCAGGTCCCTGAAATGCCTCCATGCCGCCCACGCCGGAACCGCCGCAAGCGCGATTATGGGGAGGATGAACGCCGCATACGCCATCAGGGGCAATAGCAGCAGGAAGGCGGGGAGCCAGAGCACGATTCCCGCAACGCCGAAATCGCCCTCACGGCCAAGCCGCCGGAAAGCCGCCAGCGATATCAGCATCAGGGCTGCCGTGACGATGTATATCCCGGGCGAAACCGTCAGGTATCCGTAATCGAGCAGGCGGCTCCCGAGTACGAGCTCATGCGCCGGCGTGACGGGCAGGAAGCGCCCGTTGTCTATTGCGTCGGTTACCACCCTCGCGGTCGAGCCAAGGAGGACGAAGCAGAGCGTGTTGTTTATGAACCGGCCATCAAGCGCCACCCTGCCCTTCAGGACCCGGTGCAGCAGGTAGACCGCCGCTAGCGCGATAACGGCGTAGGCGGCGGTGTTGACGATGTTGTATCCGGTCCTGTCCCAGATGGGCCGGACAAAGTAATCGTATATAAATTTTTCCATCGAACCAACTGCATGCATAGTAAGCGGAAAAGCATTATAAAGTCCAGCGTGCGCCAGTCGATAGAGCGCCTTCTGGACCGGGCCCGGAAGGAGCATTCCGGCGCCAATGCGTCCCGCTCGCGCAGATACGTTGAGATGGCATTCCAGCTGCTCAAGAAGAACAAGGTCAAGCTTCCGAAGGAGCTTCGGAACAGCTTCTGCAGGAAATGCCGCCAGGTGTGGATTCCTGGCAAGACCGCCACCGTGTCGTTCGACAGGAAGAACAACTGCCTGAGGATACGCTGCATGTGCGGTCACTCGAAAAGGCTTTGAACGGGGCAGGCAACGGCCCGGGGATTGAATGGACATCTACCCGCATATCTCGTCATACCTCTCTTCCGTGGAGGCGGACATGGAGAGCGAGCTTTCCAGGGAGGACCCCCGCGTTTACGGCCTCCTCCTCCCCTTCATCAGGCGGGGGGGCAAGAGGATAAGGCCCGCACTCGCCCTCCTCTCCTGCAAGGCCGCGGGCGGGCGCTACGAGGACGCAATAGCTCCCGCCGCCATAATCGAGCTGTTCCACAACTTCACGCTCATACACGACGATATTGAGGACGACTCGCGTTTCAGGCGCGGGGAGCCCGCCCTGCACGTGGGCCACGGAATACCTATTGCGCTGAACTCCGGCGACGCGCTCTACACCCTCCTATGGAAGAAGCTCGTTTCGCTCGAGGTTCGCCCGGCGCGCCTCCTCAGGCTGCAGGGGCTCTGCGCATCCGCCTTCAAGCGCGTGGTCGAGGGTCAGGGGATAGAGCTGTCCTGGATACGCGAGAACCGGTTCGATGTCGGCGAGAAGGAATACCTCGAGATGATAGGCGGAAAGACCTCGGCGCTGATGGGGCTCTCATGCGAGGCCGGCGCGCTGCTTGGGGGCGCGAGGGCTCCCGTGCGGCGGGCCCTCCGCAGGTACGGGGAGCTGATGGGCGCCGCGTTCCAGATACAGGACGACGTGCTGAACCTCACCGGCGACTTCGAAAAATACAAGAAGGAGATCGGCGGGGACATCTCGGAAGGCAAGCGGACCCTGATGGTGGTCCATTTCCTCTCGAAAGCACCGAAGGACGATTGCCGGAGGATGATCTCGATCCTGGGCTCGCATTCTCGGGATGCCGCGGAGATATCCTGGGCCATCGGGGCCATGGGCAAGTCCGGGTCGATAGGATACGCGCAGGGGCGGGCGAACTCCTTTGCGGCAGAGGCCGAGCGCCTCCTGATGCGGCTTCCGGAGTCCGAGGACCGGAAATCCCTCGCGGAGATAGCCAGGTACTCGGTTACGCGGGAAAGATGAGAAAGTATTTAAAGCGCTCCACCCAATTATCTCCGATGACCTCCCATAAGTTCGCAGCGGCTCTATTGCTAGTGATTGGCCTGTTGTCAGCATTCAACCTGGCCGATTACCTGTATCCGGAAGAATCGAACGCGTCCGTGTCCTACACGAACTTCACGATGAACGCGACCGCGTATTCGATTGTCGCAATCGAAGGCGAGGAAACGTTCCTGCTCAAGAACGGGGAGCCGATGACGAACCTGACGCGGATAGAGGGGGTCCTGTACAGCCATTACGTGCGCACCTACTATCCCGGCGAAGACGACATAGAGGAACTAAGGGCGCTCATAAAGAAATTCAACGACAGCCGGAACGACGGCTACGACTTCAAGGGAAAGGAGGAATACATCTGCCGCGACGACGTCCTTCTCTCTAACGGCAAGATTACTGTTTCGGGGCAGCCGGTCCGGTGCGTGGACAACGAGACATGCACCAAGAACGCAATGCTGCTTTTCGGGGTTTACGGGGAGGGGCTCGGCCTGGGCTCCCCATCGGTCATAATCGAGCCGCTCACCGAGTTCACGCCCGCCAGCCTCAGGCTCGACGGGCTCCTGTCCAACTACACGCTCATGCTCGAGGAAATGAACGAATCCAACGTGGCGGAAACCCTCTCCTTCATCAAGGACACGTCCGGAGAGCTCGACGATCTGGCGGACACCGTGGAGGCGACGATTTTCCGCACACCGCGGCTAAACGACACCGCCGACAGGAAGGCATGCCAGTACAAGTGCTGGGCAATCTGCCCCTCCTTCGACCTCGACCAGGACGCCGCAAAGGACATCGCCGAACTGTCCGCATCCATGGAATCGAAACTCGGCCCCTTCAGCGGGTACAGCTCCGCGGCCGCCGGATTACACAACCGGACCTCGACCCGCATGGAATACGTCCGCCAGGGGAACATGGAGGTCTATTACGAGGACGTCTTCTCACCCCTAAACGAGAGCGGCACGGCAACGATATCGCTTGCCAAGGAGGCCCTGCGGCACGTGCAGAACCGCTCCCTCCAGGACAGGCTCGACCAGCTTGAGTCGCTCCACGCGACAATCCCCGAGGACATCGACAGCCATAACTTCACCTCAATCGAGACCGACCTCGCAAGATACGAGGCGCTCTCCGAAGAGGTTTCCCAAGGAGCCGGGTTCCTCCTGGGCGAGTACAACCAGACGCTCGAGGCCAAGAACCTGGAAAACTCGCTGCTGATAATCCTCGAAAGCAAGGATCTCGATCCGGTGTCCCTGAACTCGCTCGAGGTACTGCGGAACAAGACGGCGGACCTCGATGCGCAGTTCCGCGACGGGCTCTCCCTCTCCCAGCTTGAGAGCCTCGAATCCAACTATACTGCGCTAGCCGAGGACGGCCAGGCGCTGCTCAAGACCGAAAGCGACACGCCCGCGACGCGGGTCCTCCTGCTTTTCCGCGGTTTCGCGCGGAGGGTGAACACCGGGATTGCGAACGTGGCGGAGAAGACCGAGCTCATGCCGCCCTCAGAAATACCCGAGAGCCCGGCCACGCTCGGCCTCTTCTCCCTGCTGGTCTTCTTCTCGTTTTCCTCCATGGCGCTGCTCTTCTTCCTCTACATATTCTCCACGATGCGCTTCACCATACCAAAGACGCCCCATATCCTGCTCGCGGCTTTCGTTTCAATCATCGTGCTGATTTTCATCTTCAGCCTGATGATGTTCCTCTTCCTCGGCAAGACCTCCACGGACGCGACGCTCCCCGAGTTCCTTTCGGACTTCTCATCCCGCAACGACACGGCAATCTTCCTTCGCCTGGACGGCACGTCGCTATCGGACGCCGCGGCGATGCAATCATGCGCCGCGAAGCTTGCGGACTCGTTCGGGGATGGCAACAAGACCTGGGCGCTTTACACCATGACGCCTAACACCTGCGTGCGCACGGACAGCGCGGGCAACAACGCCACCCTGGATGTTTCCGAATGCTCGGACGCGCTCGAGCAGTCCGAGTCGTCGTTCCTTCTGTCATATTCGGAGAAGAACCAGCCGCCCAGCTTCTCGGTGATATACGAGAGCAGGGCGGAGATAGACGCCAACCTGGCGTACTACCAGTCGTGCCCGCTCGTGGCGCTTTTCAGCTGATGCCTATGGCAAGCAAAAAGAGAACAAAGGCAGCCGGAAAGAAGAAAACTGCATTGCAAGCGCCGGTAACTGGCGCGGCGGCGGAAGCCGCCGTCGCGGCGCCGGCCGCCGGGCAGAAAACCCCGGAACTGGCGCCCGGGGCGGCGCCTGCGGGCCCCGAAGCCGGTTCAGGCGCGCCCCTGCCCGGGCCTTCGGAAAAGGGGGGCGGGGCATTGAAGGCATTCGCGATCGTAGCCCTGCTCGCCGTGGCGGCGTTCCTGGCCTACTATTTCATGGTCATCGTGCCTGAAAACTCCTTCATGCCCGGGGCCAAGGTCGACGCGGAGACGTTCAAGAACCTGTTCCTCGACGCCACCAAGGTCTATATCGTGATGGATATCCGGGGGGCGCAGGACTATGCGGTCAGCAACAACATCCTGCAATGCGGCGTCGATTTCGCGGCGAGTTCGGGCATGGGCGGGAAATACGTCACGCCGCTCTCGATATCGCGCGACGGCTGCGTTACCCCGGACGGCGTCCACCAGCCCAAGGAATGCTTCGCCATGATGAAGGACGGTATGGCCGTGTACGTCCGCGAGGGCAGCGGCTCAGTGGACTACTACTCCAACGGCATGGTCGTCTATGTGGGCAGGGACTACGCGCTCGGTTCCTGCTCGATAAAGAGGCTTTAGCGGTCATAGGGCCGCCCCCTTTCCTTCCGGCGGCTCATCTGATTTTATAGCGCAGGAAGGCGCCGATGCCCCCGAATCCGCTCAGGAACTGGTTGCCCTCGACCGTGTTTGTGGATATTATCTCCACGGGTATCTCACCCTGCCTGGCGAGCTCGTTGAGGTCGTCGATTAGCAGCTCCTTTGACTGCAGCCTGCCCTGCGCGCCGCATTTGCCGCACGCCACCGCGCCCTCGGGCTCCCCGCGCGATGCCCGCCTCTCCTCGTTGCCGCACGAAGCGCATTTGTAGAGCCCCGACATGTGCTGGAGGCCCTCGGACAGCAGGACCTTCTCCGCCTGGCGGGTCGTTATCGCCTCGCGGACCTGTTTCTCCCCGTAGGTCGCGAGGCCCTCCCCCACGACCTCCTTGATGAAACGGTCAATCATAATCTTCTCCCTGACCGCCTCCTGCTCCGCGAGGATGCCCTCGCTCTTTGAAAGAACCTCGCGGACCCCGTATTCGTCCGTGTATCCCGTGTCCACGACGCCCAGGACCTTTATCTGGTAGTTGAACGGGCTCATCTTCATGAAGAAGTCCTTGGTGGGGCCCGGGCCGCCGACTATGACGCCCTTCACGCGGTTCAGGAAGGCGTCGTCCATCGCAGCGCCCACGCGCTTGTAGTAAACCTCGATCTGCTCCTCAATCAGGCGCTCGTACCTCCTTGCGCTCTGCCCGCCCTTGCGTATCTTGGCATGCGCGGTCGAGTTAAGCCGCCTCACGATGCTTATGTTCGTGCCCTTGACTATCGCAATCGTCGCCTCCCTCCCGTCAAGAACGACCACCCCGTAGGAATCGGTCGAGCCGAGCATGGACTGGAGCGGGTCGAGGAAGAAGCGGCTGTCGCAGCGGTATGCGCCGATATTGAGCGGCTCGGGCGGCTCCACCGCGAAGAGCTCGATGTCGACCTTGGCGGGGTTGTCGGACACGTTGCCGGCGAAGACCGCAATTCCGTTTGCGGGCGCCCTCTTGTATATCTTGAAATGGTTGAGGATCTTCTCGAGCGCGCCGAGGACGTTGAGCTTCGTCGATTTGGACTTTATGTTGCTCGCCTGGCTCATCTCCTCGCGCAGCTTGTTCCCCATTTCGTGGATGGGCGAGCCGGAGGGGATATAGACAGAAATCAGCTCCGTCCCGCTCCCCCTGAAGCCTTCGAGTTGGCGAAGCATCTTCTTGAGCTGGTACGTCTTCTCGGAATCTGCCATCTGCCGCACTCCCTACTGCCTGAGCTTCTCCTTGAATTCCTGCAGCCTGGCCGCGAGGGCGGGGTCGGAAAGCGCGAGTATCTCGACCGCGAGGATTGCGGCGTTCTTCCCCATGCCGATGCCGACCGCGGCTACGGGAACATTGGGGGGCATCTGCGCTATGGAGAGCAGGGAATCGAGGCCCATGAGGGCGGCGTTTACCGGAACCCCTATGACCGGCCTCGTGGTCCTGGAAGCCACCATCCCGGGAAGCGCTGCGCTTAGGCCCGCGATAGCGATGATGACCTGGGCCGTGCTTTCCCTTACTATCCCATCCACCCTCTCCGGGTTCCTGTGGGCGGACGCGACCTCGTGCCTGCACGGGACTCCGAATGCGGCGAGGGCGTCGACGGCCTGCCTGGCGATTTCATCGTCGCTCCTGCTGCCGCTCAATATGAGGACCTTCTCCATGGAATCACTCTATCCGGACGTCTTTAAAAAAGAAAGGGGAGGGCGGGGCCCCCGCGGGCGCCCGCTGCGGATGCTCATGCGATAATTTCGACGTTCCCGGAAAGCGAGTAGCGCATGCCGACTATTCTCAGGGCGCCGCTATCGAGCGCCTTTTTCACCACCGGGCTCGCCTTCAGCTTCCTCATGACCGCCTTCACGTTGAAATCCGCCGCCCTCTCTATCTCCTCGGCCTCCTGCCCGCCCTTTTTGGCCTTCCTGATGGAGGGGGCGATTTTCTTGACTACGGACGTGATGTTCGATTCGGCATGGCCATGGTAGGCCGCGGTCACCGCGCCGCATTTCTCATGGCCGAGTACGACCAGCAGGGGCGTGTGCAGGTGCCCCACGGCGTACTCGACCGAACCGATGCCGATTTTGTCCACGACATTGCCGGCCGTAACGACCGTGAAGATGTCGCCCAGGCCCACATCGAATATGTATTCGGGCACTATGCGCGAGTCCGAGCACGCGACCACTGTCGCGAAGGGATGCTGCCCTGCCTTTAGCTCCTCGCGCCTGGGGCCGAAGTCCCTGCGCTCCATGGCGCCGGCGACGAATCTCCTGTTCCCTTCCACCAACCGGTTCAAAGCTTCGTTCTGGTCCATCAACTCATTCCTCAGACTGGCTGATTTTCTTTTCCAGCATGGCCTTCCAAGGTTTAAAAAAACTCGCCCGGCCGGGCCCCCCTGACAGCCACGGGCATTTTTTGCAACATTTAAAAAACATTGGAGCCTGTTATCCATCATGACCCCACGAAGAACCGAAAAGGCAGGGCGGGAGAACGCAGGCGATGCGGAGCGCAAAGCGCGCTTCAGCAGGGACCTCTGGTCCGAATCAAGGCTTAAGGAGCTTAGGGGGAAGCACGTCTCGGGCGGACTGAGCGTCCAGGAGTCGCTGGAGCTCCTGCTCCAGGGGAACGCGGAGCACGCGGCAGCGCTCAAGGGGGCACCGATGACGCCCCACCAGAGATACCTTAAAATCCTTGCGGGCCAGGCCGACTATGCCATAGTCCGCTGCTCGGATTCCCGCGTCCACAGGACCGACAGCGAGTCGGACCAGACAGTGGGTATCCACATAGCAATCGCAGGGAACGTGATTCCAGGGCGCAAGACGGCATCCAGGGATGAAATAATCGAGGTCATAGGCCGCATCAGGCCCGACGGGGCAGTGCTGTGCGAAGCGCACTGCAGCTGCGGCGCGGTAGGCGTCCGGAATGACTGGGTCAATGACGGGATGAAGCCCACCGGAAGCGGCGCGCTGGACACCCTCCTGCGCGACGTGATGGGCCCCACGCCTTCCGACAACGGCACCGCCCAGCTCTCCAAGCTGCGCGAGCTCCCCCTGGGCCAGAGGGCGAGCGGGCTCCTAATGTACGACTGGGGGCATGGCGGGATAAGCATCGTCTCATCGACCCCGTCCCCCCTAGTGGAGCTGCTCGTGAGCCAGTTCAACCTCAGGCACTCTGAGGCAGACCCCGACGGCAAGCTCGCCTCTCGTATCACGAAGCAGGCGCCGCACGCAGTCGTTGTGGGGAGCAACCTCCTTCCATTCAGCATCGGCACAATCACCCGTGCGCAGCACAACGAGGTCTTCAACACGACCGGGTCCGAAGGCGGGCTCGACGACTTCGACGAGGCCTCCATCCTTTATGCGGTGGAGCACCTGCACGTGCGGCACATCCCGTTTGTTGCGCCCGGGAACGCCAGGAACTCCGGCAAGATAAACGGGATGTTCGACGGCTGGGAGCAGGATTTGCGCTCTATGATGGTGGGGGGCAAGCCCCTGCTCGCGGAAATGCTGGACTCCGGGGAGCTGGTCATCACGCGGCTCCGCTACGACCTTCAGACCGGGCGCCTTTGCGGGCTCGCCGGAAAGGCTTAGCATCACCTATTAAACTCTTTTTCCCTTTTGAATACCGTATTCTATGTGCGGGATAATCGGGTATGTGGGGCCCAGGCAGGCGTCCCTGATAATAACCGAAGGGCTCAAAAGGCTCGAGTACCGCGGGTACGACTCCGTGGGAATAGCGGTCATTGGCGGGCGCAGGCTCGAGGTCCGCAAGGACAAGGGCATGGTGGAGGACGTCTCAGCCCGGCTCGGCTTCGATTCGATGGGCGGGTCCATCGGCATCGGGCACACGAGGTGGGCCACGCACGGAGCGGTCTGCCGCGAGAACGCGCACCCCCACTCGGACTGCCGGGGCATCATAACGCTTGCCCACAACGGCGTCGTGGAGAACTATCCCGCACTTCGGTCCGCGCTCGCGGCCGAAGGCCACCGCTTCTCATCGGACACCGACTCGGAGATAATCGCGCACCAAATCGAGCAGGAAGCCCGTTCCCAGCCCCTTCTGAAGGCGTTCATGGCGGCGGTAAGAAGGCTCGAGGGCTCCTATGCGGTGGTGGCCATGAGCTCGGAGGACACCGAGGAGCGGCTCCTCCTTGCCAGGAAAAACAGCCCGCTCGTGATAGGGGTCGGCAAGGGCGAGATGCTCTGCGCATCCGACATCCCCGCGATGCTCAGGCACACGCGCACGTTCGTCCCGCTGCAGGAGGGCGACTTCGCAGTCATCACCCGGCACGGCTACAAGGTCTATTCGCAGGATGGCCAGGAGGCGAAGCGGAGCCAGATTACAGTGGACTGGGACGTCGAATCCGCCCAGAAGGGCGGCTACCCCCACTTCATGCTGAAGGAGATAGAGGACCAGAAGCATTTCATCAACGAAAGCCTCTCGGCGGATGTTGCGGAGGCAAGGCGCCTGCTTGACTCCCATCCCCGGATAGACATCGTGGCGGCCGGAACGTCCTTCCACGCCGGCCTGATGCTCGCCTATCTGCTCCAGGGCGCGGGAAGGAACGCCCAGGCGTTCATAGCGAGCGACTACCCGATGATCGCGAAGCCTGATGGCAATACGCTCGTAGTGGCAATCAGCCAGAGCGGAGAGACCGCGGACGTCCTCCAGGCGCTGAGGCACGCGCCGTCCTCGAAAAAGCTTGCGATCACGAACGTGGTCGGCTCATCCATAACCGGCCTCTGCGACGCGGTCGTGTTCCTTAACGCCGGGCCCGAAGTCGGCGTGGCGGCAACGAAGACCTTCACCTCCCAGCTCGCGGTCATCTACAAGCTCGCCTTTGGCGGGGAGCTGCTCAAGCCGCTCCCGGGCATCGTCGCCCGGATGCTCGAATCAGAGAATTGCGTCAAGGCGATTGCCCAGAAGCTCGCGGGGAAGGAGCACGCTTTTTTCATAGCGCGGGGAAGGAACGTGCCCATCGCATTCGAGGGCTCGCTCAAGTTCAAGGAAATCACATACATTCATTCGGAGGCTTACCCCGGCGGCGAGCTGAAGCACGGCACCCTGAGCCTGATTGCCCCGGGGGTCCCGGTGATAGCCCTTGCGCCGCGCGACGCTACGCTGCAGAAAATGCTCGGCAACATCCAGGAGGCCAAGGCCCGGGGCGGGCTGATACTGAGCCTGACAGACGACGAGGGCGTGAAGCGTGAGAGCGACCTTACGATCCCCCTCCCCGAAGGCATACCCGAGCACCTCTATCCATTCGCGCTCGTCATCCCCCTGCAGCTCCTCGCCTACCACACGAGCGTCCTGCGCGGCATAAACCCGGACAGGCCGAGGAACCTGGCGAAATCGGTCACCGTGGAGTAAGGCCCGGTTTTCACCCGCGGAAAAAGCGGTCGGGCGCGCCTCCGTTCATTTTTTCTTCTTGGAGGCGAATCTCTGCCTGAGGAAGCGGGTGTATACCTGCCAGATGATGATGATTATCAGGAGCGCGCCCGCGCCGAGATAGAGGGGGTCGACCCCGCTCGACCTCACGTTGAGGCGGACAAACGCATCCTCGAAGCCTATCTTCTTCACTACGATGTCGTAGGCTCCGGCCTGGCCTATCGTCGTCGAATAGTTCTTGTCGGCCCTTATCGGGTCTGCGCCATTGAACGAAATCTCGAAGCGGTCCACCGGGGAGCCGTCGTCGCCGTCGTTGACATAAACGGTGAATTCCTCGCCCTCCATGATGTCCGGCGAGACAGTGACCGTGAGCGAGCTGAGCGGTATCTCCGGGTCGTGGTTGACGCTGACGGAGGTGAATGCGGGGCCGCTTTCGCTGCCCGCGGAATCCGCGACCTGGCAGGAGATTATGTTCAGCCCCGGGGCCAGCCTGGCCTTCGGGTCCATGAAATACTCCCAGTCCGCGTCCGTGATGTTGGCCGGAACAAGCTCGCCACCGTTGACCTGGACCATCACCATCGCGTCTCCGGATTCCGAAACGTATTTTCCGCCGACTACGACCTCCTTCCGCCCGATGACGTCCCCCTCCCGGGGGCTGGCTATCGAGCAGGCGCGCTCGGTGCTGTATGCGAACACCTTTCCGTCCTCGGAGCCGAATATGACCTTGTTCTGGTAGAAAAGCGGGCTTCCGGCGGCCGCGGTGGACGAGCCTTTCCAGACGACCTCGCCGCCATCCTTGGAGATGGCATATACGCTCTTGTCCGTGCCGCCGGCGAAAATGACTTCGCGGCCTCCCATGAACCCGTATTCCGGCTGGGTCTGGACCGCGAGCTGCGTGGGGGCCGCCCATATGATGTTGCCGTCACCGCCCTGCACCGCGTAAACGTTGCCGTCGTTGCTGCCGAAATACACGACATTCTCCCGGACAAGCGGGGTGCTCGTGACCCAGTTCCGGGTCCTCGCGCTCCATATCTCCATGCCGTTGGTGAGTATGTACGCATGCATGCTGTCGTCGAGGGCGCCCACATAGATGACATTCCCCTCGATGACCGGCCGGGACTGCCAGAACGAGCCTTCAGGGAGCGCCGCCCTCCACGCGACGACGCCGCTGTCTGCCTGGCGCAGAAGCTGGCCGCCCATGCCATAAACCACGAAATCCGCACCCGCAGCGGGCGCGCTGAGCACGGACTCATTGAAATACGACAGCCTCGAGCGGAGGCTTCCGTTCTTTTCGATGGCATAAACGCCGTTGTCGGCCGTTACATAGACCGTTTTCTGGTTGACTGCCGCTCCGTAGATGCGCGTGACGTTGTTGGTCCTGTTGAGGTCCGTCTCCCACTGTTTCGCGCCGTTGGCGCCGAGCTTCATGACCTTGCCGCCGCTCACCGCAAGATATATCGCGTTGTCCGCGATTACCATGTCCGCAGGGCGCCTTCCCACCGCCGCCTGCCATTTCTTCGCGCCCGTGGCCGGGTC
This sequence comes from Microcaldota archaeon, assembly GCA_964647855.1. Classification (GTDB taxonomy): domain Archaea; phylum Micrarchaeota; class Micrarchaeia; order Anstonellales; family Bilamarchaeaceae; genus Bilamarchaeum. The sequence goes on along the minus strand of CAZYJW010000002.1, from coordinate 49,234 downwards.
GAGCGCGTACAGGTTCCCGTCGTCTGACGCCATTACGATGGCGCCCTGGAACAGGACTGGCTTGGACGTGGTCGCGCCGTCGGTGCTGAACTCCCAGACCAGCGAGGCGTATGACAGCGACAGGACCAGGATGAGGAGGGCGGCTCTTTTCATGGGCTCATCCCTTCAGAATGGAGTCGTGCTTGCCTCCCTCGACGTCCCTGATGGCCTCCTTGGCGTTCCTGCCGCCCACCGTGACGCCCATGCTCACGCAGGTGCCCAGCACCTCCTTGAGCGTCTCCTTGAGGTCCTTGCCGAGCGAGTTTCTCTTCGCCCGGGCTATCGAGACCGCCTTCTCCATCGGAAGGTCGCCGGCCGGGGCCTCCCTGTTCCCCGCGCCCTTCTCTATGCCGGCCTCCCTCTTGATTATTTCCGCCGTGGGCGGGCTTCCCACCTCAACGGTGAACGTCTTTGTGGCCGGGTCCACGTGGACCTTTACCGGCACTTTCATTCCGGCGAAATCCCTGGTCATCTCGTTTATCTTCGCGACGACCTGCCCGATATTCACGCCCATGGGGGCGAGCGCGGGCGCAAGCGGCGGGCCGGGGGTGGCCTTGCCTCCTTCCACAATGGCATCAATAGTCTTCATCCGAAACACTCTCTCCTCCGCCGGGCTTATGCCCTCTGCGGCATCTAAAAAAACCGAAATAAATCGTCTGCTTCCTTTTATAAATCCTTTGCAGCGCCGCGCGCAGGCCCGTGCGCGGGCCCGGGGGTTGCCCCGCCACGGCTGAATATTTAAATTATGCCCCCCCATTGTGCCCATGGACGACGACCTGTCAAGGACGTTCAGCTATGCGGCGCAGTTCTATCTCAAGCGCCTCGGGCTCATAGTGGTTTTCTCGGTGCCTGCGGTGCTGGCATTCCTGATACCGGTCCTTGTGCCGGCCCCCACCTATCTGGCGATCGGCGGCGTGTTCCTGCGGACGGGCAGCCTTCCGGACTTCGGCCTGGCCGAGATGGCGTTCACGGCGTTCGCATACGCCCTCGCCGTTTTCCTGATATCCGACACCATAGTGAACATCAACATAATCGTGCGCTCGAAAAGGACGCTCACTTCCATACGGCACGAGGTCGTGAGCGCGATGGGCACATACGCCATGAGGATTTTCTACATCAGCACGATGGCGCTCCTGTTGATGTTCATCGCGCAGCTGCTCACCTACGACAATCCCCTGCAGGGCTGGCTCTACCCCCTGATCACGCTCGCGCTATCCTGGCTCATATTCTTCGTTCCGCCCGCCGTAGTCATAGACAATTCCGACACCCCAACGGCGATAAGGCGCTCGGCGGCGATGGCGCTGCGGAACCCGCACTACATCCTGCTCTGGACGGTGGTGACCCTCCTCCTGCTGTCCTTGGTGAAGCTCGCGGCGGACCTGGTTTTCGCCAGCCCCTATTCGGGCTATTTCCTGCTGCTTGTCAACTCCCTCCTGGTGCTTCCGTTCATGACGGTCCTCCAGACGCAGATGTACATGGAGAAATACCCGCTCGCAAGGTGACCGCCGGCCTCCTTTTCTGATTAAAAACCTTGCACGCAAATAATTGCCATGCAGAAAAACCAGACAGAGTCGCGCAAGAAGGACCACGTGGAGCTCGTGGTGTCCAAGGGCGCGCAGTACGGGAAGGCGAGCGGGCTGGAACGCGTGGATTTCATCCACAACGCGCTCCCGGAAACGGCTTTGGATTCCGTCGACCTCTCATGCGATTTCCTCGGCAGGAGGCTCCGTTTCCCGATAATCATCACCGGTATGACCGGGGGATACCCGGACGCCGAAGGGATAAACCGCTCGCTTGCCCAGGCGGCGCAGAAGCACGGTCTCGCGTTCGGGGTCGGCTCCCAGAGGGCGATGGCCGAGAACCCCGCCCTCGCATCGACATACCGCGTGAGGGACGTCGCGCCGGACATACCACTCGTGGCGAACATCGGCGCGTTCCAGCTCAAGGGATACCCGGCCGGGAAGGTGGAATCGCTCGTGCAAACCATAGAGGCCGACGCGCTTGCGGTCCATCTCAACCCCCTCCAGGAGGTCATCCAGGGCGAGGGCGACACTGATTTTTCCGGAGTGCTGGAAGCCATCGCCTCGGCCTGCGACAGCATCCCGGTTCCGGTGATCGTGAAGGAAACCGGCGCAGGACTCAGCCAGGATGTCGCGCTGAAGCTGAAGAAGGCCGGAGCCTCGTGGCTCGATGTGGCCGGGGCGGGCGGGACCTCCTGGAGCAAGGTGGAATACCTTCGCTCCGAGGCGGTCCCGGGGTTCGAGGACTGGGGAATACCCACAGCGGAGTCTATTGTTCAATGCAGGGGGGTTCTGCCCCTAATAGCCAGCGGCGGAATACGCAGCGGAATCGAAGGGGCCAAATGCATAGCTCTCGGGGCCGATATCTGCGGAGCCGCATATCCTTTCATAAGGGCCCTTCGCGAGCGGCAGCTTGACGAATACATCGGATGCTTCAAGAGGCAGATGGCGGCGTGCGCCTTCCTGAGCGGAAGCCCCGACCATGCCGCCCTGAAGAAGGCCAAACTCGCCTTCCGCTGATGCGTTTTCGATTTTCGGACCTTTTTTGTGACAAACGTTTATATATGCCCATTCCGCTCTATCTGCAGCGACCAGGATATCCGGTTGCCCAGATGGCGGCTCATATCCGTATAAATGTGGCTAAAAATGGAAAACCATATATTTAAAAGGGGTAACAGCCATAATATTACTATGGCAACCACAATGCTCCGGTCCCGTGCAGAATGCGCCACGGCATGCCCCAGGGCGGCTGCCGCAAGGCTTTTCCATTCGCCGAAGGTCGAGCCCATCGCGGTTCCGGACCGCGCGAGCCCGCTTTCCAGCCTCTCGCCGGAGATACAGTTCATGGCACTCGAAGCGACGGAGCACTACCAGAAAATCGGCGGCGCGCAGGTTTACGGGCACGCCCTCGAGGTCCTCTCTGCAGCCGTGCAGGGCAAGCTGCTTCCGGCCTCCACGAACGGAGCCGACACATTCTCACGGCAGGTGGCCGAGCTCATCCTCTACCACCCCTTCGAGTCGGACGCCTATCTCCCCGGCACCGGCATGAGCCCGGGATTCGAGAGGCGCTTCGCTCTTCATTCCCTATTCAAGCACCTCGACAGCGCCGGAGGAAGGGAAAACCGCATGCAGGACTACGTGCGGCTGCTAAACGACCCGGCAAACGACCCGGCGGACCTGCTTGTCGTCCTGTACACGAGGATAGCCGACATGATGACCGTGCACGAGCCCGCCACAATCCGCGCCGCCGCGGCCGCAAGCGTAATGCCCGGAATATTCCCGGTCCACGGGAGCTGGGACGCGGTCAAGGCGTCATGGGCCGAGCCGATGCTCAAGGTCTACTGCGCCGTCGCGGACTGGCACGGCCAGACGTTCGCATACCGCAGGATGCGCGACAACGCGGTGCGCTATCTCTATCCGGACAAGTTCGCCGAGGCGCAGAGGGAGTCCTGCAGATGGCTATCCCCGCTCATGAACACCACGGCAATCCTCCACACTGCGGTGCGGCAGCTTGCGGAACGCCTGAACCTGCGCCTGCTCATAGCGAACCATTACACCGAGGTCTCCCACGGCCTCCCATACGTAGACGAGCGGACCGCGATAGTGTCGATACGCCCTTTCAAGGGGATAGGCGGCCTTCTCAACAAGTCGCTTTTCCGCGGCATACCGATGGAAGAGGTCCACGACTGGTCGGGGCTGACGGTGATAGCTGACACGCCCTCGCGCATGTACTCGATAGTGGAATTCCTCTGCGAGGAGGGATTCCGCTCCGCATCCTCAACGTTCGGCATCCACCGCCTCGGGGCACCCAGCGTGGTCGACTACGCCCAGGACCCCAAGCCGGTCACGAACTACCGGAGCGTCCATGTCGATACGGGCGCGGGCAGCCCGTCCATGCTTCCCATAGAGGCGCTCATCCGCACGCCTGATATGCATGTTGCGGCAGACGAGGGCATAGCCGGGCACGACCGGTACAAGCTGTCGCCGCTTGTAAACGGCGAGCGCCGGCGCTTCGACGAGGTCAGGGCGCGCATTGCGTCCCGGGTGTAGCGCTTCCGGATGTTCTGAGCGCCGTTGGATATTTTTTTAATCATTTTTATTCAACAACTACAAACAAACCAGAACGATTTCATTTTTATTTAGTTATAACAAATGATATGGTGCGGATTTAAAAAGAGTTCCTGCAAGTGATATGATATGGCCGGACCAGCATCGCTTCCGAAAGCGCAGTCTGACATCCAGCTTGCGCGCAATTTCTACAGGCGAATGGGCAGGCCCAACCAGTACATACACTGCCATGACGTCTATAAAAAGGCGGCACGGGCGGGGATAATCGACGAAGGCATAATCCGCGACGAATCCGCCGACGGCGCGCTCCGCCAGAGCCATCTTATGCGGCGCCGGCTGGCCCTCCTCCATGTGATAGATTTCGACAAGGTGAGCCAGTTTCCGGGCATCCTTCCGGGCAAGCTTGTGGACGACGCGCTCATGGAGGAGATAGACGTCTTCGGCCGCCTCACCAGGCTGGAGCGCCGGGGCGCCCCCAAAACCGACTACCTCGAGCTGCTGAACAACGGCAAGCGCCCCCTTGCGACCCTGATAAAGATTCCGGACTGGTCCCTGACGCACGACACGGAGGACCGCCTCGGGGGCTTCATAGTGACCGACACGCCGTCCATAATCCGCGAATACTCATCGGTTGAGGACGCCCGGCTTGCCATGCGCCTCGATTTCCGCGTTGCCGAGAACCTTTGGGCGCCCCTTGCCGGTTTCTTCGGATACCAGGAGCTTTCGGGCGACATTTTCGAGCAGTCCTACCGCATCAACCACCCCCTGACATACCGGCGCGTGGTCTCGCAGATGGCAGACCCGGAATACCTGGCAATGATAGCAAGGACGCAGATAATCGCACGCGAGGCGTCCAGGCTGGTTTCCGGCTCACTCGGCAACTATGGGTTGAACGCGATAACCAGCGTCAGGAAGCTCAAGCACCGGGGCAAGCAGATGGAGAAGCTCAACCGGCTGCTGAAAGAAGAGCACGATGGCATCCCACCGGGCGCCCGGCCCGGGTTCGAGGAATTCCTGCTTGACAAAATCCGCGGGTTCGACTATGGGCGGTTCAATGACATCGTCGCCGTCAGGACCGTGCTTTACCACCACCGCAACCAGCCAATAGACGACATCGTTCGCGCTGCCGGCGCGGCCGTCGAGCCCGGCATGGAGAACCGGCCCGTCGGGCTCGAGCGCATCGGAGAGCTTCTCGGTGCAATCCGCGCCCTCCCCCTCAAGATGGCCGTCAAGTCGGTCGGCGACGTGCTCACATCCCTTCCGCTCATGAACCCCGAGCTCCTCGGAGAATACGTTTGCGCCGTGGAATACAAAAGGAAGCCCAACGGATACCAGGGCTTCCATTTCGACATACGTGCGACCGGCCGGGGCGGCTCGCTCATCGTCCCCTTCGAGATGCAGCTTCGAACCGACGAATGGCATTACATATCCGAGAGGGGCGGCGCCGCGCACTACCTCTACAAGGGGGAATGCGACAGCGAGCTCATCGAGACGCTCGGCAACGGATACCACGACCTTCTCTACAGCGGCCAAAACGGCAGGCAGCACCGCAACGGCCCGGCCTCGTGCAGATGAGCCGCCCTGCCCGCCCCCAATCTGCCCGCTCAGACGCCCTCGAATTCGGTGAGCCTGCTGACGACGTTGAGCACCACGTTCGTGTTGGTCCTCCTCACGCCCTCGGTGCCCAGGATTTTTTTCACAGTGGAGCTCAAATCCCGCCTGCTTTTGCACATCACAATCACAAGTGCGTCGTATTCGCCGGTCGTGTCCCATACGGCGGCAACATGCGGGATGCGCGCAATTTTCGCCTCGAGTTCGAGAAGGTCCTTCCCGCTCATGTTGACCTCGACGATCGCCATGAACTCAAAGCCCAGCCTCTCATAGCTGAGCCTGGCTCCATATCCAGTGATGTACCCGCGCCTCTCAAGGGATTTAATCCTTTCAACCACCGCTGCAGGCGATAGGCCGGCTTCCTTCGCCAGCTTCCGATACGAGCGGCCCGAGTCCCTCACAAGCAGCTGCATCAGGGTCCTGTCCATTTCGTCTATTTCGCCGCTTTTTCTGCTCATATTCCGAACATTTAATAGAATATATTTAAATATAAGCCCATTTTTGTTCGGTATAAAGCAGATTAAGCAACTATTTAAACTTTCATCAGTATCATAAAACGCAGGGGGTCAGGTGACGAAAATGGATGCGATGTCAGCCAAAGCGCTTGCGGAAAAGGAGGGGCTTGAGCTCGTCGATGTGAAATTCTCCGACCTCTTCGGGCAATGGAAGCATTTCACGATGCCAATCGACCTTCTCGATTTCTCGGATAGGGACAGGCTGCCGTTCGACGGCTCATCCATACGCGGCTTCAAGGAGATACACGAGAGCGACATGGAGCTCGTGCCGGATTATACCACCGCCTTCGTGGACCCCTTCGCAAGCAGGAGCATCTCCATGATATGCGACGTATACGACCCGCACTGCAGGAAGCCCTTCGACCGGGATTCCAGGGTGATTGCGAAAAAGGCCGAGGCGCACCTTCGCGGGAGCGGCATCGCGGACACGGCATTCTTCGGCCCCGAGGCCGAGTTCTTCATATTCGATTCCCTCAGGTTCGACCAGAGCGAGAACGCGGGATATTACTTCATCGACTCCGATGAGGGCATATGGAACTCCGGGAACGGCGAGCGGCGCAACCTAGCATACCGGCCCAGGTACAAGGACGGCTACATCCCGGTTCCTCCGAACGACGCCCTGCAGGAAGTCAGGACAGACATGATCCTGACGATGCGGGGGTGCGGCCTGAGAATAGAGAAGCACCACCACGAGGTGGCGACCGCGGGCCAGTGCGAAATAGGCATCCGCTACGATGCCCTGGCACGGGCGGCGGACAACATCATGATATACAAGTACATCGTGAAGAACGTGGCACGCAAGCACGGGAAGGTGGCGACATTCATGCCCAAGCCGGTCTTCAATGACAACGGCTCCGGCATGCACTGCAACCAGAGCCTGTGGAAGGACGGCCAAAACATCTTTTTCGGCGACGGATACGCCGAGCTCAGCCAGACCGCGCTCTATTATATCGGAGGGCTGATAGAGCATGCCCCTTCGCTGGCCGCCATCCTTTCCCCAACGACGAACTCATACAAACGGCTCGTCCCGGGCTTCGAGGCGCCGGTGAATCTGGCATACAGCCGGGGAAACCGGAGCGCGGCGGTCCGCATCCCCCTGACGCCCGAAGGGCACACGGGCTCGAAGAGGATTGAATACCGCCCGCCGGACCCGAGTTGCAACCCCTACCTTGCCTTCCCCGCCATGCTCATGGCCGGCTTGGACGGCATAAAGAGGAAAATCGACCCCGGGGGCGCGATTTCGGAAAACATCTACCACCTGCCCAGGGAACGCAGCGAAAGAATCCGCAAGCTTCCCGGCAGCCTGGACGAGGCAATCGCGCAGCTCGAGTGCGACCACGATTATCTCCTTTGCGGCGGGGTATTCACGAAGGACGTCCTGGACACGTGGGTGGATTTCAAGCGCAACCGGGAAATCAACCCGCTGCGCCTGCGGCCGCATCCGTACGAATTCCACATGTACCACGACGCATAGCGGCGTGCTGCACCGAACCGGCAATCACAACTCATTTTTTTTCATTTTAGATAACTTTATATCAACGTTCGCGCATATACAGCCCCATGCAGCGCAGGGCGGTTTATCCCTTCAGGAATCCGCGTCCGCCGAAGATTGCGATGGTGGTCGTGGACATGCAGGAGGCGTGCCGCAATGAACTGGCCTATTCCTGCGGCAGCGTCCAGGAGGGCATCGCACGGACGGCATCGGTCATAGGCGCCGTTAGGCGCATGGGGCACCCGGTCGTGCTTGTCATGGGGGAATCCACCCCCGAGCCACTGCGCGAGGTGGACGAGGCCGCAGGCCCTGATGCCGTGCGCTTCACGAAAGGCCTGCGGAGCGCGTTCACGGTGCCGGCTTTCCGCCGGTTCCTGGAACAAAGCCTTTCAGACGCGCTTGTGATTGCGGGATGGGTCAAGGGCATATGCGTCCGCGACACCATGCTCGATGCGATATGGAACGGATACACCGTCATCTCGTCCGATGAAATCCTTTTCCACAGGGCGGGCGTCCCGCCCATTGAGGCGCTCATGCCGCACGAACGCTTGTTCTTTTTTCCCCGTGTCGATTACCACGGCAGTGTGCCGGGCCTCCTGCGCTCGATCGGGATGGAGGGTGGCTGATGGGCGCGCCGGGGCATCATGGCGGCCGGAGGCCCGCGCTCCTCCTCGTGGATTTCCAGCAGGCAAACCGCAAATGGTTCTCATACGAGCACGGCCCGTTGTCCGAGGGCATATCCCGCACGGCCTCTTTGGCGTCCCGCGCCCGCTCATGCGGCGTTCCGGTCGTGCTCGTTTCGGGGACAGTCAACCGCGAGGTGTTCCCGGAAATCGCGGAAGCCGCGGGCCCGGATGCAATAGCCGCATATAAGAGCAAAATGAGCGCTTTTAGCGCGCCCGGCCTCCTGGACACACTGAGGAAGCATGATGTCGGCGCCATCGTGCTCGCAGGATGGATACGCCATCTCTGCGTAATGGCATCCGCCGCGGATGCGCTTTCGCTCGGGTTCCCTGTAATGACATCCGACGAGGTGCTTTTCGGAAACCTCGCGCTCTGCAATCGCCGGGTGCGGGAAATGTCGCTCGGATTCTACCGCAAAAACGGGCGCCTCTTCGAGCACTGCGTCGATCTGGCCAGGGAAATGGAAAGAATCCCTTCGGTTCCCCAGCCGGTCCCCGGGAAATTCCCGGTAAAGACATAAGGAAAAGACGGAGTGTAGCCTCAGGAAGTTTTGGCGTCTTTTACCCTCAGAAGACATAAGGAAAAGACGGAGTGTAGCCTCAGGAAGTTTTGGCGTCTTTTACCCTCAGAAGACATAAGGAAAAGACGGGCTCAGGGGGATTTGAACCCCCGACCTGCGGATCGCGCCTTTTGGGAGAAAGCGCCCCAAAACTTTTTGGTTATCGCCTTTCCAAAATTAAAAGTCCGTCGCTCTACCATTGCAGGATGCGAAGCGTCATGCAAAATGCGGAGATGCTTCGCGTCTAGCTGAGCTATGAGCCCCCGATACGTGAGACTAGCCTCGAATCTTTTTTAAATGCAACAGGGCTATGTCTATCCGGAATGCGGAGGGATTCCGGCGATGATATCGCCGCTGCCCCTACGCATCCGGAAGGAACGCCGGGTTGGCAGATCGGCTATGCGCCCGCCTGCAGTTCGCTTTTCTGAGCCTTTCCGAAGGGAACGGCAATGAACGAGCACAAAGCGGATTAGAGGGGTTCAAATCCCCGGCATCCAATGGATGCCTGCGAGGGCACTTCCCTTACCCGGCTTATCCTTCCAACCCAATCCTCAGCTTTAAATCCGTTTGCGGAGAATCCATTCCCATGACGACCATCCGAAGGCTCGTGCTTGACATAATGATACCCCTCAATGTGCCATCCTCCGAGCTCGCGCTCAAGCTCTCCAAGGTCAGCGGCGTTGACGGGGTCGACATCCTCGTGACTGAAGTCGAGCACCGCATCGAGAAGGCGAAGGTCACCATAGAGGGGGAGAACATAAACCTCGACTCAATAAGGAACATAATAGACAAGGCCGGCGTCTCCCTTCAGGGCATCGACAGGATAACGTGCGGAAAGAGGTTAGTTGGATAGATGCTCGGCATTTTCAGGAAGCACGCCGAAAGGCTTCGGTACTACGACACCGTCACGGGCATGAGCAAGATCACGAGGCGCTACTTCGTGATGAACTCGTTCGACGGCTTCCTTACCCTCTTCGGTCTTCTCCTCGGCTCGTTCGCATCGGGTGTTGAAGACCCATGGCTCATCATCCATATAGGCATAGGCACTGCGATAGCAATCGCCTTTTCAGGATTGACCGGCGCGTTCATGACCGAAAGAGCCGAGCGGGTGCGGGAGATACGCGTGATGGAACGCGCCCTGCACCGGCGCCTTGATGATACGGACTACAAGAAGGCATACGAATTCGCGACGCTCATTACAGGCATAGTCAACGGTGCCTCTCCCCTTGCCGCGGCGTCTATCCTGCTATCGCCATTCTTCTTTCTTCCCCTTCCCGAGGCATATTACGCATCATTCGCGATGGCCCTGTCGGTCTTTTTCCTTCTAGGGACATATGTAGGCAGCATATCCCGCGAAAGCCTCTTTGTTAGCGGGATACGCTTCTTGGGGGCGGGAATCCTCTGCATGATTGTCATTCTCGTCGTAGAGGGCATTTCGGCGTCCGTCTAATGTTAGACGCGTGTCAAACATTCCCGACCAACATTTATAAATGAAAAAACCGCAATATATTACGCACCTGGGGGAGTTCGGGTGTGGCTGCGGCCTGTTTCGGGTTGCAACGGTTCTGACTGAGGGCTTTTCCCCCTGAGGGCTCGCCCCGTCACCGCGTGCCTGGTTGTGGCTGCCGGCCTTTTGGGCGTTGATGTTCCGCTTTCATCGGCGGTGCGTTATGCCTTCCCCGGACCCAGACGGGATTCGGAGTGCGCCGGAAAATGGCGTGCTTCGGCCCGGGTGCATTTTTCATCCTGCAGGCCCAGCCATGCTCTCAGGAGCAGCGGTGGCCTTGGCATCTTCCGTCTATGCAGTCCTCGTCGTATATGCAGTACTCCCCGCGCTCGCCTTTAACCGCCTGCGCCATCATGCCGCTTATCCTCTCCGACTGGTTGCTTATCCCCTTCCCCGCCTCCTTCGCGGCCCCGGTGAGCTGCGTCGCAGCAATCCCGACTATCGCCAAAATCACCACTATCATTATCAGCATCTCCGCCGATAGTTGCCCCCTCATCGACAAACCCTCCGTTTTCGCCCTCGTCCATTACGAAGCCGTCGCCTTCGAGCCCCATCTTCCGCCTCATCTCCCTAAGGCGAATATAGACCGCCAGCCTTTCCTCGGGCTCCAACTCCACGCGCGCCTTCCGGAAAGCGGGGAGGCGGGCGAGCAGGACGGAGACCTTGTCAAGGTGTGGGGATAGTTTCTTTCTCAAAACTATCATAAGATCCCCGTCATGCCCGCCCATCCATCCCCCCAGCAGATACCGGTGATTTAATGGTTATATATATTTTTTTGCGCCAATAATGTTGATATTCAGCGAAAGTCATCAAAAAAATGTGGGCTGCCGGAACGCTTCAGATTAAAAGGAAATTTAACTACCCAATACCAATATTTATAACTATAAACAGGCAAATCGGTTCCCATGTCCACCCTGAGGAACCCCCCGCGCATCCAGGAATCTATAGACCGCTCAGAGAGGAACCGCGTCTCACAGATGGCTCTCGCCAAGGATCGCTTCGAAAGCTTCGCAGACTCAAGCGGCGCGGCCATGCTCGGGAAGGACCGCGAATGCCGCCCAGAGAAGACGCTGCCACCCCACGCACTCGGGATGCGCGTTAGGGGCTGGCGCGTGCAGATGTCGTTCCGACGCGAGGACCGGAAATCGCTTAGGGAGATGGGGTGGCGGGACGTGGAGGCGAAGGCGCGGGACGGAACGGTGCCGGAGAAGCTCGTGATGACGGAAAACCACATCATAACCGCCGTCCGGGAACTTATCCACATACAGGAGGGCTATGAAAGGGAGGCGGGAGAGCGCATCGACAGGGAACTCTCCCCGATGGTCCGGATAATGGAGATGAAGCTGGCAATGTACGCCCGGGGGCAGGAAGCCTCGGACGAAGAGATTCGCGCTGCGATAAGCGCCCTGAAGGGGCTTAAGGCGGAACTGGGAAGGAAGAGGAGCGCGGTGAAAAGCATCATCAGCTGCGGCAGGCTTGAGCAGGCGATTTCAAAATTCGAATCCATTCTCGAATCCCCGCGGGCCCGGAGAGGCTTCATGCTGGGTTCGGCGTGTGCTGTCCTGGATTCGGCCGATCGGCGCCTTTCGGAATGGCGGGACCGGGCCGTTGCTAGGGCGTCTTCCAAGGCGCGGGCCCGTGCCGCATCCCTGCGGCTCGAGCGGGACAAATGGCTATTCTCGCAGCTGACACGCTTCGCGAACGCCACGGAGGCAGCGGCGAAATTCTCGGAAATCGACAGGAGGAAGATGGAGGTTCTGGAAAGCGTCGAAAGGCTTCTGGCAGAGGCCCGGCCGTTCGCGATGCGCATGCGCGCGCTCGGGCGTGCCAGCACCTGGTCCGATGATGACGAACGCGCACTGTCAGAGAAAAAATCCGCGATCGAAGCCATGCGCGCGGAAGTGTCGCGCTGCCCCTGGTTCGACAAGAAGGCCCGCAGCGGCGCGCTGAAGCTGGTCCGCAGGCTTGAACGCAGGCGGATGAGGAGCCGCGAAGAGGAGATGGCCCTCGAAGAGGCGCACAGATGGCTCGAATCCGCGAAGGCGGAGGCGATGCGCCTGCCGGGTTCGGACCCGGAGGCGCGCTCGACGCTATTGAAGGCTGTGAAGTCGCTTGAGGCGCGCAGGTCGCGGGCGGCGAAGGCGTCAGCCGAGCTGGCCGAAATGAAAAAGGCATACGATTCCAAGCGCACGGAGGCCATGCGGTGCATCTGGGCCAACGCGGCCGCCCTCTACGAAACGCGGGACGGAAAAAAGCCCACGGTTCTCCGGGGCGACTATGGATGGCTGCACCGGCATATCAAGGAGGGCCGCCTCGGCATGGCGGCGGGAAAGCTATCCGAGCTCAAGCTCTTCCTTTCCTCGAACAAGCCGGATTTCATCCTTGCCGAGATTTCCAAGATGCCGGAACCCTACCTCGCCCCGGTCCTGGCGGAGCTCGCGCCTGCGGTGGAGGCTTTCCTGGGGAAAGACTTAATAAATGCCCGCAAGCATTTCTCCAGAGCCGCCCTGCTGATGCGCACCCTGGTGTATCCGGCGGAAAAGTGATCGCATGAAGTCCAAGACGGGGCATATCACCCTCAAGACAGACAAGAAAATCCAGATAGTTCGCATCACGGACAAGGTGGCTGAAATCGTGAAGGAGAGCGGCGTCAGGGAAGGGCTCGTGCTCGTGAACCCGATGCACATAACCGCGGCGGTTGTTGTAAACGACAACGAGGCGGGGCTTCACCAGGACTATATCCACATCCTCGAAAAGCTGATCCCGTACAACGCGGACTACCGGCACAACGACACGGGGGAGGACAATGCGGCAGCGCATATCTGGCGCCAGTTCATGGGGCACCAGGCCGTCATGGCAATAACGAACGGAAAGCTCGATCTGGGGCCCTGGGAGCAGATATTCTATTTCGAGTTCGACGGGCGAAGGGGGAAAAGGGTGCTCGTCAAGGTCATAGGAGAATAGTCCCCGGCTCCAATGCCCCTAATACGGCTCATCGAAGCAATCTGCGCGGCCCTCGGGGCCGTTTTGCATCCCCTTCGCCGGCCTGGGGCCTCCAGCGCCCCCTTCGCCGCCGGGCACCGACCATCCGTTCTCTCTCAGCCATCTCCGCCTTTCCCTGTGGTCCGGGAGCACCCTTTCCACGAGGGCCCAGAACCTCGGGCCGTGGCTTTTATACCTGGTATGGGCGAGCTCGTGCACTATCACGTAGTCGAGTATGCCTTCGGGCATGAACAGCAGCCTCAGACTGAGGCTTATCGAGCCGTCCGCCGAGCAGCTGCCCCAGCGGCTTGTGTTGTCCCTCAGGGTGACTCTCGGAACGGAGGCTGAGAAATGGCGCGCGTTTATCGCATCCACGCGCGCACGCAGCGCGGGCATGCACGCCCTAATGATTCTCCTGCCGGCGAGCCGGGAAGCCTTCTCCCGCGCTCCCGGGCGGTTTTCATCCACGGACACCTCTATCCGCCCCCCCGCCGCCCTCGTGCGGAACCGTGCCGAGGGTATGAACGATATCTCGAAGGCCATCCCGAGCGCCACCAGCCTCTGCCCGTGCGAAAACATGACCTTTGAGGGCTCTCCCGCCCACCTTCCCGTTTCGATGGCGCGAACAGCCCTCGCGAGCAGGCTGGCCCTCGCCCTCCGCCTCTCATGCTCTGGCCAGCGCGAAGGGATGCCTATTACGATGCAGCCGTTCCTGAGCCTTGCGCTCGCGGTCCGGTTGCCGGTTTGCACGACGCGGATTTCATAACGCATGCCAGAGATGCTGACGCTCTCCACGCATGGATATCCACAGCAACGATTAAAATCCCCGGATGCCATATCTGTCTTGCGACAATCATCCGCCCAAGCCTATCCAGGCGGGGCAGGTCGGACAGATGGAACAATCCCCCCAGAAGACGGAGGACGGCTTCGGCCGCCTTCTCGCGGTCCATATGCTTTACACCTTCATAGTGTCAGGCATGGCGGTCGTGGTCCCGCTCTATCTGGTCGACCGCCAGGTCGATATAGCGCACATAGGCCTCATCCTCTCTCTGGGCCCCCTCTCATTCACGCTGATACGCATTTTCTTCGCTGGCGTGGCCGACGACATCGGGACCAAGGCGATTTCGGTGCTCTACGGCATCGCGAACCTCATAGCCATCGAGCTATACCTCCTCTTCGTCACCCCGTTCGGCTTCGTCGCGGCAACGCTCCTCGAGGGCGTGCGGACCGCCGGCTTCTGGGCGATAGCGCGCACCGACGTCCTTTCCACTGCCGGAATAGGGGAGGTCGGCCCCATCCTGGCGCGCTTCTCGAACCTGCGCCAGCTTGCGGACGGGCTGGGGAGGGTGGCGGCCGGATTCATCATCGCATATCTCGCCTTCGGGGGGGCCCTTGCGGTCATGCTCGCGCTCTCGCTCGGCCTGCTTGCGCTCATAGTCTCCTCCAACGGCGACGGGGCGCTCGGCTTCCGCGTGGGCAGGAGCACCTTCTCGCACATATTCAAGCGCCACACGGGCCGTTTCTGGCACAACTCGCTCCTGCAGCTCCTCGTGTGGCTTCCCTACAACATGCTGGGGGGCTTCCTTATCCCCCTCTACCTGATATCCTCGCTGAGGCTCCCCTACGAGCAGGTCGGCCTCATACTCGCCCTCATTTCCCTCGCCAGCGCGGCTTTCGCGCTCATTTTCGTCCGGTTGGGGCTTTCCAACCGGACTCTGATGCTGATGATGCTGTTCAGCGTGCCCGCACTCGTGCTCATCCCGCTCCTTGGCGCCGAAGGCCTCCCGCTGCTCGCGCTCGTTGCCATCGCGTTCGGCTGCGGCAATATCGTCGGCGAATACATCCTTGTCGATGTCGTCTTCCGAAGCAGGGATGTTTCGGCCGACATCGGCGTCCTCTACGCCCCCCTCAAGGCGGCCGAGTTCCTGTTCCTTTTCTTCGGTGGCATGGTGATATCCGCATTCGGATACGCGCCTCTCTTCTACACGCTCGCCACCTCGATGGCCCTCTTCGTGATGGTGGGCGGCGCCCTCATACCGCCGAAATCCTTCCTGGGCGCCCTCAGGCTGCCCGCCGGGCGTCAGGATTAAATTATGCCCCTGAGGAGTAGGGACGTGAAGGCCGAGGAGAAGATAGCTGGCGGCAAGATGCTTTGCGTCGACATATCCGTAATTGGCGGCAGGGTGGCATCCGCGCAGATTTCGGGCGATTTCTTCCTTCATCCCGAGGAGGCGCTGGATTTGGCCGAATCATCCCTGCTCGGCCTGAGCGCCCCGGTGGACAGGGCGGAGGCCCATAAGCGCGTTTTGGAGGCCCTAGGGGGGGCGCAGCTAATCGGCGCGACGGCGGATGATATCGCCAGGCTTGCGGAGGCTGCGGGAAGATGATGTGGCGCGTGATAGAATACGCCGAAAACGGCGCGTTCATGAACATGGCGATCGACGAGGCGGTCGGCGAGGCCGTGGCTTCCGGGGCAAGCCCGCCCACGATGCGCTTCTACGGCTGGAAGCCTGACGCTGTCTCAATCGGATACTTCCAGCGCCTTGAGGATGTCGTGGACACGGCAAGGTGCGCCGCTGACGGCGTGGACGTGGTGAGGCGGCGGACGGGCGGAGGGGCAGTCTTCCACGACGGCTACGGGGAGATCACCTACAGCGTCATCGGGCCAGAGGCGCTTTTCCCGAAGGACATCATCGCATCCTATAGGCTTATCTGCGGATGGGTCTCCGATTCCCTCGCCATGCTGGGCATAGAGTCTGAGTTCAAGCCCATCAACGACATCGCAGCGGGTGGAAGGAAGATATCGGGGAACGCGCAGACTCGGCGCGGCGGCGTCCTTCTCCAGCACGGAACGGTCCTCTATTCGGTCGATGCCGCCCGCATGTTCTCATACCTCAGGGTCTCTGACGAGAAGATAAGGGACAAGATGATTGCCTCCGCGCAGGAGCGGGTGACCTCCGTATCAAGAATGCGCCACATTCCGCGCGAGAGGCTCTGCGAGGCCCTGCTCTCCGGCTTCACGCACGGCAAGGATTTCTCGCCCGCCCCCCTATCGGAGGGCGAACGGGCACGCGCATGCGCGCTCGCTCTCTCGCGCTATTCGTCCGATGCCTGGAACCGGATGCGCTGAATTCGCAACTTTTATAATCGATGGCGGGAAAACCCGCTCATGAGCAATCGCATCCTTTTCGCCCTGGCCCTGCTGCTGGCGGCTACCGTCTGCTTCGCCGAAACCGACGATGCAAAGGCCCAGCGTGCCCTTCAGAAAGCCGCCGGAAGCCTCGGCTGGGCGAACCCAGTCACGACAGACGAGGAGGACAACATCGGAACCGGCAGGACATACACCATCTCACCGCTCGGTACCGGCAGCGACGAGGACCTCCACGGTTCGATAATCGTCTTCGCTACCGACCAGGAGCCGGGCATCTGGCTGGGCTTCCTCGACGAGCAGTTCGACATGGACCGCTCGAGCTATCTCGGCAGGGACGCGGTGATATCCCGCTACGGGCAGAACTGCAACCCCACGGGAATCCCGAAGCTGATTAACGACATGGTGGTGGGCATTTTCGAAGACATATTCGGCGAGTCCGACGACCCGGACAAGAACTGCGTGACCGAGCACGGGGCCATCATCTTCGCGTGCGGGAAATACCTCTTCGGAGCGAACGACGCCAGGGACGAAGAGGGCGGGGAGGAGGACAACATAGCCGCAGCCCTCTATGCGGCGGCGCAGGAGGAGGGCCTCTGCGATTATGGGGACACTCTTGTAATCATGGTCGACACGCCGGAGCTCGCGGGCTCCAAGAGAATAGCAGAAACCGCAATAATGGGCCAGAAGGTCAACGAGTATTACGGCATCGTTTCCTACCGGCAGCAGCCGCCGTTCAAGTTCTCAATGCTCGATTCGGACGGCTCGCGGGGCGCCAACGACTATCATACGCTTGCGACGCCGATGTCATCGTTCAACGCGGACGGGAACAAGTGGGCCAACTTCGAACGGCAGGCGGTGCAGAAGGCATTCAACGGGAGCACCCTGGCGGAGGACCTGTATTTCGAGCGCATCGTGCTGGTTTATGCCGGCCCGGCGCAGCAGACCGACCCGTCCGTGCCATTTTACGACGCGTGCGACTACAAGCGCGACAGCGACTATACCGAAGTGGGCACGACCACGGGCACGAAGCGCATCTACAACAAGAATTTCATATTCCTGAGCGAGCAGAGCAACCTCGGCCAATGGTCCCACGAGTTCGGGCACTCGCTTCCTTCCAGATACACGCTTCCGGCGCCACTGAGCTACGACCGGATAAGCGACAGGTACAACGTCGGGGCATTGCCCGACCGCCAGTACGGGGAGGTCAACAACTGGGGCCTGATGGGATACGGCGTTTGGTGGCCGAACGATGCCACATCGCCCGTCCACATGGAGGGCTTCACCAAGTTCGCCGCCAAATGGCTCGGAACCAGCAGCGCTTCAATCAACCAGACCTACACCATCACCGCTCTCGAGAACATGGGGAAGGGCGACAGCATCCTTACGCTCGACGACCCGGCGTCCAATGATGCGGACTCCTATTATATCCTGGAGGCGCGCAATCCGGAGGCGTTCTTCGGCGCTCCGGAGGCCGGCGTGATGATTTACAAGGTCAGCATGTCCGCGGGCCACCATGTCGTGAACGCCCTGGGGCCGCAATCAGGCCCGACCAGGGCAAGCAACGCCAAGGGCAGGCAGTACCTTAAGGCCACCCTGACTGCAACCTCCGGCGACGCCTCGAACTACACCAACGTGCCCGGCAAGTTCAGGATACGCCTCCTTGACAAGGGCAACAACGCCTCCACGCTGAAGATAGAGGAATTCACTCCGGCCAACCTGGTGGGCGCTGCGGCCGCCCCGAACGGCTCCGTAATCGGGCCCGTGCCGGGTATGAACAACAGCGTGAACCTCCCGTCCAAGGACGCCTTCGGCCCCAAGCCGGACGTCGACCTGCACGCCTATGATTCGCAGGGCAACCATGTCGGCATGGACTACCAAAGCGGCGAGTACGAGAACCGCATTCCCGGGGCGTACGCATCCGGCGATCTCGTCGGCGAAGAGGAATGGATTTTCGTGCCGGCGGGGACGCAGGCGCGCTTCGAGATATCCGCATACGACACCCAGCGCTTCCTCGCGCAGAACCCCTCGCTGGCGGCCGCCGCGCTGCCGCAGGGTTATTCTGCCACGGCCATCAAGTATGACGAAGGGGGAGAGCGCTACGAGGCGGATCTCGGCGGGGGCGATGTCCGGGCCGGGCAGAGCCTCCAGCTGAAGTCGCCATCGGACCCCTCCCTCAGGTATGAAAAGAAGGGGATTCCGGGGGTGGGCAACAACTGCCTCCTTTCCGGTGCCCTGCTCGCCTTCGCGTTCGCAGGGGCGGCATTCGCCTCCGGGCGGGTGGGCGGCTGACATGTGCGAGCTTCTGGGCCTCTGCTTCAGCAGGCCGATAAGGCCGAGCATTTCTTTCATAGGGTTCAGGCAGCGGGGGGCCGTGAACCGGCACGGCTGGGGGGTCGCATTCTACCCCGACCACTCCGCCCAGGTCATCAAGGAGCCGATAAACGCCGGCGCCAGCGAGCTTTCCAACTTCCTCAAGGGATACCGCCACATGAGCTCGAAAATCCTAATGGCCCACGTGCGCCACGCCACGATGGGCAGCCACACGCGGATGAACACGCATCCCTTCCAGCGCGAGCTCGGAGGCCGAGACTACGTCTTTGCGCACAACGGGGACCTGAAAGGTGGCTTCCGGAAGGCTCTTCCCCTGGGCCATTACCGCCCGGTGGGTGAGACGGACTCCGAGCATGCCTTCTGCCACCTGATGGAACAAATACGCCGCAGGCGCATAGTCGAATGGGGCCGCACGGATTACTCGTGGCTTGAGGGGCGGCTCCGCAACATCGGCCGATTCGGCGTATTCAACTGCCTCCTTTCAGACGGCGAACGCCTTTTCGCCTACCGCGGCTCCGACGGAAAAAGGTCGCTCTTCTTCCTAAACAGGGCTCCGCCCTACGGAAGGGTCCGGCTCATCGACAAGGACTTCTCGGTCGACCTTGCCAGCGGGAAGGGGCGGGGCGCGTTCGGCTCGATAATCGCCACCCGGCCCCTCACCGACGAGGCCTGGATACCCTTCCCGCCCGGCCACCTCATAGTGTTCCAGGGCGGCAAGGCCGTCTTCACTGACACGGCGATGCCCAGGCGCATCCGCGACCATCCGCTTCGATAGGATAAAAAAAAGGGCGGGTGCATATGGATTCCATGGAAAAACGGCCAGCCGCGCTGTATGCTATCGTAGGCGCAGCCATGCTTCTGGCCGCTGCGATTTTTCTGCTGTCCCCGGGCAGATACGACGACTTCGCACGATGCACCAAGGAAAGCGGCGCGAAGATGTACGGCTCGGTGGACTGCCCCCATTGCAAGGAGCAGAAGGAGCTTTTCGGGGGCAGCTGGCAGTATGCCGGCTATGTGGAATGCAGCCTCCCTGGCGGATACGGCCAGGCCCCGGAATGCGATGCGGCCGGAATCAAGGCATACCCCACATGGGTTTTCAAGGACGGCACAAAGCGCCTCGGTATGATGAGCTTCGAGGAGCTTTCGGGGAAGACCGGATGCCCATTGCCCTCATGAGGAGTGCGTCCGCAGGAAGGACGCGCCCCTTCCGGGCCTCGTGACCCTCACATCGGCGGCCAGCTCCCGCAGGCACGAGGAGACCTCCTGCCCGTGCCTTTCAAGCGTGAAGACTATCGCGTTGGGGCCCGCGTCGAAGGTGTATGCCGCCTTAGCGCCGCCCGCGTTCAGCCGTTGGACGGCTTTTACGATGGCGTGGCTGCGGTCGCTCATGTACCTAAGCGGCGGGCGGGTGCCCATGCATATCTGGTGGAACCCGTTGCTCGCCCTCATGGCCAAATCCGCGAAGGCCTCGAAATCCTTCCTCCGAATCGAATCCAGCAATGCCGGCCTGAGGGCATCCTCGTCATGGCGCACCCAGTCCCGGTACAGCGGGTTGGTCCGGACGCTCATCTGCATCCCGGCGCTGCTTTTCACCCTTTTTTCCGATGCGTCCACCGTCGCGTAGATGATGCGCAGCTCCCTCCAGAAATCCGGCGGGAGGATGCTCTCGGCGACGCTTTCCCACATGCCGCCCGTCCGCCATTCGACCAGCCCGCCGGCTTCGGGAATGCTTCTTGCCGCGGAGCCCGAGCCAAGCCTCGCGACCGCGGAGAGCCTGCGCCCGTCCAGCTCCCCGATTTCCGGTATCTCTCCGGAGAGGGCCTTCGCCAGCGCCGCGAACCCGCTAGCCGAGCTCGCGAATCCAGCCGCCGTGGGGAAATTGTTCTCGCTTACCACCGTGTAGCCGTGCTCCAGCACGGATGGGAAGAACCCCCCGACGGCGCGGAGAAAATCCGAGACCCGGGAGTGCTCCTTCGTGCCCTCCGGCCGCTCCGCTCCGTTTAGGCGGAGGGCCAGGCGCAACCTTCCCCCGCCCCCCTCCCGGCGCGCTTCCACCACGGTGGTGGTCGCAAGGCCTTCCACGGTGAAGGATATGCTGGTCTTTGTGGGCAGGCAGAGGCTTTCCCCCCCGGGCTCCATGCCCCAGTACTTCAGGACGGCGATGTTCGTGGGGGCGATTGCTGCCGTGGTCATTTAATCAGGCCGAGCTCGCGCCCCACCTTGCCGAACTTCTCGAGGGCGAAATCGAGCTCCTCGCGGCGGTGCTCCGCGGTTATCATGGTCCTTATCCGGGCCTTGTCCCTCGCTACCATCGGGAACACGATCGGGAGCGCATAGACGCCCTCCTCGAAAAGCCTGGCGCTCATCTGCCTCGCCTTGGCTGCGTCATATGTCATCACGGGGGTAATCGGAGTCTCGCTCCTGCCCGTGTCGAAGCCCATTTCCTTGAGCCTCTTCTTGAAATATTTGGTGTTACTCCAGAGCTTCCGGACGAGCCTGTCGCTTTCGAGCAGGAGCTCCAGGGATGCTATGGATGCCGCGACCGTCGCGGGGCCGTGCGAGCCGGTGAGGAGCCAGGTGCGCGACTTGTTGAGCAGGAATCTCTTGTTCGTTTTGGAGGTCGCAATCAGCCCGCCCATCGTCCCGAACGCCTTCGAGAAAGTGCCCATCTCGAAATCCACCCTCCCCTCGAGCCTGAAATGGCTCACTATCCCCCTTCCGTTTTCCCCGAGGACGCCGTCCCCGTGGGCGTCGTCCACGTAGGTCGCCGCGTCGTATCTTTCCGCAAGCTCCACGATGCGGTCCAGCGGGGCGATGTCACCGTCCATCGAGAAGACGCCGTCAGTCACGATGAGCACCCGGTTCGGCTTCTTCGGCCTTGCGGACACCTCCCTGAGCTTGGCTTCGAGGTCGTCTGCGTCGTTATGGCGGTAAATCATCCTCTCGGCCTTGGAAAGCCTCAGCCCGTCGATTATCGAGCCGTGGTTGAGCTCGTCGGATATCACGGCGTCGCCCTCCCTGAGGAGGACCGGCAGTGCGCCGCTGTTCGCCGTGAAGCCGGAATTATAGTAGATGGCGTCCTCGGTGTGCTTGAATTTCGCGATGGTCTCTTCCAGCCGCAGGTGCAGGTCCATGGTGCCGGCAATCGGCCTCACGGAGCCGCTTCCAGCCCCGTACTTCCTCACGGCCTCTATCGCCGCCTTCTTGAGCCTGCGGTGGTTCGCAAGGCCAAGGTAATTGTTCGAGCAGAGCATCACCGACTCCCTTCCATCAACAAGGGTTTTCGATGACGAGGGCCCGCCCAGGGTGCGGGGGTTCCACAAAAGGCTCTGCGCATCCAGCGCGTCAAGCTCGGATTTCAGTTCGGATTCCAATCTGGCGTTCATGCAAGTCACCTGAAGCCTATCGGCGTGGCATGATTATAAACCTGAGCAGGAACCCATGATGAATACGACTATCATCGAAACCTCCTATGGCGTTTGTGCCTGTTTTTTAATCCTTATCCCGCCTATCCCCTCCAGACCAATCCCACAGAGGAATCCATATGGAAAAAATGCTCTCAGTCTGGAAGACAGAGCCGAAAGAGGGGCTGGAACTGCGCGAAGTGCCTGTTCCGGAGCCCAAGGACGGCGAAGTGCTGATAAAGGTGAAGGCGACATCAATCTGCGGAACCGACATCCACATTTACAAATGGGACGAATGGGCGCAGCAGCGCATCGGAAAGAACATCCCATACATCTTCGGCCATGAGGTCTCGGGCGAGGTGGTCGCGGCCGGCAAGGGCGTCAATGGCGTTGCGATAGGGGACCATGTCTCCGCGGAAACGCACATCTCCTGCGGCTACTGCCTGCAGTGCAGGACCGGAAACGAGCACATCTGCAGGAACGTCAAGATTCTAGGCGTCGACACCAACGGCGCCTTCGCGGAATACCTCACGCTTCCCTACAGGAACGCGTGGGTGAACGACAAAAGCATTCCCCACTGGATTGCAACGGCGCAGGAGCCGCTCGGCAACGCCGTGCACACCGTTTTCGACGGGGAGGTGGCCGGCAAGACCGTCACGATATTCGGCCTGGGGCCGATAGGCGTCTGCGCCGTCGCGCTGTGCAAGGCCGCCGGCGCCGACAAGGTCATCGCAATAGACCATCACGAGGGCAGGCTGAAATTCGGCAAGGAGTTCGGCGCGGACGTGCTAATACAGAGCGGCGACGGGCAGGATGTCAGGGCCAAAATAATGCAGGCGACCGGCGGAATAGGCGCCGACGTGTTCCTCGAGATGGCGGGCGCCCCGGCCGCGATGAACGACGGGCTTGCCACGCTGCGGGCGGGCGGCAGGGCCTCGATTCTCGGGGTCTTCCCGAAGCCCTTCGAAGTCGACGTAACGAACGACATAGTTTTCCGCGGCATCCGGCTTGGCGGCATAAACGGCAGGAAAATGTTCGACACCTGGTACAAGGCGCGTTCGTTCCTCACGACCGGCAAGGTCAGGCTCGACAAGCTGGTGACGCACCGCTTCAAGCTGTCGGAAATAGAGAAAGGCTTCGACGTCCTCAAAAGAAGGGAAGGGATGAAGGTCGTTTTGGAGCCCTGAGGCGGCGGCTCACCTGGCCGGCCGGAACCTGTGGACAGCCCTTCCGAGGGCGTCCTCGGCGGCCTCCATCAGGCTCTCGGGCATCGTGGGATGCGCGTGAATCGTGGCGGCGAGATCCTCGAGGCGGGCGCCCATTTCCATTGCGAGCGCGGCTTCCCCAACCATGCAGTCCGCGCCTTCGCCGGCAATATGCACCCCAAGGATGAAACCGTCCGCGTCGGCTATTATTTTCACGAATCCGTCCTTTTTGCCCATCGCCTTCGCGCGCCCTGACGATGAGAGCGGCATCCTGCCCACGGATACCGTGCCGTGCGCCTTCCGGGCCTCCTCCTCGGTCATGCCCACGGACGCGAGCACTGGCTCGGAGAACACCACCATCGGCATCGCGACGCTGTCATACGCGCTTTTCTTGCCGGCTATGGCTTCGGCCGCAACCTTTCCCTGCCTGAAGGCCTTATGGGCGAGCTGGGGGCCAGCCACCACGTCCCCGACCGCGTAAATCGAATCATCCGCGGTTTTCATCGAGGCGTCGACCTCTATCAGCCCCGCGGGGCCGAATCCCACCGCGGTCTTCTCCAGCCCGAGGCCCCCGAAATCGGGCGACCTGCCTGCCGCGACCAGTATTTTCTCGAATTGGGCCGTGCGCCCGCCTTCCGGCGCGGAAAGGACGGCCGCGCCATTCTCTCCGGGCTTTACCCCGCTCCCGAAGGCGATTTCCACCCCGAGGCCGGAGAGGCCCCTATGCAGCGCCTCACCCAGTTCGGGCTCCATGTTCCTGAGGAGCCGCTCTCCCCGGTATGAAAGCGTAACCTTAGTGCCGAGCTTCGCGAAAAGCGCGGCCATCTCGGCTGCCACATACCCGCCGCCTACGATGAGCATTGATGCGGGAAGCTCCCGCAGTGAGAAGACGTCGTCCGAGCTGATGATGCGGGAATGGTCGAATGGCAGCCCTTCGATTTCCCTTACCGAAGTGCCGGTGGCCACAACCGCCTTCCTGAAACCGATGTCCCTGATGCCGGCCCCGGTCTGCACGGCAAGGCCGTTCGAAGACTGGAAGGCCGCCGTTCCGCGGATGACCTCGATGCCGTGTGCCCTGCAGAGGCCCGCGATGCCCTCGCGAAGCCCCCTCACCACGCCGCCCTTCCACTCCATCATTTTCGCGAATTCAATCGTCGGCCCGCCCACAATGCCCATCTCGCAGGAGTTGTTCGCCGAATAAAGCAGGCCTGCGGCATGAATCATTGCCTTGGACGGGATGCACCCCGTGTTCGTGCAGCACCCGCCGAGCTCCCCCCTCTCAATGAGCACTACGTCCAGCCCGAGCTGCGCCGCCCTTATCGCGGCGGTATACCCTCCGGGGCCGCCCCCGATTACCGCAACATCAGTTTTCGTTGTGAGCTCACCCATCACCATGCCAAAACCACCTCGAACCGCACACGCCCGCGCCCCCGGCTAAATCATGTCCACGAGCATCAGGCCGGGGTCCTCCAGATGCCTCATGACGACGTTCATGAACGCCGTCGCCTCCGCGCCGTCCGCGACACGGTGGTCGAAGCACATCGATATGCCCAGGACCAGGCGCACCTTTAACTTGCCGTCTATCGCAAGAGGCATCTCCTTTATCCTGTGCACGCCCATTATCGCCACTTCAGGCGGATTGATGATGGGCGTGGAATACATGCCGCCCACGCTCCCCACGTTCGTTATGGTGAATGTCCCCCCGCGAAGCTCCTCCAGCCTCAGCTTACGCGCCTTCGCCATCAGGGCAAGATGCTCGATGTCCTGCGCGATTTCTATTATCGACTTCCGGTCGACGTCCCTTATGACCGGCACCATGAGCCCCTCGGGGGTGTCCACCGCTATGCCGATGTTGTGCCCCCTCCTCACCACCAGCTCTCCCTTCGCCTCGTCGAAATGCGCGTTGAATTTAGGATACTCCTTGAGCGCTATCGCCGCCGCCTTGACGATGAACGGGAGGTATGTGAGCTTCACGCCTTTGGGCTCGAAATTCTTCTTCTCGCGGGCCCTGAGCTCCGATAGCCTTGTCACGTCCACGTAATCCATGCCGCAGGCATGTGGGATGTGCGTCTTGGAATAAACCATGCGCTCGGCTATCAGCCTGCGCATGTGCGTCAGAGGTATCCTTTCGTCACCCTCCTCGGGCAGGACAAGCGGAGCGGCGGCTCCTATGGCCGCAGGTTGCGCAGGCTCCGGAGCGGCGGCCTGGGGCGACGATGCCTGCATTCCGGAGGCCTTCTGGACGTCCGCGTCCGTGATTCTTCCTCCCGGGCCGTTCCCGGTAACCGAAGTAATGTCGACACCTAGGTCCCTTGCGAGCTTCCGCGTCGCCGGTGTGGCCAAAGCGTGCCCTGCCGCGCGTGCGCGCGCCGCCATCGGGGCTGCCGCTTCGGCCCGCATTGCGGGCCTGGCCTGGGCTGATGCCTCCTGCGGCTGCGCCGCCTTTTCGCCCTGGCCGCTTATCACGAGAAGGATTTCGCCGACCTTCACCGTCTGCCCCTGCTCGTAGTTGATGCGCAGCAGCGTTCCCTCGGCAGGCGAAGGCAGCTCCACCACCGCCTTGTCGGTCTCGACCTCGGCGAGCACCTGGTCGGCCTTGACCCGGTCCCCGACCTTCACGTGCCACCTGACTATCGTCCCCTCGTGGATGCCCTCGCCCAAATCCGGAAACCTGAACTCGAACGCCATGCCAAGACCTCAGAAGCGTGCCGTCTCAAGGAGGGCCTTGAGTATCCTCTCCTTGCCGGGATAGAAATATTCCTCCTGTTTCGGATAGGGTATCTGGATATCCCATCCCGCGACCCTCCGCACGGGCGCCTCTAGCGAAAGGAAATCCGACTCCATGATGCGGGCGGCTATCTCGGCTCCGAAGCCGAGGGTCCTGAACGCCTCATGGACGATCACCGCCCTGCCGGTCTTCCTTAGCGCCGTGCTGATGGCGTCCCAGTCGCAGGGCATCAGGCTGCGGAGGTCGAGGTGCTCGACCGAAACCCCCTGTTTCGCGGCTTCCTCTACAGCCTCCTTTCCCACGTAGGTCATTGCGCCCCAGCTTATCAGCGTGACGTCGTCCCCCTCATGGACAGTCCTCGCCTTCCCAATCGGGACGGTGAATCTCTCCTCGGGGACCTCCTCCTTGTAGGCACGGTAGAGCCTTTTAGGCTCGAAATAGAGAACCGGATCGTCCTCTTCTAGGCTGGCTGCCAGGAGGCCTTTCGCGTCGTAGGGCGATGCCGGGTAGACCACCTTGAGCCCCGGCATGTGCAGATAAATGGTTTCGGCGCTCTCGCCATGGTGCTCGAGCGCCCGGATGCCTCCGCTTGCGGGAAGCCTCAGGACCATGGGGAGCGTTATCTCCCCCCGGGTCCTGTTCCTCAGGCGCGCCATGTGCTGCACTATCTGATGGTAACCCTCGTAGTCGAATCCCTGGAACTGGATTTCGGGAACGGGCTTCAGTCCGAGCGCGGCCATCCCTATCGCAGTCCCTATGATGCCGTTTTCAGAGAGGGGCGTGTCAATCACGCGCTCCTTCCCGAATTTCGCGAGGAGGCCCTCGGTGACGCGGAAGACGCCCCCGTCAACGCCGACATCCTCCCCCATGACCAGTATCTTCCCGTCCCTCCCCATCTCCTGCGCAAGGCACCGGTTTATCGCCTCCACCATGTTCATCTTCATGAGCGTCACCCCTTCCTGAAGCACTCCTCCATCTGCGACTCGAGGTCCTTCGTCATCTTCGAATACATGTGCCTGAAGATGTCCTTCGGATCCGGCCGGTACGCCTCCGCCTCCTGGACGGATTTCTCCACGATTGCGGCCGCCTCTTCGGCCACCGACTTTGCGTAGCCTTCGTTCCATATCCCCTTTGCCGCGAGGTACTTCTCGAACCGCGATATCGGGTCCTTCTCCCGCCAGGCTGCGATCTCGTCGTCGCTGCGATAGCGCTTCGGGTCATCCGCAGTCGTGTGCGGGCCCATCCTGTATGTGATGCATTCGATAAGCCTTGGCCCCTTGCCGCCCCTCGCAGCGTCAAGCGCCTCCCTGACCGCAACGTGGACCGCCAGGACGTCGTTTCCGTCCACCTGCAACCCGCCGAATCCGTATGCGAGGGCTTTTTGCGCAATCGTTTCGGAGCGGGTCTGCATGGCCCTTGGCACCGATATCGCCCAGTGGTTGTTCGATATCACGAAGATGCACGGCACGTTCCACACGCCCGCGAAATTCATCCCGTCGTGGAAGTCGCCCTCGCTAGTGCCTCCGTCGCCGCAGAACGCGAGGCACGCAGCCTTCTCCCCGCCCATGCGCAGGGCGTACGCGGCCCCGACGGCGTGCGGAAGCTGCGTCGCTATCGGCGTCGCGTACGGGAAGCACCTTGTCTTTTTGCCAAGGGCGAGCCCGTCTTCGAGCCCCATCCACATGAGGTTGGATTTGTATGCGGGATGCCCCCGCATGTAGTATGTCATGCACGCCTCCCTGTAAGTGGGGAAAATCCAGTCAGCGTCCGCGCACGCTGTCACGGCGCCGACGCACACGGCCTCCTGCCCTTCGAGGGGCGGGTATGTGTACATGCGCCCGGTCCTTTGCAGGGCGACGCATTTCCTGTCCCAACCCCTTCCGAGCACCATCATCCTGTACATGCGCTCGAGTTCGGCCCTGGACAGCTTCGGCTCGAGCGCGGAATCCGCGTTCCCGTCCTTGTCGAGGATGCCCATCATCCCGACCTTCCCCTCGAAAACGGTTGAAACCGGCATAGAATCCGATACGGATTCTGAGGGTAGTTTAATAGCGTTATCGCCGCCGGGGGCGGCTCAGGACGCCCTCGAGGAAGGGTTCGGCCGCCCGGTAAGAGCTGCGGACGAGCGGCCCGCTCGCAACGAAGCGGAAGCCCCGGCGGTAAGCCTCGCCCTCGTAGGCCCGGAACCCGTCCGGCTCGACGAAGCGGGCGACCGGGAGGTGCCTGCCTGATTTCGATGGCGAGAGGTATTGGCCGACGGTCAGGATCTCCACGCCGGCGTCGCGCAGGTCCGACATCGCCTGCAGAACCTCGGAGTCTTCCTCCCCCAGGCCCACCATGAGCCCGGATTTGATGATGGCGCTTCCGCGGGAGAGCTCACGCGCGAGCGCGAGGGCGCGCAGCGACTGCCGGTATCCCGCCCTCCTGTCCCGGACGGCGGGGCTGAGCCTTTCGACGGTTTCGATGTTGTGCGAATAAACGTCCGGCATCGCCCCCAAGACCGTCTCTATGGCGTTCTCATCCGCGCGGAAATCAGGAACCAGGGCCTCAATCAGGATGTCCGGCGACCTTGCGCGTACCGCCCGTATGCATCGCGCGATGTGGTCCGCGCCCTGGTCGGGCAGGTCGTCCCGGGTAACCGAGGTTATGACCGCATAGCCGAGTCCGAGGGCGGCTGCCGCCTCCGCAAGGCGCTCAGGTTCGCCATCGTCAAGGGGTGGCGGCTTGGCGGACGTCTTCACCGCGCAGAACCTGCAGGCGCGCGTGCAATGCTCGCCCATAACCATGAACGTCGCCGTCCTTGCGGCCCAGCATTCGCTGCGGTTCGGGCAGTGAGCGCTCTGGCACACCGTGTGGAGCGAAAGTCGTGCCGAGAGCGCCTCCACCTCTTCGGAATTGGAATTCCTGACATGCCGGATTCTCAGCCATTCCGGAAGCCTTCCCATGCTTAGGCCAACGCGGGCAAGGCTTTTAGCGGTGCCGCAGGGGGGCGCGGACGGTCGCCTCCATGCGCAATGGCATGGGTATGACCCTGGCGAGGGGCTTCAAATCCTGCGCGGGCGATAGCGAGGCGAGCGCGCTTTCCGCGGCTTTTTTCGCCGCCCTCGTCCCCTTGTCTGAAAGAAGCCTGAGGAAATCCGTGTGGCCCGGGCTGTCCCCCAGGCGCCTTGTCAGCTGCCTCACGTTGTCGCATTCGTACGTGGAGAGCTCGGCAAGCAGCCTCCTTGCGCCCTCCTGAGTGAAGTTGCCCTCGCACAGCGCGTCCACCGCATCCCCGACAAGGTTGTCGATTGCGAAGACCTTCCCCCGCGTCTTGCCGAGGGCCTTTAGGACCAGCATGGAGACGGACTTCATGCCGTCATCCCAGTATCTCTCCGCGTCGATGTTAGCCGCGCGCATCATCCTGCCCACCAGGGATATCCTGTCCCGCAGCTTGCGGTTGAGCTCCTCCCTCGCATGCTCGGGCGGCGAGTGCCTTCCGACGATTTCGCCCAATGAGCAGTCCATCCTGTCGTATGCGGAGAGGAGGCCCTCCTTTTCGCGCGCATGGAGAAGCATCTCGCGTGTTCCGAGGGCAAGGGCCGCGTTGGCCTCCTGCCAGAAGGTTCCGGAATCGAACCCCACCTTCGATAGATTCCCGTCCATTTCCCCACCTCTTTATGCCCGGACGGAGCGTTCAGCCTGGCGTTTCTCTTATAAGAGGATATTCGTTTGGCGGGTTTTTTATATCTATCGTTGAAATGTGGTGAAAAATGCACTGATTTCGTCAATATAGGTTGCAATGCACATGTTTTTCTCTTATTTTTGTATATTATCGACGAGTAGGATGGCGAAGCGTGATGCCGCCCGCATAGGATTATAATCCGTGCGCGGCCATTATTGCCGAGGGAGACCCGATGTACCATATAGGCATGATACAGCATATCATCTATCCTGACAAGAACGGCGTGGTCAGCAGCGACCTGAGCGTCCAGGCGGTGGTCCGGATGTGGGACTCGAACCTCCTGATTCTCGGGGTGGACAAGAAAATCTCCAGGAAGGCGAAGAAGGGCGACTATGTCCTTGCAGACTACACGCCCCTTGCGGCTGAATCGCGACACAGGAAGCTGACCGTGATAAAGCTCCTGCCGGCAACCGAAGGCAGCAGGATATGGGCCGAGTTCCAGGACGAGGTGGAGCGCAGGAAGGCGTTGTTCCAGCAGCAGTCCCAGCCCGGCCAGCAGCAACAGCGCTACTACCGGTAGCCGGATTGCACCGGCACGGCGCCCCAATCCTACGCCATCAACTCATTTCCCGGCCGAGAAGACGTCCGGCTTCCTGCTTATCCAGACCTCGTAGATTGTGATGCCCGAGCGGGATATGCGCCTGATTTCCGCGCTGTACCCTTCGGCCTCGAACCGCCGCGCGGCGTCCTCGGCCTCCTGGATGCTCTGCGTCTTAGCCGCGAGCCTCCGCCCCGGCTCCGGGCCGCCTATTATGCCGTCCAAGGGACCACTCTGGGAAGATTATTGGGGTCACTGAGATTTGAACTCAGATCAAAGCCTTTTGCTGAACCGCTTTGACATGTTTTCCTCAGGGCTTTTTCCCGAGGGTTTTTGCCCTTAGAAGGACATATGCCAAAAAGGCTCACCCGAAGGCTCCAGTCTACCAGGTTAGCCCATGACCCCAGACTATTGTCATGAGGTTAGCACGAAGGATTTTTAAAGTCCGAACGTAGCGCCGCTGTCTTGGAGATGACAAAATGGCAAGCGGGAACGACGTGGAAGCCGCCATAAGACGGCTATCGGAAGTATCGGTGAAGGTGAGGGGCAAGAAGGCGACGCCTGAGAAAGTAAAGATGCCTGAAGCGAACCGGAAGGCAATCATCAGCTACCACCGGAGCTTATGCGATGATGGCGGGTGATGCTTCTGGCCCAGCAGGCATCCAATCCCCAAGTTGGTTTTGCTGGGCTATTGAAGGCCGTGCCGGAGCCTCTGGGCGATGAAGGCCGGGCATGTTCCTATTATTTAGACTAACACGGTGTGCAGGTTATGTTGATTGCTTCATAGGCGTCATAAACTTCATTAGGAGTAGCTTTAGAAACAAAATTCAATTCCTTAATCAAAACTTGATAGCATTCTTCCTCTCCAAGAATCCCATTCTTGCTGACATTGGTTCTTCTCACCTGAAAATAAAAATTACAGTAAAGATGATTTATGTTTTCACCCGTTTCCCTGGCTTCTCTGCATCCGTTATTCATATCACTATAATTATGTCCGCCATTTGTGAATCCGTTCTTTGTTCGTGGTGTCATGTAATCAAGGAAAACTTGCGGTGGATTTGTTCCTCTGGAAATGGTAGCACTAACTCTCGTGTTCTCTAATATATCAAGACAATTTATTGGAGATTTAACCGTCTCTTGCGGAAAGTTTTCAGAAGTATTTTGTAAATCCATCTCATGTTTTTGTGCGCAGCCGAATGAGAATATTCCTAGAATAAGTATAACGATGATTGTTGTTTTCATGCTGTTGCATCTTTCTGAAGGATTTTAGACATATCGGGAAGGTTTTATCCGCAGGTCTGCCTTCCTATTCGTCTTGGGGGATGAATGGGCGGGCGTAACCTGCTTTAGACATGGAGAAGCAGAAGGGGCGGGATAAATACCCTCCTGGCTGCTAAGTGTGGGAAACCACACCATTGAATTGTTGGGGTATGCTCAAAGAGCTTCTAATTCCTTGATATGGGGCGCATGGATACCCACTCGTTTTAGTTCCATGATGCCGCTCGCTCGGTCATTCTCAATAATGTTTTGATGCTGTATTTTGACACGGTGCTCTTGTCTGCTGATAATCACAAGGTTATCTGGTTGATTGTTGGTCTTGTTTCGGTCGATATGATGAACATCCAGGTCGTCCAATTCCTGCCTATAATAATATTTTTTGAAAAACAAGGGATACCTCCGATATATGAACTTGCGTGCTATCAATTTGTGCAAAGGTTCGCCTATCTTTCTACCCTGTTTAACATAATAATATCCCGAATCCATAAGGACTGCCCACGTATTCCATTCAGCG
Source organism: Microcaldota archaeon (assembly GCA_964647855.1). Lineage (GTDB taxonomy): Archaea > Micrarchaeota > Micrarchaeia > Anstonellales > Bilamarchaeaceae > Bilamarchaeum. The sequence continues at coordinate 16,884 of CAZYJW010000002.1, read as the reverse complement.
AAATATTCGGCCCGACCTATCTCTACGGGTTCTTGCCTTCCAAATGTTTGCGGGGAGACCATCTGCTCAGTTATCTCTATCCGCTCTAAGAAACAGTATATCGTATTATCCTCTTTTTCCAAAGTTACCTTGAAGTTCCTCCTTGCAGACACATCAATGATGAATATCTGACCCGTGAATGAATTCCATTCAGGAAAGGACTTCAAGGCTTTTTGGAATTGCTCCTCAATTACCTTATAGCGTCTCCTGAAACGTATCTCGGAAACCAGTTCAAGAGCTTTATTGTATCTCACTCGTCCCTGCGTTTTCCTTGCATAGTTCATCGCATGGTCGCGGATATCCGATTCCAGAAATCCCCCTCCATGGATTATTACGCAATTGTCGGCTTTGGATATAATGAGCTTGCGAATGGTCTTTATGCGGATTTTATTACCAGTATCCACCTCCAAAGCTATCGTTTTACCGTCCTTCTGACCAAATATATCCAACCTGCCCGCTTTCTCATCATCCTTTTTGTGGGATTTGTATGCGACAGGATATTCTTGCACCACTCGGAATCCATGCTGTCTTAATGCATCGCAAGCGTGGCAAACTACAGCATCATGCACGGTTGGACCTTCCCATTTCTTATCATGGCGCATGCTGACAAGAAGCATCGCATTGAGAAGCCGTTCCGTATCCTTGTCTATTTCTGTGACGAGCATACCCATCCCCCACTTCGATGATAAAAATAAGGGGAAAGAGGGTTTATCACTGGACGAAGTCAGCCATAGTCGTCTGGTTCTTCACCAGCCGCCTTTCGACCTTGGCGGGTGCATGTTTCCACTCGCCCAGGGTCATGTCCAGCTTGTCATCATTGCATTTCTGGCAAGCCAGGACGAGGTTATGGAACTTCGTCTCCCCTCCTCTACTCATCGGAACGACGTGCTCGATGACAAATCGCCCCTCGGTTGTGCCACAATAGGCACATCGCCTCTCATGGATACCGAGAAACCGCCCAACATGTGAGGCGGTGAAGCGAATCCGCTTCCCTGTCTGCCTGAGCACGTGCTTCCGAATGTATCTCGCCCTTATACCGAGATACTTCTCTGTGCTTGACTTGTTCTTTCCGCACAACGTCCCACATCCCGACGACTCATCATCGTCGTGCTGTAGCAACTCGCGAATAGTCGGGCGCGGTAGATGTTCAGGAAAACCCCAAACCAAGCAAAAAGTATATGCGCCGTAGGATTTTAGAAACAGACCGAGGAAATTATCAACCTGACCCGCGTTATGGCCGCGCTGACCATCCTGATGTTCTTGATTGGTGTGCTTCGGGTCATTATCGGTTCCGTTCAAATCTGGCTGATGCTTCATCCTCCGACGAACTAGGGGCGGGCCTTTAATCCGGGCGTTCTGGTATGCCGTAACGATGTGTTTAAAAGCAGTTTTACGTCATAAGATTATGAGACAAGCGACTTGTTAGCCCATGACCCCGAATCTGGTTTATTAGGTTAGGGCGCAGGATTTTTAAAACCGGTGATGGGCGCACCAGCCATCCCCATGCATCAGTCAAATGTCCTGCCGAGGGTGGGCATCGGCCTTCCGGAAACCTCGCTCAAGGCTATCTGCATCCTCGCCCGCTTGGCTATCGGATTGTCAAGCCATGAAGCCAAGGGAAGCGACCTTCCGGTTCCGGGCGCGCGGATCATCCCCGCCTGGTCGGCCTCGGGAATCCTTGAGCGTATGAAGCCGAGTGCCTCTGCGCCGGTTTGCATGCCGAGCAACCTCTCGAAAGACCCTTCGCCAAGCGTCGCGTCGGCAAGAGCCCGGACACGGGAGAAATCGCCCGTCATATAAGCGGTCAACATTGCCTCGCGCCCGATTTGTTCGCTCCCCGCCGCGGTCGACACCGCCATGAGCAGATAGTGGGCGGTGAGGGTTTCATAGGAATAGCCGACACTTCCGGGGGCCATCCCGTTCTCCCTTACTATGGTCTGGGCGAAAAGCTCGGTCATGCCCTCGTTCATCCATGCGATGTATCCGGGGCGCGCAATGTTCCCGTCGTCCCTTTCGAAGAAAATGCGCAATCCGTCCCGGGAAAAGAAGTGCAGGTCCTCGTGGACCAGCAAAACCGCCCTATCCGCCCCGCTCTGGGGGGCGTTCGTTACATGGACATTGTCGGTGCCGAATTGATAAAAGCCAGTGGGCGAGAACCCGCATTCATTTTCAATCCTGGAAAAATAGGACGGTTCCTCGATATGCAGGTCCGGCATTTCATCCGTGGGCGCAAGGGGTATAACGCCGGCGAGCCACCTGCGGGTCGCCTCGCGCTGGATTTCCCTTATCTCGAGGGTTGCGGCGAAACCTTGGTTGTCCGCGCCCTGCAGGCGCGGAGCGCGGCTTCCGCCTCGGGATGCTGCCGTGTCCGCCACCGCGCCCTGCTGCCCTGCCCTGGCAGTGCCGCTATCTGGAACCCTGTCCCCGCGGCGCTCCTTCTCGCGGGATTGGCCGGCCGGCATCGGGGAAGGCGGCGCGGTTTCCGGAACGCGTCCAGTGCCCGCCTGGGGCGGGCCGAGCGGCTTGAGCCGCTCCTCCTGCATCGGAGAAAGGCCGCCCAACTCATCCTGCAGCCCGCCTTTTCGGACCAGTTGCTTTTCCGCCATCAAATCAGCCCCAAAGCGCCATGTGTTCGGAATTGCCATGTGCAATGGCAAATAAAAACCATCCTGGTGCTACCGGGCAGGCCCGGGATGCTGCATCAGATGCCTGTGCCGCCCTCTGAATTCGCGAGCGCGCATCCTATCGCATCGAGCATCTCGCCCGCGGTCTGGAACCTCTTCTCCGGCCTGAAGGCCATCGCCCTGGCCACTATCCGCCTCGCATCCTTCTCCAGTCCCTCGCCTCCGTGCACGAGCAGGCTCGGGCCTATGCGCGCCCCGGCGATTTTCAGCATGTCCAGGTAATGCGAAACGCTGCGCATCCTGCAAATCAGGTGGTAGAGCACCGCGCCGGCGGCGTATATGTCCGCGCGCCCGTCGCATTTGCCCTCGCCCTCCATCTGCTCGGGCGCCATGTAGAACGGATGACCCATGCTTGCCGTGGATTTGAACCCCCTTCCGTCCACCGTGGCGAATCCGAAGTCGAACACCCTAATCCCGCCATCCGGCAGGAGCATGATGTTCTTGGGCTTGATGTCGCGGTGGACCACGCCGCGCGAGTGCGCATGGGCGAGCGCGCCGCTTAGCGCAGATGCGATTCGCAGGGCGCCGCAGACCGGCGGCCTGATTCTTTCCATCGCATCCCGGAGCGTCTCCCCCTCCATCCTCTCGAGCGCGATGTACGGCGCGCCATCGTGGGCGCCGAAGCAGACAATCCTGGCAATGGCCGGGTGGTCCATGCGTGAAAGCGCCTTAGCCTCGATTCCGAACGCCTCGATGTCCCAGGGGCAGGGGTTCCCCAGCTTGAGGGCGACCGGGCCGCCAAGGCGGTCGAGCGCGTAATAGACAGTCGCGCTCCTCCCCTCGCCAATCCTGTCCAGGAGAAGGAACCGCCCCCCGATTTCCTTGCCGAGGGCAGTATGGCCGCTGGGGGAACGGTGGCGCTGGAGGAGCCTCATGTTATTATATGTGGATAAACGTATTTATAAAATATCGGTATCGTCGCACCGGCCGGGCTTGGCCTTCACGAAGTCGAGCCATTTGAGGTATCTCTCGTCCCTTCCCTGGACAACGTTGAAATAGGCCTCGCGCACGGCCTTAGTAACCGGCCCCGGCTCCTTCCCGACAATCCTCTGGTCAACGCTGAGCACCGGCGTTATCTCGGCGGCCGTGCCGCAGAGGAACATCTCGTCCGCGTTGTAAACCTCGTCGCGCAGGATCGACCTTTCGCGAACAGGTATGTCCAGCTCGTTCGCGAGCTCCATCACCGTCTGCCTGGTGACGCCCTTGAGCACGCCGTCATGCAGCGGCGGCGTGACGAGCTCCCCGTTCTCGACGATGAATATGTTCTCTCCGGTGCCCTCGGAAACGAGGCCGTCGTGGGAGAGCATGATGGCCTCGTCGTAGCCGGCGTTCATGGCCTCGCGCTTGGCGAGCGCCGAATTGAGGTAGTTGGCCGTGGCCTTCACGTGCGGGGAAAGGACGTTTGCGCTTATCCTCCTCCAGCTCGACACCATGCAGCGGATGCCCCTCTCCGCCTTCTTGCCGAAGTATTTGGAGAAGTCCACCGGGATTATCGAGAGCTGGAAGGGCTTCCCCAGCGTGCTTATGCCAATCTCGGAATAGCCCACATAGCATATCGGCCGGATGTAGCATGCCCTCACTCCGTTTCTGCAGATGAGCTCGCGCGTCGCCGCCATGAGCTCCTCGAGGGTGTAGTTTATCTCGAACTGGTAGCACTTCGCCCCCCGGAAAAACCTCTTGTAATGGTCCCTCATGCGGAAGACCGCCGGGCCGGAGGGCGTGTCGTAGCAGCGCATGCCCTCGAATATGGCGGTGGCGTAATGCAGGCCGTGCGTGAGGACGTGGACCTTCGCGTCCTTCCAGTTCACGAATTTCCCGTCCATCCATATCTTCTTGAGGGGCTTCATGAGCGCTCTAATCGCCCGTGATTTATTAATATCTATTGGCGAAAACAGCCACATGGCAAGGGTCATCGTTTACACCAAGGACGAATGCCCGTGGTGCGTCAAGGTCGAGGACTTCCTCCGGAAAAGCGGCTTGGAGTTCGAGGAAAGGAACGCGCAGCGGAACCCGGCGTTCGCAGAGGAGGTCCGGAGCAAAAGCGGCGGCTTCGCAGTGCCCGTGACGGATATCGACGGCACAGTCATAATCGGTTTCAATGTGAAAAAACTCAAGGAAGCGCTGAAAATCCAGTGAAAACATCCCATTTTTATATTTGTCGCCTATAATATCCGAATATGGGAATACTTGCCCGGAACGGCGCCGCGCAGGGGCAGGCGGCGAAGGCCACGCAATCGGTCCAGCGCACGCCGCTTTGCGAGCAGGCCGCCGGCATCGGCGCCGAGAAATTCTCAGACTGGTTCCGGATCATGCTGGCTGCGGTGACCCACGAGGTCGGCAATTCCCTCCAGGTCTACCGCCTCCTGTCGATGATGCGCGGCGGCGAGGGCGCCGGGCTGATAGACCGGATGACCTCGGAATACTCCCGCATCCGCCTTCTGGGCTCCTATCTCGGCCCCTGTCCGGAGGCCAAGACCGTGCAGGACCTTCGCCTTCAGTGGACATCGCGCGAATTCCCCGCCGGCGATACGCTCGAGTCGCGTGCGCGGACCGTCAGGGAACTTTGCCCCGCTCACCTGGCCGAGTTCAATGCCGCGCTCGATGAGGCGGAGCGCATATTCGGCGGAATGGAGGAAATGAGCGACGATGTCCGGTTCCACTACGCCCGCGTGCAGAACTACGGAAAGCTGCTCTGCGGCGCCCTGGACAGCCTTCTGCGGGACGACCTTGATTCGGTCGTCTCGCCCGCGCCCCAGCGGATTGTCGGCAGGGGGTCGATAGCCCTGACATGCGTCCAGGTCGCCAACGAAAGGTCGTGCACGCTGACAATCGGCGAAATCGACCCTTCGCTCTACGGGGCGTCGGTGTCTTCCAATCCGCTTTTCATAAGGCTCATCGTCTCGAACCTTCTCATGAACGCGCACAACGCGCGGAAGGGGCACTGCGTCGTGCGGTTCTCCGCCACGCGCGAGGGCAAAACGGTGAGGCTTGCGTTCAGGGACAACGGCTCAGGCATGGACGGCGAAACGATGGAGAAGCTCAACATGGGCATCAGGACGACCACGAGCGGCGCGCCGGGGCACGGGATAGGCTTCGCCTACTGCCGGGAGCTCGCCGGGCGCCTCGGCGGAAGGCTCTTCGTGGAATGCTCGGGGCCGGGCCGGGGGACGACCGTCGTCCTCGAGCTCGCCGCCTGCCAGCAGGGCCAGCCGCCTCAGTCCGCAGTGCGCTCGTAATAGAAGTACTCGCCCGCGGCCTTCTGCTCGGAATCAAGCTGGCTGCCCGGCTTGTTTATCCTCGGCCTGCTGCTGTCCTTGTCGCGCCGCATGGTGATTCCCGCGACCTTGAGGAAGCCGTTCATGCCCGCGCGTTTTGCGAGCGGGGCGGAGGCGTGGCCGTTGACCGAGCTCCTGCCGTCGAAGACGACGAGCCTGTTGGCAATCGCGTCGATGAAGACGATGTCGTGGTCGACTACGAACGCGCATTTCTCGCTCTCGCTTATCACGCGGCGCAGCAACGACGCGAACTCGAAGCGCTGCTCTATGTCGAGGAACGCGCTCGGCTCGTCGAAGAGGTAGACGTCCGCCCGCTGGCTCAGCGCAAGCGTCAGCGCGACGCGCTGCAGCTCGCCGCCGGAGAGCTGCGTAAGCTCCTTGTCCATGAGCATGGCTATGTTGAGCTTCCTCTTGCATTCCTCGAAGACGCCCATGTCCAGGTCCCTGCCCTCGAAGAGCGCCGAGACGACTACCTGCTCTGCGCTTATGTACTGCGGCTTGTAGGACACCCTGAGCCCTATCTGGTCCCCGGAGTCGGCCTTCTCCGCGCCGGAGAGCATCTTCACGAACAACGATTTCCCGAGCGCGTTCTTGCCCACAAGGCCGAGTATCTCGCCCTTCCTTATCTCGCCGGCGTCGCTCGAGAACGCAAATCCCTCCCCGCCGTCTCCGAACCTCTTTTCCAGCGCGCCGTATTTCGCGAGAGCCTTCGCCTTGATCTCGCCCTCGCTGTGCTTGCTGAACCCGATCTCGTACGTCCTGAAGCGCACGTTCTCGTCCTTCACATAGCCAGCTATGTATTCGTTGATGCCGACCCGGACGTTCTTCACTCCCGATACGATGCCGTAGACGTTCTCCTCGCCGTATATGACATAGACGTAATCGCTCACATAATCGAGGAACGTGAGGTCGTGCTCGGCCATCATCACGCTTTTCCTCGCGGAGAGGTCCTTGATGATGACCGCCATCCGGAGCCTCTCCTCGATGTCGAGGAAATTCGTCACCTCGTCGAAATAGTAGATGTCGGCGTCCTTCAGGTATGCCGCCGCTATCGAGACCTTCTGCAGCTCCCCTCCGGAAAGCTGGCCGAGCTTCCTTCCGAGCACGTCGTCTATCCGGAAGAGCGCGGCGGTTTCCGCGACGCGCGAGCCGCCGCCTGCGACGCTTTCAAGCAGCTCGGAGACGGTCCCCCCGAAGGCGTCGCGGACCCTGTCTATGTGCTGGGGCTTCACGCTCAGGCGCAGGCCCTCCCCCGCCTTCATGAAGTACCTGCGCGCCTCGAGCGGCAGCCTTTCGAGAATCTCCGCGTCCTTCAGTTCCCTCTTGAAATCCGCGAAGTTGGGCCTCACCTGCCTGCTCAGCAGCCGTATGGCGCTGGTCTTGCCGATGCCGTTCTTCCCGATTATGGAGACCGCGCCCTCCATCGGAAGGGGCAGGCCGTAAAGCCGGAAGGTGTTCACCCCGTACTGGAACACCGGGTTCGAGAGCTCCTGCGCGAGGTTGATGATGGCGATGCATTTCACCGGGCATTTCTTGACGCAGAGGCCGCATCCTATGCACAGCTGCTCGGAGAACACTGGGAACACCCCGTCCTTCTCGACGACTATGCACTCCTCGCCCATGCGGTTCGGCGGGCAGACCTTGGCGCAGACGTAGCCGCACCTCCTCTCGATGCAGACGTCCCTGTCCATCACTGCGACCCTCGTGGCCATAAGAACACGTTTCCTAATCCATCCTGATAATCCTTGATGAGGATTATTTATTAGTTATTATGTTGCCGAATGCGGAATCCTTCCGCTTCAGGAGGACAATCCTCGAGATTTCGTCATCATCCTCGACGCGATAATCCGGCATGGCGGCGGCCAGTTTTTCCGCGAATCGCTTCACATGCCGATGCTCCGCCATGTAATCCGGCCCGAGCCTCCTCCTCGAAAAACCCAGCGCCATGTAGGATTTGACCTCCACAAAATCCGCCTTGGATTCTGAAATGATTGAAGCGTATCCCCGCAGGTGCCCGTCCCCGTCGTTTAGCCCTTTGATTATTGTGAGCCTTATCACCCTGCGGCAGGGCAGGTCCGCCATCAGTCCGAGCGAGCGGTTCAGCCGCTCCCACCCGTCCCCGTACACGCTCCGGTTTATTTTCTTGAAAAGGGCTTCGTTCGGCGCTGCGAGGGAGATGTAAAGCTGCGTCGGCAGCGCCTTGTCGCGGGCAAGCGCTTCCAGCCTTTCCGGTTCCTGCCCGTTCGTCACAAGGAAGATTGTCTTGACATCGGGGTTTTCCCGGAGCATGCCTATCATCTGCCCCAGTTTCGGGTATATCGTGGGCTCGCCGCTAAGCGAAATCGCCCAGTGGGACGGAAAAAGCCGGAAGGCTTCGTCGAATTTGCGCAGATCGCATCTGGGGCCTCCCTTGATTCCGGAAACAAGCTTCCGCCTGGCCTTGACCGTCTCGGCTATTATCAGGCCCGGCGAATCGACCTCATCCTCGCCAAAACTGGTCCTTTTCATCCACTCCATCGGGCGCCAGCAGAAAACGCACGCCTCGCTGCACCATGCGAGCGCCGGGGACATCTGGGCGCATCGATGGCAGTCCACCCCGTAGAACTTCACCTTGTAGCAGCCCCGGTGCCCCTGGAGCGATTTTTTGTTCCACAGGCAAATCTGGACCCCGCTGTGATGGCCGACTATGCCGTGGCTCTTGGAATACTGCCTGCGGGCCCCATCGCTCAGGCATATCCTTCCGCCCCGATGCGCATCGTCGAGCCTCCCGGCACCTGCACCCTCGCCCATGCTGTGGTTGTAGCGCTGAACCGCTTAAAAAGAATTGGGGAAAAAAGAAAAAATCACTGGCCAAGGAGCGTCCTCAGCTCGAGCGCGTGCTCCTCCTCGTCCATGATGACATGCCTGAGCTTGTGCTCGATGTATTCGTATTCGTATTTCAGCTCGGCCTTGCAGCCCTTCAGCTCGTCCATGATGGTCCTGTAGAAGTCGACCGCGTCGTGCTCGTCCTTAAGGTTCACCTTGAGGATTTCAGTGTTGCCCTTCGCTCCATGGCCCGGCGCCATCTTCACCGCCGGGGTGCCGTTGAGCATCTCGATGCATTTCCGGAACAGCTCGGCATGCTCATGCTCGTCCTTGGCAATCTCCTCGAGCCTTTCGGTCAGCGCATCCGCAGACTCCCCCGCAAGGAGCGTCGCGTGGCTGAGGTACTGCGCCTCGGCCTGGTGCTCTAGTTCGAGCGCCTTGTTCAGCATCTCTATCAGTTTCTCCTTTGGCAAAAAATCACCTATGGATTGGACGCAGGAAAACGATTTAACCGTTGCTGTTCCTTTTCGGCACCGGCTTCGGGTTCAGCCCGTTGCCGTTCCTGTCGAATGCGAATACGCCCAGGGTCGCCCCTATGTTTGAAATCAGTATTATCGCGAAGACGAGCTCCTGGAAGTTCGGAATCGCTATTCCGCTCGTGAGGGGTATCGTGGCAAGGACTGCGGCCGCAAGGCCCCTCGGGCCCATCGCCACCACTATCCTCCTGTCCTTCTGCGGGAGGTCCGCGAGAAGGACCTGCTGAACGATGTGCCTTGCGAGGTAGAACAGCGCCATCAGGCCCATCGACAGCGCTATGGTGTACGGCGTGAAGAACTCTATGGAGAGCAGGAGCCCGATGTAAACGAAAAAGAAAGTCCTCACGAAGAACGTGAGCTCGTTCTGGAAGGTGCGCATGACATTGTTCATGGGGTTCTCCCATTCGACCCTCACAATCCTCCCTATCCTGTTCGCGTTGCCGAGCACGACGCCGAACGTGAAAACCGCGAAGCCGCCGTTGCCGCCTATCTCTTCGGCAAGCGTGAAGACCACGAACACGAGTGCTATCAGGAGCATGTACGAATACTTCTTCAGCGAGAACCTTTCCGCGGCGACGATCCAGCATAGCGCCGCTATTACCCCCACGACGACCGCGGTGGTGAAGGAGGACAGGAGCATGCCGACGACCGTTCCGGGCGCGGGCGCCTGGTTGGCGGTAATCAGCTGGACCACCACCATCGCCGATATGATGCAGAGGGCGTCGGTCATGGTGGATTCGACGGTCAGGAGGGATTTCGTCTGCTTGGAGGTGCCGGTCCGCTCCACCATCGCTATCACTATCGCGGAGCTCGAGCCGCCAGCGACCGTTCCCAGCAGGACGGCGTTGAGGAGTGGCCAGCCCAGGGCGAGAACGAGCGCGGCCGAAACCAGCGCCGTCCCCGCGGCGAACACCATCAGCGTGAACAGCATGCTCCTGGGGATGGACCTGGCGACGGAGAAGACATCGAACTCGATTCCGCCGTCGAAAAGCAGGACGACCAGGGCCAGCGACGCGGTGAAGGGGAGAATCGACTTCAGTATGGATTCATCGGATACATCGAGAATCCCGAATACCGGGCCGAGCAGGAAGCCGAAAAGCATGAGTATGATGACCTGCGAAATGCGGGTCCTCTCGAACACGAGCATCGCCGCGAATCCGGTAACTATGGTGAGCGCGAGGACGAAGAGCTCGTATGCCATGGCAAGCAATCCGCATCAAGATTTATAATTTTGCGCGGAATCGCCGCGTCATCCCGGGAGCCGGCCCCGAAATAGTATTTAATATCTGCATGCGCCATCCGTTGCATGGCAAAGAGCGTCGTGGTCTATAGCGCCGAATGGTGCCCCTGGTGCCATCGCGTAACAGACTTTCTGAAGCAGAACAGGGTGGAGTTCACGGAAAAGAACGTCGAGGAGGGCGAGAATGCCCGGGAATGCATGGAGAAAAGCGGCCAGGGCGGGATACCGGTAACCATAATCGACGGCGTTGTGCTTGTCGGCTATGACGAAAAGAAGCTAAGGGAGCTCCTCGGTCTCTGAGCAGAACCCCCCCGCCCCCGCAATGCTTTCACTGGCGGGGCCTTCTCCTGCCGCCCCTCGGATGCGGGTGCCGTCCTTCGCGGCTGCTTCCACGGGCGCCATGGCGCGCCTCTCCGGAATGCCGGGCGGGGCGCCCCCGTTCGCCAGCCCCGCGCGTGAAATGCCTTCTTCCCCCCCCGTGGCGCTCGTCGCCGCGGTTGTAGTGCGTGATGCCTCCCTGCTTCATCCATGCGAAATCGGGGTGGTCCTCGCTCATCCTCTCATCCAGCGTCTCCTTCCTCTGGACGAAGTTGATGGCCTTGCCCTCCTGCCCCATCCTGCCGGTGCGCCCGATGCGGTGGAGATGTATCTCCTCGCTCTGCGCCCGGTCGTAGTTGACGATGAGGCCGAGATTGTCGATATGGAGGCCCCTTGCCGCGACATTGGTCGCGACAAGCACCTTTATCCTGCCCTCCTTGAAATCGGCGATGGTCCGGTTGCGCATGGCCTGCGTCATGTCCCCCTGGAGGACCCCGGCGCGCACTCCGCGCTGCCAAAGCCTTTCCTGGAGCCTTGAAGCGCCCATTTTCGTTTCCCTGAATATGAGCACCTTCATCTCGGCGTGCGAGCGCAGAACCTCGAGCAGCCTCGGGAATTTCTCCCTGTCGGTGGTTTCTACGTGCTCCTGCCTTATTGTCTCGGCCGGCGCTATCTCCCCGATCTCGATGGTCAGGGGGGACGGGACGTATTTCCGTGCGATTCCGAGTATGCTTTCATCCAGCGTCGCCGAAAGCAGCAGGGTTAGCCTCTTTGGCGGCAGCTGGTCGAGTATTCCCGTGACGTCGTCTATGAACCCCATGTCCAGCATCTGGTCCGCTTCGTCGAGTATGGCGATGTCGAAATCGCCGATGCGGATTGCGCCCCGCTGCGTGAGGTCAATCAGCCTTCCGGGGGTTGCGACCAGTATGTCCACGCCCCCGCGTATCTCGTCGAGCTGGACGTTTATGCTCTGCCCGCCGTACACGACAGATATCCTCATCTCATGGCACTGCGCCAAGCCCCTGAGCTCCTTGCAGACCTGCACGGCGAGCTCGCGCGTTGGCGTCAGTATGAGGGCCTTCCTGGACGAGCCGGTGCTTATCCTCTCGATTATCCCTATGCCGAACGCGGCGGTCTTGCCGGTTCCGGTATGGCTCCTCACTATGAGGTTCCTCCCCGCGATTATCTCGGGAATTGCCTTCTCCTGGACTTCCGTGGGCTCCACATAGTTCATGCGCGCGAGCGCCTGAAGCGTCATGACGCCGAGCCCCATTTCATTGAATTCCATCAGATCCTCTTCCTTCCGCTGGGTGCGGATTGTCTTCAAAAACAAGTGGTCAAGTGATTAACTATCACTAATTTACACTTTTACAAACTTACTTACTCATGTCAAATATTTAAACCTATCTGAATTCCCCCGTCATACACCAAATTAAACCCTTTGCCATGAAAAAGGAATCCATGGAGGTTCTCGTCTTCGGTCTTGAGAACGAGGATTACATCCTCTCCAGCCTGAGGAAGAGCTTCCCGTCCGTGGGCTTCAAGAAATACGACCTTTCAAAGGACATAGAGGAGGAGGGCCGGCGGCTTGTGGTAGTCGATACCATTCGCGGAATAGACCGCGTCCTTCTCGTGGACGACCTGCATTCGCTGAATCCCGCAAAGGCGATCGACGGCTCGGGGGCCATCATGACGCTCAGGATACTCCTTAGCATCGGCTCTCTGGAGGCCGTCCGCCTGATTGCGGTTCCCGAGGGCTACGGCGCAGAGGACGCCCTTGCCGAAATCCGCGCCTCGCTCCGTACCATTCTCGACACGCCCGGTATTTCGCCCTGAGCCGCAAGAATCCTCCCCCGCTTTTAAATCCAGCCTGCACTATGGGCTAAGGGTGATTGGCATGGCAGAAAACAGCGCGACGCTCATGATAGGGATACTGGCAGTCGTACTGCTCACCGCGGGACTGACCTACATCATGGCAAAGGAAGGGGCCCTGGCCCCACCGGCAGGGAACGATACCGGAGGGGGTAGCGAGCCCACAATAACTGTGCGTGGGGAGGCTGCAAGGACACTCAGCCCGGACCTTCTCACGCTGGGCCTGGCGATAACGACATCGGGGAACGACACCCTTTCGTCGCAGTCGGCAAACGCCGCCGAGACGGCCAAGGCCAAGGCGGCGCTTCTTGCCGCGGGGCTGGATGCAAGCCAGATTGAGACGACCTCATACTACACTTATCCCGAATACAACGGCTCATGCTACGGCGGCTATTACCCGTATTACGATTATTCCGGGCCCTATTATTCCGAAGGGTCCGAACCGGCGGTGGCCGAGGCGGTGCCATATCCCGCCGAAGGCGATGCGGAACGGTGCCTGGGGCCGGACGGGGAGCCGATAATCGGCCCGAACGGCACCGTATACCGGTGCGGCAATGATGAAAACGGAAGCGTGGAAGGGGGGGCCCCGCCAGAGGGCGTCTCCATGGACATCGCACCCTACCCGCCGCCCTATCACAAGGAGTGCAAAATAATCGGATACAAGACGACGCACTCCCTCGCGCTCAAGGCGAACGACACCAGTAAGGGCGGTGCCTATGTCGAAGCCGCCCTCAACGCCACGGCCTTCGCGAAAGTGGAATACGTTTATTTCTCGATACGGGAGGATACGCGCCTTGAGGCGGAGGCCGGGCTGCAGGCGGAGGCGGCCCGAGCGGCCAAATCCAAGGCGGAGGGCATCGCGCAGGGGCTCGGCGCCAGGCTCGGCAAGGTTGTCGCGGTTAACCCGGAATGGAACTACCCCTACCCGGTCTATGCCTATGACGCGCGCGGCATGGCTGAGCCGGATGCCGCAGCCGCGCCGACAGAGATATTCCCCGGAGAAACGACCATGTACGGCTACATAACGGTGGAATACGAGCTGCTCCAGTAAGCGGCCCGCATTCCGCCCTATTTTTCAATTTTTCCGCAGTCTTCACACCATGATAAAGCAGGATGCCGGGGCGAAGGGGCTTCAGGCGGCCGCAGGCCGCGCCCTGAGCACTATCCCGCTCACCCCGAACCAATGGACGCTCCTTTCCGTGGCCCTGGCGGCTCTTGCCGCGCTCTCGGCGGCTCTGACAGGTGAGCTATGGCTCGCCCTTGCCCTCTTCGCATCCGCCGCGGCATGCGATGTCATAGACGGCGCGGTCGCCCGCGCCAGGAAAGAGCAGAGCGCGTTCGGCGGCTTCATGGACGGGGTCGCGGACCGGTTCGTGGAGGGTTTTTTCCTGCTTTCATTCATGTTCGTCCCTCTTGCGCCCCTTGGCGGGTTTGATGCGAAGTCCCTGCCCGCCCTCGCGCTCTTCCTCGGCACGTGCATGCCCTCGTTCATCAGGGCATATGCCGACCACAAGGGCGTGGTGGCGAGGGAGCAGGCGCTCGCGCTCGGAGGCGTCTGCGAGCGCGGCGAGCGCGTCATTCTCCTAATCTCAGGGCTCGCCGCGGGGCTTGCGCTCGGAATGGAATGGTTCTCGTGGTCCCTGGCCGCGGTGTCGGCGCTCTCGGCGGTCACAATCCTGCAGCGCCTCATGGAGATACGGCGGATCGCGCGGGAAAATCAGCCGAAAGTGAGCGCGTAGAGCCTTACCTTCCCCGTGAAATTGACCGCCATCTCCCTTTCGCGGTAGGCCTTGTCGCGGAAGGCGCGGTAAATCCCCGGATGCCCGACATCAAGCTTTGCCGCGGGCTTGCCATCGATATAGACCTCGGCTTCGACCCCCTTTTCAAGGGGTTCGAGGATGAGGTTCGCCTCGCGGGCGTTGAACCTGTAGGCTATCTGGCCCGGCGGCCTCATGAGCTCGAGGCAGTACTCATTCTGCGACCATTCCCCGTTCGGATAGAGCACCTCGTATTCGTGCTTTCCGGGGTCCAGGTATACGCTGCGCCCGCCTTCCCCTTCCGCCAGGCCGGAGCCCAGCCCGGGATTGAACCGGTATCCCGCATGCGTCTCCGGGCTCTGGTCGAAAAGGTAGCCCGGGAACTCCTCCTTCTCGAATTTCGCCTTGACCCCCAGGAGGTCCTGAATGGCCCTCTCCGTTAGCGTATAATCCCCCTCGCCGAAATGCGCGAAGGCGATGTATCCCTCGGGGTCTATCAGGAAGCGCGCGGGCCAGTACCTGTTCTCATATGCGTTCCACGCGGCCATGCCGCTGTCGAGCGCGACCGGAAACCTGATTTTCAGCCTCTCGACCGCCTCCCGGACGTTCCGCTCCTCCTTCTCGAACGCGAACTCTGGGGAATGAACGCCTATCACCACGAGGCCCTTGCCGGAATATTTCTCGTGCCACCTTGCGACATAAGGCAGGGCCCTCAGGCAGTTGACGCAGCTGTATGACCAGAATTCGAGCATGACGGCCTTGCCCCGGTGGTCCTCCAGGCGCAACGGCCCGGAGTTGATCCATCCCCGGATGCCCTCGAGTTCCGGAGCCCTAAGCCTCGCCCATGGCATTTCTTCCATGCCTGATTCTTGCGGAAAAGGGATATAAACGTTGCCCGCCCGGGCACTCAGGCCCGCCTCGTCCGGTTGCGGACCAGGATTCCCGCGCATACGAGGAGGGTCAGCGCGCTTACGGCACCGACCGCAAGGGGCACGGACATGTCGGGCCGCGGCTCGGGCAGTGATTCCGCCATCAGGATGCCGGCATCGCCCTCTGCGGCGACGTTTCCGGAATCCGTCCCATCCGGCGCCTCCTTGGCAAAAGCCGCGTCTGTCTCCTGCGCCGGAGCTTCCGGCGCTGCCGCCAGCAGCCTCTCAGCTCCTGCCGCGCCGGTCTCGAATGGGGCAGCCCCCTCGCTTCCGTAGGGCGCCCCGGGCCAGAGCATGGCAGTCATCGAGGCGGCGAGCGCGATTACCGAAAGCGAGAGGAGTATCCACACACGCAGCTCCTTGGGGGCCACGATGTCGGCGCCCTTGCGCGTCAGCTCGTAATATTTCCACTTGTGGCCGTCGTCAATCCTCGTTATGAGGCCGACGCCCTCGAGCGTCTCGAGGTGCTCCTTCACCCCGGAAACCGACATCCTCTGCTCCTTGGATATCTCGGAGAGCGTCTTCCGGCGCTCCTTGAGAGACTTCAATATCCGAACGCGCGTGTCCACCGCAAGGGCCTCGAAGCTCCTGCGGTCAAGGACCACCCTGTCCTCATCCATGCGGATATCGCCGCATGATGGAATATATATGTATTGATAATCTCCGGCGCCGGCCGAAACGCCGCACGCGGGGGTCTCCAGCGTGATTCCGGAAACGCGGGCGCGCGGTTGGGCTCCGGAACGGCTTCGTGCCTCTCTGGCGGGGATTTTTTCCGGCGTGAATCCCCCGGGCCTCACAAAGATTTATAAATACGTATATCGCTATATATCCTTCGCGCGTTCTGGCGCTTTCTAAGGCTTCAGAATTCGTGTTCTAAGCATATGGCCCCCGATGCTTCGGGGGGACGCTTCCTGTGGAAATCTATTGCTGATAGATTTGACTCACGCTTCAAGAGCAAATGGTTGATGCAAGAAGTCAATTCCTAGAGGAATGTGACGACGTACCAAATTCGTGTAAGAATGCACGGTCAACTAATTCCAGTTGATCCTGCTGGAGGGTACTGCTATCAGACTTCGACTAAGCCATGCAAGTCGGCTCACTCACCTGGGTGGGCGGCAAACGGCTGAGTAACACGTGGTCAATCTGCCCTGGAGACGTGGATAACCTCGGGAAACTGAGGCTAACCCGCGATAGGTGCCCTATGCTGGAAGGCTTGGGCGCCCAAACGGCTGGTGAATTGGAGCCAGTCCGCTTCAGGATGAGACTGCGCCGGATTATGGTAGTTGGTGGGGTAATGGCTCACCAAGCCGATAATCTGTAGGGGCCATGGGAGTGGTGGCCCCCAGAAGGGTACTGAGACAAGGACCCTAGTCCTACGGGATGCAGCAGGCGCGAAACCTCTGCAATGCGCGAAAGCGTGACAGGGGAA
>CAZYJW010000001.1:561737-681861 GCA_964647855.1 Microcaldota archaeon | reverse complement strand
GAGTTATAACACGATGGGTTTATAAAAGTTCAAAAATTAATTTAAGAAGCTATTAGTTCAGAATCCCCATATTGTAATCACCGAAGAATCCCAAGATCCAAATCGCCTCAAGATTCCATGTGTGTGCAATAGCTTCGGGATTAGGTCAGTCAATCTTTACGGTTTCTTTAAAGAAGAAGGATGGAAATTCTAGTTGTAGGGTTGCCAGAATCTACTCTTTCAGGATGTTCTGGGTAAAACCAGTTAACCTGATTTGACTCGAATCGGAACCTTGAGCTTGTTTTGCTCTCTCGTAACGGAGATAGCTTTATAAATAGTTGTCTTCTCCAATATAGAAGCCTATTTGTCAGGTAGCTCCTTGTGGGCTCCAACACGACACAAAACGCGAAACGCCGAAACGGCGCAACGCGCTGGGCATGCGTCTCCTCGCAACTGCGGGGAAAACTGACGGACATGCGCTCGATGATATGCACGCAGAAATGCCTAGCATATACCATCCCTAACTCTTGGGAAGGCTCGGGTGTCGTCCATCGCATTCACGCGGCCCTTCACCGGGCTGCATGAAGAAAAGAGTGTGAAGTGACGGCAAGAGCGCGCACGACGCGAAAGCGGAGTGCGTGTCTACATGCGCGCAAGCGCATGCAGGAGATAATCTCTTTGGAAAAGTGAAACCATACGTAAGCTACACGCCACTTAGTGGATGGCTTGGCTTGTGCCCGCAAACCCACGCGGCAAGCGGCGAAACGCTCCGGGTAGACGCACGCAGTCTTTGATCCGGAGGTCTGGGTGAGCGCAGTAATGCGCAGCAACCCCTCGAAATGAAGCATCTTAGTAGAGGGTGGAAAAGAAACCAATTGGGATCCGGTTAGTATCAGCGAGAGAAAGCCGGTCAGATCAAACCGAATTCCGCATTGGCAACAGTGCGGCAGATGTGGTGGGGAGCATCCCTTTTCCGAGCCGAAGTCCGCTGGAAAGCGGCACCATAGCGAGTGACAGTCTCGTAGGCGAAGGCGAAGGGAGCGATCCGTGAAGAGTAGTGTCCGCCGGATAGCGGACATGAAGGTGGGGGTATCAACCTCCAAATCTAAATATGGGGCGCAAGACCGATAGCGAATCAGTAGCGCGAGCGAATGCTGAAAAGCACTGCGGGAGCAGTGTGAAAAGAACCTGAAATTAAGTGGTTACAGAATGGCATGGCGTGAAAGCGTAGGTCCCTGGAAGGCCTCCCGGGCAACTTGGAGGGCGACAGGGATTAAGCGATGTTATGCCTTTCTTCTCGAAGCAAGAGTCAGGGAGTTATCTGGCGTGGCGAGATGAGAGTCGAAGCGAAAGCGAGAGCCCGCAGCACCGCAAGGTGTCAGGGGCGACGTGGTAATTCGCGTTCAGTCACTCTGGATAGACCCGAAGCCGTAGTGATCTACGCCTGGGCAGGGCGAAGCCAATCTGACGATTGGTGGAGGCCCGCAACTATTGATGGTATATTCCTCTTAGGTGACCTGGGTGTAGGGGTGATAGTCCTGTCGAACACGGCGATAGCGGGTTCCCTCTGAAATGTCTCTCAGGACAGCGTCTCCGGAGCGAGACGTAGCGGTAGAGCACCGATTAGGTGGATTGGCTTCGAAAGGAGTCGCCATCTTCTCAAACTCCGAATGCTACGTCCGCATAGATGGAGGCAGTCGGGGCGCCGGAGTAAGTCTGACGTCCCTTTCGGTATAGACCGTACGTGGGGTTAAGGGCCCTAAATGCTGGCTAAGTGTTATGCAAAAGAGTCTCCATTCGAAAACAACCGGGAGGTAGGCTTAGAAGCAGCCATCCTTCAAACAACGCGTAATAGCGGACCGGTCGAGAGTGCAGATTCTGAAGATTCACGGGGCTAAGCCAGCTTCCGATACCTCACCAGCGCCAAAAGCGCGTGAGTAAGGGGGCGAACGGGTCGCCTCGAAGCTAGGCGGTGACGTCTAGTGGAGCGGCCTGTTATGAATATCCTGATGTAAGTAGCAGCGTATCCGGGCGAGAATCCCGGACACCTTAAACGGCAAGGATTCCTCAGCCACGTTCTTCAGCTGAGGGTTAGGCGATCCTAAGGGCAATGGCAAATCCTGAAGCCCGAAATTAGGGAAACCGGTTAATATTCCGGTCCCATGGAAGTAGGTTGCCGCAAGGCAGGCCAGTCTTCTGACGCCTTTGGATAAGTCGAACGGCTACACGCCGTCTGAAGGGGGTAAATCTGCAGAGTCTCATTGTGAGGAGAAGCGGACGAATCCCGTAGGGGCAACTCGATTGAGTCCAGGGGCCCATGAAAAAGAGGCTGGAACGACCTTCCATGATCGTACCGAGAACTAGTACAGGTGCCGTAGCTTAGAAGGCTAAGGTGTGGCAGGGAAACCTAGGTAAGGGAACTCGGCAAGTTAGCCCTGTAACTTAGGGATAAGGGGTGCCATAGCATGAGCAATGCTGTGGTCTCAGTAACAAGGGGAGTGCGACTGTTTACCAAAAACACAGGTCACCGCAGAGCCGAAAGGCTGAGTATGGTGGCTGACGTCTGCTCACTGCTAGTACCTGAACGCGGGGTTCAACCCGAAGAAGGGCTGGTAAAGAGCGGGGGTAACTCTGACCCTCTTAAGGTAGCGTAATACCTCGCCGCTTAATTGGCGGCTTGCATGAATGACGTAACGACACTCCCACTGTCCCTACTTAGGACCTGGTGAAATCACTCGCCGGTGAAGATGCCGGCATCTCCCAGAGGGAAACGAAGACTCCATGGAGCTTTACTATAGCCTGATGTTGTGATACGAAGTGTGCTACCAAGCGTAAGTGGGAGCCGTTATGCCGTGCCTTCCGGGGTACGGATAGGCGAAAGTGTTACACCACTTAGCATGTTTTGTATTGCTTACCCGCAAGGGAACAGCGTCAGGTGGATAGTTTGGCTGGGGCGGTACGCCCTCGATAAGGAAACAAGGGCGCCCAATGCTCTGCTCATCCCGGACAGAAATCGGGAGTAGAGGGTTAAACACAAATGCAGGGCTGACTGTATTCTTAAAAGCGTAGAATGCAGAGACGAAAGTCGGGGTTAACGAACCTTGAAATCCCTTTGATGAGGATTCAAGCTGTCAGACAAGCTACCCTGGAGGTAACAGGCTCGTCGCGGGTGAGAGTACACATCGACCCCGCGGTTTGGTACATCGCTGTCGGCTTGGGACATCCTGGCCGTGTAGGAGCGGCCAAGGGTTGGGTTGTTCATCCATTAAAGTCCCACATGAGCTGGGTTCAGTACGTCGCGAGACAGTACGGTAGTATCTCCTGGGAGTGTAGCCCCTTGAGAGAAAGCATCCTTGAGTACGAGAGGAACGGGGATGCGGCGCCTCTAGTGGACCGGTTGTGAAACATGCACCGCCGGGCAGCCACGCGCCACGTCGATAAGACCTGAAAGCATCTAAGGTCGAAGCGACTCTTAAAACGAGGGGGCATATACCGCGGATAGCAGATCCGCTTGATAGGGCCGGGGTGTACGCAGCTAGGGAAACCGAGCTGTTCAGCCTGCGGCTACTAACGGTCTAATCCATACTTCCGTATGGACGTATGGTTTTGCACTCCTGAGGTTGTCTCTTTCTTGCCGTCACCTTCATATTCTGGCGCATACTTTTCCTTCTTCTTGGAACGAATCAGCGCAAGCCAGATTAATCTTGCCGTCGATTGGCTTCCCATGGAAGCTTACCTTGTCCAGCATGGCGATGCGAAAAGCGAGGAGGAGGACCCGGAGCGCCCGCTCTCCGATAAGGGGGTGGAGGAGTCGAAGCGGGTGGCCGAGGCCCTTGGAAAGGTGGGATTGAGGGCAAAGCACATCATGCACTCGGGCAAACTAAGGGCGAAGCAGACCGCTGAAATCTACGCCGAGTTCTTCGGGCCATCCGAGGTCCGGGAGATGCTCGGCCTCAAGCCCACGGACAACCCGCTTGTCGCCAAGACATTCCTCGAAAGCGCGAAGGAGCCGGTGATGCTCGTGGGGCATTTGCCGCACCTGGGCAGGCTCGCATCGCTTCTCATAACCGGGAACCCGGAGCAGGAAACCGTCAGGTTCCGGATGGGCGGAGTTGTCTGCCTTGAGAAGGACGAAAAGGACGGAAAATGGCGTCTGAAATGGGCATTGACGCCCGAAATCACCCCGTTTCCCATAAAGGAGCTGTTTCCCATGGGTAAGGACCGGCGCCGTAAAACGGCTAGAGAAGGAAAATGACCAATATCGGCAGGAGAAGCGCCATGGGAAGGCCGACGATTAGCTCGAAGGCTATGATTGCGGCAAGGTTCCCCTGGTTCGTCTTTTCCGAGGACAGGCCGATGAAAAGCCTTCCCCGTTTCCGCACGACGGGCCTTTCGCCCTCCATGCAAAAATCGCCCAGGACATACAGCTGCTCGGTGATTGGGAGATAATGCTCGGAGACCTTCTTCGGATTCCCGAGCTCCCTGGCCAGATGCGCTGGAATCCTCTTTTTGGGCATGGCGCCCTTGTTGAGAAGGTTGGAAATGCCATGCAGCCATGCGCTGGAGTCCGTGAAGCTGATTTTCGCCCCCTGCGGGTACACGAGGACCTTGCCGGTGCCGTCGTCGAGGACGAACGGCTCTTCGGATTCCATGGTTCTTTTCATGAAGAATTTCCTGTAGTCGAGCCGCCAATAGAGGCACGGCTCTTCGGACAGCGGGCTGGCGAGCCCCTCCGGGCGGACGGGCCTTCCGCAGAGCTCCACGAGGCCCATCGACGCAGAGCGGATTTTTGACGACGGCGTGTTGGATATCGCCTGATAGGCGGAGATGTTCCTGAGGGCGTCAAGGACAAATGCCACCCCCGGAAAGAAAAGCAGGAAGGACAGGTATAGGAGGTTCAGCGCCAGGATTGTGTTGAAAACCGAGGGGTCTGCCGTTGTATCCACCATTGATGCTTTCCCAGAACACGCTTATAATCATGATTCCCGGAAAGTCGCGGGCGCCGCCGTCACTTCCACAGCGCCCAGAGCGCAGGGCTCGGGCCCGGGGGGGAAAATCCGGGCGCCGAGAGCACCTGCGATTCGAATCCCGCCTCGCTAAAGAGGGATTCGTATTCGCGGAAAGTAAGCATGAGCCGGGTGCGGGGAGGGTTCGCGCATGTGGCGAACGCCTGCAGGTCGCCCACATGTGCAAGGTTGTGCGCCAGCTTGGCCTCGTAGAAGACGCCGTTTTCGACCGCGAAGCCCGGCTTGAGGATGTACGCCCAGCGGCGCAAATCGACGTTGGATATCCTCGACGGGTCGCCCAGGAACGGCTCCAGGGGGAACTCACGGAGCAGGAAGACGCCGTTCTTCATTAGCATCGAATGGACCTTCAGCAGGAAGGCGAGATAACGTTCCGGCGTCTCCAGGTATTCGGAGACGATGTCGCCCATTATCATGCGGTACTTGCCAGTCTCGCAGCCCGAACTCTCCCAGTCCCTCCTGATGACGATTTCGCTCTCCGGGGGCCGGACGCGCAGCTGCCTCTCCATTATCGAGGTCATGGCGAAGTAGGATATGCCGGATTTCTCATAGACGCTGACATGGGCCTTGAAGCGGTGGAGCCAGGCGCGGAACTCCGGCGTCGCCCCCAGGACGAGGGCCTCCTCGCCCTCCATCTTCGAAAATAGCGGCTTCGCCCGGGCGAACTCGCGCACCCACCTGGGGCGGCGGGGCCACTGGACATCGCCCCACTTTTTCGCGACGCTCTCCCACCCGCGGGTGTTGACATCCCCGGAGGGGCATATGGATTTCGCTGCCTGAATCATTGGCGCGACACGCGGCGCTTCGCGTATTTAAGCGTTATGATAGGAATGTAACAAAAAGGGGAATGAATGTTACAAATGCAACATCATTCCATCTTCACGGAGACCGCGCCCTTCTCGCCCTCGGCGGCCTTGAAGTATTCCTTGTCCCGATACCCCATGGCGGACGCGAAGAGCGAGTCGGGGAGCGAGTGTATCCTCGTGTTGAACAGCATCACGGAGTCGTTGTAGAACTCCCTCCGGTCCGCTATCTGGTTCTCCATGGCGGTCAGTTGCTCCTGGAGCTTGAGGAAGTTCTGGCTCGCCTCGAGCTTCGGGTAATTCTCCGCGACGGCGAATATCGTCTTGAGGGCCGCGCTTATGCCCTCGCTCGCGCGGGCCTTCTCGGCGGGGCCGGACGCGCTCATCATGGCCGTCCGGAGGCGCGTAATCTCCTCGAGAGTGCTTTTTTCGTGCTTCATGTAGCCCTTCACGGCCTCGACGAGGTTGGGGATGAGATCCGTCCTCTGCTTGAGAACCACGTCTATGTTCGCCCAGGCCTTGTCGATGTTGTTCCTGAGCTGCACGAGCCCGTTGTATATCGAGAGAAGGTAGAAGCCGGCGAGAAGCGCCAGCATGAACACCACGAAGCCGCAGCATGCGAAGATTGCGAAGTCAGCCATTTCAACCACCGAGCCCGGCCACGACCGCGAGGACGCCGATTCCGGAAAGGAGCAGACCCAGTCCGAGCTGCCACCATATCGAGCCCCCGAGCTTGCCGGTAACCTTCTTTTCGCCCGAATCGCTTATATACATGGGCATGCCGCCCTTTCCCATCATCACGAGGTTCTCGTGCGCGACCGCGCTGGATGCGCCGTCGAGGGGCACCGCGTTACCCAGGACGAAAAGCTCGTCGCCCTCGGCGATGTAGTATTCCGTGACGCGCAGGTTCCTCCCCATATAGTTCGAGAAGAGGGGCTTTCCCTCGCCCTCGATGTACGCCATCACGCGCTCATCAAGCTTCTTCTGCGGGAGGAGCCCCAGGAGCGCCTTGTCGGTCGTGTGCCCCACGGACTGCATGTCGTGCGGGATGTCGACCTCCGCGGACTTCGGGTCTATAAGCATCCTGCCCGTGTCGTCCTCGAGGAAGAAGCGCTTCCCGGATTCCTTTTTGAAGAACTGCCTCCAGCCCGAGCTTTTCCTCGTGCGGTAGTAGTATTCGCCAGTGACGCGCCAGAACGCGCATTTTGCCTTGCATATCGGGCTTTCCGTGGGCTCGGCGCACACTGCCCTGCCCGCCAGCTCGGTGAGGCCGACGGCCGCGGACCTGACCTTGGATGTCGGCGTGTTCTTGATTTTCTGGACGAGGAGGAACCTCTGCACCCCGCCATATGTCAAAACCAGCCCTATCAGGAGGAAGAAAAGCCCTGCGCAGAAGGGGTTGTCCTTGGCCATGGAGTCTTCAACTCAGCGGGCGGTTATAATCTTATTGGAGCGCCATGAAGATGCCGAGGCCTATCCCTATAATCGCCTGGATGGCGAATATCGCCCCGAAGAACAGCTCGACGTAGAACATGAGCGCGAGCTGGCCGAGGGCCGCCTTCTCGGACTTGTCGGATATGAGCATCAGCCCGTCGCGCGCGCTTTTGCGCACGATGAGGTTCTCGCTCGCGACGGCGCTCGAAGCCCCTTCGAGTGGCTCGGCGGTCCCGAGAACGAAGAGGGGATCGCCCTCTGCGATATAGTATTCGAGGAAGCGCAGGTTCTTTCCCGAATGCGAGAGGGCCGCCTGCTTCGCGGATGGGTTCGCCTCCAGGTATTCAAGCACCCTCTTGTCCACCTGCTTCGCAGGAAGGAGGCCGAAGAACATCTTCTCCTCCAGATGCCCCTGGAACGAGAAGTCGGCCGAAATGCGGACCGATGCGTCCTTGGGCTCGATTAGCACCTTTCCGGTCTCGTCCTCTAGATGGAAGCGGTTGCCGCTCGATGCGTGGTGGAACGTGCGCCAGCCGCTGGATTTTTTCCTCTGGTAGTAATACTGCCCGACGACCTCCCAGTAGGCGCACGCGCTCTTCGTCACGGGGCTTGTGAGCGCTTCGAGAGGCTTCGCCTTCCCGGAGAGCTCCGCCAGGCCGACCGCCGCCGAGCGGGCCTTTGACGTGGGGGTGTTCCTTATCCTCTGCGAGAGGCGGTATTTACCGTAGGCGTCGTAGAGTATCGCCCCGCCCGCGACGGCGAAAAAGACGCTCGCGCAGCAGCAGGGCAGGCCGGCTATCAGTGGCGTGTCTGGGACGGCTGCCATGCGCTAGCACATCCAGCCAAGGTTTATATCGCTGAGGGAGGGCGTTTTAAAAGCATTTTCAGCCAATAGGGAACACGGTTTTACCATGACGGCAGAGGCTCTCAAATCCCAGCCGCCCGCAGCGGGGGCGCCCGGGCAGGTCGATATGCAAAGGATATGCGCCCAAGGGGACTATAAGGCGCTAATCGAGGCGTCCTATGACCCGGCGCTTGGCGCCGGAGACCGCGCCCTTGCGAGAAGCCTCGTTGGCGGGGCGGCGCAGGTGGCGCTCGATGCCCTCCGCGAGAACGGCCAGTTCCGGGAGATGCTTGAGATGGGGCGGAACAGGAGCGTCCCTTACGCGGTCCGCCTGGAGGCGAAGGCCGCGGCGAGGGATTCCTTCAGGGTGCATGTGCGCGCATGCGCAGGGCGCGGGGACTCCTACCATCTTCGCGACCTTTGCGACGACACGGACATTCCGAGGTCGTTCCGCAGGGAGGCGCGCCGGGCCC
Organism: Microcaldota archaeon; assembly: GCA_964647855.1. Classification (GTDB taxonomy): domain Archaea; phylum Micrarchaeota; class Micrarchaeia; order Anstonellales; family Bilamarchaeaceae; genus Bilamarchaeum. Next base: position 673,304 of record CAZYJW010000001.1, on the reverse strand, counting down.
TTCCCGGGGCATTGATGCGCTCAATCGACCTCTGCACGGGGCGCGGCGAGTTCCATGCCCTGCTCCTCATTTCGCGCTCGGACTGCCATCCGAAGGCGGTCCGGGAATACGCGGAAAGCAAGGCCCCCGATGCCCTCTTGAGCAAAATACGGGAGTGCGCGGAAAGCGGGAACACGGGCCCGATATCCGCAATCGCCCGCGACGGCAAGAACCCGCAATGGGCGAGGGATGCGGTGCTCGGCGCCATGGAGGGCATGGCACGGGGCGCCGGGGACCCGGAGATGCGGGCGAAATACCTTGAGCACCTGGCCGCGGCCAGGGAAAGGAAGCCCGCGCAGGCGCCCCTCCGGCTGAAGGCCAGATGACGGCGCGCCGGGCGGGTTAAACGCGGCCGGCTGCGGCCGAAGGCACGGCGGTCGCGCCAAAGTTTATAAACGGTATATGAGATTCATGCTCAACCTAGTCTGTGAGAGGGTTTTGACATGAAAAACGTGATGTGGTTCAAGGAGCTCAGCAAGAAGAGCCTCGCGGAGGCCGGGGGAAAGGGGGCGAACCTGGGGGAGATGCTCCAGAACGGCTTCCCGATACCGAACGGGTTCGTGGTCACATCAGGGGCATATTACAAGCACCTCGACGCCAACCACCTGCGGGAGCCCATCACGCGGATACTCGACAAGCTCGACGTCTCGGACAACGACGCGCTCATGAAGGCCTCCGAGCAGATTAAGGAGATGATAATAAAGGGGACGATTCCGGTAGAAATCCACAACGACATCGTAGCCTCCTACAAGCAGCTCTGCGAGATGGTCGGGCGGCCGGTATATGTGGCCGTCCGGAGCAGCGCGACCGCGGAGGACCTGCCTACCGCGAGCTTCGCGGGACAGCAGTCCACATATTTGAACGTGTTCGGGGCCGAGGACGTGGTGAAGGCGGTCAAGGACTGCTGGGCGTCCCTCTTCGAGCCCAGGGCGATATTCTACCGCGTGGAGAACAAGTTCGAGCACATGAAGGTCGGCCTGGCCGCCGTGGTCCAGATGATGGTTCAGAGCGAGAAGGCCGGCGTGGTATTCACAGTGGACCCCCTTTATCAGGACCCGGAAATCATGTCCATCGAGACCGGCTTCGGGCTCGGCGAGGTCGTCGTCAGCGGCCACATCACCCCGGACACCTACAGGGTCGACAAGAAGGAGTTCGGCATCATCGACAAGAACATCGCCAAGCAGCCGTGGATGCTCATCAAGGTGGACGGCAAGAACAAGAAGGTCGAAATCAAGGACGAGGCGCAGGGAAGGCAGAAGCTCTCGGACCTTGAAATCAGGGACCTTGCGAAAATCTGCAAGAAGATAGAGGAGCACTACGGGTATCCGCAGGACATCGAATACGGGTTCGAGCGGGACAACCTGTACATCGTGCAGTCGAGGCCGATAACAACGCTGACGGACAAGAAGGGCCTCGAGAAGGGGACCGGAGGGGAGCTTGTGCAGGACCAGCAGCCGAAGGAGAAGAGGGAGGCCCAGAAGGGGACGCAGTCCATCGGGCAGGCGAAGATCCTCGTGAAGGGCCTTGGCGCGTCGCCCGGAATGGGGATGGGCAGGGTGAAAATCATCCGCAGCGCCAAGGAAATCAGGAACATGGAGAAGGGCGACGTGCTCGTCACCGAGATGACCACGCCTGACTTCGTCCCCGGCATGAAGAAGGCATCGGCCATAGTCACGGACACGGGCGGCACGACGAGCCATGCGGCGATAGTCAGCAGGGAGCTGGGCGTTCCCTGCGTGGTCGGAACGGGCAACGCGACCGCAACCCTCAAGGACGGGATGGATGTCAGCGTCGATGGGAGCCACGGAATCATCTACGAGGGGCTCGTGGCGGCCCCCGAGGCGGCGTCGAAGCCGGGGGCGCAGAGCGCGGCGAACGCGGCCGCGGCGGCGCCGATTACCGGGACCAAGGTATATGTCAACCTCGCAGACGTGGACCAGGCGGAGAAGGTGGCGGCCCTGCACCCGGACGGGGTGGGCCTGCTGCGCGCCGAGTTCATGATGGCGAGCATAGGCCAGCACCCGAGGAAGATGCTCGAGGAGGGGCGCGGCCAGGAGTACATAGACAGGCTCGCGGACGACATGCGCAGGTTCGCGGCTGCGTTCCACCCGAAGCCGGTCGTCTACCGCGCCGCGGACTTCAAGACGAACGAATACCGCAATCTCGAGGGCGGCGAGAAGTACGAGCCGCACGAGGAGAACCCGATGATGGGATACCGCGGCGCGTCGAGGTACATCAAGGAGCCGGAGCTGTTCAAGATGGAACTGGAAGCCATCAAGAAGGTGCGCGACGAGTACAACCTCAAGAACCTGATGCTCATGATCCCCTTCATCAGGAGGATAGGGGAGCTGCGGGCGATAAAGGACATCATGGACGAGGTCGAGCTCTACCGCACGAGGGACTTCAAGCTGTGGATAATGGTCGAGGTCCCGAGCACGGTCGTCCTGATAGACCAGTTCTGCAAGGAGGGAATCGACGGCGTCTCAATAGGCACGAACGACCTGACCCAGCTGACGCTCGGAATCGACAGGGACAATGCGACCATGGCCAAGGGCTTCGACGAGAGGAACGAGGCCGTGCTCCGCTCGCTCCGCAGGGTGATAACCGTGTGCAACAAGTACGGCGTCACGAGCTCGCTTTGCGGCCAGGCCCCGTCGGTCTATCCGGAATTCGCCGAGAAGCTTGTGGAGTTCGGGATAACGAGCATGTCGGTGAATCCCGACGCCATCGAGCGCACGAGGAAGATTGTGGCGAGCGCCGAGCAGAAAATCATGCTCCAGCGCCTTGCGAAGCTCTATCGCAGCTCCAATGAAGAAGACGGGGCATCGTTCGAGGACTGAGCGCAATAGCGCCCCTTTTTTATTTTCGATTTCATCCAGCCTTACGGCAGGCGGGAAAAAACTGGCTTCGGGATTAGGGGGATTCAAAAAAATGAGGAGAGGTGGGGGCCGCTCCTCAGGATTCCGGTGGTTAGCGGGATATGTTCTCGATTAGGGGCTGGATTCTCCTGTTCTTATAGGAGCGGACGAAACCGACGGAAGAGAAGGAGTCCCCCCCAATCTCTTTCTGGGTTTTGTCCCTTGGATACATGGTCCTCATGTGTTTGCCTCTGATTCGTTCGCGAATGGACCATTTATATATCTTGCGCAAAAGGTATATATGGCGGTATATTCGGTATATACCGAAATGACTCAGGCTCTTCACCGCGAGATGCTTTCAACCAGCGGCTGCATCTGCCTGGTTTTGTACCAGCGGGCGTAGCCGACTGAGGAAAAGGAGTCGTTTCCGATTTCCTTCTGCGTTTTTTCCCTCGGATAAACCGTTCTCATTCTGCCACCTTCTGATTGAGACCCGAAGGGGGCATTTATATTCTTTGTGCAAAAGGTATATAGATTGCTATAGATGGTATATATCAAAATTCGCAAAAAGGCGGTGAACGCATGGATTTGCCGAGGAAGATACAGCTGACCGGAAGAAACACATACATTGTTTCATTGCCCCACGAATGGGTGTCGAGGCAGGGGGTCGGGAAGGGCTCGGCCTTGTACGTTAAGGACAACGGCGACGGCTCGCTCACGCTTTCCCCCAAGGAGGGCAAAAAGGAGCTCAAATCGGTCTCCATCGAGGTCTCGAAGGCGACCAGGGACATCGCCATGAGGAACATAGTGGCCGCCTACGTCGGCGGCGCGGGCACAATAACGCTAACCGGGCAGGGGATGAGCACGATAGCCGAGGAGGCCCGAAGGGTGCTCTCCGGAGTGGAAATCACGGACGAGTCGAAGGGCTCGCTGACGCTCAGGGTTCTGGCATTCGAGGATATAAACATCGACGGCATAATCAAGCGCGCCTACAATGTGACGAACGCGATGTTCGATTTGGCCGAATCCGCGTTCTCGGAGGGCGGCCATGACATCAGGGTGGAGATGTCGCGCAAGGAGGACGACGTCGACAGGCTGTACCTGCTCCTGCTCCGGACGATGTTCATAGAGGGCTTTCCCGGCAAGGCGGGCGTCTTCAAGCTGATTGCGGCAAAGAGCATCGAGAAGGTGGGGGACCACCTCCTGGACATCGTGGAATCGTCCGAAGGCCTCGCCCCGAACGAAACCATGGCGGAGCTCCTGCAGGGCGCGTCGCGGATGTATTCCGCCGCGTTCCAGGTGCTTTCGAGCAACGAGCTCGACCGCGGCGATTTCAGCGACGCGAGAAGGCAGTTCGCGGCGCAGCTCGATAAGGCGGACGGCGAGGTCGGGAAGGAGAAGGACGTCGAGCGCATGCTGGCCATGAAGGCTATGCTCGAGAAGTTCGGCAAGCTGCAGCGCTACTCCGAGGACATGATGGAGAGCGCGACCGACATGTATTTCGCCGCCCTCGAGGGCCCGCAGAGGCCCGCCGGAGGGGATTAATAACATTATTGCCAATAGATGTATGGAAGTGTATTATGCGGATTCTGCTCCAGTTCCCCGAAGGCCTCAAGAGGATTGCGCTTGCCAAGGCCAGGGAATACGAGGCGCGGGGCCATGAGGTCCTGCTCTCGGCATCAGCGTGCTACGGCGCGTGCGACCTGGCCCTCGACGAGGCGAAAGCGCTCAAAGCCGACAAAATCGTGCATTTCGGCCACGGCAGGTTCCTGAAGGCGGACCCCGGAATTGAGGTGGAATACGTCCCGTACAGCATCGACGCGGACATACCGAAGCTCGCCTCCGTGCTCCCCTATCTCGAAGGCAGGGACGCGATAGCTCTCGCGACGACCATCCAGCACATCCACCAGCTCGGCGATATGAGGGCGCTCTTGGAATCGCACGGAAAGCGCGTGCTCATTGGAAGGGGCGAGCGGTGCTCCGAAGCCGGGCAGATACTAGGCTGCGACGCGGGCGCTCTTCGGGCCGTGGAGAGGGAGGCGGACGCCATCGTGTTCGTCGGCGAGGGCATGTTCCACGCGCTCGCGCTGGAAACGGGGAAACCCGCGTTCTCGGTGAATCCCTACGACGGCACGGTAAAGAACCTGGCGGCTGACATAGGGCGGCTGAAGAAGCGCAGGAAGGGCGCGATCGCCAAGGCGCTCGTGTCGAAATCCTTCGGAATCCTCCTCAGCACGAAACCGGGGCAGCTGAATTTGGCGGGCGCGCTTTGGGCGCGGGACGAGCTGCGCAGGCGCGGATTCGAATGCGCAATCCTCGCCGCGAACGAGCTCGAGCCCTCCTCCGTTGCCAACTTCATGGCGTTCGACTGCCTGGTGAACACGGCATGCCCGAGGATGGCGGACGATTCAGAGGAATGGGGGAGGCCCATCCTCAATCTCGGGATGCTCAGGGAGGCGCTGGCGCTGATGGACGCGGGCGCGCAGGAAAAGGACGGGGGCCCGGGCAGCAACGTTTAAATCGGTAGGCTGGCATTGCGGATTATGGAACCTTTGACATCCACCTCGCTCAGCCTTCCGCTGGTTCGGAAGGGCAAGGTCAGGGACACCTACGACCTCGGTGACAGCCTGCTCATGGTGGCGACCGACCGCCTGAGCGCCTTCGACGTGGTCTTCAGGGAGGGAATCCCAAGGAAGGGGGAGGTCCTGAACAGCCTGTCCGCCTTCTGGTTCGAAAGGACCGGAGGCATAATCAGGAACCATCTCGTCAGCCTGAAGCTGCCCGAAGGGCGGGGGCTCCCCGCATTCCTCAACGGCAGGAGCATGGTGGTGAGGAAGTGCAGGCCGCTGCCTATCGAGTGCGTCGTGCGCGGGCACATCACCGGGAGCGCTTGGAAGGAATACAAGAGGAGCGGCTCGGTCTGCGGAATCGCGCTGCCGCCGGGCCTCCATGACGGAAGCGAGCTTCCGAACCCGATTTTCACCCCTTCCACGAAGGCCGAGAAGGGCCATGACGAGAACATCACGGAAAGCCAGGCCGAGGCCCTAATCGGAAAGGAGGCTTACGCGCAGGTGCGGCAGAAGGCCATTGAGCTCTACGATTCCGCGAAATCATACGCGAGGGGCAGGGGGCTCGTCCTTGCGGACACCAAATTCGAGTTCGGCATCGCGGAGGACGGCGGGCTCATGCTCATCGACGAGGCGCTGACGCCGGACTCCTCGAGATACTGGCTCGAGGAGAAATACGACGCGGGCATCCTGGAGAGCCTCGACAAGCAGTTCGTCCGCAACTATCTCGAATCCACCGGATGGGACAAGAGCCCGCCCCCGCCACCCCTTCCCGCGGATGTCATAGCGAAGACGAGCGAGAGGTACCTGCTCGCGTATAGGATGCTAACGGGAAGAAGCCTCTGAAGGGCGCCCTTAGCCGAGGAGCCCTGGAAGCCTCAATGCCTCGTCGCGCACCTCTTCCGGTGACTTCGCGCCACCCTCCTCCATCGAGGAAAGCCGTGCCGAAAGCTCGAGGGAAGAGCGGTTCAGTATGGGCGGGCATGCGATTAGCAGCGAGCGTACATCGTCATTTGTGAAGCCGTAGGATTTGAGCGCCGAAATCATCGCCCTTGCGGAGCCGCTTCCCGAGAGGGCCTCGTCCACGCTCTGCACCCGCACGCTCTCCGCGGCGATGGAATACGCGTCCGCGCGGTGGAAGCCCTCGCGCAGGAGCTCGCCGCGCCGCTCCTCCTGCGTCCTTTTCCGCGCGCGGTCCATGGCGCTTCCGAGGGCGCTCTCCGGCCTGCGGAAGGAGCGGATGAAACCGATGACGCCTGCGAGCAGGGCGAGGATGCCGCCGAGCCCATAGAAAACCGAGGAGGAGGATTGGAGCCGGTGCTCCGGCCTGCACGCCTCGTAGGGGATGTAGCTTTCGCGCGAGATTGCGCGCGTCGCCGCTTCGGGGCCGCCCTGCGTGATTTGGCGGTCGAAATCCATCTCGAAGCGGCAGCGCTCCCCTCCCGATGCGTTTTGCAGGCCGTCGAGCCCGCTGCGGAGGGCCGCGTATCTCCGGGAGCGCACGGAATCCGCATCCGCCGGCGAGTCCCTCGACGCCCGCCGGTACTCGCGCTCGATTTGTGTGCCCTGCCGCTCCCAGATTCTCGAATCCGAGTAGCGCGTGGAGTATTCGTGCGCGCCGTATGCGAGCGCCGCGGCACCGATGCCGATGAATATGAGTGAACGGACCCTGCCCATGTCATAATAAGTGTATGTAAATGTTTATAAAAACAAGCATCCAATATATCCATCATGAGAACGCTCCATCACGATTCAATGGCACGGAAGCCCAAGGGGGAAGAGACGGGGAAAAAGGCTGATTCTCCGTCGAAAAGAAGGCTCGGCCCCGCCCTCGCGGCGGCCATCCTTGTATCGGCGCCCCTTGCGCTCGCATCCTGCGGCCCGGACTGCGCGCTCCCCGACGGCTGCGAGACGCGCGATTTCGAGCTGTCGCTCGCCGAGGGCGAGGAGAGGGAGACGGTAACGGACGGCGCGGTGCTCAGGATAAAGGTGCTCGACATCTACCAGACGGTCGCAGTGGACGGCGCTGTGACATGCAAGGTCACGGGCAGCGGGGCGACGATAAGCCTCCGCGTCGAGTCGGACCCGCCGTTCGAGCAGCAGCTCACCCTCGGGCCGAGCAGGTGCTTCGCGCTCTCGAGCAGCTGCATGAGCATCAACGACGTCGAGATAACGCAGGACCTCGGGCCCCTTGATTCGGAGACGGGAACGTGCGAGGTCTCGAATGAGAGGGTCAATTTCACGCTCGAAATCGGCATCTGAGATTTTCACGAGAGGTAATGCGGCAGCATCTTCAATGCGAAGCGCGCCTGGCCTCGGTTGAGGCCAAGGAGCATTATTATGGCCTCGAGCTCGGCGGGCGAGCGCATCTCGTCCTCGCTCTCGGCGAAGGAGGCGAACGTGTAGAAGGCGCCGTGTTTCACGCACATCTTCAGGAACGAGCGGAGCTTGGAAAGCGCTATCGCGCGCGGAACGCCGCGCGAGCGCATGAGCCTTCCGATGTCTATCAAGAAGCAGGCGCTTTTCTTCTCTGCTATGATGCGTATCGCCCCCTCGTCGAAAGCGTAGTCCCTCAGGATGATGAGTGCCTTCCTGCTGCGGTGCTCCGCGGCGGCCTGGAGGTTCTCCGCCTCGAGCGCCCTGCCGCGGATGGAAGAAGAATCGAAAAGGCCGGCAAAGCCGTGCGCCTTCGCGTCGGCCCTGCAGCGGATGATGTCGTACATTATTTCTTGTGCTCGTGCGGCTTCGCGTGCTCATGGGGCGGCTTGTGCGCGTGCGCCGGAGCCGCCGCGTGCGCATGGGGCTCCCCGGCCTTCGCCTTGGGCGCAGCCTTCGCGGGCCTCTTGCGCACCGCCTTCGGCACGGCCGCGGCTGGCGCTTCCTTTTTCACATACGGAACCGCGGAAAACGCGTGCGAGCGCGCGTCCTTCCTGCGCAGCTTCTTGTTGAGCCGGTACTTCCTGCTCGGCGTGCGCGAGTTGCCCGCCGCGGTCAGGCCGCGGAACGCCTTGCCCTGCCGGATGGCGGAGCTGACGTTCACCGACGGCTTCGCGGGGTCCGCGAGGATGACCTCGAAGAACTTGTAGTTGCCGTCCTCGCCGACCCAGTACGAGTTGAGGACCTCGAGGTTGCGGAAGAGCCGGTTAACGCGCTGCTCGGCTATGGCCCGGTGCGAAAGCTGCGGCTGCACGAAGCGGTAGAAGTTCTTGTGCTTCCTGCCACCCATGGGCTTGCGCCTCGTGCGCCTGCCCTTGTCGACGCGCGCCCGCACAACGACGTAGCCCTGCTTGGCCTGGTAGCCGAGCCTGCGGGCCCTTGCGATGTTGGACGGCCGCTCCACGCGCTCGATTGCCGGGCCGGCCCTCCATGCGCGGACCTTCGCCTTGAAGGCGTCGTCCCGCTCCTTGTACTGCCTCTGAAGGGTCTCTGCTATGTATTTGTAAGCACCCATAAAACCACGCTCTGTCCGAATAGAAAAAACGCAGAGTGGAATTCGTTGCAACAACCTTATAAAGATTTCCTTTTCATAACAGTTCAGCTTGTTTTGGTGGCAGCATGCATCAAACTTCCGAACATCCAGAATTCATGAAGACGATAAGGGAGATAAGGGATGCTGAGGAGGAGTACGACCGCCTGATCAACTCAGCCAAGGAGAAGGCCGACAAGATAATGCGCGAGGCCAAGGAACGGACCGCGGAGGAGCGCATGAAGGGCGAGGAGGGGCTGGTCGCCTACAAGAACGAGCGGCTCCGCAAGGGAAGCAAGGAGATAGAGGCCGAGGCGGACAGGATAATAGGGAAGGCCAAGGACGAAGGGGCGAAAATCGCGAAGGCGAAGCCAGAATCGTCGATGGTGTCCAAGCTCGTGAAGGAGTTCCTGGGCGCTTTGTGAGGAGTCCAGATGTTCAGGCCAAAGAGCATGAAGAAGGTCAGGCTAATCGCACTTAAGGCCCACGTGGAGGACCTGGTCAGGGACCTGCACGAGGCCGGGCTCGTTGACATAAGGAAGGCCCGGCACGAGGGTCTCGACGAGGGAAGGCCGCTCGGCTCGTTCGACGAGATTTCGGCCGAGCTCCTGAAGCTGCGCACGGTCCTCTCGCTCATGGAATCGTCGCTCGGGAAGAAGGAGCGCCACGAGCCCAGGGCGATGCCCGGGCGCGAGGCCCTGGAGGAGGCGAGGAACCTCGGCTTCGATGCGAGGCTCAGGGAGCTAAATTCCGAGGCCAACGCGTTCTCGGAGAGGATTAAATCGCTCGAGAACGACGCCCTCACCGTGGAGAAGCTCCTCCACTTCAAGGGCGTGGATTTCAGCAAGCTCAACACGAAGACGCTCGGATACCGGGTGGGCGAGGTGCAGGCGGGCAGGATGGAGCAGCTCGCAGGGGCCATCGAAAGGATGGGCGGCCATAACGCCCTCGTCTCGGAGGCGGGGCAGAACGCCGCGCTCGTCATTTTCGACAGGAAGAACCAGCAGGCAGTGGATTCGGTCCTGGGCGAGTTCGGGTTCAACGACATCGAGCTCCCCGCGGGCATGAAAACCCCGATGGAGGCCATCAACACCCTCAACGCGGAGAACGACGCGGCAAAGGCCGGCCTTTCCGAGGCCCGCAGCAAGATGGCCGGGATTTCGAAGGGCCATATCAGGAAGGTCATGGACATACTTCATTCGCTCGAAATCGAATCCGAGCGCGCGGAAATCGCCTCGAGGTTCGCATCTTCGAAATGCGCATATGTGATGGAGGGCTGGATTCTCGAGGGAGAGATGGACGGCCTCAGGAAGATTGCGGAGAGGTACGGGGACGTCGTCCTCGAGGAGGTGGAGTTCGGCCACGGGGAGATGCCGCCCACCGTTCTCGACAACCCGAAGGCCGCGGGCCCCCTTGAATTCATAACGAAGAGCTATTCGCTCCCCAACTATTTCGAAATCGACCCGACCATGATGTATTTCATCGCCCTGCCCGTGCTCTACGGGATGATCGTGGGCGACGTCATATACGGGCTGATGTCCATAGTGCTCGGGTACGTCCTGCTCAGGAAGTTCGAAAAAAGCTACATCATGAGCAACGTGTCGAAGATTTGGATGTACTCGGGCGTGCCGTCAATGCTGTTCGGCGTCTTCTACGACGAATGGGGCGGGATGTCGCACTTCCACCTCCTCGAGATGATAGGGAAGTGGACGGGCGCCGAGCTCGCGCATGCGCCGCTCTATGCAGGCTTCCACAGGCTCGAGAACGTGCTCGCGCTCGTGGCCCTTAGCGCGCTCGCCGGGCTGATACACCTGGGCGTTGCGTTCATACTCGGCGCGCTTAACGAATGGCACCACAGCAAGAGGCACGCGATTGCGAAGATAGCATGGCTGGGGGTCGAGATAGGGCTCACGCTGGCGCTGCTGCCGTACCTGCCGAGCATGCTTCCGCAGCTTGGCACGATAGACTTGGCGGTATCCACGGCGGGCCTGGTGCTCCTCGGCGTCTCCGCCGTGATTCTCACTGCGACGGAGGGCGTGCTCGGAATCATCGAGATACCCGGGCTTGTCGGCAACATACTCTCGTATTCGCGTATCGCGGCGATAGGCATAGTCGGCGTCGTCATCGCGGAGCTCCTAAACGAGTTCATCGCGCCGATGCCGGAGCAGGGGCTCTTCGCGCTCGTCCTCCTGCCGGTGTTCTTCGTGCTTCATGTGGCAAACTGCTTCGTGGCGATGTTCGAGTCGCTCATCCAGGGCGGCAGGCTCAACATAGTGGAGTTCAGGTCAAAGTTCATGCATGGGGGCGGGGACGTTTTCATCCCGTTCTCCCTGTATTCGAAGAGATTATGAATAATCGAGGTGAAATGAAATGGCAGATGCAAGTGGACCTTTGTCGGCGGAGGCCGGCATTGCTTTGGGAGCCGGTATAGCGATGGGATTCAGCGCGCTCGCCGCGGCCTGGTCCCAGGGAACGCTGGGCGCGTCCGCGATGGGCGCGGTGGCCGAGAGGCCGGAGCTTGAGAAGAACATCCTCATATACATCGTGCTCCCCGAAGTCCTTGCGGTGTTCGGTTTCCTCGTGGCAGTCCTGCTGTGGCTGAAGATCGGCGGCGCGGAGTAGCGTTTCCAGCCTCCGGTTTCCGGTTTCCCGATGGGGGCCGGATGCCGGGTGCACGAAACGCAATGCCGTGAGGTGCTGACCATGGGAATAGAGAGGCTGAAGGGCTCTCTCCTCTCCGAGGCCAAGGAGGACGCAGGGAAGATAATCCAGGCGGCCGAGGCGCATGTCGCGCGCATGGTCGAGGAGGAGCGCTCAAGGAAGGAGGCTTCGAAAAAGGAGGCCGACAAGGACATCGAGAGGCTGCTCGAGGAGCAGAGGAACGAGCGGATAGCCTGGGCCAGGCTTGAGTCGAAGAGGGTGCTGGCCGAGGCGCGGGAGGACGCGATAAAGGGCGTCATCGGGGACGTGTTCGATTCGCTCGCGAAGGCGCGCAAGACGCCGGAGTATAAGAAGTTCCTCGCGCGCTCCATACCGCAGGCGGCGGCCGAGCTCGGCGCAGGCCCCACGGTGCGCGTATGCAAGGGGGACAGGGCGCTCGTTCCGGAAATCAAGGGCGCGAAGGTCGTGGAGGACCTTGAAGGGCTCGGAGGGGCGATTGTCGAGAGCGCGGATGGGAAAATCCGCATCGACCTGACCATCGAGACCATGTTCGAGACCAGCCGCGACGAGATCCGCAAGAGGATCCACGAGCGGCTTTTCGGAGGCGGATGATGGCTGGGATTGGGGCGCTCTTGCCGAAGTTCGAGAGCCGCGGCCTGAAATACGGTTATTCCAACGCCAGGGTGAAGGCCATGAAGGGCCTCATCCTCAAGGGGACCTTCCTGGATGAGCTGATAAGGCTCTCGAGCATCGAGGCGATGGCCGAGCTGCTCCAGAGGACCGGATACAAGGCGGACCTCGCCGGCGCGTCGGTGGACTATTCCGGGTCCGCGCTCATAGAGATAGCCGCGTCCAAGAACTTCTCGAGGACCGTCCGGAAGCTCCTGAAGATAACGCCGCCCGACGACCGCAAGGCCGTGGAGGCCCTCCTCATACGCTGGGACCTCATGAACCTCAAGACGCTGGTCCACGCCAAGCGGATAGGCAAGCCTTACGAGGAGGTGAGGCCCTATCTTTTCGACGTGGGCGGCCTGAACGAGGACGACTTCCGCAGGATAATGAAGGCGGACGAGGGGGCGCTCATGAAGGAGCTGCGCCGCACCGACATCGGCCACAAGATGCTCTCCATCGGGACCGGCCAGCTCAACAGGCAGATGAGGGAGAAGTTCACGAGCGCGCTGCGGAGCCTGGACACATTCATGCAGATGGAGACCATCATCGACGCCTACATATACCTCTTCATGGACCAGGCGCTCTGCGAGGTCGGCGGCGGGGACATCGCGGATGTCAGGAGAATCCTCAAGAGGGAGATAGACGCGAAGAACATAATGATAATAGAGAGGCTCAAAAGGCACGGGACGCCCAGGGAGCGCATCCTGGGGAGCATGATACGCGGCGGGACGCTCAGCGAATCCGCCCTCGGCAAGTTCATCGACGCGAAGGACCTGCCCCAGGTCGTCGCCCTCGCCAAGCCCAAGTTCCGCAACCTCGAGCTCAAGGCCGACAAGATGGGCCTCTCGGAGCTCGAAATCGCATTCGAGAAATCCATCGCCGCCCAGAAGACCACCGCGTTCTACCGCACGGTGCTCTCGGTCGGCGTGATAATCGGCTTCCTCCTGCTCAAGGAGGAGGAGGTCAACAACCTGCGCAAGATTGCGAAGGGCAAGGAGTTCCGGATGCCCGAATCCGAGGTAAGGGAGATGCTTGTCGTCGTCTGAGTTGATAACTTATGAAATCCAGGATTCTCGTATTGGGTGACGCGCCCCTCGTGATGGGGTTCCGCCTCGCCGGCATCGACAACACCGTTCAGACCGACGAGAAAGGCGTCCAGGGCGAGATAGAGAAGGCGCTCGCCGACAGGGAGGTCGGCATAATCATCACGAACGAGAACATGCTTACGAAAATAGACTGGAGGCTCAAGAAGAAGCTGGATTCGATAGCGTATCCCGTCGTAATCCCGATGCCGGACTTCTCCGGCAGGAGCGCGGAGGGCGACGAGATAAGGGGCCTCATCAAGAGGGCGCTCGGGTTCGACCTGGGCGCGAAGAAATAATTCATGGAGGAGATTTCTGATGGCAAAGGAAGAAGGTCACATTGAAAGGATAAGCGGGCCGGTCGTGAACGCCTACCTTCCCGGGGCGAGGCTTTACGACGTCGTCAGGGTGGGCAAGGAGAAGCTGCTCGGCGAAATCATCAAGATTACCGGCACGACCTCGGTCGTGCAGGTGTACGAGGACACGTCCGGGCTGCGCCCCGGCGAGCCCGTGGAGAGCACCAACCAGCCGCTTTCGGTGGAGCTCGGGCCCGGCATCCTCCAGAACATTTACGACGGCATCCAGAGGCCGCTCAAGGTCATAGAGGAGAACGCGGGCGGCGTCTTCATCACCAGGGGCATTGAGGCCCCGGCGCTCGACCGCAAGAAGAAGTGGGAGTTCAAGGCGAAGGCGAAGAAGGGCGACAAGGTGAAGGTCGGCGACGTGCTTGGCACGGTCCAGGAGACCGACCTTATCGAGCACAGGATAATGGCCGCCCAGGAGGGCAAGGTCGAATCGATATCGTCCGGCGCATACACCGTCGAGGACACGGTCGCAACCATATCCTTCGAGGGCAAGAAATACCCGGTCAAGCTCTATCAGAGGTGGTTCGTGCGCAAGGCGCGCCCGGTGATAGAGAAGTTCCCGCCCACGGTTCCGCTGGTGACGGGCCAGCGCATCATCGACACGTTCTTCCCGATTGCGAAGGGCGGCACGGCCTGCATACCGGGCCCGTTCGGCTCCGGCAAGACGGTCACCCAGCAGAGCCTCGCGAAATACTCGGACACCCAGATTGTCGTATATATCGGATGCGGCGAGCGCGGCAACGAGATGACGGACGTCCTGAAGGAGTTCCCGCACCTCATCGACCCCCGCTCGGGCAAGCCGCTCATGATGAGGACCGTGCTCATAGCCAACACCTCGAACATGCCGGTCGCGGCGCGCGAGGCGAGCGTCTATACTGGAATCACCATCGCGGAATACTTCAGGGACATGGGTTACGACGTCGCGCTCATGGCCGACTCCACCTCGAGGTGGGCCGAGGCCATGCGCGAAATCGGCGGGCGCCTCGAGGAGATGCCCGGCGAGGAGGGGTATCCAGCGTACCTCGCGAGGAGGCTCGCGGAGTTCTACGAGAGGGCCGGCCGCGTGCGGTGCCTCTCGGGAGACGAGAGATACGGCTCGGTCACGGTCATAGGGGCGGTTTCGCCCCCCGGCGGGGACATTTCCGAGCCGGTGTCGCAGAACACCCTGCGCGTGACGAAGGTTTTCCTCGCGCTCGACGCCTCGCTCGCATACAGGAGGCACTTCCCGGCCATCAACTGGCTGAAAAGCTACACGCTCTACGCCGACGGCCTCGAGGAGTATTACGGCGAGAAGATATCGACCGACTTCACGAGGATGATAAAGGCCGCGATGACCCTGCTCCAGAAGGAGGCGGAGCTGCAGGAGGTCGTCCAGCTGGTCGGCCCGGACGCGCTCCCGGAGAAGGAGCAGGCCGTCCTCATGGTGACCAAGATGCTCAGGGAGGACTACCTCCAGCAGAACGCCTACAGCGACGTGGACGCCCGCTGCGAGCTCAGGAAGCAGTACCTCATGCTCAAGACGGTCATGAAGTTCAACGAGCGCACCAACAGCGCGCTCGATTTGGGCGTCCAGCTCAAGAGGATACAGGAGCTCAAGGTGAAGGGCACGATAGGCAGGATGAAGGAGATAAAGGAGGACAAGGAGTTCGAGAGGCTGATAAAGGACGTCGACTCGGGCTTCGACGACCTCCTCAAAAGGTGATTCTGATGAAGGAATATCGCACAATCTCGGAAATCGCGGGCCCCCTGGTGGTCGTATCCGATGTCAGCGGCGTCGGCTACAACGAAATCGTTGAAATCATGCTCCCATCGGGCGAGCGCAGGAAGGGCCAGGTCCTCGACGTCTCGGAGAGCGTCGCGGTCGTGCAGGTGTTCGGCCCCACGGCAGGAATCAGCACGAGCCAGACCACGGTGAGGTTCCTCGGCGAGACCATGAGGCTCGGCCTGAGCTCGGACATGCTCGGCCGCGTGTTCACCGGCCTCGGCGAGCCCCGCGACAAGGGGCCGAGGGTGATTCCGAAGGAGAAGGTCGACATCACCGGCCTCCCCATCAACCCGTTCTCGCGCGAGATGCCCAACGAGTTCATCCAGACCGGCGTATCAACCGTGGACGCCATGAACACGCTCGTGCGCGGCCAGAAGCTGCCCATATTCTCCGGCGCGGGCCTGCCGCACAACCAGCTCACGGTGCAGATAGCCAGGCAGGCGAAGGTGCGCGGCACGGGCGAGAAGTTCGCGGTCGTGTTCGCGGCGATAGGCATCACGCACGAGGAGGCGTCCTACTTCATGAGGGACTTCGAGAAGACCGGAGCCCTCGAAAACGCGGTGCTGTTCCTTAATCTCGCGGACGACCCTTCGGTCGAGCGCATCATCACTCCGAGGCTCGCCCTCACCACGGCGGAATACCTCGCCTACGAGCAGGGCATGCACGTCCTCACCCTCATCACGGACATGACGAACTACTGCGAGGCCCTGCGCGAGATTTCCTCGGCAAGGCAGGAGGTCCCCGGAAGGCGCGGATATCCCGGATACATGTACACGGACCTCTCGACGATATACGAGAGGGCCGGCCGTGTCAAGGGAAGCAAGGGCTCGGTGACGCAGATTCCGGTCCTGACGATGCCCGGCGACGACAAGACGCACCCGATTCCGGACCTCACGGGCTACATCACCGAGGGGCAGATACTCCTCAGCAGGGACCTGCACAGGAAGAACATCTACCCGCCGGTGGACCCGCTTCCCTCGCTCTCGAGGCTCATGAACTCGGGCATAGGCGACAAGAAGACCAGGGAGGACCACAAGGGCGTGTCAGACCAGCTCTACGCCGCCTATGCGAACGGCAGGGACCTGCGCTCGCTCAGCGCGGTCGTGGGCGAGGAGGCCCTATCCGCGACGGACAGGCGCTTCCTGAGGCTCGCAGACGAGTTCGAGAAGAGGTTCGTCCAGCAGGGCCCCTACGAGAACAGGGACATCGAGACCACCCTCGACCTCGGATGGGAGCTGCTCTCGATACTGCCCGAGGAGGAGCTCAAGAGGGTCAAGAAGGACCACATACCGAAATACATGAAGAAGAAGTACTCTCTGTGAGGGATTTGGGATGGCAGCGACGGATGTGAATCCGACGAGGATGGAGCTGATTAAGACAAAGGAGCGCATCAAGCTCGCCGCCAAGGGGCACAAGCTCCTCAAGCAGAAGCGGGACGCGCTCATCCTCGAGTTCTTCAAGATACTGAAGAAGGCGCAGGACCTCCGCGGCCAGCTCGCGCAGAAGATGGCGCAGGGCTACCGCTCGCTCGCGCTCGCCGAGACCTACCACAACATGCAGGAGCTCACCAAGGTGTCGCTCGACCTGCGGAAGGAGATAGACATAGACATCGAGGTCCGCAACGTCATGGGCGTGAAAATCCCGAACATCACCACGCAGATGGAGCAGAGGCACTTCCTGACGCTGCCCACCTATTCGGTCGCCGCGACAAGCGCGAAAATCGATCAGGCGGTGGACGACTTCAACGAGATACTCTCCATGGTGATAAAGCTCGCCGAGACCGAGACCGCAATGAAGAGGCTGATTATCGAGATAGAGAAAACCAAGAGGCGCGTCAACGCGCTCGAGTTCGTCCTGATCCCCAGGCTCGAGGAGGAGACAAAGATGATAACCTTCCGCCTCGAGGAGATGGAGAGGGACAGCTTCGTTAGCCTGAAATCCATCAAGCGCAGGCTCGAGAAGGAGAAGAAGATGAAGGAGGCCGCCGAAGGCGCGGCCGCATGAAATCCTAATTAAGGCCCTTCATCGACCCGCAGCCCGAGCGCGGATGCAGGTGCTCCGAGTAGCCGGCCGAGGCGGAGATGTAATCGTAGAGCAGCTCTATGCAGCCATGCCCGGGAATCGACGCAAGCGATTCCGCAAGGCGGCCGGTGTCGCCCTCCTGCAGCCCCGAAACAAGGCCCCGGAATATCTCCTTCGCGTTGGCGCAGAGAATCACTGAGGACGCCTCCAAAGCATGATGAATGGGGCAGAGGAGCGTGTGCACCGGTCCGTCCTCGACAATCTGCCTCATGCTCCGCTCCGGGGCGTTTTGCGCCCCGGCGAGTTCGGCGGCCTCCTCGAGCGCGTCCTGGGCGGATTCCGCGTCCCATGCGGAGATGCCTTCAAACAGCGCGTGGCCGATGGCCATCGCCCGGACACGCGCTTCGGCGGTTAGGGCATCCCCGGACCTCATATCCCTCATGAGCAGGTAGGACTCCATCACGCTGTGCTTGATCATCATCAGCGCCTGGAGGGCGTCATCGTCGAGTATTTCCAGTGCAAGCACGTGCCTGGGGAAGGGGCGCTCGAGGGGCAGCGGGGAAAGCAGCGTGAGGACGTGCTCGCCCTCCCCCAGCGTCACGACCGCGGGCATCGGATTGAAAAGCGGGATTCGGATGTTACCGTGGGAATCGACGGATGCCGGCTCGGATTCCACCCGGGAGTCCAGGTGGACGTAGGAGAGGAAAGCTGGGACTCCCAGCCTGCGGATGATTGCTGCGGCGACTATCGCCTGGCCCTCAAGGTCTATGGGCCTGATGAGGCCGTCTCCCAGACGGACCGGCTCCACTGATGCGAAGCCGCCCGCGCTGGTGCAGGCATCTGCCGCGCCGAGCGTGAGCGCGAAGGGTTCCTTGAGCCAGGAGGACTCGCTTCCGGGGACGTTTTGCGGCTGCATCGTGACCATGGCGGCCCAGACCGGGTTCCCCTCCACCGAACCGAATTGCATCCTTTTGCGGGCTTGCTCGCATATCTGCGAGAGCGCCCCGTTCCGGTCGCCGTAGGGCCCTTCGAGCGCGAACCCGGAGCAGAGGAGGTTGTCGCTGGCGCGCCGGAACTGGGCGCTTATAGCGCGCTCCCTCCGGTCGTTGAATATGAACATGGACCTTGCCATGCATCTGATTATCGCCCATAAGTTATAAAAAGATAATGAAAATGTCGCTAATTGCCGATGGAGGTGCAGGCGGCCCAGGAGGAGGCTTTACGGCGCAGCCCGCAGGAAAAGGGCATTCGTTTATATTTTGGGTTCCAGAGTCCTAACCATGAAAGGCATAGTCCTTGCGGCGCTGGTCGTCGCGATAATCGCGGGATACGGATGCGTCGGCCAATCGGAGCCCGTCACGCCCCCGCCGGGAAACGGCACGGACACCGCCAACGCCATAACGGAAGGCATGTGCACCGCGGCCGGAGGGCACTGGAACGAATGCGGCTCCGCCTGCAGGGGGGCACCCCCGGGGACGGCGTGCATCGCCATGTGCGTCCCGTACTGCGAATGCGGCGGCATCGCGGGTTTCCGCTGCCCCGCCGGCTATGTGTGCGGAGACTACCTGCCGGACAAGGACACCCCGGATGCCCTTGGCATCTGCAAGAGGGTCAGCGAATAGGATGGTGATATGAATGGCTAAGGAAGAGGCCGGGATGGCATGCTGTTCCGGCGATTTCGGAAAGATGGTGGTCCTTGCGGCCCTGCTTCTTGCGGGCGGCATGATAGGCTGCGGGTATTTCATGGCTCAGGGAGACTATTCCCCCGACGTGAACATTACGGGCGGCCCGACCAGCCCCAACGTGTATGTTTCGAGCACGCCGCCCGAGCACACGATTTATACCTCGGCGACTTCGTCGAGGGACGTGGCGCCAGACCTGCTGCTTGTCTCCGTGAGGGTGCAGACGGAGGGTTCCAACGCCAAGGGGTCCCAGGAAGACAACGCCGAAGTGATGGCGGACCTGCTCTCCAATCTCAAGGCGCTCGGCCTCAACGAGTCGGACATCCAGACCACGCGCTACAGCGTGGACCCGGTGTATGACAGCCAGTATGTCTGCGACAGCTCCGGGAACAGGTGCCACTACGACTCCAAGCTAATCGGCTACCGCACCGTGCACTCCCTGAGCGTCAAGGTGACCGAGCTGGACAAGGGCGGCGACGTCATCGACGAGGCCTCAAGCGCGGGCGTGAACCAGACCTTCGTCGACTACATCCAGTTCACGCTCAAGGACGAGACCCGGCTCAGCATCCAGAAGTCGCTCCTCCAGGAGGCGGCCGCCGAGGCCAAGTCCAAGGCGCAGAGCATGGCGGCCGGGCTCGGCGTGAGCGTGGGTCGGGTGCTCTCGGTCTCGGAGTCCTACAGCTACTATCCGACGGCGAACTACTACAAGTCGTCGATGCTCGACTATGCCGAGGCGGCAGGCGCACCGACGCAGCTCTCCGCGGGCCAGGTCGAGGTGAGCGCCAGCGTGGGCGTGAACTTCGAGGTCGGAAGCTGAGCATCCCTTTTTCTTCTTTTTCATCCTTTTTTCTCCATGGACTGGCGCTCCCACATCATGATAGGCGCGGTGCTCGCGCTGGCGGCGTTCCTGATAATCGGCGCGGACATCCCCACGCTCATCATAGTCACGGCCTTCGGGGGCCTGAGCGCCCTTGTCCCGGACCTGGACCATGATTCGAGCAAGGGCCGCAAATGGCTCGATGTGGCCTTCATAGGATTCGCGTTCATAACAGTATACGGCTCGGCCTGCGGGTCCGGCTTCTGCATCCCGGGGCTTGGAAGCGTCGGGGGCATGCTGGTTGCGTTCCTCGCGATGGCGGGGGTGTATTTCCTGTTCTTCAGGTTCCTCAAGCCCAGGCACAGGGGCATCACGCACACGATAGCCGCGTGCGCCGCCTTCGGCATCCTGCTGTTTTTCATGACGGACAGGACGCTCGCCCTCGCCGGGACGCTAGGCTACGCGTCCCACCTTGCCGCGGACCGGCACATCAGGCTGATATGAGGGGCCTTCGGAACCGGATTTTTAAACCTTTGTAGGCCTGATTTATTAAATTTGTTATTTTAATTGTTTATAGATGGTTAATATGAAACTGACCAGCGGGAATAAACCAAAAGAGGGCAGTGCCGGGCCTGACAGGCGCAGAATGATTAGGCATCTTTCTGCCGCCGGCGTGATGGTTGCAGGGATTGCTGCGGGATGCGCCGGAAGCGCGGCGCCCCAGCGTGTGGAGGGCCCCGTCTCTGAAGCTCCCGCGGCCCAGGCCGAGGCTGCCGGAGAGCAGGAGCGGGCGGAGGGGGCTTGCAGGCCGTCGGACATCAGGGCGCTTTGCACTGAACGCAATGAAAGGTGCATGGATTCCGACGACAGGCTGTCCTGCATGCTGCGCATGGTTAACGATGCCTGCCCGGGCGGAATCGAGACCAAAGGGGCGGTGGGCTTATTCCAAGGCCCGCTAAGCGAAGGTGTGGTGATTTACCAGTCGTCCATCGGCGAATTTTTGATTGTTGACCGTGTCGAGATAAGGGTCGGGGGAATGGACAGCCAGGGCGTTGATTTCATATGGGGCATACGCCACAACGATGAGCAGACTGCCCGGACCCTTGCCGATTTTCTATGCATCCCGTACGACGAGGCGTTGGGGCGCGTGCGTGGAATGAATCGCGGCGGGGAGAGGGAGGGCTCCTTCAGGGCGGATTTCTCAGGAAATATTAGGGGGAATACGGGCATCCTCTCTGACATCGGGCTCGACAACTTCAGGGTGTCCAGGGACGAGCACGGCAATGTGCGCTGGAGCAGCGACAACAGATGAGGGGCCCGCATCGCCTTAGAGCGAAGCCTCCTTCTTGAGCTCGCAGCGGACGTTGAAGGACTTCTCCACGCGGGCGTCTATCACGCCGTCCTTGTTGAACGCGAAGAGGACCACGTCCGCCTTGTACATCTGCGGGTTCGTCAGGCCGTTGCTGTAGACGCGCACGGCCTTCTCGAGGAATTCGCCCTTGCCGACGATGCCGACGCGCAGCCGCCCCTTGCGGAGCGCGCCGTTGGGGCTGAGGGACAGCCTTTCCGGCACCGAGACGTCCGCCTCGGCCCAAAGGGGATGAGCGCCGTGGTTCTCCACCCTCAGGACGAGCTCCACATGGTGGCTCGAGAAGCCGAAAAGAACGTCAGGATGGCACCTAAGGCCGAGTTTGACCAAATCGACACCGCCGATACATCCATGGCATATATTTTAACCTTTATCCTGGAAATCCACTCATGATTCCGGAGTCCAGGCTCATACGCTCAGAGCTGACCATCCGGGAGCTCGCCCTGCCTGACGACGTCCTGCTTGCCAGGAAGTCCCTGGTGAGGTGGCTTGCGCTCTCATTGGGCATGATACTCCCCAACGAGAGCAGGAGGCTGCTCCTGGACATCCTCGAGGTCATCTTCGAGAGCCACGTGAAGGAGGACGCCCCCACGACCAAGGACATAATCGCGAGGCTGGAGGCCCTCACCAAGGAGAAGCAGAACCCGAAGGCGGTGTATTACCACCTCCAGAGGCTCAAGGACTCGGGCCTGCTCATTCGGAAGAAGGGCAGGTATCACCTGGGGGACGGGGACGGCAGAAGCCTCAGGGACATAATAAGGAGGTTCTACATGGGGAAGGCCGAGGCGGCTTTCTCAAACATCGGGCGGGCCCTCGAAAAGCTCGAGAACGGCTACCGCTGAATTCCCATTCGGAGGACATTTCCATGGAGGATTTTTCCGGTTTCTACAAGCTTTCCGTCCAGGAAAGGCTGGAGAGGGTGAAAAGGCACGCAGGCCTCACCGACGAGGAGGCGAAGGCGCTCGGGGACAGCGGCGCCCTGAGCCTTGAGCGTGCGGACAAGACGGTGGAGAACGTCATAGGCGCAGTGCACCTTCCGCTCGGCCTCGCCACGAACTTCGTCATCAACGGCAGGCCTTCGGTCATACCCATGGCGGTCGAGGAGCCTTCGGTCATCGCCGCCGCATGCAGGGCCGCCAAGCAGGCGCTTCCGGAAGGGTTCAAGGCGGACGCAGACGAGCCCGTCATGATAGGCCAGGTCCAGATTGTCGGGATAGAGGACATCGAAGGGGCCAAAAAGAACATCAGCCTGAACCGCAAGGAAATCCTCGGCGTCGCATCGGCGCACATGAAGCAGCACGAGAAATACGGCTGCGGGGTGCGGGACTTCGAATCCAAGCTGCTCGACACCGGAAGGGGCCCGATGATAGTGGTGGACTTCCATATCGCGGTGGGGGACGCGCAGGGCGCGAACATGGTGAACACGGTGCTCGAGAGCGTCGCCCCCACGCTTGCGACGCTGGCCGGCGGGAAGGCCAGGCTCAGGATTGTGAGCAACCTTGCGGTCAAAAGGAAGGCGAGGGCTTCCGCGGTCTGGAGAAGGGACGCCGTGGGCAGGGAGGCTGTGGAGGGCGTCCTGGACGGCTACGAGTTCGCGAAGCATGACATCTACCGGTGCGCGACGCACAACAAGGGCATTATGAATGGTATCGACGCCGTCGCGCTCGCGACGGGCAACGACTGGCGCTCGGTCGAGGCCGGCGCGCACGCGTACGCCTCGCTCGGCCACTACAAGCCGCTGACGCAATACCACGAGAACGAGAAGGGGGACCTCATAGGGAGCATAGAGCTCCCGCTCGCGCTCGCGACGGTAGGGCCGGCGGTCATGAGCAGCCCGACCGCGAAAACCGCCCTCAAGATAGCAGGGGTCAGGAGCTCGAGGGATCTTGCCATGGCGATGGCGTGCGTGGGGCTCGCGAACAATTTCGCCGCGCTCTCCGCGCTCTCCACGGAAGGCATCCAGAAGGGCCACATGAAGCTCCATGCGAGGAACATCGCGATGTACGCGGGCGCCGCGACGGCGCAGGAGATAGAGGCAGTCGCGGACGAGCTCGCGCGGGAGCGCAATTTCGACATCGAGCATGCGAAAGGGGTCCTGCGAAAGGTGCGCGGATGATCGAGTATCTCGCCTTCGGGGCGTTCGCGTTCGTCGTTTCAACCGTGCTCACGAAGCTGCTCATACCGCGCCTCGTGCGCGCGTCCATCACGGGTAAGGACGAGAACAAGGAGGGCGCGCCGGAAGTGGCCGAGATGGGCGGGCTCTCGATAGTCGCCGGCTTCAGCGCGGGGCTCCTTCTGGCGATTTTCCTCAACTCGTTTCTGGGCTTCTCCTTCAACCTCGTCTATGTGCTCGCCGCGGTGATAACCATACACACGATAGCCTTCATCGGCATCGTTGACGACCTTCTCAGCATCCCGCAGTGGCTCAAGGCGGTCCTTCCTCTTTTCGCGGCCGTGCCGCTCGTGGCGGTGAAGGCCGCCGGAAGCACCGCAATCGCCCTCCCCCTCATTGGGATTGTGGATTTCGGGGTGGTTTACATCCTCGTCCTCGTCCCCCTCGCGATAGCAGTCTGCTCGAACCTGACCAATATGCTCGCGGGCTTCAACGGCCTCGAGGCCGGGATGGGCGCTGTGATGTTCGCGGCCCTGTCCGCGATATCGATTTCCATGGGGGCGGTCGAGATGTCCATCCTATCGGTCTCGATTCTCGGCGCCCTGCTCGGGTTCCTCGCGTTCAACATGCATCCCGCGAAGGTGTTCCCCGGCGACGTGGGCACGCTGACAATCGGCGTCGTGCTCGCGAGCGCGGTGATAATCGGGAACCTCGAGAGCGCGGGAGTCATACTCGCGATTCCGTACATAGCCGACTTCTTCATAAAGGCGAAGAACCGCTTCCCGCACACCCACCAGGAGCTGCGGGACGGGAAGCTTCACCCGAAGGACGGAAAAATAAGGGGGCTCGTCCATGTGGCGATGAAAGCCTTCGGGGGATTGAGCGAGCGCAATCTGGTGCTGCTCTTCATCGGGCTGGAGGCGCTTTTCGCGCTCGTGGCTCTTGCGCTTTACCTGAGGATTTGACGCAATCAAAGCGGCTGGCGCATCCGTCCCTTTTCGAATTTCGTATCAGATAACCATTATTAGCAACACCATTTATATACATTCCTAAACATATAAAGCCCTTATGAGACTCGTTTGTGGGAGAGAGCTGAGAGGGGGAGAGGCCGGGCTTTCTGATGGAAGCAGGCCGAAGGAGCGTTGGCCGCGATGGGCGCGGGCTGGGGCTGCCCTGCTGTTGTGCGGCGCCGTGAGCGGGATGTTTTCATGCGGAGGCTCCCACCAACCCGCATCTGAAGCGGCAATCGAGCGGTTGGGCAGGCCGCAGCTTGCCGCATCGGTGGCCCATGAAGCGAGCCTCGATGGATGGTTCTGCGAGTCCACCCGCCCCGAGATACCATGCAGCACCGCGACCGAACCCTCGGCGACATTGCAGGAGACTGCGGCGTTCGCCTTTCCCCCGCTTTATGGGAGGATTCGGTTCGGAGAATTGGGATACAGCCAGAGGGAGGAAGCGATGGACGCATCGGCAGCGTGCCTAAGGGCTAATGTCATCAGCAGAGCTACGCCCGAGGGGCAACGCGAGATGATTCTCCGTGTTATGGAAGGGGCGGCGATAGCCAATCAAAGAATCGATTGGTATGCATCTAAGACAAGGGCGGTACGGAGCCTCACCGAGATTGCCATTGCACAGGGGGCTGAACCCGCCCTGAAGGAGAGGCTAGTCTCGTTTTTCGAACGCAATTACACCACCCCGTATATGGCCCTCCAACTTGGCGATATTGGCGCGGCTGAGGGCATCGGGCCGTCACTGAGGATGCGGATTGTGGAAATCCAGGGCAGCCACATAGGTATGCTTGAGGAAGGGGGCTTCAGTGAAGGGATGTTCGGTTGGACTTATGGAGACGCAGCTCTGATTAGCCTTGGAACAATCGGCTCCTCAGCGTTCGTCGAGCTAGATGTCCGCTCGAGGATTGCCGCGCTCCTTGCATCGGTTCTGGGCGAGGGGGGAAGGGATGCGGTATTGGCTGCCGAGCAGCTGGCATCCATGGTTTCCGCCGAAGGAGTCGACCCTGCAGAAAGGGAGCGGGCATTCGAGCGGATTTTCTCCGTGCTCCCGCAGGGGCCGCAGGATGAGGGATGGTACGATTATACGCGTTATCTTGCTGCCATCAGCCTTCTTGAGGGAGTCGGCCCGCAATATCGCGAGAGGGCCATAGGGCTTCTGGAGAGCGCGAGCGGCCTTGTAGAGCAGGATGGCGAATTTGATTATGAAAATCCTGCCGCGGAGCTGCTCAGGGAAACGGCCCTGTCCGAAAGATGTGACCCGGCGACACGGCAAAGGATAGTCTCCTTCATGGAGAGGGCCTCCAGCCAGGGTGACGCAGCTATGCGAGCGAGCATGATTGGAGAGCTCGCCGAAATCGCCTCGAATGGCTCCACTGAGGCGCTCGTGCGGGAGAGGATTGCAGGGCTCATAGCGGCCTGCGCCAGGGATGCAGAGCCCATAGTCCGCTCGCACGCTGTGTTCGCATTGTCCAGGGCGGAATTCTCCATCAATCGGGACGAGGTCTCGGACCCTGCCTTAAGGGCCCTCGCCGTACGGATAATATCGAACGGCCTTCGTGATGGGAACATGGATGTGTATGAGACGGCAGGCCTGGAGGCTTTCTTTTTCATGAATCACAGGCCCGATGTGAGCCGGGAGGACCTCGATATGCTTGTCCCCGCGATTATCGGCTCCCCGGTCCTGCGCGATGAGCATTTTACGCGGGCAGACCAGGTGCTTGGCATCATACCTATCGACCTCCTTTCGCCAAGGGCCAGCTCGATCCTGGCAGGATATTACCTTGGGCAGCTAAGGGAAGGGACGGCTTTAGACCGCACGGAGGCGGCAAGAGCATTGGGCAGCATCTGCTCTTCCGGCACAAGCCAGTCATTGCGGCGCAGGATTATAACGCATCTGCGCGAGGCCCAGCATGATTCGGAGCTCGATGTGCGCGAAGCCGCATCGGCTGCCATAGGGCGGGGGGAAGAAGCAGAATCCCCCTGATTTTCCTGGCCACGGCCGGACTGTATCCGGGGGAACTTCTATTTTCCTTCCAGGTCCTGCATGAGCTTTATGACGTTGAAGAGCTCCACGAAGCGCTCGTAGTCGGAAACGCGCCCTATGTCGAACCAGACGCCCCCGAACACGTAGGCGTTTATGGGCTTTTTCGCTTCCAGCAGGCGCGGGAAGACGTCCCTGGAGAAATCCTCCTTCTCCTTTATGTAGTCGAAGATGGCCGGCTCGAAGACGTATATGGCCGTGTTGAAGTCATGCTCGAGCATCGGCTTCTCCTGGAATCCCACGACCCTTGCGCCATCCACCTTCACCACCCCGTACTCGAGCGGATTCTTCTTGTGGTACAGCGCGAGCGTGGCGATGGCCCCGGATTTCTTGTGCGCCTTAATCATGTCTGCCATGTCGATGTTCGTCAGGTGGTCGCCCATCACCACCGCGAACGTCTCCTTCACCTTGCCCTTGAAATGCGCGATGGAGCCGGCGGTGTTGAGCTTCTCCCCCTCTACGGAGTATTCTATTTTGAGGCCGAGTTTGGAGCCGTCGCCGAAATAGGATTCGATGGACTCGTGCTTGTAGCCCACCGTGAGCACGATGTCCCTCATGCCGGCCCGCTTCAGGTTCTCGAGGACGTACTGGAGGATGGGCTTGCCGCCGAGCATCAGCATCGGCTTTGGAACGGAATACGTGTAGGGGCGGAGCCTCGTGCCCTCGCCTCCGGCCAGAACGAAAACGCGCATATGGTCACCTCTTCTCCCGATATCCCCTTCATGCTATTAAATAGTATCCGAGAAGCGCGCCCGCGAGCGAGCAGATGAAGTTGGTGGTGCCCTTCGTGCCGAGCCCGCCCTCCTCGAAGACGCCGAACGCGGTATCGGCGACCGAGCCGGCGAAGCCCACGAGCCCGACCTGGAACGCCTGCGTAGGGTTCATGCCGAATGCGAACACCGAAAGGAGCCCGATTGCGCAGGCGCCCGCCAGGGAGCCCACCGTGCCCATGCGGCTCATCGCGCCGCTCGTTCCGGGCTTCACTGGCTTGAGGCTGAAGAGGGAGAGCGGGTCCTTCGGGTCAAGGACGCCGAGCTCGGAGCCGAATTTATCGGCGGTCACTGCCGCGAGGGCGCCCAGGAACGGTATCGGCCCCACGGTGGGGCTGAGGAAGGCGAGGGCCGAGGGCAGGAGGCCGTTCGAAAGCACGTTCTCCCATCCGCGCTCGTGCTCGTAGAGGCCCATGTCCCGCTTGATCTCGTACTCGTATTTGGTGACGAGCATGGCGAGGGCGAAGAACGCGAGCATGAGGAGCAGGTAGCCTGGGCCGCCGTAGAAAAAGAGGATTGCGCCGAAGAATACGGCCAGCGCTACGCCCTTGGTGTCCAGCACGCCCTTCATAGCCATCGGTCTATTTCTGTATCTTGATTTCTATCGAGGAGACCTTGCTCTTGGAGCCGTCCTCTGATGTGAGCTCCTCGGTGGAGATGGCGATGTCCTCGACCTTTGCATTCGGCATGAAACGGTGCCTTACGATTTCGACCACGTCTACTGCGCGCGAAATGAGCTTGCCCCGGGCTTTCACCGTAACCTCGTTCGCCCCGTTGTTGAACTGCGTGACAACCGCAAGGACATATCCCATGGTCCCCTTCTTTCCGACATAGACCGTGTTGTCGCTGCGTCTTGGCCTGGCTTCCGCAGGAACCTCGTGGGGATGCTCCGCGGCATGGGTTTGGGCGTCGTGGTGGGCATGGTGCTCATGCGCCATCTCCTCGGTCGCCTCCATCTCTTCTTCCGGCTCGCTGGTTTCCATTGTCTCGCTGGTGTCGTTTCGCTCTTCCATGTGTCCCACCTCTGTTGCCATTCAGGATTTGCACCCCTAAAGAGCCCGGGAAAAAATATAAAGGTTCCCCCGGCTAGAGGGACTCCGCGAACCACGAGCATACCAGCTTGCGGAGCTTCGAGAGGTTGCGCTCATCGCGGAACAGGTGGTCCGCACCCTCCATGAGCTCGAGCCGGCTGTGCCCGTTGGACCACTGGTGGAGCTGGCGGGCGTGGAAGGGGGGTATTATCTCGTCCGCGGTGCCGTGCACGATTAGGAGGGGGCGGTGCAGGACGGCCACCGCATGCCCGACGTTGTATTTCTCGACGTCCAGCAGGAATTCCCGCTTCAGCGACATGTCGCGCCCGTATACGAACGCCTGCGCCTGCCCCTCGCGCTCGGCCTTCTCGACGGTTTCGGGCGGGAAGACCTCGCGTACCCTGGCGGCCTGGGAGCTGCCCGAGATGAATGCCACCGCGTTTATGTGCTTGTCTTCGTGCGCGGCAAGCAGGGCCAGCATGGCGCCCATGCTGTGGCCAGCCGCCCCGATGCGCCCGCATCCGCGCTTGCGGAGGACTGAGGCCGCCGCGGACACCTCGCCGAGCATCTTGGTATAGGTGGCGTCCTCGAGCCTTCCGCCGCTCTCCCCGTTGCCGGAGAAGTCGAACCTCAGCGTAGTGAAGCCGTGGGCCACAAGGCATTCCGAAATGCCCCTTAGGATGCGATGGTGCTTGGTGCATGTGAAGCAGTGCAGGAGCACGATTCCCCTCCCGTTAGGCCGCTCCGGCACACCCAAAACGGCGGCGATGGAATCCCCAGAACTGTTGGTGAAAGTAAGCTTTTCGTCCATGACCTGGATTTCCGGAACTGCATTATTATGCCTTTGTGAGGCATCACGCATGGACATTCCGATAATCGAAAATGCAGTAAACTAACAGTTGAATCAAATAAACAACGATAAATACCACAATTGTAGGATAAATATATATAGAATTTTACTAAAAAACCGAAATATATAAAAATATTTTCACATATAATATGGAACGGGGGGATGGGTGAATATTCGACCCTGCTCATGCAGGGCCGGAATCCAGGAAGTGGGGGCATGGAGATGGAGGCAAGGAATCCGGTGTGTCTGGAGGTATTAGCTGTGGGGCCAAACTTCAGGGAACTGGATTTACGGCGGCTTGGGGGGGATTTGAAGAAGCCGCCGTTCTCCAGGCTCTTCCCCGCAATCTGACTGGAGAAAGCGCAATCCTTCCCCCTTTTTTCTGATAAGTATTTAATTTGTGTTGATTAGTAAATTAATATGAAAACTATTCGGGAAACCCGGCAAACGCCTGCTGAGGGGAGCCTCAAGAAGACGGGCCCGAAGCGATGGCTGATGCATGCCTTCGCGGCTTCCGCCCTGCTTCTCCAGTGCCCTTCGCTGAATTGCACCCCGGCGTTCTATTCAATCACCCCCGAGAGGATTGCCTTCAACGACCGGAATTCCAGGGACCTGACGGCTGAATCGCTCGGATTGCGGGAGGGGGAAACCACTATGGAGCGGGCGGTGGAGGCTATGCGGGAAAGGGGACTTACCAACATCGAGACCAATTCATATTACGAGTCGGGCAGGTCGTTCGGCCTGCTCATTGCGGACTATCAGACAGCGGTGCACGTTTTCCGGAACGGGAGGTACTCCCGGACCGTGGGGCTGGGCATCGGACCGGGGCTCCTGCCGCACAGATACGCCATCCGGGCCGCTTATCGCGAAGGGGCGGATATCGCGGTGGTCCTGGTACGGGATGCGGCAGGGATTGAAGAGCCGCGCCTTTCGCTGGTTTCCTTTCCCCCGGGCGAGGCCCCGGCAGTGGACACCAAAAGCCTGGCAAGGCTGTCCCGCCGGCACGGCGGCATGCAGTATCCCCTATTCGTCGGATATGACATCGGGGCCGGGATAACGTTCATCGCAAGGGATGCCGGCGGCACACCGTGGGAAAACGGCTACATTGTGTCCTATGACGGCTCCACGCTCAGGGTGAGGCCGGTGCCGTTCATGGAACTTATGCAGTGCAGCTGCGTGCATGATTGGGCGCGTGGGCAGGACGGGGAATAATTAGTTTTATTTCGCAGAGTCAAGAAAATCTGCGCAATCATGACTCCTCACCCTGAAGGTGAATCAGATGTTAGGCGCCGGGTGCTTCGGGTCGCCTCCTTTTCTTCCGTACGAATGCTTCCAGCAGCGCGATTGCCACAACTCCCAGTACGATGCTGGCAACGCAGCTGCCGGGGGGCGGGTCTGTAGCTTCTGTAAACTTGAACTCTTTGCTTGCCAGCAATGTATTAGCATAGCTGAGGTTGGCGGTGTAGTTGCCCGTGGAGAGCTCCTTTGAATACCTCCCTTCAGCATCCAGCTTGCCTGTAGCCACATGCTCCCAATTGCCATTCCCGGTGTCATTGGAGATATAAATGTCACAATTGGCGCATGGCTTGCTATCGCAGGAACCTGTGAAAAGAACAGTGTTGTTTAATCCGGAAATGATTGACACCACAGCCACCTCAAGAGTGCAATTGACGCACTTAGGGACTCCGAAAACGGCGCTGCATATTTGCGAAGCCGGACATTCAGGCATGCACGGTCTAGTCTCTATTGGTTTGCATGTATTATTCTCGCATTTCATTCCTGAGGGGCAGTCAGGATTTTCTTGGCATCCATCCTGGCATTTGTTGGAAGCATTGCAGAATTTCCCTGCAGGGCATCCAATCGGGCAGAAAGGATTGTACTTATAACCCTCTCCAGCTATCACGGGTTCGCAGTCCCACTCTTGGGAAATTTGATGGTTATTGATTTTGCCGCAGCTGAGATTTTGGCAGCTGAATGTTGAATTGCAGAATTGGTACCATTCGCAGTTTTCATCGCCGCGGCAGCCCGGCATGCAAATGTTGACGTTGGCTGGACCAGTAGCGCCTGGCGGGGCATCAGTAGCTGAGAGATTGCAGAAGAATCCGGCACCGCAATTGGCCTCGTGCCCTTCATTGCAGCCCTGCAAGCATACACTGTAAACGGGCTCGCAATAATTCCCTTCATTGCAATCCGAATCCATTGTGCAGCTCGAGCCCTCTGCGCCCGGCTCGATATATCTACTCCGTTTGCAGTCCCCGCCTCCGAGTATGATTGCCTTCTTTGCATTTTCGGTTAATTCACAGAAATCTCCGTCCCAGCAATCTGGTTTTCTTGTGCATTCATCACTGCATATCCGTAGGTAATTATCGTCGATAACTCCAGGATCGAATGACGCCACTATCGAAACATCAAAATACTTATCAGTCCTTTCAAGGAAGTCAATTTTACATAAAACCAAATGGCTTGGGTCTACTTGCCCTTCCCATGCTTCATCCTCATTTATTTCATCCCACACGCAGTTGGAAAACAGATCGTCGCGGATGTCTCCTGTATGGGTGGAAATTGGGGGTATTGGATAAGTTTGCCCGGGGCCGAAGCAATGTCCATGTGTGGAACGGCACATTTCATCATTTTCGCAGCTGGAACTACAGGCTATCCATCCGGCTTCAAACTCTGCGCGGGCGGTCTCATATCCCGGTTTGCGTGCTATCACCCGGACCCGGGTTGAATGGAACTCCACACGGACGATGCCTTCCGAATCGCTGAAGCCGTCAAAGAGCAGTTCGCCTGTAAGCAGGTTAAGAATCCTGACGGAAGCAGACGGCACCCTCTCCCCGTCGCTTTCTATTGCCAGCAGGGAATATTCGCAGTCGGGCGTGTCAGCCAAAATCTGGAGCGGTTTGCGATTTGGGCCGTCATCATCATATTCTGGGGGGGACGATATTTCGGATGCAGTGAATGAAACCGAGCCGTTTGCGGATACTGACAGGCCAAGGTCTGGGTCGCCGAAGATTTGAATGTCGTTTTCCTGAACTCCGCCAGAGGTTACCGAAACATTGTAGATTAGAAGCACCCATGAGCCCGGGGTTAAATTAACGAAGATAGAATCCCACTGGATTATCCCGCCAGACGTGCTGTCTGGAGGGAAGTTGGAGCCGATGAATTCGACGCCATCCGGCAGGATGTCGATTGCAGACACCGTCAAATTGGCAGTGCCGTTGTTTGAGATGTTAGCGGTGTATTGCACAACGTCCCCGACAGCTGCTGAGGTTGCGTTCACAGTCTTCTGAACGCTTATCCCGGCAACTTCATCCGTGTACTCCATCAGGGTATAGATGCTGGACGGCGAGTGGCCGGAGAGGGATATCCGGTTTTCGGATATGTCCGGGGTGTCGTTGAGCGGAGGCTGCTGCCATGCGCCTGCCGAGTACCTGAGCAGCGCGAGTTTCGATTCGTCAAGATAACCGAGTTCGGAATCCGCCCAGTGCCAAATCAGGGTGTCTATCGAGACGCCTTCCGTCAGGTTGGTGATGTTCAGGGACTTTTGCGCAAACGTTGTTCCGGGAGGCGAGGGGGGAGTGGAGGCGTGGTCGATGGCATATGATGAAGAAACCGTGTCGACAAGCGAAAGGTTCGTAAAACCCAAAATGAAGCCGGCATCGCCGTCGAAGACCATTCCGGATAGGTTGAGGAATATCCCTGTCCCGTTCACCTTGAAATCCACGGGATTGTCATAGAGGTGCATTCCCTCCACCCGGGTCTGGTTTGCATCCCATACCAGGAGGCCGTAACCGTCGTATGTGCCGCTACCGTTTCCTCCGGTGCCATGGGCAGTATTGCCTGAGAGGCTCGTATTGTTTGAGTTTGTCCAGATGAAAAAACCTGTCGTCGTCCCGTTTGCGAGATTGTCCTGGATGCGGTTGTCATGCGACGTGTGGAGTATGAAGCCAAAATTGTGGTAGGTCGACGAAGTTGTTGTGGCGTTGTTGCCGGCAACATCGCTTTCATTGGCTCCCAACAGGTAAATACCGTAATTGCCCTGGCGGCTTCCATCTGTGGCAATGCTGTTCCGGGCAACGCTGTTGTTCCGGCAGGTTTCGAGACGGATGCCTTCGTTGCTGGATGTACCCGATGTTGAGATATTGTTGTCGTTGATGTTGGAATTGTTGGAATAGAGCACCCGTATTCCGATGTTGAGGTTGGTGGAGCCCACGGCCCGTATTTCGTTACCGTGAATTTGGGAATTGTTCGAATATACAACGTACATTCCATAGTTCGAGCCAGCCGACCCGCTTGTCGTGAGGTTATTCATCGATATATCGTTGTCCGGCGAATATGACAGATAAAGGCCATAGTTGTTCGACGTGCCGCCCGTCGTGATATTGTTGGCCGAGACATTGTTCATCCGGATGCTTGCGGAATCGCTCGAGTAGAGGTATATGCCGTGATTCGAGGCGCCGCCCCCGTTCGTCCTGATGGAATTATTGCGCATGTTGTTGCCGTTTGCGGAAGAGGTGCTGATTGCATACACATAAATCCCGAAGTTGGTGCCCCCGCTCCGGCCGTTTGTCGTGATATTGTTGCCCGTGAGATTGTTTCTCTCAAGGACGGATGATGCGCCCTGGGCGTATAGATGGATGCCGTAATTGCCCTCCGAGCCGTTCGTGGAGATGTTGTTGTCTTGTACCAGATTGTCCTGGATTTGGCTGCCTGTCCCCAGTGCCCGGAGATAAATGCCGGAGTTGTAGCGCGCGGTTCCGTTTGTGCGGATGGAGTTGCTTCTAAGGGTGTTATTGTTGATTTTCGAATTGGCAGTATCGGCATAGAGGAAGATGCCGTAATTGAGGCCGTCGGTGGCATTCTGCCCGTTTGTTGTGATTACATTCCCCTCGATTGTGTTCGATACGGTGTTGCCCGGAGTTGTTGGCGAATGGAGATAGATTCCATAGTTGTTCCTTCCTATGCCATTTGTACTGATGTTGTTATTGGAAAGAGTGTTGTTCGCGCTTCTGACAAGCTCTACGCCATAGTTGGCCAATCCGACCCCGTTGGTAGTGATGTTGTTGTGCATGATTGAATGGTTGCGGGCATCCTCTATCAGAATGCCTATGCCGCTGGTCGGAGTTCCGTTGGAAAAGATATCGTTGTTTATGAAAGTGTTATTGAAGCTGGAACTGGACCGTATGCCGTAATAATAGCTGTTGTTGATGTTGTTATTGGAGATGAATGTTTCGTTCGCACCGGATAGGTAGATGCCGTTCGTATTATTCTCTATCATATTCCCAACGAACCGAGAGTTATTGCCCATGACATAGAAGCCGTACGTCCTGTCGTTGAATATTGTCGCGGCGATATTGCTGGTGAAGTTGTTGCGGAAACCAGAAACGCTGAAGCCCCGGGACAAGGCTCTTTCTGAGTAGACTGCGGCATTTGAGGTAAGGTTGTTGTCATTTCCGGTAATGCCGAAGCCGATGCTTGTGGTGCCCCCGCTGTAGTTGAATACGACGTTCTGAACCAGGGTGTTATTGTTCGACCGTATATCGTAACCGCCTAAGGTCCGGTTGACGATATTGTTGAAGAGCACATTGCTATGGGAATTGTTGTCTGCGTATATTCCGATGCCGATAGGGGTGATATTGTATATGTAATTGTTTTCATACCTGCCATATTCAGATGAATAGAGGTGTATCCCTTCGCTGTAACCGGTCAGGCTGCAGTTTTTGACCACTACACTGTCTGCATCATAAACCAAAATGCCGATGTTGCTCAGGGCCAGCGAAGATGACAGGGTGAGATCATCGCAATCCAAAACGACGCTGGATGCATTTATTACCAGGCAAACATCATATCCGGAATTTATGTCGGGGAATTCGCCGGATAATGATGAGTTCAGGATGTAGGTCTCTCCAGGTGTGGAAAGATACCCGCAGGAGTCGATTTCAGTCAGGGCAAAGGATGCATTTGAGAGAGCTAGTAACGCAAAAAGGATGCAAGTCCGCATAAAAAAAACATATGGCTGGAAGGTATATATTAGTAACGAAGTGGCAGAGAAAGTGATATAATATATTTTGGGAAAACAATTTGCGTGATATTCGGAAATTTCCTTGCGCCCATCCACCAATGCACCGACCTTCCCTTCCGCCTGCTCTGCCAGAGGTACGGGGCGGAAAGCGCCTGCGTCCCGCTCATTAGCGCGGACATGGCCGCGAGGCATCCGGAGAAGGTTGCGCTGGTCGACGCCCGCCCCCCGGAACGGAATCTCGGCATCCAGGTGTTCGGCGGCGATCCGTCCCTGATCTCAAAGGCGGCCGGCCATCTCGCAGAGGCATTTCCATTCGCCTCCTACCTGTGCCTCAATTGCGGCTGTCCCTCGAGCCGGACCATGGACGCGGGTGCCGGGAGCGCCATGCTGGGGCGTCCGGAAGCCATCGGAGCCGCGCTGGAAGGGATGTCAAAGGCTTCCGGGAAGCCCGTGTGCGTGAAAATGCGCCTCAGGGGCGGATTCGGGGGGACTCTCGATATTGTCCGGGTCGCGGAAAGGGCCGGTGCGGATTTCGCAATCATCCATGGGAGGACCCCGTCCCAGGGATATGCGGGCAAGGCGGACTGGGAGACGATAAGAAAGGTGCGCGAGGGCGCGGGCATTCCGATAGTGGGAAACGGCGACATCCAAAGCATCGAACGGGGAAGGGAGCTTGTCCGGGACGGGTTTTGCGACTCGTTCATGGTGGGAAGGGCGGCCATGGCGAACCCCATGCTTTTCTGCGGAGCGGAGCCGGACGGCATCGAAGGGCGGATGAGTCTTCTCGGGGAGTATGCCTCGCTCCATAGGAGGCATCTGGGGGAGCCGGACCTGAAGACCCTCAGGGCGAGGGCGCTTTGGTTCGTGAAGGGCGTCTCCGGCGCATGCTCAATCCGGGCCGGAATCGCCCGGGCCCGGTCTGCCGGGGAGCTGGCCGCCCTCGGCGGCCTGCACCGGGGTTTTTAATCGCCGGGGTGCAGATATCCCCGGGATAGCGCTTAGGGGTCGATTGATTGGACATCATAACCTCCGTTCTTGTCGGAATCGGGCTTGCAATGGACGCCTCCGCCGTATCGATGGCGGGCGGAGCCACGGCCCGGAAGGGCGGCGTCGCCAAATCCGCCCTCTTTGCGGCCCTTTTCTTCGGGGCGTTCCAGGGCGGCATGCTTCTGCTGGGGGGGATTGGGGGTGAAAGCCTCAGGGCCGCGGTTTCTGACATCGACCACTGGGTGGCCTTCGGGCTGCTCGCCATCGTGGGCGGGAAGATGATCCTGGAGTCCTCCCGCATCTGCCCGGACGAGAGGGTGCGCCTTCTGGACATGGGGGTGCTCCTGATGCTTTCGGTCGCGACAAGCATCGATGCGCTCGCCGTAGGGGTCGGGGTGGCGTTCGCGGACCATTCCCTTTTCGAGACGGCGGCCTCGGTCGCGGCAATAACCGCCGCGCTTTCTTTCATTTCGGTTTTCGCGGGAAACAGATACGGCTGCGGGCTCGGAAGCAGGGCGGAGGTCCTGGGCGGCCTTGTGCTGATCGGAATAGGCCTGAACATATTGTACGGGCACATGGCGGCGTGATTCATCCGGACGCGGAAGCGGGCCGGGCGCGGCGGGCTATTCCTTGTGGAGGTGTATCTCCTTGCTCAGGGACCAGCTCAGCATGGTCCGCATCGCCACTATCAGGGCGACCTTGAGGATGTCCATGAACTCGAAGAGGATTGCCAGGCGTATCAGGTCGGCGGCCACCAGGAAGTCGAGCGCGAATATGACCTTCTGGATGAGGGTGCGCTTGGTGTGCTCGTATTCGTGGAACCTCTTGTCGTGGAACACCTCTATCCGCAGGATGCGGTAGAGCGAATGGAAGACGGCGACGATGAGGAAGAGGAGGGCGAGCGCCTCGATGACGAGCGAAACGATTGAGAGAAGGTCGGTTATGGGGGCGGGGAACGTGTATGCCATGGACGCATTCCGGAAGGAGGGTTTATATCGATAACGATGCGCCCCTCAGGCCGCGAATGAAGCCGCCAGGGTTATTGCCGAGACCGCGAGGCAGTAGTAGCCGAACCATTCGAAGCGGCCACCCCGCAGGATGCGCAGGAGGATGCCTATCGATAGATATCCCGCGACCGCCGCCGCCAGGAAGCCCGCGATGAGCGGGACCGGCTCGAATCCGGAATCCAGGATGTGCCTGCCCTCGAGCGCCGCCGCTCCGAGAATAGGGATTATCGCCGCAAGGAACGAGAACCGCGCGGCCTCTTCCCGCCCGATTCCGAGAAGGAGGGCCGTGCCTATGGTGGAGCCGCTCCTTGAGATTCCTGGGGCGACCGCAATGCCCTGGGCTATTCCTATTAGGATGGCGGAGCGCGCATCGGGCCTGCCCTCGCCAGGCTTCGCCCCCGATGAGACGATGAGGAAGATTCCGGTGATGGCGAGCATCGAGGCCACCGCGGGCGGGCTTGAGAAGAATCCCTCGAAAACGCCCTTGAACGCGAGGCCGATCACCGCCGTGGGGATAGCGCACAGGATTATAAGCCCGGCGAGGCGGAGGGATTTCGAATCGCGCGCGAGGATGCCCCTTGCCATTGCGATGAGGTCTCGGCGGTAGAATGCGACCACCGCAAGGAGGGTGCCCAGGTGCAGCATGATGTCGAATGGCACCGTGGCGTCGATGTCCAGGAACATCTGGGCGAGGGCGAGATGGCCCGAGCTGGAGATGGGCAGCCATTCCGTGACGCCCTGGAGGATGCCGAGGAGGACCGCCTGTGCAACGTCCATGGGCATGATTGGAAGCGAGCGTTTTTTATCCAGCGCATCAGCCGAGGAGGATGTTGAAGGCGAATCCGATAAGGACGAACGAAACCGCGAGGACGCCAGCAAACGCCCCGAGAAGCCGGGGCCTGAGGACCTTCCGGAGGATTATCATCTCGGGAAGCGAGAGCGCGGTGACGCTCATCATGAACGCGAGCGCCGTGCCGATGGCCATGCCCTTGGACATGAGGGCCTCCACTATCGGAATGGTGCCGGCGGCGTTTGAATACAGAGGGATGCCCACGATTACGGATACGGGCACCGCGAACGGATTCGACCTGCCGGCGATTTCTGTCAGAAAGCCCACGGGGACATACCCGTGTATCAGACCTCCGACCGCGATTCCTGCAAGGACATATGGGCCGACCCTCTGCAGGATGTCCAGGGTCTGTTCCTTGGCGAAGCCCAGGCGCCCGCCCCACCTGAGATCCCGGTCCTTGCCCTCGCGGAATTTCGCCTCGAAGACGAAGCCCTCGATTTCGCCCTCGAGCCCCATACGTCCTATGACGATTCCGCCGGCTATCGCCACCGACAGTCCGGCGCCCACGTAGAGGAGCGTCGCCTCCCAGCCCACCATGCCCAGGAGAAGCGCAACCGCGACCTCGTTTATCATCGGCGACGCTATCAGGAATGAGAACGTCACGCCGAGCGGGACGCCGGCCTCCACGAATCCGATGAAAAGAGGGACCGCCGAGCACGAGCAGAACGGGGTGGGGATTCCAAGGAGCGCGGCAAGCACGTTCCCGGCGCCCTCCTTCCTCCCCCCAAGCAGGGCCCTCACCCTCTTCGGGGTGATGAACGTCCGGAGGATGGAGATTAGGAACACCATGGAGCACAGGAGAAGAAGCACCTTTATGCTGTCGTAGATGAAAAAGTCGAGTGCACGCGCAAGCGGGTCGTCCGCGCCCATGCCCAGGGCGCCGTACACAACGGCCGAGCTCAAATCCTCCAGGACTCCCATGATCAGCAGCGCTCCTTGAGCATTTTCGCAATCTCCTTGGAGCCGGGGACCCGGCCTTCAAAGAGCACGTCCCCGTCCACCGCGAGTGCGGGCGTGGCGCTGACGCCGAAGGATGCGATTTTACCGTAATCCGTCACCTTGGATATGTCCGCCCGGATTCCGAGGATGACGCACGCCTCGCGGACGCTCTCATCGAGCCTCCTGCAGTTCGCGCATCCCGAGCCCAGCACTTCGATTTTCATACGGCCGCCTCCATGATCCTGCCGACCCGCGGGTCGCAGACGCGGTATATGCATTTCGCTCCGTCCCGCCTGCATGCGACCACGCCGGCCGCGCGAAGCTTCTTAAGCGCCAAAGATACCGTTGGCTGCGCCTTTCCGACCATTTTCGGAATCTCGCAGGCGCAGCGCTCGCCACGGAGAAGGGTTTTGACGATTTTCAGGCGCGTGTCATCCGAAAGGGCCTTGAGAAGGCGCAGGCCGGCATCTGCCATCATTTATTTATATAGGTAAATATTTATAAATGTAAATATTAGCCACGGGCCTTCGGCAAAGCCAGGTCATATCAGGAAGCCCCATGAGTTCTCCATGTTGCCCCAGCCGTTCCTGAGAACTATCCGGTCGCCCTCCTTGGTGTCGAGGGCGAGGCGCTCTAGGACGGCGGGATATTCGTTGTACTTGAACGTGGATTTCGCTGGAAGCGCGCCGACGCGCTTCTCGAAGCTCCAGCAGGCATGGGAATACGCCCTGGCAACCGCGTCCAGGCGGAAATTCCTCCCTTTGGCCCGCACATGGTGCGACCATAGGCCCCCGCCCTCGTCCTTCGGCGCAAGGTGCACGTCATGGGACTTGAACACCCGCCCGGATGGCGCGTGGTAGAGCATGATGTCCTTCTTCACCGCGAAGGACGGGTTCTTGAGCCTGGCCTTTTTCCATACGTTGCCTGCGAACATCGCCCTCCCCAGGTAAGTCACCATGAAGGTGAGGATGCTCCCGTCTTCGAAATGATAGACCCCCCAGTACCACTGCGGGGGCGGCACGGCGACAAGTATCTTCTGGAAATACGCCGTGCCTCTGAGGGGTTTCTTCTTCCCCTCCGAGGTTTCGGTCCCTTTGAGGTCGAAGCGCTCTATCATCGTCCCCTCCACCCTCATCCCGAAGGGGAACGGGGTGTCGCCGTATGCGGGCCCGACCGCCTCGTGGCGGTCGGACTGCACCGCCCGGAAATCGAAGGATATCCGCCTTCCCGACACGTCGCGCCCGGCAAGCCTCGTGATGAATTCATCGCCCCGGAGGCTGAAGGACGAGGGCGTATCGCCCGGCGCCTTGAGGGAGCGCCCTTTCCGGTCCAGTTCCATCGGAGTCGTCTCAAGTATGAAATCCTCGTTCATCCTTTTCCCGTCGAAATACCAGGCCGCGGCCGCGCCGTTGAGCCTCCACCTGCCGTCGCCGGATTTGACAAGCTGTTCGGGAATCCGGATGTCGAGGCCGTTGCAGGATATGCGCGGGTCCTTCTTTATCGACCAGAGAATCATGAGCTGGCGGCATTTCCCGGTCTTCGGCGTGTCCTTGTCGTGGATGAAGAAAAGCCAGAACCACCAGAACCATGCGCCCGGGGTTTTCCATTCCCGGGGCGGAGTCCAGATGTCATTGATGATGCGGGAAGCAGGTTCCGCCATGGCTTTTGGTATCATCGGAAAGCGTTTAATATCTCCCCCCGGCATAATGTTGCGGGGTAGACATGTCCAAAGCCACAACCGGTGCCGTTTCCGGCCCATATGACGCCATTGTCGTCGGCGCCGGCCCCTCCGGGTGCTCGTGCGCGCTGTTCCTCGCAAGGGCGGGAAGGAAGGTCCTGCTGCTCGAGAAGGCCTCATTCCCCAGGGAGAAGGTGTGCGGCGACGCGTTCTCCGGGAAATCCATAGGCATAGCGCGGGACCTTGGGCTGCTCGATGCCATCCCCCTGCTTCCCCATGGGGTTGTGAGGGGCCTGCGGATGGTTTCGCCCGGCGGCAAGACGGTCGACGTCCCATTCCCCAACGCTGCCGGCATGGAGTTCGCCGGATACACGGTCGAGAGGCGCGATGTCGACAATCTCCTGTTCAAGGAGGCGTCCAAAGATAAAAACATCACGATACTGCAGAATTTCGCCGTGGGCGGGCTCGAAAGGGATTCGTCCGGAGCCGTATGCGGCATCAGCGGGACGCTGTCGTCCGAAAAAAGCAGGAAGGGCATGGGGTTCCGCGGAAGGGTGGTGGTCGGCGCCGACGGCGCGGCTTCCACCGTGAGCAGGCTCGTGGCACAGCCGACGCCGCCGAAGGAGCACATTTATTCGGCGGTCCGTGGGTATTGGAGCGGCATAAGCGGGCTGAGCGAGAACATCGAGCTCTATTTCATCGACGGGGTGCTTCCGGGCTACCTCTGGATATTCCCGATGGCGGGGGGGAAGGCCAATGTCGGCCTCGGAATCCTTTCTTCCGACCTTAAGAGGAAGCACCCGGCGACCATACTGCAGGAGGCGGTGTCGTCCCACCCTTCGATAGCGC
Source organism: Microcaldota archaeon (assembly GCA_964647855.1). Classification (GTDB taxonomy): domain Archaea; phylum Micrarchaeota; class Micrarchaeia; order Anstonellales; family Bilamarchaeaceae; genus Bilamarchaeum. Next base: position 631,792 of record CAZYJW010000001.1, on the reverse strand, counting down.
CGAGGTTCGCCAACGCGAGGCTGGAGGGCAGGATCGGCGGCTGGGCGATTCCCAACGGCTCATACAGGAAGGGTAATACCGGCGACGGCTGGGTGCTTGTCGGGGATGCCGCTTCCCTTGTCGACCCGTTCTCGGGCGAAGGCGTGGGGAACGCGCTTTCGTCAGGCAAATATGCGGCCATGGCGATAAACTCCGCCCTGGAATCGGATAAGGGGGACGGGCCGCTTCCTGCTACGTCTCTATCCGCTTATGAGGAGAACGTCTCCAGGTTCCTCCGGCCTGACATGGCCAATTCCCACCGGCTCCAGAGGCTTTCGCGCCACCGCTTCCTCCTGAACCTCTTCATAGGGAGGGCTGCGGACAAGCCGGAGGTCCGGCAGACGCTGATTGACATGCTCGGCTCGGCCGAGGAGAAGGAGAAGGTCGTCTCGCCGATGTTCTACCTGAAGCTGCTCCTTCCCTGATTGAGGCAGTTTCCGGACGCGGGGCGCGTGGGGATTTCTAACCCTTGTATAGGGAATCGCATAAGGCGGATTAGTGGAAACCCACAGGAAGTTTCGGCATCTTGTCAGGAGTAAATGATAGGGGTAAGAATAGCGGGCAGGTTCGAATGCTTCCCCTGACGAAGTCAATACGGACAGGTTGTTTACCGAATTTTTGACCGAAGCGAAGGATAATAAAAAATTCATGCAGGGGAAGAGATTCGAACTCTCGAAGGGACTAACCCACCAGCCCCTCAAGCTGGCGCATTTGGCCGCTCTGCCACCCCTGCGTATGAACTTGACGGCATGAGGGAACCCCTCATGACAGTGGCAGTTCTTGAACCGCAGTTCAGGGGCTCTGCCACCCCGCGTAATAATGAACAAAAGTTATTATTCCGATTTCTCGCCCTCGGGCCCGGTTTCGGCTTCGGGTTCGTCGGCCTTTTCGCCCGCGTCGGCCTTCTTGGCGGCCTTGGGCTTCTTTGCCGCCTTGGGCTTCTTCTCCGCCTTTGCGGCCTTCTTCTTTTTCTCCGGCTTCTTTCCAAGGGCCTCCTCTACGGCCCCGATGTCGGCCTCGATTTGGTCGCACGCCCGGGATATCACGTCCACGGGCTCCATCTGGAAGAAGCTCTCGACAACCATGCGGATGTCGTCGCCCTCGGCGCCGTAGCCCACTATTCCGGCCTGGAACTTGGAGTGCCTCTGTGCGGTCCCGACGACAGCCTTCGCCTCGAAGCGGAGGTGCTGGTTGGGGCCGAGCGTCACGATGGGGAGGTTGCCCTTCGCGACGACGATCTCCTTGTCAGTGCTCTTCATGTCCGATGCGTAGGCCACCTTCGGCCCCTCGGCGTCGAGCGTGAATATCACCTCGATGCCCTCCGGGACGTCCTCCGGGGTCACAATCGGGAAAAGGCCGAGCCTGTGCGCCACATACTCGTCCCAGAAGGCCGAGCTGTTGTCGTAGAAGGTGACCGAGTCGATGGCGAGGACGGGCACGCGGGAAAGCGCGTACCTGCGGACCATGTTGGCCATGGACGTGGACACGCCCTTTCCGATGACCTCGAGCCGGTTCCCCTGCTTCTTGTCGAGTACGAGCTTCATACCCTTCTTCCCCTTCTGCCGCCCTTGCGCTTCATCGAGTCGGTGGGCAGCGGAGTGACGTCCTCAATCCTGCCGATGCGGACCCCGGTCCTTGCGATGGTCCTGACGACCGCCTGCGCGCCCGAGCCGGGCGTTTTCATACCGACGCCTCCGGGGGCGCGAATCTTGACATGAACGTGCGTGACGCCCTTGTCTTTTAGGCTGTTGACCACGCGCAGGGCGGCCTGCATGGCCGCATAGGGCCTGCCTTCCTCCCTGTGGGATTTCACGACCATGCCGCCGCTCGCCCATGCGAGCGTCTCGGCGCCGCTGACATCCGTCGCGGTTATTATGGTGTCGTTCTTGGACGAGTATACGTGGACGACCGCCAGCCGGATTCTCCGGGGCTTGCGGACCTCCTCCTTCACTTCCGGCTTCGCCTCGGCTTTCGCCTCGGCTTTCGGGGCCTCCTCGGGCTTCGGGGGGGCTTCCGGGGTTTTCGCTTCAGTCATTCAAACACCTCAGCCGGCTTCGGGCTTCGCTTCGGCCTTCTCATCCTTGGCCTCGGCCTTCGCCTCGGGGGCGGCCGGCGCGGTTGCCTCGGCCTTCTCATCCTCCGGGGCGGGCACGCTCAGGTCTATCGGGCGGGCGTACGCGAGGGCTGCCTCCTCTTCGAGGCTAACCACGTATCCCGGCCTTGTGACCTTCCTTCCTTTAATTGCGATGAATCCGTGCGTAATCAGCTGGCGCGACTGTGAGATGGTCCTTGCGAGGCCCTTCCTCAGCACGAGCGTCTGGAGGCGCCTCTCGAGCACGGCCCTCACCTCAAGCGAGAGCACGTCGTCGAGGACGGAGCCGTCCTTCAGAACCCCCAGCCGGGCGAGCTTGCGGAGGATTTTCTTGGCGTCGTCCTTGCGGTCCTCCTCGGTGAGCGAAAGCAGGCGCCGGGCCTCCCTCCTGAACTTCTTGAGTTCGGCGGTGCAGCGCCAGAGCTCCCTCATGCAGCGAAGGCCGTATTCCGTCTTGAGGCCCTTTTCCTTGCCCAGCCTGTCCGCATCCCAAAGCTTCTTGGGCCGCTCATATTTGTTCCGGAGTTTCCTAGGATCGCCCATGGCATCACTTCTTCTCTGTCTTCGCCGCAGGCTTCGCGGGAGCTGCCGCCGCCGGAGCCGCCGCGCCGCCCGCGGGCTTCGCGCCCGCGGCCGCGCCGCCCTGTGCGGCTATGATGGCCTTCCTGAGCACACCTACGGCCATGCCGGTCCTTCCGGTGTTCCTGGTCTTCTGGCCGCGGACCTTCTGCCCGAACGTGTGCCGATAGCCCTTCCAGCTGAAGGACTTCTTCTCCCTGTCTACGTCCTGCGTTCCTTCGAATATGAGATCGTTCATGATAACGTGCCTGTCCAGGCCGGACGCGAAGTCCGAGCGCCGGTTGAGCATGTATGCCGGAACCCCGTGGTCCTGCAATGAGAAGAGGACTTTGTCGATTTTCTCTATCTGCGCCTCGGTCAGGTCGCCGACCCGCCCCCGGGGGTCTATGGAAAGCTCCCTGTGGATTGCCGCGCCGGCCGCCATGGCGAGCGTGTGGCTGATGCCCCTTACCGCGCACAAGGCGCGCTGGAGGCTCACCTGCCCCTTCACGTCCTTCCCCGCGATGCGGACTATTCCCCTGAAGGTCTCCTTCTCCTCCTTCACGGGCTTTTTCGCATGGACGGGCTTCTTTTCCTGCTTCTTGACCATAATCACACCCTGCTGACTGATTCGACCTCCATCTCGCTGACTCCCTGAATCTTCCTGATGCCGGATTCGATGCTGTCCATCCCGCCTTCGGCATCGTTGAAAAGGAGGGTGGCCTTGAGGACCTTGATACCGAATCCGACATCCTCCTCCCAGAAGCGCTGGACCTTCGCAAGCTTTTCGATGGATGACCGGACCGACGGCATCGTCGCCGGATCGTCCACGTAAACCTTTATCTGGGCCGCTACGTTGTACTCCATCTAGGCACCTATGGTCCGTTGAAGCCGCAGGGGCTCACGTACTTGTTCCGGTTCTCCCTGCAGTAATGGCAGCGTACGATCTTCTCGTCGCAGCCCGGGCAGGGGAACTCCGCGAAGTCCTTTGTGTTCCTTCCGCAGGTTATGCATCTTTTCAACATACCACCTGATATTCTGGCAAGTGATGAATCGGCCTATCCTCGGGACAGGCAATTACCACCGAGAAAATGCAGAGAATAATTTAAAAGGTATAGCTATTTAAATCTGTCCATCCGGAGAATATCCCGCCAGAAGGCGTCCGCACGGACCGATTGTTGCCCCAATAGTCTAACCTGGATAGGACGCAACCCTGCGGAGGTTGCTGTCCGCGTTCAAATCGCGGTTGGGGCGATTTTTTTTATTTGGGCAGCCCCGGGGCTGGAAAGCGTTGAAAAAAGGCAATAAAAAGGAAATTGGAGGCTCACTGCTTCTTCGGCGCGGGCTTGGCCTCCTTGCCGCCCCTGCGCCTCCAGTAGAGTATCGCGCCAAGGACGAATAGCAGCAGGATGACGAGGAACATCGTCATCGCGGCCTCCGCTCCGGTTGCGCCCGCCCTGCCCTCGTCTTCGGGTTCGGAGCGGGGCAGGGCCCTTATCGCCAGCACCTTTATCGCCTGGCCATCCTTCAGGAGGGTTATCCTGTAGGTGCCCTCGTTGGTAAGCGGCAGGCCCAGGGAGCCCTTGGCGTCCGTCTTGCCGGTGAGCTTCTTCCCGTCGGGAGTCGCCACCTCGTAGTCGCAGTTCACGCAGGGCTCGCCGTTCTCGGTGGCGCTGCAGGTCTTCCTCTCGCCGACCAGGCCGCTCGCGGGGCAGGAGAGGTCTCCCGCAACGCAGGCGTGCCCTATGCAGAGTTCGCCCTCGGGGCATGCCGGGCATGCCTCCATGTCGCCGCACTCCCAGGGCACGAGGGCGTGGTCGATAATCTCGCCGCAACCCTCCACCTGCTCGCAGGTGCCTCCGGGGTCGCCCTCCTCGACGCGGCAGTACTCGTCCGCGTCGCAGTCGTCGTTGTCGTCGGCGGTCGTGTTGGCATCGCCAAGGTAGCATTCGTATGCCAGTTCGCAGAAGTGGTCTATGCAGACCTGCCCGGCCGGGCAGTCCGCGTCCACCATGCACTCGTAAAGCTCGCACGCGTGGTCCACGACCCTGCCGCGCGGGCAGTTTATTGGCACGCACTCCTGCAGGAGGCACTGCTCGCTTGACGCGCAGTCCTCGTCCGTGGCGCACTCGGGGCAGAAGCCGCATCCGGCGAACCCGTCCTCGGTGCCCGAGCGGCCGGACTTGGACGCCTTGATTGAGACGTCTATGTCGCAGTATGGCACGAAGGCCTGCCCGCTCGCGTTTGTGTATATGGATGGCAGCTCCCGGGCGTTCGTGTCGTCCATTATTTTCAGGAAAGCGTCATCTACCGCGGTGCCGCCGTCCTTCACGCTCACGATGAATCCGTTGCAGGCCGAGCGTATGGAGACGGCGTATCCCTCCTCGGGCTCGGGCCGGGTCTCATCCGCTTCCGGCGCATCGTAGTACAGGACCGCGAAAACGCTGAAGCCGGCCAGGGCGTCGATTGTGAGCGTGTTCGCTGCAGCGCTCAGCGTCGCCCCTGCGTTCGACCACGAGCCGTCGTTCTCGTATATCCTCAGGCCGGATTCGGTGAAGCCCGGGACTTCGGCATCCTGCCAGTGCCAGACCACGCGGTCTATCACTGAACCGTTCCCGAGGTCGCTGATGTTCACGTATTTGTTGTGGAAGCTCTCGGTATCGGGCGGCAGCGGGAGCACGGTTGAATCATCTGCCCAGCTCAGGGAGTATGATTCCACGCCGAGCGTGTCGTCCAGCGAAACCACGGTGTGGTTCTGGAACGCCCCGCCCGGGCTGTCGAAGACAACGCGGGACAGATTCAGCAGGGCGCCCGGCGTCATGATGGCCATGTTTACCATGAGGTCGCCGGCGCTGTTGTTGAAGAAGTGGTCGTCCTGCATGAGGGTGCCCGCGGAATCCGTGTGCATCATGCCGATCAGGTTGTTGCTTATGGCATTCATGGACAGGCCTGTCTGGTTGGACATGAGAAGGGCGAGGCCCATGATGTTCCCGGTCATGTTGTTCTGGGTGAAGGCAGTGCCCGTGGACACGTTGGTGACGGCGCCTGCCAGGCAGCCGGTCATGATGTTTTCTTCAAGGGCCGTGGCGTCCGAGCTGCGCACCGCGGCGCAGAGGAATGAGCCCTGCATGCTGTTGTTGCGCAGGGTATTCCCGTCGCTGGAATCCACGTCCGCGAGTATCATGGTCGCCTGGTAGAACATGTTGTTCTCCACGAGGTTGTTGTCGGACGAGTAGCCGATGGCGAGCGCCCGGCCTCCGGTGGTGAGGAACGGGTCCCCTCCGCCGTCGCCGAGGTCCGTGAAGTCGTGGCCGATGGAGTCGGTCAGCGTGTTCGACGGGCTGTTGACGAATACGAAGCCGTAGAGGCTGTTCGAGGCGTTGCAGCGGGCTATGCCGTTGAGGGTGCTGTTGTCCATCCCGATGCCTACCATGACGTTCGAGTCGGCCAGGTTGTCCTCGATGGTGTTGCTGTCGCTCATGTTGAGGAATATGCCCGCAAGGCCATTGGACGAAGCGTTGTTGCGCAGGATGCTGTTGGTGTCGCTGCTCGCAAGGTAGATGCCCACTTCGCCGTTGTCGTGTGCGAGGCTGTCTGTGACATCGATTCCGCCCGATTCGCGCACGACTATGCCCGAAAGGGGGTTGTTGTATGCGGTGGTGTTGTACAGCATGCTGTCGGTGACCACCCAGACGCGCATGCCGAATCCGAGGTTGTCGTGCACCGTATTGCCCAGGAAGGTCAGTGACGTCGCGGATTCCGCGTCGATGCCGTCGGAGTTGCCGAAGGCGGTGTTGTCGGCCATGGTGCAGATGTCGGACGAAATCAGGTAGAATCCGTAGCCGCCGTTGTCCCCGGCCGTGTTGTTGTGCAGCTGGGTGTTGTGGGCCGCGGTTCCGATGTAGAAACCGTTGTCCGTGTTGTTGTCCGCCCTGTTGTTCCTGAGTATGCAGTACTCGGAGTCCTGCACCCAGATGCCATGATAGTTCTGGTTGGCCGTGTTGTTGGTCAGGTTGTTGTAGTCGTTTCCGCTGGCGGCCACGAAGATGCCGTAGTTGGTGTTGCCGTTCGCGAGGTTGTCGGCGATAAGGTTGTTCGTGGAGCTTCCACCGGTAACGTAGATGCCGACGTTGGCATTGTCGCTGAAGGCGTTGCCGAGGACGCGGTTGCCGGGCGCGGACAGGTATATGCCGTCGTTGTTGAGGGTGGCGTTGTTGCGCGTTATGTTGTTCTGGGTGGCGAGCGACACGACGATGCCGTAGGCCGTGTTCGACCGGACCGTGTTGGAATCCACCAGGTTGCCGTTAGAGACGCCGTCCAGGCGGATTCCGTTCATGTTGCTGCTGGCGTTGTTGCCCTCCACGCGGTTGCCTGGCGAGGCGGAGAGGTAGATGCCGTAGTTGCTATTGGACGAAAGCGCATTGCCGGTCACGTTGTTGGCGCTAACCTGGCTGAGGAAAATCCCGTTCTGGGAGTTCTGGGTCGCGTTGTTGAGTGAGACGGTGCAGCCGGAGGAGGCGTTCCTCAGGGCTATTCCGTGGATGTTGAGGTAGGCTGTGTTGCCGGACACTAGGACCAGCGGGCTGCTGCTGACATCTATTCCCGTGCCGGCCGTGCTGTTGACGCGGTTGCCGGTCAGGTTGTTCATGGGCGCCTGGCTGAGCGCTATCCCGGTTATGCTGTTGGATGACACGTTGTTGAGATTGACCAGGTTGCGGCCCGAGCCGGGATTGAGCGTTATTCCGTACCGGTTGCTGGCGACGGCGTTTGCCTCCACGACGTTGGCGCTTGCGTTGCCAAGCAGGATGCCTGCGCCGTTCACGTTGCCTGAGGCGCTGTTGTTCAGGATGCGGTTGTTTTCAAGGCTGGCGAGCCAGATGCCGTTGACGCTGTTGTCGCGGGCGACGTTGCCGCTGATGTTGTTGCTGTAGCCGCCTATGAAGAAGCCGCTGTTGCCATTGGAATGGGCGGTGTTGTTGGCTATAAGGTTCCTGTTCGACCCGTTGTACGGCATTGCCCAGGTGACCCAGAACCCGTAGTACGTGTTGTTGTAAGAGGTGCTGTTTATTATGGCGCTGTCGTTGACGTCGTTGAACTCGACGCCCCAGGAGTAATTGGATATGCCGGGGCAGTTCCTTATCGTAACATTACGGTGGTGGTCGGCGATGATGCCGAAGGTCGAAATGCCCGAGCCGTTGCCGGTGATGTTGAACCCGTTGCAGTCGTATATGATATTGTCGGCGTTTATCACCACGCAGGCGGTCCCGCCGCTCACCACGTTGGGCGAGCCCCTGAAGTTGCCCGTCTGGACGTAGTCCGCCGTGACAATGGGGCAGTTGTCGGTCGCGTTGAGTATGCCGTAGATGCTGGCCGGGTTCATCGCGCTCAGGCTGAGCTCGTGGCTGACGGTATTGGGCGTGTTGTTCATCAACATCCAGCCGCTGGAGTTCTGCTTCCAGAGCTCGAAGCGGGATTCGTCATACGGGGCGACTGCCTCGGAGGCGAGCCAGCTCCAGGCGACCCTGTCGATGCTGGTTGTGCCGGCAAGCGCCGATATGTTGACGAACTTGCCCGCGAAGGGCGCCAGGAACGGCTCCGGCATGGCGGGGGTTGCCGTCCAGTCGATTGAATATGAGCTGGAGGCGTCCACGCTGTCGTTGAGGGACAGGTTTGTGTAGTTCTGGAACGTGCCCGAGTAGCTGTCAAATGCCACGTTGGAGAGGTTGATGCTCCGCGGGGCGCCTCCAGCCGAAACCATGAAATCCGGGCTGTTGGCATAGTAGTGGTCGTTTCGGATGGTGATTCCGCCCGAGTCCGACAGGTTGGTCCCGCCGGCAGCGTTTCCGTGGACCGTATTCCCGGCAAGTGAATTGTAGTATGATTCCTCCAGGCTGATTCCGGACGGGGAGTTGTCGAACACCAGATTCCCGGTGATGTTATTGAAGTAGCTGTCGAGAACGAGGTAAATTCCATTGAAGGAATTGTTGTTAACGACGTTGAACGCAATCGTGTTGTTGTCCGCTGAATCGGTCAGGTATATGCCGGCCCCGCTGTTGGACGAGATGTTATTGCCCAAAACGCCCACGTAAAATGAGGACTCGAGCGTGACGCCGTTTCCGTTCCCGGTGAGGGTGTTGTTTTCCACGGTGCTGGAGTTTGAGCGTGTTGCCTCGATGCCATAGACGGGATTTGAGAATGCGGTGTTGTTGCGCAAGGTGGTGTTCGGGGACAGGAAGGCGTAAAAGCCGTTTCTGGCGTTGGAGTGGGCGACGTTATCAAGGAAACTGTTGTTCGCGCACCCTTCGACCGCGAAGCTGTGGTTCGTGTTCAGGTATGCAGTGTTGTTGCGGAATACGTTGTTGGCGCTGTCCATGACCACGTAAACGCCGTGGAATGAGTTGTTGTATATGAGGTTGCCCGAGACCGTGCTGTGATCGGCAGAGTCCGTGAGGTAGATGCCCACGCCGCTGTTGTTCGCAATCGTGCTCTGCGAGACGTTCGTCCTCTGCGTGGACTCCATATAGATGCCGCCGTAGTTGTCTAATACGGTCACGTTGGAAATCAGGCTGTCGTTGGCCCGGTATGCGTTTATGCCGTAGGTGTATTGGGAAATCGCAGGGCAGTCGCGGATGGTGATGTTACGGAGCGAACCGTTGATGAGTATTCCGTAGGTGTTTCCCGCGGTCCCGTTATTCGTTATATTATATCCTTCGCAGCTGAAATCGACGTCATTCGAGTTTATGACCACGCATGCCCGGCCCCCGCTTACGATGTTCGGGGCGCCCGCGTAGTCGAGGGTCATGGCATACGGGCCGGAGGATAAGATGACCGGGCACCCTGCTGGCCCTTCGAATATCCCGTAGTCACTTTGGGGATTGAGCCCGGAGAAGCCGAGCGTGTTCGCACCCGAATCCAGGACGGCTCCGATGTCCGACCATGTGCCATTGTACTTCAATATGACGAAAAGGCCCTCGTCCAGCGCCCCCACATCCGAGTCGAGGTAGTTCCAGACGATGCTGTCGATAGAGACGCTTCCGTACTCCCGGCTGATATTTACCGACTTCCCAAGCAGGCTCAGGTAGGTCTCGCCCGGGGAGGTGGTGTTGGCCGACCAGTTGATTGCGTAGCTGCTGTTTCCGCTGACACTGTCATTGATGGAGAGGTTGGTGTAGTTCTGGTAGTCTCCCGCGGCGCGGTCTATTATCAGGTTGGTTAGGTTGGCCGTGAATGCGGCGGAAGTGGATTCCATCCGTATCGAGCGGTTGTTTGCGTAAAGGTGTTCGCCGCTTGCGAGCGTGCCGTCCGAATTGATCACTTCTAGGCCGCAGGGGGAATTGTGGTGAATCTCGTTTCCGGACAAGGTTGTCCCGGAGGACGCATAAATCCCTATTCCGTGCTGGTTCAGGGAGACATCGTTCATCGTTACGGCGTTGCCCGATGTTGCGCTGATGTCGATGCCGTACTCGTTGAGGGACACCGTGTTTCCGGAGATGGCATTCCCGCTGTTGGTGGAGATGATTCCGAAGTAGGTGTTGTTTGTAGCATTGTTGGACGTGACGGTGTTTGATGCGCCGTTCAGGCGGATTCCGTCACCGTTTCCATAAGCGGTGTTGTTCCCAAGAAGGTTGCCGGTTCCGGAAATCGAGAATCCCGCATAGCCGGACTGCCCATGGGCCGTGTTGTTGCTGAGATTGTTGCTGTTTGAATTGAGTTCAAAGCCGTCGTAGGTGTTGTCGAAGGCGAGGTTGAAGCGGAAAAGGTTTCCGTTTGCTCCGGGGGTTGACTGGAAGCCGTATTGCGATGACTGCCCGGCGGTGTTGTTGAAAAAGGAATTGCCGGTTGAAACGCCCCCGTCGAGATAGAAGCCGCGGGCGTTTCCTAGGGCGGTGTTGTTGATTATCGTGTTTCCGCTTGAGACATAGAAGCCGTTGCCGCTCCCGTAACCGTGGTTGTCCTGCACCAGGGCCGGGCTGTATGGCGTTGCGAACGCGCTCTGGAAGGAGCCGCCGGCGGTGTTGTTCCGCACAACCGCGTTGGTGGTGTTATAGACATAGATGCCGTAGACGTACCCCGAGACATTGGCGCAGTTCCTGATTGTCACGTTGTCCAGCGGGCCGTTGACATAGACCCCGAAGCTCGTGTCGGTTCCGTCGTTTGTGATGCTGTGCCCGTTGCAATCCCAGTCCACATCGCTCGAATTGATTAGCACGCAGACGTTGTTGACTCCCCCCAGCAGGTTAGGCGCGCCGAAGAAGTCGCGGTCCTGGCTGTATGTCCCGGACATGCCGACGACCGGGCAGCCCTGGTTCACGTAAAGCCCGAGCACCGTTGAGCCGCTGGCATCATCTAGCTCGTACCCGAAAACGGAAAGGCGGTTTCCAGATGGGGTGTCGTTGAGCAGGAAAGACCCGGAGTCGTTGAAGAGCCACAGCTCAAGGCTGCTGCGCTCCTGGGCAGTGCCCTCGGCCGATGTCCAGCCCATCGAAATGTCGAACTCGTCGTCGAAAGAAGCCACATAGCTGAGAGTGAAATTGAGCGACTTGTTCAGGAATCCCCTGTGGCTGGCCGAAGGCGGCGCGGGGGACTCCACCCAGTCCATGATGCCGAGCGTCCTGTCCGAGGTGTAATGGTCCATGGAAACGTTGGCGTACTGGCTTCCTGCCGCATTCCCGAAAAGGACGTCCTCGAGGGTGATGTTGAAGGCGCTGCCCCCAGAGGGGAACTGGGTGTCCCTCAGGTTGCCGAAATATCTGTCCCGGGCCATGCGCATTGCCCCGTCGAAATAGTCGTCGTTGCGGTAGCCGGCGGCGGTGTTGTTGGAGAGCGTGTTGTCCAGCATGGTGAACTCGATGAAGCTCTGGTATGCCCGGACGCCGTAACTGTTGCTCCATGCGGTGTTGTTCTGGAGGGTCACCAGGTTCCTCCCGCTCGATGGGGCGTCTCCGAGGATTCCGGACTCATAGTCGCGGACACGGCAGTTCCTGATGGTGACGTTGTCCCTTGCGCTGGTGGATGCGTCGACGATGATTCCCACGGTGTTGGCAGTGTCGTTGTAGGAGATGGTATGCCCGTTGCAGTCGAGAACGACGTCATCCGAATCAATCACGATGCACGCGTCGAAGCCGGAGGAGGTCGGATTCGGCGCGCCCGAATAGTCCTGCGAGAGCACATATGTTCCGGAAGAGCCAAGGACAGGGCACGCGTTGTTCCGGTAAAGCGCGAAGACGGATGATGCGGCCGAGTCGTTAAGGAAAACCGATGCGGAAATGCGGTTGTTGGAAACGTCGGGGCTGCTGTTGAGCAGATGTGATCCGGAATCATTTATGAGCCACATCTGGATTCCTGCCTCCTGTAGCGCGGACCCGGCTTCCGCATCAGTCCATTTCATTGTTACGTTGAACAGCTTCTCCCCGTTGAGGTCGATATAGTCCGGGGTTATGTTAACGGACTTGTTGAGGAAAGAGGAGTGCCCCGCTGAGGGCGCCGCGGGGGAAGGCACCCAGTCCACGATGCCCCAGCTCCGTGAAGAGGAGTATTGGTAGATTGTCGCATTCGCGCCGTAGGCTCCCGAGGCGTCGCCAAAGACGACGTCCCAGACGTTCATCTGGAATCCGCTCGCTCCGGTTGTGTAGTTGATGTCCTTGCCGTTGCCCAGCATGCGGTCGCGCTGGAGCCAGATGCTGAAGGCGAAGTAATCGTCAATCTGGTAGCCCGAGCCGGTGTTGTTCGCAATAAGGTTGTCCGTCATCGCCGGCTCCCCGAATATGTCGGGGACGTAGATGCCGTGGACGTTGCTTGTTATAGTGTTGTTGAGTATGGTCGGGGAATTGTATCCGGAATTCGGGCCGTCGACCACGATGCCGTAGGCGTAGTCCCTGATGCGGCAGTTCCTTATCGTGACGTTTGTGAGCGAACTTGCGCTTCCGTTCACGTGAATGGCGGTGGTGTTTGCCGAATCGTCGTGGCTAATCAGGTTGCCCTGGCAGTCCAGAACGACGTCGCTCGAATCGATTACTATGCAAGCGTAGGCCTCGCTTCCGGAGTTGGGGGCTCCGCTAAGGCTGGCGTTCACATAATACACATCGGCGGAGGTTATGACGCTTCCCGCGCCGCAGCTTGAGATGTTCACGGCTGCGAATGCCGGGGCTACAAGCAAAAGGCCGACTAAGAGTAATATTGGTGCCCGCATGCGGGAGAAAAATCGTCCATCATTTAAATATCTTTGCCTCGAGCCGGAAGCCGTGGCGGTCACTGCGCGCCGGGGCGCCGGTATGCCACGATGTCGCCCGACTGCGCAAGCACTTCCGGCCCATCGAGCTCGAATCCCAGGTCTCCGGCCAGCGCCAGGTAATCGAAGGAGCGAATGCCGGTATCCTTGCGGAAAACCGCCCGGAGGGTGTAGATTCCGGAGAAGGAGCCGCCTTCCGCCGGAATTTCCGAGGTCCGGTAATCGCGGATGAATGCGGCTGCCGCCTCACCCCCGAACGATGACGGGCCAATGACAAGGCCGTAATCGAGCGGGCCGCCAAGCGAACGGCGCTCCGATATTTCCTTGTACGCGAGCAGGCCGGGCTTGAAATGGCCGATGATCAGGGCGTTTTCCTTCCCGGCCAGCGCCAGTCCCACCTCCTTTTCGGGGTTATGGAGCCGCCCGAGCGCGGAATACGCCCCGTAAACGAGCGCCAGGGAAAGGGCGCATGCCAGCCCAAGGGCGATAATCGCCTTGTAGTCCTTTTCGGGCCTCTTTTGCGCATCGCGTACGCCTGCCACCGCGAAAAAGGCTATTGCCGGAAGCACCGGGAGGTAATACCACGGATACATGGTCGCGGCAAGAAACGGGAGCGCGGCGAGGGAGAACCAGAATGACATGAATGGATGGCTCTTCCAGCATCTTGCAAGCCCGTATGCCCCAAGGATGAAAACCGGCCCCATGCTGTATGCCAGGGTGTCCGCGGAACGGGATATGCGGTACATGGGGTCCATGTCCGCGCCGGAGGTAAGGAGCCGGGGGAGCAGCTCGTCGAAATACACCTGCCCGCCGCCGTCGAAAGGGGAAAGCAGCACGTAGTTTGTCAGCGCCATTGAAATCGGCATGGAAAGCGCAATGAGGAATGCAGGGTTGAGGGCCTTTCCGGCCTTTCCGTTGATGAGAAGATAGGCAAAGGCGAGAAGCGGGGAAATGAATGCCGTAACGAGCTTGAATGAGAACGCCAGCGCAGCGAAAAACCCGCCCCACAGCGGCTTGTCCCTTACGATGTAGGAATGGATGGAAAGGAGTATCAGGAGCATCGCCGGTGAATCGATTATGAGGGCGGTGCTGGGATAAACGGACACGAACGGGAAGAGGAAGACCGCCGAAGAAAGGAATGCAGTGGTTCCGTCGGAAAGATGCTTCAGGATAAGGTAGAGGGGGATTATGCAGAGCAGCCCGAAAAGAAGGGATGGGAGCCGGTATGGGATTTCGAGGCCGAGGCCCTGCGTCGGGCCGCTCAGAACGGCATAGAGCCAGAAGAAAGGCGCCATCTTCCAGCTCACCGGATAATGCAGGAAGGTTGGCACCAGGGTGAAGCTTTCGCGCTGCTCCTCAACCATTATCGAGTAGACCGCCTCGTCCAGCACGAGCGGCAGCTGGGCCAGCAGGGGGAGCCTTGTGGCAAGAAATACCGCTGCGAGTATCGCAAGATGGGCAACCGGGACCCCGAGGAATTCCGCGGGGGGGTTTTGCTTTCCCGGGCTGCCATCCATGTGCTTACCCTTCATGAAAATGAAGAAAGGAAAGGGCCGGGCGGGCTATTTCTTGGTGCCCTTCTTGCCGCCGCCCCTGCGCCTCCAGTAGAGTATCGCGCCCAATATGAAGAGCAGGACAATCACCAGGAACAGCGGGGCGGCCTCTCCGAATCCTGTGGCGGCCGGCTTCCCCTCGTCGCCTGGCTGCGAGCGGGGCAGGGCCCTTATGGTCAGGATTTTCATGACCTCGCCGTCCTTGAGCAGGGCCACCCTGTAGTTGCCCTCAAGCGAAAGGGGCAGGCCCAGGTTGCCGCTGGCGTCGGTCTTGCCGGTGAAGTTCTTGCCCGCCGGGTCCGTGACCAGGTAGTCGCAGTTGATGCAGGGCTGGCCGTCCTCCTTGGCGGAGCAGTTCTTCCGATCGCCCACAAGGCCGCTCGCGGGGCAGGAGAGGTCTCCCGCAACGCAGGCGTGCCCTATGCAGAGTTCGCCCTCGGGGCATGCCGGGCATGCCTCCATGTCGCCGCACTCCCAGGGCACGAGGGCGTGGTCGATAATCTCGCCGCAACCCTCCACCTGCTCGCAGGTGCCTCCGGGGTCGCCCTCCTCGACGCGGCAGTACTCGTCCGCGTCGCAGTCGTCGTTGTCGTCGGCGGTCGTGTTGGCATCGCCAAGGTAGCATTCGTATGCCAGTTCGCAGAAGTGGTCTATGCAGACCTGCCCGGCCGGGCAGTCCGCGTCCACCATGCACTCGTAAAGCTCGCACGCGTGGTCCACGACCCTGCCGCGCGGGCAGTTTATTGGCACGCACTCCTGCAGGAGGCACTGCTCGCTTGACGCGCAGTCCTCGTCCGTGGCGCACTCGGGGCAGAAGCCGCATCCGGCGAACCCGTCCTCGGTGCCCGAGCGGCCGGACTTGGACGCCTTGATTGAGACGTCTATGTCGCAGTATGGCACGTATGTCTGGCCGCTTTCGTTCGTGTATGCGGAAGGCAGCTCGACTGCGTTCGTCTCGTCGATTATCTCCACGAACGCGTCAGCAACGGCGCTTCCCTCATCCTTGACGCTGACCATGAAGCCGTTGCATACCGGCCGGATTGAGACGTCGTACTCCCCGGCGAGCGGAACCGCTCCCTCTTCGCCTTCTTCAGGTATGTATTGCAGGATGGCGAAGATGCTGAAATCCGCGATGCCTGCCACGGTGAGCGTGTTGGCAGAAATGTCGCGGTCGGCCATCAGGCTGGTCCATGTGCCGTTGTCGAACTGGTGGATGTAAAAGTAATTCTCGTCATAACCGCCCCCGAGCTCGGACTCAAGCCAGTTCCAAACGGCCTTTTCGATGGAGACCGGGCCCTCGAGGACGTTCATCTCCACGAACTTCTGGGCGAACGAGTCCCTGCCGCCCGGAAGGGGCAGAGCCGTGGAGTTGTCGGACCAGGTTATCTCGTATGCCGAATCCACGGTGTCTTCGATGGAGAGGTTGGTGTAGTTCGTGTAGTCCCCTGCGGGGTTGTCGAATGTCACGCCCGAGAGGTTTATGGTTATTCCCGTGCCGTTGACGGTGAAGTCCGGCGTGTTGCCGAAATAGTGGTCGTTTAGGACGGCAGTGCGGTTGGCTCCAGTCCTAATCTGGAGGCCGAATGCCGTGGAGCCGTTGACCGTGTTGCCATCGAGAACGGTGTCGAGGCTCGACGCCTGGACGGTTATTCCGCGGGCGTTCGCCTGGACAGTGTTCCCCGAGAGCCGGGTGTTGTTCGAAGTTTCGATTAGGAACGCGCTTCCAGTGCCCGGGCCGACAACGCGGTTCCCGGTCAGGTTGTTGTCCCGGGCCACGTTGACGTTGAAGCCTATCTGGCCTCCCGAGGCGTTGTTGCCTGAGAGCAGGTTCTCGTTCGAGTTGGAATACACGTAGAAGTTGGTGATGCCGTTGCCGTAGGCGTTGTTGCCCGAGAGCATGTTCTGGCTGGAACCGAACATCAGCTGGATGCCGAAATTCCCGTTCTCATGCGCGGAGTTGCCTGTCAGGCTGTTGCTGACGCTTCCGTCCAGGTATACCCCCGTTTGGCCGTTGTTGAAAGCCTCGTTGGCGTCGAAGCTGTTCCTGCCGCCAGAACGGAAGTAGAAGCCGCTGGGGCTGGCGCTCGCGCCGTTGCCGCTTATCGCGTTGTCATAGGACTGGTTGAAATAGAATCCCGCGCTCGTGCAGCCGGTGGCGTTGTTGCCGGACACCGTGCTGTTGTGCGCGCCGATGTTGAAGCCGCGCTGGGTGGCGTTCGCCGTGTTTCCGTCGATTAGGAGGTATCCGCATGCGCCGTCGGCATATATGCCCGCGCGAGCGCCCGAGCACGCGTATGAGCCCGTCACGTTCGAGTAGGACGAGTTGACGAGGGATATCTGCTCGCCCGCGTTGCCGCAGGATGCGGCCCCGTCCACCAGGCTGCGAACGGAATCATAGGCGATTATGCCCGCGCCGCCGTTCGACTGCGCGACTGCGGATAGGAGTGCGCTGTCGGGGGTTTCGAGAAGGGCGAAGCCGTGCCCGCCGTTCGCCGTGGCGTTGTCGCCGTCGAAACCGATGAATTCGGAGGCGGCCGCAAGGAATCCGCTTCCGCCGTTGTCGTGGGCGCGGTTGGCGCTGAAATCGACGTTGTCGTTCGCGTCCCCGAGCTCGAAGCCGTTGTTGCCGTTCCCGTAGGCCTCATTCGACATGAGCGCGGTTCCGGTGGTGTAGTTCATTGAGAAGCCGTTGTTGCCGTTGTCGTATGCAAGATTGCTGGAGACTGAATCGTCTTCGCTGTAGAAGGCGAAGCCGTCCATCAGGTTGTCCCTCGCGGTGTTGTTGGTGATGTTGCAGTCCCAGCCGAAGGCCTCGATTCCGAACTTGTTTCCGTATGCGAGGTTCCTGCGGAACGTCACGTTGCCGCTCTCGATGATGAAGCCGTAGCCCCATGAGGGGACCGGCGTCGCGGTTGCGCCTGTTGCGAGGTTGTCCTCAACGATGGCGTTGTTGGCGCTGACTATCATGCCCGCGTCGGCGTTGAAGGCCGGGTCGTTCGTGATGTTGTTCCTCGCGGCGTACGGGTATCCGCTGCCGTCGAGGAGTATTCCGGTCCCGTTGTTGTTGTATGCGACGCTGTCGGTGATGTACGCGTCGCTGACGCTTGACGAGAAATAGAATCCGATGTTGGTGCTGTTCCGTGCCGTGCTGTTCACGATGCGCACGTTGTTCGAGCCGAGGTTGATGTAGTAGCCGTAGGTGTAGCCGTTCGCGGCGGCCGTGTTTGTGAAGTTGACGTTCGGGCTGTAGTATAGCAGGTAGCCGACGCCGCTGACCAGCCGGTTGTCATGCGAGGTCACGTTCACGATGTTGCCCTCGGACACGTTCCTCAGGTAGATGCCCGCGCTGTAGTTGGATATCGACGGGCAGTTCCTCACCGTCACGTTTGCCAGGCGGGAATTGTCCCCGGACTGGGCCGCGATGCCCGCCGTGGCGCCGGTCGTCAGGTTGCCCGTGATGTCATACCCGTTGCAGTTCACGCTGACGTTGGGGGCGGAGATGCGGATGCACGCGAACTGGGGGCTCCCGGCAATCGGAAGCGACACCGGCACCGTGGAGCCGGCTATGTCCTGGATGAGGTTGTAGGAGCCGGGCGCGGTGATGTTGCCGCAGAGCGAGATGTTCGTGGTGTTGAAGAGTATCGCGTACGGGCTGCCGGGCTCGTGGCTGTAGAGCGCGAGCGTGTTCGCGGAGGTGTCGGGCGTGTAGTTGAGCGACTGCGACCAGCCGGTGGCGTTGTGCCTGAACAGCTGGAACTTGCTCTCGTTGTATCCTGATGCCTCGGCGTCGGTCCAGTGCCAGGCAACCGCGTCTATCGTGTGGCCGGGCGTGAAGCTGGTTATGTTGACGAACTTCTGCTCGAAGCTGTAGTGGAGGAACGGGCCCATGAAGCCGGGTGTCCAGTCGACGGTGTACCTGCCGTCGGTGAACGAATCGTTCATCGAGAGGGCCGTGAAGTTGGCCGCCGCTCCGGCGTTGTCCCTGAATGTGGTGTTGTACATCTGGTAGCTGAGCGCGAGCGCGCTCGAGTTCGCGTGGAAGTCAGCGATCGTATTGTTGTAGAGCGTCGTGTTGTAGATGGCGTTGTTCGTGGCGGGGCCGAAGAGGCCGTTGACGTAGAGGCCGTATTCGGAGTTGCCGTGCATGGTGTTGTTGACCAGGTTGTTATTGTCGCTGGCCTGGAGCCAGAAGCCCGATTTGGCGTTGTTCCTGAATACGTTGGACGTATAGGTGTTGAAGTCGCCGTACGAGCTGTGGATGCCGTTGCCGGCGTTTCCGTATGCGGAGTTGTTCCTGAAGTTGTTAGACTGCGCAGAGCCCACATAGAAGCCGTTGTCGGTGTTGTCGTATGCCGAGTTTCCGTTGATGCTGTTGCCGCTCGTGGAGGCGGCGCCCAGGTTGAATCCGTAGTTGTTGTTGTGGGCGCGGTTGCCCGAAACCGTGTTCCCGCTGCTGGAGTAGAGGTAGAATCCGCTCCCCGGCTGCTGGTATGCCTCGTTTCCGGACAGGTTGTTGCCGCTGGAGGAGTATACGTAGAATCCGTTTCCGCCGTTGCTGTATGCGTAGTTGCCGCTCAGCGTGTTGGAGGTGGTCGAGGACAGCAGGTAATAGCCGTCCAGCGCGTTCCCGTATGCGCTGTTGCCGGAAAGGTTGTTGCCCGAGCCGCCGTTTATGACGAAGCCGGTTCCGCCGCTGGCGTTAACGTTGTTGTATGCCGTGTTGCCCGCAAGCGTGTTTCCGTTCGTGTTGCGGAGGTAGATGCCGTACCAGCGCTGCTGGCCGTACGCCGAGTTCCCTATGAGCGAGTTCCCGGAGCCGTATGTGACCGAGATGCCGGTGTTCAGGTTGCCGTAGGCGGTGTTGCCGGCGAGCATGTTGCTGCTCGACCCGTTTAGGTATATGCCGTCGGAGCCGGTCGCGGTGTTGAACGCGCCGGTGTTGCCGTATGCGGTGTTCGAGAAGACGTAATTGCCGTCCGAGCCCGCGTCTAGGGCGATGCCGTCGCCGCCGTTGTCGTATGCGGTGTTGCCGCTGACGTTGGAGGCGTCAGTGTTGTAGAGGTGGATGCCGTGGTACGCGTTGTTGCACGCCACGGAGTTCAGGATGGTCACGTTCGTGGAGGACGAGACCAGGAGGCCCTCGCCTCCGCTGTTGTTGCAGAAGTACGAGGGGTTTATCAGCATGTTGCTGCAGTTCTCGGCCACAAGGCCCCTGCCCCCGTTAGATGACGCGTTGTTCGAGGTGAAGTTGTTGAACGTGAGGTTGATTGCATGGATGCCGTTCCCGCTGTTCGAATAGACGTGGTTGCCCGAGACCGTGTTGAAGAGCGCAAGGTTCCAGCCCCCTTCGATGTAATAGCCGTTCATGAAGTAGATGCCGCGCGAGTTGCCGTAAACCTCGTTCCCGGTTATCCGGTTGTAGTCGCCGCCTTCGACGTGGATGCCGTCGCCCCCGTTGGAGTAGACATGGTTGCCGGTGATGTTCGACAGGTAGGTGACATAATAGCCGTCGCCCACCTGGATGCCGTGGGAGCTGGTCCCGGAAACGTAGTTCGTGGATACGGTCGCGTACTGGGCGCCCATGAAAATGCCCGCCTCGTCGCAGTTCGACACGGTGTTGGATGAGACGTACTGATTGTCTCCCGAGACCATGATGCCGTAGTCTCCGCTTCCGGAAACGTAGTTGTTGGTTATCCAGTTGCCTGTTCCCCAGTCGTCGATGCCTATCGAGCCCTGGTTGATGAGCCTGTTGTTCCCGATAAGGGAGTTGTCCCCGGGAATCCAGATGCCGTAGGTGCCGCCCGTGATGTTGTTGTAGAGGATGTCGTTGCCGCTGGCGCTAGAAGCGAGGACGCCGTCTATGCCGGCGTACGTCGGGTTTATCCTGTTCGTGACGATCCTTCCGCCGCTGAGCCCGCGGTAGGAGACCCCGACCTCGGCGTTGATGGTGCAGTTCTGCACCCTGACCGCGGTTCCCGGCGCTTCGATCTCCACGCCGGTCTCATCGGTGGCCGTGATGCTGTAGCCCTGGCAGTCGAGGAGGATGTTCGAGCCGTTTATCTGGATGCAGGTATTGTAAGCCCCCGAATAGTACGGATAAGGGGCTCCGCTGACGTTGGCCGTGAGATAATACGTCTCGCCGCTCTGGTTGAGTATCGCGCAGCTGTTGATGTTCGTCAGGGAAAATGAAACCCCTGCAAGAAGCAGCACCGACAGGACTACAAAAATGGCTCTCATGGCTGTGAAATCGGCGGCAAGGTTATTAAACGTTCTGCGCCCCGCGGCCCCCCTTTA
Organism: Microcaldota archaeon; assembly: GCA_964647855.1. Lineage (GTDB taxonomy): Archaea > Micrarchaeota > Micrarchaeia > Anstonellales > Bilamarchaeaceae > Bilamarchaeum. The sequence goes on along the minus strand of CAZYJW010000001.1, from coordinate 611,028 downwards.
GCGTCGGAGCGCTTGTTCGCAACATTTATATATTTTAACCCGGTAGAGTTGCCACGACCAGAAAAATGCCGATGATATGTCGGCGGAGCAGATTCCCATGGCATACGAGTATATGATGGGATGCCCTGAGTGCAGCATGAGCGCCGGGATGAACTCGCCCCTCTCCAAGTCGGAGAACGGGTTCATGTGCGCGACCAACCCGGCCCACAAGTACACGCTGGACTCGAACGGCTTCCTGAAATCCCTCTGAACGCAATCCTTTCCGGAAACGCCCGGTCCCTTCAGTTTCATTTCCGCTTATTTTTCGTAGACTTTTTCGCACTCGAAGTAATAGGAGAGCAGCCAGCCGCCATCCTTGTCCACGTTGTAATCCTTCGTCTTGATCCAGCAGTCCCGGAGCTTCCTGTCAATCAAATCCGGGAAATAATCGACGCTGAACGCGTCATCGCCCGTGTAGCCGTCGAGCATCGTGCGGCTCTCGTTGAAGATGGCGACTCCCAGCGCCGTCTCGGCCCCCGTGGATTCCTCCTCGAACGAGACGAAGCCGGATGCGAGTATGCTCCGTATCTCCTCCCCGTCGAAAAGGACGTCGGAGATCGGGGCGAGGTCGTATGCGAGGCCGCCTTCGAGGGGCACCCTGCGCTCCCAGCGGTAAGTGCGCTCGGTGTAAGCGCCGTCATGGGTCCTGTAGAAGCCGTCGCTCAGGTTCTCCAGGGCGTCGTCCATAAGTTCGGACGGGGATTTGTCTGTGGGCGTGGCGAGCGGCTCGTCCGGGACCGGCTGCTCCGGAACCTCCGGGGCGGCGGGCTCGGGTTCCGGTACGGAGGAAACGTCGCATTCAAAGCTGCAGGCGCAGTCCGGATACGTGCCGCTCACGTTCCACTGCCCGACGCACTGGATGTGCGGCAGCGTCCTGCAGTAATCGAGGCATGTCGCCGGGGTGGGCGCAGCGCCGTTGCCCTCGGAAAGGTTTTCCAACGGGGCCTCCTGCTGGGCCGGGGGCGCCCCGAGGCACCCGAAAGACAGCATCATGATTACCGGAATCAGTGCGATTGCCCTCATGTTGAAACACCGTACATTATCTTACAGCCAAAATCATACGCGCTCACTGCGGAGCCGTTCATCGTGACGTAATCCTGCGAAGCGAGAATCGAGCAGCCCTCCATCTGCTGCGTCCTCTGCGGATGCGGATCGTAACGCATCACGAACTCGCTCTGGTTTGCGAGGAAGGAGTCGAACATGGGGGAGCCGCCCAGGAAGAGCAGGGTCCCGAATATCTTCGTCGGCTCGGTCAGGCCCGCAATCTCGTAGGTCTTGAAGGCGGCGCCCCTGAGGCTGTCCTCGTACCTGCCGTTGAAGCGCACCGAGGACGCCCGCAGGTCGTTCTCCCGAAGAGGCATGCTGTCGGGGGTCTCGTTGAAAAGGCCCGGGGCCCAGCGATAGGAGTGGGTTTTCCATTCGCCGGACTCGATTGATGAGTAGAAGCGGGTGTCTGCCCTCGCGAGGCCGGAATCGAGCATCTCGCCCGTGGTCATGCTCGTGGGCTCGGGGGCGGGCTCCTCCGGCGCGGCGGGCTCGTCCGACGGCTGCGCCTGAACTGGCTCTTCGTCCTGTTCCTCCCCCGGCACGGGGGCATCCGCACCCCCAACAGGGGCCTGGAGCGCCTCCTGGTGCGACGCGCCCATTCCGGAAAGCACGAGCGCCGCCGCGGCGAGGCCGACAATCAGTATCGCGATGGCAAGGAGCTCCCTGAGCTCGATATGGCCTTTTTCCATGAAGGAGGTTTGCGCCCGCACCATATATATTGATTCCCCATCGGGATGCCATATGCCCCGGGTTATCTTTATAAATTTAGCAGGAATAATCCGGTGTTTGACCAGAAAAAGGTGCTACCATGCCAGCATGCCCGCATTGCCATATATATAAGGGTCTTTGGTCCCCGCTCTCGGCCGGGGAGGATGGACAGTTCATATGCAAGGTGAACGCCGCCCACCGGTTCACGAGGGACGGGGAGGGCAACTTCCATTCGGTTTCAGGGAGCTGAGCGCATAAGGGAACATTTATATATAACTAAAGACACAATAGTATCCGATAAGCCAGTATATCCCAAAGTGATCGGATGCAGCGACCAGACAGGAGGCTAGTCGGATTAACGCCCGGGCAGGAGCCAGCCCAGGCCAAGCCCCTTCTCGGCCGCGCCGCACTCGTAGAGGGGCTGATGGCCCCCCCGAAGGAGCATGAGGGCACTCCGCACCAAATCTCGGCCAGCGGCAGGGACGGAGCGCAGATTCTGGCGAGCAGGCTGATACTCGAAACCGCCACCGAGCTCTCCGGGAACAGGGAACGCACTAAGGCGTACGTGGAAGAGCTGGAGAGGCAGGCGGGCCGCATTGTGCGCGCAAGAGCGGAGCGCGAGGACGTCATCAAGCCAGGAAAGAGGGCGATTGCCGTCCCCGAAGGGAGGCCCGCCACGCGCAAGGGGGTCCTTGAGGCGGCCCTTGCCGCATGCGGCCATGAGGCGGAGATAACGCTGGAAAAAAGCATGGACGGGAAGAGCCTTTTCACGGTTGTCTGCAACGGGGAGACCAACAAGGTGCCGATAAGCGATTCGGTGATGGCCGCGATAGACCCGGTCGCAGCGGCGGTTAAAATCCTCGGCGTGATAGACATAGGGACCACTGCGGAGAAGAAGCGCGAGCAGGCGATTGCCCAGAGGCGGTCCACGAGGCCCCCCGCAACCCCGCTGGGGCTCGGGGAAGGCGAGCTCGATTCGCGGATGGTCACCTTCGACGGCTCCCTTGAGAAGCCCGGGGAATCGGAATGGATATTCACATACCTTGCGCCGGGCCTCGAGACCTCGTTCTCGATACCTTCCGGAACCACCGGCAGAAGCCTGCTGGACGCCATCGACTCGAAGCTCGAGGCAATCCACGAACAGTACGGCCGGCCCTATCCGGCGCAGGTCATTGAGACGATTGCGGCTGGCAGGGGGGGCAAGGGTTATCTCGCCGCGATTCCGAGTGATTCTCTGGGGGTCGCGAGGGCGCTCGACCGCCTGGTCTCGGATTACATAGGAAAGGTGGAGCCGCTCGTCCCGCAGGAGTACCTTGATGCGTATCGCGCGATGAAGAAGCTTGAGCGCCCCAGGGAGGTCTGGCTGAGCGCCTTCGAAATGGAGAACCTCAAAAGGGCGCTCGACGAGCTCGACCACCCGGTATACTCGGTCGTCAAGGAATCATACGGCAGGGGCGGGATGCCGATTACCGAGGGCGTGAGGGAGGAGATACTATCCCTCCTGAGAATCGCCCCGATGGTCGGCCCGGAAATCTGCGATGCCGCCCTCGGCAACATGGCCGGGGCATACAGGCTCGTTGGGGGCACGGAGGTTCCGGACGGAAGCATGACTGCGGCGCTTCGGAAGGACTACTTCAGGATATCCTTTATTGTGCGCATGGGAATCAAGAGGGCGATAGCGGACGGAAGGATAGCCTGCGAATAGCCCCGGCGCATTCGCCATAAGGAAAAGGAGCGGATAAGAAAAAGGGGAGAAACGGGAGGGCGGCGCTACTTCTTGCCCTTGCCCCGCATCATGTAGAACGCCCCGACTGCTATTGCCGCGATGACCACCAGGGCCAGCAGCGCCGTCATGCCCGCATCGTCGCCTTCCGCGGCCGGCTTCTCGGGCTGCGCCCCCTCTTCGGGAGCCGCCTGCGGGAAGGCCTTGACCTCGATGACCTTCACGACCTGGCCGTCCCTGATGAGCGCGACCTTGTATGTGCCCTCGGAACCGAGGGGCAGGGCGAAGTTGCCGTTCTCGTCGGTTCTTCCGGTCGTGTTCTTGCCGGACGGGTCTGTGACGACGTATTCACAGCCCGTGCAGGGCTCGCCATCGTATTTGACCTCGCAGGTCTTGCTGTCGCCCACGATGCCCGTGGTCGGGCAGCTCACGTCGTTCTGCACGCACCCGTGGTCCACGCACGCGAAGCCTTCCGAGCATGCGGGGCAGCCTTCCTCGCTGCCGCACTCATACCCGTAGGGCACGAACACGTGGTTCTCGACATAGCCGCACTGCCCGGTGACGTCCTTGCAGGAGCCTGACGCGGCCCCGGGCGGGACGTCGCAGTACTGCGCAGGCGGGCATTCGCCGTCCGCCTTGCAGCCCTCGTCGGGCTTCTTCACGCAGCTGTGGGACTCGCAGGTCTCATCCGCCGCGCAGTCTGGGTCAGCGCAGCACTCGTACGGCATGCACTGGTGGTTCTGCACCTGCCCGCACGGGCAGGGCACCTGCACGCAGTCGCCGTCGAGGCAACGCTCGTTGATTGCGCAGTCGCCGTCAGCGGCGCATCCTGCCGGACTCGCGTTCTCAATGCCGCACTCTTCGCAGGAAACGGTGTCGCGCCCGCCGAGCGTTCCCGGCAGATGGCCGGACATCGTCGCCTTGATGGAAATGCCTTCGAGCCCGCAGCCCTGGAAAACGAATTCGTCGCTCTCCGTCCTGCCCGAAGCCAGGATGTTTCCTGCCGAATCCTTGACGACGACACTGGCGCCATCGCCCGCGCCGTCCACCGTGACCACGTTCCCTTCGCATCCGCTGTCGAATTCAAGCGAAAGCGCCGGAGTGGTTCCGCCGTCATCGTCCCCTGCGCTTTCGGCCGCCACGTATGGGTGCCAATCCTCGCCCAGGCCTTCCCAGAACGTGTATCCCAGGTCGCTGTTGAACGGAAGGTCCGCCCCGTCGTCGGCCCATCTGTCGCCGTCCGTGTCTATGATGTCGAACAGCTCCCAGGCCCCGGTGCCTTCGGAGTCGAAGTACTTGTTTCCGTAATCATCGTCGCTGAAATCGTTGCCGCCCACGTGGTCCCCGACCCAGAAATCGCTCGTGATGCTGTTGCGCAGGAACAGGTTGTCCTCGGAGTCCTTGGTCAGGAATATTCCGAAGTAATCGTCGCCGCTCGCCGCGATGGTGTTGTCCGTCACGGTGGTCCAGTAGCTGTATCCGAGGTATATGCCGTATCCTTCGGTCGCCTCCAGCGTGTTGAACCTCAGGACATTGTCCTCGCTTTTGCCGATGAACACAGCGCCGCAGTTGTCATAATAGCAGTTCTCGCTGCTGTCGGAGCGGATGGTGTTGAATTCCACGACGTTGTCGTCGGATTCCTGACGCATTATCAGGCCGCGGCCCGTCTCCGAAGAGATGATGTTGCCGCGGATGAGGCTGTCGTCCGACTCGTAGAGGTCGATGCCGGTCATCACGCCGGAGATGCGGTTGTTCAGCAGGCTGGTCGACTCCTCGTATTCGAGGTAGAGCCCTGTGCTGTGTTCCCCGCCGGTGATGGTGTTCTCGAACACCGTGTTGTTGAACGAATAGGGAAGCGAGCCGCCGAACTTCCCCGGCTTCTCGTATGCGCGGGTGTTCCACTCGCCGATGTAGGCGAGATGCTCCGCATCATACGGGTAGGACTCGCCCTCCGGATAGGGGTATGCGCTCATGCCGTGGAAGGGCATCGGCTCTATCGAGTCCGACACGAAGCCCTTCACGCTGTATTTTATCGCGTACATGACATCCGCCTTAAGGAAGACGTAGCGGTCCATGCCCTCCCGCCTGGGGATGTCGCTGAACTGGAGCTCCAGCTCGTCCCCGTGCCGCATAATCGCGAACTTGTCGTCAGCGGATTCGAGTAGGGGCCCCACGTCGCCGTATTTCGTGAAGTTCCCGTACATGAGGTCGCCCTCGACGTCCGGAAGGACATCGTCGCTGACGATGTGCCTATGCTCGGTGGTGGCGTACTCGTAGGTCGCTGCGCCGCCGTGGCGGAGCTCTGCGACATCCGGGTCGACGTATGCCACTTCCACGTCCGCCGGCTCCGAGTCGTCAAGGAGCACCTGGTCGATGACGTTTATCGTTGTCTTGGAATACGGCGCGGTTATCCTCATGCGCGTGTCGTCCGCACCGACGATTCCGGAGATGTCGAAGACGAATGTCCTGGAATCGCCGGTGAACTTGCCGAAGCGCTTGGCCTCGGCCCACTCTCCGGATTCGCCCGTGGTTTCTATCAGCAGGTTCTTCTGCGAGCCGAGCCCGGGGTTGTCCTCATAGGAGGACCAGCCGGTGATGACGAGCTTGGCGTGTTCGGGGTGTCCTATGCTTCCGAAATCCACGATGACCGAGTTGGGCTCCCCGTTGCGCGTGGGGAGGGGGGCGCCGTCCCTTTCCGATATTTCTGAAAGGACGTCGTTCCCATGGCGGTCCGTTGCCGAGATCGGGGCCTTCGGGTCCTTTATGGTCATGAAGCCCTTCGGCGGCGCCTTGTCGTCCGAGTAGGTGTTATGCCATTGGTTGAGCACGCCGTAGCCTTCCGGAACGTCAACGATTGCGAGCTTCGCCTCGTCGAAGAAGTCTGATTCCGGAATCACCTCGCGCACCTTCATCCGGTAGACGCCATCCGTGGCCCGGAAGTCCCCGAGCTCGTATATGCCCGCCTCGTAAAGGGGCGTTTCGAACCAGGAGCCGCCGAGCGATTCGCCGGCGAGGTCGGTGTAATATTCATATCCGGTCCCCTGCCAGAGGTAAAGGAACGGGCAGGAACCGCTTCCGAAATTGCCGTCTTCTGTGTCCCTCACGATGTTCCTGCCTATTTGGTTGCTGTCGGATTGGTAGAGGTAAAAGCCTATGACATTCCAGTTGAACCGGTTCTCAAGCACGCTGTTGAAGTCGGCGTAGTACATGTCAAGGCCGTAGTAGTTGTTGTCGAGGGTGTTGCCGAGAATCCGGCCTTCGTTGGAGTAGTCCATGTAGATGCCGTCTTCGAAATCGGTGATGACGCAGTTCTCCACAGTCACGCCGTCCGAATGGTCGACATGCACGCCGGTATAGCCCGATTCGTCGCCCGAGCCGATGATCGAATGGCCGTCGCAGTCAAGGTTGACATTGTTCCCCTGTATAGTAATCGCGTCTCCGTCGTAGCCGCTGCAGTCGAGGTCGGATGTCAATGTGACGTCATCGGTAATAACGTCTCCGCAGGCGACCGAACCCACGCCGAGAAGGTGGACCGAGGAATAGATTTTGCCGTCCGTGTCCTCGGCATAGGCGGTCAGCACATAGTCCCCATCGCTGAAGGTGTGCATCACCGGCGACGAATAAGGATGGTCGTCGCTCCCGTCGTTCCACCACATGGAGTCGAGCGTGGGCGAGTCGGGGCCGCCGAGGAAATTGTCCGCTGACAGCTCAATCTGGACTTCCGCCTCGCCGCCCGTGGACTGTGAGAACGCGGGCAGGTTCACGAAAGCCACTCCGGGTGGCGGGACTATTAATACTGAGAAATTCCCGGTCCTGTTGTTGACCGAGGACGGGCTTGCGGAGCGGTTGGCGTATGCGAAGAACTCGTAGTCCCACGGCGTCCCGGTGGCGTTCACCCAGAATGTGACGAGCTGGGACTGCCCGGCGTTGAGGTTGATTGTCGCGGGGTTCGAGCCGTTGGTGTAGAAGGGCTGCGTTCCGGGCGTCTCGCTGATTAGGCCGAACTTTTCCTGCGGCGGAGGGGGGATTTCGTCGGTCGTGCAGGGATGCAGGGTGCATGTAGGGGATGGGGTGAGGTAATATACGTAGTAGCCGGCGCAGTTGGTGACCTTGATTCCGGTGCTGTACCAATTGCATGTGTTTCCGCTCCAATGATAGCAGATGTTTCCGGAAGTCGTTCCGCCGGGGCTTGTGGGATAGGAGAAGTTCAGGAAGCCCGGCGCATGCGTGTTGCATATGAGATCGATATAGGAGCGCTGGACCGGAATCGCATCATAGGTGCCGTTGAGCCGGTACCATCCGGGCGTGAGCGTGTTCGAGCACTTGCCGGTGGTATACGGGTCGTAGATGCTGTTGCCGTCCCAGTCTATCTCGGTGTAGTTCGTGCATTCCGGCGGGTAGGGGTCCAGGCTGACTTCGATGTCTTCGCAGTTTGTCACCGAGCATGACACGTTGGTGGTCACGTGGAAGAAGAGCCCCTGGTTGACGCTCAGGTTCTCGGTCGGGTATGTAACGCTAATGCCGATTTGGGGCGACGGGGCCGCGAAAGCGGCCGAGAGCACCGATAGGAGCGCCACCAAGATCCCGAGAAGCGGGAATGCACGATTAGGATTCATGTGGGGGATGGAAAAACAATAAATATAAATGTTCCATGGGCAGGTGCCGGAAAAAAGCCGGAAGCCCCCGCGGGGATTTGAACCCCGGACCTCGTCCTTTCCAGGCAGTTGCTGATGAAACTTTCTGATGAAACTCTTTAGGCATCCCAAAAGAGTTTCTTACCAAGGACGCGCGCTACCGCTGCGCCACAGGGGCTGAGCCGGATAGAAAACTAATTGGCATAATGGGTTTATATTGCTGATTGACGCCATGCGCAGTGCATCGCGCCGGGCGCGGGCGGCCCCGCCCCCTCCAACATTAATAAGCGTGATGCATGAAAGGGTTTGAGGGAGACTATGGAAGGCAAGGACGAGATAATATTCACCGGGAATTACAAGGAGTTCTGCCTGGGAATCCGCTTCGGGCTTGCGGGCAGGAGCGCCATGGACGCCGCCTCCGCATTGGGATACGTCAGCGAGAAAATCGAGCCCTATGCGTTCAGGTTCTCCGGGATAGACATGCCCGCAATCGAGGGGCTTGCTGCCCCCCGGGGGAAGGGCATTGGGGCCGTGTGCTCGTTTTTCGAGGGAATGCCGCCCGGTGAATTCAGGCGCAGGCTTCTTGCGGCCGTGCCGAAGCCGGAACTTTACGCCGCCGCGGAATCGTACCTTCTGAACCGCGCGCTGAGCGCGGCGAATGTGGCGTTCAGGGTCCCTTCATCAGATTCGGTGAAGCCCGAGAAGGAGGAATTGGGCGATTTCATCGGGTTCATGGGCAAATACGGGCAGTGGGTGGCCATAAAGAAGCTCGGGCTTGAGGGCGTGCAGGAATACGAGGTGTCGGGGATACTCTCCGGCATCAACCACACTGTTGTCAATAAGGCGTTCGATTTCGCGGGCTGGAAGCCCGATGCGAGCACTGTCGATGAAGCGCCGAAAAGGAAATCGTTCGGAAGCCTGGCGCAGTCGCTTCGGGAACTGGAGGGAAGGATGTCCGGAGGCCCGGAGGACGCGCTTACGGTGTGCGCCCGGCTTGCCAAAATCGGATTCAAGCCGTACGCCAGCCCGGAGATGCTCACGGAGGCATATCCGGACATCAAGCCGCCGAAAGTGCGGGGAAGGAAGCCCAAGGGCTGAGGGTGATGGAATGGGTAAGGGAACGGGGCACGGGAAGATAATTCTGTTCGGGGAGCATTTCGTGGTCTACGGGGCGCCGGCGATAGCCGCGGGGATATCCAACACCGCAAAGGTCACGGTGAGGCGGGCGGAAGATAACAGCATCGTGACAAGCCAGCGCGTGGTGGAGGAGCTCAGCCTCGCGGGGATTTCGAACGTCCTCTCGGCGATGGGCATAAGCGACAGATACGAGGTCCGCCTCGAGGGCGACCTCCCGACCGAGGGCGGCCTCGGCTCATCTGCGGCGTTCTGTGTCGCCCTGGTCCGCGCGCTCGCGGACGAGAAGGGCATGCACCTCGAGCCGGAGCAGGTCAACAGGTTGGCCTATGAGGGCGAAAAGGCGTTCCACGGCAATCCGAGCGGCATCGACAACTACATCGCCACGCATCGCGGGGTGCTGGAGTTCACGAGGGGCAGGACGCCCCTCGAGAGCAAGTTCGTGCCCCTCGAGCTGGAGCGCCGCCTGGATTTCGTAGTCACGATGACCGGGAAGATCGGCTCCACGCCCAAGATGATCGAATCGGTCAGGAAATTCAAGGAGGCGGACGAGGCGGAGTTCTCCCAGCTCATGGACGAGTATTTCAAAATTGTACGCGAGGGCAGGAAATTCGTGGAGAAGGGAAAGCTCGACGAGATTGGCAGCCTGATGAACGCCAACCATAGCCTTCTTTCGGAGCTGGGGGTCTCGGACGAGCGGAACGAAGCGGTCGTGTCCCTTGCGATTAAGGCGGGCGCGCTCGGCTCGAAGCTCACGGGCGGAGGGGGCGGAGGGTCCTGCATATCCCTTGCCCGCGACGCGGAGCAGGCGGGCGCCATCGCCGGCGCGCTGGGGAAGGCCGGCTTCAGGTCCTTCGCGACCGTTGTCGGGGCGGATTAAGGCGCACGCCGACGCGGCGGCAGACGGCCCGGATCGGGCACGCGCCGCATTGCGGGCTGCGCGGCAGGCATACGGTCTGGCCGAAGGCGACGAATTCGCGGTTGAGCGTGCGCAGAAGGCGGGGCGGCACCGAACGCACAAGCTCGCGCTCCGTCTCAGGCGGGCGCTTCGTCCGGACTATTCCGAGCCGGTTGCTTATCCTGTGCACATGCACGTCCACCCCGAGAGCGCTCCTGCCGAAGGCCCTGGCGAGCACGATGTTCGCGGTTTTGCGGCCGACGCCGGGAAGCTCAAGGAGGCCTTCGAGGGTGTCCGGGACGGGCCGGCCGCCGAGCATCCGGCACATCTTCAGCAGGTTGGCGGATTTCACGCGGTGGAAGCCGACCCCGTAGAGCAGTTTCCGGAGCCTGCCCTCGGGGATTGAAGCGACCTTTGCGGGCGTGTCCGCCTGGCGGAACAACCGGATTGTTGCCGCGAGCGTGGTTTCGTCCTTCGTCCGGGACGAGAGCATCGTGAACACGAGGATGCGGAAGGGCGACCCCTTCGTTGATTCCTCGGCGATGTAGACGGCGGCGCCCTTCTTCGACGCTGCCTCGCGCATCCTGCGGATGATCCACCCCATCCGCCCTAGCGCCGCCGTGTTCCTTGCCCGCATGGAAAGGACAACCGGGGCTGGATTTATAAGGCTGCGGCGAGTTTTCCTTGCGGTGCCAAGATGAACCAGGTGCTTCCAGCATATTCTTTCGTGTTCTGCCTTTTGCTCTGCGGCATTGCGTCCGCGGGCGCCTGCCCCGCCGGGGCGGGGGACTGCTTCCTTTGCGGGGGCGTGGACGGGATTCCGTGCACCACGGACTGCCAGGGCGCATGGAGCGAGAGCGCGGGCGCATACGTTTCGTGCGAATGCCCGCAGGGCGAGCCCTGCGTGTGCCACTGCCCCTACGGCGGCGGCGAAGCCGTCGCCGGCGTGGGCGAGGGCGGCCTCTCCGGAAGCGCGTTCGGCAACCTCACGCGGTTCACCGGTGAGGTCTATTACAGGATGCCCGGTGGCGGCTGGGCGAGGGTGGCCGGAAGGATTCCGATTTCAGAAGGGGCTGCGATAAAAACCATGAAGGGCTCGGAGGCGGTCTTCGTGCTGAATGACGGCTCGAAGATTTATCTGGACCCTTCCACCGAAATAGAGATGACGGAGCTCGTCATCCCGGCGGGAAAAAGCACGCTCGATGTGGTCATCGAGCTGGTGAAGGGCGCCATCTTCTCCGACGTCACCAAGCGGGACGGAACGAAGTTCGATGTCAACTGCCAGGTTTCGGTCCCGGGCGTCAAGGGAACGAAGTTCGCCGTGTATTATGACGACGCAGCGCAGGAAGCGACGGTAAAGGCGGTTGAGGGGACGGTCACGGTCCCCGACAGGTTCGGCCGCTCCATGGACCTGGGAGCGGGCAGGATGGTGAGGGTGTCGGGCTCTTCTGGATTAGGGGAGTCAGAATCGTTCGACGCCGAAACGGAGGAAAGGAGGTGGGGTGTCCAATCCGGCGAATGCGCATCCGCGCTAATCCTCGCCCTTGTTCTTGCGGCGCCTCTCGCGCTCAGGCGCGCCTAGGCGGAGCGGGCGCCTTCCCGCCCACCCGCGTCGAAAGGGCTGGCTTACCGGAGAATATCGCCTCGATGCGCTCCGGATGCATGCCGTTCACTATGAACGCGGGGGTGTCGAGCGCCAGCAGCTCCCCGAGCTTGCCCCGCATGCCCCCGGTCACGTCGTTCTCCGTGTGCCGGAGATGCGCAAGGACCGCCTCGAGGTTTTCGCGCGTCACGGACGGGACCGCCTTCCCGGCGCCGTCAAGCACCCCGTCTACGTCGGTCGCAAGCACGACGAGGTCCGCCCCCTTTCCCAGGTAGGACACTATCTGGTCGCCCGAGCACGGGAAGCCGCCGAGCTCGGAGTCCGGCGCCATGTCCCCGAAAAGCACCGGGAGGTAGCCCCCCTGCAGGTAATCGTTGACGATTTTCGTGTCGAACCTGGCGATGCGCCCCCCTTTGAGGGAAAGCACCATCGCGGGCGGAATCATCACGGCCGGAGCGCCGTTTTCTATTAGCGCGGCGACGAGCATGGAGGACAGCTCGCAGCATGCGGCGTGCGTGTCTGCGTAGCCGAGCTTCTGGGCGCTGTTTTTCACGCCGTCCTGGATGCCGTGCCTGATTACGAGCGCGTGGCCGAAGGAGCCGGCCCCGTGGACGAGCACGAGGTCCCTGGCGCCCCGCCGCCATATGCCCGCGGCGGCCTTCGCGAGCCGGGCAATCGAATCCGGCCGCGCCTTCCTGTATCCGGACTTGTCGGTGATTACGCTGCCGCCAAGCTTGAGTATCTTCATGGAAACGCTTTGACCGGAAGCGAATATAAACATTCTCGGACATCATGGTTCCATGCGGATTCTCGTCGCCATCACCGGAGCCTCCGGCCTCGCATACGGCACCCGCCTCCTCTCCGTCCTGAAGGGGATGCAGGGCGTGGATGCCGCGCTGACCGTGAGCGAGGGGGCGCGAAGGGTGGCGGAGGCCGAGGGGGCGGCGCTCCCGCAGGCCGATTTCGGCGAGAGGGATTTCTCGTGCCCGTACGCGTCCGGCTCGAATCCGCCTGACGCGGTCGTTGTCGTCCCTTGCTCCCTCAAGACGCTCGGGGAGATAGCCAACGGGGTGGGGGGGACGCTGATAACCAGGGCCGCCGAAGTGGCGCTCAAGGAGAGGAAGAAGCTCATCCTCGTAATCAGGGAAACCCCGTATTCGCTAATCACCATCAGGAACATGGAGAGGGCGACGCTTGCGGGCGCAGTCGTGCTCCCGGCATCGCCAGGGTTCTACGCAAAGCCCGAAAGCGTCGACGAGCTTGTCGATTTCATTGTCGCGCGGGTTCTCGACCAGCTCGGGCTGGGGCACGATTTGGGAAAGAGGTGGAAAGCATGAAGGCGGGCACGTTCAGGGATTTTGTCGGGCTTCTTGAGAGGGATGGGAAGGCGAGGAAGGTCGTTAAGCCGGTGTCAAAAAGGCTGGACCTCGCCGGGCTAATGCACGCCCTGGACGGGACGCCGGTAATAGTGCCGGAGGTGGAGGGATCGGCATTCCCCGCCGTCGGAAACGTGTTCTCCACGCGGGAACTGGTATGCGGATACCTCGGGCTCACTAAGGGCGCGCTGATCCCGAAGCTGGTGGCGGCAATCGCAAATCCAACCCGGCCGGAGCGCGTGCAGACCGGGCCGGTCCTCGAGAACAAAGTGGATTCCGTGGACCTCGGCCGCCTCCCCGTCCCGTTCCACGCGGAGAAGGACGGCGGCCCGTACCTCTCGTCCGCCATCGTCATCGCGAAGGACAGGGAGCTCGGGCAGAACATGTCGTTCCACAGGATGATGGTGATGGGCAGGGACAGGGTCGCAATCCGCATACTGCACCGCCATCTGGACGAGTTCATCAGGCGCAACGGCGGCGAGCTCGATGTGGCGGTCGTTGTGGGCGCCCCGATAAACGTCCTGCTCGCCGCGGCGGTATCGTCGAAGCTCGGGCAGGACGAGATGGAATATGCCAACGCCCTCGCGCCCGTCCGGGTCGTCGAGCTGCCGGGTACCGGCATACTCGTTCCGGCCGACGCGGAGTTCGCATTCGAGGCTCGCATCATGAAGGAGCTCCACGACGAGGGCCCCTTCATCGACCTGACCGAGACCTACGACATCGTGAGGAAGCAGCAGGTCATGGTTTTCCGGAAGATGTATCACCGGAACGGCGCGATGTGGCACGTGCTCCTGCCGGGAGGGCTCGAGCACAAGGTGCTCATGGGCATGCCGAGGGAGCCCACGATTTTCACCGAAGTGAGCAAGGTCGCGGAATGCAGGCGCGTGAACATCACTCCCGGAGGCTGCTCCTGGCTGCATGCGGTTGTTTCCATACGCAAGAGGGCGGAGGACGACGGGCGCAAAGCCGTGGAGGCGGCGTTCGCGGGCCACAAGTCGCTCAAGCATGTCGTGATAGTGGATGACGACATAGACGTCGACAACCCAGCCGAAGTCGAATGGGCGATAGCGACGCGCGTGCAGGCGGACAGGGACGTCATGGTCCTGAGCGGGCAGAAGGGCTCCTCGCTCGACCCCAGCGCGGACCCCAACACCTGCGAGACCTCCAAGATGGGAATAGACGCCACCAAGCCCCTTCAGGCGCGCGGGAAGAATTTCGAGAAGGCGGGATGGAAGAGGGTAAATCCCGCGGAGTATATGTAAGGTGCAGGCAATGGAGCTCACGGCGAACGAAAGAAGGATGTATGGGGGCGAACTCGGCGAGGCCGCCCGCGAGTCCATGGAGATACTGGTCGCGCTCGGTAAGATTTACGGCGCCTCTCGCATGGTTCCGGTGACGAGCGTCCAGGTCTCCGGCGTGTCATACAAGACCATCGGTGCCGCCGGGCTGGAGTACCTCTCCGGACTTGCCGGCAAGGGCGCAAAGGTGCGCGTCCCCACGTTCCTGAATCCCGCCGGGATGGACAGCGCCCAGTGGAAAAGGATGCGCATCCCGGAGGCCTTCGCCGCCAGGCAGAACGAGGTTCTGGACGCCTACGCCGCGATGGGGATATCGAAGACGTGCACATGCGCGCCGTATTTCATCGGCATCCGCCCCGGCCTTGGAGAGCACGTCGCGTGGGCCGAGTCGAGCGCGGTAGCGTTCGCCAACTCGGTGCTCGGCGCAAGGACCAACAGGGAGGGGGGGCCCTCCGCGCTCGCGGCGGCAATCTGCGGCGTGACCCCGTATTACGGCCTGCACATCGAAAAGAACAGGACGGCGTCCCTGGTTGTCGACGTGAAATGCCCCCTGGGGGGGGCTGCGGACTTCGGGGCGCTTGGCGCCGCGGTGGGAAGGCTCGCGAAAGGCAGGAATCCGGCCTTCCATGGAATCAAGGCTGCCGGAGAGGCCCGGCTCAAGGTGCTCGGCGCGTCCATGGCGGCGACGGGCTCGGTCCCGCTTTTCTTCGTGGAGGGCATGACACCGGAATACAACCTCGCCGACGCGCCGGAAATCATCGCTTTCGATGCAAACGACCTGGCCGCGGCCAGGAGGGAAATCGACACCGGCCTGAAGCCGGACCTCGTCACGATAGGTTGCCCGCACGCTTCCCTCGCGGAGATACGCGAGGTGGCCGAGATGGTCGCGAAGAGGAAGCCGACCTGCGAGTTCTGGGTCTGCACCTCAAGGAAACTCGCGGACGAGGCGGCGAGGCTCGGGTATGGAAAGGCGATTTCGGATGCGGGCGGGCTCGTCGTGGCGGACACGTGCATGGTGGTCTGCCCGCTCGAGGAGATGGGCTACGCGGTGACCGGGACGGATTCGGGGAAGGCCGCGGCGTACCTTCCGAACCTCTGCAAGCAGAAGGTCGCGTTCGGGGACGTCGGGGACATACTTTACAGGTGATAATGTGCCGAAGCAAAGCGGGATTTTGATGATATCCGCCCGGCCCATTTCCCGCGGATTCGCCTCGGGCCCGGCGCTTGTGAGCCTCGAACCCATCGGATTCCTGGGCGGCGTCGACCCCGCAACCGGAGATGTGGTTGAAAGGGGGCATCCGCTTGAGGGCAGGAACGTCGCGGGCAGGGTCCTTGTTTTCCCGCGGGGGAAGGGGAGCACGGTCGGCTCCTACGTCATGCTCCAGCTCGCGAAGAACGGCAAGGCGCCGGCCGCCATAATAAACTCGAGCGCCGAGCCCATAATCGCCGTGGGCGCCATAATCTCCAGGATACCCATGGTCGATTCGCCGGAAATGGGGCTGGAGGGGGTCATAGCGGACGGCGACATCGTGGAAGTGGACGGCGAAAAGGGCGGGATAAGGGTGAAAAAAGAGAAATGACGGGTAGCTGGCGAAATGGGTGAGTTGCTCAGATTTTCCTGTGGCTCATCCTGCCGTTCCTTTTCCGGTACCATCCCATCATGTAATCGATATCCCATCCTGTCTTGAGTATCCATCCGAACATCTGGCCACCTTCTCTTGCTGATATCTTTTCGCGGGCGCGCTGCCCGCATTGTGCGCGGCATCGATGAAACGCCGCATTTCGCATGGGGTTTAATGCAAAGCCGGCAGGATTTATATTCTTTTGTATCCACCGGCGATAAAAAAGTGTAAAAAGTCTCATGGCCGGAGCTGGGTGCCGGCTTCAGTCGACGCTGCCTTCCACGCACTTGTGCGTGTCCTCGTTGCAAATGAAGCCGTCGCCGCAGTCGTAATCGTCATAGCGGTAATCATCCCCGTAGCAGGAGTATTCCCTGATGGTGTGGTCGCTGAGGCATTCGTCCTCGTAGTCGCCGTCCGGCGTCCTCGTTACCCCCCACTTGAAGATATTGGCCCCCCCGTCGTTCTCGCTGCATTTGCTCTCGATGCAGCGGTCGAAGAGGCACTTGGTGCCGCTCGGGCAGGGGCCCTCGTAGAACGCGTAGGTGCCGTTCTCCTCGCAGTAATATTCCTTCAGGACGACCTCGTCGATGCATTCGTCGGTGGCGCTGAAGGTCGTCAGCATGCCCCTGAGCACGGTCGTCTTGCCCCTCACGGCGGTGTCGTTGCCTGCGTCTGTCTCAACGCACGAGATGCTCAGCTGGAAGCACCTGCCGCCCTCGCAGCCGTAGCCGGGCGGGCACTGGTGGTTGATGGATTCGAGCTTGTTGTCCTTGCAATAGTAGTCCTTCACGGTCGTGTAATCGACGCAGCTGTCGTTGTAGCCGACGCCGTCCATGACCGCGCCCTCCTGAACGAGGATGTCCGGCTCAAGCGGCCCCTGGCAGCCCTTCGCAGGCTCCGGGGTCTCGTTCTGCTCCGGTTCCGGAAGCGGGGAGCATGCCCCGTCCGCGCACTCCTTCCCTTCGCCGCACTGGAGCGTGTTCATCTGGACGTTGCCGTCGAGGCACGCGTATTCCACGAGTTGCAACGGGTCGAGGCAATAGTCGCTGAAAGACTCATCGCCCTTCTGGACCGCACCCGCCTCGCCGGGCTTGAGGCCCCCGTCGCTGTCGGTGCATTCGATTGCGGGCTCAACGCATGCGCCCTCGTAAAGGATTGAGACGCCTGCAAGGCCGGCCTCGCAGTCGGTCGAATATGTGACGTTGTCGGCGCCGCAAACCGGCCCCTCGCATTCCTCCACCGGCGCGGTGGCGTTGCTCTGGTTGGTCGCGTTCTCCGGCGCTGTTTCCGCCGGCCCCGAGCAGCCCGCGAACAGCAGCAGCCCCGCCATGAATACGAAAAGTATGCCTCTCATGCACCTAATGAGGCGGGAAAATCCTAATAAAGCCCGACGGTGGGACAGACAAACATAATAAGACGCCAATAATAACCATTAAAAGCCTTACCGCACAATTATAGCACGAAAAAACATTCCATGAGGTGGGAGTTTGAAACTGAACAGGGAGGATTTGACAAAAAAAACCAGCGGCGGCGTTGATTCGGCAGACGGGAAGGGCAGGAGCGTGTTTTCGAAGAAGGCCGGGCTCAAGGCAGGCCTGATTACAGCTGCGGTCCTTGCGGGCTCCGCATGCGACCCGAACATCACGATTAACAACATCCCCTACGACCCGACCCAGCCCGATTCGGGAGAGCGGTGCATCGCCACCTGCGAACCCGTGGAGGGCGTTCTCAGGGAGGAGGGAAACACTGCCGGCACCAGCGAGCTTCCGGTCGGCAACGCCACACTCAGGTTCAAGGGCCTCGTGGACGACGGCCCGACCAAGGCGGCCAACCTCGAGCTCGAGGGCTGCGACGGCGAGGCGCCATCCGACTCGCTCAAGCCGGGCGAGGTCACGACCCTCACGCTGAACAGCGGCGAATCCGCGGATGTCGAAGTGAGGGAGATGAGCTACGACGGCGCCGGCCTGAAGCTGACGGTCGGGGTCATCCCGATTTGCGAAACCGACACCGATGCCGGCGGCGCAGGAGGCGCTGACGGCTCTGGCGGGGCGGGCGGCGACTCGGGCTGAATGGCTTAAATCGCCATTATTCATCCTTTTTTTCGATTCGCGCCGGCATCGTCGAAGCCGGTCCTTTTCCTCTTCTCCTTGTAGGCCCAAACCATGAGCTTCTCAAGGCTGCTTATGTCTGCCGCGTTGTAGCGGACAAGCCGGTCGAGGGCGCGCTCGTCGCGCGACTTCAGGTATCTCTGCCACAGCAGGACGGCGCCATATCCGTCCATGCCCCGGAGGTCGCCCTCCCTCTCGAAACCGAACTGCTGCTCGATTTTCTTTAGCCCGCCACGGACGCCGAGGGAGGCAAGCGCGAAGCGCAAATCCACATGCAGTGGGGGAAGGCGTATGCCGGGGAAGCTTTTGCGCAGGAAAGGCAGGTCGAACATCGAGCCGTTGAAGGTGACCACCATGTCGTATGACGCGATGTCGCGCGTGAAATCCCGCAGGTTCTTTCCGTGGACATAGCTGTGCACCTTTTTGCCGTCGAAAAGGCCGATGACGGTGGTGTAGTCGGAAGCCGGCGCGAGGCCGGTCGTCTCGATGTCCACGTATGCGATGCGCGAGAAATGGGGGAAGGCGCGCCAGGTCTCATCGCCAGGCAGCAGCGGTGCGAAATACGCGCCGTCTCCGCGCCGAAGGGCGTCTGCCGAGCTGGCGACGAGGGAGCACACGCGCCGGTGGTACGGCGAGGAACCGAAGCGCTCGAGGAAATCGTCCCAGCAGGAAACCCCGGACTCCCAGAGCCTCCGCTCCCTGCGCGGCCCGTAGTCGGGAAGGTGGAGGAACGTGTGCTCGAGCATGGAACCAATACGCGGTCAAATATTAATAAGCTGAGGGCTGCGCTCGCCCCGTTTCCGGGGCGCGCTCAGTATGGCGAAAGCTCTCGTATCCTGGAATCCGAGTCCGTGAAAACCTGTGCGGGGTCGAACTCCATCTCGAAAACGGCTTCGGAGTTCGCCCTGCGGAATGCGGAGGTGTCCCGGTCCGTGGCTATCAGGACTACGTTGAACGTGTCACCTTCCGCGCACAGCGGCAGGGCGATGACATCGGAAAATGCCGAGCGCCATGTGCCGTATGCGTGCTGGAGGTATCCTGCGCGTTCGACCCTGGCTATGACGTTGACTGCGCAGACCGCGCCGGGGGAAAGGCGCGATTTGATCTCCCTTGCGAATTCCACGGAGGAGAGGTGGGGGACAGGGGAAAGCCCGGCGAACGCATCCATCACGACAAGGTCGTAGGGGCCGGGCGCTCCCCTGACGAAATCCCGCCCGTCCGTTATGTGGATGCGCGTCCGCCCGCCCTCGCGCAGGGAGAAGAACCGCTTGCCGATTTCTACCGCCCGGGAATCGATGTCAACGCAGTCGATTTCGATGCCGGGAAACGAGCGCCTGACGATTCCAACCATGGTCCCCCCGGCTATTCCTATGATGAGCGCGCGCCTGGGGGAGTCGAGCAGCTCGAACGAACGCATCACGGCGGGCGGGTAGCAGAGCGCGGGGCTTCCGTCGGCATGCTCCCCGCTGGAGAGCACGCCGTCGAGGAAGAGAAGCCTCGCATCCCGGCCTTCGATGCGCGTATCGATGACGATTGCGTATGAGCGTTCCGCCTCCCCGCAATAGACCAGCGTGCCTTCGTCGAGCCCCAGCTCGGCCAGTATCGAGCGGATGGCCTGCCGGGCGGCGTCAACAGGGGGTCCCTGTGCGCCGCCCCCCTGGCCGCCCGGTTCCAGCTCGCCCCAGGGAATGTCTGGCTTCATGTCGCGCAAATCTTCGGGGACGCTGCGGACTGCCTCATGCAGCCCGGACAGGGCGCCGCCGCGCGCATCAGGGGCGGAATCGCTTCCGGCCCCCTCCCAGACGAACCGCTCGAGTGCGCCGAGAAGGGGCGCCAGGTGCCTCAGCAGCCTTGGAGTGTCGCTCAAATGCATCCCGCAGATGAATCGGCGCAACCCGTTTTTAATGATGAGCGGAGAAAGGGGTTCATGGGCGAAGTGAGGCGCCGCAAGGGCCCGTGGGAGCCGCTGCGCAGGCTGGTGCATTCGGCGGACGTTATAATCGAGGTAGTGGACGCCCGGGATGTTGAGGGCACCAGGCTCCCCCTCGTGGAGAAGTGGTCCGGGACCGCCAGGCTCCTCGTGCTTGCCAACAAGGCGGACCTGCTGCCGTCCGCCCCGGAATCCGCAGGGCGCATCATGTTCATCAGCGCGAAAGACCGCAACGATGCGGGCGTGAGGCGCATCATGGCGGCGATACTCTCCCACACCAAAAAAAGGCCGGCAAGGGCCCTGCTCGTCGGGTATCCGAACGTGGGCAAAAGCACGCTGATAAACACGCTCTCGAAAAGGAAGGCCGCGAAGGTCTCCCCCGTGGCCGGCACGACGAAGGACGTGCAGTGGGTCAGGATTGGAGATGATTTGACCATAACCGACTACCGCGGCATCTACCCTGCGAGGGAGGACGAGGGCGAGCTCCTACGCAAGGGGGCCATCAACCCCTCCGGCGACATGGAAGGGCACGCATACCGCATCGCGGAGAGGATTCTTGCGAGCCCTGCGCTGAGGGCATGGCTCGAGAAGAGGTACGATTTCTCGCTGGAGGAGGTTCGGGGCGGCGGGGATTTGCTTGTCGCCCTCGCGAAGCGCAGGGGATGGCTCCTCAAGGGCGGCGAGCCGAACGTCGGCGAAGCCGCCCGTCACCTCCTGCGCGCGATGAAGGAGGCGCCCGAGATATAGCGCTATCCGGAATATAGTGTTATATTTATAAATTCTGTGATGATAAATCAGCATTATGAGCGGAGGACTTTTCACCACCCCAGTTCCATCTCCGGCGGATGCCCGGGGGAAGCAGGATTCCGGAGGCGGAAGGAGGGCAGGCGTGGGCGGCATGGCGGCCAGGATAATTGCGGTCGATGATGAGCCATCTGTGAGGAATACGGTGGCAAGAGCCCTGAAAAGGGCCGGATACTCGGTGGAAATCGCGGAGGACGGTCCCGGCGCCCTCGCGCTTTACAAGGAAATGGGCGCCGACTTTGTTGTCAGCGATTACCATATGCCAGGCATGCTCGGCATTGAGCTGCTTCGGGCGTTAAGGGCGCACGACCCGCGCGCCCGCGTGATTATTCTGTCCGGAGGCCTGAGCGCCAAAGAGACTGCTGAACTCATCGAATCCGGCGCAATAAGGGTCCTCGAGAAGCCCGAGGGCATCAATGAGCTGGCGGAGGCGGTCGGCTCTGCTCTGGCCGCCCCCCTCAGCGAGCCGGCTGTGGAGGGCATAATGCGCGGGCCCCTTGCCGCCGCGCAGAGGATTAGGGTGCTTTTCGTGGACGATGAACCTGCCATGCTCCTTGGCCTTTCGGACGTCGCCGAATTGGCCGGATATGACGGAATGACCGCGTGCGGGGGCGCTGAGGGGCTGCGCCTTTTCCGGGAAAGCGCGCCTGACGTTGTTGTCAGCGACCTGCACATGCCGGACATGAGCGGGCTGGAGATGCTCCGCCTGATACGGGCTGATTATCCGGATGCCAGGGTCATCATCCTGAGCGGCGAGGCGGACGAGGCCGAGCGGACGGCCCTTATCGACGCCGGTGCGCTGTGCGTGCTCCGCAAGCCCATAGGGATGGACGGAATCATAGCCGCAATCGAGGGAGCGGTTTCGGGCCCGGTATAGCCTTATTAATGGCGGCTGGGAAATGGACCCATGCTCACATACCGCAAAGGCTCGCGCGCCGAGCGCGAGCTCATAGACCATTTCTCCGGCAGGGGGTTCTGCGTCATACGCGCCGCAGGAAGCGGCGTGAATTCTCTTAGCCCGGACATCCTCGTGTTCCGCAGGGGCATGCAGTTCGGAATCGAGGCGAAAGCCCACGAGAAGCGGAACCTCAACATCGACAGGGAGCAGTTCGACAACCTGAAGAGGTGGGAGGACGTCAGCGGCATCAACTGCTATGTGGGGTGGCGCAGGAACCGCGAGCCGTGGTATTTCATCCCTCTTTCCCTCTTCAGGGAGAGCGAGAAATCCTACGGCATCAACTGGGAGAACGCGACATCGCTCGGAAAGACGCTGGAGGAGTTCGGGCGCTAGGGCCCGGCGGGTTGCGGCGGACGCGCATGCCCGCATGGCAAGGGTAATAAACAGCCATTCCGAATCGCCCTCATGAAGGGGATGACTGTCCTAGTTCTCGGGGCGCTAATCGCAGCAGCGCTGGCGGGAACCGGCCATGCGGAGACCACCTGCTCGGTCAACGGCTGCGACATAACGATAACGATAAAGATGGCGTTTGCGGGAGCGAACGCGAGCTTCGCGGCCGCGGCGGAGAACGAGACAGAGAGCTTCTGGAACGGCCCGCGCGGATTCCGCACCGCGGGCGAGTGCAAGTGCACGGTGGAAGTCGAGCTGGAGACAAAGCTCGTGGCGGACTGCAAGAACCCGCCCGCCGGATACCACTGCATCACGGTAACCAAATTTTTCAAGCCAGACGGCACGTATGACAACCCGCCGAGGAACCAGACCAACATCACCGGGGCGGAGATTTATGTCGCCTATGTGAACGGGATAGCAAGGGGCAACGGCTCGAACAGCCAGGGCGGATGGTTCTCCGACCTCACAAGCAGGCCGGTGAGCAGCGCGAACCCGAACCCGCATTACATGGACTTCGCCCACGAGGCGGGCCACCTGATGGGCCTCGGGCACAACAACGACACGGGTAGCATCATGAACAACACGCTTGTCACGCAGCCCTCGCAGGGCGACCTCGACGGCATCGTTGACGGCATCTGCGGGCAGGGCGCCTGCCCTGACCACTGCTGCTGCGGAAACGGGGTTGTCGAGAAAAACAGGAGCGAGAACTGCGACCCGCGTGCGAACCCGGACGGATGCGCGCAGGGCGCGCTCTGCTGCCCCGTCTGCTGCAACTGCTACAAGCCGGTCTGCGCTCCGTCGCAGGGGGAATACCCGGATGCCGCATCATGCGCAGGCGCATGCGGGGCGGGCTCCGCGTGCTACATGAACTACAGGACGGGATGCTACAACTGCGTCAAGCAGAACGTGGTGATAACCGGCTCCTGCCTCGACGGCACGAAAATCAGGGGCAATCTCGCGTGCGACCATGCCGGCGATGAGCTTGCCGATGAGGACCTCAAGGCGTATTATCAGAGCCTTGTGGCGATTCCCCATATGGGCGGGCTTTTCGCCAACGAGCGCGTTAACGTAATCACCAGGGAGGGCGACTCGGGCCACATAATAACCATGGACGGCGAGATAGCAGGGTACGGGCTGGGCCTGCTCGAAGACCCGACCGTGAGCGTCGCGACCGACAGGGAAACGATAGCCCTGCTCGAAAAGGGCGAAATCGGCATGCAGCAGGCGTTAGCCTCCGGCAGGGTAGCGATAGACGGCGGCGGCTTCGTGAACGGCGTGCGGTTCGGGCTCTACCATCTCCTCTTCGACATATACAACCTGCTCAATCCTCAGGAGAGATATGAGCCGGCGGCGGCAGAGCCGGAATGCCCCGGCGATTACCTGGCGCGCATGGACGAGGTCTTCGGAGAGGGCGGGCCGCCCGCGGTTCCGGCCGGATACGGGCCGGTGCCGGACGGGCCTATCCAAGAATCTCAGGCATACGGTCTATACGATAATTAGTGACCGGGACGCAGCGCCCGGGCGGCATCTTTCCGTGCCTGCGGCTCAGGAGCAGCCCGGCATAGGCGATCATTGCGCCGTTGTCGCGGTTGTATTCGTCCGGAGCCACGCCGAAGCGGGCGCCTGCCCCGTCGCACATCGACCGCAGCATTCCCTGCAGCCTGCGGTTCTGGGCCACCCCGCCGCACACGACCAGGCTGCGCTTGCGCGTGAGGAAAAGCGCGCGCTCCGCGACCTCGCAGGTCATTGCGAACGCGGTCTCCATTAGCGAGTATGCGACGTCGCGGTGCGGATGCCTCCTGGCGGCGCGCTCTGCGGCGGTCTGGAGCCCGGAGAAAACCAGGTTCATCCCCTTCACGGAATAGGGAAGGTCGACATACGAGCCGCCCTCTGCGAGCCGCGTGAGCGCGGAGCCGTGCGCCTCCTTCATGCCTATCGCCCTTGCGAAGCTGTCGAACATGTTGCCGATTCCGATGTCGAGCGTCTCGCCAAGGACATGGAATGCTCCCCCATCGCCCTCGAGAAGCAGCTGGCTGTTGCCCCCCGAAAGATATAGTATCAGCGGGCGCTCCATTTCCGCCATGAGCTCGCTGATTTTTACATGGGCATAGCAGTGGTTGACGCCCATAAGCCCCTTCCCATGGCGCAGGGCGAGGTATTTTGCGCCGCTGATTCCGACCGAAAGCGGCGCCCCTATCCCCGGCCCCTGCGAGAAGGCAACCAGATCTATGTCACCCATGCCGGTTCCGGCGTCCGAGAGGCACTTGCGCAGAACAGGCGCGAAGCGCTCCGCGTGGTGGTCGGCCATTTTTCGCGGAATCAGGCCCTCGGCGCCCCCGGAGTAGGTGTCGATGACGTTCGAAAGCGGCTCCGCGCCTTCAACGACGCCCATGGAGAGCGTGTGGGCCGTGCATTCGATTCCGAGGGCCATCATGGGATACACTCAGGAATAAAGGGTTATTATCGTTATTGAGAGGGCGTTGTATGCCATGTGGGCCAGGATGGCGGGGGTCACGCTTTTCGTGAGGCGCATGGACGATGCGAGGACGAGGCCGATTATGAATGCCCCCGCGACCTCCACCACAGAGCCGTAGGCGAAATGCATGAGGCCGAAAAGCACGGATGAGGGAATGATGCCGAAGCGCATCGCGAGATAGCCGCGGAAGAAGAGCTCCTCGGTGAAGGGCGCGCCCAGGATTGCGAAGGCGAGGATGAGGGGGGGCAAAGCGACGATTTTCTCGCTCACCTTGTGCTGGTCGTTGAAGTTGAGCGCGATGGCTGCGATGCCGAAAAGCATCAGCGCGAGCAGCATCGCGCCCATCGTCATGGCGCCGTAGAAGAGACCGTCCTTGATACTGCCCGGAAATCCGACCGACGCGAGCGTGCTCCGCAAATCCCCGGCCCACAGGAAGTACAGCGCGAGGGAAAGGAGGCCCGCGTGTATCGCCGCCGAGCCCGCATATGCGGCGAAGTCCGCCGCCGGCGCGCACAGGGCCGGGCCCGCCATGCCGCAGAAAGCCGAGGCTAGGAAAACGGCTATGGATACCAGCGCAAGAGCCAGGAAAAAGGATTTCATTTCTTCTCGAAGTATCCGCACTTGCCGCACGAGCGCCGATCCTTGTGCTCCGCAAGGCGCACCCCGGCCCCGCAGCGCGGGCAGGACTTGCCGGGCTTGTAGCCCTTCGGCTTGGGGGCGGCCTTCTTCTTCTGGGGCGCTGCCGCGCCTTTCTTCTTGTCTTCTGCCATGAGCATCACGCCTTCTTCTTGGGCGCCGGACCCGCCTTCTTCTTTTTCTCGGGCTTCGCCATCACGCCCTCCCGGACCTTGATGTGGACGGGCTCGACATCGGCGAGCTTCTCCTTCGTGGAATAAGCATAGAGCGTCACGCGGACAGCCTTGCGGCCGTAGGCGCTCTCCACCAGTCGCACCACGGCGAAGTCGGGGTTGGCCGCCACCTTCTGGCATACTGCGCCCTTGAGCTCGGCCCGCTTGGGGGTCGGGCCTTCGAATGTGACTTCCGCGACGACCTCCTTGCGCTCGAGCAGCTTGTTCTCGTTCGTTGATATGAGATTGACGTTCATCTGACCCTCTCCATCTTCTTCCTTCCCATCGCCTCTATGACCTCGGCCTCCTTGCCGGGCGCGGCGCCCCCCGAGAGCTCGGCTGGGACTTCCAGATCGTAAACCTCGTTGCTCTGCTGGTCCATGACCTGCGCGTTGCTTCCGGAGACCGAAAGTATCATGACGTTCTTCCTTTCGATTATCGGTATCTCGACATCCGCATCGCCGGGGGACAGAAGCGTCTTCTTCTGCCCCTCGAAAATCCCGATGCCGGTTATCCGCATCTTGGCGGCCCCGTGCTTTCCCGGCTTGGAGCTCTCTATCTCGACTATCTTGCAGGGGATGTCGTCTATGAGGACGTACTTGCCCTCCCGAAGTTCCTTGGCTATGGCGAATACCTTCTCTACCATCAATACACCTGGCGACAAAAAGACTATAGGTTATAAATCGTTAAGGTTTTTAAACCAGGATTATGCGCTTTGTCGACTCCCACACGCACATTTACGACATGAAGAGGGGATACGCCCTCCCCGACGACATCTACCCCGTGGTGGTCGGGTATTCGCACGGCTCGAACCGGAAGGCGCTGGCGGCCGCCCGGGAGCACGGCTATCCGCTGGTCCTGGGTATAGCCCCCCAGACAACGATAAAGGAGGGCGCCGGGGGCCTTGACGCATGGATGCGGTTCATCAGGGAGAGCCGGCCGAACGCCATAGGCGAGGTGGGGCTGGACTACAAGTGGGCGCGGACGCCTGCGCAGGTGGAATGCGAAAAGACGGTGTTCGGCAGCATGATCGCGCTCGCGCGGGAGATGGGGCTTCCGCTCGTGATACACTCCAGGGACAACCCGGACGAAAACGGCCTGCCCAGGGACGCGATAGCCGACATCCTTCCGATGCTGGGGGGGATGAGGTTCCTGATGCACTTCTACAGCGGAAGCGCGGAGCAGGCGGAGCGGATTGTCTCTATGGGGGGCCTCATATCCGTCTCGCACATGCGCTCGAAGGAGAGGAGGAAAGTAATTAATACCGTGCCGCTGGATAGACTGCTCATCGAGAGCGACTCCCCGTATGTCGGCCGCACGCCGGAAAGCGTCCGTGAGGCGGCCGCATACGTCGCGGAAGTCAGGGGAATCGGGGTGGAGGAGGTCGCAGAGGCGACCGCCCGCAACGCCATGCGGTTCTTCGGGTTCAGGATGTGAGCATGCTCGACATCGGAAGGCTTTTCGGGAGGGGCAGGAAGGCGGCAAAGGCACGGCCGGACATCGCGCTACTTGTTGATGGGCCGAACATCCTGCGCAAGGCGTTCAACATAGACCTGGTCGAGATAAAGAAGGAGCTGAACAAGCACGGCAACATCAGAATCGCCAGGATTTACCTGGACCAGTACGCGTCGGACAAGCTCATCGAGGCGATGGTGAACCAGGGGTTCGAGACCGAGATAACGACCGGAGACGTGGACGTGACGATGGCAATCGAGGCGATGGAGTTCGTGCTCGACCCGGAGATAGACATAATCGCGCTCATGACGAGGGACACCGACTACCGTCCAGTGCTGGTCAAGGCCAAGGCGCGGGGGAAGAAGACGATCATCGTGGCAACGGACGTGGCGTTCAGCGCCGCCCTGCGCAACACCGCCGACAGGATAATAATATTCAAGGGCCCAGGCCGCATCGAGACGCTCGTGAACAGCGAATGAGTTATAAACCCTTTCATGATAGTTAAGGTTGTTTTTTGCGAGGTGAAATTATGCCAGAGAGAAGACCGTTCGACGTGCTGAACAGCTCCCTTAACAATACCGTGATAATCGGCATGAAGGGGGGTTCCGAATTCAGGGGAGTGATGGTGGCCTACGACGTCCACATGAACATCGTCCTCGAGAAGGCGGAACAGCTGGTGAACGGCGAAGTGAAGAGGGGCGTCGGGACCGTGCTTCTGCGCGGCGATTCCGTCACGTTCATCTCGCCAGCCTGAAGCTTTCATCCGTTTCCATTTTATCAACGGCCTGAACGTTCGCATGGGCTTGTAGCTCAGGGAGCCTGCCGGGAGATAATATCCGACCGGAAGGCTCGGGCATCAGCAGAGCGCTCCCTTGGCATGGGAGAGGCCGGGGGTGCGAGTCCCCCCAAGTCCATCCATACGCCCGCCCAGCCGGAGGCACGGGCCGCACGGCCTGTGCCGGCCCGGCGGACCGATTGTGAAAAGCAGGGCGGGATAGGCGCCGGGGCGTACCATCCCCCTTTCCCCGGCGCTTCTCCGATTCGGAGAACGGGAAGAGTCAGCGGTTCCTGCGCGCGCAGGGGATTGCGAATTCGGCGTTCAGCAGGGCCTGCGTCGACTCGAACCGCAGTATCCGCTTCCTTTCCTCGATTTCCCCGGCTTCCTTCTTCCCCACCATTCCAACCACCTTCATCCGCATCATGCGGTTATTCCACTTTTTCTGACAATATATAACATATAGGGATATATAAATACTGTCATCCCCTAAGGGGGGTGCAAAAAGGAAGAAATATATAGGGAGACGGAGGGGGATATGCCATGGATGAAAGAACGCTCGAGAGGATAGGCCTCACGAAGGGCGAGATAAGGGCGTATCTCGCGCTCCTGCGGCTCGGGCCCTCCGCCGCGGGCGCCGTGGCCAAGGAGGCCCGCGTATCAAGGTCCAAGGTGTACCTCGTCCTAGACGGGCTCGAGAAGAAGGGCATGGCGTCCCACATAGAGAAGCGGGGCGTGGCGCACTTCAACGCTGTCGAGCCCTCCAAGATAATGGACTACATCGGCGAGAGGCAGGAGGAGCTCGAAGGGCTCAGGAAGGAGTTCGAGGGCATCCTTCCGGAGCTGGAGGCGCGATACCGCAGCCTGGGCGAGGTACAGAACATCACCGTGTACCAGGGCTACAAGGGGCTGCGCGTCTCCCACGAGCACATGTACCTCAAGCTCCGGCGGGGGGACGAGTATTATGTCGTGGGCGCGCCCGGCGGGAAGATATGGAGCACGCTCGACCGCTTCTGGATAGCGGACCACAGGAGGCGCATCCGGGAGGGGATAAGGTGCAAGATACTTTTCAACGCAGACGTGGAGAGGAGGAAGCTCGTGCACAGGAACAGCCTCCGCGATTGCGAGGCGCGGTACATGCCGATAGGGATGGTGACGCCGGCAGAGATGGAGATTTTCGCCGACACCACGCTGATAATAACGTTTTCGACCGAGCCGATTACCGTGGAGATCGTGAGCCGGGAGATTGCCGACTCCTTCAGGGCGTATTTCATGCAGTTCTGGGACAGGGCGAAGCCTGAGAAGAAAAAACCCGCCCCCCGGCGCCGGAAAGGATAGCCCGGCGCGCCGGATTCCTTTCACTGCGCGTCCTTGCAGCAGCGGAAGCCAATGGAGTAGTCCCGCTGGTTCGGGCCGTGCACCACCGTCATGTAGTCGCAGCCCTCGCCGTTCTCGGTCCCGGTGCCGTAGAAGCCCCCCGCGAAGATGCCGTTGCCCGGGACCGCACGGAAGCCGCTGTCCCTCCTGGCGCCGGGGCGGAGGCCCCCCCTTCCCCGGAGGAATTCCTCGGAGACCGACTCCCCAACCCATTCGTGGAGGTTTCCGACCATGTCGTAGGTGCCATAGCTGCTGCGGCATCCCGCGTATTCGCCGGTCTTGGCGAGGTATCCCTTCACCATGTTTATGAACGGGTCGTTCATGTTCGCCCCCCATTTCTTCGCGTTTCCCCCGTGCAGGGCGGAGAGCACATGGGGCTTGCGGGTGTTGCAGGTTTTCGGGCGCTCTTCGGGCCCGTACGGGTAGTAGTGGTTCGGGGCCCCCCTGCATGCGCGGGTCCATTCGCGGATGGAGCAGAGCCTCTTGCCGGCGTTCCAGCACGCCCTCTCCGCCTGGCCGCGGTCCACCGAAGACTGCGGATGCACGTTGGGCGCGACACGCGCGATTATATGGGCGTTCTTGGGATCCACCGAGGAGGGGTGAACCTCCTCTTTCCCGTCCCGGACCACCACGGCGTGCGCCTCGAAGCGGTCGATGCAAAAATCCCTGGGCCAGTCATTGACGCGGACCATCCATACCGGGCAGCCCACTGTATACCCGATGGAATAAGCCGCGTCCGGGCGCGATGGGTTTTTCATCTCCGGCGCGGGCGCTTCGGTGGGAACCGGCGGGATTGGCCCCCCCTCCCGCTCGCCGCACGATAGCATGAGGCCTGCAGCAAGGACCGGCATGCATGCGAATCCGGCGGCGCGCCCGGCGCTGGGGCGTTTGGAGGACAGGGTGGCCCGCATGGTGATAAATGGGTTAAGAAGTGTTTAAAAATGAATAAGTAGGTATGCCGCCGGCGCGCCCCGCAAACGCTTTTTAACCTGCCTTGAGATTAGAAACGCGGTCGTAGCGAATGGTCTTCATCTCCCGCCTCAAACTGCGGAATTTCAAATCCTTCAAGGCCGCCGACATCCGCCTGCCCAAGACGTTCATATGCTTCGCGGGCCCCAACGGCAGCGGCAAGTCAAACCTCTGCGACGCCATCCGCTTCGCGATGGGCGAGACCAGCCTGCGCTCGCTGCGTGCGAAGAAGGTCAGGGACCTCATCTTCAGCGGCTCGAAGAGCGCGGAGGTAAACCTGGTTTTCGAGGATGAGAACGGCGGGACCGGCTACGAGATAAAGCGGGCGATAAGGGAGGACGGGAAAATCAGGTACCGCCTCAACGGCAAGCGCACGACGAGGGGCACAATCCACGAGACGCTGCGCAGGCACAACCTCGACGAGAGCGGCCGCAACACGATTGCGCAGGGCGAGGTGCAGCGCGTCATAGCCATGAACGGCAGGGAAAGGCGCCAGATAATCGACAGCGTGGCCGGCATCGCCGACTTCGAGGCCAAGAAGAAGGAGGCGATGGGAGAGCTCCAGACGGTCGACGACCGCATAAGGGAGGCGCGGGTGGTTCTCGGGGAGAGGAAGGCCTTCCTTGACGAGCTCGGGCGGGAAAAGGAGGTCGCCATCCAGTACACCGAGGCGAAGAAAAGGCTCGCGGACGCGAAGGGGACCCTTCTGCGGCGCGAGGTGGGGAAGCTGGAGAAGGACCTGAGGGAGGCGCTCGCGGGCGAGGAGAGGATAGGCGCGGCGAAGGCCGTCCAGGACGCCGAGATGGCGGATGCCGAGGCCGAGATAGCCCGCGTGGACGCCGAGAGGGCCCAGATAGCCAGGGAGATGCAGGAGAAGCAGAGGACGAACACGCTCATACGGAGGCTCGAGGAGCTCAAGGCCTCGATAGGCTCCAGGAGGCAGCTCATCGAGGACAGGGATGGTGCGGTGCGCGCCATGAGGGGGGAGAGGGACTCTCTCGGCGAGGCCGTCAAGGCCGAGCTCGATGCCGTCGCGGGCCTTGAGAAGGAGGTCGGCTTCCTAAGGGGCGAACTTACGAAGGCCGAATCGGAGCTTGCGCGCCTGGGCGGGGAGCCCGGGGACGGGAAGGTCGCATCGCTGAGGAATGCGCTTTCAGAGGCATCGGGCGAGGTCGCGTCCGCGCGCGAGAGGCTCGTGCTGCTCAAATCTGAAATCGAGGCGAAGAACCAGCTCATCGCGGCCAAGAAGGAGGAGGAGCGGGCGATAGCCCCCAAAGCCGGGGAGGAGGCCGAAGAAACCGACGACGCCGACGCCCTCCGGAGGGATGTGGAACGCATCGCCCGCGACATTGACCGCTCGTTCTCAAGGACGAAGGAAATCAACGGCCAGCTGGGCGCCCTGGACAGGGAGATGCTCGAGCTCAAGGAGAAACAGGCGGTTTTCAGGGTCAGGGCGTCCCCCCAGCTCGCCAACCCGGCCCTTGGCTTCATCAAGGAGATGGCGAAGGAGAAGGGCAGCGGAATCTACGGGATAGTGGCGGACCTCGTCTCCTTCGAGCCGGAGCATTCCGCCGCAGTCGAGGCGGCAGGCGGCTCGAGGCTCCTTTACGTGGCCGTGGACAGCCTCGACACGGCGACCGCCGCCATCGACAGGCTCAAGAAGGCGAAGGCGGGGAGGGCGACGTTCATCCCCGTCGACACCGTTAGGACTCCGCCGCCCGCCAGGGCGGGGAAATTCTCCTCCGTAATCGATGCCCTGAGGTTCAAGGAGGAGGTCCGCCGCGCGATTGAGTACGTGTTCGCCGACACGCTCCTCGTGGACGGGGTCGCCGACGCGAAAAAGCTAGGGGTGGGCGCAGCCCGCATGGTTACGGCGGATGGCGAGATATTCGAGCGCTCGGGAATAATTAGCGGCGGCCGGGCGCAGGGCGGGCTCCTTGGCGGCGCGGCGCTCCGGAAAATCGAGGAGGAGCTCGAGGGCGTGAAGTCCACGAAGGACGCGTTCATGCAGGAGCTCTATTCCATCAGGGAGGACGAGTCCCGCATGAGGGCCGAAAAGGCCCAGCTGGAGATAAGGATCAAGACGATTGAGATGCGCCAGCGCATCGGCGAGGAGAGGAGGAAGGAGGCGGGCGCCCTGCTCGCCAGGAGGGAGAAGCTCGCGGGGGAAATCCTGGCCCTCGAACGCTCGGTGGAGGAACGCATCGCCGAGCAGGCGCGCATCCAGTCGATACTCCAGGCCAAGGAAAAGGAGGCGGAAGGCCTCAGGTCCGGGCTCGAGGCCGCCGAGGCGGAGCTCAGGAAGCAGACCGAGGAGGGGAGCCGGAGGAGGGCGGACGCCAGCGCCGCCGTCTCCTCGCTCAAGGCGAGGCTTGAGGGTCGGCAGAGCGAGATATCGCTGCGGTCCAGGGAGTGCGACGCGAAGAGGGGGCGGCTGGAGAGGATATCGCGCGAGGAGAAGGAGTCGCTCGCCAAAATCGGCGAGGCCCGCTCCGCGATAAAGGAGGAGGAGGCAGAGCTGGCCAGGACGGAGGAAAAAATGACCTCGGCAAGCAAGGAGATCGAGCGGCTCTTCGGAGGGATGAAGGCCCTCGAGGAGCGCCTGCAGGAGCTCGGAAAACGGCGCGGGCAGGCACGGCTGGAGCTCGACAAGCTTGCCAAGGACCTAAACCAGCTCACGATAAAGAAGGCGACCGCATCCACCAGGCTCGAGGACCTGAAGGCGGAGGAGGGCTCGTTCGAGGGCTCGGAGACGCTCGACCTGCCCAAAGAGGAGCTATCGCGCATGGTGGCGGAATCGGAGCGCGCCCTCGCCGGGCTCGGCAACGTGAACATGGCCGCAATAGAGATGTTCGACAGGAAGAAGGCCGAGATAGACGAGGTCGAGGGCAGGATATCGAAGCTCGACACCGAGAGGGAGGCGATAATCGGGATGATAAATGAAATCGAGGAGCACAAGAAGGACGCCTTCTTCGAGACATACGAGGCTGTTAGCGAAAACTTCAGCAAGCTGTTCAAGCACATCAGCGTGGGGCAGGGGCACCTGTACCTTAGCGACCCGGCGAACCCCTTCGAGAGCGGCCTGTTCATCAAGCTCCGCAGGAACAACCACGAGCACTCGCTAGACGCGCTTTCCGGGGGCGAGAAGACGCTCGTCGCCCTCATGTTCATATTCGCGCTCCAGCTATTCAAGCCGGCGCCGTTCTACATCCTCGACGAGGTCGACGCCGCGCTGGACAAGCCTAACAGCAAGAACCTCTCGGACCTGGTGGCCAAGATGGCCGGGGACAGCCAGTTCATCATAGTTACGCACAACGACACCGTGATGTCCAACGCTGAATCGGTGATCGGTGTGACCAAGGCCGACGGGACTTCGAAGCTCGTCGGGATAAAGCTCAGGCAGGCGGTGACGCAGACATGAAGATACCGAAAAGAGCGCTTTTCGTAGGAAGGTTCCAGCCGTTCCACCACGGCCATCTGTACGCCCTGAAGAAGCTGCTCAGGAAATACAGGGAGGTGGTGGTGGTCATAGGGAGCTCGGACGACTCGTTCAGCCCGGAGAACCCGTTCACCTGCGGGGAGCGCCTCGAGATGATCCGGGCGTGCTTCCCGAAGGCCGACCTCGCCAGGCTCATTCTCGTGCCGGTGCCGGATGTCAACGACAACCGCATCTGGGTGGACCATGTGTTCATGCACATACCCGCCATCGATGCGGTCTATTCCAACAACCAGCTCGTGAAGATGCTTTTCTCCAAGCACGGCATCCTTGTCAGCACGATTGATTTCTACGACAGGGGGCCCAAGGAGGGCTCGCTCATCCGAAGGCTGATGGCGGACGGGGACCGGAGCTGGACGGGGCACGTGCCCAAGAACGCGGTGGACTATTTGGACTCGGTCGAGGCCGAGGCGAGGATGAAGAAGCTGGTCAGGATGGGAGCGAGGCACGTCTGACGCTTATCACCCGGTCGCCGAGCACTACCAGGCTCATGTTTATTTTGAGCGTCTCGTTGGGCGGGAAGCTGTCCCTGCTCTCCAGCGCCATCATCCCGTCCCCGAAGTCGTAGGGGCTCTCGCCGATTCTGAGCGTGTAGCGGTAGCTCACTTCCGGAACGAACGGGATTTCGGGCTGCTGGCCGGATGAGATGGCCAGCCTCGATGGCGGGAGCGTGAATGGCGTGTCCGCGAAGTTCTCTTCGAGGGCGGTCAGGTTGTCGAACGAAGGCAGCACCTGCATGCTGCCTGAGTCGATGTAGGTGACGTACGGGAACTGCTTCTTCGCCAGAATCTGTGAGACTCCGAGCGGCGGATTGAACACCACCGTGTCTATGCGGGCGTACTCGTGGTCCGGATAGGGCATGAGGTCGACGCTGTTCCTGCTTTCCCAGGGGATTGAATACGAGTAGACGGTCGAATCGACCGATTCCACCGTGGCGTCGATTAGCGCCTCTATTTCCCCGTATTCGAGCGAAGCCGATGAGTAGTCTATGACCGCCCCCCTGCTCACCACCGCAACCATCCTGACCGAGACGTCGCTCCCGGCGTCAACGATAGGTTCCGATACCACCCGGACCACGCCGCCGATGAGGGTTGCGTTCATCTGCCCGCCGGGCGTGTCGACCACGATGCGGTCCGAGAGGGCGACATTCGCAATGGCATACGCGGTGACGTTCTGGCCCGCGAGCCACCGGTAGGCTGGATAGACGTCGTCGCGCGTCTCGGTCCGCGCGACGTAGGAGCCGCCCTGCTGCTGGACGTCGAGTATGTCATCCCTCTGCCTTAGGGCGTCGAGAACCTCCTGGGGCGTGTCCGCGGGAAGGAACAGCAGCGGGTCGTAG
Organism: Microcaldota archaeon; assembly: GCA_964647855.1. Classification (GTDB taxonomy): domain Archaea; phylum Micrarchaeota; class Micrarchaeia; order Anstonellales; family Bilamarchaeaceae; genus Bilamarchaeum. The sequence goes on along the minus strand of CAZYJW010000001.1, from coordinate 576,021 downwards.
GTCCTTATCGTGCCGTTGAACCTGGCCTCGCCGGTGATGTTCGTGCCGGAGGAGGGTGCGCCCCCGCCCAGGTTGATGCCTCCGCCCCAGTATAGCGGCTCGGCGAGGAACATGATGATGGCGATAATCGAGCCTGCGGCAATGAGGTATTTCTTGTCCATGGAACCCATCCGTGAATTGCGATAGGGATATAACGGCAGATGATGGCACGAATAAAATTAAAAAGCAGGGGGTGGTTCTCTAGCCATGTGCGATTTCTGCAGCAAAGCGAAGGGCCTGCCGCAGTATGCCGCGCTCATCGACGGGATGCTCGGGGAGGACAAGGCGAGGCTTGAATATTCCAGGGCGATGAGTGCGGAGCTCCGGCCCATCGGGAGGAGCGTCTACAGCTCCATGAACTGGCCGGCACGGCTCGTCTATCCCATGTTCGAGGCGAGGACCGCGTTCGCCGTCCCGAACAACTATTTCCAGAACATCATGCTGGACGGCGAGCGCCTCGGGAACGGCTTCGCACACGGGGCGATGCGGTCCGTGTTCTTCGCGGGCGATAGGCTCGTGGTTTTCTCGAAATCAGTCAACTTCAAGGACGCTAAGGAATACTTCACATCCTTCCTGCTTCTCCATCTAGAGAGCGGGGAATACCAGGCCAGCTCGGCGGGGGGCGAAATCAAGTTCTCGGCCTCCGTGGAGAAGCCGCTCATGAACCTGATAAGCGGCGAGGTGGAGCGGAAAAGGGTCGCCTTCACATTCACCGGCCAGCCCGTGGAGGGGCGCATCGTGTCCAAGGAGCAGGCCGCGACATCGGCGCGGTTCAAGAGCGTCTACGAAAGGTACGGGGGCGCGCAGATGAAGTCCGCATCGATGGACATGGAGGGCTATGCGATAACCGTGCCCCATTTCTCCCCGCACCCCTACATGCTGCAGCTCCGCCGGGAATTCGGCTTCGAGACGGGCAAGGAGCTCCAGCTCCATGTGGCGGACTATTTCAGGGCGCACCTGCCCGGATGAGCCTCAGCGGCTCGCAAGCTTCGCCCGCTTGCCCCAGTATGCCGGGAGGAAAAGCAGGATGAGGGCCCCCTGCATCAGGAGCACGGCTTCGAGCCCCCAGTTCAGCAGCACGGCATATCCGAGCATGGAGCCCCCCAGTCGGCCCGCGTTCAGCAGGAATTCCCTGGCGAGCATGGTGTCCGGGAGCGATTTGGAGTTGTCTACGGCGAGCGCAAGCGGCATCGGGAAGAAAACCCTGCTGAAGAAGGTGACCAGGCCGAAGGCAGCGAAGAAGAGCGTCAGGTCCGGCGCGAAGCTCGCGCCCATAGCCGACAGCGAGAAAAGGGCGGCCGAGGCGACCAGGAACCTGCCGCGGCTGCCCATGCGGTCCGATATGCCGGCCGTGAAGAAGGACGCGAGGACCGAGAACACGGTCACCAGGGACGTGATGCCCCCGAACTCCATGGGGCTGGAGACGAATGTGAGCAGCATCAGCGGGAGCGTCACCCCGACCGCCAGGGCGGCGGAGAAGCCCTCGAGGAATATCAGCGTCTTTAGCCCGGACAACGACCCCATCGCCCTCATGAAGCCGAATTCCTGCCTCCGGTTGTCCACAAGCGCAAGCGCCATCGCCGCAAGCAGCGCGAAGAGGGAGGCTGCGAGCGCGAAGAGGCTGTCGAATCCGGACACGGTCGCGATTAAGCCCGCGAATGCGGGCGCGAAAAGCGAGAGCACGGGCGAAATCGCGTAATAAAGCGCTCCGAGCGTGGCGTTGTTGCCCTTGCGGTTCTCATAGAACAGCGTGTTTATCGGGGCCCAGAAGAAAACGTGCGTGAAACCCACGAGGAACCGGAACACGAAGGCCGCCCAGGTCTCGTGCACGATGAGGAGGAGCATGACGGCGGCGAACGAGACCGCTATCCCCGCGAGCATGGAGTCCCTCGCCCTGAAGCCCCTGATGAACGGTATTGTGATGAGGGCGGCCATGAACCAGCAGGAATCCGCAAGGAATATGTCCTGAAGGGGCATCCCCATCCCGAAGAAGTAGACCTCGAAGAGGGAGCCTGCGAAGAACCACGCCAGGAGCCAGACCGAGTAAACGAGGAGTGTTCCCGCGAACGGAGTCCCTTTGCCGGCCATGCCCCCCATCACGCTCCAGCCCGCTTCATCTGCCCTTCGCGAGGAACGAGTATCCGAGAAGCTTGTACGCGAGCTTGGCGGCGAAGAACTCGGACTGGACCGAGCCGGCGATCGGGAGCAGCTCCACGACGTCGAACCCCACGACCCGCTTTTTTTCCGCCACCGCGCGGAGGAGGCCGAGCGCCTGGGCCCACCTGATTCCGCCGGGCTCGGGCGTGCCCACGCCAGGGCATTCTGACGGGTCGAACCCGTCAAGGTCGATGCTGACGTAAACCCGGTCCGTGAGCTGGGAGAGGATTTTTTTGGTGTCGAATTCCGCTCCCCAGTGGATGGTGTCCGCGATTCCGGCCTTATCTATGTATTCCATCTCCTCCCGGCAGACGCTCCGGATGCCCACATGCGCAGCGCAGCTTGCGTGCTCGAGCATCCTCCGCATGGCGCATGCGTGGTTGAACCTCGTCCCCTCATATTCGTCGCGCAGGTCCGCATGCGCGTCTATGTGCAGGATGGAGAGCCCCTTGTGCTTTTCCGCCGCCGCGGCGACCGCGCCCGCGCTGACCGAATGTTCGCCTCCGAAAAGGACTGGGAATTTGCCCTTTTCAAGGGCCTCTTGGACCATGTCGCGGACCCTGGAGACCGTTTTCTCCGCGGAGCCCATGTCGGGCTCCATCTCGGGCAGCGTGTGGATGCCGAGCTCCTCGGCGACGTCCCTACCGAGCTCCCGGTCGTAGAACTCGACCTGCCTGCTCGCCGAGATTATCGCGTGCGGCCCGTAGCGCGTGCCTGCCATGAACGACGTGGTGCCGTCGTAGGGGGCCTGCATGACCGCCACCCTGCTCTCGCCAAGCGGGCACTGGTATCCCATGAACGCGTAAGGCGCCCTGTAATGCGTGAATGCCATGCACTGATTCTAGGATAGCAGGTTTTTTAGCCTATCCAGCGACTGCCGGGGGGTCTCGATGGTGTTGAGCAGGTGCACGGGCGCCCGGGAGAAAAAATCTAGGAAGAAGCGCCTGCGCCGGGCCATCTTCTGCCCGCTCCGCACAAGCTGGTGCGGGTTGCAGAAATCGTGCTTGACCATGAAATCCATCGCCTGCCGGGGCGTCAGCTTCCTGAGCGGGGGGAGCTTCCGATCGCGCGTGAGCAGTATTGTGGATGCGAGCTCGGACTCGGTCCTGACCCTTCCGCTCCCGAGGAAGCGCCTGACGTCGACTATGGCGCGGTCGCTGCCGTCCCTCCTGAGCCCGTGGAGCTTTCCGCGGTATTCGGGCCAGCATTGCGCGAGGTCGCCGCGGATGTAGGAGTTCTTCTCGGACGAGTAGACCAGCGTCGAGGCGTCCGTGAGCCGGACGAAGAACCAGTCGTCCGTGAGGAAATTGCATTTGCTCTCAAGGAGGAGGCCGTATGTGAGCGTGGTTTTCCCGCTTCCGGACGGGCCGATAATCGCCGCGCCACTTCCGGATATGTCGACGAACGAGCCGTGGACCGAGTTCCGCCTGTGCTCGGAGGTGAAATCCTCGAGGAAATCCGCGACCAGGGCGAGCGCGATGCTCTTCACCCAGCCGTAGTAATCGCAGCCCTGGATCACCACGGTCTTTGAAAGGGGCTCGTAGCGCACCCGCAGCCGTTTTCCCTTCACGGCGAATATGCGCGCGTGCGGGCGCACCCAGTCCGGCATCGGCTCGAAGTTCTCCTCCCACATGTCCTTGAACTCGTGGCTGTCGGTGAAGAACTTGACGCAGGTCCCGTGGATCATCGCCTTGCGCTCGTAGAGGCCCCCGGAATAGAGCTTTTCCATCAGGGCATCCTTTTCCGGGCGGGAGATGATTTCGACGCGGTATCCCATGGGCGTGCAATCGCATCCAATATTATAAAGTTGCGCGCAGGATTCAATGCATGGGTGGGAGGAGGCTGGAGGCCAGCGGCGGCAATGGCCTTGAAGGGAGGAAAGCAAATCTTCCTGGGCCGCTTGTGGAATTAATCCGTATGGCTAACAGCGGTGAGCATGTCCCGGTGGGACGATTAGCATCGCTTGTAGAGGATTTCGCTATCGAGAAGCAGAAGCATGCCGCGCTGCTCGGGCATGTCGAGGAAAGTATTAATGCGGCGTATAGGCAATTCCCTCCGGCGGAGCGTGCGCAGTTCTTCGCTATGATATATGACAGGTTCTCGGAGAGGTATGACTGGCACATGGAAACTACGGGGCACTTTCCCGCCATCCGGCGCATCCTGCCCTTCGCGCTGCCGCGCCTGCGCCTGCCCGTGCTGGACATCACCGCAGGGACCGGCGAGGCGCTGCTCCACTCGCTCGATATTATGCGCGACGGCCGCCTTCTCGAGGGGACGGCGCTGGGCTCCCTGGCGCCGGGAAAGGGCGCTCCTTCTTCGCTGACCTGCCCCGCCTTCGCCAACGAGATTTCGCAGAAGATGCTCGGGTTCGCAAGGGAGAAGCTCTCCGGACGGGGGGTCGGTTTCCTGAACCACGATGCGATGGGCCTCCCGGATGAATTCCGGGGAAGGTTCGCGACCGTGCTCTGTTCGCAGACGTTCCACCTGATATCCGACGAGGACAAGGCGAGGCTCGCAATCTCAATTCGGGAAGCGCTCGCGCCCGGGGGCATGGCGGTGGTCATGGAGGAGGACCCCTTCCGCATCACGCAGACGCCGCAAATCGAGCCGGTGAGCATGTTCCTGAGGGCGGTTGTGCGGCCAATAAAATACCCAGAAAAGCTAGCCGCATATTTTATTCATAACGGCTTCACCCGCCTTGAAGAGACCGCGGCCGCCCCAATCGACTCCGAGCACGTGATGAGGCTGCACATCTTCTCCCGGGACTGATGTTACACGCCTTTTTATAGCGCCGCAACGATTCAAAAACCGCATTCGGGAGGGCGCGTCCATGAAGATGAAAGGCAGGGATTCCCTTTGGGGTTGAAGCGAGGGTGAAGGGGGCGGTGCCCGAATCCGAGGGCATCATCAGATACGGCATTTCGGATTTGCGGGCGCTCCTTTGCCGCAGGGAGGACGGCGAATCACGTGAGCGGGCGCTAAAGGTCGCGCGCGAACTTGCGAAGGCCCGCGAGCCCAGGAGGCTTTTCGAGCTCCTCGACGCGCTGACGGATGCCGGAGCCGATGCCGAGCTCGGGGCGGTAAGGGCCGGGGTCGAGGAGAGCCTGCTTGGGCTCTACCGCTCGACTGTCTTTCGGAACAGGGGATGGGGAGACTAGCGGGCCCAGTCCAGCTCCTCCTTGAGCGGGTTGTACTCGTCCGGCTGCTTGTAGAAGTCCACGATGAGGTGCGTCGTCGTCTTCGCGACGACCTTCGTGGCCTGCATCCTGTGCATGAGGTCGGCCAGATGCCTCTCGTCGCGCACGCGGGCAATCACGAGGACGTCGTGCTCGCCGCTTATCAGGATGAAGGACACGATTTCGGGAAAGCGCGCCGCGGGGCGCAGCGCGGCCTCCCAGTCCTTCTCCATGTTGACCTTGAGGAACATGAGTATCTGCATCATGCGGTCGACCTTCGGGAAATCCACGACCGCCTGGTATTTCTTTATCACTCCGGATTTCTCGAGCTTCTTGAGCCGCTGCAGGAGCGTGTTCGGGTGTATGCGCAGCTTGCGCGAGAGCACCTTCGACATCACCTTCGAGTTCTCGACCAGGGCCGAAAGTATCTTCTTGTCCGTCATGTCCAGCTTTTCCACCAACCCACCTCGCGAAATCAGTGTAGCGATAAATATAAATAGCTTTTGTTTTCGGTGGATAGCCACATATTCTGCTTCCGCCACCGGTGCATCCCCATATCCACGCCCGGCATGATGCGCGCCGGCATGCCCGCCCAACCGTTAAAATGCTATCATAGGGAATACCTGCCATGGGGTTCCTCAGGGAGGTCTTCCTTCTCACCCGCTTCGAGCACGCGCTCATGCTCGCGGCCGGGGTCCTGATAGCGGAAACGATAGTGCTAGGCGCGCTACCACCTCCCGAACTAGCAATAGCGCTTTCGCTACTGGTTCCGGTGCTTAGCGAGATGGGCTCGTTCGCGCTGAACGATTACCTTGACGTGGAAACGGACAGGCTGAACAGGAAGGCGGAACGGCCCCTCGTGCGGGGGACCCTGTCCAGGGGATTCGCGCTGTCGCTCTCCGCCGCAGCCCTCGTCATTTCAACCGCGCTCGCCTTCCTCATAAACATGCCTGCGTTCATGATTGCGCTCGCGTTCAACGCGCTGGCGGCCCTCTACAACCTGAGGCTCAAGGACCTTCCCCTCGTGGGGAACGCCTACATCGCCCTGACCATGGCCATACCGTTCATTTTCGGCAATTTCGTGGTTTCGGATACGCTTTCCCCGGTCGCGCTCTCCCTCGCCGCGCTCGGATTCGTCGCCGGGCTAGCGCGCGAGATAATCAAATCCGTCCAGGACATGGATGGGGACGTGAAGGCGCGCGGCTCACGGACCATTCCGGTCGTCATAGGGAAGCGCGCCTCGCTTCTTCTGGCCGCGGCGCTCTACCTGTCGTTCATCCCGCTTAGCGCGGCACCGTTCATGCTGGGGCTTGAGCCGCGCTTTGCGGCAATCGCCATGGTCGCCATTGGAGACATCCAGATTCTTGCGGTATGCTACAAGGCCCTCGCCGAGGGCGACTTCAAATACGCAAGGAACGGAAGCCTGAGGGCCTTCATCATGGGAATGGCCGGCATACTCGCCGCGGCGCTATAAAAGTCCGGCATTTGTCGAAATCCCACAAGAGAGGATTTAAATATCACGATTTTCGAGCGGGATGGTATACCAGTTGAGGTGATAGTAAAATGGCAAGCAAACAGTTGAACTATGGCCAGATTGCCTTCTTGGGCGGTCTTGCGATTGCGATTATAGTCGGCATAGCATCCAGCATGGTGCCGGCGGACGTCATGCCCATCCTCATGGGCGTGCTGTTCGTGCTGGGTATCGCGGTGGGGCTGCTGAACGTCAGCGACAAGGAGACCAACGCTTTCCTGATCGCCACGATTGCGCTCCTTGCGGCGGCATCGGCATGGAACGAGTCCCTCGTGGACACCCTGAAGCCCCTCGGAGACGTGGGCATGGGGGCGGCCGACATGATAACCGGGTTCACAAGCGCCCTGATATCGTTCGTATCCGCCGCGGCGTTCGTTGTCGCAATACTGGCGGTGTACAAGCTGGCCCAGCCGGACTGAATCTTTTCTTTTCCGTGCGCGGGCCCTCCCGCGCACACCTATCATTTTAAACCTTATCAATCGTTATACTTACGCTCATTTACACGTCAGTTCCCGCCATCTGCGGATGCGCGGGGGCGAGCCGATAGGTGGCGCATATGGCAAGAATTAAGGACAACCAGGTGCTTCTCTCCCTCATCGAGGGCCTCATGAGGAGCGAAAAGCCGATTTGGAGGAAGGTGGCATACGAACTCTCGCGCCCGAGAAGGCGCAAGGTCGAGGTCAACCTCAGCAAGATAGACCGGTTCGGCATCGAGGATTCGACGGTGCTGGTGCCGGGCAAGGTGCTCGCGGCGGGCGCCCTGAGCAAGAAGCTCACGGTGGCCGCGTTCTCCTTCAGCGCGAAGGCGCGCGACCTTATAGGCGCGGCGGGGGGGAAGGCGGTCTCGATAGACAGCCTCCAGAGGTCCAATCCCGAGGGCAGGGGAGTCCTTATTGTGAAGTGATGCTTATGCAGGTCATCGACGGCACCAACATGGTTTTCGGAAGGCTCGCAAGCCAGATAGCGAAGAGGCTTATTAGCGGGGAGGAGGTCCACCTCATCAACTCGGAGAAGCTCGTGATTATCGGGAACCCGAAGCAGATAAGCGGCAGGTACCTCACCAAGAGGGGCATCAGGCACAAGGGAACCCCGGAGAGGTCACCCGTCTGGCCAAGAATCCCGCACATGCTGGTCAAGAGGATGATACGGGGGATGCTTCCCTCTCGCGAAACCTCACGGGGCAGGGAGGCGCTCAGGAGGCTCCGCGTCTACACGGGCAATCCCAAGAAGCTCGAGGCTAAGATTAAGGTCGAGGGCGCGGACTACGACGGCATTTCCAGGCATGTCACGATACATGAGCTTTGCAGGAGCATAGGTTACTCAGGCTGATATTATGGTCAAAGAAGACAAGGACGAGGAAAAGAAGAAGAGAAAGGCGAAGGCCCCGAAGCCTAAGGAGGCGAAGCCCGAGCAGAAAGCCGCGGCGGCAGAAGCGCCGGAGAAGAAAGCGGCCGAGCCCGAGGCGCCCGCCCCCGAGAAGGCGGAGGCGCCGAAGAAGCGGAAGAAGGCCGCGCCCAAGAAAACGGCCGCCAAGGTCATGATAGCGAGGGGAAAAAGGAAGGAGAGCATCGCGAGGGCCACGATAAGGGCGGGCAAGGGCGTGATAAGGATTAACAGCCAGAACCTTTCCTCGATGGCCAACCCCTACATGAGGGAGATAATCCGCGAGCCCATGAGGTACGTCGGCCCCGAGGCTAACGGCGTGGACATATCAATCAATGTCAGCGGCGGGGGCATGATGGGCCAGGCGCAGGCGGCAAGGACGGCAATCGCCAACGCGCTCGTCATGTATTTCGACCAGCTCCACCTCAAGCAGAAGTTCACCGAGATTGACCGTTCGCTGATAATCGAGGACACCCGGCGCGTCGAGCCCAAGAAGTTCCGCGGGCCGAAGGCAAGGGCGAGGTTCCAGAAATCCTACAGGTGACCTCTTCATTTCATTTTCCTAGGGTGATGCTTTGGAATTCCCGGTAAGATGTTTCACGTGCGGGTCGGTGATAGGCCACCTATACGAGCAGTACAGGTCCGCCCCAAAGGATAAGAAGCCGGACGTCGTGCTCGACGAGATGGGGGTCGGGCGGTACTGCTGCAGGAGGATGTTCCTCTCGCACGTTGACATAGTCCAGAATGTGTTAAGATATCCCAGGGTGTGACATTTCGTCAAACATCCATGAATTGAAACATTTCTTTTTAAAGGCTTTGCTGCATAGTTATTAGATAACTGGGGGTGCGGGTGGGCAGTTACTTCTCAGTATCAGTGATGCGGATGAAAGCGGACGGTGGGGCGATGGCAGACTTGTGCCAAAGGGATGGCAAGGAGACGACCGCCAGCCCGGAAAAGGCCAAGCCCAAGACGCTCGGGCCGCGAAAGGAGGGGCCGGAGGACTCGGCAGTGCGTCTCCGGGAAATCCGCCTGAATCCCGGGATGGTGGAGACAATCGCCAGGCTGGAGGAGGAATGCGACGCCGCGGACGACCTGATAGCCGACGACGATGAATCCCCGGGCGAAAAAATCACGCTGCCGCCAGACGACGCCTACATCAGCAACTGCTATGACAGGATACTCGCCCTGCGCGAGGAGTATGAGACCAAGACGACGCTCGTGGACAGGCATGTAGGCCGCTACGAGACGCAGGACGCAATTTTTGAGATATTCACGGAGATGGCCGACAAGGCCCAGAAAGAGGGGGGCAGCTATTCCGCGATGGTCGTGAGCCTGCTCATAAAGCACTGGACCCGGATGGAGGGCGACATGAGCTCCTATGACAAGCACATGGGGGACCATGTCGACGCCATAGAGGTTCTCGCGAAGGCATGGATGAAGGACCGCAGCTTCGGAGGGAGGAGATTCAAGATCCTTGAGGCGAGCTGCGGAACCGGCACGGCGCTCGAGGCGTTCCTCGATTCGATGCCTCCCAAGGTCCTCAGGAAGCTCCGCGTGGTGGCGAACGACGTCTCGTCGGCATCGCTCGAAGAGGCGAAGAAGCGGCTCGCGAAATACGAGGGAAAGGTCAGGATAGAGTTCACGCAGCACGATTTGACGCAAAGCCTCCCTCCGGGAAGGTTCGACCTCATAATAATGTCGCAGACGCTGCCTTTCATATGCGACGAGCAGGCGCTCAGGGACCAGAGGCTCGGCCTGGCGCTTCCATCCGAGACCAGGCACATAACCGCCAAGAGGAAGCTCCTCGAGACGCTCATCCGCAAGAAGCTGAAGCCCGGAAAGGGCGAATTCCTGCTTATCGACGAGCACCCCATGAAGCTGTCGCTCGAGCCCTTCGACTTCAACAGCATCGTCGACTTCGCCCTCTTCAACGAGACCTTCAGGGTGATAAGCCGCGGCACCCTCATAAACGACGTCCTGAAAAGGATAGAGGAGGCCCGCTTCCGCGGCCACATAGAAACATTCATCGACCGCAACCACTCGATGTACCTCATGGCCATGAGCGCCATGAAGCCCGGCAAGGCGCCGCCCGCGCGTCCGCCCGGGAAGGATGCGGCCGAGGCGGAAGGCGAGGACGTCTGGCGCGTAATCCGGAGGATGGAGCATGTCCACGCATCGCTGATAGACAGGCTGCAGGGCTTCGAGGATGGCGGATCGACCGCCTACAAGCCGATAGGCGTGGGGGAGAAGCGGCTAGTAATCGACAAGGGTTATTACGAAGAGATGATATCGGGCAGGCCGGGATACTGGAGGACCAACGGCAGCTATAACCTGGTTGTCATATCCGGCCTCATGCATCACATCGGCAAGGACGAGTACAGGTGCATCATCGACAAATTGAAGAGGTCGCACAAGCTGGAGCCAGGCGCGGCGATTCTTTTCGTTGACGAATGGCCCGCACCGGCGGGCATGGAGCGCCCCGTCGGTAACAGCGACGCCCGGACTTTCATCTTCAACGATTACGACGACCACGTGTTCTGCGGCTCTGTGAGGAGCGGCAACAAGTACGGCTACCTCTACGTAGTGAGGAAGCTCTGAAAAAAGAGGACATCCTGCCCGCTCAGCCCTTCTCCGGAACGATGTTCGAGAGGGGGTTGAATTGATAGCTCTCCTTGTAGGTTACGAGCACCAGGTAGCTCGTGGTCCTGAGGACGGACTTGTCGATCTGTATCACGCGCAGCACGCGGACCAGGTCGTCCCTGTTCTTGGCTTTCACAATGGCGATGCAGTCCGCACCGCCGGTGACGGCGTATAGGGAGAGGACCTCGGGCTGGCCGGCGACGTCGGCGAGGAGCTTGTCGTCCTCGAGGCCGCTTTTCTTGATTTTTATCATGACCACGGCATGCATCTCGTAGCCGAGCGCCTTGTAGTCGACATCGGCGTGGTATCTCCGGATCACCTTGGATTTCTCGAGGCGCTTGATCCTCTGGAGGAGCGTGTTGGGATGCATGCGCAGCTTCTGCGCGAGCTCCCTCATCGGCCTCTTGCAGTCGTTGCGCAGCTCGCGCAGTATCATCAGATCAACCGTGTCTACCTTGTTCTTCATCGCATACCACCCGCTTTGTTATGCTGTAACAAAACACCCTCCATTGCCTCTGACTTTTTGTGATTTGTTACAGGATTGACGTATTCTTTTATGCATTTTCCCCTTTATATATGTTCACTTTTTCGGATGGGTATCGCGGATTCGTGTGGTTATGCCCGGAAGGCGCACCCAATCGGCGGAAACTTCGCGCAGATATTAAAACCTTCCATAGCTAATGCATCGATGCAAAGCTTGTGGCAGAGGGGAATCCCCGCCTGCCAGCAAGGGGCTGTGAGGTAACCTGGTATCCTGCAAGCTTGGGGTGCTTGTTATCTGAGAAAACTTTTTAGGAAAAAGTTTTATCAAAAACCCGTTTGCTAAAAAGTTTCAGGAATTCAACTTTCCGGCAACAAATACCTGCGGCCGGAAAGGTCAAATCTCAGCAGCCCCATTTTTTGCTTTCCGCGGCCTCGCCCTAAACGGGCGCGGCGGCGGGGCACTCAGGAGGTTGGGAAGATGAGCGACAAGACGACAGAGAAGGCCGGGATGCCGGTAAAACAGGAAGTCTTTCTGGAAGCCGGCGTGCACATAGGGACCAAAATCCGCACGAACGACATGAGGGAGTACATATTCAAGAGGCGCGACGACGGCCTCTTCATCCTCGACCTGAGGAAGAGCGCGGAAAGGCTCATGGATGCCGCGAAAATCATATCCAAGCACCAGCCCGAGGAGGTCACGGTGGTGGCTTCGCGCGTGTATTCGAGCAACCCCGCGACACGTTTCGCCGAGCTGACTGGAGTCAACCTCATAAAGGGGAGGTTCGTGCCCGGCACCATGACCAACATGAACGTCAGCGGGTTCATGGAGCCGAAGCTCATACTGGTCTGCGACCCCAAAGGCGAGCACGAGGCGCTAGTCGAGAGCGCAAAGAACGGCGTCCCCGTAATCGGCCTCTGCGACACCGACAACGAGACCAAGTTCATAGACCTCGTGGTGCCCATCAACAACAAGGGCAAGCGCTCACTGGCGCTGATATTCTTCATCCTCTCGCGGGAGGTCATGCTCTCGCAGGGCAAGATAAAGGGCTACGAGGAGTTCAAGCACGACCTCGGCTACTTCGAGCAGATGGTCATGCCTGAGGAGAAGAAGGAGCCCGAGGGCGCCGAGGAGGCGGCCCAGCAGGGGGAGGCGGAGGAGGCCCCCGCGGAGCCGTCCGGCACCGAGGCGGCAGGGAATGAGGGGGCTCCGGCGGCAGAATCGGCCGGGCCCGCCGAGGCCGGGCAGGCGGAGTCTACGGCAGAGCCGGAGGCCGTGGAAGCGAAGGAAGAGAACGAGTCCGCATCCTCGGAAAAGCCCAAGCGCCCGAAGAAGAAGGAAGAGGGCGAGTAAGGGCCGGGCTTCCTTTCCAAGCGGCACGCATGCCGCAGTTTCCTTTTTTTACGCCCCTGGTCCTACCCTTATTCGACCAGATAGGCGTCCATGCAGGCTTCGCGGGCGTAGTCCTCGGCTATGCCGTCGCATATCGATATGTCTTCGTACAGCTTGGCCGCTTCCGTGAAACAGCGGTTGCGCCAGTTGAAGTTCGTGACCTCATCGCAATATGTCCAGTTGAGGTTCTGGTTGGAGTAGATTATCACCCCCTCGTAGCACGTGGAGCGCGAAGGCAGGAGCTCTATCAGCTGGCAGGCGGCCGGATTCCCGTACTTCTTGCCGTATTCGAAGGAGCAGCGGAACAGGTTGGTCGACGCCAGCTTATGGATGTTTTCGCAGCCTGAGAGGTTTCCGCTGATGAGGGAGAAATTCGTATAGCAGGCCCATTTGTTGTCCAGCGAAAGGCTGTCGCGGTCGCAGATTCTGAGGTCGTTCTCCATGCCTGCGAAATATGAATAGCATTCAAGCCCGTAGACGGTGTTCCTGCCTATACGGTCGCAGATATAGAGGTCGTCCGTGTGGATTGCATAAAGCTGGTAGCAGTAGTCCTTCTCGGCCTGCTGGCCCAGGGCTGAGCACTTGTCGGTGCCCAGGGCGGCCGATGAGCATGCGGCGGACGCGCCTTTGTTCTGGATGAGAGAACACGCGGAATCCGAGCCGATTTCCACCCCATAGCCGAATATGCAGCCCATGTCGCCGCCGCAGAGCCTGGGGTCCTGCGCCTCGAGCGCTTTGCAGAGCGTCACATCGTCCGAATCGGCGCACGGGTCAACGGCTTTCCGGCAGCTGTCGCGGCCCCCGGATATGAGGTCGCAGAGGCTGATGTTGCCTTCGGACGAGGCGAACGATGTCATGCACGATGTCTTCGCCGCGGATTCGTCGAGGGCCTTGCAGGCCTCCAGCGAGTTGCCCGAGAGCTGGGCGAGGCAGGACTGGGCCAAGGCGTCCGAAGGAAGGTCGAAGCACTCCGAATGGTCGCCGGACTCCACCGCTTCCGCGAGCAGGCACTGGTCGTCGCAGGCCGTCTCGTTGGACGTTGCGTTCTGCCCAGGCTGGGCGCTCTGGTTGGCCGGAGGCGTGGCGTTCGTGCCGTTGCCGGCCGGAGGCAGCCCGTTCCCGCCGCCCTTCTGGGTGAGGAGAACCAGGAGGCCGCCGCCCACCAGGATTATCATGGCCAGCAGGGCGGCTATAAGCAGCATGGTGTGCCTGCCGTCGTCTTCTTTGAAGCGGTAGTTCTTGTCCTTCGCCATGCCACTATCACTAAGACAAGATTTAAAAACGGGATTTCGGGATTTTCGCAGTTGGGGGAACTGTGTGTAAAAGGGGCGACGGCGAGAAAATTCAGTGATATAAAGTTTCTGTTCCAATCTCCAATCCGCTCCGGCAACGGAGCGGCAAAAGAGACGGGAGGCGGGATGGAGCCCTTGGGTGTACCATCCTGTCTTTTCCTTCTCCTTATCTTCGGGTAAAAGACATCAAAA
>CAZYJW010000001.1:0-561637 GCA_964647855.1 Microcaldota archaeon | reverse complement strand
CTTCAGCCGGTTTGCCTAAGGCGGGTTCCCTGTCTTTTCCTTCTCCTTATCTTCGGGTAAAAGACATCAAAACTTCAGCCGGTTTGCCTAAGGCGGGTTCCCTGTCTTTTCCTTCTCCTTATCTTCGAAAGGGCGGCCGGCCCGCCCGGGCGGGGAAACTTTTAAAAACATCTCGGATTAAATGAGGAATGCCTTTTTCTAAAAGGTTGGCAAGTGAGTAGAGAAATTAATGGTAAATAGGAGGTTATGGATATGGCAAAGAAAGAGCACCTGAACCTAGTGTTCATAGGGCATGTCGACTCTGGCAAGTCGACCAGCGTGGGGAGGATACTCTACGAGACCGGCGCGGTTTCGGAGCAGGTCCTCAACAGGCTCAAGGATGAGGCCGCGAAGGTCGGCAAGGCGACATTCGAGTTCGCCTTCGTCATGGACGCCCTCAAGGAGGAGCGCGAACGCGGTGTCACAATCGACATCGCGCACAGGGAGTTCGAGACCCCGAAATACTACTGCACGATCATCGACGCGCCCGGCCACAGGGACTTCGTCAAGAACATGATAACCGGTGCGAGCCAGGCTGACGCCGCCGTGCTCGTCATCTCGGTGAAGGACGGCGTCCAGCCCCAGACCAAGGAGCACGCGTTCCTTGCGAAGGTGCTCGGAATCAGCCAGCTGGCGGTGAACCTGAACAAGATGGACGCCGTCGGCTACAAGAAGGAGGAATACGACAAGGTCAAGGCCGAGGCGGAAAAGCTCCTCAAGGGCATCGGGTACAAGGTCGAGAACGTCCCGTTCGTCCCCTGCTCGAGCTACGCCGGCGCGAACCTCACGAAGAAGTCCCCCGAGATGTCGTGGTACAACGGGCCGACGCTCCTCGAGGTCATCGACACCTTCAAGGTCCCGCCCAAGCCCGTTGACAAGGCGCTCAGGCTCCCGGTCCAGGACGTTTTCACAATCACCGGCCACGGCACAGTGCCCGTCGGCAGGGTGGAGACCGGCAAGCTGAAGCCCGGCGAGAACGTGGTCGTCATGCCTTCCGGCGCGAAGGGCGAAGTCAAGAAGATAGAGATGCACCACCAGGAGCTGCCCGAGGCGGTCCCCGGCGACAACGTCGGATTCAACCTCAAGGGCGTGGAAAAGAAGGACATCAAGAGGGGAGACGTGATTGGCCCCTCGAGCGCTCCGCCGACTGTCGCTGAGGAGTTCACGGCACAGGTCGTTGTGCTCAACCACCCGACTGCGATTTCCATCGGGTACACGCCGGTTTTCCACATCCACACCGCGCAGTTCGCCGGCAAGATAACCGAGCTCGTCGAGAAGAAGGACCCGAAGACGGGCCAGTCGCTGGGCAAGCCCGATTTCATCAAGACCGGCGATGTAGCCATCGTGAAGGTTCAGCCGCTCAAGCCCATTGTTATCGAGAAGTTCTCGGAGTTCCCGCCCCTCGGGCGGTTCGCGCTCCGCGATATGGGCCAGACGGTCGCCGCGGGCGTCGTCCTCGATGTCAAGCCGAAGGTCATGTCCTGACCTTCGGCAGGTTCTTTCACTTTTTATCCGATTCTTTTCACTCGTTTTTCCGGCAATGGCCCAGCCGGGGCGGCGGCCGCCGAATCCTTCCGGTTAGTTATATTTTTAAACACTTCTAACAACATATCTAACGGGATAGCCATGGTCAAAAGGCATAACATCATTCTCGCAGGAACGGTCGCCCTTGCCATAGTCGGGGCGGGCACCATAGGATACAGCTATTACGACAAGGTGAAGCGCGGCAGGGCCCACGAGGCCAGCGTCGTGCAGATGGTCGAACGCTTCAAGTCCTGCCCGGACGATTTCAGGGCGCGCCGCGAGTGCATCAGCGGCGAGCAGCTCTCGGCGATAAAGACAGAGGCCGAAGCCGACAGGGAGGCGGGCAGGTTCGAGGATGCCGCAAGGAAGTTCGCGAAGATAGGCATGATTGACGAGGCGGCGGTAATGGCGGGCCGGTGCCCCGAGTCCAAGAACCGGCAGCTCCGGGAGGAGTTTTCGATTAGGAGGGAGGCCCTCGAGAGGGCCCTCGGAGATCCGCAGCTATCCAAGGCTCCGCCCCCGCAGCCGCCCGCGGCGCAGAGCGCCGCCCAGGATGCGGATGTGCCTGCGGACGCGGAAGCCGCCGCGCCGGATGCGCGCGCACCCGAAGCGCCGGCGCAGGACGCAGGGCAGCCGGAAGGCGGCGCTGCCCCCGGAGCGGAACGCCTGCGGCAGAATCCGTGACGCGGCAGCGTAACAATTCTTTTTATAACTTCTGAGGCTAAGCCTTCTCATGATAACAGACATAGGCTCCATTTTCACCCAGGGCATGGAAGGCAGGGAGGTCACGGTGCGCGGATGGGTATACCGCCACAGGACGAGCGGGAACATGGTATTCGCCGTGGTCCGGGACCACTCCGGAATCATCCAGGTCGCGGTCAAGAAGGACAAGGTGGGCGGGAAGGACTGGAAGGGCGCGAACGACGCATACGTGGAAAGCTCGCTGGTTGTCAGGGGCACCGTCAGGAAGGACGAGCGCGCGCCGGGCGGATTCGAGCTCCAGGCTTCCGGTTTCGAGCTCGTTTCGCGGGGGGAGCCGTTCCCAATCGCGAAGGACCTGAGCGAGGAGTTCCTTCTCGACATCAGGCATCTCTGGGTCCGCTCGCAGAAGATGACGTCAATAATGAAGGCGAGGCACCTCATCGTCAACTACCTTCGGGAGTTCTTCGACGGGGAGGGATTCTACGAGATTGCCCCGCCGATTATCACGAAATCCGGCTGCGAGGGGGGAAGCACGCTCTTCGAGATGGACTATTTCGGCGAGAAGGCCTACCTCACGCAAAGTTCGCAGATGTATGCGGAGGTGTTCATCTTCTCCTTGGGCAAGGTGTACGTGCTTGCGCCCTCGTTCCGTGCCGAGAAGTCAAGGACGGTGAGGCATCTTGCCGAGTATTGGCATCTCGAGCCCGAAATGGCGTGGTACGACCAGAAGATGAACATGGAGCTCCAGGAGAACATGGTCCAGTATGCCGTGGATGCCATGGTGAAGAACCATCCGGAGCTCCTTAAGGCTTGCGGCAGGGACCCGCTTGACCTCGAAAAGGTGAAGGTTCCCTTCGAGAGGCTCGACTACGCCAAGGCCGTGGACCTCGTCAACGAGCTTGGCGGAAAAATGGAGCACGGCCAGGATTTCGGGGCCGACGAGGAGGCCATACTCACGAAGGAGGCGCTGAAGCCGATGTTCGTCCACAACTTCCCCAAGGACATCAAGGCGTTCTACATGCGGGAGGATCCCGCGAAGCCCGGGACCGTCCTCAACGCAGACCTTCTCGCGCCGGCCGGCCACGGGGAGATAATCGGGGGAAGCGAGCGCATCTGGGAATACGACGAGCTTGCCGCCCGCATGAGGGAGCAGAGCCTCGACATAAAGGACTATCAGTGGTATGTCGACCTCAGGAGGTACGGCAGCGTGCCGCATTCCGGCTTCGGGCTGGGGGTGGAGCGCTTCGTCAAATGGATGCTGAACCTCGACCACATCCGCGACACGATTCCGTTCCCGCGGACCATAACCCGCTGCTATCCGTAAAGGGGGGCGCGCGGTCCCTTTCTCCTTTTTCCCATGCTTTCGAACCATTAATAAACTTAATTAAACACGATTATTCCATCACTCAGCGGAGGGATTGGGATGAAAATTCACGCATGTAAGGCTGAAGGGGCGAATCGCGGGGCAGCGGGGCTTTCCAAGGTGGCGCTCGCTGGCATGCTGCTAGTCGCCCCCATCGCGGGCGTGGGCGGCTGCAGCGGCGGAAGGGCTGCCCCGGCATCCGCAAGCGTGGAGCTCTCATGCGAAGCCGGCGGGGGAACCGAGGCCGAGGTGGAGCTGGCAGGCCTCAAGGCGAGTGTCAGGGGCAGCTGCGAAGGCGGAGAGGTTGGGAGCGTGGAGGTGCGCATGCCATGCGGAAGCGCAAGGTTCCAGGAAAGGTGCTCCGTTACGATACCGGTTCCGGGGGAGGCCCTGTTCACGCGGGGAAGCTCCAAGGCGCCCGTGGAGATTTCCGCCCGCGAGGAGGGCGGCAAAGCCGTCGTGGGGCTGAGGAAAAGGATTTGAAAGCGGAAAAACAAGGGAAATGAAAGCGGGGATGCGCACCCTCACTCGTCGGGCGCGCAGAGGAACGGCTCGAGCACGGGCTTGTAGTCGAACAGCTCGGATTCCTTGAAAAACCGGGGGACCTCCTTGGCGGCGGTCTCCTTCGAGTCCGACGCATGGATCACGTTCCTCGAAGTGCTGTTCGAAAAGTCCCCGCGGACGGTCCCGCCCGGCGCCTTGGAGGCGTTCGTGGGGCCGACTATAAGCCTTGCCACCTCGACCGCCTCCTTGCCCTCTATGACCACTGCCACCAGGGGGTGGCTGGTGACGAACTTCTCGAGATCCGGATAGAAGGGCTTCGAGACCAGGTGGGAATAGTGCTCCCTCGCGAGCTCCCTGCCCATCTGGAGCATCTTCATGCCAGCTATCTTGAAGCCCTTGCGCTCGAAGCGGGCGATTATCTCGCCGACGAATCCGCGCTCTATGGCGTCCGGCTTTATCAGGAGCAGGGTCCTTTCCTTCATGCCATCACGCCTTCTTGGCGGCCGCTTTAGCGGTCGCCGCCTTCTCGGCCTTCGCGGCGTCGGCCTTGCTCGCCTGCCGGGCCATGAACTTCTTGGCGGCCGGAGTCCACTTCTTCCTCCTTCCCTCGCGCCCGAGCCCGAGGTTGTTCTTCCTGCACTTGCTCGAGCAGAAGTTGAATATGGTCCCGTCCTTCTTCACGTATATGAGGCCGGTACCCTTTGTGACCGGGCTGTCGCAGAATGAACAATTGGCCATTCTTTCACCTCGCCTTGATCTCCTTGGCCTCGCGGTCGGTTTCCAGGAGCACGATGACCATGCCGGTCTTGACCGGGCCCTTCACGTTCCTGAGGATGACCCTGCCGGCATCCGGCCCCTCCAGGACCTTGCAGAGGACCTGGTATATCTCGCCATAGACGCCGGTCTTTGCGCGGATTTCCACAATCTCCGCCGGATATCCTTCTGCCATTTGAATCACTTCTGCGCCTTGGGCAGCTTCTTGATTATGTCCTGGAGCTTCTCGGCGGCTCCCCCGGCGTTCTCGACAGCCACTGCCGAGGTCCCGACCTGGATGCCCACCGCGGAGCCGAGGTCCTTCTTCGTAGGCACGAAAGCGTACGGGATGCTGTGCTCCTTGCAGAGCATCGGGATGTGCACGACGACCTCCTCTGGGGTGACGTCGCCAGCCACCACCACGAACTGCGCGCTCTTGCGCTCAATCGACTTGGTGGTCTCGTTCACACCCTTCTTGATCTTGCCGCCGTCTTTTGCGACCGAAAGCATCTCCACTATCTGGGGAATCAATTCAGCTGGTATCTCCAAATCCACGTATCCCATTGTTACACCTCGATTTCTCTCATCGGTATTTTCAATCGGCTCGCCCTTTGCGGGGCTCGCTGTTACGACTAAAAATCGCAAGGATAGATTAGATGGGGCGGGTTTAAAAGGATTGTGCAGGCCGCAGGCTAAGCGATTCAGAGGATGGAGCAGCTCACGGAGCGCACCCCCCGGTCCCTCTTAAGGAGCGCGAACAGCTCGCGTATCCTCCCGGCCTCTGCGCAGACTATAAGGACCTCGAGGCACATGCCCACATGATGCTGGTGCACGACGGTCTTGATGGAATCCTCGAACTCGTGAAGGAGGTCCGAGATGCCATGCTTCTCCGCTGAGCGGTAAGTCACCATGAACACGGCGTCGGTGTGTCCCTTGAGTGATTCGAGGGCCTTGTATTCGTTCAGGAGGGATGCGGCCGTGGCGCGTATCAGCCGCGAGCGGCTCTTGAATCCCAGCTGCTTTCGCATCATGTCCAGTTCGGCAAGCGTCTCCTTGTCCAACGATATGCTGACAATCTCCATGCGCATCCTGGTCCGGCATTCTCTCCGGGGTGGCGTTCGCTATGGACGTGGCCCACCCGGTTTTATTAGGAACCGGGCGCTGCGTCCAGATTATTATTAATTTTTATGGAAGATTTTATTAATATTTCTGAAGGATAGGTTTCGGTTGATTGCAATGCGTGTTTGGCTCATCATGGTCGTAGCTATGGTTGTGGCTTCAATCCTGTTTCTTTCCGGATGCGCCGGCGCGGGGGGAGAGATGGATAACAACGAAAGCAGGCTGAAAGTGGTCGCAAGCTTCTATCCCTTGTATGACTTCGCACAGAACGTGGGTGGGGAAAGGGCGGATGTCAGCACCCTCATACCCATGGGGGTGGAGCCTCATGAGTTCGAGCCGACCGCATCCGACATCAGGTCGCTTGCCGAGGCGGATGTCTTCATATACAACGGGGCCGGCATGGAGCCCTGGGCGGCACGGACGGTCGCGGGAGCCGGGAACAGCGGGCTCATGGTCATAGACACAAGCAAGGGCATAGAGCTGCTGGAAGCCTCCGGAGAGCACGGCCACGAGGAGGAGGGCGGCGAGGAAGAAGAGCATGGCCATGAAGCGGAAGGGCACCATCATGAAGGCGGGGTTGACCCGCACTTCTGGCTTGACCCGAATCTTGTGAAGATCCAGGTCGCCAACATCAGGGACGCCTTCATTGCCGCTGACCCGGAGGGCAGGGATGAGTATCAAAAGAACGCCGCCGCCTACATTGCAAAGCTCGACGCTCTCGATTCGCGGATACGCCTCGCGATGGCAAACTGCAGCAAAACCGACATCCTGATAACGCATGCGACATTGAGGTATTTCTGCCATGAATATGGCTGCAACCAGATTGCGATAAGCGGCATCGATCCGGAGGCAGAGCCGAGCCCATCGGATCTGGCCTCGATAATCAATCAGGCGAGGGCTCGGAACATTAGCGCGGTTTTTTTCGAGAGCATGATAGACCCGCGCTCGGCACAGACGATATCGGAAGAGATTAACGGGGCAGCCCTCACGTTCAACTCCGTGCACGGCCTTACGAAGGAGGAGATTGAGAGCGGCGAGGACTACATATCCCTGATGGACGCCAACATTGAGAACATAAAAAAAGGTTTGGACTGTAGATGATGCGGGTCTTCCCATGAAGCCTAGCGAGCCCATAATCCGGATGGCCGGCGTGTCATTCTCCTACGGCAGCCACCAGGTTGTGGAAAGGGCGGATATCGAAATCAGAAAGGGGGACTTCGTGGGGATGATAGGCCCCAACGGCTCCGGGAAGACGACACTCGTCAGGCTTATGCTGGGCCTAATCGAGCCGGATGAGGGCGAAATCAGGCTGTTCGGGATGCCTCCGAAAGACCAGTCCGCAAGGATGAAGGTGGGGTACGTCCCCCAAAAGGCGACAAGCTTCGACCAGAACTTCCCGGCTACCGTGTATGAGGTCGCCGGAATGGGGAGGGTCCGGAGGGTCGGGCTGCTCCGCGGGTCTGGTGCCGGCGACAGGAGGGCGGTCGAGGGCGCACTGGAGCTTGTGGGCATGCTGGGCATGAAGGACAGGAGGATAAGCGAGCTATCCGGAGGGCAGCAGCAGAGGGTGTTCATCGCGCGGGCCCTTGCAGCCGAGCCGGATTTGCTCATTCTCGACGAGCCCACGGTTGGGGTAGACCAGAAGGCCCAGAAGGAGTTTTACGGCATTCTGGAAGGGCTGAACTCAAGGGGAATCACGATAATCCTAATCTCGCACGACATAGGCGTTGTAAGCAAGCATGTCACAAGGATACTCTGCATCAACAGGAAGGTGGTCTTCCATGATCCGGCGGATGGCATAAGCGAAGAGGATTTGCTATGCGCATACCAGACTGAAATGACGATAGTTACGCACCACTCGAAGGAGCATGGGGGCCACAGGCACGGGGGCGGCTGACGATGGACATCCTGGCGTACGGCTTCATGCAGCGCGCTTTCATCGCAGGCGCATTGATAGCGGTGGTCTGCTCGATGATAGGCGTTTTTCTCGTCCTTAGGCGCATGTCCCTGATGGGGGACGGCCTCGCCCATATATCCCTTGCGGGGATAGCTGGCGGCATGTTTTTCGGTGTCTACCCACTTATAAGCGCCCTCGTCTTCACGGTGCTGTCCGCGCTCGGGATACAGCGCCTGAAAAGGATGCGGATTTACGGCGATGCGGCGATTGCGATATTCTTCTCCTTCGGGCTGGCCCTGGGCGTGACGCTGATAAGCTTCGCAAGGGGCTTCGGGGCGGACCTGTTCTCATACCTTTTCGGAAGCATACTTGCTGTGGGCGAAGCCGACCTCGTCTTCATCGCGGCACTGTGCGCCGCTACCACCCTTATCGTGTGGCTATTCTACAAGGAGCTCTTCTATATAACCTTCGACGAAGATTCCGCCGAAGCGAGCGGCCTTCCGGTCGAGGGCCTCAACACCATGCTGATCGTCCTGACGGCCATAGCCGTAGTCGTATCGATGAGAGTGGTAGGCATACTGCTTGTTTCCTCGTTCATAGTCCTGCCGGCTTCCACCGCGCTGCTCATCTCCAGGGGTTTCAGGGAGACGATGGCGATATCCGCAATCATCGCGGTCCTGGGGTCTGTACTTGGCTTGGTTGCCGCTTTCTATCTTGATATTGCCGCAGGTGGCTCAATAGTGATGGTGCTCGTGGGAGCCTTCCTATGCGCGCTTTTTTTCAAGAGAATGGTTCGGGGATAAAGGCACTAGCAGAACTCGCAGACGCCGCTCTCGGCTCCCCTCTTCTTGTAGTCCTGGTAGCACTTGGGCGTGCAGAAATACGCCTTCTGCCCCACGATGTTCTGCCGCTCTATCCACTTCGGCGATTCCGCCTTTCCGCAGACTAGGCATTTTTTTTCCGTCATGAGAATGCACCTGCTTCTGGTTATCCAGCATCGGTTTATAATCATTGAGCGGCGCTCGGGCCTAGAACGCGAGGCCCAGGAAATGCAGCAGGAGCACGAGGAGGAAGCCCGCAAGCCCGCCCAGCGCCACCGCGAGGACCGACCAGACGTTGATGACGATGCCTAAGTGGAGGAATGAGTTCAGCACAAGGAAGGCGACGATGCCGATGATTGAGTTCGCAAGTATCAGGAGGGGCTCCCGCAGGATGCGGATTATCAGGATAAGCAGGAGGCATGCCGCAAGGAGCGCCCCGAGCTCGATGTAAACGGCCATGGCAGGGAACCGCATGCAACGATTATATGCATTGCCCTGCCGCGGAAACGGGGTGTGCCGGTTTTTCTTTATAAAGGCGGAGCGGGCGAGAGAATCTCCAAGTCGGGGACGTTTCCCCGGATGAAAAAACTGGGGGCCCTCCGGGGCCTCATCACGCTCGCATGGGAAGGTGTTCGGATGGACGGGACGAAGGACATGGAGATTTCGGTTCAGGAAAAGATAGACACGCTGATGAGATACAGGCGCGAGCTCGAGGGGAGCGAGAGGGAGCTCTTCGACATACTGCTCTCGTACGCGAATGAAATCGCGCTGGCGGTGGACCGCAACGCGGGTGCATGCTGATGGGATGGTCGCCTTTTTCACCTTCAGGCCGAAGCCACCCGGAGCAGTGGGACGGGGAGATGGAGGCAACCCCCGGGCCACCCTAGGCTCCGCGGGGCGGGGAGGGAAGCCTTCCCGCCCCCTCTTTTGCCCCAATCCGATTCATTGATTGAACACGAACTGGACAAGGACCGGGTGCCGCGAACCTATCACCTTGTCGAACTTATCCTTCAGTTCAGGGGATTTGGAGGCTTCCGCATGGAGCATCTCCAGGATTTCCTGGCGCGCCTTGAGCGCGCCCACGAGGCCCTCGTTCACCCGGTCGAATTTCCTGGCGAGCTCGACGGCCTCCGGGCCAAGCGATGAAACGTCGATTTCCTCATGATGCCCGTGGCATCCGCCGCAGCATTCTCCTTCGGGCTTCCCTTTTTTGCATCCGCCGTCCATAACAATCGGAGGGAAGAATGGGGGCAGGAATTATTAATCAGCGCCCTTGGGAGAGTCGGCCGTGGATCGAAAGCAGGCGAGCGAGGGTCTCGTCGCTGATGCCGTGCTCGAGGGAATGCGCTTCCGCGAGCGCGGTCTCCCTGGCAACGCCTGCGGATTCGAGCAGCATGAGGAAGAAATCGTGCCTTCTGCGGATGGACGAAGCGATGGCGCGGCCATCTTCGGTAAGCGCTATCGCCCCATGGCTTTCATACTCCAGCAGTCCGTCCGCGGACAGCTTGCGGACCATCTGCGTGACGCTGGCCGGAGAGACGTTCAGCGCGCACGACAGGTCGCGGGGCTTGGCATAGCCGTGCCTCTCGGATATCTCCGCAACCAGCCGCAGATAATCCTCTGACACTTCGGAAAGCGAGCGCATACCGTATTCCCGGAATTAGATATGTTGGAAAGTAATAAAAAGTGGGCGCATTTCAGCGCCTTGCAATGCGCCTGAGCTTGCGCACCTTCGAAGCCTTGCCCTTCAGGCTCGGCCCGCGGCCCCTTTTCTTTTTGGGCCTGTGCGAAGGACGCGCCGCAGCCTTCCTTTTCGGCGCTTTCGCCCTCTTCCTGACTTTAGCCATGATTCTCACCAATAATGGATAATCGATGCCTTCGGTATCTGGACTCGGTGAGGAAGTTCCTCAAGCGACTACGGATATCAATCTTAACCCATCCACACGCTTTAGAGGTTATCTTCTTCGCGCCAAGGCGAGCGTAGCAAGCACGGGTTTCATACGGCGAGTTATAGTCCAGCCGCCGCATTCATGGCCGACTGCTTGTCAGAGGCTGCGTAGGACGCATCCTTTCCAGGACAACCGAAATGCCCCAACCGGAGGCATCGAAGGGTTAGATATTGCACCGAAAAATTCTTATCGTTTTCTACAAAAAATTTAACTTATTTTCGTTTTTTTGTGATAAATGAAGGGCATATGCTGGAATTATCCACAGCGTGCCTGACCCGGATATGTGCGGATACCATTTTAAAACACATCATGCGAGCAGCTGCGGGGCGAAAAGGAGCATGATGCCGAGGATAAGCATGACCGCCCCGCCCACCATCTTGCAGTATTTAGCGTATTTCTCCCCGGCATTGCTGACGATGAGGAGCGCGGAGCCGAAGATGAGAAGGTCGTCGAGCATGAAAAAGAGGTCGTAGAGGAGGATGTACGCGTAGTATTCCACCCACGAAAGGTTGTTGAGAGCCAGGACCTGGGTGAACACGGCGGGGATTGCGGACGAGCAGACGAACTCAATCGAGTTGATGGTGAATGCGAGGAAGACGATTCCGCCGAACGTGACCCAGGTGAGCGGCGCCGCCACAAGCTCCCGCACCCGGGCTGAGATGCGCTTCTTGTCGTCTACGCTTCCGACCTTGCATACCATCTGGCCCTTCGTCTCGACATACTCCCGGATGGAGATTATCCCTCCGCCTAGGGCTATTAGCCCGACTATCACGGTGACCGCCCGGACATACCCGAGGAAAAGGAAGGCGTTGAGCCATGCGGTCATGAAAAGGAAGTAGAGCACGCCGGAGGCAAGCACGAAGGTGCCGGCGATGAGGGCGAGGCGCCGCTTGTCGTTGAGGTTCATAAGCAGCCCGATAAGATAGACCAGCACCCACATGGCGCAGGGATTGAATCCGTCCACCACTCCGAGGACGATGGCCAGCACGGGCAGGGAAAACGATGATAGGTCGGTCCTGCCGAAAAGGGGGAGGTCGAGGCCCTTCGTGAGGGACTCGGTGGAAACCGTTGCGCTGTGGCCGTTCGCCGGGCAGCCTCCGTTGGTGCATTCCTCGATCGCCTCGCGGATGGCGGCGCCGGTCGTCTCCATTGAAATGAATCCCACGAAGATGCGGTTGCCGATTATTGTGGTCGGCGTCCCCAGGCTCTCGGGCCCCAGGCTGAAGTTCTGCGCCATTGTGAGAAGAAGGCGGGATTCTCCCGGTATTGAGACGTCATGGCGGACGATGATGATTCCCGGGTATTCCCCTGCGATCTCTTCCATGAGGGGCTCCTGGGCGTCGCAGTGCGGGCACGTGTAAGAGAAGAAGAAGTGGACGGGCAGCCTTCCTCCGTAATCGACCGGCGACGCGGACATCTGCTCGTATGCGAGCACGGCTGCACCCAGCAGGAGAAGGCCTATGACGAGGTTCCTGTTGAACGGAACGGAAAGGAAATCCGACACTTCGTGGCGTATGCTCATCTGATGGCCCTCCTGCAGCCTGCACATGATACCGCCCGGATGTTTTTAAGAGTGTATCTCCGCAGCGCCGAGGCGTCGCGGCGTTTGAGGCGTTCGATTGCCATGCCCCAGTGGACCGACACCGTGTCCCCGGGCTTTGGCCTCCCCAGGAACCTCATGCCGCCCCGCTCAAGGTCGATGAAACAGCGGCGTTTCGCAAGGCCGTAGCCCCCCTTGGCCCTGACGATGGCCTCCCGCTCCGCAAGCGCCCTTCGCCCGGAAACCGAGGCGATCCGTGCCGCCGTGACGCAGCAGGAGTCGATGTTCCCTATCGAGCCGCCGACGTCCGGATTCACGAAATTCACGTAAAGTGCGTTGAAGCTGTGGTGCGGCACCGCCCCCGCGGGAAGATTGGCGCCAAGGCGCCCTGCGCGCCCGCGCTGCCTGCCTTTGAACAGGCTGTGCGCGATGAATGCCCCGAGGTCTTCCCGCCCCACGCGTTCAAGAAGGGGGCTGCCCGTCCAGAAGGCCCGGACGACGCGCATGTCGAAGGGCTCGAGCCCGGTGCGCTCCGCTATCAGTGAAAGGTAGGCGCCATGGGCGTGGAATCGCCCGAGTTCGGCGCGAAGGCCGGGCGTCGCACGCCCCCGCCGGAGGGATTCGGAAAGGGCCTTCCGGAAAGGCGCCCTGCCGCAATATCCGAGCCGGTTCGGCGGATACGCGTACATGGCGGCGAGGAGCGTGCCGTCCATCGCATCATGCCCCGGCGCCAGCGAAACCGCGCGCGAAACCGGAGGCGGCATCCGTCAGCCTTGCGGCGATGGCCGCCCCGGCAAGCACGAGCATGAGGCCGAACCCCTCGAAGGGGGTTGGGGCCGTTCCCATGAAGATGGCGTTTAGCGCGGCGGTGACGACGCCCCCCATGGCCAGCACCGCCGCCGCCTTGAAGAGCGGGACGGTCCTCAGGGCGCGATACCATGCATGCATGAAGAGGGCGAGCATGAGGGAGGTCAATATCAGCCATTCCAGCGCTTCGGGGGCGATTTCCAGCGCCCCGGGCGCGCCTGAGGCGCCGAGCATGCAGATCAGCAGCAGGGAGCCGAAGAGCAGGCGTGACACCATGACAACGCGCGCGGGGACTTCTGCGAGGATTTTTCTGGAAATGGCGTATTCGAGCGCCCAGAGCGCTGTCGCCGCCAGGACAAGCGCCTGCCCGAACCCGAACGCGAGGTCGCCCGGGAGAAGCAGCGCGTTCCCCGCCATAATCGCGCACCCCGCGATGACGTCCCTGCCCTCCGGCCTCTCCTTGAGCAGCAGCCAGCCGAATACGCCGGCGAAGACGAAGAGCGAGCGGAAAATGAACGAGCTTACGGCCGCGCCGCCAAGCGAAAGGCCCCAGAAGAAAAGGAAGAACGGAATGCTTCCGCCGACAACGCCGATTAGCGCGAGCATCGCCCACTGGCGCCGGCTGAGGCGCAGGAAATCCGAAATGCCGCCGGCGGCGAGCGCAAGGGCCGCAAGGACGCCCAGGGCGCCGAGGTTCTTGGCCAGCGTGTATGCGAGGGGGTCTGCGAGCTTCACGGCGGCCCCGTTCAGGAACACCGAAATACCGCTAATTAGAGCCGCGAAAACCGCGAGGGTGAGCCCCTGGCGCATTCTGGAGTCCATGCATGCGGTTTGAACGGGAAAATATTAAAGGCTGAGGCAGGATAGCCTGCTAATGGGAAGGAAGCTTGCCATAGGCTGGTTCACATTCACCTGCTGCGAGGACAGCTCCATCGTATTCATCGAATTGATGAACAGGCACTATTTCGAATGGAAGGGGCAGCTCGATTTCCGCCACTGCAAGATGCTCAAATCGAAGAACGTGCTCGACGCGCTCGATGTGGCCTTTGTGGAGGGGGCGATATCCAGCGAGCGGGAGAAGGCGAGGCTGCTCGAAATCAGGGCGAAATCGAAATACCTCGTCGCGATAGGCTCGTGCGCATGCACGGGTGCGCCGTCCAACCAGCGCAACAGCTTCAGCCCCGAGCAGAAGGCGCGCATAATGCCATTCCTGAAGAAATGGCGCCTTTATGAGAACGTCCTCCGGCTCGAGGACGTCGTAAAGGTCGACGAGCGTGTGGAGGGGTGCCCGATGATTGAGCAGAAATTCCTGGCAATCCTCGAAAAGTACCTGCGGGAGTTCGGTGTGAAGCGGTAGGCGGCGGGTGTTGTAATGCACAAGGAGAGTTTCGACCTTACAATAAAGAACCTGAGCAAAATCGAAGGAAGCACGGACCTGGACATATCGGTCAAGGATGGGAAGGTCGTCGGGGCCAAGCTCCGGATAGACGAGAACAAGAGGTTCTTCACGACCGCCGCGGTGGGAAAGCCGGCCCTCGGGGTCCACCAGATAGTCTCCCGCATCTGCGGGACATGCTCCATCGCCCACCTCATGTGCAGCATAAACTGCGTCGAGAACGCCCTCGGGGTGAAGCCCTCGGAGCAGACGGTCGGCCTGAGGGACCTCCTCCTCTACGGGCTCAACATCCGGGACCATGCGATGCACCTGTACCTGTTCTGCCTACCCGACATCTTCGGGAAGGACTCGGTCCTAGATTTCGCCGACGAGGGATACGAGCACGACCTGGTCCACAAGGCCTTCGACGTCAAGGCCGCAGGGAACGACCTCTGCACGCTGGTCGGGGGGCGGGCCGTGCACTCCCCCTTCCCCCAGGTGGGGGGCTTCCTGAAAATCCCGAAGGCCGGCGACATGAGGAATGCCGCAAAGGCGCTCGAGGGCGCGCGGGAGGCGGCAGTGGAGTTCGTCGAGATATTCCGCGAGCGAAGCCCGCGCTTCGACACCGACACGATGTACATAGCCCTGCGCAACGACAGGTTCAGCTACCAGGGGGGGGATTTGATGACGTCCGAGGGCCTGTGCGTTGGGCATCGGAACTTCAGGGAGCACCTGCAGAAGTTCGTCGTCCCATACTCCACCGCGCCCGGATTCGAGTTCAGGGGCCGGCCCTACGTGGTCGGCGCCCTGGCCAGGATGAACATCAACAGGGACACCCTGCACAGAAGGACGCGCAAGGACCTTTCGAAGGCACTCTCGGGCTTCCCCTCGGACAACGTCTTCGACAATAATCTGGCGCAGGCCATCGAAGTCGTCCACTGCATCGATTCTTCGGTTGAAATCCTTGAGGCCATGGAGCCGAAAGATGAGCCCAAGCCCCAGATAAGGCCGAAAAAGTCGGAGGGCATAGGCGTGCTCGAGGCCCCGCGGGGGACCCTGTACCACCACCTGCGGATAGACGACGCCGGAAAGGTCGCATTCGCGGACCTGGTCATCCCGACCTCCCAGAACCAGATAAAGATGGACAAGGACGTCGGGGCTCTCGTCCAGGACCGGCTTGACCGAGGTGTGGCGAAGGAAGGCATGCCGCTCGAGATAGAGAAGCTCATCCGCGCCTATGACCCCTGCATGAGCTGCGCGACCCATTTTTTGAAAGTGAACTGGAAAGAAGGCGGCAGACCTGCCTCAGAGCGGACGCCTCGGAAAGCGCCGCGGGCACAGCGATGATTCTCACCGAGTCCAGCCGCCCCATCTTCTCCAGGAGCCTGAGCGTCAGTGCGAGGTCAAAATCATGCATTGAGCATGCGCGCCCGCCAGAGAGGGCGCTTGTTCCCTCGAGCATGACCGCCCTGCGGATTCCCAGCGCCGAGTCGATTATGACGAGGTCCCGGCCCTGCCCTTCGAGGTTCTCCGCGGCGTCGAATTCCACGAACTCGATTTCGGGGAAGCGCCTGCGGAGAAGCGGCAGTATGCGGAGGGCAATCGAATCGCCCCTGACAAGCGGATTGCCGAATACCAGTATCCTCATTACCATCCTTCCAGCCTGAGCCGGCGGGGGTCTACGGAGAGCTCGGAAAGGCACTCGCGCACGGCCTTCACCATTAGGGGTGGGCCGCACACCCACCAGTCGAATCCTCCCGGCTCTCGGGTGTGCTTCGCTAGCATTTCCTTGTTTATGCGGCCGGTTTCGCCCTTCCATCCCGCAGGAGCCTCGCGTGTCAGGGTGACGACCACGCGGATGCCCGGGTTCCTCGACTGGAGCGCGGCAAGCTCCGTGCGGAAGAGGATGTGGGCCTCCGTCTTCGTGCTGTAGAACAGGACGAATTCCCCGCGGAGCCCCTTTTCCGCCGCATGCCTTAGCATGCTTATGAAGGGGGACACCCCCGTCCCCCCCGCGATGAAAGCCGCCCGCTGCTCGTTGTTGAACACCATGTGGCCGGCCGGACCCTCGACGCCGATGATGTCGCCCGGGGCGAGGTTCTCCAGGCGGCCGGTCATCTGCCCGCCGACCATGTCAATCGCGAACTCGAGATAGGCGGAGCTTGGGGAGGAGGCGATGGAATACGGCCGCCTTATGATGCTCGAGCCGTCGGGCGACAGGATGTGCAGGAAGGCGAACTGCCCCGGGACGAAATGGGGCACCTTACCGGATTCCGGCTCAAGCCGGAATATGCGCACTTCCGGCGCGGGCGTTTCTATGCTCGCAACCCTGAACCTCTCGATTGTCAGAAAAACACCCGGGTTTTCATCCCACGCCCTAATATTAGGCTAACTATTTAAAGGTGCTCGGGCAGAGATTGTAAATGGGCCCGCCGAGAGTGCGGGCCGCTTTTGGGGAGAGGCTGCATCAGATGGTGCTTTGCGTAGTTGCGTTCTTCGTGTTCTCCGTAATGTCGATTTTCTCGGCAAGATACAGGCCACTCGCCAGGGAGGGCCTCCGATGCGTGTTCAGGACGGTCACATTCAAGCCCTGCGACACGGGCCTCGACGACAGGATAAAGGCGGAGGTGGTATCCGGCGCGCTCAGATTCTCGCCGTCGGCGGCCAGGGTAGTCAACCGCCATTTCACGGCCTTCTCCTGGCTGTTCGTTGCCCTCACCTTCGCGAGCCTCGCCTATTCGGCCCTGGGCGCCTATAATTTCTACTTCTATGGCAACTGCGACGGCCCGCAGGCGACGAACGCCTGCGTCCTCAACGACATCACGGGCGACTATGGCAGGTTCAGCGAGCCCAGGGGGCTTGCAGCCCCGGCGAGCCTCGATGGAATCGCTTCGGGAAACGCCAGCGCCGCGAATGTGATAGTCGAGTTCGGGTGCTTCACGTGCCCGTATACCGGCAAAGCCGAGCCGGCGGTCCACGAGCTGCTGAGGAGATACAACGGCTCGGTATACTATGTGTTCAAGCCATTCCCCCTGCCGAGCCACAACAACAGCTATGAGGCGGCGCGGGCGGTGCTCTGCGCGAGGGACCAGGGGAAGGAGTGGGACCTGCGGGACGGGATATTCAGCCAGCAGCATGCTTGCTCCGCCGGCGGCTCGCTGGCCATTAGGGAGCTCGCCGAATACGCGGGCCTTGATATGGAGTCGTACGACTCCTGCATGGCCTCCAATGCCACGGGAGCCGAGCTCGAAGCCTACATCTCTGAGGGCGAGGCATCGAACATTTATGCGACCCCGACCTTCTTCGTGAACGGAAAGCCGCTTGTCGGCCCGAAGACGCTGGCGCAGTTCGAATGCGCAATAGACCGCGACAAGGGAATCATCGGGGAATTGGGCTGCATGCTGCAGGGTGCAGGATGATGAGGGACGTGCGCGGGGACTTTCCAGTCCTGTCGAAGGAGAGCGGGCTTGCATACCTCGATAGCGCATGCACGTCGCTCAAGCCCGCCGCGGTAATAGATGCCGAGGCGTCGTACTACAAAGAAGCGGGTGCCTGCGGAGGAAGGAGCTCGCACATGCTTGGAAGGCGCACGACCGAGCTCACGGAGGATGCCAGGCGCAAGGTCGCTTCGTTCGTCGGAGCGCCCGCCGACTCCCTCGTATGGACGAAGAACACCACCGAGGCCCTCAACATCGTGGCCTCGGGGCTCGATTACTCGAAAAAGAGGAAGGTCGTGACAACGGTGCTTGAGCACCATGCCGTGCTCCTCCCGTTCATGAGGCTGCGCGAGGCGGGCAGGATAGAACTGGAGATTCTCGGGTGCGGGCCGGACGGGAAGGTGGATTATAACCAATGGGCCGGAGCCGTGGACCGCGGCACCGCGCTCGTCGTCACCAACAACGGAAACAACACGCTGGGGACCTCCCAGTGCTCGAGGGAGCTCGTGAAGCTCGCCCACGACGCGGGGGCCCTGGTATGCGTCGACGGCGCCCAGGGCGTCCCACACCGCAGGGTGGACATGCGCGCCGAGGGATATGACTTCCTCTGCTTCTCGGCCCACAAGATGCTCGGGCCGACGGGCATAGGCGCGCTGGCGATGAGGGGCGGCATCATGAAAACCATCGAGCCCCTCGTGCTTGGTGGGGGGACGGTGAAGGCGGTCACCCTGCAGAAGGCGGTGGCGGCAGACGATTTCACGCGTTTCGAGGCGGGCGTCCAGCACTATTCCGGGATAATCGGCTTCGCCGCCGCCTGCGGCTACCTCCGCGCGCTCGGCATGGAGAGCGTCGAGGCGCATGAGCGGTCGCTAGGCGCAGCGATGCACAGGGCGCTTGAATCCGCCGGGGCAGAGCCATACGGGACCGGAAACGGCGCAAGGAGCGCGCTCGTCTCGTTCAACCTGAAAGGGGCGAAAGCGCACGACGTCGCGCTGATGCTCGACAAGGACGGCATAGCGGTCCGCAGCGGATTCTTCTGCGCCCAGCCTGCGATGGAGGCACTGGGCGCGAAAAACGGCGCGGTGCGCGCCAGCGCATACGTCTACAACAACGAGGCGGACGTGCGCAGGCTCGGCGAATCCCTCCAGAGGATTGCGAAGCTGTATTGAATCAGACGGCTATCTCGCAGATGACGCGGGTGCCCTTGAGGGCCGGGTCCACCATCGCGTGCACCTCGTTGAACCTTGCCCGCATCTGCACCGTTGTGCCTGCGGCGACCCCCCGCTGCCGCAGGTCGCTTGCGAGCGTGTCGAAAAAGCGGGGGATTACGGTGTTGTCCGCAATCGCGCGCACGAGCTTCAGCGGAATCTTGACGTCGAACTTGAGCGGCCTGAGCATCCTTTTGCCGCCCTTCGCGACGACCTCGTAGAATATGATGTCGACCTTCTCCTGGGCGAGGTTCCTGTCCAGCGCCCTGCGCGAAACCATGAAAAGGTATTGGACGAAAGGGTTTATGAGGATGAGCGGGCATAGGTATGCATGCCGGAATGCGTATTCTGCGGAATCGTGAGGGGGAAGGTCCCGTGCGTGAAGGTTTATGAGGATGACGATCTCATCGCCTTCATGGATTACAAGCCGATAACAAAAGGCCACATCCTCGTAGCGCCCAAGAGGCATGTCGAATTCCTTACAGAGATGGATGACAAAGCCGCTGGGGAGATGCTCGTCCTGGCAAAAAAGGTTGGGAGGGCGCTGCGTGCCTCCAAACTGGGCGTCCATGCGGTGAACTACATAATGTCGGACGGCGCCGAGGCGGGCCAGAGGATTTTCCATGCCCACATGCACGTAATACCCAGATACCGCGGCGACGGGTTCGGCCTCAGGATGCCTGAAAGGGACGAGGATGAGACCGACGCAAAAAAGCTCGGGAGGATTGCGGGCAAGATAGCCAAGGGGCTCGGATGACGCGGCCTTAAAAAAAGCGCGGTTGGGGGCTCAGAGCCCCGGGATGGCGCTCGGCGCTATCCCCCTGAGGCCGTGCTTCTTGAGGATGAGGTCTGCGCTTATCCTCCCCGACTCCAGTATGGTTGGAAGCCCGCTTCCCGGATGCGTGCCGCCGCCCACTATGAAGCAGTTGTCGAGTTCCTCGAAACGGTTGTGGGGGCGGAAGTAGAGCATCTGGGAGATGTTGTGGGCCAGGTTGAAGGTGGCCCCCAGATAAACGTTGTATTGCCTCTCCCACTCGAGAGGCGTGATTGTCTTCATCATGACGATGTGCTTCCTGATGTCCTTCATGCTGGTACGGCTCTCGATTTGGGCCAGGACCCGGTCCGCATAGTCCTTGCGGATGGCCTCCCAATCGATTTTGGATGAGTTGTTGGGTACGGGAACCAGGACATAGACGGCGGATTTGCCCCGCGGCGCCAAAGAGGGGTCGGTCACGCAGGGGTTCTGGACATAGAACGACATGTCGTCTGACAGGGTCTTCCTAACGGCGATATCGTCGATGTTCTCCCGATAGTCCTTGGCCAGGTAGATGTTGTGGTGGGGGATGTCATACCTGCGGTCCAGGCCGAGGTAAAGCATGAACGTGGAGCAGGAATACCTCATATTGCCCAGTTTTGCATCGGAATACCTCTTCCGGGCAGAAGGGCCGATGAGGGATGACATGGAATATGCGAAATCGGCGTTTAGCACGACGTCGTCGAAAAGGCGGGTCTTCCCGCCTTCGAGCTCCACCCCCCGGACCGCCTTCCCCTCGAGCACGAGCCGCCTGATTTTTTTACCCTTCAATACCTCCCCCCCGAGCTCGCGGACCACCTTCTCCATCGCAAGGGATATCCTGTTCAGGCCGCCCATGACGTGGTATATGCCGTATTCGTGCTCGATGAAGGGGATTATTGTGAACACGCCCGGGCATTCCCAGGGTGACATCCCGAGGTATTTCGCCTGGAACGTGAAACAGAGGCGGAGGCGCTCGTCATTGAAATAGTTGCCGAGGTTACCGAACAGCGGCTTCCGGGTGAAAAAATGCGGGATGGCGGCGATGAAAGCCGGCGAGAGGAAGGCGAGGAAGCTGGAGTAGTCCTTCTGGAGGCACGGCGCCAGCATGCGGTATCGCTCCTTCTCCCGCCTGTAGAAGCGCGAAAGCCCGGACTCGTTGCCGGGGAACTCGGACCTGATTTTACGCCGCATCTCCCCATGGTCGCTCGTGGGGCTGAACACCCAGTCGCCCAGGTAAAGGTGGTACATCGGCTCTATCTTCACAAGCTCAAGGTAGTCCTTGGCGTCCCTGCCCGCCAGCCTGAACATGTCCTCCAGGATGAACGGCATCATCAGGAAGGTCGGGCCGGTGTCGAACGTGAAGCCCTCTGATTTTATGGGGGCGTTCCTGCCCCCGACCTCCGCCCCCTTTTCGAAAACGGTCACCTGCACTCCGCGCGAGGCGAGGAGCATGGCGCATGCGAGGCCGCCCGGCCCCGCGCCGACGATTCCCACGCTTGGCTTTCCCATGAGGTGAAAGGAATCCTGAGGATTATATAGATATCGATGGGATTTCCCATGGATGAAGATTCCGGAATCCATCCTGAGGGCGCTTGTCGTGAGCAGGCCGGTTTTCTGGCTGGTCGCGCCAGCCGCCTACATCTACGGCGCGCTCAGCGGTGGAGCCGAACCGGGCCCGCTGATGCTCCTTGAGGCCATCCTGCTCACCTTCCCCCTCGGAATCTATGTTTTCGGAATCAACGACCTTTTCGACATGGAAAGCGACCGCGCCAACCCGAGGAGAACGGGGAGTGTATGGGGCGCAAGGGTCACGGATGCCGACCGGGGCTGGATAGCGCGCGCCTCGGTTCTTTCCGTGTCAGCGATAATGATTGCCGCCGCGGCGTCGGGCCAGGCAACCCACATCATCAGCGTGGCGCTTTTCCTGCCGTTCCCCTACCTCTATTCCGTACCGCCATTCCGCCTGAAGTCCCGCCCGGTGATAGACTCCCTTTCAAATGCGACCTACACCTTCGGGCCCTACGCGATGGGATACTCGCTCGCCGGAGGGTTCGGGTTCCTAAACCTGCCTGCAATACTCCTCGCGCTCGTGTTCTCGGCCGCCCACGCCGTGGGAACGGTGATGGACCTCGAGGGCGACAGGAAGGCGGGCATCCGCACCTTCGCCTCCGCATGCGGGCCCAGGGCCGCAGCCGCGTTCGCGGTCCTCCTGCTCGCCATCAACCTGCCCTTCGCATACGGCGCCATGAAGAGCTTCTTCATCGTGCTCATGGTCTATCTAATCGCCTCGCTCGCGGTTTTCGCGAGCCCCAGGCCGGATACTGCGAAAAAGGCGTTCATAGCGATGAATATCTCATTCGCCGCGTGGATTGCGTACGCCGCGGGGGGGTTTCTGACGGGCCTCTGGGGGATAGAATGAGGCCCACGACCGAGAACCCCGCAAGGTTCTCATGTGTGCCTTGAACTTTGTTCAAGGGCCACGTTCGAGAAACCTTCGGATTTCTCGTGTGACCCTTTTCCATGAGGCAAACCCCCAGACATGGGACTGGGAACAAGTGGAAAAGGGCCACGACCGGGGCCAATTCCCTGAATTAGGTTCCTTCACTATTCATGCAATATCATGCGTTTTTGTACAATATATTGCAGAAGTTATATTTAAAGATTGGCGAGGTTTTTGTTTAAGGGCGAGAGACTAATTTAGTATTTGGACTTTGATATTGAACGCATATTATGTTTTTGAGGCCCGATCGGAAGGGATTTGGGGAAAAATTAATTAATAGGGAGGAATAGTCTCCATACAAATGGATTCTAAAACACGCTTACTTTATTGGCTCCTCACTGCTTCACGCGGGGGGCCAACAAGGCTAAGGATACTAAGATTATTACACAAGAAACCTACCAACATGAGACAGCTTGCTCTTTCTGTTGGCCTTGATTATAAAACTGTGCAGGGCCACATTGAACTTTTAGTTGAGAATGGGATCATTAACACGCCGAAGAAAGAATACGGTTCCGTATATTTCCTAAATGCTGAATGGGACGATAATGATTATCTAAAAAAACTTTTGAAAGGTGATAAGGATGAAAAAAACAAATAAAAATAATTTCACTTTTAAGGCCATTGCTGGCACAATAATAGCCTTTTTATTTGCGATTAGCATTTTCGTTGTAGTTGATGCTACATCGCCTGTAAGACAGTGGGGTCCACCGCCAGAAGCAGAAGGACCAGCCATTATGCCAGCACCAGAAGGGCAGATGATGATACCGAATATATTCCTAATACAGCTAGGCCTTTCGACTATTATGGTGCTTCTATCGCTTTATCTGCTTTTCACTTACATCAAGGATTACTTACAGCTCAGAACCAAGTTCACTATCGGCCTCATCGTTTCCATATTCTCGTTTATGCTGTTTGCCATCAGTGCAAATCCGATTTTACACGTATTCCTTGGTGTTTATGGAGGCAGGGGCATATTCTCCGTGGTTCCATATCTCTTTGCGACCATTTCGCTTGCAGTGCTTGTCTGGGTTAGTTCAAAATAAAGATTACGAGGTAATTCGGGGTTAATTTCGGTAAAAGTATTTATAAAAAGCCGAATGATTCTCTTCGAATTGTTTTATCAATAGCAAAAGTGGGAGTATGGGAATTCTTGAATTGAGGGACATAGTAAAAGAATACGGTACTGGCAGTTCAAGGTTCAAAGCGCTTGATGGCGTCAGTTTGAAAATTGGACGCGGTGAATTCGTTTCCATAATGGGACCTTCGGGTTCAGGAAAGAGCACCCTTTTGCATTTCCTTGGATTTCTTGACAAGCCAACAAGCGGAGAAGCATTGATAGATGGCATTCCAATGTCCGGCCTCAACAGGGACGGACTCGCAGAACTAAGAAACAATAAGATAGGTTTCGTATTCCAGTCTTTCAACCTTGCTCCAACGCTCACAGTATCGAAGAATGTGGAACTGCCGCTTACAATAGGAGGCAAAAGAAGATCGGAACGGCAGAAAAGGGTTACAGAGCTGCTGGATGCTGTTAGTCTCATTTCAAAACAGAACAGCCTGCCGTCACAATTGAGTGGGGGGGAAAGACAGAGAGTTGCAATAGCGCGGGCACTTGCAAAAGCACCCGAAGTCATCCTTGCCGATGAGCCAACAGGCAATCTGGATTCTGTTTCAGGTAAGGAAGTGATGGACATATTGTACGGCCTGTGGAAGGATGAGAAGAAGACCATTGTTATAGTCACACATGAACCATTCGTGGCTGCATATGCTGAAAGAAAAGTGCACATCCGCGATGGGAAAATAGAAAAAGATTTGCGGCAGAAAGGGCGCAAAGCGAATGAGGATGAATTGAAGATAAAGAAGTGATTTTATGAAATGGATATATGGAATCTTGTTATTGCTGCTTCTGGCAAATGCCGGATATGCTATAGGATCTAATGAACCGGTCTTGCAGATAATTGAGTATAGGATAGTGCCGGAAAATATATACCCTGAAACTACAGGGCAGTTGGAACTGACAATATTCAACAGCGGATCCGGTATGGCGACTGGCACGACAGTTTATTATAATCATAAACTTGATGAAACCTGGAATGCTTATGTAGGGGATATCGGATCAAATTCGCAAGCGATCACAACTATTCCGTTCAAGGTTCCGGAGAAAACAGGAACAGGCATAATAACAATGACTGTGGATCTCTATTATCAAGACGAAGATGGAACTTCCGTTAAGCATTCTGCATCAACAATTCCGATAGTGATCAGCCAGCCGCAGATCCTAAAGGTTGATACATTGTCGATAAGCAAGGAGAACATAAGGAAAGGCGACAAATTGACAGTGGATCTTGAAATAGCCAATACTGGGGGCATTATGAAAAATGTGATGGTATCAACTTTGGAAAACTCTTCATTCAGTCTTGATGGCTCGTCCATCCATATTGTCGGGGACATTGAGAAAAACACCAGCAAGAACGTTTCTGTCGCACTCTCATCCTCATCGTCAGCTGATGAGGGAAAGTACACCATCCCCTTGAAGATAACATATAACGATGCTTTGCAAAACGAGATTTCACAGATAATCAACATAGGTCCGGTGATGGTTTCAGATGCATCATCCATGTTCCGCATATCTGGGGAAGCGCTCTCAGACGCTGAGATAGGTTCCGAGCTGAGATACAATATAACTATAGAAAACATCGGAAGCAGCACCCAGTCAGCTGCGCTGACGATAAACGATAACTCCATATTCACAGTTTTGGGTGTTGACACCCTGTATTTTGATGACCTTCTGCCGGGTGAGAAACGCTCCCAGGTCATGTCGCTCGGCATTGATGCAGGATCGGCCTCAGGATATTATTCCCTTCCTATGACACTTAAAACAAACGGTGAGGAAATTGAATACAATGTCGGCATCCTGATTCAGGCAACGCCTTCCATTATCCTCACATCTGAAACAGATTCCACTGAAAACGGGCTTGAAACCACGATAAGGATAGCCAATTCCGGAAACACTGCCATCAGGTCGCTTTATGTCAGTGTCGAATCAAGTAAGGGACTTGAAGTTGTCGGGTCGAATGAGAAATTCATAGGTACCTTGAATGTGGATGACTTTGCAAGCTTCCAGATCACTTTGCGAACAGTACAGCCGCAGGACTCATACAGTATACCAATAACTGTTCAATTCAAGGATAATGACAATAAAGAGCATACGATCGTGCAGAAGGTTGATGTGCAAGCAGCAGCTTTTCCTGCTGTTTCAAGCGAAATGAGACCGCAGAGGACAGGCAGCTCCTTCGGACCTAACCCATTGCTCTATGTTGGTGGAGGAGTCCTGCTGATCGGAGTGGCTTATTTCGGATATAAAAAATGGAAAGGGCGTTAAATGAAGCTGGAAGACCTTTTTGATATAGCACTGACGAACATCAGGCATCAGAAGCTCAGAAGCTGGCTCACCATACTGGGCATAGTGGTAGGGGTAGCCGCCATCATATCCTTAATATCAATAAGCCTGGGTATGGAAAAGGACATAACTGAAAGAACAAATAGTCTTGGCGCAAACCTGATAACAATAAGCCCTGGTTCTGAAAGGGCTATGCGCATGGCAGGCGGCGTCATGATGAGAGGCGGTCCGCCGCAAGGTGGCGGTTTCCAGCAAAACAACGAGGAAGAGGCACATATTACATTCAAGGAGGCTGATATACTCAGAACAGTTCCTGGAGTCTATAAGCTCGATGCCCAGATCCAAGAAAGAGCTGAAATTTCCTATAAAAACGAAAACAGTTCGCTCAGCATCATAGGCACCGAGCCGGATTCTTTCGATGAAGTGGTCGGAGCAGAACTTGAGGATGGCAGATACCTAAATATAAATGACAAATATTCGGCAGTTCTTGGCTATAACATAGTCCACAATGTCTTTGATGATGAGGATATGCTCAACAGACAGATAGAGATAGAGGGCATCGCTTTCAGAATAGTCGGCATACTTGAGCAAACCGGACAAAGCGACAGTACTATTTACATACCGCAAAAGACCGCAAAAGAGATATTTGATCAGCCAGATGATGTATCGCAGATAAAAGTGGTCGTTCGCGAGGGGCATGATGTTGAAGAAGTTGCAGATGCCCTTGAACAGGAACTCATATATCTTCACAACCTTGAGAATGACGATCCTGATTTTAGTGTTTCTACTGCAGCCTCGGCACAGGAAGCCGTCTCATCAATTGCAGAGACACTTGGTTTGTTCCTGGGCGGTATAGCATCAATTTCGCTTATTGTCGGCGGAATAGGAGTATTGAATACAATGTTCATGAGCGTATTGGAGCAGACAAAAACCATCGGGGTATTCAAGGCCCTCGGAACAAAGGACCGGGACATCATAACGCTTTTCATTTTTGAAGCGGCCATACTGGGCCTTATAGGAGGGGTAATCGGCGTGCTGCTGAGCTTTTTCACATCTGCGATCATGGAATCGTTAGGCATCCCAACACTGCTCACTTTTGAGTTAGTGGCTCTTGGGCTGGTCTTTTCAGTGGGCGTAGGGATAATAGCTGGAGTTGCACCTGCAAGAAATGCGGCCAAGATATCACCCGTGGAAGCTTTACGATACGAATAAGTACATTTACACCAACCGCTGCCAAAGGCCTCCTCACTATATAAAGAATCGTAAATAACGCAAAAATAGCAGAATTGGGAGCCCATTCGTTACTTTTTGAAAAAATTACGAGCCGAATTTTGCCCGTAATTTGAAGTAAAAATGCTCAAATAATTACGGCAATAGCTCTCAGGAAACCAATCAACAATATAGCAAATCGCTAATATTCAAAAAATGAAGGAATTGGGACCCCATTCTATCATTTCTGCAAAATTTACGACCCATTTTTTGGTCGTAATATTATGATAAATCTAGGAAAAATTTCGACAACAAACGCAGCAATATCGTCTCTAGAGGAGGCCAAGTAGTATAAAGAATCGTAAATAACGCAAAAATGGCAGAATTGGGAGCCCATTCTGCAATTTCCGCAAAAATTACGACCACATTTTTGGCCGTAATCTGGCTTTTGGGCTCGTAAATAATTACGGCAAACTGTAAGCCATTGGCAAATCGGTAACAAGCACTATTTTTTCTTCCCGAACCCTTCCAGCATCTTGATCTCTGTTTTGCTGAAGCCTTCTTTTTTGAATTGTTCGATGATTTCTTCATGGCTTAAGCCCTTTTCCGATCTGCTTCTGTAGGACTCATGTAAAAGATTCTTGATGTCCCTTTTTCTCAGCCATGCCATGAGGGGTGCCCTGATCTGGTATTTTGTCAACAGTTCATGGAAGCGGTCATAGAGATGGCCTTCAATTTTCAGATGCTCGGCCTGGACTGCACATTCTGACTTGATGGCATCCCAGTCAAACGTTCTGCCCTCTGCGACTGTGCTCCTGATGATGGCAGCGATGTCATCGATATCCCTCGGCCTCTCGGTTATTCCTTTGAACAGTGTAATGTCTTCATTGGAGAGCAGCAAAAGCTCAAGCTTGTCAAAATCCCCATATTTAGAGGACCGTTTAACCATCCCATCGGAGAGCTTAAGCATATTGCAGACCTTCCTGTGGAATAGGTCAAAACCTGCCTTGTCAGGATGGCGAAGGATCGAATATGCACCCAGCTGCTCATAGGCAACCTCTACCCTGAGCTCCTTCTTGTAGCCCAATGCAATAAGCTCTTCTTCAAATAATCCGAGGTCTTTTACTGAAGTAAAAATCGCATCGACATCTTTTGTTGCTGCCTTTATATCCTTAAGAGACATGGCACAGCCTCCGATTAGATACAGCCTGACCTTTCTTGGAAGTTTTTTGCCAATCTCGGTGAGATCCTCCAGCAGCTTGTCCTTTCCATGTAGTTTATCCATATAATCGCCTCACAGATAAATATTCCTCATAAGTTGGTAGGAATTCGGCCCTGAACCTACCTTTTGTCTTCAGGAAATCGAAGATCGCACTAACCTCTTTCTCGACTTGGTAAATCTTCGGAAGGTCTTTCATGGTTCCTGGCTTTAGCCTGTTTATGTCGGCAAAAACCATGCAGAGCATCAGGTTCCGGTAATCCTTTAATGAGAAGACTAAGGCATGGAGAAACACTTCCTTCTTATTCGGCTTTCTTTTGAGGTTGACAAAGTAGTTGTTGCTAGTCTCAATGATTTCCACTCCATATTTGTGGAAGAGGCTGAAGCCTGTCTGAACAAAGCCAGGGATTTCTTTCTGGGTTGACTTGAGCAGGGCTATGTTGCCAAACACTACTACATCTTTCCATTCTGCCTTTATGTTATCCAGGAAATAAGCAAAGAAAAGAGAGTAAAGTAGTCTTAGGTTTTTTTCGAACTCATTTCTTATTTGGTATTTGCCTTTCTGTGGCTGATATATCAGGAGGTTGTTCTGGAGCAACTTCAGGGTCCTTTTCAATGTAGGAGCGGAATAGCCTGTCACAAGCCTTAGTTTTTCGACGCTGTTATAGTCATTTAGAATCTGGAGCAGGATGTTGAGGTTCTTGGCTGCAAGGAGCTCTGCAAGCTGCTTCTCTGGATATTTAGTGAGAAGATATTGAAGGGCGTTTCTAAGGGAAGTATCAATGGAAATCGGCTTTTTTCGTCTTGGCGGTTTGGTGATTCCATATCCCTGGAGCTCGTGCAGGGCCTCTGAGACCCTGCTTTTCCTCATGCCTGTTATTTTTACGATCTCTGAGGCTGTCGCTGGCCTGGCAGCAAGCGTAAGGAGCACCCTCCATCCGTTTTTAGGTATCTCTGGGATTACGTCCATGATATCATATTTCGGAACCGGTATTTAAATAAGTTCCGTTTTTTGATACTATCAGCTCAAAAGCTTC
Organism: Microcaldota archaeon; assembly: GCA_964647855.1. Classification (GTDB taxonomy): domain Archaea; phylum Micrarchaeota; class Micrarchaeia; order Anstonellales; family Bilamarchaeaceae; genus Bilamarchaeum. Next base: position 532,438 of record CAZYJW010000001.1, on the reverse strand, counting down.
CTTATCATCATCTCCTTGAATTCTGGATCGCTCATGAGCTTTTCTATCATGTCCTTCTTGCTATTGTCTGGGTTTTCTGCTTGTAAGGCGACCTCTACGCTGAGGGCATAGCCACACTTTATGCAGAACTTGGAACCTGGGGAATTGGCAGAAGAGCAACGAGGGCAGCTCGTGGGCTTGAACTGCTCCGGTTCTTTTGGCTTGTTTTTCATATTGTAGGCATCCAGGATTGCATTGTCGATATCTCTTCCGCTCAGATGAACGTAGACGCTTGCCATGTCAGAACCCTGGACCCACCCGAAATAGGCCTTCATCTGGGCCTCTGTAAGCTTATTGGCCATGACAGTAGCCCTGGAATGGCGGAAATTGTGGGGATTGACCCTTTTCTTTATTCCTGCCTTAGTAGCCAGTTTCTTGATTATGTTAGCTGCGTTCGTATATCTGCATGGAAGTTTGTCCCCATAGCCTCTGTGCAGGTTCCTTGTCCAGACATACGCCTCTGGATCTTCCTTGTAGGGATGGAAATCCATCCAGGAAGCAAGGGCAGGCGAAGAGGCCACAATCCTTACCCTACGGTCCCCTGTCTTGCCAGTAACCCTTAGGACCGCTCCGAGATTGTCGAAAACCACGTTCTTGTTCTGGAGTGTCAGCAATTCTGAGATACGACAGCCGCTTTCATAGAGGCATAGAACAAACGCCTTGTCCCTAGGCCTTGTTGCTGCAGCTGCCATTCGGTTTACTTCGTCTTCTGTAATCAGCTCTTCAGGCATCTTGCAGCGGTCATTCTTTATCCGGCATTTTATCCACCGTACTTTGTCGGGATAGACCTCATCATTGCCATCTAGCCATTTGTAGAATCGCTTGATGGTAACCTTTCGGTCTACCTTGCTCCATTCAGCAAGCTTAGTCTTTTCTAGATCGCCTATTATCCTGATAAAATCCTCTTTGGTCCCTTTTTCAAAAGGCTTTTTGAGTGATTTTGACAGCCACCTAAGCAGATTAAGATATTTGTACCTCCTTTCCTGCTTGAGGCCGATGCTGATGGCATATTTCTCAAATCTGAGGATGGTTTCCCTATTTTTAGGAAGGATGGCTTTATCCACTTTCACCAAACCAATAGCGCGTTCCAGCCTCTTGTCCACGCCATGGACATCATACTTCATATCTATCACCTTCGTCTCCGTTCGATTTATTCATTCATGCAAGATGTTGCACGAAGGTGACGGACAGAAGCCAGGAAATCCTGGAAAATCCGCCGAAATCCTCCAATAGTCGTATTTCATGTGAATACGACTACCCGAGAATCTAATTCAAAAGAAAGGGCCACGACCGAGAATCGAACTCGGGCCTAGAGGGCCACAGCCTCTCACGCTACCATTACGCCATCGTGGCCATGCGAGCGACAGCGAGCATGGCCGCGATTGACGAACGCGAAGCGTTCGGCAACATCGTGGCCATGTTCGATATGACGACAAGTGTGGCTTGGTCGAATAAAGAAAAAGGAATGAACTATTTATAAGTCATCTCATTTGGCGAGCTTGTTGAGCTCCTCCTGGACGAGCCATTGTGCCACCGGGAAGAAGACAATGCACGCGAGGAACAGGATGACCTTGTCCCGCGCCTTCTTCGACGCGGCCTCAACGTCCTCGCAGTACTTCCAGAGCACGTAGAGGTTCACAATCGGGATGAACAGCCCTATCGTCCAGAGAAGCGCGCTGGTGCTCCCCTTGACAAGTTCGTTCAGCTCCGAGCGCGTCTTGTAGAACCAATAGAGCCCGTATATGTACATAGTTACGAAGCTCACGACCACTACGAAAACCGGGTCCCTCCGTTTGACTGTCATGGGATATTACCACCGCTGAAGAGACGGGTCAGATGTTTATAATGGCTCCGGCGGAAGCCTTCGCCTTCTCAATGACGCGCGACCCGTCCCCGCAGAAGAATTCGACCTCCTTCGCCCCGGTCTCTCCGATGAATCCGGCAAGGTCGTTGAAGTCCGCGTGGTCGCTGAGCGGGAATGCTGCGTCAGCGTTGAACCTGTACCTCAGCGCCCAGCCGGTCGCGACGGCGCAGAGCGTTTCCCGCCCGAAGGCCTCGGCGAGCCTGCTTGCGAAATAGCGCTTGGCCTTCCCCATCGGCACCAGCGCCACGAACCGCCCGGACATCTCCCCCTCGGCCTCGTCGCTCCCTACAACGATGCGGTCGAGCCGCAGGCCGTGCTTCCCGTATATGCGGCAGAAGGATTCCATCTTCTGCGTCACGATGGGCGCCACTCCGCAGCCGTTCAGGATGCGGACCATCTCCTGGGCCTTGCCGAGCTCGTAGCATCCGATTATGATGTTCGACGAGTCGTTGCCCGAGACCCAGCGCCCTATGGAAGCGTGCACCTCCTCGTGCGGGGGGAAAACGTAATCGGGATTGCCGTATGTCGCCTCCATAATCAGGCGGTCGCACTGCGGGATTTCCGCCTTCATGCCGAAAACGTTCGGCTTCACGCAGAAATCCCCGGTGTACACGGTCCTGCCGCCGTCGCATTCCGCGCATAGCATGCGGGCCCCGAGCATGTGCCCCGCATCGAGCATGCTCGTCCCCTGCGGGAGCGCGGGCTGCGATGGGATTCCTGCAAGGTCTATCGTCGCCTCGCTCGCGATTATCCGCTTGGCCGATTTCAGGCCGGACGTGTGGTCGGAATGCGCATGCGAGAGGAACGGCAGGTCCCCTTCCGGGCAATCAAGCCCTATGTGTATTCCTCCGCACGGGATTCGCATGGGCAGTATTCGCGGAAAAAGGATATTAATACATCGACCGGTCCTCGCCCTCGTCGTAGCGGTATGCGAGGAGGGCCCGGATGACCTGCGCGCGCCTCTTCCCGACGCCCGGGACTGCCGCGATGTCCCTCTCGGTGGCCTGTGCAAGCGCCTCGATGCTGCAGAAATGTTTCAGGATTGCCTTCGCGAGCTTGGGGCCGATCATCGGGAAGGATTCGACCACGGCGCGGGCGGTCTGGGACGGGGTGAACGTCCGCTTCTTCGCGTAGATTCTCATCGGCTGCCGCTTCGCGACCTGCTCGTGCTTTGCGAGATGGAAAACGAGCTCCGCGGTGCCTGCCATGTCCCGCGTGAATATGAGCGAGGCGCCGAAATCGGCGATTATGGCGGCGTATGTGCCTAGCAGCGAATCCCTCGAAAGCCTTTCCTCGTCGCTGATCCCTTCCACCACAACGACCACACGCTCGTAGTTTGAGGCCAGGTTCGGCAGCTGGGAGAAAAGGCGGCCGTCTATCACGGACTGCTCGAAATCCGCCCTGGTCTTCCTTTCGACGACAAGGCGCGCCGAGCAGAGGAAGTCCCCGACGGCGAGCGCCCGGCGCTCGACACTCGCGCCGCGGGAGCGCAGGCTGTCGTCGAACGACCCGTCCTCGCGGTGGTCGACCGCGATGTGCACGCCGGATTTGCCGGTTTGGTCGAGGAACATCTGCATTGGAACGCCCTTGCCCGCCTACCGCGCCATTTTCAGATAGCCGGTTATCTCATCGAAGCTTATCGAGCAGCCGGAATATTTCATCTTGTAGAGGGCAGCCTCGAGGGCCTCCCTCTGCAGGCGCGAGAAGCTCTTGAAATACCCGTTTTCGTATGCGAGCATGACGAGCTCGCTGCTGCGGAGGGCCTTGAGCTGCGAGATGCGCGATGAAAGCTCGCGGTAGCTGCCCTTGTTTATCATTACGTTGACTCCGAACTCGGACTCCATATGCTCCTTTAGGCGGAAGGGCGCCTCTATGAGCATGCGCGTGGTGCGCTCGTCCACCAGTATGTTGTCCACCCCGGTTGCGAGGGCTAGCGCGAGCATCTCGGACTCCCCGTAATGGATTAGCCGCAGCGCCTTCCCCTTCACGTAGAAGAGCGTGTTCGCGTGGCCCATTATCCTGCGCGTCTCGTCCGCCACCTTGGCGTCTATTACCTCCACCACGCCGTCATCAATCGCATCCTTGATGCGGACCGCGGAGAAAAGGTGCTTGCGCAGGCCGTTGTACAGGGGCCGGGTCACGGTCTCGTACTCAACGGACGGCGGGATGATGAACCTCACATCGTGCCGTTCCGAGAAGAAATAGAGCATGCTGTCGAGGCATCCCGCCGTCAGGGATATGAGGACGCCGGAATCGCATATGACGTCGCGTGGCATGACGGACTTTCAGTCGGGCGGATTAAAAATGTTGGGGCTAGCCGCGCAGCAGCCGGCGCGCGTCCTTCATCCTCTCTGATATCGACTTCTCGTCCCTGAGCCGGTCGAACATCATCGTCTCGCCTGCGTAGTCGAGTATCTCCTGCTTCTCCAGCCCGGTCAGCTCCGCGGCGATTCCGAGGCTCATGCCCTGCGCGTAGAACGTCGCGGCCATCTTGAGCTTCCCTTTAGTGACAAGGTTGACGACGAAGCGCGGGTCCTTGTCCTCCAGCTGCGATATCGCGGATTCGAGCTCGGAGAATATCTGGAGGAGCTCCGCCTCGTTCGCAGAATCCAGGCGCTCGACCAGCCTCTCGAACACCCTCTCGATTCCGGCAAGGCCGGCACGGCAGTCCTCGCCCAGGAAGCGGGGCTTGGACACTATCTTGGAAAGCACATACGAGAAGACCGCCAAGTTGAAACTGACGACGCCGCTCTGCATCGCGGTCGCTCGGAGGACTTCGTCATTGAGCTTGCGCAGCGCCCTCTGGTCCCGTTTCCTGAAGGCTGACAGAATCCGCGAGGCCAGGGGGGATAGTGTGTTCAGATGCTCACCTATGATGGCAAAAGAGCGATAGCTTTAAAAATGTATCATGATTATGTCATGACAGTTGCGTGATTTCATCGCAACGCGATGGTGATGGCATTGAAGAGCAACGACGACAAGGAATTTAAACCTTCTGACAACGCGTTCACCAGGGAAGTAAGAAGCGACCTAGAGACGCACATTGACAAGTTCAGGGACCCCGTTGTGCTGGGCGAGATGGTCTACCGGCTCCTGGAGGAGCGCGAGAACACCAACCGCCTGCTCAAGAACATCCTCCAGAAGCTCGACTCAATTGAGATGAAAATGGGAGCGGTCCCCGAAGCCCTTCCGGGCATAGGGGCGCCCCTCCTTCCAGAAGTCGACGAGAAGATACTGGAGTTCGTGAAATCGCAGGGGAAAGCGACGGCCGAGGAAGTTCGGGCGAGATTCAACTACCGTGGAAAGAACGCTGCATCCGCGAGGCTCAACCGCCTATGCGGCATCGGGCTGCTCCAGAAGCAGCAGGTCGGGAAGAAGGTTTTCTTCTTTCCGTGAATTTATACTGATGGCAAGGCTCCGGATCGGATCAAACCTCCCGCCTCTCTCTCATTTTTGATCCGGTCTTGGCTTGGCAGGTATCTCCTGCCAATCGTGGACGGGAAACCGTCCACGACTTGTTATCCTCCCAACAGAATAGTCTGGAAGCCCCGACCAGGGCTTCCGGCGCACCCTTTTTTGTTTTCATATGGGAAGGGGAATTCCCCTTCCGTCATATTCATGGCAAGAGCGGCCGTGCCTAACCTCCCGCCTCTCTCACTCGTTATTTTGGCCCGGCCCTCTTGCCTTGATATCCGACCCCGCCCCAGTGTCAGTACTGCCTGGGCCCCCTGAGAAGGAAATAAAGCACTATTATCAGGATGAAAACTATCGCCGCGCCGGCAACTGCTATTGGGAGCCCCTGCAGAAGGGGCTCAAGGCTCAGCGCCTCGTGCGATGGCGGTGCAGAAGGGAGAGGGCCGTCCATGATTTGATGTCCCTGCGAGGGAATATATACCTTGCCCGCCGAATATGAAGCATGGCGAGCCAGGAGTTCGAAAGCACCAAGGACATTCCGATACCTAAGGACCCGTTCGACCGCATCATAGGCCAGCCTGAAGCCGTGGCAATCGCCAAGATGGTGCCGATACAAAGGAGGCACCTGCTTCTCGTGGGGCCCCCGGGAACCGGCAAGAGCCTTATCGCCCAGGCTATAGCGAGCGTCATGAACAAGCCCAATTTCGAGGTGTCCGTGATTGAGAATCCGGAAAATCCCGAGAGGCCGATAGTGGAGATACGGGACGAACCGCGGATAAAGAGGGACAGGAAGCAGGAGAGGCAGGTCGGAACGGAGGTCTATCCGATCGACGTGCCCACATTCGTCTCCGAAAGGCTCGGGTTCAGGTGCCGCAGATGCGCCGCCCTAAGCCCGTTCACCGAAACGACCTGCCCTCAATGCGGCGCCGCGAAGGGCCAGAAGGGCATCTTCGACAGGTACGGCCTTCCGCCGCCCGGGGGGCCCGCCCCGGAGGCGGACAGCCCCCGGGTAGCGACGACCAGGAGGAGCATCGACGGGAAGGAGGAGGTAATAATCTACGAGAGGACGGCCGACGGCCGCATAATCATGCTCAGGCAGGACGAGATTAAGAAGCTCGAGGAGATGAGCAAGAAATCCAAGAGAAAGATACTCGTGCCGCTCAAGCGCTCGACATTCGTCCAGGCGAGCGGAGGGAGCGAGACCGAACTGCTCGGTGACATAAGGCACGACCCCTACGGCGGCCATCACAACCTCGGAACCCCGACATACCAGCGCGTCCTCCCGGGCGCCGTGCACGAGGCGCACGAGGGCGTCCTCTTCATCGACGAGTTATCCACCCTCGGCAACCTCCAGAGGTACATACTGACCGCCATGCAGGACAAGGCGTTTCCCATCGTGGGGCGCAATCCGATGAGCAGCGGCGCGGCGGTGAGGGTCGAGGGGGTCCCCTGCGATTTCCTGTTCGTCGGCGCCTGCAACATCAACGACGTCAAGCAGATAGTCCCCCCGCTGCGCTCGAGAATCCGTGGAGACGGATACGAGGTCCTCATGAACGCATATATGGAAGACAATCCCGAGAACGAGACGAAACTCATGCAGTTCATCGCGCAGGAGGTCCTCAAGGACGGCAAGATACCGCACGCCGACATGGAGGCGGTCTCGCGCGTGGTCGAGGAGGGCCGGAACATAGCGCGCAGGATAGACAACGTGAGGGGCTTCACCCTGAGGCTCAGGAACCTGAGCGGCATCCTGAAGATGGCGGGGGACATGGCGGCGACCGAGAAGAGCGAGTTCATCGGGAAGAAGGATGTGGAAATCGCCATCAGGGAGTCCCGCCCCATAGAGGACAAGCTCCGCGAGAAGTACGGAAGCTGGTATTCCGCGGAAGTCGCTGATTTCGGCGTGAGAAGCGAAAGGGCAGGGCCTGAGACCGCATGAACGGGGGGCGCCGTTGCGACGGGCTCCTGCAGGAACCGTCCTGCCTCACTTGTTTTTCAGGACCATCTGCAGCAGGGGCGGCACCGCGAAGGTCGTCAGAAGCGCCATGGCGGAGATTATCGAATATTGCGCCGTCCCGAGGACGCCGGTGGTGAGGCCGATGGACGCCACGATAAGCGCCACCTCCCCGCGGGGGGCCATGCCGATGCCGACCATTAATGCCTCTTTTGACGGGAGCTTGGCGAATATGCCGGCCCCGCCGCACGCGATGATTTTGCTCGCCAGGGCCAGCACGGTTATCGCCACTATCGGCAGGGCGAACTCGGCCAGCGCGTTGATGTCCACGAGTATGCCGAGCGAGATGAAGAAAATAGGCATGAAGAGCATTTCGAGGCCGTAGGTCTTCTCCTCGATGTCACCGATGTGCCTGCTCCTGTTGAGCACCACCCCGGCGATGAAGGCGCCCACTATGGCGGATAGCCTGATGAACTCGGCAACGTAGGCGTAGAGAAGCATGAGGGCGAGGACAAGCAGGAACCTGCGCGGGCTCATCTCCTTGCGGTCCAGGTATCTGAGGAAGTAATCGCCCGCAAGGATGCTGCCGGCCAGGAACACGGCGGCGGATATGAAGGTCATGGCCAGGGGCTCGAGCGCGCCGCCGCCATCCGCGACGTTTATCACGAACGACAGGACGAGGAGGCCGAGGACGTCGTCGAGAACCGCGGCCCCGATGATTATCTGGGCGAAACGCTCCCCCATCAGCTTGAATTCCTTGAGCAGAGCCACGGTCACCCCCACGCTGGTCGCGGTGAAGGCGGCGCCCAGGAACATAGAATAGACGAAATCTCCCCCGCTCATGGAAGCGTAGAGGAAGCCGGCGACGAAGGGCAGCACGACGCCTGAAACGGCGACTATCATGTTGTCGGGCGCAAAAATCCCCTCTATCTTGTTGTGCATGCCGACCTTGAAGAGGAGTATGACAGCGCCGAGCTGGGCGAACACGTGGATCACCTCCTCGAGGCGCAGGATGTCGGGGGGCGCCTCGGGAAGCCCGAGGGGGAGCGGGAGCGATTTGAGCAGCCCCCATTCCAGCGCCATGAAGCTCGGGCTCATCAGCATGCCGAGCACCATCAGTATCATGACCGACGGCTGCCGGAGGTAGATGACCGCTATCTCGCCCACCACCGCGAGGAGGAGGAGGAAGACTATCTCGAAGTATATGTGCTTCTCCTCGTCGACATGGCCGAAAACGCTCGTCCGCACGACGCTAAGCAGCATTATGGCGAATACGGCGACAATAAGCAGGGGGGCGTAGCGCTCGAAAGCCTGTTTCACCAAATCAGCATCAATTTAAACTTTATATGGGTTTCGAATGGGATGGTTGTCCAGAACCTTGCGACCCTCGTATTTTCGGTATTCATTCTTTCGAGGGCGTCGAGCGTCGTGGTGGACAGCGCGGCAAGGCTGTCGCGCTTCTTCAATATTAGCCAGCTGGCGCTCGGTTTCGTCCTCCTTTCGGCATCCACCAGCCTTCCCGAGCTGGCGATTTCGGTCGTGTCGTCGTCCCTTGGGGAGGGGGCCGTGGCGGCCGGCAACGTGTTCGGCTCGAACATCGCCAACATCCTGCTCATACTCGGTGCGGGGGCTTCCCTCTATGGAATGAGGATAAACAAGGCGGATTTGAAGGACATCGGACTGGTCCTTCTCGTGACCACTGTAATATCGGCCTATATCGTGTTCAACAGCACGGTGAGCCGCAATGCACTTGGATTCCACGAGGGAATTGCGCTCCTGGTCATTTTCGGCGCCTACATATGGCACGTAATGCGCAGGAAAAATTTCGACGGGACCGATGAAAACGGCCGGATATCCAAGAAGCAGGCCCTTCGGGCCTTCTTCCTTTTCGGAGGCGGCGTGGTCGTCGTGCTGGTCAGCTCCAGCTTCGTCGTCAACTCCGCGGTGTCGCTTGCCAAGTTCCTGGGGATTGCCGAGAGCTTCATCGGCGCGACGGTAATCGCCATCGGAACGTCCCTCCCGGAGCTAAGCGTAGACCTGCAGGCAATCCGCAAGAAGCATTATGGCATAGCGCTCGGGGATGCGATAGGGAGCAACATGATGAACATCACCCTCGTCCTGGGGACTGCCGCGCTAATCAATCCCATTTCGATAACTATTCCGGTTTTCATTGCCGCGCTGCTGTTCGCGGTAATCGCCAACATCCTCCTGCTGTATGTCGCCGCCGTAAACAAGGGCATCTCGAGGCTCGGAGGCTGCCTTTTCCTCAGCCTCTATGCGTTCTTCATTGTGATGATATTCATTCTCCAGACTCAGGAAATCAGCGGCATGGGGCAGTAGGGCGCCTTATTTTAAATGGCAGAAGAGGATTGATGGACGATGGTGCTTGCGGAACTCGCGATATTCGCGGCCTCGATAATCGCGCTTTCGAAGGCGGCCTCGGTGACGATAGACAACGTGGCCAAGCTTGCGGCATATTTCAACATCACCCAGGTTTCCCTCGGCCTTGTGCTGGTGGCGATGACGACCACCCTGCCTGAGCTGTCGGTTTCGGTGATTTCAGGCAGCGCCGGCGAGGGGGCGATAGCCGCGGGAAACGTATTCGGCTCGATTATCGCGAACGTATTCCTCATCGTCGGCCTTGCAGCCCTGCTTTACGGAATCAGGATAACCCGGGCGGAGATGGTGGAGATAGCCATCACCCTGCTCACAACCACGGTGATTTCGCTCTATATAATTTTCAACTCAGCCGTGGTGCAGGCGCCGCTGGGGCTTATGGAGGGGCTGCTGCTGCTTGGGGTTTTCGGCATCCACATCTGGCACACGCTAAGAAGGAAGCATATCGACGCCGACGGAATCAACGGGAAGATAGAGAAGAAGGGCGCGCTGGACGCGTTCCTCAGGTTCGGAACGGGAATAATCCTGGTTATAATATGCGCCGGCTTCGTGGTGGAATACGCCGTGAGGCTGTCCGCGATGCTTGGCATTGCCGAGAGCCTCATAGGGTCCACTGTGATCGCAATCGGGACATCGCTGCCCGAGATGAGCATTGCGCTTCAGGCGGCAAGGAAGAGGCATTACGGCCTCGTTCTTGGCAACGTGATAGGCAGCAACATGAGCAACTTGACGCTGGTCCTGGGGGTTGCCGCGGTCCTGAATCCGATTTCGCTGGCCATACCGGTTTTCATCGCCGCCATCATCTTCGCCATCCTCGCAAATTCGGTTCTGTTCTACCTTGCAGCCATCCATAAGGGTGTTGGCAGGGTGGGCGGCGGCGCATTCTTGATAATATACGCGCTCTTCCTGCTGGTCATTGCCCTCCTGCAGATGGGAGCCCTCGGCTCGCAGAATGCCGGGCCCGCCTGAAAAAGAGCAGCCCGCTCAGGAGTATCGCGGCCTCAAGCAGCCAGAGTTCGGGCGGGAAGAACGCCAGCATGGCCCCAGCGCTGGAAAGCCCGAGCCATGCGAGGATGGGGACGCCCATAAGCCGGGGAGAGTGGAAGCCCCTGCGCAGACTTTTTCCGGAGAGCGCGATTACGGACGCGTTTACGGCCATATAAGCCAGGAACACGCTGATGTCGGTCAGCTGCGCGACCGTCTTGATGTCGGAGATTGATACGATGGCGGCCGCCCCAAGCCCCATCAGGGCCACGGAGGCATAGGGCGTGCCGCGTGAGCCGATCTCGCCCAGCTTGCGGTGAAGGGAGCCGCCCTGCGCCATGCCGTAGAGCATGCGCGATGAGGCTATTAGGAACATGAGCACGGTGTTCGCTGTCGCGAAAAGCGCGATGTAGGAGAGGATGTGCGCGTACCCTCCGAGGGCCCTCGAGACGACAAGCGTCAGCGGAGCCTGCGAGCCGGCGAGCGTTTCCCAGCCGACCTCCCGGGCCGCGGCAATGGCAACGAGGATGTAAAGGACCGTGGACACCGCCAGCGCGAGCACGAGCGCCTTCGGCACGGTTCTCCTTCCGTCCTTCACCTCCTCGGAAAGGTTCGCCACGTTCTCGAATCCGATGTATGCGAAGAACATCACCGACACGGCCGCGGCGATTCCCCCGAGCCCGCCCGGGGGAAGCTCGAGCAGGTCGGCTTCGACTGCCGGGGGCGCGAGGAAGCCCGCGGCTATCACTATGAGCAGCCCCAGGATTTCGAGCGATGTCGCGAGGTTGTTGAACCGGGCGGACTCCCGTATCCCCCAGAAGTTCAGCAGCGTCATCGCGAGAATCAGGCCGACCGCCGCGGGCTGGGCGCCGAATCCGGTCAGGGCGGAAAAATAACCTCCGAAGCCCAGCGCCACGGTGGACGCCGCCACCATCGTGCCTATTGCCAGCACCCATCCCACGGAGAATGAGAGCGCTTCCCTGCCGAACGCCTCGCGGGTATAGTTGTATTCGGCGGCGTCCCGCTGGAAGACGCTCGAGAGCTCGGCATAGCTCAGAGCCGTGAGCACCGCAATGCAGGCCGATATTAGGAACGCAAGCCAGAGCATGTTTCCGGCGAGGCCTGCGCCGACTGCTATCAGGGCGTAGATGCCGGCGCCGAGGATGACGCCTATCCCGTACAGGGTGGTGGTCAGCATCCCCAGCTCGCGCTTCAGCGCCATTACATCACCGGGTCATTCCTCGCCGACCGCCGCCTTCTCCGCAGTGTTAAGCGCGTGGCGCGCAGTGTCGATGAGCAGCTTGCTGAGGCCGTTCTTCCTGAGGGTCGGCTTCGCGAGGTACATGTACGACGCGGTCCCGGTCACGATGCCCTTCTGCCGGTGCTCGGGCGTGGCGAACTTCACGTTCGCCTTTGAGACCGCGATGAGATAGGGCTTCCTCCCGCATTTCGCCTCTATGATCTTGGCGCATTCCGCAACGGCTTCCTTGAGCTCCTTGTCCTCTTCCATGCCAAAGATGGCGGATGTCAGATTTTTTAATATTCCCTGAGTGGTTGCCTCATGAGAGCCTTGATTGTCCTTTCGGTGTTTGCGATGCTGCTGTTCTCGGGCTGCCTCGGGCAGAGGTGCCCGGACACGGTCGAGCCGGTCTGCGGTTCGGACGGGGTGACATACCCCAACGCCTGCCTGGCGGGCCAGGCGGGGGTGCAGGTTCGGTCGCAGGGCGCCTGCGATGCCGACGCCTGCTCGGATTCCGACGGGGGCCGCGACCTCTTCGAGGCAGGAACCGCATCGGACCAGCGGGGGAGCATAAGCGACAGCTGCGCGGACTCGCTCGGCGTCGAGGAGGCGGTATGCAGCGGCCGCACGGCGGCGAAGGAAACCCTGCCGTGCCCGAAGGGCTATGCCTGCGCATCCGGAGCCTGCGTCCTTATGCCCTGCCAGGACACTGACGGCGGCAAGGAGGAAGGGTCCAAGGGCAGCGTCACGACATCCGCGGGCACGTTCGCCGACGAGTGCGCCGGCGCATCCGCGGTCAAGGAGTATTATTGCGATGACGGGGAGGCGCTCTACGAGCAGATTGCCTGCGCAAGCGGGTTCGAATGCAGGATGGGCGCATGCGAGGAGGCCCTCTGCACCGACAGCGACGGCGGGAAGGATGTCGAGGAGAAGGGAACGATTAGGAAGGCGGAGACCACGCAGGAGGACAGCTGCTTCTCGGCAAGCTCGGTCAAGGAATACTACTGCGAGGGGAAGATGATAAAGTCGGAGACGATTCCCTGCCCGGCGAATTACGTCTGCGAGGAGGGCAGGTGCAAGAAGGAGGTCTGCCTGGATTCGGACGGCGGGAAGGACACTTCGAAGAAGGGCACGGCAGAATACCTGAACAGGACTGGCACCGACAGCTGCTACAGCAGCACGGCCGTGCTGGAATACTACTGCCTGAGCCAGACCGCCATGGATGTGGAGAAGATAAACTGCGGCTCCGGGAAGGAATGCCTTGACGGAGCGTGCAGGCCGGTCGAATGCGTCAAGGAGACGGTGAACCTGGACGAGCAGGACGTCAGGTATGGCATCGTCGCGCTTGATGACGGCGACACGCTGACCATGAGCGTCGGGCAGGCGGTCGAGGTCAACAGCAAGATGATGCTCAAGCTGCATTCGATAAGCGGCAACACCACCACTTTCAGGCTCTACATGGACTACGAGGCGTACCTTGACAACGACCAGGAGTGCAGCGAGAGCATAGACGAGGGGGACGACGCCGACAACCTCTGCGGCGAGAGCACCGGCACGGTTGAGGTGCTTGCGGTCGACGACGGAGCCGACACGGCCGAGCTTTCAATCGAGGATTATGTCGTGTCGGAATATTACGACGTCGAGGGCGAGGTGATAGACTGGACGGACAATCCGGTCTGCCTCGATGACGAGAGGAGCATAGAGTATTTCAACGCGAAGTTCTACCCCTACCTGGACACGTCCTCCTCAGGGCTCGACCTCGAGGGCAGGAAGTTCAAGATGTTCGACCAGCTGGCCGAGATAATCGAGGTCACGTCCGACACCTTCGCTTTCGAGCTCGACGGCGAGGAATACGAGGTCGAGGACGGGGACGAGATTGAATATGGCGACGAGGACTATGAAATCACGCTCGATTTCGGAGACCTCGGGCTCGAGGGCCTCGAGGCCGAGCTGAGCTGATTGGGATGGGATGGGAGATGCCGCGCGGCGAGGCCGTCCGGGAGCGCCGGACGGTGATAGACCTCGGGGGCAGCCTGACCTGGCTGCTCTGCGTCATCCTTTCCCTCGCCATCATCCATTTCAGCTGCGGAGCCGGCACCGCGACCGGCTACGCTGGCGAGGTGTGCTCGCGCGGCCTGGCGATATGGGACTACATAGGCATCGTCTGCTGCGCGCCGATATACCTCCTTTACCTGATAATAGCGAGCGGCGGCCTGCGCATCTGGTGAGAAAAAGATTGCTCCTGCCGCGATTTGAACGCGGGTTCACAGAGAACACCAAACTTTTCAGGCGGTTTTTGATGAAACTTTTCCCAAAAAGTTTCTGAGAGTCTGTTGTCCTTGACCGGGCTAGACTACAGGAGCCAAAAGCAAGGAATCTAGGGGGATAAGGATTTAAAAAACATGGGAAAGCCCGGACTTATCGCCTTCCTGCCCTGCGCCGCGCGGCGCGCTGGAGGGGCATTTTGCGGGGCCCGCGCCCGCCTTTGGCTCCCCGGCGCTTGGGAAGATTCTGCTTTTTCCCGGGCGCGGATTTCCTCGGACGGGGGGAGCCGGCCCTTCGCCCTTTCCGCGGGGTTTTGCGCCCCGCCCGCTTCGGCGCAGCCTTGCGCGCTGGCGCCTGGCGCGGCGCCTCGTACGAGCCGTGCGACCTCAGGCTGCCTATCAGGCCGCTCAAAAGGCGCTCGCCGCTGTGCATCCGCACCGCGCGGCTGTCCGGGCTTATGGCGGCATCGAAGCGCGCCCCCGCGCCCTTCCGCGCTTCGCGCGGGGATGGGAGGGCGGTCTCGAGCCTTTCGCGGGAGCGCACCGGAATGTCCCGCAGGTAGGCATGGTCGCGCGCGGGCAGAAGGGGCTCGACGCGGCCGAGCGCTGGCTGCTGGGCCGGGCCGCCCGCCGGGCGGAATGAGAACGCGGGCTCGGGGCGCCTTAGGGCGCCAGGCGGCGCGTGAACGGACGCGATTCGGGACGCCCGGGAGCGCACCTCGTCCATCCTTGGCCGGCCGAGCGCCGCGTGCATGATGCCCACGCGCTCCTGCGGCGACATCATGAACGACGCGCTCCGCATGATTTCAGGCATGACATATGCCGCCTCCGGGGTGCCGCCGAAGGCCTCGAGGAACTCCATCATGGCGCTCTTCATGGCCAGGGGGCCGCGCCCCGCCGCCCACTGCCGCAGCTCGGACCAGGCCTGCCTGGCGTTTTTCCCTCCGGACGCGATTGAATGCGCCTCCTTCCTGAGGCTTTCAGGATCAGTTCGCATGAGAGGCTTATCTCCGCTAAGCTTAATTTATGTATCTATCAAATCCGTTACCGCTTGTTTTCGCATAGGTGAGCACTTGGAGCATTACAGGGAACCGAAAAGGCCGGATTTCAGGAAAATCAGCGACTACGTATGGGAAATAGGCAGGGAGCACAAGGAGGGCATGAGGGTCCCCGCGCGCATATACGCGGACGAAGGGCTCCTCTCGAGGATGGACCTGCAGGTTTTCGACCAGCTGACCAACGTGGCTACGCTCCCCGGAATAGTGGGCAATGCGTTCTGCATGCCCGACGGGCACAGCGGATACGGCTTTCCGATTGGCGGCCTGGCCGCGATGGACCCCGAGAACGGCGGCGTCATTAGCCCGGGCGGAATCGGATTCGACATCAACTGCGGCATGAGGCTCATGCGCACCGATCTGACGATGAAGGACGTGGGGCCCAACCTCCACCGGCTCGTGGACAGGCTTTTCGAGCGCGTTCCTTCGGGCGTCGGGGGCAAGGGATTCGTGAAGCTCGATGCCGCGGGGTTCCGGAAGGTAATCGAGGAGGGGGCGCCGTGGTGCATCCGGAACGGCTACGGCTATGATGAGGATTTGGAAGCCACCGAGCTGGGGGGCATCGACGAGGGCGCGGATGAGAAAACCGTGAGCGACAAGGCCGTGCAGAGGGGAAAGGACCAGATAGGGACCCTCGGGAGCGGCAACCATTACCTCGAGATACAGCACGTGCGGGAGGAGAACATCATAGACAAGGCCCTCGCCAGGAAGTGGGGGCTGTTCCCGGACCAGATTGTTGTGATGTTCCACTGCGGAAGCAGGGGGTTCGGCCACCAGGTGGCGACCGACTATCTCAACCAGTTCCTTTCGGTGATGGAGGTGAAATACGGCATAAAGATTCTCGACCGGGAGCTGGCATGCGCGCCGTTCCGCTCGCCCGAGGGGCAGGCGTATTTCAAGGCGATGAAATGCGCCATGAACATGAGCTTCGCGAACAGGCAGACCATAGCGCACCGCGTCCGGGAGGTGTTCGCCGAAATCTTCAAGACCGATGCGGAGAAGCTCGGCATGCGCCAGGTCTACGACGTTTCGCACAACCGTGCCTCGCTCGAGAGGCACAGGACCGATGACGGGGAGAAGGAACTGATAGTCCACCGCAAGGGCGCCACGGCGGCCTACGGCCCGGGGAGGCCGGAGCTCGGCGCGCGGTTCCGGGAAGACGGCCAGCCGGTGATAATCGGCGGCAGCATGGAGACCGGGAGCTACCTGCTCGCGGGGGTCGGGACCGGGGCGGAGACATGGTTCACAACGGCCCACGGCTCGGGCAGGACGATGTCCAGGGCCGAGGCGAAGCGCCGGTATCGGGGGGACTCGCTCCAGAAGGACATGGAATCGCGCGGGATATATGTGAAGACCGCGTCATATGCCGGCCTCGCCGAAGAGGCGGGGGGCGCCTACAAGAACATAGACGACGTCATCGAATCGACCCACCGGGCCGGCATCTCCAAAAAAGTCGCGAAGCTCGTGCCGATCGGAAACGTAAAGGGATGAGCGCGGGCATCGGGGTTAAATAGTTTGGCGCGTATTCGGTTGCGGGTGCAGCAATGGGTTTCCGCTATCTTGAGGGCCTGACAATGGCAGACGTCGCATTCGAAGCCGACGGAGCCACGCTCGAGGAGCTTTTCAGGAGCGCCGCCGAGGCGCTCATGGGCGCGCAGGTCGAGGACCTCTCGAAGGTCGCCCCGGCCGCAACGAAGGAGATAAGGCTCGAGGCCCAGGACCCGGAGAGGCTGCTGCACGATTTCCTGCAGGAGCTGATTTTCCTCAAGGACGCCGAGCTGCTCATCTTCTCAGAGTATAAGATAACGGTGAGCGAGCTGGAGGCCGGCAGCTGGGCGCTCGAGGCG
The DNA here is from genome assembly GCA_964647855.1 of Microcaldota archaeon. GTDB lineage: Archaea > Micrarchaeota > Micrarchaeia > Anstonellales > Bilamarchaeaceae > Bilamarchaeum. The sequence goes on along the minus strand of CAZYJW010000001.1, from coordinate 515,380 downwards.
GCGTGCAAAGGAGAGGAGATAGACCCGGGGAAGCATGCGATGCTCGTCGACGTCAAGGCCGTGAGCTGGCACAGGTTCTCCCTGCAGAAGACGGCCGCGGGCTGGCGCGCGGTCGCAATCATCGACGTCTGACTACGGGATTATTGTCGTTCCTGCCCTTCCCGCAAGCGCATCCCGGATGCCTTCTATCGAGCATATGACGGCCTTCTTCCCGCCCCCCTCTATGAACCCCACCGCAGCCTCGACCTTCGGCAGCATGCTCCCCACCGCGAAGTGGCCCTCGCCCATCAGCCCTTTCGCCTCGGCCGCGGTGGCCTTGCGGAGCGGCCGCTGGGCGCCCTTCCCGAAATCCAGGTAGGCGCATTCCACGGAGGTCACGAAGACCAGGGTGTCCGCTCCGGACTCGTTGGCTAGAAGGCGCGCCGCCCGGTCCTTGTCTATCACGGCCTCCACGCCGGAGCCGTCGCTGCGGATGGGAATCCCGCCGCCGCCCACCGCAACGACAACGAACCCCTTCTCAAGCAGGGCCGTGATTGCGTCATGCTCGCGGATTTTCCGCGGCTCGGGCGACGCCACATAGAGGCGGTACCCCCTGCCGGCATCCATCCGGTAGCCCTTTCCCGGAGGTCTCTTGTAGAACGGGCCGACGGGCTTGCTTGGATTCGCGAAGGCGGGGTCCGAATCGTCAACGATGACCCGCGTGATGAGGGTGGCCGAGTGCAGCCCGGTGGTCGAAATGGCGCTCGCGAGGAAATACCCTATCTGGCCCTGGGTCATTGCGTCGAGGACGTCCAGGGGCATGGGGGCCACTTCGCCAGTCGCCTGCTGCTGCAGCAGGAGGTTGCCGACCTGCGGGCCGTTCCCGTGGGTCAGGACGACCTCGTTTGCGCGCAGCAGCGGCTCCAGCCTTGAGACGGCGCCCTTCGCGGCTTCGAGCTGCTCTCCAGCCGTCCCCTTAGCGCCTTTCGGGAGGAGGGCGTTGCCGCCCAAAGCGATTACAAGCCTCATGGATGCAATACCCCGGATAGTATAAAAAATTCATATGGCATAACCCTTTCATGAAAAGAAAGGCCCTCATTCTCGGAGCCGCAGGCAGGGATTTCCACAACTTCAACATGTTCTTCCGGGACAACCCGCAGTACGAGGTCGCCGGCTTCACCGCGACTCAGATACCGAACATCGCGAAGAGGAGGTATCCGCCGGAGCTGGCCGGGAAGCTATATCCGAAGGGGATACCGATATTCGAGGAGAGCGAGCTCGAGGCGCTGATAGCGAAGCACGGCATCGAGGAGGTCTACTTCTCGTATTCGGACGTTTCGCACGAATATGTCATGCACCTTGCGTCCCGCGCGCAGGCGTGCGGCGCGAGCTTCGTCCTGCTCGGGCCCCGCGAGACCATGCTCGAAAGCTCCAGGAAGGTCATTGCGGTCACCGCGGTCCGGACGGGCGCGGGAAAGAGCGCGCTTTCGCGCACATTGACGGGCATGCTCAGGAAGAAGGGCGTGAGGTTCGCCGTTATAAGGCACCCGATGCCCTACGGGGACCTCGCCAAGCAGCGCGTCCAGCGCTTCGCGACCATGAAGGACCTTGAGAGGAACGAATGCACGATTGAGGAGCGCGAGGAGTACGAGCCGCACATACGCAACGGCGTCATCGTCTTCGCTGGCATCGATTACGCCGACATCCTCAGGGAGGCTGAGAAGGAGGCGGACGTGATAATCTGGGACGGCGGCAACAACGACATGCCTTTCATCAGGCCGGACCTCCACATAGTGGTCGCCGATTCCCTCCGGCCGGGCCACGAGATGTGGTATTATCCCGGGGAGACCAACTTCCGCTCCGCGGACATCATCGTCATCAACCGGGCCAGCGAGAACCCGATGGACGTCAAAAGGATAATGAAGAACATCGAGAAGGCCAACCCCAGGGCGTCGGTGGTCGAGACCGACATGGAGCTTGTTCCGTCGGCGAAGATTAGCATCTTCGGAAAGAAGGCGATTGTGGTCGAGGACGGGCCGACCGTCACCCACGGCGGCATGAAGTTCGGCGCCGGCTTCGAATTCGCTGCGCGCAACGGGGCCGACATAATAGACCCCCGGCCGTTCGCGGCGGGGAGCATCAGGGAGATCTACAGCCGTTTCGAGACAATCGGGGATGTGGTTCCCTCCATGGGATACTACGGGAAGCAGATGAGGGACCTTGCTGAGACAATCCGGCGCAGCAAGGCGGAGATAGTGGTTTCCGGGACGCCCATCAACCTCGCCGAGCTCCTTAAGGTCGACATACCAGTGCTGCACATCAATTTCAACATCAAGGAGAGGAACGGGAGCCTCGGCTCCGCCATAGACAGGTTAATATCCAGGAAATAGGTGCCCCACATGGAAGACGAGGATATCGAGCAGGGAGAGGAACCGCAGGAGGAGAGGCCCAGGATGAGGCTGCCCCCGCCGCCGCTTCTGGACAGCATGCCCAGCAGGACGTGCAGGGATTTGCTCAAGAGGATACGCGGGGGAGGCATTTCCCGGGACACGCTCGTCCGCGAGATACACGGGCGGGCCGCGCGCGGCGAGCTCGCTAGGGGCGAGGCGCGCTGCCTCCGTGCGGAAATCGACCGGCTCTTCGGCGACAGGCCGGTGCTTCCCAAGGCGGCGGAGCGCCAGGAGGGCGAGCTTTTCGTGGAGGGAATGGCGGACGGCTGCGCGGGGAGCCAGAAGCCGAGGGTCTTCCGGCCATACGCCATCAGGGCCAAGCGGGAGCCGTCCCGAATGCCGGCGGCCCGGCCTGACGATGCCCTGTCAAAGAGGCAGGGCGACCGCGCAGTATCGGTGATGCACGTTCCCGTTGTGGGGAACGCCGGCCCTCTTTTCGGCACGCGGATAGAGATTCGGGGGCGCACGAAAGGATGACTACCTGTTCTCCCCCTTGTATTTTCCCTCGTAGAGCGATTTGGCGCCCTCGGCCAGGCGGATGAAGACCATCTGGCCGATTTTCGCGCCCTTCTTCAGCACCGCGCCGTGCTCGTTCCGGACGATTAGGAGCGCCTCGCTCCTTCCCTCGTAGCCCGGGTCCCACACCGCGCACTCGAGGGTGATTCCGCAGCGCAGCAGGGAGGAGCGGGGCAGGCAGAGCCCGGCTACGTCGTTCGGAATGCGGACGTATTCGTTGAAGATTACCTTGTACGCCCCGGGCTTCAGGGACACGCGGTCGGACTCGAATGGCACCGGCTCCACGGCGCTTATTCTCCGCTCCTTGTTGTCGAAATCGATCAGCCCCGCCTCCCTGAACGAGTAGACCTCCTTCATTGTGATGTCTATGCCGCAGGGCTGGAACTGGCTGCTGTGCAGGCCCTCGAAAATTCCCGCCGCCTCAAGATGCTGCCTTGGAAGTATCATGCACACAATTCTCCGCGCATGTTTATAATTTTGGGGGGAGAAGGCGGATGCATGGCAGCCTACAGGATGCTCATCGGGGGGGAATGGACCGGGGCTGAAACTTGCTTCGACAGCGTCGACCCGGCCACGGAGAAGCCAATCGCCCGCTTTCCCGCGGGCGGCGCTGCCCACGTGGATGAGGCGGTGGACGCGGCGCACGACGCCCTCGCGAAGTGGTCCAAAGTGCCCCCGCCCAAGCGCGGCCTCATCCTGCAGAAGGCCGCGGACCTTTTGCGCGCGGACAAGGGCAGGCTCGGCAGGCTGGTGGCCACGGAGATGGGCAAGGTCCTCCCCGAGGCCCTTGGCGACGTGCAGGAGGCGATAGACACATTCGAATATTTCGCCGGCGAGGGCCGAAGGCTACTCGGGAACACGACCACAAGCGAGCTCCGCGACAAGTTCGCGATGACCGTGCGCAGGCCGGTCGGGGTGATGGGCCTGATAACGCCCTGGAACTTCCCGACCGCGATTCCGGCATGGAAGCTCGCCCCCGCGCTCGTCTGCGGCAACACCGTCGTGTTCAAGCCTAGCTCCGACACCCCGCTGTGCGCCTGCGAGGTCGTGAAGGCGCTTGTGAAGGCCGGGGTTCCGCCCGGCGCGCTGAACATGGTGACCGGCCCGGCCCAGACGGTTGGCGAGGCAATCGTGAAGCACAGCCGCATAGGCGGGCTCTCGTTCACCGGCTCCAAGGCCACCGGCGAATGGATAACAAAAAACGCCGGCCTCAAGAAGGTCGGGCTCGAGCTTGGAGGGAAGAACCCGATAATCGTCATGGACGACGCCGACCTGGAGCTTGCCGTGGAGGGTATCCTCTGGGGCGCGTTCGGGACGACAGGCCAGCGCTGCACGGCCGCGAGCCGCGTGATAGCGCACCGGAAAATCAGGCAGAGGCTGCTCTCCGCGCTCGTCACCCGGGCGCGGATGCTGCGCCTCGGGCCGGGAGTGCTGAGGACGAGCGACGTGGGGCCGCTGATAAACAAGGCTGCGCAGGAGAAAGCCGCCAAGTATGTAGGAATCGGCATCGCCGAGGGGGCAAGGCTGCTCTGCGGCGGGAACAAGCCCGCGGGCAAGGGATTCTTCTTCAAACCCACGATATTCGACAACGTGGAGCCGGACATGCGGATTGCGCAGGAGGAGATATTCGGGCCGGTGCTCTCGGTCATCGAATGCGACTCGCTGGACTCGGCGATTGAAATCGCAAACTCCGTGGAATACGGGCTCAGCTCCTCCATATACACCCGGGACGTGTCGGCCGCCTTCAGGGCCATCGAGGGGATAGACGCGGGGCTTACCTACGTCAATTCGAGCACCATCGGCTCCGAGGTGCACCTTCCCTTCGGGGGGGTGAAGGCCACCGGCCACACCAAGGAGGCGGGCATAATGGGGCTCGACGAGTTCTCGAACGTCAAGACCGTCTATGTGGACTATTCGGGGAGGCTGCAGAAAGCGCAGATTGGGGATTGATACGCATGAAGGAGGCCGCCAAGCTTTTCGTGATGCAGCTGGAATACGGGGGGATACCGGAGGACGCGTTCCATTTCCTTCCGAAGCGGGAGCGCGGCATGCTCAAGGAGACAAACGGCAGGTTTTTCCTCAAGGAGGAGGAGCGCAAGCGCATCAGGGTGGTGCTGACCGGAGGCGTCTTCGACGTCCTCCACATCGGGCACATCGAGACGCTCACCGAGGCCAGGAAGCACGGCGATGTGCTTGTAGTTGCGATAGCGCGGGACGACCACATCCGGAGGAAGGGGAGGGAGCCGGTGCACGATGCCGGATACCGCAAGACGATGGTGGAGTGCCTCAAGCCCGTGGATATCGCGATAGAGGGCTTCGAAGACCCGCAGGCCATGCTCAAGCTGGTAAGGCCGGACGTCATAGTGTATGGCTATGACCAGAAGGACTCATTCAAGCCGGCGGGCGTGGAGATTGTGAAGCTGGAGCGGCGGATAGACGACAAGAGGTTCAAAACGGGCAAGATACTCGAGGACCTCGGGCTCTGAAGCAAAATTTATAAAGGTGCCATGAGTCATAAAGCCATGATTGTGGGCCAGTTCAGACCCATGGCGATGAAGCAGCCGGGCGAGGAGGAGAAGGAGCCCGAGCAGACCCAGGCGCCGGGCAGATCCTCGGATTCCGACTCGTTCATGAAGAGCGCCGAGGCGAAGGAGTTCGTCAGGGGCTGGGAGAAGAAGCTGCGGGACAACGACATCACGGTAATCACGAAAAGGGGCATTGTGGACCTTCTTGGCACCCTGCACCGCAACTCGACATTGAGCGACAAGAACGTGCTAAAGGAGGTCGACAGGATACTCATGGGGCTCACCGGGCTTGACGGCTTCAGGGGCGCCATGAACAAGCTCAAGGCCGCCACCGAGGGGCTGTTCAAGGGCCTCAGGGCGGCATTCGGCGGATAGCGATCATGGAAACCGACGAGAACCGGATAAAGGAGCTCATCCGGGAAGGCATGTGCCCGGTCTGCGGCACGAAGCTCAAGCACACTGAGGGATGCCTGGAGTGCATAATGTGCGGCTGGAGCCAGTGCGGCGAGGCCTGAGGCCCCGCCCGCTCCCGGGCGATGGCGCGTTCACGCAGGACCCCGCCCCGCCGGCGGCTTATTCAACGCAAAAATCCCTTTTTGGCAACTTTTAAAAACACAAGGCGGCAGAATCAATCCATGCACGCGCGGAGCGAAAGGTACCTGGGGCACATGGCGGGCCCCGCGGCACGCGGAAGGTTCGCCAATGCGATGAAAGCCGCGGCGGCCAAGGGCGCGATAATCACCACCCACGACGTTCCCGACTGCGACGGCCTGGGTTCGGCTTTCGCCCTCCAGCGGCTGCTCCGGAGGCGGGGCGCCCAGGCCGACATCGTGACCGGCCCGCACATCCACCTGACCGACCCTTTCGTCGAGAAACTCGGCATACGGACCAGGGGGTGGGGCGACATCCCGGAAAGCGACGGCCGCCCGATAATAGTCGTGGACACGAACACGCCCGCGCTCCTCAACTCCATGGGAAGCCGCAGGAACCAGCTGCTCATGGTCATAGACCACCACGAGAGGGGGGACGCCGTCCTCAATCCGCTTGTGAACATCGAGAACCAGAGGGCGATCTCTGCGAGCGAAATAGTGGCCTCGCTGATAGACAAGAGGGAGATGGACGGCCCCAGCGCCCTCGCCCTCGCGGTCGGGATAGCGGGCGACAGCGAGAGGCTAAGCGACGCGGAGGTCGGCACGCTGCAGATATTCGGGCTCCTTCTGCGGATTTCAGGCGCGTCCAAGAGGGAGGTCGACGCGCTCGCCTACCCCGACCACCCCCCGGCCATAGTGGCGGCGATACTCACGGAGATGAAGGGGGTCGAGAGCGAGCTTTTCAATGGGAAGGTCATCGCCGTCGGCTCGAGCGCGCTCGAGAATCCGGCCATCCTCGCGAACGAGATACGCAACATCGGCGCCACGGTGGCGGCGGTGCTGGGGGCGGAGAACGGCGGGGGGCGGAAGGCCTCGATTCGGGTCAGGTTCTTGGACGCGTGGCGGGGCGGCATCCACGCGAACGAAATCGCGCGGAGGGCGAGCGAGGCCTGCGGCATGCCGGAGCGCCTGCGCGGAGGCGGGCACATCGACAAGGCGGGCGCGCTCCTGAAAGGGAGCTACCGCGAGATTGCGGATGCGATATTCACGGCCGCCAGGGAAGCGATAACCCGGGCCGCGGGGAAGCGGTAGATTTTTTAAACAAGATGCGCCAATCAGACCCTTATCCAATTGCCTCGGTAGCTTGGATTGAACGGCGGTCCGTTCAATGCGCTCCCGGGCCTGGATGCCTCGGTAGCTCAGTTGGTAGAGCGGCTGACTGTTAGAGCCTTTTGGCTTAGGACCTTCTTAGGGCAAAACCCTCGGGAAAAGCCCTGAGGCAATCTTATGTCGAAAGGAAACAGCAATCAGCAGGCCAGAAGTTCAAATCTTCTCCGGGGCGTTATTCATACCCGTAATACGCCCTCACGACACTTCCTTATAAACAAGGTAAGGAGCGTGTAGGGCATGGGTGTGGACATATATGACATGGAAAAGCGTATTGGCTACTTTTTGAAGAGGTTGGATGGATTACTCGTCCCAGAAGAGAATAAACAGGCTATACGGGACTTTTTTGACTTCCTGACGGCAAAGGGCTTGAGCCGTAGCCGAGTCCTCATTTACGCAAATAGGCTCATTCCGCTGGCGGGGATGTTCGGACAGCTTAAGTTCAAGGATGCGAAGCAAGCGGATGTCCAGCGGGTCATGGCTGAGATTCAGAAGAAAGAGTGGTCAATCGTAACAAAAGGCATCTATCGGATTACCATCAAGCGATTCTACAAGTGGCTACTCGGCAATGAGGAGTTTTATCCCGATTGCGTCAGATGGCTGAAGAAGACCAATGGGGAACGGCACGGTCTTATGCCAGAGCAACTCCTTGCCGCCGAGGATGTTCAAAAGCTCTTGGATGCTTGCGAGAATCCGAGGGACAAGTGCTTCATAGCCATGCTATACGAGAGCGGTTGCCGCATCGGTGAGATAGCGAGTATTAAGCTGAAGCATATCTCGTTTGATGAGTATGGCGTCCAGGTAATGGTCAACGGAAAAACAGGGCAGCGTCGGGTCAGACTGATTACGAGCGTCCATTACTTGAGATACTGGCTGGAGCTACATCCCGTAAAGGAAAATCCCGAATCTTACCTCTGGGTGAGGACAAATCCGAGGAACAAGGGCTGTCCCATGAAGTATAATGGGTTTATGCGGATTTTCAAAACGTTGAAGAGCAGGACAGGTATTACCAAACCAACCAATTTCCATGCTTTCAGGCATGCGAGAGCTACCGAACTCGCCAAACTCGGTCTGAACCAGTCCCAAATGGAGAAGCATCTGGGCTGGATACATGGCAGCGACATGCCTCAGATTTACCTTCATCTCTCTGGCAAGGATGTAGATGACGCTCTGTTGAAGGCTTACGGCATGAAACCCAAGGAAGACCACAACACACGTCAGAAATGTCCGAGGTGCTTTTCCTTGAATGAGGTTGCTGGTAGCTACTGCAAAGAATGCGGCATGCCTTTGACGATGAGAGCCGCAGTTGAGAAGGATAATGCTCGGAATGAATTTGAAAACAAAGTAGAGAGGATTATGGCACTCTTAAAGGACCAAGACGTTAAGGATTTTTTGGCATCCAAACTCGCAACGAAGTGAACTAACGACTTCATATCCTCTATTTGGAATAAACTGCAAAACCTTCTTCTTTCACTACTTTTTTGAAATATGAAAAGAGGTCTGGGTCAGTGGAATCAATGCCATTTCTCACACAAATGAACTTAAAAAACGGTTCTGGAAAATTTTTTGGAGCAGCCGGATGAGCTTGCTTTAGCTTGACAATCATGGCTTTTACTTCGGTGCGCATAATGTCTCTTTCCTTACTCCAGCCTGGGATTGAGTAATACCCACTTTCACCGTGCCTCTCTATCTTCCCGGCTTTTAATAACGTATTCGCCAGATAGTCAAAAGACGAATCGCCTTCTATATGAAGATGTTCTTTTATCTGTTTTCTGTGAACACGCCCCTCGGCATTTACGAAATCTAAAAAATCCAGTGCCCTAAGGGTAGTTTCGCTAATCTTCTTACCAATCCATTCTCTATCTCCAGTATCGTTTTCTGCCATATACTATATTTTAGTGCAAGAATACTTAAAGGGCACTACCAGAGTGGTGCAAAACAATATGTATACACCACAGTCCTTAACCTACAGAAAGTTCTGGAGGTTGATAGAAAATGACGAAAATTTCATTGTCTTTGCCGAAGAGTATAGCGGAAAAATATAGGGGCTATTGTGAAGCTAACGGATACACACAAAGCGGATTTTTCCGGAAGCTGCTCCGTGGGGTCTTGGAGGGTGGTGAGTATGAACAAGATGGAAGAGTGGTTGAAAACCCTTCAGGAGCTTGAGAACCTGGTAGAGAAAAAGAAAAAGGGCGGTGCAAACGCCCTAAACTCAGAGGTGAATAATTATGCAAAACCTAACTTATAAGGATGTGTCATTTGACTTTGCTCCAATCGCTTTCGGACGGCTACGAGGCAAATTTGAGGAAGGAATTAGTCATTCGGAATATTTCCGTCTTTCAGGCGCTTTATTCCGATTAACTAAGAAGGAGGCAAAACGACTTCTCTCAGTTCTCGCAACTCGGTATCCACTCGTTGAGGGTCGCAAAGGCATTGCGCTGAGGAGGGATGCCAATGTGTGACCTCATTCCTATATGCAGCAGGTGTGGTTCTGCAATGGATGCTGAAGATAGGATATGCCCTCACTGTGGCTTTAATGGAGTGGAAAAATGACGTGGTGTTGCCCATACTGCGAACATACTGCCGAAGCTCGGCAGCCTCCTTGTCCGAACCATCCTAACGATGAACTCGTCCCAGAAGAAGTGAAAGAGAAAATGCTGAAAGACGCCGAGGAAAACAGGCTGTATGATGAACTGCTTGAAAAACACAAGCTTCTGGGTTCACAGACGTTGTCGGGCATATCCGCTAACTTGGTGGGTCAGCGTTACCTGGTGGAAGGACAGATAGTTGGGGAGAAAACTGGTCTTGCCATGCCAGCCAAGCTCCTCACGGAATGTGAGTGTGAACAGTGCGATGAAATCTCCCTAAAGGACGATTTGGGCGCTGCTGCTTCCTTTTTTTTCAAAGGCTGCATTCACTGTCCAGAATGCCATAAGCCGATACGCCATAAATCCTCTTCTGAAAAGATGGACTATTCCGTGCTTTATGTCCGTGACATCCCGAACCTGGACGACAAATTCACAACTGGCAAGCAGCGAGAATGGGTCGTGCACCTCGTAGGGCAACAGAAACCAAACAGCAAGACGGTTATGCTGGAGAGCTACCTTGAGGTGGAGCCCAAGTCAAGGGAAATCCAGCTATTTACCTCGTTTGCCATGCCCTCTGATAAGCTATTTGACAGCTATAACCCTTCTGCGAACGACAAAGTTGCCTTCGGGAGATACTTCAATGGCTCCTACGACCTCACAGCGCAGATTGCACCCACGATAGTCGGGGAAAGCAGGGTTCTGGCAAAGCAAGCGGTCTTATTGCAGCTTCACAGCCCAGCAACGATTTCCGACATAGATGGCAGCAGGAGGATACGTGGCGGCATCAACCTCGTCTTCATTGGGGATACCAAAACTGGGAAGAGCGAGACTGGGAAGGACGTCACGACCAGAGGTGCATACCCCTTAGGGGAATACGTTGTCGCCGAGACAGGTAAACGGACTGGGCTCCTTTACACGATAGACACCGACAGGAAAGCGATAGTCTGGGGCGCCCTGCCGCTCAATGACCTTGGGCTCGTTGTGATTGATGGTCTCCAAGCCATGACCAGCGAAGAGATGGGCGAGTTCAGGGAAGCCATAGAACAGAGGGAGGTAATCGTAAGCCGCTCACAGAGAGGGAATGCTCCAGCCAGAACAAGGCTCCTCTGTCTGATGAATCCAGGCAAAAAAGAGGAGAAGCCTATGTCGGAATACATCCACCCGTGCATGGCGATAAAGGATAGCTGGGTCTTCGCCAAGAATGCAGACATCACACGCTTTGACCTATACCTGCCCTTCGCAAAGGACGACGTTTCCTCAAGCGAAATAGCAAACAGGACTGAGGGGCAACGCCCTATCCCAGACGAGATATTCAAGCGGCACGTCTATTGGGTGTGGAGCAGGAAAACCGAGCAAATCTCCATCCTTGATGATGCGAGGGCTGAAATCAAGCAGGAGGCGGCAAGGTTGATGGAGAAATACGCTGAAAGCTCGCTTCCCGTCGTCCACAACGGATTGAGAGACGTGTTGCTCAGGATAGCCGCCGCCCATGCTGCGCTCGTTCACTCAACGGACGACAGCGGGGAATCCATCATTGTCAAGAAGGAGCATGTCGCCCAGGCGGTAACGTTCTATATCTCGGTTTTGGACAGCCTGGAGCTTGAGCCATATATTGAAAACATGGCTGGTAAGGGCAAGCTCACTGACATTGAGTGCGCATCAATCCTAAAATCGCTCAACGAGACCCACTGGAAGATACTTGACGCTCTCAAAATCCAAGACCGCTCATCGCCCGAACTCGCTTCAATGCTCGGTGTTTCAGACAGGACGGTAAAAGAGCATTACGATGAACTCAGGGCTCACGGTCTCATTGAAACGAAATCTGGGAAAGGGGCAAAGCTGAGCAAGCGGGGCGTGATGTTCGTCAAACTCGTTGCCTCAGTCCCTACCCTTAGTGAATTAGTGAAAAAATCATTCACCAAGTCCAGTGATGGTGAAGGAAAATTGCACCAATTCACTAATGAGGGAGAGGAGCCCTTGGTTGTTGACACAATCAAGCCCTTCTCATCCACAAAAAGAGGCGACCCCTAACCCCATTACTTCGCTAAGGTGAACTCATGAAGGCATGTTTGGCTAAGACGGATGAAGGAAAGGCTTGCGAGGCTCCGATTATGGAGGGCTCGGACTACTGCTTCTTCCACAACCCTGACAAAGCTGTAAGCGAGAAGCGGAAGAACGCCGTGACCGCTGGGGGCGTAAACGGCAAGCGGAGGCACCCCCTTGAGCCAGTAAGGGTCAAGAGCCTGGATGACCTGGCTGTCCTCCTTGAGACCACTATCAACGATGTCCGTGCAGACCGCATAGGCACCAACCAGGCTAATGCAGTTGGCTATCTCGCCTCCACGCTCGCCAAGGTCTTTGAGACCCGTGACTTGGCAGTCAAAGTCCAGGCTATTGAGGTCGTTTTGAAGAGGAGGTCTGATGCAAATGGATAAGACAATTATGAAGATTCTTGACGCCATGACTGGAAAGGAGGTTTGGCAATATACGGAGCACCTGCTGGATGAGTGCGACATTGCTGCCACTCGTGATTTCTACGAAAACTACCATACTCACATGTGCTATACCGACCATAACAAGGCGATAGACTTTCAGAACGAGCAAACCAAATACCTCGCCAGGAAGAACTGCGAGAACACGAAAATAATCCTCCAGCACAAGCGTGAGCTTTTAAGGGCGCAGAGGCTTCTCATCATCGCTGCATACAATGAGCTTCTCTATCTGGTTGTATACTCTGTGAGTGATGATGACATAGAGGATGACCTGACGCTTAAATTATCCAGGCGAAAGACTCTCCACATAGCGATGACTATCCGAGCGATGCGTTACAATACTTGGCACTTACACCCAGATGCTAACTGGGATGAGATAATAGGAAAAATGAGCGAGTTCCTTTCAGAATACAATTCCAACGTCCTCAAAAGAAAGAGTCTCGGAGAGCTAATCGGCAAATTCAAGGGACTTGCCGAAAGATACAAGGATGACGATGCCTTCTATACGGGATGGATTGAAAACTGGGGCAAAGAAGAGAAACCAGAGGGCTCACCATTAGCTCCGAAAGAACAACTCAAAGAATACATGAAGTGGCTTGAAGAGCCGTGTTACTGAACAGTGTTATCCCAAATCCTTAATAATTGTCAAATATAGGAATTTATCGTGAAAGTTAGAGAAATAATGACCCCGAATCCGATTACAGTCAGACCAAACACACCGATAGCTAAAGTGAAGGAACTATTTGCCGTAAAGAGGATTTGGGCTATTTATGTTGTCAATACAAAAGGAAAAGCAGTAGGTGTCATAACCCAACAAGATTACAGCAACCGAATCTCCTTCCATGTCAAGATTGCTTCCGAGATGATGTCAACACCCGTCTACACCATTGACGCTGATGATGACGCACCCAGGGTCTTGGATTTGTTAAATCAACACAAAATAGGTAGTGTCGCAGTGACGGAAAAAGACAGGCTTTGCGGCATCATCACACGAAATGACTTCACAAATAGATATGCCCAACCTACCGAGCATAAGATTTGTGATTACTGCAAATCCAGTGTCTCTTACCTGAGTTTTTCTACCTGCCCACAATGCAATATGCTTCTCTGCGGCTATCACAAGGCAGCAGAATCTCATCATTGCAAGGGGATTGATTGGGATAGCTTGAAGAAAAAAGAGTATGAACAGTCACAGGTCAGATGGGAAAATTACAAACGAGACCTCGCCCTTAAGCGCTCGCTTAATGCTATCGCAAAGCTAACGGTTATCCTAATAGTTCTCGCTATCATAGCCATCACTTTTTTCCCCAATTACGTCGGTCTCTTAGGGTTCAATAAATGTAGCGATAATACCTCAAGCGGCTGGTGCTCGGCTAACAAGCCATACTTCTGCAATGAGGGCGTTTTGGTATACGACGCCAACAAATGCGGCTGCTCTGGAAACCAGATTGCAGTCAATAATCTCTGCAAGACCCCTATGAACTGCACGGACGGAACCCCGCATGGTGCGTGTTCATTAAGCAAACCGATGCTCTGCTATGACGGCGCATTAACTGAGAAGGCAAGCAAATGTGGTTGCCCCCAGAACCAACTTGGCGAGGGGGAACAGTGCAAAGACCTGGAGCAGATGGTTCACGTTTTAATCAATGAACAAAGGCAGTCTTACGGTCTTTCTCCCCTTTCATTTGATAGCAACCTGGCTCACGTTGCACGGGGGCATAGTGAAGATATGGGGCAGAGGAACTTCTTTGACCATATTAACCCCGATGGTCTTGACCCCACGGCACGAGGGCAGTTAGAAGGGTATTCCTGCTACAAAGATTATGGGTCGTATTATTCAACTGGCATAGCTGAAAACATCTTTGAAATGCATACATATTCCGAAATATGGTATACAAATGGGATTGAAACCAGTAGAGATTACTATTCAGCAACCCAAATCGCAAATGAGGTAGTTACGGGGTGGATGAACAGCCCAGGGCATAGGCAGAATATTCTCACGGCTACTTACGATAGAGAAGGTATCGGAGTGGCGATTACTACTGATGGTAGGATATACGTCACCGAGAATTTCTGTTGAGTCTTATCATCGTTGGTCTAACAACCGCCTACTGAATCTTTTCGTCTATCAGAATTGCGTAATCATCAATCTCTTTTCTATATTGTGGGAACTCGCTCGGATGCATGCTCAGGGTCTGTCTAATCCGAGCGTCCACAACTACATTATTTCTTCTGAATAGCACGACATACTCCCACCAATAGCCCCCTACACCGCCCTCAGCGGTTACCATTTCATTTCCTACTGCTACAGCATTTGATTTTTTTGAATAAGCAGAATGACCAGATAATTCCTCTACTACCGATTCATAATCCTGTTGGGCAGCTTCTATACTGGATGATTTCTGCATCTCAATATTAATGCGATAAGAGGAGCGGGAACTGCCAGCACTGAAGGTAGAGCATTCAAGTGCAGTGGAGTAGTTGCCGTCAAAAAGCCAGCACAAGTCACCATTGCTGTCCGAAGTAAAATTGGCGTGAATAATGTTGTTTTGAATGTCATATTTGTAATTATCCCAAGAATCTTTCTCTTGCCATATTGGATACATCTCTTCTCGCAGTAAAGAAAATTCATCTACGCTACCCGAAACAGGGGTTGAGGCATCTAAATTATTGGTTGATGCTCTCGTGTTGGTGTCGTCATTAACAGCCTGCAAACCAGATTGGTTCACACCTGTGGACTGTTGCGGTGTTTGATTATTCAAGTGCAATGCGGGTGTCTCACTCGGTGTCGTCGTTGCACAGCAGCCGATAAGTAAAATAGAAAAAACCAGAATAACTGCAAAAATAATGTGACGCATGTTCCTGCCTCGGTTTCACCTTATGTTTCTACAGTTACGTTGTAAGAATCTGGTATCTCTACAATGTCTACATAGGTTCCTTCGTATTGGAATTTTTTCTCAAAATCAACCGTATACCCAACGGGGATTGTGTTTGGGTTGAGGTAAGTGAAATCTTCCTTAAGGACACTGCCCTGTGCATTGTATAAGATGAAATTAACCTGCACAAAATCTTTGGTTGAAGAACAGTTGTTTGTAACCTTGCCAGATATTTTGAAGTATTTGTATGTTCCGTAGGATTTGCTCTCATCCACCAGTTCGTCTTTCACATTACTCAATAATAAACACTCGGAGATTGGCTTTAACGTGATAAATTGGCTCTCAACGAATAAGTCTTCCGATTCAGTGAACATTTTTCCTTCGTCCGTTACAAACTCTGCTTTATACACCATATCACAATAACCAGAGCACTCGTCTTCCTCAAGCTCAACCGCTTTCAAATCAATTTCTGGAATTAGATAAATTATATCTTCGTGTGCAAATGCCCCTTCGCCCAGGATGTATACTGCAAAGTCACTTCTGCTTACGTTATACTGCACTCGGTAAAGCTCTTCCTTCCCATCCTCGGATGTTATTGTTACTGTGAGCTTACCGTCCTCAATCTGCGTTGTGCCCTCTGAATCCTCCAGTATGATGTAGGACTCTACCTTTGAACCCTTGTCACTGACATAGAGGCTCTTTATACCGCTGGCTGGTTTGATTTTATCCAAATACTCGTTACAGATGTCTACATAATCGCCAGCAGTCAATTCAGAACAACTGATGGATGGGACTTCCCTAAAATATTCAATACGCTTTTCTATGAATACCAATTTACATGCGTCGGTTGTTGTCGCATCATCCTTCCCACTCTTTCTTTCAAAAAGGATATTCGTGACTCTGTTGCATAGAGAACTGTCGTTCAGTTTGCCAGCGATAAGCCCGTAGCAATTCGCATACTCGTATGGATTGTATATCTCGTCGCAAATGCTCGTATCGTTCTTTTCTATCGCCTCGGTCAGATATTTTCGTTCATAACAATCCTGTAGGGTTGACTCCTCAGAATCGGTGAGACCGTTGAATGTTACATAAGAGCCACATCTGTCACTCGTCAGTCCCCTTATCGTTTGATTTGTTTGAACAGCACCGCTCAAGGCGTCAGACTGGTTTGGGACTACTGATTGTTCTACGGGAGGGGTAGTCGTAGTTGTGCAACCCACAAATAACAGACCAAAAATCAGGAATATCAATACAATGCTTCTCATGGGGAGGTAACTCGGAATACTTTTAAATAATTATGCTCAAACCTATGGTATATCATAATGAGGTATCATATATGCCCAAAGAAGACTTACCCAAGAAGATAGTTGAATTTCTTGAGAAACAAGAATGGCCAGTTACAACCGAGACCGTTGCAGCAGAGATGAAGGTCTCATGGAATACTGCCCAGGTTCATCTTCTCAAGCTAATGGCTGACGGCAAGATAAAATATCGCAAGGTAGGGCGGCAGAACCAATTTTGGCTGAACAGGAATTACAAGCGAGAGATGCAAGGTGAATCATGAAAAGATACCGCTTCACAGTCAAGGTTCGTGATTGCCAAGAGACCCGTCCCAAATATATGCGGCTCTTCATGCCAGGCAAATCTTATCAGCATGCAGAATACTTGGCTTTAAAGTGGATTAGAAAACAAAATAAAAAAGACCCAGACGTTCATTACATGCTTTGGAAACCAAAACACAAGACCATGATGGACGAGCTTGCCCCTCTGCTCCGTTGGTTCTGGTATCTCATTGGCGCAGTAATATCCGCCATTCTATTTTATCTCGCTATAAGCTATTTCTATAAAGGATAGCACTTCACTTCTTTTTTGTGTATCCCTCAACAAGGGCTTTGAAGTAATCCTTGGTGAAATAGAGGAAAGCGACAAAGCAAGCAATGATGACCCCCTGCGCTGCATAGGATAACTGTCCGATATATTGCTGAACTGCCTTGTCCAGGACAATGACGATAATAATAATGACAAAAAGGATAGCGAATAGATTGAGAATGGGCTGAAGTTCCTGTTTTCCTCGCTCATCCAAGATTGATTCACTGCTCACGACCATTTCACCTCTTATTTCGCCATAAGTCCCGAAGGGAGAGCATTGCACCGAACACACCGAAAAGCTCAATAACGAACAGGGCGGGGCGAGAGACGCTCTGGATATACGTGTCCAGTGCTGTAGACGTATACCATCCTTCTTGGGCGGCTATATAGTAACCTGGAATCGTATATGCGAATGTGAACCTGCTGACTGGTGGTGCTTTCGTCTTGAAGTGTGCCTCATACGTCCCGCTTGGGGTATGCGTGAAGTCCTCCTGCTTTATGGTGTTAATATACCAATTACTGTTCTTCTCGTAATCAAGATAAGGCCATGTCTCCCAAGTGTTGTCCGGGGTCAGAATCATAGAGACATTCATCCCATCTTTGATGAATGATGGATTCCTATCGTGTATGATAAGCTTACAATCCAAGATGTCTCCTTGGATTATCTGTGTCTTGAAGACCTCGCCATAAAGACACTTGGCTCCGATTGCCCCGCCATCGCCCAGTCCGAGTAGACTCTCGTTGGTCGGGAGCTGTGCCGGGGCTGAATTATTGGAAAGGGGATAGAATCCGAGGCTCCATCCCCACAATGCAATGAAGATAAGCGAGGCTATCATGAACCAGAAGTTCTTCAGAACGAAGTCCAATCCCTTGTTATTCTCAAGCTTCTTGAGACGTTCTGTCATTTCCTTGCCCCACACGTTTTTTACCTCTCATTTGGTCTGTAGTTTATCATGCTTCTTGCCCCTTAGTATCCATGCGAGTATGAGGAGCAACAGAGTTGCTGAGCCGATTGACAAGATGGCAATGAGTTGGTAGTCACAAGTTGTGCTTGTCCCACATGCTACGTCTTTATACACAGGGTAAGAGCCAAATGCCGTCGCCATTACCGTGAAAGTGACAATGACTCGGTTCAGCCTGTCAGTCGCTTCACTCGCTCGTTTCATCTCGCCAAAGAGGTCATGTGACTTGCTACTAACGTCATTCAGCTTCTCCAGTTCCTGCCGAAGCTCAATAGTCTGCTGCTTGGTCTCTTTGATAGACTCGCCGAGTTGCCGGTTTTGCTCCAGCATAGCGCTGTTAAGGCTCGTAAGTTGACCAGAGAGCCGCTCTACGCTGGCACTCAGTCTGTTGAATGCCTCAAGCGTCTGTGGCTTCAGCATAATGTTCTGGAGCTTATCCAGTGCCTTCAGACCTTTATTAAGGTCATCAAGTGCTTTTCCCATACCTCTCGGATTTGATTATGGAGCGAACTATTTATCAGCCTGACCTTTACTTTCGTTTAAATAATCTTCTGCACTAATATTCCTTAGTAAGGAAGTGTCAATAATTAAGGCGTATTTACGTCACAGACCTCGGTTCTCCGGGGCGTGAATGCTTTGGTCGCATTTTAGCCACGGAGAATGACGGCGCGAAGCGCCGGCAACTTCTCCGGGGCGTTATCCTTTTATCTCGCTAGCACCCGGCCAGATAAAATACGGGCTAATCAAGAGATTGGTTCAGCGGAACATAAACGGGGGCGGCAGTGTTGCATTCTGTTTCTGAGACTACAAAGGTTCCCATCGCCTTTGCGCTTTGATTTTCATCCAAATGGATGAGTTGGTCGGATTTTTCGTAAATATAAATGAGGTATGTCTCATTCGCCCCCAGGTCAACAAGGCTTGCCAACCCGCAGAAAGCGAGTTTTGTAGAGGGGTTTACGTTGTATTCGTTGCCTTTCTTCACAAGGACAAAAGGCCTTCCGCATGTGAGTGTTTTATCCGTGGAGTTGTAGAGGCAGGTATCACGCGGCATATTTTGTATCGGGGGGGAGGTTGTGTTTGTCTTGTTTTCCTCGGCAGAAGGTTGTGTGCAGCCAATAAACAAGAACGCGAGAAGGATGAAAAACGAGCACCAATTCCGCATGGATGAATATTTGCGGCAAGAATATTAATCGTTTCGCACGGATACATCTACGTAAGGAAGAGTCAATAATCAAGGCGTATTTACGCCACAACCTCGGGTCTTCGGGGCGTCCCTTGTTCTTGCATCCGGAGAGGAATACCGGCAATCGGGCTTTTCCGATGAGTGGGACATGCCCCGTCTTCAAGGCCTTCGCATCCTTGTTTCATGCAGGTCCAGAGGAACGGTTTCCGGCTTCCTGCGCCTATAGACCTGGACCACGTGAAGGCCCCTGAAATGCCTTTCGACTTCGGCCATCTCAACGGGCGAAAGCGGCGGGACGGCGGAACGCCGCAGCGGCGTGTCGAGCTGCACCTCGTCGGGAGCCAATTCCCTTGCCAGCTCGGCCATTTCCCTTGCGCACCCCTTGTTCCTGGGAACGAACATCATCTGAAGCGCGAGCCTGCCCTTGAATCCATTCCTGAATTTCCTGATTGCGGCGGTTATGGTTGCAAGGCGCAGGCCCGGAACGGGCCGGTTCACTTCCTGGAACGTCGCCTCATCCGGCGCGTCGAGCTTCGCCGCGACTATGTCGGCCTGAAGCAGGGCTTTCCTCACGCGGGGATTCGGCAGGAGGGCTGAATTGGTGAGGACCGCCACGGGGATGCCGAAACGCCGGGCGTAGGATATCATCTCCCCGATCTGCGAGTTCAGCGTCGGCTCGCCCGTCCCGGAGAAGGTTATCGTGTCGACGTTGCGTTTCGGCGCTGCGTCAAGCTCCGCCTTCATCGTGCCCAATGCGATATAGCGGCGCCGAAGCGTGGTTTTCGCCTTTGTCCGCCCGAGCTGGCAGTATACGCAGTCGAACGGGCAGGTCTTCTCCATCCTGCAGACGGGGTCTATCCCAAGCGACCTGCCCAGCCTCCAGGATGGCACGGGCCCGTAAACTATCCTCATTCCCCTGCCCCCGTCCCGCCTTGCGTGCGGCGCAGCATCGCCACGACCTCCTTCGCCATGTTGCGGAGCGCCGCTGGCCCGGGGCCCTCGCCCAAAGAGGGCGGCTTCCCATCCGCAAGAAGCGGGGGTATGCCCTCGTCGTAGGGGATTCTCGCTACGAGGCTGGGGCCGAACCTGTGGGCTATGGCCGATTCGTTCGCCTTCGAGAGCCCCTCCTTGTTCATGACAACGGAGTAGGGGATGGAGAAATGGGCGGCCACTTTCAGCGCCCTCCCCAGATTGGCTATGCTCGCGGGCGTGGGCTCGACCACCCCTATGGCATGGTCGCAGCCGCTCAGGGCGGCTATCACAGGGCAGCCGATGCCGGCGGGCGCGTCTATGAGCACGTCCGGGATGCTTTCGCGCGCCGCGATTTCGTCGGCCATGCGCTTCAGCTCGAAGACCACCTTGCCGCTCCCCGCCTCCCCTGGAACGAGCACGCCGTAGACCAATGGAAACGCGCCCGTGTCAAAAACATGCAGCCTGCCGCTGGCCCTAGGCTCCAGCCGGATGCCGAGCTCGGGGAAAGCGAGCCTGCAGGCCCCGCACCCCTCGCAGCGGCTTTCAATTATCCTGAGGCGGTCCCCCTCCCGGGCAATGGCCCCGAATTCGCATGCCTGGCCGTAGTCGCGCGCGCCCGGCTTGTTGTTGGCTATTATCGCAAGTTTCGACGCGGAGAAGCCCCTACCCTCGAGCTCCCTGCCGCCAAAGAGCAGGAACTGGTTCGGGCAGTCCACGTCCGCATCGACCAGGACGCACCGCGAAAGCTCGAGCGCGAGGGCAGATGAAACGCAGGACTTGCCCGTGCCGCCCTTTCCGCTGATGACGGCAATCCTCATCCGAGCACCTCCGCCGCGAATGAAGACAGCTGCCGGGAAATCGGATGATTGGGCAGGGCCCTCACGATGGGCATGCCAGCTATGTAGCAGTCCATCATGGCGCGGTCGTAGGGAATCTCCATGGCGGCCCCGGGGATTTTTTTCCCGGATATCGTGCTCCTGTTGACAAGCGTGCGATGCGGAATTCCCAGCTTGTCCAGAACCTCGATTATCGCGCGAAGGTCGTGCTCTCCGAAAACCGTGGGCTCGGTGACCGCGAGCGCAATGTCGCAGCCCTCGAGGGCCCGTACTACGGGGCAATGGGTTCCGGCGGATGTGTCTATGATGATGATGTCGCCGCTTCCCTCGCTTGTGCCCCTGGCCTTCACCGCTTCGACCATTTTCTCGGAGAGGGGCTCGGAAGGCTTGAGCTTGCCCGAGAAGAGCCCTATTCCGTGCGCCTCGGTCCTGAACGTCCATCCGATTATCTTTCCGCCGCAGCCCACGGCGCCGTGGGGGCAGGCAAGCACGCACGTCTTGCATCCGCTGCAGATGGAGGGGAACAGCGTCGGCACGCCGTCCTTGCCGGGATAGAGCGCGTTGAACTGGCATTCGGAAACGCATCTGCCGCATCTGCGGCATTTTTCCAGGTCGAAGGCGGGCAGGAACGACTGCACCGCCCGCCTCTCGCCCAGCATGGCCCCGAGAAGGATGTGGGCGCTCGGGCAGTCGGTGTCGCAGTCCAGGTAGGTGACGCGTTTGCCGAGGCCGGCCATGGCCAGGGCCAGGTTGACCGCAATCACAGTCTTGCCAGTCCCGCCTTTCCCGCCGGTTATTCCGATTATCATAACAAGGCCTTTCAGTGTGTGCAGTCGTTTCCGGCTTCCTTGAGCCGCCCCGCCAGGTATTTTTCCGCCGCATCGCGCGCCTTGCCCTCGGCAAAGACGACCTTTATCCCTGCGCCCCTGAGCAGGCGGACTGCCTGCGGGCCGGCGCCCCCGGTTATCAGGACCCCCGCATTCTGCGAAGCGATGAATGCCGGCACCGCGCCAGGCCTGTGCTCGATGCGGTGCGGATTCTCTGCTGCCCTTTCGGCAACAATCCTTTTCCCATCGGTTTCGAAAAGCATGAAATACCTGGACCTGCCGAAATGGGCCGACACATCGCCGTCCTTGTCGGCATCGGAGCTCACTGCTATCCTCATATGCCCCGCCTCCGCCTGCCCATGCCGGCATGCGGCGCAGAGGTGGGGCTGGTTATCTGGCCCAGCTTGCCCTGAAGAAGCGCGTCCACCGCATTCCGCACGCCGCCGGATGAGGTATAGACCTTGATTCCGCAGCTTAGCAGCACCGCCATGGCGTTCGGGCCGCAGCTGCCGGTTATCACCGCCTCGGCATTTGCGTCGGCTATCGACCTTGCCGCCGCTATCCCCGCCCCGCCGCCCGCTTCGGCCCCGGGGTTCTTCACCACGCGGACGCCGCCTTCGGAAACCGGGGTGTCGACAAGGGTGAAGGTCGGGCACCTGCCGAATACAGGAAAAATGCCGTCCTCAAGCCCGCCTTTCGATGTGGAAACCGCTATCCTCATGCATTCACACCGTTCCCGTAGAGGCTATCCTCTTTTTGACCGCCTCAAGCTCGGCTTCAAGCTCGCGGGCGTACGCCTTCAGCGATTCTGCGTCCTCCGCAGGGCCGGGCTGCGCACCAACCGGGTAGGCGCCCATCCACATGCCTCTCCCGTAGCCTCCGCCGAAGCCGCCGCCATAGCGGCAGCCGAACCCCCGGCCGCGCCATCCCCTGCAACCCCATCCTCTTCCGGCCCCATAGGGGCCTGTTCCGTCTCCGTTAGGCATTTCATATCACCTTTTGCTTATACTGTAGTTCCCTCCCTTGATTTTGATGGCCTTGCCCCCTGAAAGGGCCTCGGCGATCTTGCCGTGCGCCGATTTCAGGAGGCGGTGCAGGGTGGGCTGGGAGACGCCCATCCGTGCCGCGACCTCAATCTGCTCCAACCCGCAGCCGTCGCAGAGCCGAATCGCCTCGAATTCCTCCACGGTCAGCGCGACCTCCTCCAGCTCCACTAGGGGAATCCCGCGGGGCTTGAAGTAGGTGACGTCTGGCTCGCAATCGACCATCTTGCATTTTTTCGGGCGCACCATGTAATGAATATATATTCATATAGTTTTATAAATGTGAGGCTTCAAATCTGATTGCAGGAAGGTCTTTACCCGAGTGATACGCATGAGAAAGGCACCCATCGCAATGGCGTTTCTGGTCTTGTTCGGGCTGTCTTTTGCCCTGGATATCGAGTTTTATTACGGGCAGGGCTGCCCGCACTGCGCGGTCACGGGCGAAACGCTCAGAGCCATGGCCGATGAATACAACCTAAGCATATCGGCCCATGAGATATACTACAATGCCGAGGAGCGCTCGGCCTTCATGCGGGAATACGAAAGGTTCGGGCAGGACATAAACACGGGCGGCGTGCCCACCACGATAGTCGAACACGGCACAATGGTGCTCGGAGGGATGCCCGAGGAGACTTGGGGGCGCTTATTCTCCGAGTGCATGGAAAGCGGCTGCCCGGAAGGCGCCTACACGTATATCACCCTCCCTGCGGCGCTGGGGAACGGAACCCAGAACGCCTCGCAGCAGAACGGGACCGGAGATGGCGGGCAGGTGCAGCTTATGGACCCGGTGGAGGAGAGGAACGGCGCCGGGACGATGGCGCTTTCGGTGCTTATCGGAGCAGCCGTGGTGGACTCGGTCAATCCCTGCACAATCGCCGTGATGGTGCTACTGCTCGGGGCGATAATAAGCGCCAGGGGCAAGCGTGAGGCCCTGGTGTCGGGGATGGTTTTCTCGCTCGTCATCTTCATCATGTACATGCTATACGGCCTCGGGATAATGAGGGCGATAACCAGCTTCGGGCTCACCTCC
The DNA here is from genome assembly GCA_964647855.1 of Microcaldota archaeon. Classification (GTDB taxonomy): domain Archaea; phylum Micrarchaeota; class Micrarchaeia; order Anstonellales; family Bilamarchaeaceae; genus Bilamarchaeum. The sequence continues at coordinate 491,472 of CAZYJW010000001.1, read as the reverse complement.
GCGTTCTATGCGGTTGTGACGGCCGGGGCCCTCCTGCTCGCAATCATGGAGCTCAATGCATATTTCGACTACAAGCCTGGCTTCCTCGCGGTGGAGATGCCCATGTTCCTGCGCCCGTATGCGAAAAGGGCGGCTGCCGGCGCGACAAGCCCCCTCGGCGTCGCGGCCGCCGCGATGCTCTGTTCGCTGTTCCTGCTCCCCTGCTCTTCCGGGCCTTACCTGGTCGTGCTGGGCATGCTCGCGAGGGCCGCGACGCTCCAGACGGTCGGGTACCTCGTGCTATACAATTTCTTCTTCGTCCTTCCGATGGTTATCATAACGGTCGCCATCTACCTCGGCAAGACCACGGTCGAGGAGGTGAACCTGGCCAAGGAGAAGTACATCCGGCAGATACACCTGGTCTCGGGCCTGATACTGCTGGCGCTGTTCTTCCTGCTTCTTGCCCAGATTCTGGGGTATATCTGAGGCGGGCGTCAGTAGGGAACGACGCAGTCGTCCGGGCCGAGGCCTGTGTATTCCTCGATGCTGTCCTCGCATTCCGATATGCAGCCCGGGCCTTCGCCCTCGCAGTCTATCTGGCAGACCATGCCCGCCTTCATATCTTCCGAACAGCACGAATCCGGGTCGATGCCGTTGGACAGGAACACGGAACGGCAGCTGCTTACGCAGGAATCGATGCTGCCCCCCTCCTCTTCCGAGAACATCACGCAGGATTTCCTGCAGGAAGCGTCGAAGGTCTTGCACGAGGACGAAGACACGGGGCCGCAGCATCCGAGCGTCAGGATTGCGGCCGCAAGCACGATTAACGGCAGTTTCATCATTATCACTCGCAGGGCATCCGGCGGCAAGGTTTATATTACCGCGCCGGTCCTGCCGGGCAGGGCGCACGCGCCGCCGCTGCGGATTGGCGGCTACGAACGCGCGCGTTCGTGAAAATATTTAATTGTTCGCTGCCATATTGCTGCACAACGAAGAGAGAGGGTTGCGTAGTGGATGGCAAGATTTCCGAATTCATGGAGAGGAATTATCGGCACTTCAACGCGGGCGAGCTCATCGAGGCGGCGAAGGCCTACAGGAAGCACATAGAGGGCGGCGGCAAGGTCCTGCTCGCCATGGCGGGGGCGATGTCCACGGCGGAACTCGGGATCAGCATCGCCGAGATGATACGGCAGGGCAAGATACACGCCATATCGACCACCGGCGCTAACCTCGAGGAGGACCTTTTCAACCTGGTCGCGCACGACAAGTACGTGATGGTGCGGGAATACCGCGACCTCACGCCAGAGCAGGAGCTCGGGCTCCTGAAGAAAGGCCTCAACCGCGTGACCGACACCTGCATCCCGGAGGAGGCGGCGATGCGGAAAATCGAGCGCCTGCTGCTTCCGATATGGAAAAGGCACGACGAGGCGGGGGACAGGATGTTCCCCCACGAATACCTCTACGAGCTCATCCGCTCGGGCGAGCTGGAAAGGCACTATTCAATTGACCCGAGGGACAGCTGGCTTCTCGCAGCATGCGAGAAGGGCATCCCGATATTCGTTCCCGGCTGGGCGGACTCGACGCTCGGCAACGTGTTCGTGGCGGAGCACATCAAGGGGAAGCTCAGGGACACGAGGACGGTCAAGGAAGGCCTCGAGTACATGAAGGAGCTCGTGGCCTGGTACCAGCGGGAGTCCGCGTCGCACAGGATAGGGTTTTTCCAGATAGGCGGGGGCATAGCGGGAGACTTCCCCATATGCGCCGTGCCGCTCATCAACCAGGACGTCCAGCTCAAGGACGTGCCGGCGTGGTCGTATTTCTGCCAGATTAGCGATTCCACAACGAGCTACGGCTCGTATTCCGGCGCTGTCCCGAACGAGAAGATAACCTGGGGCAAGCTGATGCCGGACACGCCGAGGTTCATGGTGGAGTCGGACGCCACGATTGTCGCACCATTAATATTCTCATATGTGCTAGGGCATTAGGTGCGCATATGAGGCTTCTGGCCGTTTTGCTGCTTTTCGGGACGGCGTTCGCCGCTCCGGCCCCCCTCCAGACGATTGTGAACGATGCCACCGGAGAATGCGCCGATTTCAGCGCCGGCGACGAATGCGTGTCATGCGAAATCCCCGCGGGGTGGCGCAGCCTCGGCGTCGATGCCGAATGCCCCGAAGGATACTCCGCGGCGGCAGGCCCCGCAAAGGAATGCACGCGTGCGCGGATAGATAGGTGCTGCAGCGAGGGCCACAGCGGCGCGCCCGGGGACTGCGGCGACGTCGAGATAAACCGCCTGCTCATGAGATGCAGGTTCGGAAACGGAAGCGAGCCCTGGCCGGGATGGGAGGGGAAGCCGGACGCCGTCGATGATGCGGACTGGGCATGCCCGGAAGGGTTCTCCTGGGAAGGCGAAGCGGCGCAGCCCTGCATCGCGGGGGCCCTGCTTTTTGCAGTGGCCGCATTCGCATCCAGGATGTGAGGCGAGCGGATGCCGAACGATGCCGCGCCCCGAATCCCTGAAAAGATAAAGGTTTTCAGCATAGCGTCGTTTCTCAACGATTTCGGGGCGGAGATGGTGTTCTCGGTCTGGCCGCTCTTCGTCACCACGTTCATGGGCGCGGACCTCATCGTTCTCGGCCTTCTCGACGGCATCGGAAATATGGTGGTCTCCCTTTCCCAGGCGGCGTCGGGATTCCTTTCCGACAGGCTTGGGCGCAGGAAACCGTTCATCGTCGCCGGCTACACCCTCGCAGGCATCTCGAAGGCGGGATACGCCCTCGCATGGGCATGGCCTGCGCTCATACCGCTGCGCATAATGGACCGGCTCGGCAAAATCAGGGATGCCCCGCGGGATGCTGAAATCGCGGATGCCACCTCGGCCGGCCGCCGGGGGGCGAGCTTCGGGATGCTGGACGCATTCGACAACGCGGGCGCGGTCGCCGGAATCATCGCCGCCTTCCTGCTCTTCGGATACCTGGGCTACCAGAAGATGTTCATTTTCGCCTCCATCCCCCCGCTCGCCGCAGCCGCCCTGATCATGGCGAAAGTCCGGGAGGACGGGCGCAGGAGGCCGGACGGCCGCTTCACCCTCTCCGCCCTCGACGGCAACTACCGGCTCTTCCTCGCGGCGAGCGCATTCCTCGCCCTGGGAACGTTCAGCTATTCCTTCATAATAATCGGCGCCCAGGATGCGGGGTTCCCCGCGGAGTCCATCCCGCTCCTGTACCTCGCGCTCAGCGTCGCGGCGATGCTCGCATCCGCGGCCTTCGGCGGCCTGGCGGACCGCTTCGGGCGCAAGAGGGTGATGATCGCCGCCGTGCTCCTTCTCGTGGCGGCCGCGTTCTGCATATCGGCCGGGGGGCTCTGGCTTTCTGGGATATCGTTCATCGCATTCGGGGCTTACCTGGGCGCTGTGAAGCCGGTCCAGAAGACGCTCGCATCCGACCTCGCTCCCGAAAAGTACATGGCGAGCGCCCTGGGGTCCCTCCAGCTCGTGGGCGGCCTCGCCGCCCTGCCGGCTTCCCTTATTGTAGGTTTTCTATGGGAGGGCTGGGGGGGCGGTGCGGCTATGGCGTTCTCGCTCGTGATGGTCTGCATTTCCGTAATCCTGCTGCTTGGCGTCCGGGAGCGCCGCGATAAGGATATTAAGCCTTGAGGATGAATGTGGCTCATGGGAAGCTGTTTCCTATGCGGGGAGGAGCGGGAAACGCGGCGGGTCTTCATGGGCAGCGCACGGGGTTTCGCTGACCTGTGCATCGACTGCATGATGAAGTTCTTCAAGATTAGGAAGGAGGACTGAGGCCCGGCCGCGCGCGCACGGATTGCGCATGCGCCAGATGGGGCGCCGGGGGGGCGCCTATCCCGGCACGGCCGCCATGGGCGCCGGAACATGCGCCGTTTCCTTGGGGCCCGCAGCGCGGTTCCGGCAATACCCCCGCATCCGCCTCATCGTGCGTATCTCTGAAAGCAGTTCCATCTCATCGTAGTCAAGCCCTATCATGCCATCACCGGATTTTAGGGGGGCGGGCGGGAATAAGGATTTTCGCCCGCGCTGGGCGTTTCCGCGGAAAGGCGGGAAGGGTTATTACCCTTCCCCGCAAGTTTTGGCCATGGACATGCAGGAATTGCTGAGGAAGGCGAAAACAATTGCGGTCGTCGGCCTCTCGGGCAATCCGGAGAGGCCGAGCTACGATGTCGCAAGCTACCTTCTCTCCAAAGGCTACGCCATAATCCCAATCAACCCGAACATCCGGGAATGGCGAGGCCTCAGGGCATATGGCTCCCTCGGCGAGATTCCGGGGGATGTCCGCGTGGACGTGGTCTGCGTATTCAGGAGGAGCGAGGAGGTGCCGCCGATAGTCGACGGAGCCATAGCAATCGGCGCGAAGGCCGTCTGGATGCAGCTCGGCGTCGTGAACGAGGGCGCGGCGAAAAAAGCCGTGGCTGCCGGGCTATTCGTGGTCATGGGCCGCTGCATGAAGATAGAGCGCATGGCGATGGGGGATTAAAACATTTGGCGTGGATAATATCCCATGGACCTGCGCGAGGATGAGTCCGCCCTGCGGCGGATGAGGTTCGGCCTGCTGGAGCCGAAGGTGCAGAGGGAACTGCTGGAGCTCGCCTCCGAGCTCGGCTACGAAGGGGCGATAACGGCCCAGTCGGACCTGCATTTCCTCGCGAGGCTTTATCAGGAGCAGAAGGCCAGGGAGGAGGCCGGGCGGGCGGCCCTTGACCGGGCGGCCGACATGATACTGAGGCTCTCTTCGATGCATTATGCGGTCGTTCAGCGCGAGCAGCACCGGCGCAGGGACGAGAGGCGCAGGAAGATACCGCTTACAATCATGGAGGGCGGCATAAGCGTGGGGGAGAAGAGCCGGAGGCTCCTCGCTTCCATCGGAGTCGAGGACGAGGGGACCGTTGCCCGCGCCGTGGGGCTTTTCGGCGACGCGGGGGTGGAGGAGCGCGTCGGGTACGTGAAGGCCGTCAACGTCGATATCGAAATCATGAAAGGCGTATTCAGAGCACATCCCGAGACCATCCTGTTCCCGAAGGAGGAGGATTTCCTCTCCGAGCTCGATGCCATCGAGCATAAGAAGGGCATAATAGACGAATGGGCGCAGGGCAAGGGGAGGGCCCCGCCGGAATGGGCGGACTATCGGAGGACGCCCGGCATCCTGCTCGACACATACGAGGACATCGCCCGCCAGCTTGAAATCGTGCTGCCTGCCGAAAAGCCGGTAAGGGAGCTGAAGCCGGTGAAGTTCGTCTCCAAGCCCATGCATCCGGACGATTTCATGAAGGTCGTGCAGGCGCTCGGGTTCGAGCGCGTCCGGGACGCCACCCACGGCACGTTGATGAGGGACGGTGCGGGCAACATGATGTGCGTGGCGAAATCCCACAGGAAGCAGGCCGAGCTGAACGGCGGGACCATCAAGAAGAAGCTCGTCGAGGCCGGCGTTGATTTGGAGCGCTTCGAGAAGCAGAGGAGGGAAATGCGGCTGTAGCCCGGAGCGGGCGGGTGATTCTCATGAAGGAAATCGAGGTCGAGGGGTTCAAGGTCGTAATCGAGAAATCAGAGGGGGGGTTCACGGTGAGCGTGCCCAAGCTCCCCGGATGCGCCACCCAGGTCGAGCGGGAGGAGGACGCCCCCCGGGAGATACGGGCGGTGATAGGGCTTTACCTCAGGGAGCTCACGGCCAACCAGTTCACGCCGAAGAAAGCCGCGCCCAGACCGGAGGCCCGGACTGGGAAAGAAGGCGATGCTGCAGGGCGAAAAGCCAGGAAGTGAGCGCGAGCAGCACCCCGGCGGGGGGCTATCCATCGATAAGCTTCCAGAACACATAGTCGAAAATCCTTTTCCTCAGGCCCCGGGTCGGATTCTCCAGGAACCATTCCACGGCATATCGGAACGGAAGCCGCGCGTCGGTCACAAGATTGAAGAGGCGCACCTGCCATGCATGCGCGGATGCCATGCTCCGCAGGATTCTTTCGCCCTCCGGGTCGCCGAGGATGTGCCTCCCCACCGCGTCGCCGCTCCGGATGGCATATGAGATGCCTTCCGTTGTGAGGGGGTTAAGGAATCCCCCCGCGTCTCCGACAAGATAAACGTTCCCGAATCTCCACCCCCGGTGGTCCGCATTGCCGCGCATCGCTTCGAACCTTGCTCGGGCCGTGTCTATCCCGAACGTCTTCTTCACCCAGTCCTTCGCCTTCTCGGCCTTCGCATGGTCGAAATCGCCCCGCCAGGCCATTCCGGCCATCGCCTGCCCCCTGCTCCGGGACATCAGGTAGCCGTAGGAGCCGGGAATAGTGCGGTGGAGCCAGTACATGTGGAATTCCGGGCACTGTTTGTCGATTACGGCATGGAACGCCCATCCCGCCACGTTCTCGGAGGGGAGCCCGAGGTGCCTGCGCACAACTGAGAAGGAGCCGTCCGCGCCGACCAGCTTCCCGTAGGGATATTTTCCCTTGGAGGTGGTGACGTGCGTGGGTGCGATATCAATCACGGGCTCGCTGAAGCGGATGTCTGCGTCGCATCCGCCCATCAGGTGCGTCTCGATTTCACTGCGGCCGACAGTCCAGAGATATGGGCGGGGCAGCCTCACCGTGTGCCTTCCCTTTTCGGTGCCGACAACGATTTCGGTCCAGGGCCTTCCCCGGTCGAACCCTTCGGGCGTCTCGACCTTCGAGGATATCTCCCCGGAGCATATCTTCTTGCCGAGGTGGTCGTTCTTCTCGAGGACGAGCACGCGGAGCCCCGAGCCGGAAAGGCGGCGCGCGCACGAGAGGCCGGCCGGGCCTGCGCCGACTATCACGACATCATAGGATGGCCCTTCCATGGGATTCCGATGGGCGGAAGTGATTTTAATGCATGGGCACTAATCATATCCATCCGGCCCCCAGCCCTGGGAGGGCTTCGCAGGGGCGGAGATGCTGCTATGCCCAAGGAGGCCTTCGGAGGGGACGATGAAGGTGGGGGCGGGGCGCCCGACAAGAGGAAGCTCGGCCTAGGCAGGTTCGGGCTTTCCCCGGACCAGAACATCCGGGATGTCTTCTGGCGCGTGATGGGCGGCTATGCGGCGGCGAAAAAGCCCGGGGAGGACCTCGGGAAGCTCGGCAACGACCGATTCGCCCTGATGAGGGCTGCCCTGGCCATACTCTCCACCTCGCACAGCGAGCGCTACGGCCTCGCGCCCAGGTTCATAGCCGTGTATTCGATAATGATGATGGCCGACGGGGGCTGGGGCGACGCGCTCTCCGAGTTCCTTGTGCGCTCCTGCGAGGAGCGGCTTGGGATAAGGAAGGAGGTGTCCCATGCGATAAGGAAGCTTCTTGCGCAGGAGCCGTACGGGCGGGCAATCACGCAGGCGCTCAGCGCGATGGCCCGGGGGCGCGAGAGCACCGCGGCGGCCATGGGCCTGATTGCGGACGCCGGGAGCAGGGAACTCGCCCTGGCCATGAAGAAGGAGCTCATGATAATCGCAAGGGGCGACATCGGGCAGAGCCAGCTCGACGCGATAAGGGCCGTATCGCTCATAAAGGACGACGCGGAAGCGAGGAAGTCGCTCATCATCCTGCTCTCGCACTGGGATGCGGGGGCGAGGCTCGCCGCCGCAGGCGTCCTGGCGACGCTGGTGGGGGACGAGGAAGTCTCCTCCGCCGCAAGGAGGAGGCTCGATTCCGAGACGGACGATGGAGTGAAAAAGCTGCTCAAGAGGATTGCGAAATGACCGAATTCGTGAGGATACCTGCGGAGAGGGTGAGGGCCCTGCTTGGAAACGACGGGGCGGCCAAGGAAAGGATAGAATCCAGGTGCAAAGTCGGGCTCGTGGTGGCCCAAGACGGCGAGGTCGAGATAATCGGCGAGCCGGAGGACGTGTTCTTCGCTAGGGACATTGTGAAGGCGATAGGCCGGGGGTTCACCCCGGACAAGGCCCTGAGGCTGCTCGGCAGCGACTTCGGGCTGTACATCATCCCCCTCAAGGAGATGATAGGCTCAGAAAACGCGATCACACGGGTGAAGGGGCGAATCATCGGCGAGAAGGGGAGGATAAAGGAGGCCATCGAGAGCGCCACCGACTCGTCCATCTCCGTCTATGGCAACACGGTCTCGATAATAGCGCGGATAGACACGATGGAATACGCCAAGGAGGCGGTGGGCATGCTGATTGACGGTGCAAGGCACAGCGGCGTCCTGGCGTTCCTCTCCAAGTCCAAGCGGGAGATAGTCGAATCCAGGCTCAGGGGGCAGTGAGGAGGCGGCTCCGCCGGGAGGGGCGCGCAAGATATTAATAATGTCGCGGGAATAGGACACCCAGCGACCGGAAAAGAGGTTCCCCATGGCAGAATCCGACATGTTCAAGCAGTTCAAGGAGCATTCAGTCGCCGAGTTCTTCAAGAAGAACCGGCAGATGCTCGGCTTCTCCGGAAAGGTCCGCTCCATGACGATGATAGTCCACGAGTTCGTCACGAACTCTCTGGACGCCTGCGAGGAGGCGGGCATCCTGCCCGACCTCTTCGTGCAGGTCGAGGAGCTGGACAAGGAAAGCGAGCACTACAGGCTGACGATAGGCGACAACGGCCCGGGCATCCCGAAGACGCACCTCGGCAAGGCCCTCGGGCAGATGCTCGCCGGCACCAAGTTCCACAGGTACATCCAGCAGCGCGGGCAGCAGGGGATAGGTGCCGCCGCATGCACAATGTTCTCCTACCTCACGACCGGGAAGGCCACCAAGGCGGTCTCCTGCCACAAGGGCAAGAGCATCACAGCGACCATTTCGATAGACTTCAAGCAGAACAAGCCGGTCGTGGACGTGGTCGAGGAGGCGGACACGCTCGGGAGCGGCCTCACGGTCGTGTCCGAGTTCAAGGACGTGAAATACGAGAGGAGCAACTACGGCATTTACGAGTATCTTCGTCGGACCGCGCTCGCGAACCCGCACTGCTCGATAACGCTAATCGAGCCGAACAGCGAGAAGGCGGTGTTCCCGCGCGCCGTGGAGGCCAACCCCGCCCGCCCGGGCGAAATCAAGCCGCATCCCCTTGGAATCGGCACGCACGACCTCCTCGAATTCGCGAGGCACGACCGGGAGAGCAGGAGGCTGTCGTCCTTCCTGCAGGGGGCTTTCGCCAGGGTGAGCGCCGCCAAGGTGGAGGAGCTGCGCGCCCTGCTTCCGGAGCTCGACCTCAACAAGAGCCCCCAGGACCTCAGCTGGGAGGATTCCGAGGCGATGGTGAGGGCGTTCGCCAAGGTAAAATGGATAGCGCCCGCGACTGACTCCCTTGTCCCGATAGGGCGGGAGCAGGTGGAGGCCTCCTACCGCAACATATTCAGCCCGGAGGTCCTGGTGGTGACAGAGAGGAGCCCGAAGGTCTATCGGGGCGGAATCCCGTTCATGGTGGAGGTCGGAATCGCCTACGGCGGGGGGGTCGCTGCCGCAGGCAAGAAGGGCGAAATCATGCGCTTCGCGAACCGGGTCCCGCTGCTCTTCGATTCGGGCGGGTGCGCCATAACCGAGACAATCAAGACGATGGACTGGAAGAGGTACGACATCAGGGAGTTCGACGAGGAGCCCATAGCAGTGCTCGTGAACCTCATCTCGGTCCATGTGCCGTATACGAGCGCGGGCAAGCAGGCAATCTCCCCCGAGGAGGACGTGATGTCGGAAATCAAGTTCGCGCTGATGGAGGCGTCGCGCGGCGTGCAGAAATACCTTTCCGGCAAGAGGAAGGCGCACGAAATCGCGACCAAGAAGAAGGTCGTGAGCAGGTACATAGAGCAGCTTTCCGGCGACCTGGCGACGCTCTCGGGAGAGAAGAGGGCGGGCATACACGAGGCCCTGGGCAGGATTGTAGAGGAGAAATACACGCGGGAGGAGACGGAGGTCGAGGAGCCGGCGGAGACGGAGCCGCGTGCCGAGGAGCCGGCAAACGGAGGCGATGAGGAATGAGCGACGCCAAGCCGAAGCTTGAGGCCCTGGGAAAGGGCATGGTCGCGCAGGTGCAGAAGGGCGAAGGCCCGACGTTCGAGACCATCCTGCGCACGAAAAGCAACACGATATTCGACGAGGGCGCGGGCTGCCTCAGGACCGGGGACAAGAAGGAGGTCAGGAAGTTCCTGAGCGTGGCGCAGGCGCGCACGTTCATGCAGACGGTGGCGATAGCCGCCAAGACCAAGCAGTTCCTCAGGGAGAACCTCCACACCTCCATCAGGGGCCTTTTCTACCAGCTGAAGTTCACCCTCGGCGAGGACATAGACGAGGATTTGTTCACCGAGCAGGCCGAGTCGAACGCGCTCATCGAGGACCTCGAGGTCGCCCTCAGGATAAAGAGGGAGGATTTGAACCTCACGACCGACAGGAAGGGCTTCGTGGCGGGCCCCATGACGATAATGGACAGGTTCGGCGGCGAGGAGACGCTGATAGACCTCGAGAAGCAGGGGAGAAGCGGCTGGAGCATCCCCTCGGACGTAGACAACGGCATGGACATCAAGAGCCTGGACGCGGACTACGTGCTCGTGGTGGAGAAGGACGCCCTCTGGCAGAGGCTCAACGAGGACAAGTTCTGGAAGAAGGAGAACTGCCTGCTTGTCACGCCCAAGGGGCAGTCCACGAGGGGGACGCGCAGGCTGCTGCGCAAGCTCGCGGACAGGAAGCTGCCGGTGTACTGCCTGATGGACTGCGACGCCTGGGGATGGTACATCTACTGGACCATCAAGACCGGGAGCATGAACCTCGCATACCTCGGAAGGGACTTCGCGGTGCCAGAATCCCGGTTCCTTGGGGTCACCATGAGCGACATCAAGGAGTTCGACTTCCTAGAAAAGCTCACCATCAAGGCCAAGGACGTCGATGTCAAGCGCGCCGAGGAGATGCTCGGCTACCCATGGATAAACAGGCACAAGGACTGGGTGCACGAGCTCAAGCAGGTCCTCAAGAGCAAGAAGAAGCTCGAGCAGGACGCCCTGCAGGGGCAGAGGCTCACGTTCGTAGGCGAATACATCAACAGGAAGATAAACAACAAGGAATGGCTCTCTTAGCCGCGCGCCCGGCTTGAACCCCCGTACGAAGCATCCTCATGGCAGCGTGACCGGTGGCATCGATATCGTGGAGCAGGCCGGAAGGTCCGGTATGAACGGCGTCCCGCTCGACGGCAGCTTGGGCTGGTTGGGGCCGAGGCAGTACCTCGGGTTGATGTCCCCGTAGGCCGGGTTGCAGATGGCATCCAGCATGACCTTGCCCGGCGGGCAGAAGTTGACCGGGCAGTTCATGGTGAACGAAAGGAACGCCTCCGCCTTGTTCTTGCCCGGGTCGGCCTGCCTCGGGAGGTAGGGCACCTCGCACGCCGCGACATAGGCGATGAAATCCGTCGCTCCGTTGCACTTCTCCGGCGGGTCGTAAATGGGGGTGCCGTCTGAATGGCAGTGTTCCGAGTCCGCCTGCCCCTCGTCCGACTCGCAATAGGTCTGGTTTGCGCTCCACGCCTCGGCGAAGCCGGAGGCCCAGCATTCGCTCGCCCGCACCCCGGGGGCGCAGCGCGGGTGCGAATATCCGACCCTCTGGCCCCAGAAGCCCGCGTACATGTTGCCCGCCACATAGACCTGGAAGACGTTGTCCTTGTCCACGTTGCCGGCGCCCCAGTTTAGCTGCCCGCGGTGGGCGTTTATCCAGCTGCGCGCGCTCACCATCATCTGCTCGATTTTGGCGGTGCCGACGCATATGGAGTCTGCCGGAACGAACGGGTTGAAGCTCCTGCTGCAGCTGCGCGCCATATCGAGCATCGGCAGCCGGGTGTCGTTCTCATCCGGGGGCGCGCTGTAGAAGCCCGAGCGCTGGTAGACGTCGAAATACGGCCCGTTCGCGCCGTCGGGGTGGTACCATGCGGGCCAGAAAGTATAGGGGGGCTCAAGGGACTGCATGATGCCGACCGCGCAGTACCTGAAGTCGGGCTGGTCGGTGTTGGCGTTGCCGGCGATTTCGAACGTACAGTTTCCCGCCGGGTCGTACATCTCGTCGTATGCCTTGTCGTAGCACTCGTCCTTGCCCGTCCCCGGCTCGAAGCACCCAGGGCCGTCGTAGCCGGCATTGCAGACCTTCGCCGCGGCGCAGGGGTCGAACCTGCTTTCGGTGAAGGCGAAGGCGCGGGCTATCATCGGGTCGAGGTTCCTCGCCCCTGACCACTGCTCGAACTCGGGGTAGAGCGTCTCGTTCGTGTACGGGCAGTGGCTTCTCGAGGGGACGGACGATGCGCCGGCCGCCAGGCTGGGGAACAGCGTGCCCACATCCACGCTCATGTTGGTCACCTGGCAGGCGTCGCAGCTGAAGAGCAGGGGGGCGGGGTCGCTCATGTTGCCCTGCGCCTGCTGCATGATGTCGCGCCCGGCGAACGAGAATCCGCGGATGAAGTCCATGTTCGTGTTCTGGTTGCACACGGTGCCGGACTCGTTGCCGAACACTATCTGAGTCGAGGCGGAGGGGTTCGAGCCCGACGGCCTCGTAACGTTCGTATACGCCTGGCAGCCGCCATACCACGCCTGGAGGCGGGCTTGCGAGGCGCCTACGCCGCAGTTCGTGCAGTTGAGCGGGTTCGTGACGCCGCCCGAGCTGGCTGTGAGGGTGGCATAGGGCGCTATGCCCACCACGCCCCGCTTCTGGAGCGACTGCACCGCGAAGGGGAAGAACGAGCCGTAGCCGGCCACCACGTCGGCCTCGGTCCAGTTGCACGTGCCGGATAGGTCGCTCGCGCCCGGCTCGAACATCACGTAGGGGATCAGCGACGGCTTGCTGAGATTGTAGAGTATGTACCTGGAGAAGTTCGTCGCCTGCTGGCGGACCTGGGCGCCCTCGCAGCCGCGCACGTATTTGCCGTTCACGCCGTAGGCCACGAAATCCACCTTGTCCCAGTCCGCGCTGAGCTCCTGGTGGACGGCGTTCAGGGCGGCAAAGTCGTTCAGTTTCGGGGCGACGGCGATGTGGCAGTAAATCTTGTTGTTCGCGCGGTCGTTCCGGCAGCTCTCGTCGAGGGCGCGGACCTGGTTCGCGACCTCGGCCGCCCTGGACGCGTCGAAGTCGATTTCGGTCACCACTATCACCGGGCCGACCGGGCCGTCCGAGAGCCTGCCGAGGAAGACGTCGTCGCCCTCGGTCCCCAGTATCTCCCCAATCTGCCTGGTGCGCGTGATGTTGATGTTGGTGCCGTTGCTGTAGAGTATGTATACGGGCATTACGTCGCTGCTAAGGAAGCACATGGTCCTCGCGGCGTCCGGCCTGGTGTATGGCGTGACGTTGTCCCCGAGAAGCCACTGGACTGACATGCTCAGGCGGTCCGAGCACCTGGAGTTCGCGAGCAGGAAGTCGCCGAAGCTGGGCCCCGCGCCAATCATGAAGTGCCTGATGGTAAGGTCCGGCGTGGACGACTGGTTGTTGTAGTACGCGGTCTGGGCGGGGGTGCAGTTCTTGTCCCAGAAGCAGTGGCCGCCTATGAGGTTGTTGAGCGGGCCGAAGATGTTGGTCCCGTTCTTGCACACCATGCACCAGCAGCTGCCCTCCTTGCAGATGTCGGACGCGTTCGGGTACGCTATCGGGGAGCGGCCGAGGTTGTCGCGGTAGTCGTCCTCGAAAAGCGAGCTCCCGCCGGTTAGCCTCTGAAGGCATCCGGCGGCGATGAACACGATGATTAGCCCGAGCATGGCTATGAGTAGGGTTTTCGCCCTGGGGGACATGGGTATGATTACGCAATCCGGGAATTTAAACGTTGCCTATGCCGGCCCTGCCTGCTCCGCCGCACGAAGGCAGGCGCCGGGGAAGGGCCTGGCGGGCAAATGAGGGGCGGCTATGAAATGGGATGAAGAAAAGGAAATGAAAAAGGGAAGAGGGGCGCAATCAGTACTGCGCCTGCCTGCAGCCCGGGTTCTTGCACCTTGCCCCGCGGTAGTTCGAGGTGCCGCACTTCGGGCAGTAGACCACCATGGCCAGCTTGTTGGGCTGGAAGAGGTTCGAGAGCCCCTGGCCCATCCCCTCCGCCATGTGCCTCATGCCGTCGCCGAAGCCGCCGCCGTAGCCGTGCTTGGACTTCGACACCTGCCTAGACACCATCTCCTTGGGCGTCAGGGACTGGGGGAACATCGGCATCGGCATGTGCCAGAGGAACGCTATCGGGTTGGCCCACCCGAACAGCGAGTTCTGGAGCACGCCGAAGCCCCTCATCTCCTGGTCCCTCCTTATGGCAAGGGCCTCCGCGGAGATGGTCCTCCTCGTGGTGTTGTCCATCGCGGCCTTCTCGACCTCGCGGTCGTAGAGGTATGTGGCCTCCTTGGTCCTGAAGAGGTACTCCGCCATGGGAGCGTCCGCCTTCATGGTCATCCGGTAGTCGTAGTAGGTCTCGACGGGGTTGACATCGAAGGTCCTCGCGTTGGCGTAGACACCCTTCTTCTGCAGGAATATGTCCTGCGGGGCCTGCTTGAGGCCGGTCAGGTAGTCGTGGCCCGAGAGCTGGTGCTTCTCGAGGCTGCCTCCGAAGACGTTGAGCTTGGCCATCGTCTCCGAGCGCTTGCCGCCGAACCACTTGAACGACATCGGGTTGAGCGACTGCATGGCCTCGAGCACCCTGGGCTCGGTCGAGTTCCACTGGCCGAGCGCGTTGGGCGTCTGGTCCCACTTGGAGGCGTAGCCCTGCATCGACATCTGCATGCCCCTCAGCATGCCTATGTACGGGCGCATTATCTTGCCCGCAAGGTCCATCGGGAAACCGGAGGTGGCCATGAAGCTGGCGTATTCGCCCTTGCCCATGAACGCCCTGAGGTTGTCCCTCACGCTGAAGGGGACGGCCGGGCCGTAGTGGAACGACGAGGCGTACGCCTGGTGGGTGCCGAACGATGACGACATCTTCCAGGGGTTCCTGTCTATCGCGTACTGCCAGACCTGCACGTAAGCGCCGTGCTGGGCCGCCACCGCGCGGTATGCCATCTTCTCCTCTTCGCTCAGGCCGCTTAGCACCTGCCCGGACTGTATCTTGCTCGCGAGCTGGAAGGAGTGCATCCTCAGCTGCGACGACACCGGAGTGATGTCGTACGAGGTCTGCAGCAGGTTCCCGCCCGATATGAGCGCGACCTTGGATATGTAGTCGCCGCCGTGCATGCCTATGTCCCTGAAGGGCTTGAGCATCGGGCTGACGTTGTGGCCATCCACGCCGAAGAAGCGCAGCACCGAGGGCGCGACGGGCGTTACCTGGCGCTTCGCCTCCACGGATATGGCGCTGTCCTGCCAGAAGCGCGCGTAGTCGTAGGTCCTCGAGCCGTATTCCCAGAGGACCGCCGCGAGCACGCGCTCCCGGTCGTAGCTGTAGCCGCCCTCCTTGGCCCACTTGACCGCGGATTCCACGAAGGGCTTCCACTCCTCGGAGTCCTTGGAGCCGCGCACCTTGTTGAACTGGGCCTGCAGGTCGTCCCTGCTGCCGAACTTGATGACGACGTCCTCGGGTATGAACTTGCGGAGGACGCCCTTCTCGTCGCGGAGCGCGGTCTCGCCTGCCATGATGCGGTCGGCGTCGCCGAGCATCATGCCCTTCTTGTAGTAGGCGAAGCCTCCCTCGCCGAGCTGGACGACCGCCTTGTTGGCCCTGGCGACGTCATCGTAGGTCATGTCCCTCGAGACCACCTTCTGGTAGGCGTCCTTGTGGGTTCCCATCAGCTCCTTGAGCTTCGCAAGGTCCTTCGGGTTGGTCATGTCCATCTTCGAGAGGAAGGTCATGTCGGGGTGGTTCGCCTCCATGCCCTTCTCCTGGAGGCCCTTCTCCAGGAAGCCGGCCATTATGCCGGCGTAGAAGCGGACGGTCTCCCTCGTCGTGCCGTACGTGTTCTGGCCGAAGTGGGAGTTGAACCTCTGCTCGAAGTCCTGCATGAGGGTCTCGGTTATGACCAGCTTCTTCACGGCCTGGGTCCTCTGCTCCACGGTCCAGCTGGCCGAGCCGGGCATCCGGTTCACCTGCGCCTCCACCGACGCGTTGTAGTAGGGCACGTAGCTCTTGGTGAACCTCGACTCGGTGGACTGGGCTATAGCGAAGTTGTCGCGGGCCTCGAGCGACGAGACCCAGTGCCTCTTCACGTCCACCCGGGTGTAGGTGTTCGGGAGCTGGAGCTCCGCGTCGGACGCGCGCCACATCATGCGGCCGCTGTCCTTGTCCACCTGCCCCGTGCGGGGAACCAGCCCGCCGTACATGAAATTGACTATCTCGGATATGGAGGCCTGGTTTATGCTCTTCCCGTTCGAGAACTTCGTGAAGGCTCCCCTGCCCTCCTCGCTGAAGAGCGATATCAGGTCCTGCCTGTTCCGGTCCGCGACCGCCTTGAGCTGGTTGGGGTTCCTCATGTGCTCGGGAAGCTGGCCCATCGCGGTCGTCGGGTCGAGGCTGGTGAGCCTGTTCACGACGTTGAGGCGCGCGGACACGAGTTCGTCGCGCAGGCCCCCGCGCAGGAAGCCGTTCTCCCCGTCCCATATCATGGTGCGCAGCACCATGGTCTCCCAGACCTGCGGGCCCTTGAGCGACTCGCCGCCCACGTGGCAGAGGTACGCGTCGTCGTGGACGTGGCCTCCCTTGGCCGACATGCGGACCTTGTTCTGCTCCTCGAGGGCCTGCGCCAGCGAGACCATCTTCATGTGCTCCGGCTGTCCGGACTTCTCTATGGTCTCCACCCTCTGGGCGAACGCCAGCATCTGGTGGTCTATGTGCGCGCCGTGCGACTCCGCGAGGCGGGTGAGGGCCGAGAGCTTGTCCTGGCCGCTCATCGCGCTGTTGGAGAGCACCTTGCGTATCTCCGCCTCGGCTGCCGCGAGCTCGGCCGAGCCGTGGAAGTTGGACCTCTTGAGGATGTCCATGTCCAGGTGGCCCATCGAGGCGAGCTCCTGCTCGCTCAGGTCGAACCTGACGCCCATCTTCTTGTATATCTGGCGCAGGACGTACCTCATCTCGTCGCGCAGCGTCTCGTTGTGGAGCGTGCGGTAGAGGTGGCCCATCTTGTCGTTCACGGGGAACATCGAGCCCACTATGACCTGCGACGGGTGCTTGTTTATCTCGCGCGAGAGCCAGGCTGCCGTGGGCGACGTCTTCGCCCTGGCCTCGAGCCTCTCGACCGCGTGCTTCCCGCCGAGCATCTGCATCGTGGTCTTCGTAGTGGACCGCACGAGGCTCGGGGCCTCGGTCACCATGGCCTTGCCCATCCTGCCCACGACGCGCGCGGTGCGGAACGCCGAATCGGTTCCGGCCATCACCACGCCGCTAAGCACGGTGTACCTGTTCGCGCCGTAGAACTTGTTCAGCGTGCCGGATATCCGGTAGTGCATCGCGCTGCGCTGGGCCACGCCCGGGTGCGCGGTGAGCGTCTCGAGGCTCTGGAAGGTCCTCATGCTGAAGAGGTAGTCCTTGAGCGTCATGGCGAGGAGCGCGCCCCTGCCGCCCTGCTTCTCCAGGGCGGCTATCACCTGGGCCGCGGTCTGGTGCTCAGCGGCACCCCATGAGTAGGGGAGGTTCGCGAGCCTGCGGAGATCCTGGCCCCTGAGGCCCGTGGAAGCGCCCGCGGTGACGAACGCCTCGGATATCTTCCTCTGCTGCGCCACGTCCGCCGCGCCGCCTGCGGCCGCGCGGTCTGCGGCGGTCCCTGCCTGGGAGCGCGCCGCCTGTATGGCGGAGTTGACCTCGGCGTTGCCCCTCATCTGGTTCTGCATCGCCTTCGCGGTCGCCATGGCCGCGGTCGTAGCCGCGCCCATCTTGGCGCCCACGGTCCTTTTCATCTCCGTGTAGCCGAAAGGCGCGAGCACCTGCCCGCTCGCCGTGACGCCCTTGGGCGCCGGGAGCTTCGGCGTGGTTATGTCGAGGAGGGTCACCGGGGACTTGCCCGCGAAGTACATGGATGCGAGCAGGAGGCCCATTATCATGAAGAGCCCGACGCAGGGCAGCATGCCGCCCGCGCCGACTCCCGCGCCTCCCGCGTCAGCTATTCCGTTTATGAAGTTCTGGATGTCCTGCGCGAACTGCGTCGCGGGGGTGACCTGGGCGTTCGAGTATTCGGTGTCGGCGAAGCTCTCCGCGGTCGCCGAGTTCGGGTCGGGCAGGAAGGTCGCCCTTATCTGGGCGTGGCTCGCCTGCCCCACCGCGGGCGCGATGTTGCACGTCCCGTAGTAATAAGTATAGGCCACCGGGGTCCCGGTTTCGGGGTCGGGGCGGTATGCGGTCGCGGCCGTTGATGCCACGACATTGCTGCACTCGGGTATCACGGTCCATCCGCCGCGGGATGCCGCGCCCATCGGGTTGTAGTATTCGAAGACGAGGTGCGCGTCCTGGACGTATTGCAGGTTCATCTGGTAGTCGCTGCCCGAGGCCGCCGTCACTTCGAGGGCGCGCCTCTGTATGCACGCCTGGCGGTCGGCTTCCGACGCGCAGTCGCGGACTATCCCCTCCATCACGTCGCGTATGTCGGTCCCCGCCTGGCTTGTCGCGGGCTCGAACGTGATGACGCCTGCCTTCAGGAGCAGGCCGTTGTTCTCCGAAGGGAGGAACACGACCTGGCTCTGCCTCAGGTTCTCCTGAGGGAGCACATCCACGGCAAAGGCCACGCTGGCCAGCACCGCGAGCAGCATTACGCCCAGAACGTTTCTCATTGATATCATGCCGAACACCTAATCGTAACTGCTATTATCGCGCTTTTCCCGCTTTTTAAATGTTTATGTTCATAGCATATATGAAAAATACAAAAACTACAATATTTGTAGTTTATTGTTGTAAAATAACGTATATGGTGATATAAATGAAGGGACCGAACCCGTTCGCGCCCTGGCTGGATGACTCCGAGGCGCTCTGCGGCAGGAAGGAGGAGATGCGCGCATTCGCGTCCTTCATGCAGGCAGCCTCGTCCATGCAGACGGGCGCCCTGGCGTTCTGGGGCGGCCCGGGAAGCGGAAAAAGCGCGCTTCTGCGGGTCCTGCGCGGGGAAGCTGAGAAGGCAGGCCTCGCGGCGCCGCTTGTCCGGGCCGAGAGGAACGAGGGCGAGGCGGATTTATGCGGCAAAATCGCGGACGAGCTTCCGGCGCCGGGGGGCATGCCGGCGGCACGGGCGCGGGACTTCGAGGCGCTCTCGGCCGGGCTGGGCAGGGCGGCGAAGGGGGGGGCGGTCGTATTCATAGACGACATAGACCGGATGAGGAAGCCGGGCGCCGCGCTCAAATCGCTGGTTGCCGCGGCGAGGAGGGGCTATGGCAGGAGGCCGGTCTCCTTCGCCCTGAGCATGACCGGCGAGCCCAGTGGGGGTTCCGAGTTCCTGAGGCCCCTCGCCCTGCGGCCGTTCGGCGAGCACGAGGCGCGCGAACTCGTCGAGAAGGCGCTCAAGAAGGGGCCGCCCAAGATGGGCGAGGAGTGCCTCCAGAGCATCCTTTCGGACAGCGGGGGGAATCCCAGGCTGATGAAGGAGATATGCTTCACGATATACGGCCGCCTGAGGGACAACGAGAAGGTCATCACGAAGGGGCACTATCTTGCCTACCTGCCGCAGATAACGGGCTCGCTCTCGCGGGAGTGGTTCGGGCGCATGTACCATGAGACGCCGCATTCCGAAAGGGCGGTCCTTGCCGCAATCGCCGGGCAGGAGGGCGGGATGCACGTATCGGACGTTGCGAAAACCCTGAAGAAGCCGCTTGGCCCGGTGACCGCGCTTGTCGGGAGGCTTCTGGAAAGCGGGCAGATCGTGCGCGTGGACAGGGGGAAGTACCGCGTGTTCGCGAGGCTTTATGCCAAATATGTCCTGCAGAGGGCGTAGGGGCCTCATGAGGCGAGCGACCAGTCCAGCTCGAAGGCTGCGGTGAATTCATCCACCGACGGCGAATCCCGGATTATCACCGACGCCTCGCGGTTCTTGAAGAGCGCGGAGTTGCTCAGGTTGTGCGAGCCCACGAGGACGGCCTTTCCGTCCACGATGATTACTTTCGCATGCGTGAGCTTGTAGGCCTTGCCCGCATAGCGGACGTTGAAGCCCTTGGATGCGAGCTCGCGGAATATTTCCCCGTTGTCGTCACCGACGACATTGCGCTCGATGATGACTCGGACATCCACCCCCCTCTCCTTCGCACGCATGAGGGCCTCCACGACGTCGCGCGAGCTGAAGACGTAGATCTCTATGTCGATGCTTTCGTTGGCCGCATCGATTAGCGAGATGATTTTTCCGCCGCCATCCGGGGAAAACACTGTTTCTATTGCCGGGGGGAACAGGAGGGGCTGGAGCGCTAAGGCGAGCAGGGCCCCAAGCAGTGCCCCGAGCGCGATGCCAAACACGAATCCGGTCGCCCTGCCCACGATCATAAGGCGGCCCAGGGCCACATAAAAGGCTTTGCATATCCGAGCAGTGGGTTCCCCGCGCCCGGATCAGAGCCGGAGGAAGTAGTCCGACAGCCGCACGAAATGGGTGGTGGCTGTGCGGTCCATCTCTATGATTTTCCGCTTCTCGAGGCGGTTGAGCGCCATCGCCAGGCTGGATTTCGAGATTTCGCTCCTCCTTTCAAGCTCGTTGCGCCTGGATTTCCCCCCGCATTCGAGGAGGCGGTTCACTATTTTCAGGTCGTTCGCGTTGAATGTCTCCATCATTTCCCGCTTTCCGGCGCTCATTTCGAGGCCGGGCGGCCTTTCCGCTGCTGCGGGCCGAACCAGGGGGGCCGGCATGGCCGCCTGGGATTTCCTGCCGTGGAGGAACGCCGCCGCAAGCACGAGCGCCGAGGCGATTATCGCCAGGGGAAGCAGGATCTCCTGCTGCTCCGGCGCCTGCGGCTGCTCCTCCAGCTTGTAATACGCGGTAATTTGCCGGGAGTATGGCGTCTCGATTACCAGCCTGGAGCCGTCCGATGCCACGCTTTCGGGCCTCGGAAAAACTTCGCCCAGAACCGCGTATGGAGGCGCGTATATCCTCACTTCGGCCCCCTCCGGCGGCGAAAACGAAAGCTTCCAGCCGGAATCGGTCTTGGCGGTGAGGGCGGAGCTGGTGAACGAGAAGACGGCCAGGCCGCTTGGCCCGGCAGTTACGGTGGCATTGCCCCCGGAAATGGAATATGAACCGCCGACAATCCTGAAATCGTAGGCGTCTGCAGGCAAACCGACTTCCACGGCATCCCCGCTGTCAAGGGACAGCGTGACCGATGCGATGCCGGAGCGTGCGACATCTATGGTATATGTGGAGGCTGCGAAAACGGAGGAAACCGCCAGAAGCGCCAATAGCATCGTCCTGTTCATGCCTGTTCATACCCGTCCGCGTCCATTCGCGGAATATTATTTATGCCGTTCAGGTATTTATCACTTCGGCTTCCGGCAGCCTGCCGGGACCGGAGGAATTCGGTATGAACAGATACGCAATATTGCTGCTCGCAATCGGGCTGCTTACGGTGCCCGCATTCGCGCAGGAATCCGCAGATGCGGATGGGAATATGACCGAGGCGCCGGGCGCAGGCGATGCCGCCGCTGCGGAGGCAGCCGGAAGCTTCGAGGAGGATGCCAACGTAACGGTGAATGAAACGGAGGTCGGCGCGGTCCCGGGCGACTGGAACTACGGCTTCAAGAGGTTCTTCGAGAACTTCGACAAGTTCTTCACGTTCGACAAGGCCGAGAGCGCGAGGAAGCACGCCGAGTACGGCCTCATGAGGGCCAAGGAGGCCCATGTCCTCTCCGGAAGGGCACAGAGGCTTGCGGCCGAGGGCAGGGATGCCGAGGCCGACGCCACGCTCGCCGAGGTGGAGAAGCTCGCAGAGGAGCAGAACGCCGAGCTTGAGGATGCGCAGGAGTCGCTCGAAGCCGCTCTCGAGGACGGCAGCGCCAACGAGACCCAGGCCGAGCAGGTGCGGAACCGCACCAGGAACAGCATAATCGTGCTCCAGAGGGTTTACGAGAAGGCCCCCGAAGCCGCGAAGGACGGCCTGCTCAGGGCCCTGAACAACTCGATAGGCAACTATGAAAGGCACATCGAGAGGGTGCAGGCCAAAGAGCAGGAGAAGGAGCAGAAGGGCAACCGGACCGGGGCTGCCGAAGGCGGCAACGGGACCGGAAACGGGGCCGAGGCGGGTCCAGGAAACGGCAACGGAAACAAGACGAAGGCCAAGGTGAAGAACGAGGGCGAGGAATCCCAGGTTGAGGAGCAGACCGAGGCCGGGGAACAGCTTGGCGACCTCAACCAGACCCGCGAGCAGACCAGGAACGAAACCCAGGGCGGCAAGGGCAAGGGCGGCCAGGCCCAGGGCGGCGATGACGGCGCCGAAGAGGAGGAGCCGGAAGACGAGGGGTGAGCCCCTCCTTTTTTCTTTTTGAAAGGGTGACACCCTCCGGCGGGGAAGGCACGCTTTCTTCCCCACCGGCTGCCCGCACCTTGGGATGGGCGGGGACATTCGCCATCAAAGGCCTGAGGGCGGGATTCTTCTTGTCAGAACTCAACCGCCAGCCCGGCTGGCGGGCAGTTCTGATGAGCGAAACGCGGTGAAGCGATTCAGAACTCAAGATCTCGGTCATCGCCCTTGCGGGCTCCCAGGTATTGCATTCTCATCATTGGGAAATGGATTCTCCATCAAGCCTTATAATCTCGCCTTCGCCTATTGGATGCTGAAATGATGATTGTTCGACAGGCCGAGGGCGCAAGCCCTATGAGGAGGACATCACATCTGATCAGCAAATGCCCGCTACGGGGCCGAAAAGGGAAAAAGAGGATAAATGAAAAGAAAGGGTTAGAGATTGACCTTCAAACCGAGCTCCTTCTTGAGCTCGCGGTAGCGGTTCCTGATCGTGACCTCGGTCACGCCCGCGACGTCCGCGACCTCCTTCTGGGTCTTCTTCTCGCCGTGCATCGCGCTGGCGATGTAGAGCGCCGCCGCGGCGACGCCGGTCGGCCCGCGCCCGGATATGAGCCCCTTCCTTAGGGCTTTCCGGATGAGCTTCACGGCCTCCTCCTGGACCTCGCCCCCGAGCTTGAGCGCGGTGGCGAACTTCGGCACGTACTGCGCGGGGTCCGTGAGCGGGACGTCGACGTTGAGCTCGGTCTTGAGGAAGCGGTATGCGCGCCCAATCTCCTTCTTCTCGATGCCCGATGCGCGCGATATCTCGTCCAGCGTCCTCGGGATGCCCTGGAGCCTGCAGATGGCGTATATGACCGCCGCGACCACGCTCTCTATCAGCCTGCCGCGGATGAGCTCCTCCTTGACCGCCTTGCGGTAGAGGAGGGCCGCGCTCTCCTTGATATTCTCGGGGAGCCCGAGCGAGGACGCCACGCGGTCGAGCTCGGCGAGGGCTATCACGAGGTTCCTCTCCATGGATGTCGCTATCGAGACCCTCTTGTGCCATTTCCTCATGCGGTAGAGCTGCGCCTGCTTCTTCGGGCTTATCTTCCCGCCCCGGATGTCCCTGTTGTACTGGTCTATCTCGGTGACGAGCCCCTTGTTGGGCCGCATGTACTTTATCGGCGCTCCGCCGCGGGCCTTCTTCTCCTTCTGCTCCGCGTCGAACGCGCGCCATTCCGGCCCCATGTCGTGTATGTTCTCCGCGATGATGAGCCCGCAGTTGGAGCAGAGGAGCTCCCCGCGCTCATAGTCGCGCACGACGCGCTTGCTCTTGCATTCTGGACACTTCGTAGCGTTCGCAACCATCAGACAGCCTCCGAAACCATAGATAGGTTTTTAAGAATTTGCAATATTTTTATGGACCTACGGGTTTATAAATTTTTCCCTATCCGCCCGAAGCCGGACGGCGGGCTCCCTGGATAGGCCTCAGTGCGTTTTTTCCGGCAGGAGGCCGCGGCTCTTAACCCAAAGGTAGGCGACCAGCGTCGACACTATCGTCGACAGGACAAGCAGGGCGGAATACCAGCCCACGTCCTGCGGGCCCATCTGGAATGCGGGGTTGCTCAGGGCCGTGGCGATGGTGTTCGGCACGAGGACCGCGGTGCCAATCACCGTGAGGTACGCGACAAGGAGGGCCATCTTGTTGTTGAGTATCTGGAGCTGGTTGTTGTAGATGCTCTGCATGACCTCGAGGCCGCTCGCGAGGACCTCGCTCAGGTGCTCCGCGAGTCCTATCTGGTAGTTGACCTCCACGACCAGGCTGCCGAGCCTCTGGAGGAGCTTGGGGTCGTCCGTGAGAAGCTCGGGGTCCCCGTAGCGGAGCGTGTTCAGCACGTCCACCGTCTCCCAGAGGCCGGTGAGGTACATTATCAGGGCGTGCTTCATCTCGTGGATGTTCTTCCCTATCGCCTCGCGCGGGGTGTTCACGTCGGAGAGCTTCTCGCTCAGCTTGTCGGCGTTCGACTCTATCTCGCGCAGGTGGTCGAAGTTGCGCGCGTTGTTCTCGTCTATGATGCGTATGAGGACGTGGGTGAGCTTGTCGGGCTTGGAAAGCGGGGTCTTTATCTTCCTCATGAAGACGCGGGCGTAGCGCCTCAGCCTGAAGAAGCGCTTCACCTCGGTGGTGTGGATGGTCACGACAAGGCCGGAGCGCATGAGGATCAGGAGGTATTCTATCTTGACGTCGAAGCCGCTGACGATAATGGCCGGGATGAGCAGCCCGAGCTCGGTGTCGAGGTCCTCGTACCCGGCGCGGTCGGCCTTTATCAGGGCGGAGGTGACGTTTCCGCTGAAGCCCAGGGACTTCGCCACGTCGCATGCGTCCCGCCTGAGGTCCTCCACGATGTAGTCGACCCATGCGACCTGCGACGCGGATATCTGGCCCATGAACTCGCTGACATCGCGGGCCTCGCGCTCGAGCGTCGTCCCGTCCTTCTGGAGCGACACGCAGAACGCCTTCTCCTCGAGCGAGAGGATTATCCGCTCGTCGCCGTGCTTGCGGCGTATCTTGTGGACCAGTTCCTTGTTGAGGGCCATCGGCTGCATCCTCCGATAGTGGGTTTTTAGCGGGGCGATATACTGCGCTTTCGGGGATTTAAAAGCCTGCCGGTCGAAGCGGGAGGAATGGCGGGATCAGCGCTCCGGCTTGAGGCCCGGGAACCGCGCCTCGTTCTCGTCGAGGGCGGCGACGCCGGGGAGCTGCTCCCCGCAGAGGTATTCTATGAGGGCCTTCCCCGAGAGGCTGACGTAGCTGAAATGGGACTTCTCGATTCCGAAGCGCTCTATCGCTGAGAGCGTGTGCCCGCCTCCGAGGAGGGAGAACGCATCGGATTTGGCCACGGTCTCAAGAAGGGCGCGCGTGCCGTCGGCGAAATCCTCGAGCTCATATACGCCCGCGGGCCCGTTCATCACGATGAAATGCGAGTTGTTTATCACCTGCTTGTAGCGCTCGATTGTCCTGCTGCCGATGTCCCATATCTGGCCCCGCTCGATGCCCGCGGCGTCAGCCTCATGGCGCTTCATGTCGATGGAGAGGCCGACATCCACCGGCAGGACGATTTTTCCGTCGAACTTTTCGAGCATCCCCTTCGCGTCGTCGACCTTCTCAAGCAGCCCCGACTCCCTCAGGTATTCCATCGAGTCCCCCACGCGGCACCCGCTGGCGTAGAGGAACAGCACCGAGAGGGCGCCCCCGACAAGGACCTCCCTGGCCCTTCCGTCGGCGAGCCATTTGCCCATGACCGCGAACGAGTCGTCCACCTTGGAGCCGCCGAAAATGAATGTCACGTCCCGGCCGTTCCGGACCTTGTCGACAGCCTCGAGCTCGGCCGCAAGTATGTCCCCGGCGAAGCATGGGATGTGCCTGCAGAATCCGACGACGCTCGAATGCCTCCTGTGGGCGACAGAAAGGGCGTCTAGCACGTAGTAATCTGCGATGGGGGCGAGATGGAAGATGATTTCCCCCTCCCCGCGGGGATGGTTCGTCTCGCAGTGGAGGTGGCGCACGTTGTCGAGGACCAGGATTTCCCCGTCCCTGAGGGAGGCGATGGCCTTCCGGGCGCGTTCGCCCACCACGTCGTCCACGTAGATGACGTCCCTCTTGAGGATGCGGTGCAGCGCCCGGGCATGCTGCTCGAGGCCGAGGAAGTCGTCGCGGCCCTTCCGGCCCTGGTGCGAAAGAACCACGACCCTCGCGCCGCGCCCGCTGAGGTTCCGTATCGTCTCGGCATGCGCCCGAATCCGCGTGTCGCCTATCAGTACCCCGTCGCGGACCGGGCAGTTCAGGTCGGCCCTTACCAGCACCGTCTTTCCCTTGACCGGATAATCACTTATCCTTCTCATCCTCACCACGCTTCTTCCAGCCGGCTTTCGATGGACAATTCGGGTCTATGCACATTGTATATCGTGTCTTAGCCTTTTTAACGTTGATAGTGGGCTTTCCGCACGAGCCGCATGGCTTTCCGGCCGGCGAAACGGTGGATTTCGGGGGGAGCGGATAGGCGTTCCTGCATTTCGGGTATCCCGAGCATCCGATGAACTGCCGCCCGTCCCTCATGCGGATGATGCGGAGCTGCTCGCCGCACTTGTCGCAGGGGCCAAGCAGGCTTTCCCTCTGCTGGGTCAGCTTGAGGGCCTCCGCGAGCTCTGCGCCAATCTTGGCCTCGTTGGCCTTCCATTTGTCGAGCATCTGTGTGAGCATCTCGCGGCTTTCGCCTATCACGACGTCCTTGTCGAGCTTGCCCTCCTGTATCTGCTCCATCTCCTCCTCCATCTTCCGCGTGAGGTTCTCGTCGAGTATCTCCGGCGCGTATTTGCCCAGGAGCTCGCACACCTTCATTCCGAAGTCGCTCGCCTCGATGGATTTCGCGCCCGAGGCGTAGCCCCTCTTGAGCAGCGTGTCCACGATCACGGCGCGCGTGGCCTTGGTGCCAAGATGGCGCTTTTCCAGCTCGGACACTATGGATGCCTGGGTGTAGCGCTTCGGAGGCTTGGTCTCCTTCTTCGCCTTCTTCTTGGACTTCGCATCCACGGCCTCGCCCATCCTGAAAGGGGGCAGCTCGACGTCCTCCGATGTGTAGTATTTCCCGTAGAACTCGGTCCACCCCGGCTCGACCAGCCTGCTCCCTGATGCGGCGTAGGGCTCGCCCCCGCAGTCGACCTCGATGCGGTTGCGCTGGCGCTTGGCCGGTGGCGCGAACGAGGCGAGGAAGCGGCGGACGATTAGGTCGTAGAGGCTTTTCTCCGGCCCCGCCACGGCCCCCTTCTGCCCCGTCGGGTGGATTGCGGGATGCGCCGGGTCCTCCTTCTTGCCCTGGACCGGCTTCTGCCACCTGCCCTCAAGGACCTTTTTCGCCAGTTTCTCGTATTCGGGATTGCCCGCGAGGGCCGATACGATGGGCTGGAGCCTTATCGAGGGCGGTATCTGCTGCGACGACGTCCTCGGATACGTGATGAGGGACGCCTCGTAGAGGCTCTGCGCGATGTCGAGCGTCCGTGACGGCGAGTAGCCGAAGAGCCGGAACGCCTCCACCTGCAGCGAGGTCAGGTCGAAGTTCGGCTGCGGGGGGACCTCCTGCTCCTTCGCCTCAACGAGCGTCACCGTCCCGCGCGGCGCTGTCCCGTCCAGGGCCTTCTGGGCCGCGGCCTCCTCGAGGAACCGGCCCGCCTTGTGCATGAACTCGAAGTCCTTGATTTTGACCGAAAGCTCCCAGTACGGCGTCGGCACGAACGCCCGTATATCGCGCTCGAGCTCGGAGAGCAGGCTGAGGCCCGGCCCCTGCACGCGGCCGATGGAAAGCACGCGGTATCCGTGCGCCTTGTGAATCGCCGACATCAGGGCGCGTGAGAGGTTGATGCCGTAGTACCAGTCTATGATGTGCCGCGCCTCGCCTGCGTAGGCGTTGTTGTAGTCGAATTCGGCGCGGTCCTCGTATGCGGACGAGAGGTCCTCCCTGGTGAGGGCCGAGAACTTCATCCTCCTGCCCTCGCGTATCGTTGTCGCGAACCTGAAGACGTTGTAGGCTATCGTGCTTCCCTCGATGTCGTAGTCGCACGCGGACACGAAGACGTCCGCCTTCTTGCCGAGCTTCTGGAGCAGCTCGACATATCCCCTGGTGTATGCCGAGGCCTTGGAGGCGGTGTACGAAGGCACCCATTCGATGTCGAACACCGGGTATGCCCTCGTGCGCTCCTTCTCCACGAGCGTGTAGACGTGGCCGACCGCGGGCGCGATGACAATCTGCTCCCCGTTGCGCTCCGTTTCGTAATAGGACACGCCGTTGTGGCCTTTCCTCTCGACCTTCTCGCCGATTGCGTGGGCGATTTTCTCGGCTACACGTGGCTTCTCGGCTACGATTAGCTCCATAGGAATCGATTCCACTCTTGAAATCGCAACCTATTTATAGATAGGGGGGAGGTTGTCGCGAAAACGGCATATGCGTGGCTCAGTCGTAGCGCAGGGCCTCGACCGGATCCATTTTCGCCGCGCGCCACGCCGGAACGAATCCGGCAGCGACGCCCGTGCCTATGGAGAATATGAAGACGAACGCTATGATGCGCAGGCGGAGGAAGACCGGGACCGCGAAGAAGTCCTCGAGGACCTGAAGGAGCCCGTACCCGATGGCGAGCCCGATGATTCCTCCCGCGAGGCCGATTATCGCGCTTTCTATCAGGAAGAGCATGAGTATGTCGGACCGGGTCGCGCCAACCGCCTTAAGGATTCCTATCTCCCGGATGCGCTCGAGCACGTTCATGAACATGGTGTTCGCGATGCCTATCGCCCCCACCACCGATGCGATGAGGGTGACCGCTGCGAGGACGAGCTGGATGCTGAGCAGTATTGTCCCCACTATCTCGTTTATCTGCGAGGACGTTATCACGGAGAAGTCCTTCTCGTCAAGGCGGACCCGGTGGTTCGCGGCGAGCTTGCGCTCTATGGTCTCCTTGATGTTCTCCGGATCGAAGCCCTGGTCCACCTGTATCATTATTGTGCCGACCTCGTCCTCGAGGAACTGGCCGCGGAACATCTCCTTCGCGTCGTCGAAGGGTACGTATATCTGGGCATCGTCCGCGGAGGAGAGCGACGTGCCTATCCGCTTCTGGATGCCCACCACGCGGTAGTTCCTGCCGTTCATCTGGACCACGCTTCCGACATCCACCTTGTCCTTTCCGAAGAGGTTGGTTGCCGCGTCCGCGCCGAAGAACGCGACGTTGCGCTCCCCGTTCCTGAAGGCGCGGCCGGACTCGACCTCTATGTAGCTCGAGTACATGTCGAACATCTCCTTGTCGGTCCCCACGATGAAGCCGGTGATGTTCTTCCCCTTGAAGGAGAGGGATGCGCGGCCGAATATCCCCCGGCTGACGGCCTTCACGCCCGGGATGCCTTCGATGTCGTCCACATCGGCCTGGCGCAGCTTCCCCGCGGTCGTGAGGAGCCCGGCGCTCCCGCCCGAGAAGGCGGATTCGAGGTCCGATATCGGATAAACGAACATCATGTCCGCCCCGAATGCGGACAGCTGGGTGTTGATGTCCCTGTTGAAGCCCTCGCTGACCGAGAGTATGACCACTATCGCGATAACCCCTATGACCATTCCCAGGATGGTGAGCCAGGAGCGCAGGCTGCGCCTCACCAGGTTGTTGTATGAATACACTATTGCCTCGAGGATGTTCATCTACTCGTACCTCAGCGCCTCTATCGGGTCGACTTTGGCGGCGTCGATGGCCGGCTTCGTCCCCGAGACGAGCCCAAGGATAACCGAGAACGCCACCGAGCCCCCTATCACCAGCGGGTCGTATATGAATGTCAGGCCGAAGAGCGCGGACGTCAGATAGCCGAGCGTGAGCGCAACCGTGAGCCCGAGCGCCCCCCCGGCCAGCCCGAGCATCGCCGCCTCCACCATGAAAAGGTCCCGTATCTGGGCGGTGGACGCCCCTATTGCCTTCATCGTGCCTATCTCGCGCCTGCGCTCGAGCACGCTCATGAACATCGTGTTCATTATGCCGATGCCGCCGACGGCGAGGGATATGGAGGCAATGGCGCTCAGGAACAGCGTGAGGAGGTCCATCACGGTCGTGAAGCGGTCGTTGATGAGCTTGGGGGTCACCACGGTGAAGTCCTTGGTATCCTCCGTGACCCGGTGGGACGCTATCAGCTGGTCGGTTATCCATTCGGCGTCCGCCTCGACGTCGCTCCCCTCCTTGAGGGTGAGCCGTATCGCGGTTATCTCCCCCTCTATGAGGCTCTGGTTGAACAGTTCCCGGGCGTCGTCGAAGGGTATGAAGACCACGCTGTCTACGGGGGCGAACGAGTTGCCGGTGGGCTTGAGCACGCCTATGACCTTGAACCTCTTACCCGAGACGTAGAGGTTGGACTGCGTCTGCAGCTCCTCGTCGAAGCCGTCCGCGATGTTCGCCCCGAGGCCGGCGACGCCCCGGTCCGATTCCTCGAGGAAGCGGCCGGACTCGACCTCCACCGGCAATGTGTCGTCGAAGAGGCCGGCTTCGATGCCGAACACCTGCCCGCTTATGGATTCGTTCTTGTACGTGAGAATCGCCTGGGATGAGATGACCTTGGTGATGCTCTGGATGCTGGAAAGCCGCTCTATGCGCGCGTAGTCCTTTTCGAACAGCTTGCCTTTCGTGGGGACGAAAGAAGAAACGCCGGGGCCCGAGCTCCCTGCCGCGCTAGCCGGGGAGATTATTATCGTCCTGGGCCCGAAGTCCTCGAGCTGCTCCAGGATGTCGGCCTTGAGCCCCTGCACGATCCCCACAAGGAGTATCACTGAAGAGATGCCGACCACTATGCCGAGCACGGTGAGGAAGGTCCGGAGCTTGTGGTGCCGGAGGTAGTCCAGCCCGTAGAGCGCCATCTCAGCGAGGTTCATCCGGCACCCCCCGGCCGCCCGCGGGCGGGGGCGTCAGCCGCCAGTCCCGGGGAAAGGCCCGCGCACAGCCGCACCGGCCCTCACCCCGCGGCGTTGTTCCTCTTCCTGAGGAAAACGTACCAGACGGCGGCACCGGCCAGCGCGATGGCGCCCAGCAGCGGGAGAGGGCTCACCTCGGCAGCAGGCTGGCTGTAGACGCTTATGTTCTGCGTTACCAGCCTCTGCTTCCAGTCCCCGGACTGGTCGCGGTAGTTGACGATGATGTCCACCGGATACGTCCCCTCGCCGGTCGCATTGACCTTCATGAGGAACTGCACGGTGGAGAAATCGTCGTTCTGCAGGCCGCCTATGTACTGGCTCTCCGAGATGTCGAGCGATTTGAGCGCCGGGGACACCAGCCTCACATCCACGTTCTCTATGGCGTAGGAGCCCAGGTTGGAGACGAGCACCGATATCGTATGGTCGGAGCCGGCCGTGAGGGGCAGGGGCTTTGCCTCGAGGTAGACGCCGACGTCCGCGTCAGAGGTTATTGTGATTGGGACCTGCCTCGATTCCGACTTCTGCACGTCCTTCTCTATCCAGCTCAGCTCGCCCGAGACCAGCTTCACGCCCGGCGCTATCTCCGCGAACACGGTCGCGGATGAGGTGGCGCTCTCCCCGGGGGCGAGGTCGCCGAACTTGAGCTCTCCCGAGCCCTTTATCCTGAGCATGTCGTCGGGGAATGAGAGGCGGACGTCCCTGAGCCCGGTGCTCCCGTCGTTCGTTATGGTGAGCGCGAGCGTGCTCTCCTTCTTGGTTATGACGTCGCTCTGCTGGGCGAAGGACAAGTCGAGCTTCTCGTTCCGGACGGTCATCCGGAGCGAGCTTTCAACGCTCTTCCTTATGCCGAGCTCGTCCTCGTACTCTATCGTGAAGGGAACGTCGGTCGGCCCGTCGGCGGCGCCCCTCGAATCGAGGGTCATCAGGGCGGACGCGTTGCCGCTGATGGCCTGGATGAAGACAGCGTCCGTGCCGTAGAGCGACACCGGCGAGGCCTCGGACGTCCTTATCTTGACGTTCGTGGCCTTTCCACCGTTGTTCACGAGCGTGAGCGTCACCTCGTCCAGGCCGCCTATGACCTGGGTGCCGGTGCTGAGGATGAGGTTCGGCTCGTTGACCACGGTCACCGGGATGGTGACGCGCTTCGAGAACGTGTCGAAGCCCCCGGTGGGCCGGTCGGCCCTCCCGAACAGCTTCAGCTCGACCGAATAGATGCCGCTGTCCGCAGACGGCAGGACCCGGAATGGCAGCGATATCTTGGTGGTCCCCCCGGGCTCGATGTCGCCGACGAACTGGTCGCTGGCGACGACTATCTCGGGAGGCGCCACGATGTCGATGTCCACGGCGTTAACGGCCTTGATATCGAATCCGGATATCATGGGGTTGGATATCTCCAGCTCCATGACGCCGTTCGAGCCCGGCCTGTAGCTCTCCTGCGAGAGAGTCCAATCATTCACCGATAGGCCCGCGAATGCCGCCCCGAGGAGCAGCGCAAGCATTGAAAGCAGTTTCATTCCCATCTTCACACCTTCTCAATCGTTCCGTCCTTTATCCTGACGACCCGGTCCGTCACCTTGGTGATGTACTGGTCGTGCGTGATTATTACCACGGTGGTCCCCTGTTCGTGAAGGGATTTCAGAAGGGCCAGGATGTCCTGGCCGGTCTTGGAGTCCAGATTGCCCGTGGGCTCGTCAGCAAGGATGAGCTCGGGCTCGTTCACGAGGGCGCGGGCTATCGCCACCCTCTGCCTCTGGCCGCCCGAAAGCTCGTTCGGGTGGTGGCCGAGGCGGTCGCCCAGGCCCACCTGGCGAAGCAGCGACGCCGCCTTCTCCCTGCGCCCCCTGCACCCGCCCCGGCAGAGCATGAGCGGGAGCTCGACGTTCTCGAGCGCCGTGAGCGACGGGATGAGGTTGAACGTCTGGAAAATGAAGCCTATCTTGAGGCCGCGGATGCGCGCCTGCTCGTCCTCTCCCATGGTGCTGGTGTCGATGCCGTCTATGTATCTCCTGCCGGCTGAAGGGCTGTCGAGTAGGCCTATCATGTGGAGGAGCGTGGACTTCCCCGAGCCGCTCGGGCCGAGGATTGAGACGAACTCGCCCTTGCGTATCATCAGGTCCACCCCCCGGAGCGCGTCCACCCGGACGCCCTTCCCCATGAGGTAGGTCTTGCGTATGCCCTCGAGGCGTATCACTTCCCTGCTCTCCTTTGCCGCCATGATTCCATCAGCTCTCCATCATCAGTCCCACAATCCATCCGCACATATTTATTGGCACCGCCCGGGCCCTCATGCGCTCATCTCCCGCATGAACCGCCTCTTAAGCGGGCATCTGGCGATGCCCTCCCTCGCCAGTTCGAGCTGCCTCTCGCCCCGGGGGGTAATGCGGTATACCTTCCGAACGCGCCTTCCCTGCATGGCCCTCTCCTGCGCCACGAAGCCGGACCTCATGAGGCTCCTGAGGACGGGGTACACATGGCCCGCCCCGACCGCGTCCGGGCCGTGCTCCGCGGCGATGCGCCTGATGATTTCATAGCCGTGCATCGGCTCCTTGGAAACCAGCCAGAGCAGGAACGCCGAGAAAAGATGACGCAGCATCCGTTTCCCGGGGTCCTTGCGGCCGCGCGCGCCGGATATCATGAATACTGATATATAAGAAAGTGACATATATATAAGGATGCCTGCGGGCTGCCGGGGGCCAGCGGGGCGAAGCTATAAAATCAGTCCTGGAGAATCCCATCCATGGCAGATTACGAAGTGAGGGACATCGCGCTCGCCCCCCAGGGAAGGCTCAACATAGAATATGCGGAGAGGAACATGCCCGCTATGGGCAGGATACGGGCCAGGTTCGCGAAGGAGAGGCCCCTGCGGGGCATGGGCGTGGGGCTGGCGCTCCATGTCACAAAGGAGACGGCCGTTCTCGTGAGGACGCTTATCGCCGGAGGGGCGAAGGTGGCGATTGCCGGATGCAACCCGCTCTCGACGCAGGATGATGTCGCCGCCGCGCTGGCGGAGGAGGGCGTCGCCGTCTTCGCCAAGAAGGGCGAGAGCAGGGAGGAATATTACCGGTATATAGAGGAGGTCATCGCACGCGGGCCGGACATCACGATAGACGACGGCTGCGATCTCGTCACCGCGCTCCATACCAAGCACAAGGAGAGGCTCGCGAAGGTGATAGGCGGCTGCGAGGAGACCACGACCGGCGTGATACGGCTCCGCGCCATGGAGGCCGACGGCGCGCTGAAATGCCCGGTCATCGCAGTGAACGACAACAAGACCAAGCATCTTCTCGACAACTATTACGGGACGGGCCAGTCCACCATAGACGGCATCCTCAGGGCCACCAACACGCTGATTGCGGGGAAGGTTTTCGTGGTCTGCGGCTACGGGGACTGCGGCAAGGGCGTCGCGCTCCGCGCCCGGGGCATGGGGGCGAACGTCGTTGTGACCGAGGTCGACGCGTTCAGGGCGCTGCAGGCGACGCTGGACGGCTATCGCGTGATGCCTATCGCGGAGGCCGCCGTGATCGGGGATGTTTTCCTGACCGTGACCGGCGACAAGGGCGTGATACGCCTCGAGCACGTCAGGAAGATGAAGGACGGGGCGATTCTCGCGAACTCGGGCCATTTCGACTGCGAGATAGACGTCGCCGCCATGGACAAGGCATTCGGCAAAAGGAGGATACGGCCGTCACTGGAGGAATACGACGTCGCAGGGAAAAAAATCTTCCTCTGCGGGGAAGGAAGGCTGGTGAACCTCGCCGCGGCCGAGGGCCATCCGAGCGAGGTCATGGCGACTTCGTTCGCAGGGCAGGCGCTCGCCTGCGAGTATCTCGTGAAGATGAGGGGGAAGCTCAGGCCCGGGGTGGTGACGCTGCCGCCCGAGCTGGACGACCGCATAGCCGGGCTCCAGCTGGACGCCATGGGCGTCCGGAAGGACACGCTCACCAAGGAGCAGGAGAAGTACCTCCATTCATGGCAGGAGGGGACATGACCGGGCGCGGATGCGCCCCCGGGCGGCCGAACGGGATGATTAATAAAGGATTGACTCCCAATCAAATCCATGAGTTCTGATAAAGATTATGAAGCGCTACTCGACGGGATATACCAGAAGCTCCCGGAGAAGGCCGCCGGCACGGGCGAGCGCTTCGAGATGCCGAAATTCGAGTTCTTCACGGAGGGAAACAAGACGATAGTCAAGAACTTCAAGGCGGTCACGGACAAGATTAGGCGCGACCCGGCGTTCCTCTCGAAATACCTCTCCAAGGAGCTCGCGGTGCCGGTGGAGGTGGTGGGCGAGCGGCTCGTCCTCCAGAGGAAGCTCACCGGGGACATCGTGAACAAGAAGCTCGAGGAGTTCGTGTCGAAATACGTCATGTGCAAGGAGTGCAACAGGCCGGATACCCATCTCGAGGATCTCGGCCATCGCGTCCGCAACCTCGTGTGCGAGGCCTGCGGCGCCAGGAAAGCGGTAAGGTGATATGTACGGCTGGCGGATACCACAGGGGAGGCGGCAGGGGAAGGGGCAAGGGCCCGGCGCCGCAGCTTAGCAGGGAGGAGGAGAGAAGGCGCCTAAGGTTCCCCCGGGAGGGGGAGGTCCTGGGCGTGGTCCTTGGCCTTATGGGCGGCTCGCGCATGCGCGTCGCGTGCAAGGACGGCAAGGAGAGGATGTGCCGCATTCCCGGCAAGCTGAAGAACCGCATTTGGGTCAAGGAGGGCGACGTCGTGATTGTGAGGCCCTTCGAGATTCAGGGCGACTCAAAGGGCGACGTCATCTGGCGCTATTTCCCGCTTCAGGCGAGAATCCTCAAGGAGGAGGGCCACATCTGATTTTTTCCTCGTGCATCCCCGGGCCCGCAACGCGGCCCGGCCGGAGCCGGATGGTGAGTTTATAAGAAATGGCGGCTATTCCTAACCGATGACGAAGAAGCCCCTGAAGGAGGACTACCAGCTCAAGGAGAGGTTCAAGACCGAGAGCGAGGTCTTCGACAGGGAGGCGCTGCTGGACCTTTCGGCGCTTCTCAAGAAGGGCGTCATCCAGACGGTCGACTACCCCGTCTCGACCGGCAAGGAGGCCAACGTCTTCAGGGCGACCAATCCGGGCGGGGGGCATGTCGCGGTCAAGATATACAAGAACGAGACCGCGCCGTTCTTCAGGAAGATGGAATACCTCGAGGGCGACCCCCGCTTCGAGAGGATAAAGAGGAACGACAGGGACATCGTCAGGGCGTTCGCGCGCAAGGAGTTCAAGAACCTAGAGGTGTGCGAAAGGGCGGGAGTCCACTCCCCGAGGCCGCACATCCTCAGGAACAGAGTCCTCGTGATGGACTTCCTGGGGGAGGGCGAGCTTCCCTACCCGACCATGAACATGGTCGGGCCCTTGCACGGAGAAGCGGACCTGGACTCCATACTCGCGGACGTGCGCAGGATGTACCGCGCGGGCCTCGTCCATGCCGACCTGAGCGAATACAACGTCCTGATGGGCGACGTCCCCTATCTCATCGACTTCGGCCAGGGCGTCGTGCTCCGCCATCCCCGCGCCGAGAGGTTCCTCGAGCGGGACGTGTCGATAATCCTGAAATATTTCTCAAGAAACGGAATCGGGCGGGACCTGGGCGAAACCCTGGCGTGGGTGAGGGGGAAGGGCTGAGCATCCTTCCGTGCCCGGTCATGGGCGCACGAGCCGCCGCGAGAGGAAAACAGCCGCCCCGATCAGGGAGAGCAGGATGAGGGGGACCTTGCATTCGTAGTGCGTGCCGCCGCTGGTGTCTATCTGCGGGCGGTTCTCCCAGATGGCAGCCTCGCATTCCGAGACGCAGGCGTCGTACCCGTCTTTCGTTCCCTTGCAGTCGTCGAAGTCATCGTCCCACCATCCGCTGTACTCCCGGCAGCACGTGTGCTCGCAGTCGCTTGCGGCGAAGACTGCCATGGAAAACGAAAGAAGGGCTAAGGCCGCGATTATCGGCTTCATCCGCTCAGGCCCTCCGGCCGGCTATGAACGCCGCCCCGCCTATCGCGGCCAGCAGGAAGCTCGGGCCGCAGCACGAGGATGAGCCGGTGCTTCCGTAAACGTCGCTGGAGCACCAGTCGCTCAGGCACTCGGAGTATGTGCTTCCGGCGTTCTCGCAGTACTCGTATTCCGAATCCCATGTTCCGCCTGACTCCTCGCAGCAGTCCTGCTCGCACCATGTCTGGGCGAAAGCCGCCGGAGCCAGCGCAAAGAGAGCCAGAACACCCAATATCATCTTTTTCATCGTATCACCATCTTATTCCCTTGTTCCTTGGAGCGTGCTAACAAGAATCCAGCCAGGCCGGCCGCCAGCAGTGCGGCGAAGGGGCAGAAGCCGGACTCCTGCTCCCGGCATGCGTCCGCGCAGTCTGTGATGTCGGATTCCGGGCTCTCGCACCCGTTGTGCTCGTAGTCGTAGACTCCGCCGGCATTTTCGCAGCAGCCCCGGATGCACTGCTTCTCGGCATCCGTGAGGGAGCCGCCTGAACCCGAAAAAACCAATCCGGCAAGCGCAAGCAGAACCGCGGCCGGCAAAGCGTATTGTCTCATGTCGTCACATCCTCTCCGGGCACTCTATCCCGAGCAGGCCGAGCGCGTTCTTCAGGGCGATGCCCGCGGCGAGCGTAATGGCAAGCCGGCTCCTC
The DNA here is from genome assembly GCA_964647855.1 of Microcaldota archaeon. Lineage (GTDB taxonomy): Archaea > Micrarchaeota > Micrarchaeia > Anstonellales > Bilamarchaeaceae > Bilamarchaeum. Next base: position 454,082 of record CAZYJW010000001.1, on the reverse strand, counting down.
CGCACCTCCGCGTCCTCCGCGACGAGGACCGGGCAGTTCGTGTAGAACGAGCTGAAGTCCGCTGCCACATCCAGCGCGTATTGCGTCACATGGTGCGGGGCGCGCTCCTTGGCGCTCCTTGCGACCACGGCGCGGAGCATGGCGAGGCGCCTGATGAGCGCCCTCTCCTCCTTGGTGTAAATCACGCCCTCGCATACTGCGGGTTCCTCCGACGCCTTGCCGAGGATGCCCTTCGTGCGCACATAGGCGTACTGAAGGTACGGGCCGGAGTCGCCCTCCATGTTCAGGGCGTCCTCCCAGCGGAAGGTTATGCGCTTGTCGGAGCTGGTGCGCAGGAATGAGTATTTTATCGCCCCGGCCCCCACGGTCTTGGCGATCTTTGCCTTCTCGTCCGGACCGACATCGAGCTTTATCTTCTCCATCACGCGGGCCTTGGCCTCCGCGAGCAGGTCGTCCGCGGTGAAGCCGACCCACGTGCCCTTCCTGCCCGAGAATTTCTCGTCCGGAAGCCCGACATGCTCGTAGGATAGGTGGTGGAGGTTGGCGGCCTCGCCCTCGAATTTCAGGCGGCGCAGGACCTCCACGATGACCCGCTGGGGGTATTTCTGCTCCACGCCGATGACGTTGATTGCGGAATCGGCATGGCCGAACGCCATGTCCTTCCCCCCGGGATGGGTCATGAAGGCGGTCCTGCCGTTGGGCTGCACGATGAACGGCGCGTAGCCGAAGCGGTTCTTGAGCTTGCCGAACTTCCATAGGTGGAATATGACGTCCTTGCCGGTGTAGACCGCGGTGCCGTCGCTCCGGATGAGGACCTTGTCCGGGTTCTCCATCTTGCCGAACTCCTTCTCGAAATCCCCGCCCAGCTTGACGACCCAGCAGCCGGCGTTCTTGCCCTCCTTCTCGAGAATCACGGCGTCGTTCTCCCTTATCCTTGCGACGCCCTCTTCGAAGATGGTCCTCAATATGTCGCTCTCGAACACGAGCACGTCGTGGAATACTCCGAAGTCGAACGCGGTCTGGTACTGGGCGGCGACGCATCTCTCGGCGAGTTCCCTGCCCGCCCGGGAGATCTCGTTGCCGCCCTCCTCCATCAGCTTCAGGGTCTGCCGGACGCCCTCCACCACGGCCTTGTCCTCCTCGAACCTCTTCGCTATGCCCACGTACTGGTGCCCGAGCCAGCGGTCGAACTTGCCCTGGGGGTTGGAGTCGTAATTGAGGAAGCCCCACAGGCTCTGGGCGACCTGCAGGCCCAAATCGTCGATGTAATCCATGCGCTCCACCGCGTTACCGTCGAATTCCAGTATTCGGGCGACGGAATCCCCCAGGAGGGCGTTGCGGAGGTGGCCGATGTGCCACGGCTTGTTCGGATTCACCGACGGGAACTCGATTATGGCCTTGCCGCCCTTCTTCGGGCCCGCTCCGTAGCGGTCCCGCTTCTCCAGGATGTCAGAGAGCAGCGAGGCGTATGCCTTGTCGCTAAGGTAGAAGTTGATGTAAGGCCCTGCGGCCTCGATTTTCTCGAAATCGGGCGATTGGCCGAGCTTCTTCGCGATTTCCCCTGCGAGCTTCGCCGGATTGCCCTTTTTCTCCTTCGCGAGCGCGAAGGCGAGCCTGCTCGAGATGTCGCCCATCCTGCCGGATTCCAGGGATTCGAGGGCCGAGGCTTTATCCGCCCCGGAAGCGGCGGCCAGCATGGACGCTGCCTCCTCGCGCATGCGCTCAATCATCGCCCACACCCGTGAAATACGCCTTGCGCAGCTCCTCGATGGCCTCGTTCACCATGGCCGCGTCCCCGCGCCTTATGATGAAGCGCCGGTCTCCGCGCACGCGCCCGGCCTTCCTGAAGGCGGTGCCCTCCATCGCCTTCTCGAATCGTTCCGCGTTCTCCGGCGCTACGCTCACAATGAAGCGGCCGGCGCTCTCCGAGAACAGCACCGCGTCCTCGCGCCCGGTCTCCGCCGGCACTGATGCGACGTCCAGCTCAGCCCCCAGGCCGAAACCGAGCGCGCATTCGGCGAACGCGACCGCGAGGCCGCCGTCTGAAACGTCATGGGCAGAAGAGACCAGCCCCTCGGAGATGGCTCCGGATAGCGCCTTGTAGAGGGGCGCATGCTCCTCGGTGCGGACCTGGGGAGGGGTGTTGCCGACGCCTCCGAACAGCTTGTAGTACTCGCTTCCGCCAAGCTCGTCGCGCGTCATGCCGAGGACGTAGACGACGTCCCCCGGCTTCTTGAATTCCGTGCTCACCGCCTTCCCGACGTCGTCGATTTTGCCGACGACCGTCACGAGGAGTGTGGGCAGGATGGAGTATTTCCGCTCGCCCGAGTAGTAGTCGTTCTTCATGCTGTCCTTTCCCGAGACGATGGGGACTCCGTAGGATGTCGCGCAGTCGTACATGGCGAGGCATGCCCGCACCAGGTTGCCGAGCTTGAGCTCCCCGTCCGGCGTCCGGGGCGATTTCACGGGGTCCGGCCATGAGAAGTTGTCCAGGCAGGCTAGATAGCCGAACTTCGCCCCGGCGGCTATGGCGTTCCGGACGGCCTCGTCGAAGGCGAGTGCCGCCATGGCGTAGCCGTCCTGCGCGTAGCGGGGGCAGACGCCATGGGATATCACGAGCCCCTCAGGCGAGGAATAGAGCGGGCGGATTACCGCGCCGTCCTGGGGCCCGCCCATCAGGGGCTTGATGACGCTCATCCCCTTGACCTCGTGGTCGTAGCGCCGGATGACCGACTCCTTCACGGTGATGTTCGGCGACAGGAGGAGCCTCCGCAGGATGGACCCGGGATCGGATGCCGTTATGGAGGGCTCCGGGAAAATGAGCTTCTTCCAGGATGCCTTGAGCTTGTACTGGGGGACGCCCTCGTGGAGAAAGTCCATGCCCAGATAGGCGACCGTCTGGCCCTTGTAGAGCGCGTGGAAGTGCCCGCTTCCTGTGAATGTGCCTACGACCGTGGCTTCGACGCCGTGGACCCGTGCGACCTTCATTAGCTCCGTGAGCCTCTCCGGAGGGACGGCGAGCGTCATGCGCTCCTGGGACTCGGAAACCAGGATTTCCCATGGGTCGAGGCCAGAATACTTGAGCGGGCAGCGGTCGAGGTGTATCTCGCAGCCGTTCGATATCTGGGCGAGCTCGCCGATGCTGGATGAGAGCCCGCCCGCGCCGTTGTCGGTTATCGCCTCGTAGAGGAGGCGGTCGCGGGCCTCTATCACGAAATCAAGCGTCTTCTTCTGCGTTATCGGGTCCCCGATCTGCACGACGCTCTGCGGAACCGATGAGTCTATCTGCATGGATGAGAATGTCGCGCCGTGGATTCCGTCCTTGCCTATCCGCCCCCCGGCCATTACGGCCAGGTATCCGGGCTCTATCCTCTTCTCCGACGTGCGCCTTCCGTTGATTTCCGAGGGCATGATGCCTATCGTGCCGCAGTATACTAGGGGCCTGCAGGTGTATTCCTTCTCGAATGTTATCGAACCGTTCACCGTGGGGATGCCCATCTTGTTGCCGCCATGCTCTATGCCCCGGATTACGCCGTCGTAGATGGTGCGCGGGTGGAGCACGCCCTTCGGATAATGCTCCCTTTTGGCGTCGAGGTGCCCGAAGCAGAGGACGTCGATGTTCGCTATCGGGTTCGCCCCGAGGCCGGTGCCGAGGACGTCCCTCTGGACGCCCAGGACCCCGGTGAGCGCCCCGCCGTAGGGGTCGAGCGCCGAGGGGGCGTTGTGGGTCTCCACCTTTATCGCGACGTCGTATTCGTGGTTGAACTTGATGATGCCGCCGTTGTCCTTGAAGACGCTCACCACGTACGGCTTCTTGACCTGCTCGGTCGCGCCCCGGATGAATGTCTTGAAGAGGGAATTTATGGCATGCCGCTCGCCGTTCTCCTCGTAGCTTATCATGGCGTTGAAAATCTTGTGCTTGCAGTGCTCGCTCCAGGTCTGTGCGAGGGCCTCCATCTCAACGTCGGTCATCTTGTTGTCCAGGCCGACCGCCTTCCGGGCTTCGACAACCTTCTCGTCCTTGAAATATGCCTTTATAGCGCTGAATTCGTCGTATGAGAGCGAGAGCAGGCGCTCCTTGGCGAGGGCCTCGAAGCGCTCCTTGCCCATGTGCAGGCTGAATTTCTGGACCGACGGCTCGTGGGCTATCTGCACCCTGGGCAGATACGGTTCCGGGTTCGCGCCCGGCCTGTGGATGATGAAGCGCTCGATTAGGGGGTTGTGGAGCAGGCCTGCGATGCGCTCGCACGCTGCGTCGTCCAGGTCCCCTTTCAGGGAGTACATGCGCGAGTAGAAAACCCGGACCTCCTTCCCGAGCCTGTCGCGCACGGCCTCTGAGGCGGTGTGCCCCACGTTGTCGGTGACGCCCGGGAGCAGGCCTATCTCGATTCGCCAGGTATCCGCGAACAGGGGCTCCCCGGAGGAGTAGTCCTGGACCACCGCGTCCGTGAATACGTCCGCGGCAAGGGCCGCCATATCCTCTTCCCCAAGCTTTTCGCCGAGGTTGTAGGCGTCGACGGCCCTGCACGGGATTTCCAGGCCCATCTCACGCCTGAGGCGCAGCGAAAGCTGCTCGCCTTGGACGTCCCGGATGTGGCTTTTGGTGGTTATCTCCAGTCTTTGCTCCATTTTCACCACTTATTAGGAACCCTCTATCGGAAAGAAGCGTTAAATATGTAATCGTGCGGCCTTACTGGAGCTCGACATAAACCGATACGAGGTCGTTGGCCCCCTCGTATGATGAAAGGGTTTCTGGGATTTGCACTAGGAAGTCATAGGTGCCGTAGGTGTCCGCCGCGCTCGCGTTCACCGCCACCATCCAGACAGTGCTCTGGTTTATCGCGTCTGTGAACTCAACGCCGCCGTCGGATGTGTCCCAGAGTATTCCGGTCGTGAATGAGGTGGCGAAGGAGGTTGAATTCGCGGCCGGAATATCCTGGACGGGAATTCCGAACACGGTCCAGTTTCTCGTCTCAAGCGGAACCGAGCCGTCGCTGGAATAAGTCCTGTTGATATTGTCGCCGTATGACGCCGTGCCGAACGCGCTGTCGAGCTCGGTGAAGTCGTCCGCGGACTGCCCGCCCGAAGTGTTCCTGCCAATCGCCCCGAGGTCGGCCCAGCTGATGTCGGAGTCGAAGTCCGCGAAATAGACGTTGAATCCGGTCGCGTTCCAGCTGTAAACGAGCGCGGTCTCGCTGGAGCCGAGCATGATGCTGCCGCTCACGTTGCCGAAGAAGCGGTGCCACATGGTGCTGCACGAGTATTCGCAGCCGTAGTGCCCGTTCTCTGACCAGCCCATGAAGGAGTCGCAGCGGTCGAGGCTTCCCGTCCCGTTGGCTGCAGAGTTGTGGATGTCGAGCGCGTTGAAGCAGACGGAATTGGATGAGAGCGCCGGGGCGCTTGAATCCGGCCCCATCAGCACCCCCGTGCCCGTGTTGTTGGTGACGTTGTTGCCGGAAAGGGTGGTGTTGCTGTCGTTCTGCAGATGGATTCCGATGCCGTTGTCGAAAGCGTCGTTGGAGGAGAGCAGGTTGCCGCGGACATGCTGGCCCAGGTTGAATCCGGCGCCGAGGAAGAACCCGACATCGTTCGAATGCGCAACGTTCCCAATGAGCGTGTTGTTGTCCGAAAGGTCGGTGATATGGAACCCGCTGCCCGTGTTGCCGTAGGCGCTGTTGCCGCTCAGGTTGTTGCCGCTGCAGCGGACAGCGAGCCAGAAGCCGTTCTGCGAGTTCCTGTATGCGTCGTTTCCTGCGAGGGTGTTGTTGACGGAGTCCGGCCAGAGCTGGAAGCCGTCGAAGGCGTTTTCGTATGCGCTGCTGTTTGAGACGACGGTCTGGTTGGAGGACTGGATGGAGAAGCCGTGCTGGGTGTTGTTGTAGGCGCTGCTGTTTGAAATCGCGCCGCCTATGGAATCGTAAAGGCAATAGCCGGATGCCGTCGAGTTCCCCCCGTTGGAGTGCGATAGGGATTCGGAGATGGAGTTGGACGAGCCGCCGTGAACAGAGATGCCGCAGGCGCCGGAATTCGTAGCCGTGCAATTGGCGATGGTGCCGCCGTTGGACTGGTACGAGTAAATGCCGTGGCTGTAGCCTGAGACGGACGGGCAGTTGCGGACAGTGACGTTCGTGAGGGAGCCGTTCAGGAGGATGCCGTAGGTCGTGCCCGCGGTGCCGTTGTCTGTGATGCCGAAGCCCGCGCAGTCATAGACGACGTCGGATGCGGCAATCTTGACGCATGCGTAGCCCGAAAGCGGGGATGCGCCGTTGGGGGCCCCGGAATAATCCATCATCTGGGCATATTCTCCGGACGCGTTGATTAGCGGGCAGTTGGGGATTCCTATCGTGATGGTCCTGTTCGCGGGTGCGAAGGCGTTGTTCCCGCTGGAATCGTAGGCGAGGCAGTTCCAGACGTATGCCCCGGCCGTGAGGTTGAGGGTGAAAATGGCCGAAGAGTATATTCCCGAGACGCCCTGCGTCGAATTGGCGGAGAACGACATGCCGTAGCTGTCCGTGATGTGGAGCGTGATGTTGGCGTTGTCGTAGTTGTCCGTCGAGTTGCAGACGAATGTCACGTTCATGGAGGCGGCCGAGCTGTTCGTGAATCCGTCCGGAGGGGATATCAGGGCCACGGCCGGCGGGGCGTCGTCGATTACGTTCACCTGCACGTATTCAGTGCCGTTGACGTTGCCGGCCGCATCGTACGCCATGGCGGTGACTGTGTAGATGCCCACGTAGTTCGTGTTGGGGTAGCCCGCCTCCCAGTATCCGGAACTCGAATTGAACGTAAGGTTAACCAGCTCCCAGCCTATGCTGTTCGAGACGTTTGCGAGCACCTGGGTGACCGGGCTGGTGGGGTCCGTGGCGTTCACCCATATGGGAATCGCGCTGGTGAGGGTGTAGTTGGTGCCGTTCGCCGGGCTCACGATGACAACTGATGGCACCGCATTGTCGAACGTGAAGTTGTATGTCGCGTTGACATAGCTTCCGTTCTCGTTCATCAGGGTGGATGTGCCGTTGTCGCGGCAGGAGGCGTGGATGCGGTATGTGCCCGGGCCGAAGCTCAGGCTGTCCGTGGAATAGTTGTAGGGGTTCCAGATGAGGTCCAGCTTGAGAACTTCGGAAGGCTCAAGGACGCGGGGCCCGGTTTCGTTCACTACGACATCGTCTTCCTGCCAGCCGGTGCCGTTCCAGAACTGGGTCCTCATGAGCAGGATGCAGGAGGCGTTCGTCGGGCCGTGGTTCTCCAGCTTGCTCTGGTTTTCCGGCGCCGTCGCGACCTGCTTGAAGAAGTCGAACTCTGCGATTTTGAAGTCGAAGCCACGATTGTTGGCTATCGCCCTGAAGCGGATTCTCGCCTCGCTGACGTTCGAGAGGTTGAATGAGGCCGAAGTGAAGGTTCCGCCAGTGAAGGTGCCGTTGTAGGCCGTCACCCAGCCTCCGCCCGCGTATACCTCGACCTCGGCGAGGTCCACATCCACCGATTTCGCGTTGAACCGGATGGCATCGGAAATGATTGAGGGCGTGCGGTTGAGGTAGAGGTAAGGGCTCCAGACGCCGTCCGGGTCGTTGATTTCATGGTAGCTCCATGCCTCGCTTGACGTTTCGTCGTCTGTCACGTTCAGCTCGCCGAGCCATTGGCCCGACGGGTCGCCGAATCCCATCGCGCTGAGCCAGCCGGCGGGCGGCGTTCCCGCGGTGAAGGACTGCTCCGAGCCGTTCGACTGCCCGGCGCTGTTGTTCACCTGGGCGAGGAAATAATAGGTTTTCCCGGCTTCCAGGCCGTAGATCCGCTGGCCGAGAGTGCTGCCCGTGTATTGGCCGGACGCCCATTCGGTAACGTTCTGGTAGGAGCCGGATGCGTTGCCGTAGAGGAACCGCACCAGGCATTCGTCTCCCCCGTCGCTTGAGACCGTCGAATGCAGGACCGCGGTCGCCTCCTCCACGGATGACGCGGCCCTTGTTGAAACCACCGGGATGTTGATCTGTGTGCTGACGTTGTAGAACTGGAACTCGTAGAGCCAGTAGACGTAGCCCGGGGTGGTGTAATTGAAGCGGTATCGGCCCGCGCTGATGTTGGCCAGCGTGAAATTCGCCTCGTGCCACTCGAGGTTGGGGATGCTTCCCTCGTACGCGTCAACCCATTGGTTGCTGAAAACGTCTATGTCGACCGAGCCCACCTGGGGCCCGTAGTCCGACCAGACGCGAACGCGGTCGGATGACACGTTCGCGGACAGGTTGAACAGGATGAAGGAGCCCCAGCCGGTGCCGGGATTCGAATTGTCGGAGGCGTAGGTGTTGATGTCCCCGTCGCGCGCGTTGTACTCGTTGTCCCACTGACCGTTCGGGTCGCCATGCGCGGAGGGAAGAATCCACAGCCCGGGCGGGTCGCCGACCGCCACGTACGCGGTGTCGTTGATGCGCTTCCGGTTCTCGGCCTCGATGCGGACGACGAAATGCTTGCCTATGAGGCCGTGGGGGACCCATTCCCCCCGCCATACGCCGTCCTGCTCGCTCCCTTCCGCGAGGGCGAGGGGCACCCTGTCCTCCCCGTCCCGCGTCGGTATGAAAGCCTCGACACGGCGCACGCCGAGCGGGTCCTGGGCCCGCGCCGACACGCGGACGGCTCCGCCTTTCGATTGCGCCGCGGATTCCGCGAACTCCGACACCCACGCATCGAGCTCGCCCTGATTGTCGGTCTGCAGGGGCATCCAGCCGTCTCCGAAAGACGTCTGTGTGAGCAGGGGCGCGTCGAGGCTGATGAATTCCGGGTCGGTTATGTTGATTGTCTCGTTTGCCACGTAATTGTCCTTCAGGGTTCTGACCTGGAGTGACAGGTTCTGGAGGAGGTCGAACAGGTATTCAGAGCTGTTCGTCCATGCCCCGCCCGAATCGTTCGCATATATCCGGTAGGAATAGGACCCGTTAATCCAGTTGGAATAGTTCAGGGAATAGGCGCCCGGGCCGGAGCCCGCCATCGTGAAGTTCGACTCGCTGCCGCCCGGCGGGGTGATTCCTGCCAGGACCGAGCTTGCGTTGGACGCGTTCGCCGAGATGGTCACGTTAAGGCCGAATCCCTGCGGGTCGGGAGAATCCGCGATTCCGTTGATTTGCGCGGCGCAATACGTCAAGGTCCGCATCTCCGTGGCGTTCCAGTTGCCTGCATAGTCCGACGCCCATATCCGGTAGTGGTAGACGCCGGATGCGAGGCCGGTCTTGTTGAGGAAATAGTTGGATGTTCCGGAGAGGCTCATGGTCTCGTTCGTTCCGTTCCATTCCAGGTAGACCGTATCCACCCCCAGATTGTCCGTTGCCGTGGAATTGATGAACGCGTAATCGGTGGCGATGACGCTGCCGTTGCCGGGGGTGGGCGGCGTGAAATCGACCGAGGGCGCGGCGCTGTCGGTGATATTGAAGGCGATGCTGAACGCTTCGAATGTCGAGACGGTCGTGTCTGCCGTTATTGCGGAATCGCCGTAGTTCGAGTATGCGCTTCCGTCGAATGAGAAGGAGCCTATGTCGAAGTTGGAGTTCAGGCGGGCAGAGAGGGTGCGGATGCTGCCGCCGGGGTTTGGATTCAGCGCCATCGACACCCACCCGCCGGTGCCGGCGTAGGCAGATATGGTCGTGGTCGTTCCGGTGCACTGCGGGGAGCACGGCCTCTGGCTGAGCGCGGTCCCTGCGCCGTCGGTGTTCCAGACCAGCCTCCCGACCGAGCCGGTGAGGTTCCATTCGAAGTCGGCGAGTCGCGCCGTGGAGAGGTCAAGCCCGTTGTCGATGCCGGTCGTGACCGACCAGGCGGAGCCGTCCCAATAAGCCGTCGTGAGGTCGGACCCGCTGTCCACGAACACCGCCTGCAGGTCGTCCGTGGCCGGGTCAGCCTTAAGAGAGGCCCACCTGACGTCGTTGTTGTCCCCTGCATCCACGTCGAATGATGATATTGCCGACCAGGCGGAGCCGTCCCAGTAGCGCGTGTTCATCGTCCCGGTGGTTCCGGCCGGGCCCATTGCCATGGCCTTGCTGCCGTCGGCCGCATAGCGGATTGCCAGCGCCTCGTATCCGGCTGTCGCGGTGGCGGTGTTCGATATGTCTGTCTGGCCGCCCCATGCCGTGCCGTTCCATATCCAGGCGTTGACGTCGTTGCTGCTGAGGTCGAACCCCGCAAGGGCGATTTCCTCGCTCAGGACCGGCTTGCTGTCCAGGCGGACCCAGGAATACTGGATGTTCGTCCCATGGCCGGCATCGTCGATATACCCTTCGGTCAGGCCCGCGAAGGATGTGGAGTTGCCGGGAAGGACCTTGTAGGCGAGGTCGCGGGCGGTGTTGGCGTCGTTGACCCCGTATGCGAGCATCAGGTCGCCGGTGCGCGTTTCGAAAGAGATGTCGTAGCGGCGCTGGGCGGCCGCCGCTGCCCAGACATTGCCGATGTTGGGTGAAAAGTCCCAGCTCCCGGCCCGGCTGCAGTTGCCGGCGCAGGCGTATCCGTCGAGGTTCCCGTCGTCGCCCAGGGTTACAATCACAATCTTGCTGGAGACCGGGGACCACTTCGCCCGGGCCCACCTTACCGGGGAGCCTGCGGACGGAAGCTCGATTTCACTGCCCCAGGCGCCAGCCCCGCTCGCGTTATAGAAGCGGATCTTGGGCGAGTTCACTCCGAAAAGGCCCGTGTTGGAGCGGTATGCGATTATCGCGTCGCCAGGCTGGGGTATTTCCGTGCCGTTCACCATGAACGCGACATCGTCGTTGTCGTCGTAGGCGCCCGCGCCGCACGTTGCAGCCGGGTCGCCGTTGTACTGGTTGATGACGCGGACAGCGTGCTCGCCCGGCACGGGATCGAGCACGAACGTTTTCGTGATCGTGTTGAAGCCCGCCGCGGGGCACGGGTCGGTGAAACCTATTGTCGCCCAGGCCGGACTGGAGGCCGAGCTCGTATAGAGGAAATTTATGTTGTCGTTTACGGCATTGAAGCAGAACACGGTCGCCGTGATGTTCACGGTGTCTCCGGCGTTGAATGTTGTGCCGTTAAGGCTGGTGATGGTTATGTTTTCCACGGATTCGTCGGTCAGGTAGGTGCCCGACGCCCCGTCGGCGCAGGAATCAAGCGTGTTCGGCTGGTTGGGCTCGGGCGTCGCGAGGGTGTCCCGCGACTGGAGAAGGGAAGAGTTGGCATAGCAGGGGGACGAGGCGTTGCCGCATCTTGGGGCGCCATAGGTCAGGTTGTATTCCGCCCATGCGGGGTCGTCCGGCCCGAGCGCAATGACGTATTTTTCACCCGGAACGAGGTCCATCTGCCATTCCCATGACCCGGTGCAGGTCCGGCCATCGAAATCCCATTCGGCGCACTTGTAAAGCGATGTGCCCCTTGCGACGACCTCGATTTCCCCTTCAATGAAAGATAGCCTCGTTGGGTCCGCCGCGAATGCCTGCCTTGCGCTCTTGCCGAAGGGCAGCACGTTCGGAGGCAGGTTTTCAAGGCCGAAATCGAGCGGGCTATCGGGCGAGATTTCCGCGCCCCGGATACGGACGGCTTCCACCGGGGCGCCCGGGAGCGGCCGGCCGTTCTCATCGGCCAGCGCTTTCGGCCGTATCGTGGCGTCATACGTCCCCGCGGGCAGGCTGAATACGGGCATTCCGCGGATTATCCCGAAATCGCCCGAGGAGCCGGAGCGCTCCAGCGTGATATCGGCGGGGAATGCCTTCCCGCCGGCCCCCCTGACAAGGAAGCCCACGCGCATGGGCTCGGCGCCCCAGGGCGGGGGGAGCTCTTGCGGCCCCATTCCGAATCCGCTGTCCATTCCCTCGTCGCTGATGAAAAGGCCTGCGTTTGCGGTTGTGTTTTCACAGGCCGGAGGGATTGCGGGGCCGCCGGAATCCCCGCGGGTTTCGTCCTGTGATGCCTCAGGCGGTCCCTCGGGACCATCAGGAGGGCTTTCCGCTTCGGGGATTTCTGTTCCGGCATCTGAGCCCCCGTCGGCGGATTCGCCCTCTTCGGATGGCCGCCCGGGGGGTGCGGAAGTGCCGTTTGAATCGGAGGGCGGATTAGGGGATTCGGTTGGGGGCGCGTCGCCCAAACTGATAAGGACGGACAGGGTTTCGTATTCGGCCGGGGCGCGCTCAAGGGCTACGGCGGCCCATTGCCCTTCGCTGTATCCGATGATGGTGTGCGATATTGGCGAATAATGCCCGCCGGAATCGCAGAGGGCGAAGGCGAGGTTGGAGAAATCGGCCTCGAACCCCTCCTGATGGGTGATTTCGACTATCGACGGGTCGGCCGTCCGGGTGAGCGAACCGTTACTCGAAGAGGAGAGCAGCCTTATCTGGGAGCCGTCCCCGGGGGGCGTTGCGTTGACAAGGACCCATTCGCCTTCGCTAAGCCCGGCCACGGTGAAGGGGAGCGCATAGGTGCCGTTCTCGCCATCCGCCTCTAAGACCAGGTCCGAGAAATCCGCCCTGAGGCCTTCGACGTGGGTGATGTTGAGGGGCGAGGCTAAAACGAGCATGCCGAGCAGTAGCGGAAAGCCGAGCAGGAATTGGGCTGAATCCGGCGGTTTACGGTTAATCCTTTCCACGAATCAAACCCCACAATAAGCCGCACCTAATATATAATAAATATACCTTGTGATAATTTGTATGAATAAATGAATAAAAGCAAACCCGGGGCGGATCTGGCCCGGAGCCTATTGCAGTTCAAGATAGACCGAGACCAGCTCGTTGGAACCCTCGTAGGTTGCGAGCGACTCCGGCACCTGGATGAGGAAGTCGTAGGTGCCATAGACGTCCGCCGAAGACGCGTTGACCGCCACGACCCAGACGGTCGTCTCCCTGTCGGCGGTGTCGTACTCGCCGTCGCCGCCGTCGTCGGACATGTCCCAGAGGATGCCGGTGTCGAAGCTGGTGTTGAAGGCGGTCGAATTCGCCACCGGGACGTTGGCTATCGGGAGGCCGAACACGCTGTAGCCGGCGGCCTCAAGCGGAACCGAGCCGTCGCTGGAATACGTCCGGTTTATGTTGTCGCTGTAGGATGCGGTGCCGAATGCCGTGTCGAGCTCGACAAAGTCGTTTGAGGACTGGGCGCCGGATGTGTCCCTGCCGATGGCCTGGAGGTCGGCCCAGCTCACCGCAGAATCGTAGTCTGCGAAATAGACGCTGTAGCCCGTGGCGTTCCAGCTGAAGAACAGGTTGGCGCTGGAATTGTCGCGCAGTATTATCGTTCCGTTGACGTCGCCGAAGAAGCGGTGCCACATGGAGCTGCACGAGTATTCGCAGCCGTAGTGGCCGTTCTCTGACCAGCCCATGAAGGAGTCGCAGCGGTCCTCATCGCCCGAGTTCGAGGCGCCCTGGTTGTTCAGGTCCAAGCCGTTGAAGCAGACGTAGGTGGAGACGAGCGTGTTGTTGCCGCTTCCGGAATCGAACCTGAGGCCGTCGTTCGTGTTGTTTGTGAGGTTGCTGCCGGATATCGCCGTGAAATTGCTGTCGAGCTGGTAGAGGCCGTAGCTGTTGTTGTATGAGAGCGAACGGTTCACGAGCGTGTTGTTCGCGTTCTGGAGGACGATTCCATAGCCGGTGTTGTTGCATGCTACGGAGTCGTCGATTATGGAGTCGTATGTATTGTTAAGCACTATTCCGTCGGTGTTGTTGCAGAACCACGACGGGTCGATGGTAGTGTCGAGTGCCATGAATATTGAGATGCCGGCCGCGCCGTTCCCGCTGGCATTGGAGGATGTGAACCGGTTCGAGAACGCCTGGAACACGGTATATCCATCAATAACGTTTTCCGTTGATTCGCTTGCGGATATCGTGTGGAATGTATAGCCCGGGGATTTGCCGGGCTGGAAATAGAATCCTGAGCCGCCGTTCCCGCGGGCCGCGCAGGAGGAGATGTTGGCGGATGCGGAGTCGGACGAGTGGAAGCCGTCGCCTCCGTTGTATTTCGCGGATGCGTTGGAATAGGCGTTCAGGGAGGATTGCACCTCGTAGATGCCGTATTGCGTGTTGTTTTCCGCCAGGCTGTCGCGAAGCGAGTTGTTGCTCGTGGAATGGAGGAAGAAGCCGTCCTGCCCAAAGCTCGCGCGGGCGCCGTATATCGTGTTGTTCCCGCCAAGGTAGACGTCGAAACCGGTCTCCGTGTTGTTGAACGCCGTGAGGTTGTGCAGCGTGTTGTTCGACGTGCTTTGCACGAGGAAGCCGTAGCGGAAGTTGCGCACGAGGCAGTTCCTTATTGTGTCGTTCACGGCCGGCGGGTCGGTTCCCATGCCGAAATAGCCGATCTGGACGCCCCGCCCGTTGTAATCGACCCCGTCTATTACCGAGTCGTTGCAGTCGAGGTAGATGTTGGACACGTTCATGTAGAGGAGCGATACCGCGAAGATGTCCACGTCCATGTAGTAGGTGTCGCGGCAGAGCGTTGTGTTTTCGTTCACATAGAGCGAGCCGCTGGAGTTGTACAGCCTCGTGCCCCAGGTGAGGGGGTTGCTGAGGTTCACGCAGCCGCTGTAGTTGTATTCGAAAATCCCGAACTGGCTGAACTCGTCGATGGCAAAGAGCGTCAGCTCGCGGTTGATAGTGTCCGGCGAGCTGTTCTGGAGCGTCCAGCCGTGGGATTCGTTGTACCTGAGAAGCTCGAAGGCGGATTCGTCATGGCCTGCGGCTTCCGCGGACGTCCAGTGCCATACCGCCCGGTCGACCGACACGCCGGACGTAAGGTTTGTGATGTTCACGTACTTGTTCCCGAAGCTGAAATGGGTGAACGGCGGCGCCGAGGCGTTCGCGGCCCAGCTTACCATGTAACCCTCGGCTGGACCAAGGCTGTCATTGATTGAAAGGTTGGTGAAGTTTTCCAGTGTGCCCGAAGGGTTCAGGAACAGGGTGTTGTTCATTATGAGGTCCGAGCCGTAAAGCAGTGCAAGATCGGCCGAGTTGTTGAACAGCGCGTTGTCGGCCAATGCGCTCGTCGTGCTATTGGACAGGAATATGCCGGCGGCATTGTCATACAGCGTGTTGTTGGCCAGGACCACGGAGTCGGAATCGTCCACGAAGATGCCGCCGAACACGCCGTTGGCTCCGGCATCGCTGTTTTTTACAGTATTTCCGCTCGAGGCTTCCCATATGGCGAAGCCGGTCTGGCCCGCGAAAGCGGCGTTCCGGTCAAGAACATTTCCATCCGAGCCAACGAGTTCGAAGCCGGAGCCCGAATTTCCGGTGGCGTTGTTGCCCGCGACCGTGTTGTTGTCGGATGAATAGATGCAGAAGCCGTCTCCGTTGTTATGGGCTTCGTTGCCGGTGACATTATTGGAGGACGAGTTGTCCACGGAGATGCCGCAGGCGCCGTTGCCGTTCGCGGTATTGTTGGTCAGGTTGCTGCCGAAGCAGTACGAGAGCACGATGCCGTCTTCTTCGCTGTTCCAGGCGCTGTTATTGAGGAAAACGCTGCCATTGGACTGATAGGCTAGGAGCCCATAGCTGTATCCGGTCAGGTTGTTGCAGTTTTTCACCGTGACGTTCGTAAGCGAGCCGTTCAGGAGTATGCCGTAGTGGATGTATCCCACGGGGATGAAACCGTTGATTATGGAATAGCCTTGGCAGTCCCATTCCACGTCGGATGCCGCTATCTTCAGGCATGCATAGGAGTTGGCTCCCATCTCCGAGGCGTCGTTCGGGGCTCCGGTGTAGTTGAAGTTCATGCTGTATTCGCCGGGCGCCGTTATCACCGGGCAGTTGGCCGAGCAGGGGCCGGTGTAGTTGAATATGAGCGAATAGCCGCTCGAGCACTGGCCTTCCGTGTCGCAGGCCTCCACCCTTATGCTGTAGTTGCCGGGCGCCGTGCCGGAGGCGTCCCATTCGTAGCTCAGGTTGAGCGAGTTGTTGCCGAGGATGGTCTTGTTGAACGTGAAGTCGCTGTTCATCAGGCTGATGTTGTAGTGGCTTATGTTGTAGCCGTTCGGTGAGATTGCTGCCGTGTAGTTTATCGGGACGGAGCCGCAGTATGAATCGTTGGTGGGGCTGTAGACGTCAGGCGCTGTCGGCGGGATTCCGGAGAGGTTCAGGTAGTCGTAGAACTCGGCCGAGCAATTGTGGTTCCCGAGCGTGTCGTTCGCGCAGGCGTAGTACCAGAGCCGGTCCGTGGGATCGTACTGGTGGAGGTGCGAGTCCACGGTCCCTGCGAAATCCGACCATGCGTTTCCGTTGTTGGCCGAGGTCTGTATCGCGGAGGGCCTCGATACGTTGGAGATGTAATACACGTTCCACGAGCTGCCCTGGGCAGGCCTCAGTATGAAGTACGATGTGGAGGTGACGCGGACGTTCCCGAGCAGGCCGCTCGAGGCGTTCATCGCGAAGGGCACGAACATGTGGTATGAGTATTCGCTGTGGCTGTGGTTGTAGGGCTGGTTGTAGGGCAGGCTGTAGAAGTTGGTGCAGGACGGCGAATTGCTCGGGTTGCCGGCGGAGTAGGACTCGTTGCAGTAGAATATGCGGAGCGGCGACGTTCCGGAGCTGATGTTCGCCATCACCTCGAAGAAGCCGTACTGCGTGATGTTCGAAACGTTCAGCAGCTGGATTTTCAGCGGGTTGTTCTGGGTGGCGAGGTTGTATGCCGAATGGGCGGTGGTCTCCATGCCCCGCTCGTCGATGTTGTAGGTTGCCGGGTATATCTGGTTGTCATAGAGCCTCCAGAGCCAGAGTTCGCTTTCGTTGGACTCGGGGGTTCTCTCCCGGTAGCCGCAGTAGCCGTAGCTGCCGTTCACGAAGGTCCAGCAGTCCGAGGTGCTGGTGTTGGTCTTGTAGTAGAGGATTGGCGATGCCGGGTCGATGCCGCTCGGGTCCGTGATGTTGTATGTGATGTTGACGCCGATGTCGAGCGCGTTCAGGGAGTCTATGTCCGGCGGGTACTGGCTGTGCCAGACGACCAGCGGGCCGCCCTCGTCCGAAAGGATGCCGTAGTCGCTCGCGGGGTTCATCCCGTAGAGGCTGATGGTGTTCGCCACGGTGTCGGCGGAGCCGTTCATGGGCGCCCATCCGCTGGAGTTGTATTTCCAGAGCCCGAACCGCGATTCGTTGTGGCCCGCGGATTCGGAATCCAGCCATGACCAGGAAATGGCGTCGATTGAGACCGATTCGGAGTGGTTGCTGATGTTGACTATCTTGCCCTCGAAGAGGTTCATGGCGAAGGGCAGGGCGCTCGAGTTTGTGGTCCATCTGATTGAGTAGTTGGAGTACGCCCCGTAGGTGTCGTTGAGGGAGAGGTTGGTGAAGTTGGCGTAGTCGCCCGCCGGGTTATCGAATATTAGGCCGGTAACGTTGACTACGCTGCCGGCGTAGCCCAGGAAGTCCCAGACAAAGAGGCCCGCGCTGTTGTTGTACAGGTGGTTCCCGTCAATAATGGTCCGGTTGGCCGCGTTGAGCAGGATGCCGGCCTGGCCGTTCGAGTATATCTCGTTGCCGGTTATCAGGGTGTCATACGCGGGGGTGCCCTCGCCTTCCCAGGAAATTACTATTCCGTTTTGGGTATTGTTGTAAACCATGTTGATGCGAAGGGTGTCGTTGTTCCCGCCATGGTTATGGATGCCGTCATACCCGTTATCCCTCGCAGTATTGTTCTCCAGCAGTATCAAATCGGCTTCACTGGCATAGAACCCGGATTCGACGTTCAGCTCGGCCAGGTTGTCCCGCAGGGTGTGGTTTTGCCCGCTCATCCAGAATCCGTCGCGGCTGTTGTTCCGCGCGGTGTTGTTCCAGGCGGTGACGTTGGAGCCTCTGATGCAGATGCCGATTGCATATCCGGAGGGGTGGCCGTTGTCGTATGCCAGGTTGCCCGTGACATTGTTCGACAGGCCCCAACCACCCACGTCGATGGCGCAGCCCCCGTTGTCGAATGCCGTGTTGTTCACGACATTGTTGCTGCCCGCCCCGTTAGTGAGTATCAGCCCATAGCGCTGGTGCCCGCTGACGTTGTTGTTCGTGATGTTGTTGAAGTCCGAATACAGGAGCATGTACAGGCCGTCCCATGCATTGTCCACGAACCGGTTCGAGTCTATGGCGTTGTGAGCGCTGTTGTGGACGTACATGCCGCGGTAGGAGTTGTTGTAGAGCGTGATGTTCCGGATGATGCTTTCATTAACATGATGCAGATTGACACCCGTATCATACCGGGTTATGTTCGGGCAGTTCTGTATGGTGATGTTCGTGACGTTCGGGCCGACTATGATGCCGTAGGTGTCTTTGCTGCCATCATGCGTGATTGAGTGGCCGTTGCAGTCGAATAGCACGTCCGACGCGTTGATTTTGACACATGCCGTGCCGGTTATCGGAGAGGCGTCGTTCGGCGCGCCGGTGTAGCTCTTGTTCATGGTGTACGGGCCCGGTGTTTCTATCACGGGGCAGTTTACCTCGAAATCCAGCATGATGCCGTAGATGCCCTCAGGCTCGTGCTTTATGAGGCTGAGGGTGTTCGCGGAGGTGTCGGGACTGGAGTTGAGAACGGACCAGCCGGACGAGTTGTGCTTCCACAGCGCGAAATAGGACTCGTTGGCCGCCCCGGGCTCGGTGTCAAGCCAGCTCCACGATATGTTCTCGAGGGATATTTCGCCCACAAGCGGCGTGATGTTGAGGAATTTCTGCCCGAAGCTGGCGAGGTTCGGCGGAACCGCGCTTTCGTTCGCGGTCCAGTTCATTGAGTATGCGTTGTAGTTCTCCACGCTGTCCTGCAGGGTCAGGTTCGTGTAGTTCTCCAGCGTGCCTGACGGATTTAGGAACAGCATGCGGTTTACGGAAATCTCTATCGTGCTGAAATCGGTGAGGTTCACCAGCAGGTCCCTCGAGTTGTTGTAGGCGCGGTTGTCGGAGAGCACCGCGTCCGGCGCGTAGCCGAGGTATACGCCGCTGTTACCGTTCCGGTATGCGGCGCTGTCCGACAGGGTGCAGTTGTCGCAGTAGGAGAGGCTGATGCCGTCCCCGAGATTGTCGTATGCGGTAAGCATCGAGGAATGGATGTTGTCGATGAAAAGTTCGAAGCCGTTCATCGAGTTGTTGTAGGCCGTGTTGTTGACAAGGGTGTTGCGCTGCGTGTAGATGTAAAACCCGAACTGCGTGTTGTTCCAGGCGGTGTTGTTCTCGAAGTGGCAGTCGAAGGAGGCGCCGTAGAAGCCTGCCCAGTTCACGATGCCGTTGACGCACGAGCTGGCGTTGTTGTTAGTGACGCTGGCGTTCCGGGATGAAAGCAGCGATATGCAGTCGCTTCCGGCATCATCCACGCTGTTGCGGTCGATTGTGCCGTGATGGCTTGATGCGATGTAGATGCCGTTCAGTCCCTGCACGTCGTTGACCGTGTTGCCCGTTACCGTGCTGGAATTGGACGAGTTCACGAAAATGCCGTGGGTAGTTGCGCTGTCTATCAAGTTATCCGTGATATTGACATAATGGCTCGATGAGATGAGAATCGCGTAATAGTTGCCGGCCAGGGTGTTGTTGGCGATGACGCTGTCGTTCACGCGGTACAGCTCTATGCCGTATGAATAGTTCGTAAGAGACGGGCAGTTGCGGAGCGTGACGTTCGCCAGGTCTGAAAGGGCCAGGATTGCCCTGGATGTGTCTGCAGTCCCGTTGTTGATGATTGAGAACCCGTTGCAGTCCAGGGTGACGTCGGAGGCGGTTATCTTGATGCAGGTCGTGCCTCCGCGGGGCGAGGCGGATATCGGGGCCCCCTCAAGGCCGGAGCTCAGCTCGTATACGCCGGCTGAGCCGATTTCCATGCAGTTTGCGACGGAAGTCGACTGCAGGATGCCGTAACCGCTGTGCGGCTCCAGGTTGGAAATCACGAACTCGTTTGCGCCGGTGTCGGGAGAGCCGTCGATTACCGCCCAGCCGCTTGAGTTGTACTCGTAAAGCGCCAGGGAGCTTTCGGGATACCCTGAGGCCTCATCGTCGGTCCAGTGCCATGCGGCCGAGTCCAGGGACACCGTGCCCGCCGCGGCGGTTATGTTGACGAACTTCTGCCTGAACGACAGGGTCCCGGCCGGAAGAGCGGATTCGTTCGAGGTCCAGTTGATGGTGTAGGCCGATGAGGCGGGCAGGCTGTCATTTATGCTCAGGTTGGTGAAGTTCTGGAGGATGCCCGCCGGGCTGTCGAATATGATGTTCGAAGCGTGTAACTCCATCGCAAAGGTGGCGTTGAGGTCCAGATCAAGCGCGTTGTTGTACATGCGGTCCGCGCTCATGCGGGTGTTGTTCGCGCTCTCCACCAGTATGCCGGCCGCGGAATTGTTGAAAGCCAGGTTGCCGCTCATGTTGTTTCCGCTTCCGTATGAGAGGTGGAAGCCGTAGGAGGTGCCGGCGTATGCGGTGTTGTTGGCGAGAAGGTGGCCGTCGCCCTCTATCTTGAAGCCGAGGGTGGTGTTCCGGGCGGTGTTGTTGATGAACGTCGTTCCGGATGCTCCGCCGAGCGTCCAGTATCCCTGGGACGTGATGTTTTGGGCGAGATTGCCCTCGAGGGTTGTGTCGGCCGCCCCTTCGACCTCGTAGCCCGATGAGCAGCGGTAGACGCTGTTGCGCTCGATTGTATTGTTGTTGCCGTTGATGCTGAAGCCCACGGAGGAGTCGTAGACGTCGCTACCGGAGATGTTGTTGCCCGTTGCGGCGAATGAGACCTTGAAGCCGTGCTGGGTGACGTTGTGCGCGACATTGGATATGAAGGCGTTGTTGCTGCTCGTGCCGCCGATGTAATAGCCGGAGATGGAGCTGAAGGAGGCGGTGCCGTACGCGCTGTTGTTGGCGAAGAGGCTGCCGTTGCTGTCGTTCACGTGGATGCCCTGCCCGTAGCCGCCTATGAAGCAGTTCCTGACCGTCACGTTTGTCAGGGAGCCGTTAAGGACTATCCCCATCGTGGAGCCGCTGAAGTTGGCCGTGAGGTTGAAGCCGTCGCAGTCGAGCGTCACATCGGAGGACGCTATCTTTATGCATGCGTAGCCCGAGACCGGGCTGGCGTCGTGGGGTGCGCCTTCGAGGTTGTTGGCGAGCTGGTAGGAGCCCCCGGAGGTTATCTCCATGCAGTCGGTCACGTCTGTAATGCCGCTTTCGCGCTCCAGGATGGCATAGGTGCTGCCGACGTCGTGGCTGGCCAGCGACAGCATGTTGGCGGTTGTGTCGGGCGTGCCGTTAAGCAATGTCCAGCCCGAGGAGTTGTATTTCCAAAGCTCGAAGTAGTCCTCGTCGTATCCGGCGAGCTCGGATTCGGCCCATGTCCAGTTGGCGCTGTTTATTGTGATGGTCCCGCTCGTGTTCGTGATGTTGATGAACTTGCCCGCGAAGGACGACCTTTCGGACGGCAGCGTTGCCGGGCTTGCCGACCATGCAATGGAGTATGCCTCGCCTCCGATCCCAGAGTCATACAGGTCGATGACCGTGAAGTTCTGAAGGGTGCCGGAGGGATTGTCGATGGTCACGTTGCTGAGGGAGGCCGTACGATGAATCGCCGAGTAACTGAAATAGCATTCTGACGTGTGGTTGAACAGGCGCACGTTCGTGATGTTGTTGAAGGAGCATTGGTAGGAGTGAATGCCGTATAAGCCGTTATCCCGTATCGTCTCGTTTTCTATGCGGTTGTAATGCGCAAGGTCCAGGTAGTAGCCGCCATCGCCGTTGTTGAATGCGCTGTTGTTGCTAAAGAGGTTGTAGTTTGAGGCGGTGCGGACTGTGAAGCCGTATTCCCCCTGCCCATAGGCAGTATTGTTGATGAACGTGTTGTTGTTGGAATCGTAGACGTAGAATCCGCTTCTCGCATTTTCGCCCGCGGTATTGTTGAAGACGAGGTTGTAATCGCTGTATGAGAAGTAAAAGCCGTCGTAGGTTCCTGTTCCGGACGCCCGGTTGTTCGTGAGATTGTTCCTGTTTATCCCCCCAATATAGAAGCCGCGGTAGCTGTTGTTTATGGCGCTGTTGTTTTCCAGGCTATTATAGCCGAGGCTCATCCCGCCCGTGAAGTATATTCCAATGTAGTTGTCGTATGCGAGGTTGCCGGTCAGGTTGTTGTAATGCGACAGGTAGAAATGGAATCCGCATTCGTCTGTTCCTGTATGGTTGTATGCGATGCAATCCTGATAGGTATTGTTGCTGGAGTAGTTGCTGAAGAAACCATGGTAGTTGTTGTAGGCGCTGGTCACGTTCCTGAATGTGTTGTAATTCGAGGAATTTGTAAGCAGAACCCCATGATAGAAGTCCCGGACGAAGCAGTTCTCCACTGTCACATTGTCGAAGCCGTTGATGTAGATGCCGTAATCGGTCGTGCCGCTTAAATCGCCGTCGAGCGTAGAGCCGGCGCAGTCGAGCGTGATATCCGAATCGTTCATGTAAATCATGCTTTGCGAAGTGTAGTAGGTGTCGGGGCAGAGCATGGTGTCGTTTATGACGTAATACACGCCGCTCACGTTCACGACCTTGTCGTCGAACGTGGAGCTGTCGCTCAGGTTCACGCAGTCGACGGTCTCGTTGCTTCCGAGGAGGCCGTATTCGCTGTGCGGGACGAGGCCGGAATAGCTGACCTGGTGGAGGGCGGTGTCGGGCGTGCCGTTAAGCAAGGTCCAGCCGCTGGAGTTGTGCTCGTAGAGGCTGAAGGTGGACTCGAAGTACAGGCCGACATCCGATGCGAGCCAGTGCAGGACGAAACTGTCGAGCGAGACCGCCCCGTCAAGCGGGGTAATATTAACGAACTTGCCGCGGATGGAGGTGTTCCCGGCCGGGAGGGCGGCTGGCTGTGCAGACCAGTTGACGCCGTAGGCGCTTGCGGATGCGAGGCTGTCGTTTATGCTAAGTGCGGTGTAGTTGACGAGCGGGCCCGAGGGGCTGTCGAATATGATGTTCGAGGCGTAGAAGTCCATCGCGGCGGTCGCGTTAAGGCCCAAATCAAGCGCGTTGTTGTACATGCGGTCCGCGCTCATGCGGGTGTTGTTCACGCCCTCGACCATGATGCCCGCCTCGCCGTTTCCGTGCGCGGTGTTGCCGCTGAGGTTGATGCCGGAGGCGTATGCGAGGTAGAAGCCGTACACGCCGTTGCCGTAGGCGGTGTTGTTCTCGTACAAATCGTCCGACCCGAAGGCCCTGAATCCGGATGCGCCGAAGCCGGAGTTCTCATACGCTGTGTTGTTGGCGAGGTGGTTCCCGCTTCCTGAGATGTCGAAGCCGATTGTGGTGTTACGGGCGGTGTTGTTGATGAACGTCGTTCCGGTGGCCCCGCCGAGCGTCCAGTAGCCCTGGGACGTGATGTTTTGGGCGAAATTGCCCTCGAGGATGGTGTCGGCCGCCCCTTCGACCTCGTAGCCCGATGAGCAGCGGTAGACGCTGTTGCGCTCGATTGTATTGTTGTTGCCGTTGATGCTGAAGCCCACCGATGAGTCGTAGACGTCGCTACCGGAGATGTTGTTGCGCGTTGCGGCGAATGAGATTTTGAAGCCCTGCTGGGTCACGTTGTGCGCGACGTTGGATATGAATGTGTTGTTGCTGCTCGTGCCGCCGATGTAATAGCCGTAGATGGAGCTGAATGAGGCGGTTCCGAATGCGCTGTTGTCGCGGAAGACGCTTTCATTGCCGTCCTGGACGTGGATGCCCGCGCCGTATCCGCCTATCGCTGCGCAGTTCCTGACGGTCACGCCGGTTAGCGGGCCGCTTAGCAGGATACCGTAGGTTGTGCCGCTCGTGTTTCCGCTGATGCTGTAGCCGTCGCAGTCGAGCGTGACATTCGACGAGGATATCTTGATGCACGCGTTGCCGGCAAGCGGGGTGGCGTCGATGGGAGCTCCCTCGAGGTCCGCCGCAAGGATGTACGAGCCGTTCGAAGATATCTCGGTGCAGTTCGCGAGGCTAATCTTTCCGGTCTCGCCCTTGAGGATGGCGTAGACGCTGCTGATGTTGTGGTCGAATACCGAAAGAGTGTTCGCCGCCTCGTCAGCGGTGTCGTTGAGGAGCGTCCAGCCGGTCGTGTTGTATTTCCAGAGCTCGAGGAAGTCCTCTTCGTAGCCGCCGGATTCGGCATCGGTATAGTGCAGGGCAAGCCATTCGAGCGACGTCGTCTGGACTATCGGGGTGATGTTCACGAACCTGCCGAAGAAGGGGCTCATCTCGGCCGGAAGCGCGGAGGTGTTGGACGTCCATTTCACCATATATTCCGGATAGACCGAGGAGACCATGGCCATAGGCGTGTCGTTGAAGGAGAGGTTCGTGAAGTTCTGGTAGTCGCCCAGCGGGTTGTCGATTATCGCATTCGCCACATAGATGTCGTAGCGGGTTGTCGAGTAGCTGCGGAAGCGCATCTCGGCGAGCGTGCTGTTGAATATATGCACGCCGTTGATGCGCGTGTTGTTGGCGCGGTATACGTCCATGCCGTAGCGGGATGAATCTGCGATTATGCCGCCGGTGATGTTGTTGTAGTCTGCCGCGCTATCGGCGTATATGCCGGCTCCTGCGGTGGCGCTGCCGCCCCCCTGTGTCCAGGTTACGTTGTTGTCGATGAGGCTGTTGTAGTCGTCATCGATGAAGATGCCATAAGCCGCCGAGGTGGAAGAGGTGGAGGAGGTGTTGCCTATGAGGTTGCCGGTGAGGTTGTTGCTGTTCCCGTCCAGGTATATTCCGTAATAAGTGCCCGAGAGGGTGTAAGAGGTGTTTGTTATGTTGTTGCTTATGAAGTTGTCATTGTCGCAGGATGAGCACTGTATGCCGTAGTAACGGTTGCCCGTGATCGTGTTGTTTTCGATGACCGAGTAATCGGATGAAAGGTAAATGCCGGCATTGTTGTTGTTTGAGGCCAGGTTGTCGCGGATGATGTTGCGGTCGACGCTGAGTATGTAAATGCCGTTGTTCGTGTTGTTGGTGGCGTTATTGCTGGCGACAGTGTGGTAGCCGTATGAGGTGCCAGTAGTGTAATATAGGTACAGCCCGTTAGTGTTGCTGTAGAGTGTGTTGTTGGCTATGAAGTGCCGCAATCCGTAAGAAACATATATGGCGGAGCTTGTGTCGTAAGCTGTATTGTTCGTGATGTTGATGTCCCTTCCGTAATAGGTGTAGATGCCGTAGTTGGAATCTGCGGAGTTGAACACGGTCACGTTCAGGATGGTGCTGTTGTCCAGGTACTGGGCGTATATGTCCTCCTCGTACTGGGAGATTGCGGGGCAGTTTCTTATCGTTATGTTCCTGTAGCGGTTGGCAGAAGTGCCGTTGACCGCTATGCCGCCGGCGTCGGCCGTGCCGTTGTTTGTTATGTTGTAACCGTTGCAGTCGAATATCACATCGTTCGCGGCAATGATGACGCACGCTTTGGATACGTAGGTGGCCGACGCGTTGTTCGGCGCGCCTGTGAAGTTCATGCCCATGTAGTACTCGCCGCTTTCGCTTATCACCGGGCAGTTGTCTATGAGCGCGGTCGTCTGGAGGACGGAGAACGTGCCCTTAGGGTCAAGGTTCGCGAGCGCCAGTGCGTTCGATTCCGCATCCAGGGCAGCTCCGCGGTTCGACCACGCGCTCGCGCCGGAGTCGTATTCCCACAGCTGGAACTTGCTTTCGTTGTATCCCGCGAGCTCGGAATCCAGCCAGGTCCATGCGATGGCGTCTATTGATACCGTGCCGGATAAGTCGCCGAAACTGAGGTGCCTGCCTTCGAAGGATATCGTGTTCGGCGGAAGCGCAGCGGGCTCAGGGCCCCATGACATCGAGTAGCTCTCGCCGGAAGTGGAGTCGTTGACGCTTATGTTGGTGAAGTTCTCGAGCGTCCCCGCCGGGTTTGCGAACGCCATCCCCGTGGCATTGACGACGCCGCTTCCGCCGACCGTGAAATCGGACTGGGTGCCGTTGTACGCAAGCAAGCCGGAGATTGTGGAATTTGAGCTGCTGAGGTACAGGTTGCGGCCGTTTCCCGACAGGGTCAGGTTCAGCAGGTCGACTTCGGCGAATGCGGGCATGACGCCGTAGGAATAGGATGACACGTTCGGGCAGTTCCTGATGACCACGTTCGAGAATGGCTTGGACGAGGTTCCGTTCACAAGGATGCCGTAGGTGGTCCCTCCGGTGCCGTTGTTCTCAATCGGATATCCGCCGCAGTTGAAGATGACATCGTCGGACGCGATTTTTATGCATGAATAATCCGGGTATGAGGCATCGCTGATGTTGGCGCCCGACAGGCCGTTCATCAGCTGGTAGGTTCCGCCTTCGGTTATCTCCATGCAGCCGGTGATTTCGCTGACGCCCTGGTTCTCCAGAAGCGCGTAGGTGCTCGCCGGGTCGTGGTTGAATACGCTTATGTAATCTGCCCCCGTGTCGGGAGAGTCGTTGAGCATGGTCCAGTTGGAGGCGTTGTGCTTCCAGAGTTCGAAGAGCAATTCGTCGTAGCCCGGGATTTCGCCCTGCGTCCAGTGCCAGGTCGCCTGGTCGAGGCTCACGGAGCCGCTTATCGTGGCGATGTCCAGGAACCTGCCGAGGACCGACACCCTGCTTGCCGGAAGGCCGTCCGGAACAGGCTCGGACGACCAGTTCAGGTAGTATGCGGAGCCGGAAGCCGCCACATCGTATAGCGAGAGGTTGGTGAAGTTCGTCGAGTCGCCTGCCGGCCTCAGGAACAGCACGTTGGCCAGGTTCAGCGACATGTCGGAGCCCGCGTTGTTGGAGTAGCGGAGGTCATTGGCCGAGGCGTTGAAGAGGCTGACGTTTGCGAGCGTGACATTGCGGTTGGTGGCATAGACGTTGTAGTCATTGTCCGAAAGGCTCGAGTTCCGCACCGTGACCTCTGCGTATGGCAGGTATGCGCCATAATCATAGCCGGACACTGAGGGGCAGTTCTGGATGGTGACATTCTGATACGGGGAGCCGGAGCTGCTGTTGAGGACTATGCCGGCAAGGACGTCCGGAGTGCCGTTGTTGGCGATTGTATGCCCGAGGCAGTCCAGCACGATGTCCGGGGACGAGAGCTTCACGCAGGCGAAATCCACGTATATGTCGTCGCTCACGTTGGCCCCCTCGAGGTCGTTTGCGAGGTGCGCCGTTCCGGGAACGGTTATTTCCATGCAGCCGTAAACATGCGTGACGTTCCAGTCTAGTATGCCGAATACGGATGCAGGGCTCATGTCAGCCATGCTGATTTTGTTCTCTGCCGGAAACAGGGTGTAGTTGAGCATGGACCACGAGCCGTTGTTTTTCCATAGCTCGAAGTAGGCCTCTGTGTATTCCGAGGTGATTTCGTCGTCCGCCCACGTCCAGTTGATGGAGTTGATTTCGACCGCTCCGGAGGTGTTCGTGATGTTGACGAACTTGCCCCTGAAGGGGATTCTTTCCGCTGGCAATGACGCCGGGCTGCCCGTCCAGTCGATTATGTAGGTGGCCGCGGCGGTCGTGTTGTCGAAGACGTCCAGAACCGTATAATTCTCCATGGTTCCGGCGGGGTTGTCTATCGTCAGGTTCCTGAAATAGACCGACTGGCCGGATGTTGAATATTGGATGTATACGTCGGAGGTGTGGTTGAAGACGCGGGTGTCAGTAATGCTGTTTCCAGTGGATGCATAGTAGTAAATGCCGTATAGGCCGTTGCCGTAGACAGTGTCGTTCTCGATGAGGTTCCCGCTGTTGGCGTAGAAGTAGTAGCCGCCGTAGGACGCGCTGCCATAGCTGTTGCCGTAAACCCTGTTGTTCCGCATGATATTGTTGTTTGCGCCGGAATAGATGTTGAACCCGTACTGGGTGTTGCCATAGACCGTGTTGCCGGTCAAATTGTTGTAGTCCCCGCCGCCCAAGTAAACCCCGTAATATCCATTCCGGTCCATATGGTTGTCTGCGATGTCGTTGTATAGCGAATATACGTAAAAGCCGGACTGGGAATTGAAGCTGGCGTTGTTCCCGCTGAAGGCGTTTGATGCCGAATAGACATAGAAGCCATAATCATAGTTGTTGATTGCGCTGTTGTTGATGAATGTGTTGTAGGAGCCGGAATAGATATAGAAGCCGTTGTCGGTTCTGCTTGTTGCGGTGTTGTTGACCAGGGTGTTGTAGTCAGAGTAAGAGAGGTAGAAGCCGTCGTCGTCCGCGGAGACGTTGTTGCCATAGAGGTAATTATAGTCCGCATAGTACAGGTAAACCCCGAAATTCCCTCCGCTGGCGGGCGGAGTGATGTTGTTGTTTGTGATGTTGTTGCCGTTGGCGAACTGGTGCAGGTATATGCCGTAGGCATACATGTTCGTGATTGTGTTGTTGTCGATTGTCGCGTTGTTCGTCGTTCCGCTCAGGTAGATGCCGGAGCCGAAATTGTGCACGACGCAGTTTTTCACGGTGACGAAGCCGAGGTTCGCGACCTGTATACCGTAATCCGAGCTGCCATAGTCCCCGCTCAGGTTCGCCCCGTTGCAGTCGAGCGTGATGTTCGAGGCATTCATCACAATCATGTGGCCGGTTGTGGTGTAGGTGTCCGTGCAGAGCACCGTGTCGTTGTTGACATAGTAGACCCCGCTGAGGTTGAAGACCTGGTCCCCGAAAGTCGTTGCGTCCGAAAGATTGACGCACGTTATCGGCGGCGTCTCGTTGCTTCCGAGGAGGGCGTACGTGCTGTGGGGAACGAGCCCCGAGGGGCTGACCTCGTTCGCCTCCGTGTCGGGCGTGCCGTTCAGGAGCGTCCAGCCGCTGGAGTTGTGCTCGTAGAGGCTGAATGTGGACTCGTTGTAGGGGGAGACGTCCGCCTGGAGATAGAGGAGGGCGAAGCTATCGAGCGAGACGGTGCCTGAAAGCGCGGAGATTTGGAGGAACTTGCCGCCTATCGAAACGTTGCCCTCTGGTATTGCCGCCGACTCGGCCGACCAGTCCATGTAGAAGGACGACGAATCAGAGACGCTGTCATTGAGCGAGATTGTCGTATAGTTCTCCAAATCGCCCTCCGGCCGGTCGAAGGTCACGTTGGACATGCCAAGGGAGGCGGGGGAGCCGAGTGAATTCGCCTCCTGGAAGTCCCTGCTGTTGTTGAACAGCCTCGAGCCGGTTATCGTGAGGTTGTCCGAGTCCGACACCTCGATGCCGTTTCCGGTGTTGTTGCATATTATTGAGTCCTCTATGAGGACGTCATCGGACAGGTTGACGCTGATTCCTATGCCGCCGTTGTTGCAGAAGTACGACGGGTCGAGCAGGGTGGAAGACGCGCGGATTAGGCGGATGCCGTCGTATAGGTTGCCTGAGAGGTTCGAATCGGTGATGCTGTTGCCTTCACTGTCCTGCAGGATGGCTCCGATGTCGTTGCCCTGCGCGACAATGTCCGAAAACGAGTTGCCGTCGCTGTAGCCGAGGAGGAAGCCGTAGTCGTTGCCATAGAGCCCGGCGCCGCTGATGTCGTGGCCTCCGGTGTTCAGGAGATAGATTCCGATTGTGTAGTTGCTGATGTCGGGGCAGTTCTGGAGGGTGAAGCCGGAAACCGAATCATTGACCAGTATGCCGTATGTCAGCCCGGCCTCGCTGTTCGTGATGCTGTGGCCCTGGCAGTCGAGGATGACGTCTGACGCGTTTATCCAGATGCATTCGGGGTTCTCCCCGTTCCTGCCCTGAAGGTCCCCGGTCAATGCGTATGCGCCGCTGGAGCTGATTGCCTGGCATGAGCTTACGGGGCTGCCCAGCGATATTGTCACGTTGGATGAGCAGTTCGTGAGGCCGTCCTGTGTGGAGTTGCTGGCTGTGACGCATGCGCTCCACTGCTCGCCAAGGCCGGTTTCGTTGCTCTTGGTGACGTTGTGGCTCGGGACGCCCGAGTTGTAAATCGCAAGGATCTGCTCGGGCGAAAGCGAGCGGTTGTAGAGCCGGAACTCGTCGATGCGGCCGTCGAACGTCTCTCCGGATTGGTATCCTATATAGAATGGTGATGGGCTAACCGCCGTAGAATATGTCGAGGTGCCGTTGGATGTTCCGTTGATGTAAAACGTCACGGCCCCCCCGGCATCGCGGGTCACTGCGACATGATGCCATGCGCCGACGCTAATAGCGTTCGTGGAGGAGCCGTCCGGATAAAGGTTGAGGTAACCGTTGGTCAGATAGAAGCCGGGGGAGTAGGTGCCGAATGACGCTATGCAGTCGTATCCGCTTATTGTGTCCGGGTTCACCCATGCTTCTATGGTGAATGGGCCGGAGCCGATGTTATGGTCCGGGCTGGCGACATATATATAGTCGTTGTCGAAATCGTAGCACCCGCCCGAAACGCAGCCCGGGCTGTCGCGCCAGGTGGGAACGTAGGAGGTAACAAGGCTGCCGTTTATCTGCCGGTTCGAATAATCCTTGATTAAGGCTGAGCTGGTGGAGCTTACGTTCATGTCGAGCGGGTAGTTGAGAATCGCGATGCTCGAGCCGTTCAGCCTCCAGTCTACGATAGCTGTATCGGCGCTGGTGCTGTTGACATAATAGCTGACGACAAGGTCGTCATCCGGCATAAAGCCGGATATTTCCACGCCCGTGACCACGAGGTCGCCCGCGTCGTTGTGGGCATAATCCACATCGTCCCCGAAGGCGAATTCAAGGTGGTGGGCCCCGGAGGTCAGCACCCGGCTCGTCTCGAAGCCGGAGCCATCGCAGTGGAAATCCCCGAAAAGCGCTGTTTTTTCTTCGTCGTCCCACACCGGGCTGATGACCGTTCCGCCGCAGCGGAGCTCCAGGAAATTCAGGTCTGCCCCGGGGTCGTCATCATCCCACTCCGTTCCGTTCACGGCGCGAATCCGAAGATCGGCAGTTCCGGACGTCGTGAACTCCACGGTCCAGTTCCCGCCCACTACGGGGTAGGACTGCACGTTGATTACCGTGATGTTCATCTCCCCGAAAGCCGGGTCTTCGGGAGTGAGCGTTATCTCGTATTCCCCGCCGGGAATGAGGTCGTCGCGGAGCAGGATCCATTCGCCGCCGCACTCCTGCGCGGCGAAGTCCCATTCCCTGCATTTGTAAAGGGCGTTTCCCCGGGCGACCACGGTCACGCTCGCGCTCTCGAATTCAAGCCCGGTAGGGTCTATCGCATAGACCTGCTCCCATTCCGCGCCCTCCGGGGCTGGAACCCCCTCGGGAAAGTCCAGGCCGAGGGAGTTGTTTGTCTCCCTGAGGCCGATGAATTCTATCTTGCGGACTGGCAAATCGTCGAATGTCATCCTCAGCAGGCCTTTTTCCCTGCCGCCGCCCGCATGATGCTCCCTGCCCCGGGCGTCCTTGACCGTCACCGAGGCGGCTCCGCCCGGATTGGCGCCATCATCAGGCTCCGGCCCAATCTGGGGCGGTTCTTCTGATTGGGCGGTTCCGTTCCCCTGCGCCTCCGGCTGCAACTCGGGGAGGGGCCCTTTCCCGGATTGGGTGGTCTCATTACCCTGCTCCGCAGGCGGGGGCGGCTCTCCCTTTTCATCCGATTCGGGGAGGGTCCCATTATCGCTTTCCCCCTGCCCGGATTGTTCCCGCTCTTCGGGCAGGCCGGGCGCCACGTCCCCGACCCGTATCATGAAGCTTACAGTCTCGCCGGCCATCGGCGCGCGGGGCAGGGCGATTATGGCCCACTGGCCCCGGCTCATGCCAACTATGGAATGGGTTGCCGGCGTGGTGACGCCGCTTGCCGAGACGAAGGCGACCGCGAGGTTAGAGAAGTCCGGCGCGAAGCCCTCCTGGTAGGGGACCTCGATTATGGACGGGTCCGAGGTCTCGCTATAATCCGGGCCAAGGTCGGACGATGAAAGGACGTTCAGCGTGTAGTCGCCGCCTTCCGGAAGCGTGGCGTTCACGGCTATCCATTCCCCGTCGGCCTTGTCCACCACGGTGTAGGGCGCGTCGTAGGTCCCGTTCCCTGAGACGACCTGGAGGGCCAGGTCCGAGAAGTCGCTGTTTAGGCCCTCGAAGTAGGTGAGGTTTATCAGCTGGGTTATCGCGAGGACGAGCCCGATCGCCCAGAAGACGGGGGTGTTCATGCGCCCTCGCCCCGCCTGTGATGCCTCGTCGCCCTGCGGTAGAGCAGATAGAGCATCAGCAGTATCAGCAGGAACAGGCCGCACGGCAGTGCCGGGGTGCTCGCCATCATGAGCCGGAAGTCCTCTATCAGCCTGAACCAGGGCGGCATCTCCTCGACGAAATAGCGGGGTATGCCCACATCAAGCGGGCCCGTGCCGCCTTCGCCCGGGCGCAAGCCGCACGATTCCACCCTATAGACCGTGATGTTGGTCCCGCAGTCGAGGTCAGAGCACGCCTGCCTGCGGTATCCGCCCGCGCACGTGCTCCATTCGCCGCAGTAGAGAATGATGTCGCACCATGTCACGTTGGCCGGGGGGATGACTGGCGGGGTCACATTCGTTGGCGGTGTGACGTTGGTGATGTTCGTGATGTTCAGCGGCGGGATTTCCGGCTCCTCCTCGTCGTCATCGTCGTCATCGGGGGGCGTGGACGGGTTGCAGCGCAGGTCCGCGGTCACGTAGTATGCCACGCTCATCCCGTCCCTTGTGGGAAGCATGAGCTGGAAGTCGAAGGCCGAGCCGTTGTATCCAATCAGGTCCGCGACCACCGGTGTTATGAAGACGATGTTTCCGTCCTGGTCCTGGAGGTATCCGAGCGGGAATGAGCCGGGAGCGCCCGAATTGGTGTACGTGGTGGGGACCCCGGTTATCGTCCCGAAGTTGGGCGTGTTGAAGGTCGTCGAAAGGGTGAAGGTCTCGGTCGCGCCCTCGGAGGGCCGGTTGATGAACGAGTCGAGCACGGTCAGGTTGCCGCGCGAGAGCGACGTTATCGCGGTTGATGAGTTGGAGAAGAGCAGCGCAAGGCTCTGGACCCCGGGCGAGCCGCAGGAGCCTGCGCTGGTGTTTATTTCAAGGAATGTTACGTTGGCACCGCTGGCGGTCACGGTCACCGGAGAGAAGGGCTGGCCGAAGGCCTGGCCGCAGACGCCATGCCATGTGGAGGCGCCCTCACCGGTGGCGTTGACGGCGCTTATGTTCCCGCCTTCCGTGGCCGCCTGGGCAAAGGCGATTGAAAGGAGAACGAGAAGGAATGCGGCGGGCTTCATCCGCACTCACTTCTTCTTCCCGGGCTTCTTCATAATGAGGTAAGCCGCCGCCAGTATCACCAGCACAAGGAGCGCGAAACCCACGAGAATCAGCGGGAACTCCCCTGCGCTCTCTAGGGGTACGACGTATTCTGCCTTCTTCATGAGGAATCCCTGCCTTCCTCCGTAGTCTATGAACACGCTGGCGTTCCCGTTGGCGGAGAGGTCCGCCTGCGTAAGCTCGAGGGGGAACTCCTCCACCATCATCGAGCCCGCCGGAAGCTCCTTGACGCCCGCGCTGCTTATGTTCGTCGGCGAGCCGCCGTAGACGACCGACAGCTTCGAGAACACGTATGCAACGTCGTCCCCGTTGTTCTGTATCGTTACGAGGACGCCCTTCCTTGAATCATCGTATCTCGCCCTCTGCACCGTGACGTTGGATGTGTCCGTGTATGTGATGGTCGCAAGCTGGCCCGAATAGGACGTGTATTCCTCGAGCGACTTCTTGAACGAGCCGAACTTGACAACGACCGTCGCATTCACCGAACCCTCGGGGATGCCGGAAAGGTCGAGCGGGAACTCCGTGCCCTGCGTCTCGCCGCGCTCGATAAGGCGGGTGTCGTTGGTTCCGAACGTCCGGTAGTCTGCCCCGTCCACCGTCACCTTTACCTCCATGGTGTAGTAGGCCGAGCCCTCGCCGGGGTTGTCGACGCTCACCATGACCGTTTCGGAGCCCTTGTTGTAGACGGCCTCGAGTATTTCGAGGTCCGGCTGGTATGCCGGAAGGCGGAAGGTGTCAAGGGTGACGACGCCCGTGCCCGCGGAGGGTATCACCTGCGCGAACTTGACCACGATGCCGAACGTCTTGTTCAGACCCTCGTTCTCGAATTCCTTCTTCATGCGCTCGCGCATGTCGTAAATCGGCACGACGAGGTCGTTGCCAAGGAGCATGACGCCCCCGAAGGAGCCGTCCCTGACGCCCTGCTTCATGAAGTCGTAGGTGGGCTGCGGGACAAGCCTTCCAGTGAGAAGGATCGGCTCGCCCCCGGTCGCCATCGCGTCCTCGAGGAAGGTCCCGTCAACCATGATGACGCGCTTTATCGAGTATTCCCTCATCATCCTGCCAACGATGAGGACGTTGTCCTCGTACTTGTCCTCGCCCTTCCCGAGGATTTCAGGCTCGAGCGATGCGAGCTCGCTCTTTACCTTCTCGTCCACAAGGCCGTATATCATCACTTTCTTTCCTGAGACGATTCCCTTGATTTCTTCGATGTTGTCCTTGTCCGCGAGCAGCACATAGGATTTCGTCTTTGCGGCGTAGGGAAGGACGGATATCGCGCTGTCGGAATATGCCGAGTCCACTATTATGAAGCCCGATGCACCGGATTTTTTCGCAAGTTCGAGGTTGGCGCTTCCGCCGTCAGAAGACGAGTGGACCGTGACCGTGTTGTTCCTGTCCCGCAGGGCGCTTTCCACGAAGGTGCTCACCGGAAGCGAGCCCTGGATGAGCAGGATATCGTGGTTCGAGCCCACCTTCGCCGCGAAAAGGTCTGCGTTGCCGCCGGGCTCCGGGATGAATTTCACCGGCAGGCCCTTGGCATTGGCATAGAACACGCCGGAGAGAACGTCCCGGCCGTCCTTGGAGTTAATTGCGACCATGTCCTCTGCGAATGAGAATGACAAGACTGCGAGCATGAATAGCGCGATTATCGGAAGCCTCATTTTTTATCCCTCCCTCTCCGTCATGCGCGAACCGCGCATAAAATAATGGAAGAAAAAATAAAAAAATGGATGTACTACTTCAGTTCAGCTCCGCGAAGAAGTAATACGTCGTGTCCCCTGATTCGTAAGTCGGGACCATAACCTCGTAGTGGGCTGATTCGCCGTTGTAGTTCGTGCCGGCCGAGTTAATGGCGGTGCAGTAAGCGAGGTTACCGTTGTTGTCATCTACGAGAACATCTACGAAACCACCATCGAGAGTCACGGAATCTGCAGTCGTAATCGCAGTCACGCCGTTAAAGGTGATTGCGCCGGCTCCTCCCGTGTATGTGTTGGCTCCAAGGTCGGCTCCGGTCGTCCATCCGAAATCGGTGTCGATGTCCGCGCCGTCACCTGCCACTGCCGAGTCAAATGCAAAGCCGCTTGCCTCGGAAAGGCACACCTCACCGCCGTCGGTTGCGGTCCAGGTCCAAGAGTACACGTTGTTCGTTCCGGCAGAGTCCGTGAGTCGTATGTCTCCGGTAACGTTTCCGTAATACGATGCCCACCTGTCTGTGAGTGTCGCACCAGTCACGTTCACGCCGGAAATGTTGCCGCCTTCAGTGGCAACACTGCCTGCAGTCAAGCCGGTCC
The DNA here is from genome assembly GCA_964647855.1 of Microcaldota archaeon. Classification (GTDB taxonomy): domain Archaea; phylum Micrarchaeota; class Micrarchaeia; order Anstonellales; family Bilamarchaeaceae; genus Bilamarchaeum. The sequence goes on along the minus strand of CAZYJW010000001.1, from coordinate 418,748 downwards.
AGCGGCCGCGCTCGACTTCGGTGCCGACAGTGGCACCGCTGATCGCCATTACAACGCCCGCCGCGAAGATGAACACTCCGAAGAGGGCCAAGATTTTCTTGAAGGTCATGCAATTCAATCCTCCGCCCCCGTTCAGAGGCGTACACACATTGCACTCCTAAACTAATATAATATTTATAAAGGTTGCTGCGGTCGTTTGACGAAAACATAGGAAAAATCACATATCAACACAATATTTTCCATCCGATAAGCGCGGGCGCTGTGGTATCCGGTGCGCACATTTATATGTGTTATTCAAAATATTGAAAGCATGTTCAGGAATTTGGCGATGACAAAGGCCGAATCCCGCCTGCTCGCCCACATCTGCAGGATGGAGGGGGAGGGGTATGAGCGCGAAATCGCCCGGGGCGCGGGCGTGAGCGTGGGCTCGGCGAACGCAATCCTGAAGAGATTCGGGCGGGCGGGGATTGTCCTTCGGTCGAAAAGGGGGCGCATGTCCTTTTTCCGCAGGAACAGCGCGAGCCCGCTGCTCCGCCAGTTCCGCATCCTGATGACCGTCGCGGATTTGATGCCGCTCGTGGCGGAGGCCGCGCCGCTGTCAAGGCGCATAACGCTCCTGCCGCCCCATTCCCTCGGGGCGGAAAGCAGGGGCGAGCGGCCCTCGCTGCTGATAGTCGGCGATGACCGGGCGGCCCTCGGGCGCGTCATCGGCCGCCACACGGCGGCGGACTGCATCGCGGTGGACGAAGTCGGCTTTTCGCTCCTCTGGGAATGCGACGCCGCAATGCGCGAACGGGTGGCGGAGGGCTTCGAGCTCCACTCAGGCTGATGGCCCGGCGGTCTTGCTCTTCCCGTTCGGAAGCAGCTCGAGCAGCTCGTCAGGGTGGACGCCGAACCTTTTCGCCAGTGATTTCGCAAGGGCGCCCTTCTCCTTTCCCGCCGGGAAAGGGATGAGCGTGAGCTCGTTTCCGAGGCGCGCCTTCGAGACGTCCGGCACGAGCGCCGGGCCCTTTTCCCCCATGCCGATTCGCAGGGCGAGCCGCGTCCCGCGGAACCAGCGGCGCTCGCCAAGGATTGCGAATGCGCCCGAAGGCACGAAGCCGCCGCTCACGTTCTTCGTGAGCTGGCCCTTTCCGACCGCATAGACGTCCACCGCGGCGTTGCCGTTCTTCCACGCGTTCGAGAACGATGCGGCCATCTGCGCGGCTTCCGCCATCTCTTCTTCTGATGCGTTGATGCCGTCTTTGAGAACGAACGCCGAGCCGCCCTGGATGTCGGCGTGGAAGAACAGGTCGGAATCATCCATGCGTTTTGACACGAGCTGGTCGTTCTGCTGTGCGCTGCGGCCCCCGATTGCGAGCCTGCCGCCGGAGGTCATTGCGTGGTGGAAGCGCTCGAACCATTCCTTCGCCCTCTTGACGCGCACGCCCGCCTTTTTCGCCTTGCCGGCCTCCCTGGTTTCCGCCTCGGTCTCGGCAATCGCCTTTTCGGCCCCCGCCACCTTGGAGCGAGCCTCCTTGGCGAGCTCGTAGTAGTATGCCGCGTTCTCGTGGACGGACCTGTTGTAGAAGAGCCGGATGCGCATATTCGCATTATGCGGGGCTAAGGGATAAATAACCATTTCAGCGCGTGGCGTAGAGCTCTATCGGGTTCAGGCCGTCGGTCAGCGGCTCGCGGAAGGGGACGGGCCCGGAATATATTTCGCCGGCATGGCCGCGCGTGAAATCCGACAGGTCGCGGTCGCTCGCGACGATTATGATGTTCTGGAGCCGGGCGGTGTCGTTCCTTGTCTGGACGGCGGCGACGTTATCGAAAACGGATGAGAAGGTGCTGTGGAACCTCAGGAAGGCCTCGGACTTCGGGCCCTCGAGCGAGGATATCACGTTGACGACCGCCATGCCATCCGGCGCCATCGTGCCCTTGAGCTCGCGCAGGAACTCCGCGGTGGTCAGGTGGTAAGGGGGGCTGATGCCGTGGAAGCAGTCGATGAGGACGAGGTCGTATCCGCCCTCCGAGCGGCGCACGAAGCGCCGGGCGTCGTCTATCGCTATCCGCGAGGCTGTTCCGTCGCCGAGCGAGAAATATTCCCTCCCCAGCGCGACCGCGGCCGGGTCGATTTCCACCCCGTGGACTTCGGCATCCGGGAAGTGCCTCTCTACGTCCTCCATCTCGTTCCCTGCCGCCGCGCCTATCACGAGCGCCTTCCCCACGTCCCCGGCATACGGATAGGCGAGGCGCTTCGCAATCATGTACTGGAACGCCAGCTCGCCGTCCGGCCTCTCGCCCGAGGACGCAGCGCTGTCAAGGAAGAGCACGCGCGCGGGCCCGCCGTTCCATTGCGTGTCTATGACCCTGAGATGGTAGTACGGGCTCTGCCCGCTGAAAACGATGTCGCCGCTCATCGGAGGCTCGACCGACGAGCTTAGGGCTATTAGCGCGAACGCCGCGAACGGGAACGCGTCCGTGAGCGCCTTCCTTCCGAAGCCCGAGAGCGCGAGGCAGCATGCGAACATCAGCGCGCCCGCGAGCACGAAGATGTGGGTTATCTGCATCGATGGAATCAATACGAAGCCCGTCCCGAGGGCGCCCGCGATGCTGCCGACGGTCGAGACCGCGAACAGCGTCCCCGCGCTCCTGCCCTCCTCCCCGGCGGCGTTCGTGAGCTTGATGCAGTAGGGCGAGACCATGCCGTAGAAGAGGCTCGCCGGGACGAGAATCAACGCCCCGAATAGGCTGCCCGTGGCGAGGTCCGTGAAAAGCGTGAATGGAAGCAGCACCGAGCCGAGCGCGGGTATCGCCAGCGTTGAGAGGGACGCGCCCAGAAGTATGGCGGCGAGGTGCTTCCGGTCGTTGAACCTGTCCGCGAGGACGCCGCCGATATAATACCCGATGCTCAGCGACGCGAGCACGAAGCCGATGACCGCCGCCCACGAGTAAATCGTAGTACCGAGGAACGGCGCCATGGCGCGCGCTCCCGCTAGCTCCACGAGGAGCGAGCATGCGCCCGATATGAAAGCCACTGCAAAAAGCCCTTGCCTCCCGCCCATGGTTTTCAATCGCCCCGATTTCTTTTTACCCCTTTCCATAGCGCGAGCCGGAGCATCAGCGCGGAGGCGCCCATGCGGAATATGTCGGAATGAAGGCGCACGCGGCTCTCCTTCCTGTCCTTCCACCGCACCGGGATTTCCGCTACGCGCATCCCCTTGCGCTGCGCGCGGACGAGCAGCTCGGTGTCCCAGAACCAATGCCTGTCCCGGACTTCTTCCAGAAGCGGAAGCACGCCCGACTTCCGGAACGCCTTGAACCCGCACTGGTGGTCGTGGATTCTCGAGCCGAAAAGAATCCGGATTAGGAGGTTATAGCCCCTGCTTGAGATTTCACGAAGGGCGCTGCGGCCTTCCACAATGGAGCCCGGAAGCATGCGCGAGCCCGTCGCGATGCCCGCCCCGGCCTCAATCGCGCGCACAAGCTCCGGGAGGTGGGCGAGGCCGGTCGCGAGGTCCGCGTCCATGTATATGACGATATCCCCCTTCGCCCCGCGGATGGCGCGCGAGAGCGAGAGGCCGCGTCCGAGGCGCTTTTCCGAGATTATCGCGCGGACGCCGGGGTTTTCTGCCGCGATTGCGCGCGCTGCCTTTGCCGAGCCGTCCGTGCTCCCGTCCTCGCAGATGATTATCTCTGATTCCCAGCCGAAGCGCCGGAGCGCCTCCGAGAGGCGGGCTACGGCATCCGCGAGCGTCTCCGCCTCGTTGTGCACCGGGATGATTGCGGACACCGCCAAACGGCTCGCCCTTGCGCTCATGGTGCCACCCTGTAGACCGCCATCGTGGTGGCGCCGGGCGGAAGGCCGGAAATAAGCTCGAGGCCGCATTCCCCCAGGAAGCCTTCATCGTAGAATCTGGCCTCCTTCTCCGCGTCCCTAACGGCAGTGAAATCGTAGTTCACGAGCACGAGGACGCCCTCGGCCCCCGCGCCCCTCATGCCGCCCACTGCGGCGCGGCAGCCTGCGATATCGCCTTCGTATATTGCGGGCGGGAGTTTCATCATGTGGATGTTGCTGCCGCCGCGGGACATCTGCGGCGGGAGGTTTATCTCATCTATGAAGTGCAGGGGCTTGCCTTCGAGCAGGGAATAGCCGAGGAACGGAAACCATGGGAATAGGGGGGTGAAACGGTTTTCCCCACCGTAGCCGGACACGGCCATCTCCGCGCTTTTCACCCGGGCGATGCCGTTTCCTGAAAGGACGGATTCGAGCTCCCCATAGCGCGAATCGAGCGCGGGCGGGGCCATCAGCCCGGACATGAGATAGGCGAGGTTTATCACGGAAAAAACGATGAGGATGGACGCGGCGGGGCGGGAAATTGATGCCCCCTTGAGGAAAACCATCGCAGCCATGCCAGCGGCGGCCGCCTGCAGGACCGATTCGACGCAAGGCATCGACACGATGTAGAGGAACCGCTCCGTGATTGCGGCGGGCGCCACGTCCTTGATGACGAGGAAGCCCAGCAGCGAGAGAGGGTAGAACAGCGCCAGGGCGAGCGTGCCGAATCCGAGGGGCCCCAGCCGCGGGCGGTTCTCGTAGCAGAAGAGCGCGATTGCTGCAACGAGGATGAGCGCGGGGCCTGCGAACTGGCGGAACGTAATCAGCCCGCATCCTGGCATCGCCGGCTCCTCCGCGGTGGAGAGCAGGAGGCCGGAGTAGAAGGGCAGCGAAAGGGCGAGCCCGGCCGCAAGAGCCGCGATTCCGCCGTAGTCGCGCCTGTCCGCGAGATGGAGGCCCCTGAGGCCGGCGAGCATGATCCCCGTGAACGGCTGCGCGAGCGCGGCGAGGAAGGCGAGCGCGCCCCCCAGGGCGCGGCCCTCCGAAGCGAACATGGCGAGCCCGAGGAGCACCGCGAGCTGCTGCCTCTTGCGGAAGCCGAGGGGGAACAGGTTGCCGAAGACGATGTCGGCGAGGAAGACCGTGATGATGAGGAGGCGCAGTTTCGGGTCGAGCTTTTTCAGCAGGACGGACCATAGGAGGGCGGCTATCCCTATTTCCACGGCCCAGTAGAGGAGAGTGACGCTAAGGGAGTAATCGTTCACCGCGAGGTTGATTATGCATGAGAGCGCGGCATACAGGAGGGGGAAGTTCCCGAACATCCGGTAGGGCCTGTCGAAATACTCCGGCTGCCCGAAGGGGCCCTCCTCGCAGAGCACCTTCACGCTCGTGATGGTGTCGTAGCTGTCGCCGTGGAAATCCTCGACCATCCCCGGAAGAGAGGGGATGCTCACGATGATGAGCGCGGCTGCAGCGAGCAGGCTGAACAGGAACAGGGCCCAGAGGCCGGAGTAAAGAAGATTCGAAATCCTGTCGATGGGTTGCACGGCGACCAGCAGGGGAACTTGCGCATGAAGGTTATTAATATAATAACGAGCGGGGAGACCGTTATCCATGCGCGTCGCAGTCCTCCTTCCCACCATGGACGAAGCCGAGTCGGTCGGCGACGTGATACGCGGGGTGAGGAATGCGGGGAAGGATTTCTCCGTGTTCGTGGTGGACAGCGGGAGCACAGACGGGACCCGGGAGATTGCGAGGCGCTCCGGCGCAAAGGTCATATCCGTGGAGGGAAGGGGGAAGGCGCGGGCGATAGGCAGGGCGTTCGCCATGGTGGACGCCGACCGCGTCGTGCTCCTCGATTCAGATTCGAGCTACTGCCCGGAGGAGATACCGCTCCTGCTCAGCGCCCTCGACGAATCGGACGTTGCGCTGGGCAGCAGGTTCAGGGGCAGAATCGAGCCGGGCTCGATGTCCGCAATGAACGCTTTCGGGAACAGGGCGCTCTCATTCCTCGCCTCCGCCATCTACGGCAGGGGCGTCAGCGACGTGTGCTCTGGCTTCTGGGCGTTCCGCAAAAATGCCTACAAGGCGATGGAGATACAAGAGGGCCATTTCGAGCTCGAGGCGAACTTTTTCGCCGAGTGCGCGAAAAGGGGCCTGTCCCTTAGGGAGGTCCCGATAACCTACCGCGCGCGAAGGGGGAAGTCGAAGCTGAGCCCTCTCCATGGCATAGGGATAGGGCTTTTCCTCCTAAGGCGGCGCTTTGTCTGAAACTGCGGGCCGATTGAAATATTTCAGCCGCCATTGCCATAGATAAGGATGTCGGACTCGTTGAAGGCCGGCGTCCCGGGCGGCAGCTCCTTCGGGATGACTCGCACGAGCACGATCCTTTCGAAGGATGTGAGGTTGGTCTGCTTCCGGAAAATCAGCGGCGTGTTGAACATCCTGCTCGGCGAGGATTCCGTGTCGAATTCAGCCGAGTGGTAGTCAACGAGATACGCCTCCATGGCCTGCGGGACGGTGTCGAGGTCGTTTAGGACAATCCATCCGAAATCCAGCGCCCGCCCCCCGCCATCCATCTCGCCCAGCGCCTTGTAAGCCACCGTGCTCGGCGCAAAGCCCCCAAGCATCATGACCCCGTCCTTTCCGGAGAGGAACTGCCCGGCTGCCTTCTCCGGCAGGTACCATTCGTGCAGGTTGGCGTAGACGAACGCTATCATCCCCAGCGAGGCGATTAGCGCCATCGCGAAGAAGATGCGGAAGAAGAGGTCCATGTTGTCCTGCCCGCCCCACCGTATCAGCACCATCGCGGCGAAGAACGCGATTGCCGGCATCACCGGGAGGTAGTACCAAATCATGAAGTTCCCCGCAATGAGGGGGAAGGCGGTCAGCGAATACCAGAATGCCATGAAGGGGTGCGCCCGCCAGTGCCTCGCGAAGCCGAACAGGGACAGGCCGAACCACACCCCCGCGCCTATCAGGAAGAGGTTGAGGGAGCCCATCAGGTACTGGAGCTGGGTCGAGAGGCTGTGGAAGGCATTGTGCTCGCCTATTGCGCTGTCCGAGAGCCCGCCCGCGAAGCCGCAGGACTGGAGGATGGCTGAGTTGAGCAGGAACGCGGCAGGCAGCGCGGCGAGCGAGAGGAGGAAGAGGGGGTTCCGCAGCTGCCGCCTGTCATTTAGGGCGAAGAACGCAGCCGCGAGGAGCGGCGGGAGCGCAGCGAGGATGAGCTTGACGAAGAATGCTGCGAACACCAGCGTGCCCGCGGCGATGAACCGCCACCCGCCGCATTTCGGCACGATGTAGAGCCAGAGCGCGGCGCAAAGCAGGAGGAAGAGCAGGGAATCGATTAGCAGGGCTGCGTTCGGATACATGGAGGGCATGGACGCTATGAATATCAGCGTCGAGAAGAACGCCACGTTCCTTCCCGCCCCGGTGTTCCTCAGGATGTCGAAGACAATCGGGACGGCAAGAAGGCCGAACAGCATCGAAGGCAGCCTGTAGGAAGCCTCCATCGGGAGGAGGGGGATTTGCGGGAATAGCGAATACGCCCAGAAGAACACCGGCGGCTTCCAGTTCACCGGCTCGCCCAGGAATGTCGGGACGAAGGTCGGGGAGGCCCTCTGCTCCTCTATCATCACCGCATAGAGCCCCTCGTCCTTCACGAAGGGGAGATAGGCGAGGAGCGGCAGGCGCGTGAGCAGGAAAAGCAGGAGCAGGGCGGCGATTAGCGTGCGGTCCGATGCCGGCAGCGAAAACTGGCTCCCCATGCCCTCTCCTCTTCGATAACTCGCCCAAATAGCCTTTTAAAGATTAAGGTCCAGTATAAGCTCCAAAGGTGAACAGATGAACATAATCGGCTACATGGATAAAGTGAACTCTTTCGGCAAGTTCCTGATATTGACCGTACTGGTGCTCAACCTGGTCTCGCTTCTTGCGGCGACCGCCGACCCGACGGCTGCGAACCTCGCATCCGCCCTCAACATCCTCTGCAACAACGCGAGGACGTTCCTCGGCGCGACCGCGATGATCCTGGTCGTGCTGGCTGGCGCGACCTATGCGGTCGGGCAGGTGCTCGGTGCGGAAACGAGGGCGAGAGCCGCCGTGTGGGCGACCGCCATGCTCACGGGAGCCGTCATCGGCATCGTGATATACATCATCATGCCGCCCATCATCAACGCGCTCATGGGCAGCGAGGGCAGCGGAGACGTCTGCGTAGTCACCGTTTCAGGCGCAGGTTGAACGGGGCAATTTTTCCTTTTTTCATAATATTTTTCATTTTCGCCTACTCCTATCTTTAAAAATCTTCTAACCGAATGAGCAGCCATGGCGAGCGGCGTGAACGAAGAGATGCCCATACTGAAGGCCAACAGGCTCTCGAGCGGCATCCCGGACCTTGACATAATCCTCGAAGGCGGGTATTTCAACCCCGGCAACATCGTGATGATAGGGCCAAGCGGCATAGAGAAGTCGGCCTTCGCCTACCATTTCATCGCCGCCGCCGGGGCGGAGGAGAACGCGTATGTCGTCTGCGGCAACTCGTCCCCGGCGGACATAGTGAACAAGGCGTCGACCATGGGCGTCAACCTGAATCGGCCCAACATCAGGTTCATAGACTGCTACAGCGCCACCCTCGGAAAGCCGCAGGGGGGCGCGGACCCGAAAATCAAGATAGTGATGGGGCCGGGCGCCCTCAACGACATCTCGCTCATGCTCAACGAGGCGATAGCCGAAAGCTCGGGGAAAAAGATGCGCATCGTCTTCGACACGCTCTCGACGTTCGTGCTCTACAACCCGCAGGATTCCATCCGGAAGTTCCTGAGCGTTGTCGAGGGCAGGCTAAAAAGCGTGGGCGCGACGGCGATATACCTCGTGGACGACGGCGTGCACGACAAGCAGGCGCTCAGCCTCATCGAGCACGGCATGGACGAGGTTTTCACCATTGCGGATCGGGGGGGCAAGTTCGCGCTCAGCGTGCCCGAACTGGACATGCCGATACCGGTGAAGGTGGGCCCCAGCGGGATAAACATAGTGTGACATGCCGGTGCTGGAAACCGGATGCCGGAGGCGGATGATTATGGCAGGGGAACTCGAGGCGATTCTGAACGAGATGAAGGAGAAGGGCATCGGGGGCGCAATCGTCAAGGTGGACGGCGTCCCGGTGGCGTCGACGATAGCGATGAACGACCTCTCTGCCGGCATGCTGGCCGCGGTGTCCAACGTCTCCGACGCGATGATGAGGAGGATGGACGACCGGCAGAAGGAGGTCGAGGTCTCGTTCGACGGACTCATCCTTGTGATGGTGCCGCTCGGAAGCCATATCTTCTGCGGCATGATAAAGGACCGCGAGGAGAAGAAGGCCGTCCAGGAATACGCCCAGAAGGCGAAGGCGTTCCTGGCCTGAGGATTGCGCGGGGGGTGGGCGGCGATGGACTATTTCAGCCTGCTCTCCGGATACGATTTCGCTGAGCTGCGGATAGAGAAATCCTCGGATTCCAGCACAAGCATCAAGGACGGCGAGGCGAAGCAGTCCTCAGGCACAAGCGCGGGTATGAGCGTGCGCGTGCTGAGCAAGGGCGCGTGGGGCTTCGCTTCCTGTAGCGGCACCGGCGACATCGGGGAGCTGCTGAGGAAGGCCGGGAAACTGGCTGGCCTCAAGCAGGGCGGCATTTCCGTGGGGGATGCGCGGCCAACCAGCGCAAGGAGGAAGGACCCGGTAGAGCCGTGCGACCCCTCGGTCCAGCTCGAAATGCTCAAGGATGCGGCGAAGGGCATGGAAGGGAATGGGGTTTCCTCGAGGATTATTTCATGTACCGATTCCGCCTCGGTGAAGGAGTACTGGAATTCGGAGGGCTCGCACATAGTGCAGGAAACCGGGTACAGCTACCTTTCGTGCGTCTGCGTGGCCAAGGACGGGCTCTCGATACAGAGGGGCTCGTCGCGCTCGGCCTCCCGCAGCGGATTCGGCGCCCTGAGGCTGCATGAGACCGCCGAGTCCGCAAGGGACAAGGCGGTAAGGCTTCTCGGGGCGAAGCCGCCTCCGAAGGGCAGGCTGACCGCGGTTCTCGACCCCGAGATGACCGGCGTGCTGTCGCACGAGGCCGTAGGCCATGCCTGCGAGGCGGACTCGGTGGTTGACGGGGAGTCCATCCTGAAGGGGAGGGTGGGGGAGCGGATAGGGAACGGGCTCGTGACGATTGTGGACGACCCCCTCGCGGATGATTTCGGCAGGTATCATTTCGACGACGAGGGCGTCGAGGCGAAGGCCGCCACGCTCGTGGAAGGCGGGGTGCTCCGCGGGTTCATCAACTCCAGGGAGACCGCCGAGGCGCTCGGGCATCCGAGGAACGGGCATGCGAGGGCTGAGGACTACGGCGAGGTTCCGGTCGTAAGGATGAGCAACACGTATTTCCAGAGGGGGAGGAGCAGCGTGGAGGAGGTCTTCGGCATCCGCTCCGGGATTTACCTCAAGGGCATGAAGGGCGGGAGCGTGGACATATTCTCGGGCGGCTTCATGTTCAAGGCCGAGGAGGCCTACGGCATCCAAAACGGCGAGAAGGGGGCGCTGATGCGCGACGTCACAATAACCGGGAACATCCTCAGGACGATGCTGGATGTGGAATGCGTCGGGGACGATTTCGGGGCGAGCCCGGGAATCTGCGGGAAATCCTCCCAGAGCGTCCCGGTGAGCGACGGCGGGCCGCACATACGCATCAGGAATGTCGCGATAGGCTGAGCGCGCACCCCCCGGCCTCCACTTGTGTGTTTCCACAGCCGGGCCCATGGAAGGAATAACTACCTAGCGGCGGCTCTCCCTGCGGGGGGACGGATGGAGGACGCGCCTGCACTGCTGATCGGTTTCGCGCTCGGGTTTTTCGGAGGCATGCTTCCGGGCCTGCACTCCAACACGATAATCTCAATCCTCGCGTCGATGGGGCTTTCGGGCAGGGGCTTCGCACTCATGATAGGCGCGCTGTTCCCGGCGCACCTCGTCTCGTCCTTCGTCCCGTCGATTTTCTTCGGCATCCCTGAGGGCGCTACCTTGCTCTGCGCCCTTCCCGGCCAGCGCATGGTCGTCCGCGGAGAGGGCCTCAAGGCACTCAAGACCGTCCTTCTCTCGTGCGTGCTCGCCACGCTGGCGGCGGCCGCGCTGCTTCCGGCCTCCTGCGGGTTCTACGAAGCCGCCTATCCGGCCCTCCGGCCGCACATGGGCATCGTTCTTCTCGCGATTACTGCGGGCCTGCTCCTTCGCTCCCGTGATGCGCCGCGCGCCGCCCTCATCCTCCTGGCCTCGGGCGCCCTCGGCGCGGCGACCTTCCGGCTCGACCTGGCGGACCCATTCCTGCCGCTTTTTTCAGGGATGTTCGCGATGGCCCAGCTGCTCGGGGCCGGCGGGGGGGCCGTGCCGGCGCAGAAGGACCTCCCGCCAGAGAGGGGCATAGCGCCCGCGGTCGCGGCGGGGGTGCTGCTGGGAATAGCCTCGGGCCTGATACCCGCCGCCGGCTCGCCCGCCCAGGCCGCGGCATTCGCGACGATTGTCCTTCCGATGGACAGCCACCGCTATCTCGCCCTGATAAGCTCGGTTTCCATGAGCCAGGCGCTCTCCTCCTTCGCCGGCGCTGCCGCGATAGGGAAGAGCAGGGTCGGCGCCACGGCGGTCGTGATGGATCAGGCCGACGTGGGCGCCATGCTCCCGGTGCTCGCGGCCCTGTTCCTCGCGTCGGCCGCCTGCGCCGCGGCGCTCATATACGCGCTGCGCTCAAGGATATCCGCCTTCGCGGCGATAAACGGGGGGCCCCTGCGGGCGGTCCTTGCCGCATACATCGCGCTCATGGCGCTCGCAATCGACGGGCCGGCCGGAATCGCGGTGCTCGCCGCCTCGGCGGCGCTCGGCCTGCTGAACCTGCGGCTTGGCAGCGAGAGGACGAACCTGATGGGCGCGCTCATAGTGCCGACGCTGATGCTGCTTTTTGGCATCCGTTTGTAAGAAAGAAGGAAGAAAAAGAGGGTGAAAAGGCGGGCGAATGCTTTAGGAGCCCGGCCTTCATTCTAGTGGCTTCGAAACCCACTTGCCGTTCTCGCAGACGACCTTTTTCTTGAGGAATTCGGACTCCGAATACACCTCGCCTTCAGTATCGCAGTCCGTTTCCCACGAGCCGTTGATGCAGACCTGCGTCACATCGCCGATGGTCGATGAGGATTTGCCCGTGCAACCCTCATATTCCGCATCTGCGCCCGGCTCCTCGTATTCGGGGTCGCCGGGCTCGAGGTCCTTCTCGACCCAGAGGCCACCCTCGCAGACGACCTTGCTCTGGAGGAACTTGGAATATTTGTATACCTCGCCCTCGGTGCCGCAGGTTCCAATCATCCTGCCGTCCACGCACGCCTTGGTCACTCCGTTGACGGTATAGAATGAGGTCCCTGTGCAGGCTTGGGCCTCATCTTCCTCGCCGGAGGCTTGTCCGGCGCCGCCATCCGCGGCCGCCCCGTCGCCGGCGTCCTGCGAAGCGTTCCCTTCCCCGGCCGCCTGGCCCGCGCCCGCTCCGGATGCCTCCTGCTGGGATGCGCCGGACTCCTGCGCCCCTTCGCCCCCGGCAGCCGATTCCGTTCCCGTGCATCCGAATAGAAGCAGGGAAACCGCAAAAAGTGCGAATGCCGCACTGAAAATCCGTGTCATGGGTGGAATTCGGGTGCAGTGCTTTTATAATCGCCCATTCGGCAGGGGGACTGGAGGCTTCATCACTGGGTGTATTCGTCCGAGCGCCGGACGTCCAGCTCGCGCTCGCGCAGCTCCAGCATGGCCTTGAGGAGCTCCTGCGCCGTCGCGATGTTCGTGATGCACGGTATCCCGCTCACGATGCTCGCCCTGCGCATCCTGTAGCCGTCGGTGCTCGCGGCGCCGCCCTTCGTTGGCGTGTTGATGACGAGCGTGATTGTGCCGGACTCTATCAGCTCGACGACGTCGGGGTGGCCCCGGCCGATTTTGGGGATCGGTATCGCGCCCTCGACCGAGCCCACGGTGCCCATGGTGCCGTATATCGAGAATCCGAGTCCGCGGAGGCTTTCCGCGAGTGCCGGCACAAGCGGCTTATCCTCGTCCCGCACGCTGATGAAAGCGCTCCTTCCCCCGCCGTTTCCCGCCCCCCGGCCCCCGGCATCGAGGCGCAGGCCGGCCCCCAGGAGGGCCTTGTAGTACGCCATCTCGAATGACTTGCCCATGCCCATCGACTCCCCGGTGCTGCGCATCTCTGGCCCGAGCCGGATGTCGGTCCCGAGGAGCTTGAGGAAGGGGAACACCACGCTTTTCACCGAATAGTGGTTGACGCGGGGCCGGAGGTGCGGGAGCTTCCTCCCCAGCATGGCCGCGACCGCGAGCTTTGTGAGCTGGACGCCTATCGCCTTGCTCACGAACGGGACGGTCCTGCTCGCGCGCGGGTTGGCCTCCAGTATGTAGACGTCGTCGCCCTTCACGACGAACTGGATGTTGACGAAGCCCACGATGCCGAGCGACCGGCAGAGCGATTCGGTGTGCCTGACTATGGTGCCCTTGTCCGAGTCCGAGAGCCGTATCGATGGGAGCACGATGTTGGCGTCGCCGGAATGCACCCCGGCCGGCTCGATGTGCTCCATGATGCCGCCGATGAAAACGCGCTCCCCGTCCGAAACGGCGTCCACCTCGCACTCTATGGCGTTGTCGAGGTAGCGGTCGATGAGGACCGGGCGGCTCTGGCTGACATCCACGGCCTCCTCTATGTAGCGGCGAAGCTCCGCGTCGCTCCGGACAATCTCCATCGCGCGCCCTGCAATGACGTAGCTCGGGCGGACGACCACCGGATAGCCTATCCGGGCCGCGGCTTCGAGGGCCTCTCGCTCGCATGTCGCGACGCCGTTCTCGGGCTGCCTTATTCCGAGCCTGGAGGCTAGGGCGCGGAAGCGCTCGCGGTCCTCGGCGATGTCGATGCCGTCTATGCCGGTGCCGAGTATCGGGGCGCCCGCCCTGGAGAGGGCCTCGGCGAGCGATATGCTGGTCTGCCCGCCGAGCTGGACTATGACGCCGTCCGGCCTCTCGTTGTCGATGATGTTCATGACGTCCTCGAACGTGAGCGGCTCGAAATAGAGGCGGTCGCTGGAATCGAAGTCCGTGCTCACGGTCTCGGGATTGTTGTTCACCATGATGCTCCGGTAGCCCAGCTCCCGCAGCGCGAAGGCGGCATGCGAGCAGCAGTAGTCGAACTCGATGCCCTGCCCTATCCTTATCGGGCCGGAGCCGATGACCACGACCTTCTTCCCCTCGAGCGGCGCGGCCTCGTTCTCCTGCTCGTAGACGGAATAGAAGTAGGGCGTCAGCGCCTCGAACTCGCCCGCGCAGGAGTCCACTATCTTGTATGTAGGTATGATGCCCATGGACTTGCGCAGGGCGCGGACGGCAAGCTCGTTGCTGCCGCAGAGCGATGCGATTTGGGCGTCCGAGAATCCCGAGCGCTTCGCTTCGAGCATGAGCCCCCCATGAAGCGCGGGGTTTTCGCCCCGGGCCGCCCCCGCGGCGGCGATGCGCTTCTCGAGCTCCGCCAAGCCGCGCATCCTGCGCAGGAACCACCGGTTTATTCTCGTGATGGAATGGAGCTCGTCGACGCTCCGCCCCCGCCGGAACGCCTCGAGCAGGGCGAATATGCGCAGGTCGGTGGGGGGGAAGAGGTGCTCGTCCGGGTTGATGCCCCTGGGGATTTTCGCCTCGAGGCTGCGCAGCGCCTTGTTGAGGGCCTCCCCGAAGGTGCGGCCTATCGCCATCACCTCGCCAGTGCTCTTCATCTGCGTGCCGATGATGCGCGAGGTCATGGGGAACTTGTCGAACGGCCAGCGGGGGACCTTCACCACCACGTAATCCAGCGCGGGCTCGAACGCGGCGGATGTGCCGGTTATCGCGTTCCGGATTTCGGGGAGGCTCTGCCCGAGCGCTATCTTCGTCGCGACGCGGGCTATGGGGTAGCCGGTCGCCTTGGACGCCAGCGCGGATGAGCGCGAGAGCCTGGGGTTGACCTCTATCACCGTGAAACGCCCGCTCTCCTGGTCGAGGGCGAACTGCACGTTGCATCCGCCCTCGATTCCGATTCCGCCCGCGATCCTGATTGCCGCATCCCGCAGCATCTGGTGGTCTGCGTCGGAGAGCGTCTGCGAAGGCGCCACGACGATGCTCTCTCCCGTGTGCACGCCCATCGGGTCGACGTTCTCCATGTTGCATATTATCTCGCAGTTGCCGCATGAGTCGCGGATGACCTCGTATTCGAACTCGCCCCAGCCGATCGCGCTCTTCTCTATCAGCGCCTCGCCGGTCATGCTCATGCGCAGCGCGAGCTCGAGAAGGCTCCGGAGCTCGCCTTCGTTGTGGACCGTCCCGCCCCCGGTCCCGCCGAGGGTGAATGACGGCCTGACGATTACCGGGTATCCGATCTCTTTCGCGGCGGAGGCGCCGCTTTCGACTTCGGAAACGACCCTCCCCGGAAGGATGGGCATGCCGAGCCGGCCCATCAGGGCGTTGAAGCGCTCGCGGGATTCGGCGAGGTCTATCGCATCCGCCCCGGTGCCGAGGAAGCGGACGCCGTGCCTCGCGAGCGCGCCGCTCCGGTGGAGCTCCATCGCCAGGTTCAGGGCGGTCTGCCCGCCCATCGTGGCGATAAGGGCCTGGGGCTTCTCGCGCTCGATTATCCTCTCGAGCACCGCGGGCGTGAGCGGCTCGATGTATACGATGTCCGCGGTGTCCCGGTCGGTCTGGATGGTGGCGGGGTTCGAGTTCGCGAGGACGACCTCCACCCCCTCCTCCCGCAGCGCCCTGCAGGCCTGCGCGCCGGAGTAGTCGAACTCGGCGGACTGCCCTATGACAATCGGGCCCGAGCCTATCACGAGGACTTTCTTCGGCTTTTCCTTCACCTGTTCCACTCCGTTGGTTCCCGGTTCCGGGTTTCCGGCATCCGGTTCGCGGCGCAGACCGCGGGTCATTTCGTGGCCGGTTCTTCCGCTTTCCCGCTTCCGGCCGCCTGCTGCCCCTCCGGGGGCTGCTGGTTCATCCTCTGGACGAACTGCCACATGAAGCTCGCGCCCTCGAAGAACGCGGCCTGGGCGAGCTCCTGCTTCGAGAGCTCCTTGAGCTTCTTCTTTTCCGAGTCCCAGAGCTGCATGAACGCGCGCTGCGTCATGTCGTTCATGAATTTCTCGAAGTTCTCCTGGAGCTTCTCGGGAGGTATGCATATGTGCGTCCGGTCCCGGATGTTCTCGGGCACCGCGCCGCCCATCTTCTGGTGGCAGTCGTAGCACATGTGCTCGAAGTCGCCCGCCTTCTCCGGCGCCGCCCTGCACTGCTCGCAGGACGTGTCGTCGCCGCAGAAGCTGCATTTAACGTTCCTCTCGCTCTGCCCCGCCTGGGGGGCCGCCTCTTTTCCGTTTGCCATTTTTATCACATCATCCTCATGAATTTGTCGAACAGGTGCATCGAGTCCCTGGGGCCGGGGGAGGCCTCGGGGTGGTACTGCACGCCGAATATGCGCCTCGATTCGTCCTCCATCCCCTCCACGCTCCGGTCATTGACGTTGACATGCGTGACCTCGAAGCCTTCGGGGACCCTGCCCACCGCGAAGCCGTGGTTCTGCGTGGTGATGACAACGCGGCCAAGGCCCCTGTCGAGGACGCCGTGGTTCCCGCCCCTGTGCCCGAACTTGAGCTTGTAGGTGTCCCCGCCGAAGGCGTGCGCGAGGAGCTGGTGTCCGAGGCAGATGCCGAAGACCGGCTTCCCCAGCCCGCACGCCTCCCGTATCGTGGCGTGCGCGTCCCTGAGGATTGCCGGGTCGCCCGGCCCGTTCGAGAGCAGGATGCCGTGCGGCTCCACCGCCCGTATCGCATCGGGCCCGCTTGCGAACGGAAGCACATGGACCTCGCACCCCCTCTTTACCAGCTCGCGTAATATGCCCATCTTCACGCCGTAGTCTATGAGGGCGACGCGCTTCTTCCCGCCCCGGTTGTGGACCTCCGGCTTAGACACGCTCACCTTCGAGACGAAATCGATGGAAGAATAGTCGAAATCGAGCTTACCGAGCAGCCGCTTCGGGTCGTGGTCCGGGTCGTGCGGCGAGACGCAGAGGATGGCGGGCATGACGCCCTTGTCCCTTATGCGCCGCACGACGAAGCGAGTGTCTATCCCGGATATGCCGGGCACGCCGCCCTCCCTGAGGAACGCGTCCAGCCCCGCGCCGGACTGCCTGTGCTCCGGCTCTTCGCAGAGCTCGCGGACGACGAACGCGGAGGGATGCACCCTGCCGCTTTCGCGGTCGGCCTGGTTCGTGCCGTAGTTGCCAATCAGCGGGTAGGTCATGAGAAGCATCTGGCCGGCGTAGCTGGGGTCGGTGAGCGCCTCCTGGTAGCCGGTCATGGACGTGTTGAAGACGAGCTCTCCAACCGCCTCGGCCTCGGCGCCGAAGCCCTGGCCCCGGAGGATGGTTCCGTCCTTCAGCGCTAAGGTGGCCCTGAGCCTCTGTGTTCCCATGGAGAATCAGAATCATATAGAGGATGGCGGACTTTTTAATACTGCTGATGGCAGCGGGCGGAAGCCGCCCTCGGCCAGGCGCAGAATCAGCCCGGCAAGGCGGCGGGGGAAATGCGCGGCCGGCTGCCGATGCATGCGCAGCATGCATCCCAAGGGCGTCCCCAGGTCAGGCGCAGGGCTAGCCCGGCAGGGCGGCGGCAGTATATACTTAGACCGCCTACCATTTGCTCTGGAACGGCCCCGCTATGCGCAGCTTCTGGTTGCTCGCGTCCACGACCAGCATCAGCTCGCCCTTCTCATACGCTATGGGCTGGCTCAGGGTGAGGTCGTTGTCCGTCATGTGCCCCTCCACGAACTGGAGGTTCGAATAGGCGTGTATCTTGCCCCTGAGCTCGTCCCGGTAGAAGGGCGTCTTCGAGAACCTCCCGTTGACGATGTTCCCGACCTCGAACTCGTTGCGGAGCGGGACCACGATGCCCCGCTCGAAAGGCTCGCCCTTGAAAGCCATCGAGAAGCGCACGCCTGCTGGCACCGACTCGACGTCCTTCCCGGAGACCTGCAGGCTCCTGATTTCGAGCTCCTTCTTTTCCGGAAGCACGAACAGCCTGTCCCCGGGCTTCAGGGAGCCCCCCCGAAGGACGCCGTGGGCGACGTTGCCCACAGATTTCACGGCCTCCGTCCGGTCCATGAGGGCCACGGTGGCCTCGCCGTATTCCGGGGCGGGAAGGGAAAGGACCTTCGCCTTCGCGGACTCCATGTCCGCGGCCTTGTCGAATTTCTCAAGCGCGGTGCCTGCGACCGGGAGCGGGCTGGCGGAGACAATCACCCCCCGGCCCATCTTGAGGCAGTTCACGGCGACGATGATTTCGCCCAGCTTCGGTGTGACGCCATCCGCGAGCACGACCGCGTAGTCCGCCATGGAAAGCGAATAGAGGAGCGGCTGTATCTTCTCCGGAAACCCGGCCGGGTCCATCAGCGAGAGGGGCCTTCCGCCCGAATCAGCTGAATAGAACACCACGTCGCTCCCGCCCTCCTTCGCGCCCAGCATCGCGCAGAATCTCTCCCGCAGTTCGGGCTTGTCGGACAAAACGGCTACAAACAAGTGACCCACCTCGCAGTGGGATGGAACGCAAAAGGATAAAAACCTCTGGAACGGCAATCCGGCGGCTGTCGAAGCGGGGGGTTGCGGCCCGCATCAGCGAAACCGGAAACCCGCATGGATTGCCGTCACTCCAGGAGTTTTATCAGCAGGGCCATCTGCGCCCACATGCGGTTCTCGGCCTGGTCGAATGCGAGCGACTGCGGCCCGCGAAGGGCATACTCGTCGATTTCGTATCCGATGTGCGCGGGCATATCATGCATCGAGAACGCCTGCGGCCCCGCCTTTTCCAGCATCGCCTTGTTCAGCTGGTAGGGCATGAAGACCTTCTCGCGCCGTGCCTTCTCCGCGGCGAACTTCGGGTCGTTGAAGAACTCCATGTTCACCCAGGTGTCGGTGTAGAGTATGTCCGCGCCCTTCACCGCCTTCCCGATGTCCGGCTCCTCCCGGTAGTGGCCGGACGCCTTCAGCTTCTCCAGCTGTTCCGCATCCGTGCTGTCCGGGTCCTTCTCGGGGACGCAGAGCGTGAAGTCCGCGCCGGCCATGGCGCACGCGTAGGAGAGCGAGTTGCTCACATTGTTGCCGATGCCGACGTAGACGACCTTGACGCCCCTGAGCCTGCCCTTCTTCTCCTTGATGGTAAGGACATCGGCAAGCGCCTGGCAGGGATGGTATCTCTCGCAGAGGCCGTTGATGACCGGGACGCGCGATGTGGAAGCGAAGGCGGCGACCGTCTCGTGCCGCAGCGGCCGGACCATGATGGCGTCCGCGTAGCGCGAGATGACCTTCGCCTCGTCCGGCACGCCGCCGAGCGCGAGCTGCGTGGTGCGCCAGTCGACAAAAATCCCGTGCCCTCCGAGCTTCGTCATGCCGGTCTCGAAGGAAAGCCTCGTGCGGGTCGAGGTCTTCTGGAATATCATCGCCAGCGTCTTCCCCTTCAGCGACTCCGAGTACTTGGCCGGCTCCTTCTTGATGTCGAGGCCCAAATCCACGATAGATTCGATCCAGTTTCCGTCATATCCATTCAAAGACAAGACATGCTGCATTCTGATCCGCCTCCGTGCAAGAACTGGACCGGGATGTCCCATGGGAGCTTAATAAATGTGCCCATACGAACGGGTGGCGAATCCCGATAAATGTCGTAATAAATGTAAAGATATATAAATATTGGATGAGATAGGTTAGAACGGCACAGATATTTATTGATTGGAGGCTGAGGGAGGCACATGGGACAAGCGCCAAGAGAGCAGGCAGCCGAGGCGGTAGGGCCCAGCCAGGCCCAGGCGTTCATTGCCAACCTCGAGCTAGGGCTCCGGGCGGCCCAGGGCGGGCAGATCAGCTTCAACCGGGCGGTTTTGACATTCCCGCCTCCGATGAAGGTGGACATTTTCCTCAGGGAGGCGGCAAGCAGGAGGCTGGATGTGTATGGCTTCCTGGCATATGCCACGACAGCCATGCCGCGCGGCATGAGCGAACCGGAGCGGCGAAGGGCTTCGGAGCTCGTTTCCAGCACGGCAAGGATACTTCTGGGAAGGCTCGAAGGCAATGCGTCTGAGACAATCATCGACGGAATCTTGTCCCTCTCCGAGCGCTCGGAGCATTTCGCCGCGCTTGCGCCTGCCGCGCAGGCTGCGGAATTCAACCAGGTCATAGAGATAACAAGGAGCATCAGCGATTCCCTGAACAGGGGAAGCCAGGATGCCCTGAGGACATTGCTGACTACATCGCGGCTCGGGGTGGGGGCGCGTGAGTGGGCGCGCAGCGTGCTTGACATCGTGTTCGACCGCAGCGGCAGGATAAGGGCGGAGATAGAGCGCAGCTCTGGCAGCAACCGGGCCATGGAACTGGCGTTGAACACCTATATCGGGTTTTCAGAGCAGGAAAGGAGGGAGGTCAGCCGCTGGCTGGAGCACGGAGGCAGTCTCAGAAGCGACACGTTCAACAAGATATACAACCTCGTCCAAGGCGACGTGCGGGGAACCGCGCGCGAAATTTTGCGCGGCCTGGGCATGGATTTCTCGATAATACTCAACAACACGACACAGAACATGGACATCCAAAACATATATGACATTAACATGCACATTGGGCTTTTCAGGAGCAGGATGGGGATGGGCTAGATGGCGGGGCGCAGACGGTTTGCTCTAGTAATTGCCGGCGCTGCTATTGCGGCAGGCGCGCTTACGTTCAGCCAGCCGACCCGGTGGGAGACCCGGATGCAAATCCGCGAGCCCGAGGCTGAAAGCATCGCGAAGGATAATAAGGTGGAGCACCAATCAAGGTATCTGAGGCTGAGGGCGGCGGTTGAGAGCATGACACGGTCTATGCGGCAGCGGGACAGGGCGTCAGGATTTGTTGCCGGGATAGGAAATCCGGAAAATGACGGGGCCGCCTCCATTGCGGGATACGAGGGGATGCTTTCTGCATCCGCACACAATGTGGAGCTCGTCCCGGCGGACCCGGAAGAGACCGAAGCTGCGGTTTCCGAGGCTTTCGCAAGGAAGGATTCGGAATCGCTTGGCAGACTCGCAACCATAGTCGCCAGCACATTTAGCATAGAACCGCAGTCGCAGGCATGCTCTGCGATAGAGTCCATAGCGCTCATGGGGAGCAACGAGGCAGGAATCGAGCTTGCGCGTATCGCCCCTTTTGTGATTGACGAGGGGGCGAGGGAGGCGGCGTTCGACAGCCTCGAGACCGTGCTTGCGGACGCTGACGCTCCGACAAGGAAGGCGATGCTGAAGGCGCTCTCGTTCCACCTGAAAAGCGGGCCGCTTACGCACTGGTCGCTATCAGGCGACCGCTCCCGCGTCCTTGAAATGCTCGAGCGCTTCGAGTAAGCATTCGCGCAACTTTAAATAACTTTGGCATCACTAATAGCCAACGGTTTCTCGTTCACCGAGAGGTATACTTATGACAAAAGTGAGAATCAAGCTCAGCGGGGAGGACCCTTCGTCCCTCGACAATGTGGTCTCCCAGATAAAGAATCTTTCGGATTCGCTCAGCATGACGTTCATCGGCCCCGTGAGGCTGCCGCGCAGGAAGATGGAGATATCCTGCAGGCGCACGCCCTGCGGCGACGGGACCGACACCTACGAGCACTGGGAGAAAAGGGTCCACAAGAGGCTCTGCGACGTCGAGGGCGACGAGAAGATGATAAAGCAGATACTCAGGATTAAGGTCCCCACGAACGTCTTCGTGAAGATATCGCTCAGCTGATTCTCCAGAAATCATCCTCATGAAGCTCCTTTTCGACGAGATGCTGGGGAACCTCGCCTCGTGGTGCAGGATACTCGGCATCGACAGCGCCTACGCATCGGGCCGCAGCGACACCGCAATCCTCCACGAGGCCGCCTCCGGGGGCCGCATGCTCGTCACGCGCGATGCCGAACTAGCTAAAAGGTGCGCCAGGGGGGGCGGGGCGTGCATACTCCTGCGGGAGGCCCCTCTCGAGGCGCAGATTGCCCAGGTGATAAGGGAGAGCGGGGCGAAGGCGACATACCCGCACAGGACGCGCTGCGCATCCTGCAACGGCGAGCTGAGGCCTGCCGGGAAGGATGAGGTCGTGGCCGGCGTCCCGGAGGGCGTGCGGGACATGCAGGCGGAGTTCTGGAGGTGCACGTCATGCGGCAAGGTCTTCTGGGAGGGCGGCCACTGGCGAAACATCGGGAGGGTTTACGCAAGGGTCGAGATGCTTCTCAGGACCTCCTGATGCGCGAAAGCGAATAGTCCCGCTTTTTCGACGGCGGCCCGGGCGGGGAGAATGCGCCCCGAATGAGCGCGTATATCACGTACCAGGCGCTCACGAACGCGGCGATTAGGCCCGCGAGGATGAAGAGGCCGAAAATCCCCATCGCGCCGATGGCGCCCAGGAGCGCGAGCGGGGAGGCGGCGGCTAGCGCAACGGCCGCCAGGACAGCCCCCGCGATTGCCAGGATGAGCAGGGCCGCGAGGGCCGCGGCCGCATAGAGGATGTCCCGGCTTTCCATGTTTCAGCCCTTCGGTATGTATTGCAGTATCCTCTGCGCGAGTCCGCTTGCCGGCATGCTCTGGAGCCAGATTTTGCCGGGCCCCTCGAGCGTCGCGAGGAAGAGCCCCTCGCCGCCGAAGAGCATGTTCCGGACCCCCTTAACCATCTGGACGTCGTATTTCACGGTGGGCTCGAAAAGCGCGATGGCGCCGGTGTCGATTTTCATCTTCTCGCCCGCCTTGAGCGTCATCTCGAAGACCTCGCCGTCGATTTCGGCGAACGCCATGCCCGTCCCGGTGAGCTTCTGGAGCATGAACCCCTCGCCGCCGAAGAGGCCGACGCCGAGCTTCTTCTTGAATATCGTCTCGAGCTTGACGCTCTCCTCCGCCGCCAGGAAGGCGTCCTTCTGGCATATGATCTCCTTGCCGGGGGCAATACCGAGCGGGATTATCTTGCCCGGAAACGCCGGGGCGAAGGACACGATGCCCTTGCCGCCGGACGACCTGAACTTCACGAGGAAAAGGGATTCGCCGGTGAACATCCGCCCGATGCCGGCACCGATGCCGCCCCGGATGTAGGATTCCATCTCGACATTGTCGCTCATCCAGGACATCGCCCCGGATTCCGAGAAAACCTCGTCGCCCTCCCCCAGTTCCAGCGTGAGTATCTGCATCACGCCGCCTTCTATCTTGTGTTTCATGTCCCCAGCCCGCGGCAAACCATCCGCACCTGAAAACCCTCTCGAAAGATATTTAAGACGAACTATTGATTGATTAGTCCGCGATTTGTCTGATTTCATAGATTAGGTGAACTCATGGGTTCCAAACCGAGGAAATGGAAGAAGAAGAACAGGATGCGCTGGAAATGGGTCAAGAAGAAGCGCAAGAGGCTCAAGCGCAGGATAAAGAGGCGCGTCGGCGAGCTCTGAAAATTTCTTCCCGCTTTTTATTAATTCCTGATTGCCTGTTTTTCGTCTTGTCCGTGCCCGTTTCAGGAAGCGCTATTCCCGTTCCCCGCCATGCAACCCATGTCCGGAAAAGAGCTCACGCCATTCTTCGAGCTTAAGCCCCATCAGGCGTCGCAGTTCCGAATCCAGCGCGTTTTCGTGCAGATATTCCGCATGGGCGATGGCCGAGCGGTCTTCGGGATAAATGTAGCTGAGCGCTTCGGCGAACGACAGCCGGTTCTGTGCGCAGAGGCTTCCATAGAAAAGCTCCAGCTCGCCAGGGTCAAGGTTTTCCATCCAGCCCAGCATGCGGACGAGCGCTTCCCGTATCACATCGGGCCGCTGATGTTCCGGGAGCTGCATGAGAATGCCGTCTGCGATGTCCAGGTTGAACAGCAGGGATTCTGATAGCAGGTCAAGGCTGATGTCCAGGACCTTTGCCGCGTAGTAATTCCGGGCGAGGCAGGAAAATGACGGCGCGCGGGGGTTTTCCCCAGCTACGGAATCCAGGTATTCGCCGAGGTACCTGAAACGCGGGTATTCCGCCCCGGGAGTTCCGTCGATGCCCAAGGAGTTCATATATTCCACGACCGAAAGCAGTTCCTCGAGGCCCTCATAATAATCCAGGGATTGAATCCTCTGGACCAGCCGGGTCTCAGGATAACAGCGCGGATACTCTTCAAACGGCATCCGGTCCATCCCCAGACGGCATCTGAGCGTGTCGATTGCGTATCTGGCATCATCGCCCGCATCCAGCTCTTCTGATGCGCGCTTTGATGCGAGTTTTAGGTCATTGGCCAGGAGTTCCGCCTCTTCCGGGGTGAGTTCGCCGAAGGCGGCGTAGCGCCGGGGCACCGGTGGACAGACTAGTTCAGAAGCAGCGAATTCCTCTTTCAGCTCGTGGGTCAACGAAACGGAAGCGGACATTTCGGCCTCTCCCGATGCCGCCCGCAGTTTTTCCATCTGAGCACGCACGCCGGCTGCCAGATCTGCAGATGTGAATTTTTTTGATGGCCGTGCCCCGGGTCCTTCTGGGGCAACCGCTTGGGATTGCATGGCGGGTTCAATGATAGGGGTGGGGATGTTGGATTCGCAGAGAAGAGTGCCAAGGAAGACAGGTGCGCTCACCACGGCTGCTGCCGCCAAGGTGCGCTTCAGGCGCCCTTGCCAGGAATCTCGCATTCGTCCACCCCCGGTCCATTATGGACTTTTTGATAGTTGATATAGGTGGATAAAAAGGTATATAAAATGTGACCGGCAATGTTTACTGCGTATGACAGGCAACGGGCCCAGGCGCATCGTGGATTTCAATGCCGCGTATGCCAGGGTCCACGGCCACCAGCCAAGGCCCATCGAAAGGCAGAATCTCCAGGGGCAGGTTGAGGCCATCTTCTCCTCCGCCGGATGCAGGCCCGAGAGGGTCATCGCAGAGATGGACCTCGAATGCGGGCAGAGCCACGACATATTCCGGACCGTGCGCAAGGGCGAGAGCATCGTGGCCAGGGCGGGGAGGGCGGTCTTCTCGCTGACATTCCTTCGGGAGGATGGCGGGGACCTCGTGGCCTCCGCATTCAACAACGGCAGGTACGAGGGCGAGATTTTCCTCTCCGAGAACGAGAGCGCGAAGGTCTGGTGCGGCACCCTGATGGACGGCAGGCTTTTCAGGCTGACCCTCAAGAGGATTGCCTCATTCCACGGGGGCGTGGGGAAGCTCGGCTGCGTCGAGCTCTCCGCCGAAATCTCGCCCCCCGCGTACAGCGGCCTCTGAACATATTTTATAAACGTTTTGCCCCAAATGAAAATCACCCGCAACGACTACTCGCCGGGAACACCCGGAGTAGGAGGGCTTGTTTATGGACAGGAAGCACATGTCAGAGGCCATCAAGAAGGCCATGGAAGACAAGGGAAAGAAGAAGTTCAAGCAGAGCATGGAGATAATCATCAACATGAGGGGCATCGATTTCGCGAAAAGCGAGAACAGGCTGAACCTCGACATCACGCTCCCGCGCGGCAAGGGCGGAAAAGAGCTGAAATCCGCGGTGTTCGCGGAGGGAAGCGCCGCCGACGAGGCGCGCAGGGCCGGTGCCGACCTGGTCATACAGCCGGCCGAAATCCCGTCCTGGGCGGAGCCCGCCAAGGTCAAGGACCTCGCGAAGAACTATTTCCTGCTCGCGCAGCCCAACATGATGGGGAACGTCGCGAAGTCGCTGGGCCAGACGCTCGGCAAGCGGGGCAAGCTCCCCAAACCCATAGTCGGGAACTTGAAGGAGCTCCTCGACCGCTCGAAGCGGAGCGTCAGGGTCGTGTCGAAGGGCAAGTACCTCCCCACGGTCCAGGCGCTTATCGGCACCGAGATGATGGAGGCCGACGACCTCGTGGAGAACGCCGAGGCGGTATACGACGCCGTGAAGGGAAAGGTCAACGAGGGCAACATCAAGTCCGTGTTCGTGAAGCTCACGATGGGCAGGCCGATCAAGGTCGTTTGAGGTGGATGCCGTGTACAAGACAGACGCTAACAAGAAGGAAGTCAGGAGGAAGGCCGAGCAGGTCAAGTCGGTCATCGCGCAGATGAAGGGCTACAAGACGGTGGCGCTGCTCGATTTGCGCAAGCTGCCGGATGCGCTCTTCCAGTCGCTCCGCAAAAGGATACGTGAGGGCAAGGGCGCGGTGCTCGTGCTCAAGAAGCCGGTGCTCAGCAGGGTGCTGGAGTCGAACCCGAAGCTCGCGGAGCGCGTGTCGGAGTGCGACAAGCCCATGGCGCTCATCCTTACGGACCAGTCGCCATTCGAGCTCAACATGTTCTTCAGGGGGCACCGGAAGAAGAGGGCCGCCAAGATGGGCGACGTCGCAATCGCGGACATCGTGGTCCCCGAAGGCGACACCGACCTGCCTCCGGGCCCCGCGCTCTCCGAGCTCAAGGCAGGCGGCGTGAACGTCCAGATAAAGGCCGGGAAGATTGTCGTGTCCAAGGAGAGCACCGTGGCGAAGGCCGGCGAAAAGCTCACCGTGCAGAAGGTGAAGGCCCTCCAGAGCCTGGGCGTGATGCCGTTCGAGATAATGGCGAACATGATTTTCGGCTTCGACGGCCAGTACATCTACTCCAAGGAGCTCCTGGACTCGGGCGAGACCGTGAACGCGGACCTCGCAATGAGCCTGGGGCAGGCCATGAACCTTTCCCTCAATGCCGGATACCCGACGCAGCAGAACATAGAGGTGCTGCTCGGCGACGCGTTCAGGCAGGCCATGAACGTCTCCCTCAACGGGAGCTTGTACTCATCAAGCGCCATAGAGCAGCTTCTCACCTCTGCCATGCGGCAGGGGACGGCTCTTGGAAAGCTTGGGTAGATTAAGAGGTGTATGTTATGACGAAGGTTGACCCGTATTTGCATGCCGTGCTCGTGCTGCACGGCGCAGGAAAGGAAGTGAGCAAGGACGCCATAGTCGCGGTCGTGAAGGCGAGCGGCGCAACGGCCGACGAGGCCAGGGCGCAGGTGCTTGCGGACGCCGTGAAGGGCGTGAACTTCGAGGACCTCCTGAAGCAGTCGATGATGGTGGCTGCGGCTCCGGCCGCGGCTGCGCCGGCGGCTTCCGGCGGCGAGGCGAAGAAAGAGGAGAAGAAGGAGGACGAGGGCAAGAAGGAGGAGCAGGCTGCTGAAGGCCTCGCGAGCCTCTTCGGCTGAACGCCCCTGCCGGAAAGACGGCGGCAGCGAGCCGCCGGATTTTCGGCTTTCGTCTTTTTTCATTCTTTTTTTCTATTTCCACTGTTCTCATGCGGCCTTTTACTTCAGGGGAAGCAAGTCGATGGCGGGATCTTCTTGGGAGGAACGAAGCCATTATTGCCCAGAAGGCCCGCAAAAACCTTTTCGCCGCCTATCTCGACTGAGGCAAGGGCCGCGCACAGCGGCGCCAGCGAAGGGTTTTTCGGGTTGGCTGCGACAAGCTCTATCGCGCGGGCGAACATCTCGTTGAAATAGATGTCCTTGATTCCTGAACGGAGAGACTCCAGCCCGGCAACCGAGAGGCGCTGCGAAGAATTGCGAAGGCCGAGCGATTGCATCGATTCCCTCACCCTGGTTATGACGTCGATTATTTCCCCAAAGCCTGACACAACCTTATCCAGGCATTCCTTGAATGTTTCCGCACGGCCTTGCTGCTCCTCGCTCTGAAGGAGCTCCCCGGCCGAATCCAGGCTTTCTTTCAGCAGACGTTGCGCCTTGGCAATGAGCGCGATGCACCGCCGCGACATCCTGATATCCGCGGTTACTGCCCCGATGCGCGCTTGCGCTTCTGCCAGCTCGTCGGAGGCATTTTTTATCTGCCGCAGGCTGCCGTGCACCAAGCGGGCGCGCCGTACCCGTGACATTGCAGCCTCCAGGCGTTCGACGCTCAGGTCTACGGTTTTTTCCAGGCGCTTGACACTTTGGTGGATTGTTTCACCTGCCTTTTCGACCTCCCCCTGCAGGCGCCTCTGCTGCTCGAACGATTGCGAAATGAACCGGCGGTAGCTTTCGGCCAGATATCCTTCGAAAACGAGCTCGGTGGTCTTGGCAGGGACGACTTCCTTGAGGATAACGGATATCCGCTTGCGGTCCTGTTCGTCCATCCGCTCCCATAGCAGGTGTGCGACCTCATGGTGCACGCTTTCCCGCCAGTGCGGTAAATCGTATGATATATGAAAATGAACGACCTTTCCGCCCTCATCGAACCCTATCTCCCCTCCAAGGGACCTCTGCTTTCGAAGCCGCTCCCGCAGGGCCGGATCCTGGATATGCGCGATAAAATTGTCCGAAATCTGGCTTGGCACAAGGGTAACTGACGGAATCGCCTCCGAAACCGCCTCTGGCCATTTCCTGAACTCATTGCCAATTATGCCATGGCGCCGTATGTCCTCGCATTTCATACGAAGCCGCTCCGCTTCGCGTGTGAAACGGCCTTCTGGAGAGAAATGGCGGACCGCGTTATAGGTAATTAGGGCACTGATGGCGGCCGGAACCAGGTAGTGTCTGAGTTTCATGAGGGAGTATTCCTCACAAATGTTTATAAATAATAACATTTACGAAAGGATGACGGGGATGGGGCAGCAGGGTGGCGGTGAAATCTATTTATTTGTAGCCTATGTGTATCCCACTCATGCACAGGTGCGTCAAGGCGACCGTGAGGGACATAAAATCTCTGAAAATCCAGGGCGCACGGAACGTCGCCCGCTCCGCGGTCGGCGCGCTTATCATTTGCGCGAAGGACTCGAAGGCGGATTCAGCCTCTTCGCTGCGGAGGGAGCTTGCGGAGGCCGCGGATGCGCTGGCCCAGAGCCGCCCGACGGAGCCCATGATGAGGAACCTTCTCGACGGCGCGGTCCGCTTCGCGGCCGAGAGCGCCAAGGGCGGGGCAAGCGCGGGGGAGCTGAGGAAGGGCTTCATCGCGCACGAGAAGGACGCCCTCGCGAGGGTGGATGCGGGCGCGAAGAGGCTGGCGGAGTACGGGGCGAAGCTCATCCCGGACGGTGCGCTTGTTTTGACCCATTGCCATTCCTCAACATCCACGAGCTGCATGATGGCCGCGAAAAGGATGCGCAAAAAATTCTCCGTAGTCTGCTTCGAGACCCGGCCGCGCTGGCAGGGAAGGAAGACCGCGGAGGAGCTCGCCAAGGCGGGCATCGACGTCACGATAGCGGTGGACGGCGCCATGAACCTGTTCATGAAGAAGGCGGACATCGTGATGGTGGGCGCGGATTCGGTGACATCGCGCGGGGACCTGATAAACAAGATAGGCACCTCCGCCCTCGCCCACATCGCGCGGATGAACGATGTTTCGTTCTACAGCGCGGCCGAGCTCTACAAGTACAGCCCCATGACGATTTACGGGGACAGGGAGAAGATAGAGGAGCGGGACCCGAAGGAGGTCTGGGAGAGGCCGCCCCGGAGGGTGAAGGTGAGGAATCCTGCCTTCGAGGCCACGGCGGCGAAATATGTCAGCGGATACATCACGGAGGAGGGAGTAATCCCGCCCCAGTCTTTCTTCACGCTCGCGACAGGCAAGCTGGGAATAAGGCTATACGAGTAGAAGGGGTCATGCAATGGTTGAATACGTAGAGACGGAAGCAAAGGCGGAAAAGGTCGATGTCTGGAGGCTGAAGAAATATGTCTGCAAGGTCAAGCCCATAGACATCTTCACCGGAAAGAACATCATAGTGCTCAACAAGGGCGAGGCGCAGGAGCACGACATCTACTCGGGCTACCGGACCGAGATACGCCACGGCGGGAAAAGCATCATCGCGATTGTGGATGTCAGCGAGGGCATAGTCGAGCCCGGCGAAATCGGCGTATTCAGGGACATCGCGACGGCGCACAGGCTGAAGAAGAACGAGACGGTCGAGATAGTCCACATGGACAGGCCCCTCTCCATCGGCTACATCAAGAAGAAGCTCGACAAGGCCGCGCTCAACGAGGCGGAGATAAACACCATAGTGCGCGAGATAATGCAGGATCGGCTCAGCGAGATTGAGACGTCCGCCTGGATAACGGCCGCATACATCAACGGATTCACAGACGAGGAGGTCATAGCGCTCGCCAAGGCGACTGTGGAGTCGGGCGAGCAGCTCAACCTCGGCAAGAAGCCGATACTCGACAAGCACTGCATCGGCGGAGTCGCCGGGAACAGGACGACCATGGTCCTCGTGCCGCTCATAGCCGCGGCAGGCGTCTACATACCCAAGACGTCATCGCGCTCCATCACCTCGGCATCCGGCACCGCAGATACGATGGAGGTCCTTGCCGACGTCACGTTCAACATGGACGAGATGCGCTCGGTGGTCCTCAAGGCCAAGGGAGCAATAGTGTGGGGCGGGGGCATGAGGCTCGCGCCGGTGGACGACAAGCTCATCAGGATACGGCACCCCCTCAGCCTCGACCCGGAGGGCATGCTGCTTGCGAGCATCCTCGGCAAGAAGAAGAGCGTGGGCGCTGAATACGTCCTCATCGACATCCCGGTCGGGCGGGGCGTGAAGGTGCCCTACGTGGAGAGGGGCAACGAGCTTGCGAGGCACTTCCTGCGCGTGGGCGAGAAGCTCGGCATGAAGATAGAGGCGCTCATTACGGACGGCGCCGAACCCGTGGGCAATGGAGTCGGGCCGGGCCTCGAATGCATAGACGTGCTCGAGGTGCTCTCGGGGCGGGGGCCGGACGACCTGCGCCACAAGAGCCTGCTCATTGCGGGCAAGCTCCTGGAACTATGCGGCAGGGTGGAGCCTGGCAGGGGATACGCGGTCTCCGAAGGGCTGATAGACACCGGAAAGGCCCTTGGCAAGTTCAGGGAGATAATAGAACTCCAGGGCGGGAACCCGAACGTGAAGACCGCGGACATCGAAATCGGGGAATACACCCATACCGTGACATCCGATGTGTCGGGAAGCATATTCCACATCGACAACAAGGTGATGTCCAAGCTGGCACGCATATCCGGTGCGCCAAGGGACAAGGGAGCCGGGGTCCTCATACACAGGCTCAGGGGCGACCGCGTCGAGAGGGGCGACAAGCTCTTCACCATCTTCTCGGAAAGCGAGGCGAAGCTCGAATTCGCGCTCAAGGCGCTCAGGGACCTCGAGCCCATAGAGATGAGGAAGATGCTCCTCGGAAGCATGCAGTAGGGGCCGGGGTTGCGGGGGCCTTAGTACCTGCCGAACGAGACGAACGTCCTCGTGTCGGCCACCTCGGGGCATTTCCTTATCGCGTCTATCTTCCGGTCTATCTCCTCGACCGAGGGCCCCTCCAGAATGACGCATCCGTCGTATTCCCCGGAAATCTCGTAGGCGTCGCGGTGAAGTCGCAGGGCGGCGACGGCGGCCATCATCCGCTTCGTCTCGCCCTTCGCCTTCAGCATCAGCACCGCGAATGTCGTGGCGTCTTTGGAGACGTCCACGGTGAATCGGCGGATTGTGCCGTTTTCGACCATCCTCCTGATGCGCCAGCGCACCGCTCCCTCGGTGATTCCGAGGCCCCTTGCCATCGCCACGTTGCTCGAGCGGGCGTCGATTTTCAGCATCTCGATTATGCGTTCATCGAGGGCGTCGAGTTTCATGAACGCTTAACTTGCACAAGGATAATAAAGATTCGGCGCGTTGGCAGAATTTGATTACGATATACGAAAAAAGTTGCTATGTTTTGTGCGTTGTTCGCAAAAATTTTACGATATATTTAAATATTGTTCGGAACACGTAAATGGATATCGAGCGGCGCAGATGCCGCCATATCGCAGGGATAGCATGGCATTGCTTCAATCATCGCATGAAAAAGCGGGCTCGGTGGGCGCATCCTGGCCGCCCAGGTACGACCGGCACAACAACAGGGTGAAGGGGTTCTTCAACGGAACCGTGGGCTCGTTCGAGGAGGCGAGAGGGGCCTTTTCAGCCGTGCAATCGGTGGAGTCCGGATTCCCGCAGGCGACAAGGACCACAATCAGGGCGTTCGTCCGAAGCGGGCTCGTCGAGGGCCTGCGCGCCGAGTCGCCCTATCCGGTCGAGGCCAGTTTCGACGCCTCGAACGCGGTCCCGGGCCACGACCTCGTCTATTTCGGAAGGAACGCCGAATCGCGGATGCCGCCCGCCGAAGTGCTCGGAAGCGAGCTTGAAAGCGTCGCCCGGATGAGCGCCCTCCCCAGGACCGGCCTCCTCGAAGCCATGAGGCGAATCGAATCGAACGGATATTCCCTTTCCCGCCTGAACGGGAACGGGATGGGCGAAATCCCGCGCCTCGTGGAGCTTTACGCCGAGGCGTACCAGGAGTACACCTTCCAGCTCAGCCCCCAGACCATCCGTGACATGCTCAGCAACGGTAACATAGTGATTGTCGGCAGGGATTCCGGGTCCGGCGTGGTCTCCTCGCTCGTTGCCGAGCATGTCGCCCTTGATATGGAGGGCGGGCGCACGGTCCACCTTTTCGAGCTGAGCGATTTCGCGACTTTCAGGGCGCACCGCGGCATGGGGCTGATCACGCTCATGCAGATGGAGGCGATACGCGCGATAAGGGATGCCTACGGGGAGGGCGCGATAATATACGCGGAGGACAGGGCTGCTTGGACCGCAGTGAACCGCTCGTCGCAGAGGGCGGGCATGGACTACTGCGGCACGCTGCTCCAGCACTGCGTCATTGTGAGCGACAGGGATTTCGGGGAACAGGGCAGGCTCGAGAACCTCAACGTCTGGGCGCATGTGCCCGGGCGCACCGGGACGGGATGCTGATGACCGATGCCGTCCGACTCCTCCGGAAGATTGTCTCTGTTGATTCCGTGTTCCCGGGCGAGGCGGAGCTCGCGCACTTCCTTGCGGGCGAACTGGAAAGGGCGGGCTTCTCCGTCGAGATGCAGGGGTTCCGTGCAGGAGGCCAAGAAAGGCTCAACGTTCTTGCTACTAGGGGGGAGGGGGATGCGCCCCTGCTCCTTTACGGGCATATGGACACCGTGCCGCCGTATGGGTACGAAGAGGCCGGACGGGACCCGTTCTCTCTCGAGGAGAGGGACGGCAGGCTCTATGGCCTTGGAGCCTACGACATGAAGGCGGGGCTGGCGGCAATCCTGCGGACGGTCTCGGAGGTGCAAAACCGCAGGCCGCTGAAAATCATGTTCGTGAGCGACGAGGAGGCGGACTCGCGCGGATGCCACGAGGCGGTGAAAAGCGGGTTCCTGGAAGGGGTGCGCTTCGCGCTCGCAACCGAGATTTCAGACGTGAACGACATCTCCGAAAGCACACGCACGATTACGCTCGGCCGCAGGGGCAGGGCCCAGTATGAGCTCGAGGTCCCGGGGCAAAGCTTCCATGCGGCTCATGCGGAGCGCGGCGTTTCGGCGGTCACGGAGGCCGCGCGGCTCGCCATAGGACTGGATGAGGCGAACGCAGGCCTGCCCGCGCATCCGCAGCTCGGAAGGGGGCACATGTTCGTTCGCTCGTTCCATTCGGAGAGCGAATCGCTGTCGCTTCCGGATTCCGCGAGGCTGCTCGTGGACAGGCATCTCGTCCCTCCGGAGGATGCGGAGAGCGCGGGGGCCGATATAGAAAGAATCGTACGCTCGTTACACGAGGCGGGGGCGATGAAGGGGGCAGACGGGCGCATAACCACCGTCCGGATGAAGCCCCGCGAAGTCCCTTACCTGATGCCGTATGCGACGCCGCAGGAGAACCCGGAGGTCGTGCGCCTTGCCGGCTGCATCCAGGGCACGCTCGGGGTGCAGGCGCAATACAACTACGGGATGTCCGTTGCCGACGAGAACCTGATTGCCATGCAGGGCGTCCCTGTGGCCTCGTTCGGCCCGATCGGCGGCGGCGAGCACTCGTCGGGCGAATGGGTCTCGAAGCAGAGCTATCTGGAGCTTATCGAAGTGCTGAGGGCGTTCCTTTCATGAAACAGGGCGGGTTTCCCGGGTTCATGCCTCGTCTTTGGCGACCTCGAAGCATGCCATCGTGTAGGTCTTGAGGACGCCTGGCGTGGCCCTTATGTTTTCGATGATGATGCTGCCGATGTCTTCGATGCTCCTTCCCCTCACCTTCACGAGCATGTCCCATTCGCCCGAGATGATATAGACGCCGAGAACGCCCGGAACGGAGGCGATTTTCCGTGCGACCTCGTGCTGGTCGGTGCGCGCCCCCTTGTCGTATTCCACGAACACGAAGGATAGCGTCGGCAAACCGGTCTTTGAATAGTCCTCCTCGAGGGTGAAGCGCCGTATGACCCCGGACTTCCGCATGCGCGAGATGCGCTCATGCACGGTCGCCCGCGGGATTCCCAGATGAAGCGAGATTTCCGCTACGGTTTTCCTCGCGTCCTTTTTCAGGACATGGAGTATGCTGTAATCTATTTCATCCATTTTTACCGAAGCCATGTTGGATAATATCCGGAGAAAGCTTAATAATAATGCCATAATTTGGAAAATATCCGCCTGATACGGGACCGGATTTTAATAGGGCATGAGCACACCATACCCCCCATGGGACACATGCCTGGAATCATCCGGAGGATGGAGGCGGCCCCGAGCGGGGCTGCAGCAGGAGCGCGCGTTTCCTGCCCGCTCACGGAAGGCCCCATGGTCCGGAAAATCGCCCCCGGTTCCCCGGCATGGGATGAATTTGGCGTTCCGGGAAGGCTGGCTGGCATGGATTTCCTCGAAAGGCTGATAATTGAAGGCCGTGCATCCCTGATGCATAGCGGGGTGCCGGCATCCGGCGTCGACGATAAGGCGAGGGCCGCGGGGATTCCGCCCGAGAGCGTCATCAAGGCGGTCTGCGCAAGGGAGCGGTATTGCGGGGACATGTTCGTGATAGCCGCAAGCGGACCGCGGAAAATCCGTATGTCGGGCCTCCTGCCCGAGGATTACGACGGCTGCTCGCTCGAAATCGCGCCGGACCTGCCGCCCGGGATGATGCACGGCACATGCACCCCCTTCATGCCGCATGGGGCGGCGGAAAGTGTGAGGTACATTGTCGTCGAGAGCCCGGAGGGCCGGAGGCGCGGCAGGAAGGGAAGGCAGTTCGGAAGGCTCGGGGACATCGAGGCGGACATATCGATAGGCGGCACCGACCCGCTCGCCCGCCACCTTTCGGTGAGGATGGCGTATTCGGAGATGGTGGACGCCCTCGCAGGATGGTACGGCCCCAAGCTCCACATCGTCCCGGGCATCGAAAGGATGTGAGGGGGCATAAGCAGATTTTTAAGGACTTCCGAGAGTGAGATATATCCTCGGTGCGCGGTGCGCGTCGCCTTGCGCCGGATTCCCGTCGTAGCTCAACGGTAGAGCGGCCGGCTGTAGCTTTGATTAGCTCGTTTTTTTACGAGTTGAACCTACTGCAAACAGTAGATACCGGCAGGTTGCTTGTTCAAATCAGGCCGACGGGATATTATAATAACTCTCTCGACCTCTTTTTACCACTAATAATATAAACCCTGCCCCGCATCTATGCTGCGGGAATTGAAATGCAGCGCCAGAAGCAGTCAGGCTGGAGGGAACAGGGGCAGAATGCGCAGAGGAAGGTCGTGCTCAACGCCGACCCCGGAGCCTATGAGGCCATCTGCACGAAGGGCAGGGTCCTGCTCAGGCTGTTCTACGACGGGGGCAGCTCGATAATGCTCGGCCTCGAGAGCACGGACAGGAAGAAGGCTGAGCGCGACCGGGGAGAGCCGGGAATCCTGAGCATCACGGTCGACGGGGAGGGCCTCCTGAAGTGCATCGACAGCGGCATGGAAATCGTCTTCTACAATCCCGAATACCACGAGGCCGCGCATTTCCGCATAGCCTCCGCGGCGAAGGACTTCTGGCTGAGCGGAATGAGGCCGATGGAAGAGCATATCCAATGAGGCTGGGCCGGAAGCACTTCCGGGCTCCGGGGGGATTCCGCCTTCAGACGGAGCCCGCGCCGCGCTGGACGACCTCGCTGAGCGACGGGTGGATGTGCACGGTGTTCGTGATGTCGCTGATGTTGCACTTGCCGGCCTTCATGGAGACGAGGACCTCGTGGAGGAGGGTGGACGCCTCCGGCCCCATGATGTGGCAGCCGAGGATTTTGCCCTCGTAGTCGGTCAGGAACTTCACGAACCCGTCCTTCTCCCCGAGCGCCTCCCCCATGCCGGTGTCTGAATATTTGTACCTTCCGACCAGATAGTCGTCGCCGCGCTCCTTCAGCTCCTGCTCTGTGGCGCCGACGCCGGCAATCTGCGGGCGCGAGAAGACTGCATGGGGCATGGCGGAATAGTCCACCGGATGCCGGTGCCCGCTCACAACGGCGAGCGTCACGTATTCGGCCTCCAGGTTTGCCGAGTGCTTGAAGAGGTATTTGCCGGCGATGTCCCCCAAAGCCCATATGCCGGGAACGTTCGTCTCCATGAACTCGTTCACCTTTATGAAACCGTGTGCGTCGGTTTCGATGCCCGCCTTGGCGGCCTGCAGTGTGTCGGCGTTCGGCACCCTGCCCGTGGCTATTAGCAGGTCCGTGCCCTCCACGGCTTCGCCCTCCGCGTTGGACACGCGTATCGTGCCCCCGGACGCCTCGGCCTTCTTCACCGCGAACGAGAGCCGGACGTCGTATTGCTTGGAAAACAGCTCCGTGAACCTTTCCGATAGCTCCGCGTCCTCGTCCGGGAGCAGGCGGACGTTGCGCTGGAGTATCGTTATCTGCGAGCCCATCGAGCCGAAGAAGTGCGCGAGCTCGCAGGCGATGTACCCCCCGCCCACAATAATCAGCTTCTTGGGCAGCCGGGTGAGCCTCAGGGCGCCGTCGCTGGTGATGAACGGTACGCCGTCCAGCCCCTCAATGCGCGGCACCGAGGGGCGCGTTCCCGCGGCTATCACGATTTTCTCGGCGGTCATTTCCGCCTTGCCCGCGCGCAGCGCCTTCGGGCCGATGAACTCCCCCCTTGCCTTGAAGAGCTTGATGTTCTTGGATTTCCGCAGGCTTGCCTCTATCTCGGCAGCCTCCTTGTCAACGACCTTCGCCCGCGCCATCGCCTTCCTGAAGTCTGTCGAGTGCTTCGGGACCTTAATCCCGAACGCGGCGGCCTTCCTCACAATCTGCGCCACGTCCGCGCAGTGTATGAGAATCTTGGTCGGGATGCACCCGCGGTTGAGGCATGTCCCACCCATCGGGCCCTCCTCCACCACGGCGACGGATTTTCCCGCTGCGGCGGCCGATGCGGCGACCTCGAGCCCGGAGCCGGCCCCCACTACTATCAAATCGAACCTTTCCATGGCTTGGATTGGGGGGGAAGCAATAAAAAAACCGCCCCGCAGCCTACGCGAGCAGCGCGCGGAGTATGAAAAGCGGGTCAATCAGCGTCTTGTGGCTGGTGGGGTTCAGGATCGCGTCGCTGATGACGCCCCGGACCTCCTTGCTGCGCTTGGCCTTGCCGATGATTAGGTTCATCAGGAACCTGCTGTTCGCCATCTTCTGCATGCGGTGGCTGGTCCCTATCTCGCCCCCTATCATGGACCAGAGGGCGCGGTCGTACGACGAAAGCTCTTTCGCGGAGAAATCGTTCTTCCCGAATGCCGCGTTTATCGCCCTTGCTGCGACCATGCCGCTTGTGAGGGCGTTCCCTATGCCCTCGCCAGTGAACGGGTCGATGAGAGATGCCGCGTCGCCCACCAGGACATAGCCGTCGCCGGACACCCTGACGCGCTTGGACGCGAGCGGCAGTAGCCAGCTCTTTATTTCGGTTGCGCGTTTTGCGTTTTGGAAGCGGGGCCTGAAGGCGGGGTGCTTCTCGATTATGCCCTTCATTATCGTCTGCAGGTTCGCCCTGCGCTTCTTCATGTCGGATACGACCATGCAGAGGCCGACGTTCGCCTTCTTGTCTGGAAGCGGGAAAATCCAGAAATAGCCCGGGACGGCGCTGTCGACGAAATGGAGCTCTATCTTGTCCCCCATCCCCTCCACGCCCTCGTAGTAGCAGCGTATGCCGGCATGCTGGTGCCTCTCGTCCGTGTTGTGGGCGCCGAGCTTCCTCGCGGTGAGGCCCGCGGCTCCGTCCGCGCCGACGACCACCTTGGCGCGGAACTCGGCCTCGCCGTCGGGCCCGTTGCCCCTGACGCCGACCACTTTCCCGCCATCCATCAGGAGGTCGGTGGCGAAGAAGCCCTCGATGGTTTTTGCAGCAAGCGACTTGGCGTGCTGGAAAAGGACGTTGTCGAACACCTCGCGCCTGCACACGAAGCCCGGCGCCCCGGCTCCCGATGCCGAAGGGATGGGTGCCACGGTGCCGTTTGGGGAGGAGAATGTCACGCCGAACATGTCCTGGTGCTCGAAATCCTTGAAGGAATCTAGGAGCCCCATCTCGCGGAGTATGCCGACCGAGCGGCCGCTTATCCCGTCCCCGCAGACCTTCTCGCGCGGGAATTTCGCCCGGTCAAGGAGCAGGACCTTGCGCCCCGCCTTTGAAAGAAATGCTGTCGCAGAAGAGCCGGACGGCCCGGCGCCTATGACTATGACATCGAATTCCTCAGCCATTTCACCACCTATGAAAACTCGGTTAATAAAGATGATAGGGGTATTAGGCTCCATGCTTATAATTATATGCGGGCTTCCCGGGAGCGGGAAGACCACCCTCGCGAAATCCCTATGCAGGGCGCTTCCGGCAGCGCACATAAGCAGCGACCTCATCAGGAAGCGGCTTTTCCCAAGGCCGCAATACAGCGAGGCGGAGAAGGAGGCGGTGTATTGCGCCATGGCGGATGATGCAAGGGGCGCCATCTCGGCTGGCAGGGACGCGGTCGCGGACGCGACGTTCCAGCGCGAGGCGCAAAGAAGGCGGTTCATGGCCCTGGCTTCCGAATCCGGCACCGGGGCGTTCATTGTCAAGACGGTCCTTCCGGAGGGGGAGGTCAGGAAAAGGCTGGGAAGGCGGAGGAAGGGCGGGCCGAGCGACGCCGATTTCGGAGTCTACCTCAGGATAAGGGAGGAGTTCGAAGGGCCCGCAGAAAGGCATCTTGTCGTCGACTCGATGCTCCCGGAGCGCGACAAGGTGAGGCTTGTGATGGAGTACGTGGGTAGGTAGGATGGACGGCGACCAGATAAGGCGGCTGGCGGAGGAGAGCGGCGCAGGGCTGATAGAGACGCACATCTCATGGCTCCTGCTCGGGAGGGGCGAGGTCCATAAGATAAAGAAGCCGCTGAAGCTCTCCTTCCTTGATTTCTCAACGCCCGAGCTGAGGATGCATTTCTGCCATGAGGAGGTGAGGCTCAACCGGAGGCTCTCGCCCGATGTCTATCTCGGCGTCGTCCCGGTGACCGCCGAGGGCGGGAGGGTGTCCATCGGGGGGGCCGGAGAAACCATAGACCATGCCGTCAGGATGAGGCGGCTCGACGAGGGGAGGAAGATGGACCGCATGCTCGCCGCGGGCCGCGTGGACGAGGGGCTAGTGAGGGGGATAGCGCGCATGGTCGCTGATTTCCATTCCGATGCGGAGCCGGTCCGCGGGCAGTACGGCTCCCCCGGGCTTGTCTGGGGCCAGATCGCCGACCTCGGGGCGCATCGCGGGACAATCGAGCGCGCATCCGGGCTGGGAAGGTGGTCGGACGGGATTCTCGCGGCTTCGGAGGCGTGGATACGGAGGAACCGGGGCCTCATGGAGGCCAGGGTGGCGGAGGGGTTCGTTAGGGACTGCCACGGGGACCTGCATTGCGGCAACATTTTCCTAGAGGACGGAATCAGGATAATAGACTGCATCGAGTTCAGCCCCGATTTCAGGAGGATTGACGTGGCGAGCGACATAGCGTTCATGGCGATGGACCTTGACCATTCCGGAAGGGAGGACCTCTCGCGCGCCTTCGTGGAGGAATACGTCTCCCGAAGCGGGGACACTGATGCGCGGCGCCTGCTTCCGCTATACAAGTGCTACCGTGCCAACGTGCGCGCCAAGATTGCGGCGATCGAGCTGGAGCAGGGCGCGGGGGGCCAGAGCAGGGAGCGGATGGACGGTTATCTTCTGCTCGCCTCGAAGTACGCGAGGGAGATGTGATTATGCCGGAGGCTTACAGGGGGCTGCAGAGCGCGTTCGTTGTGACCGCAGCCGTGCTGGCGGTCCAGCTCGTGGGATGGCATTATTCCAACAGCCTCGCGCTCCTGGGGGATTCCGCCCATGTTTTTTCGGACGCCGTAGCAATCGGCGCGTCCCTCACCGCCATATGGCTCGCCCTCAGGACGCCCACGGCGCGGCGGACCTTCGGATTCCACCGCATAGAGGTTTTCGCAGCCCTGCTGAACGGCGCCCTCCTTGTGCTGATGGCGCTTTTCATCGCCTACGAGGCCCTCGCCCGCTTCGGGACCGCATACGAGGTTGCGGGCGCCCCGATGCTGGCCACCTCGCTCCTGGGCCTGGCAGGCAACCTTTACGTCGCCCACCGCCTCCAGCACGAGGAGGATTTGAACACTCGCAGCGCCTTCCTGCACGCTGCCGGGGACGCCCTCTCCTCCGTGGGTGTCATCGCAGGCGCGATAATCATCCTGCTCACGGGGCAGTATGTCGTGGATGTCGCGGTCAGCCTCCTGATCTCCGCCATCATCCTGTTCAGCGCATATACGGTGCTCCGGAGCTCGCTCTCCATCCTGCTCGAGTCCGCACCCTACGGGGCGGGCACCGACGCGATATCCCGGGCCGTGCTCGGGGTGGAGGGCGTCAGGGGCGTCCATGACATCCATGTCTGGCGCACCTGCTCCGAGATGGCGTTCGCGATGATGCATGTCGAGACGGACAACATCGAGCTGATTGAAGCGCGGGCGCTCTCTCTCAGAATAGAGGAGGCGCTCCATCGCGATTTCGGCATCTCGCACGTCACAATACAGTTCGAGCCGTCCGGATGCTCGTGCCGGAGCCAGAAGGCTTGCCACCTGCTCGGGCACAGGAAAAAAAGGCACGCCCGCTGAGGCGGGGGGCGGCGGGCATTTCCGCGCGCCACCGAATGTTATTTATGGGTTGCAGATGGAGATGCATCCATGAAGCTCAATCCTGACAACATCGGCCCGCTGATAGGCGTCTCTTTCTTCGCGCTGTTCTTCGGATGCATGATAATCGCGGCGTTCGGGGACCTCGTCTTCCGTTTCGACTTCGCGCCGGCCAAGGGAACCACCATCGGGTACATCTCCTACCAGGAGAGGAGCGGCATCTACGGCCTCGACATGGTCTGCTGGAGGGACACGCCCTACAGCGAATGCGAGGTCTTCGACCCCAGGGGGCAGACGTTCCAGCCGGGCAGGTACGAGATGAGCTACGAGTGCACCCGCTTCGTCTGGGCGTGGGAGGCAGCCAGCGAGTGCTGGATAGTGAACGCGACGAGGCTCGGCGACATTCCGGCGAGCTGAGGGCGGGAGATTCCTTGATGCGGGCACGCTAGTGCCTGAAATGCCGGATGCCGGTGAAAACCATCGCCATGCCGTGCTCGTCCGCCGCCTTGATCACGTCTGCATCGCGGATAGAGCCTCCGGGCTGGATGACCGCGGTTATGCCCTGCTTCGCGGCGTAGTCGATGCCGTCCCTGAATGGGAAGAAGGCGTCGCTCGCCATCACGCAGCCCTTGACATCGCCCCCGTAGTCGCGCGAAATCATGGCCGCGAGCTTCTCTGCGTCGATGCGCTTCATCTGGCCCGCGCCGATTCCCACGACGCGGTTCTCGCGGGCGAAGATGATTGAGTTCGACTTCACGTATTTCACGACCTTCCACGCGTAGAGGAGGGCCCTCATCTCCTTGTCGGATGGCTTGCGCTTAGTGACGACCTTGGTCTGCTCGAGGAGCTTGACGTTCGCGTCCTGGACGAGCAGGCCGCCCAGGATGGAGCGGTATTTGCGGTAGGGCATGCGCTTCATGTTCACCGCCGGGGTGTCCATTACGCGCATGTTCTTCTTGGCACGGAGCACCTCGAGCGCCTTCTGGCTGAAGCCCGGGGCTATGATTATGTCCACGAACTTGCTCGTGATTTCCCGCGCAAGGGCCTCGTCGACCTCGCGGTTCACTGCCAC
Organism: Microcaldota archaeon; assembly: GCA_964647855.1. Lineage (GTDB taxonomy): Archaea > Micrarchaeota > Micrarchaeia > Anstonellales > Bilamarchaeaceae > Bilamarchaeum. The sequence goes on along the minus strand of CAZYJW010000001.1, from coordinate 376,896 downwards.
CACGCCGCCGAATGACGCCTCCGGGTCCACCGCCTTGGCCATCCTGAACGCCTCGAGGATGCTGCCCGAGGAGGCGACGCCGCAGGGGTTGTTGTGCTTGACGATGACCCCGGTAGGCTCGTCGAACTCGCGGATGAGCTTGAACGCCGCGTTGCAGTCGAGTATGTTGTTGTAGGAGAGCTCCTTGCCCTGCAGCTGCCTCGCGTCGAGGATGGACGGGTTCCTGGTGAGCTCGTCGCGGTAGACGGTCGCGCGCTGGTGGGGGTTCTCGCCGTAGCGGAGCTTCTGCTTGAGGTGGAACGTGAGGTTGAGGTATTCCGGGAACTCTTCGGAGTAGCCGAACGACTTCCTGAAGAACTGCTCGATGAACACGTCGTAGTGCGACACGTGCTCCCATGTGTCGAGGGCGAGGCGCTCGAGCGTCTTCTCCGAGAGCCACCCGCCCGATTTCTCCATCTCTGCCATCAGCTCGGGGTAGCGCGAAGGCCTGCACACGACGGCCACGTGGCGGTAGTTCTTCGCCGCGGCGCGAAGCAGGGTCGGCCCCCCGATGTCTATGTTCTCAACGATGTCCCTCATGGACGCCCTCTTCCGGACGGTCTCCTCGAAGGGATAGAGGTTGACTACGACCAGGTCTATGGGGTTGATTCCGAGGCGCTTCGCCTCCGCCATGTGCTTCCGGTTGTCCCTGTCGGCAAGAATCGCGCCGTGTATCTTCGGGTGCAGCGTCTTGACGCGGCCGTCCATCATCTCGGGCGAGCCGGTGACCTCCGAGACCTCGACGACCTTCACTCCCTCGCCCTTGAGATGCTCCGCGGTGCCTCCGCTGGAGATGATTTCGACCCCCACGCCCTGGAGGAACCTGCAGAGCTCCACGATGCCCGCCTTGTCGTAGACGCTGACCAGTGCCCGCCTCACCTTCATAAACGCGCCCCGCACGCCTGACAGCACTTCGGCTGCCAGGCCCTGTTTCTTAGAAGCAGTTAAATGATATGGTCTTGCGGGTTATAAAGGTTTTCCTCCGGCGGCCCTGAGCGCGTCCAGGACGCCGTCCGGGGCGCCGAAGAGGCCGAGCCGCTGGTAGCCGCGCTTGCCCTTTCCGTGGAAGTCGGAGCCGCCGGATTCCAGAAGGCCGAGGCCTGCCGCAATCGCCTTCGCCCGGGAGACGAGGCGGGCGTTCTCCTCGCCCGTGGTGGGAACGGAGGGCCGGTTTGCCGCATAGTCGTAGTACACCTCGATGCCGTCGCCGCCAAGGGCCTTGAACTCCCTTGCGAGCTTCTCCGGGTCGTAGGGGTATATGAAGGGGTGGCAGAGTATCGCGAGGCCGCCTGCGGCGTGGATGAGCGAGATTGCCTCGCCGAGGCCGAAGCCGGACTCGCGCCCGATGCACGCGGGCCTCCCCCTTCCTAGCAGTTTGTTGAAGACGTCCACCATCTTCGGGAACTCCTGCGGGTACTTTTCCATGAGCGCCATCGCGATGTGCGGCCTCCCCACCACGCCCTGCGACTTCGCCTTCACCTCATCAAAGGTGATTTTGTAGCCGAGTTCGTTTAGCTTCGCGACGGTGGCCTTCTTCTGCTCCACCCGGCCGAGGGAATCGAGTTTCGAGCTAAGGGTTTCGTTTTCCGGGTCGATGAAGAGGCCTATCACATGGACGTCCTCGTAGCCGAGGGCGTGGTCGAAGACCGAAAGCTCGATTCCGGGGATGACCTCGAGGGGCTCCCTCCCGGTGATCCTCCTCGCGCTCTGGACGTTGTCGTGGTCGGTTATCGCAAGGGCCCTCAGGCCCCCCCGGGCTGCCTCCGCCACCAGCTCTTCGAATGTTAGGCTGCCGTCGGACGCCGTCGTGTGGGCGTGGAGGTCTATCATCGGTGAGGCATATGCGGGGAACATAAAATAAAGCGACCGATGCGGAGCGCAACCGCACCCCCTCCCCGCGAACGAATGATTTTTAAAAAGAAGGGAGGACGTAGAGTAATCTCATTATCAGCCTTGGTAGTGTAGTGGTCCAGCATACGAGACTGTCATTCCGCCTTTTGGGAAAAGGCGGCCCAAAACGGGCATGCTAGGCGGAACGGAACTCTCGCGACCCGGGTTCGAATCCCGGCCAAGGCGACTTATTCCAACAGATAGCGCTAGCCCCTTCCGAATCCCAGGGCGGATTCCAGCTGCCTGAGCATTTCCCCGCCCTCGCGGATGGTGGCATCGTACAGGTGGAAGGCGGATGTCAGCTTCTCCAGGGTGTTCTTCTCCTTAGGAACCAGCAGGACGCCCCGTGCCGAATCAATCATTTCGAAGGCGTCGAGGAGGTCGTTCGTGAGGACGGCGGCCCTTTCCGGAACAAGCGTGCGGCCGGACTCCCGCATGAGGCGCGATACGGCGGTCATCTTGGTCACGACCTCGGCGCCCATGCAGATGCCGTCGAAGACGCCAATCATCCTGGAAAAGCCCGCGAAAGAGCCGTTCATGGGCCGCTCGATGCTGCCTACGCCGAAACGGAATCCATAGCGGGCGGCGAGCCATTGCGCAGCCGCTTCGGAGGAGCGCGTTGCGAGGGCGATGGTGATTCCGCGCCGGGCCGATAGCGCCTGTATGGATTCGATAAGGTCCAGCCGGAGGCCGCCGTCGCGTTCCTGCCTCTCCATCAGGCCGACCCAGTCGGATTGCCGGAATCCGCGCTTGTAGAGTTCTCCGAACACCTCGCCGTTAATCGATTCGAGGCGAATCCTCCCGAGGATGGCTTTCCTGATTATCGAATGGAAGATTCGCCCGGCCTCCCCCTTGCCGCAGAGCGCCTCGAGCGCCAGTTTCGGCGAATCCTCGCGCGTTATCGTGCGGTCGACGTCCACAATCAGCGTCTCGATTTCCGGCGCCCCGGAGAAGCGGGCAGCCGCGCGCCTTCCCGCGAAGCGGGCGCTCAGGACGAATGCCGAGAGCACAGGATTGCCCGAGCGCCCCATGCAATCAGCCTATCCTTGAATAGAGCTTCTTCTGCCCGAGCGAGTCCCCGGCGCAGATTTGGGATTCCTTCTCCCCGACTTCTATGAAGATTTTCATCCTGCCCGCCTGGGCGATGTTCCGCATGGCAGGCGGAACCGGGATGTGCGAGAACATCGGCGAATGGTCGATCAGGAGGCGCCCGCCCTCCATTATGCCTATGGGTCTTCCGTCCGCAATGACGGTGTTCCTGCCGTCTATGAAAAGCGTGTTCCTGATGGCGGCAGGAAGCAGTGCCCGAAGGCGTTCGGCCAGCCTCTCCGAGACGCCTCCGGAATTCACGATGATGCCCTCCGGGGATTGCGCCCTCCCGGCGCCCATCCGTGGCGGTGGCGGGCTCTTCAGGGCCTGGGACGGGGGCGGGGGCGGCAGTTTCTTTGGGGGTCCCTGAGTCATGTTATAGCCTATGGTCGCGTGTCTTTTTAAAATAAGCGCAGGGCGGTGGAATAAGATAACCTTTTTAAACACTTTTAGACACATATATAGCCATGAGCGAAATCCTTGAAGGGCTCCTGAGGGACCGCTGCGACAGCGAGAGCAAGTCTTTCCTCATAGGGCTTGAGAGGGGCAGGCTTTGGGCCATGGACCGCGCCGACTACTTCGAGCTGCGCGAATGGAGCGAGCAGAACCCCCATGAGTTCGAGGACCTGGTGCTCCCCCACGGGGAAAACGACCATTTCAGGGTGCTCAGGAGCGAGACGCCGCTCCAGTGGGACGCGTACCTCCGCGGCTGGATAAGCGGCGTGCGCGAAATCCGCGGGAAATACTGATTTAAAGCGTGCGCGGGATATCCCGCCCATGCACACGCCCGACGGGCTCATCACCGGATGGATTTGCGTCGCAATGGCGCTCGCTTCCGCGGCGCCCCTGCTTCTCGCCATGAGCAGGCTGCGCGCAGGGATGACGAAGGAGGCCGCGCTCAGGATTGCCTCGGTGGCGGCGATAATCTTCGCCGCGCAGATGCTCAATTTCCCGATAGGCGGGGGCACGAGCGGGCACCTAATAGGTGCGGCCTTCGCGTTCGCGGTGCTCGGGCTAGACGGCGCGTTATTCGCCATGGCATGCGTACTCGCGCTGCAGGCGGTTGTTTTCGGCGACGGGGGCATCCTCGCCCTGGGCGTGAACGTGTTCAACATGGCGGTAGTGGGCGTTTATGCGGCAAGGGCGGCTTACGGGAGATACGGTGCTTTCGCGGCGTCCTGGACGGGCGTTTTCGCGGCGTCGGCCTCATGCGCATTCCTGCTCGTGCTCAGCGGCGCCCCGCTTGCCGCGCTCCCTGCCATGATGCTGACGCACGCCATAATCGGCGTGGGCGAGGGCATGATAACGCTGCTTCTCATATCCGCGTTCATGCAAAGGGGCGTTTCGATGACCGGCGGCCTGGCGTATGCGTCCGCCGCGCTTTCCATGCTCGGGCTTGCGATGCTGCTGCCTTTCGCATCGGCCGACCCGGACGGTTTGGAGAGGGTTGCCATCGACGCCGGGTTCTTCGGCGGGGCGATCACGCTCTACGAGGCGCCCGTGCCGGATTATTCGTTCATGGCGGATGCGCTCGGAGGCTACGGCTCGGCGCTCGCGGCAGGCATCATCGGGACCGCGGCGGCATTCGCGCTCGCCTACGCAGGAGCAGTGCTTCCCGCCCCCCGCAAAAGCGTTTTAAATTGAAGGCGCCACTACCATCTCAGGATACCATGTCTGAAATCGGCGATAACCTTCTCCGGGACAGGGAAAACACCGAGTCCAAGTCCTACCTCGTAGGACTCGAGCGGGGGCGCGTCTGGGCAGTGGACCATGCGGACTATTTCGCGGCGAGGGAATGGAGCGAGCTCGATGTGGAAGAGCTCCCGCACCTGAACCTCCCCGAAACAGAGGACAGGCATTTCCGCATCATCAGCATGGAGAGCGGCCTCGAGTTCCGGGCGTATCTGCGCGGGTGGGTCGCCGGCGTGCGGGAAATCGTCGGGAAATATTAGGTTAAAAAACCCGAGTGCGTATCCTTCTCCGGAGGTATACTATGAGGAACCTGCTGTTATTCGCATTGGCAGCCATGCTTGTCTTCGGCTGCACAGGAACACAGACGCAGCCGGGGGGGCAACAGACCGGCGGGCCTTCCGTCCCGCAGATACCGGGAACGGGCCCCGTAGCCGAGGAGTGCTCGCCCTCGTATTCGTTCTCCGACCTCGAGCCGGGCACGCTCTCCGAGACCGCGGTTGTGATAGCGACGGTGACCTGCGCCGACGGCGAGACGCTCTCGCTCAAGGTCGACGGCGCCGAGGCGGCGTCCGTTACGGTCCAGGGAAACGCAACGCAGCCGCTCCGGATGGAATTCTATCCCGGGGAGGTCGGCACCCTCGCCGTGACCATAGAGAACGGCGCTCAGACGCTCTATTCCAGGGACTGGAGCGTGAACTCGCTCGGGAGCGAGGACACGAAGGGCGTCGAGTATGACGGCGTGTCCTTCAAGGAATGGCGCGCGATGGCGGTCGATGTCGAAAACCCGATAAGCCCGGACAGGGTCCGGGTCTTCATGAAGAGGCTCGCATCCAAGACCCAGCCCGGGACCGAGATTGCGATTGACATAAGGGAGGATGACGGAGGGGAGCCGGGCCAGGTGGTCGCGACGGTGAAACGGCCGATAAACGCCACCACGATGAGCGAGAACTGGATCAACTTCGACTTCGCAAAGGCGCCCTCGCTTTCCAAGGGGACGTACTGGATAGTCGTCAGGATAGAGCAGACCGAGAACGTCTACCTGATAAGCGACATGGTGAACGTGCACTATGTCACCGGGGACAAGCAGTCCGAGGGCAACGACTACACCAGGCAGATGCTCCTTAGCGTCGACTCGGTTAGCGGAATGGCCTCCGAGACCAGCTGGGAGCCGCTCTCCTACGACCGGACGTACAGCATCGTGCTGACGAAGAAGTAGATTCCCTTATCTTTTTTCCTCTATTTTTCTCGCGACCTGCTTCAGGTGCTCGAAGCGCCTGCGGATGTCGCCTTCCATCTCCTCGAGCGTCTCGCTCAGGCTCTGGCCGCGCAGGAAGTAGTTGCGCCCGTCCTTCACGACGAGGCCGGAGCGCTGGAAGTTGTTGAGATGGTATATCACCGCGGCCTGGCTGGTCTCCGAGAGCTCCATGATGTCGCGCGAGGAGATGCCCTCGCCGCGCTGGCTGGATTTCACAAGGGCCCGGAAGACCACCCGCCCGACATCGTCCCGCTCGTCGCCAAGGCCCAGGCACTGGTAGACGTAGTCGATGTCCGCGTCTATGTCCTCGTCCGCCGAGGGGACCGCGATGTACCGGATGACTATCTGCCGGTAATAACGCCTTTGCGCCATATTTTTCATTTCCCGCATTAATATTTAAAAAACTTTCGAAATATTAAACAAATTGTTAAAATAAACCCAAAAGGGTGATTGCACGAAAGATGAAAAGAGAGCTGCCCTGCTCCCGGGGGACAGGAAGCCCCCGGAACTTCCCCCGGCCGGGGAACTGAAGCAGGTGGCGCATGTCGAGGAGAGGAAGCTGCCGGGCCCGGAGAGGGTCGCCGAGCTGGAAGAGCGCCTTGCCAGGCTGCAGGCCGAGTTCGAGAATTACAAGAAGAGAGCCGCGCGCGAGAACGAGGTGCTCAGGGAGAAGGCGGCCTCGGACGCCATGCTCAAGCTGCTCCCGGTGGTCGACGATTTCGACATGGCGATTGCGCACATGGACAAGGCGGCGCACAAGGACTTTAGGCACGGCATAGAGCTCATCTATGCCAAGATGCTGGAGATGCTGAAACGGGAGGGCGTAGAGGAGATGAGGTGCCTCGGGGCGAGCTTCGACCCCTACCGGCACGACGCCCTGCGGGCGGCCGAAGGGGAGGACGGCAGGATTGTCGAGGTCATACAGAAGGGGTATACCTACAGGGGGAAGGTCCTGCGCCACGCGAAGGTCGCGGTCGGCAGGGGAAAACATGAAGAAACTGTCAGGGACTGATGTTAAGGAGGGATTATGATGTCGAAGATAATAGGGATTGATTTGGGGACGAGCAACAGCGCGGCGGCATTCCTCGAGGGGGGAAGGCCCAAGATCATACCGAGCAGCGAGGGGATAACGCAGTACGGGAAGGCGTTCCCGAGCTACGTGGCCTTCACGCGCGACGGGCAGAGGATAATCGGGGAGCCCGCCCGCAGGCAGGCGGTCACGAACCCGGAGGGGACGGTGTCCGCATTCAAGAGGAGGATGGGCACCGATCACAGGTACGAGATTCTCGGGAAGAGATACCGCCCCCAGGAGCTCTCCGCGATACTGCTCCAGAAGATAAGGAAGGACGCCGAGGAATTCCTCGGCGAGCCCGTGGAGAAGGCCGTAATCACCGTGCCGGCGTATTTCAACGACAACCAGAGGCAGGCTACCAAGGACGCCGGGTCTATTGCGGGGCTCGAGGTCGTGCGCCTGGTGAACGAGCCCACGGCGGCATGCCTCGCCTACGGCGTGGACAAGGCGGGCAAGGACATGAAGATACTGGTCTTCGACCTGGGGGGCGGAACGCTCGATGTCACAATCATGGACTTCGGCGGGGGCGTCTTCGAGGTGAAATCCACGAGCGGCGACACGCAGCTCGGCGGCACCGACATGGACCGCATCGTGGCGGAATACCTTACCGACCAGTTCAGGAAGGAGAGCGGCGTCGATATCGGGAAGGACAGGCAGGCCCGGCAAAGGATTCTCGAGGCGGCAGAGAAGGCGAAAATCGAGCTTTCCACCACGCTCGAGAGCGAGGTCAACCTGCCGTTCCTCGCGTCAGTCGACAACGTCCCCAAGCACTTCGTATACAAGCTCACCAGGGCCAAGCTCGAGGACCTCGTGCGCCCGGTGATAGAGAAGTGCCGCGGGCCACTCGAGCAGGCAATGCGCGACGCGAAGCTCTCCCCGGCGCAGATAGACAGGATAATACTGGTGGGCGGCCCCACGAGGATGCCGATGGTCCAGAAGTTCGTGGAGGACACCATAGGCAAGAAGGTCGAGCGCGGCATCGACCCGATGGAGTGCGTGGCGATGGGCGCCGCGGTCCAGGCGGGCGTGCTCTCGGGCGAGGTGAAGGACATCCTGCTCCTCGACGTGACGCCGCTTTCGCTCGGGCTCGAGACCCTCGGCGGCGTGATGACCAGGCTGATCGAGAGGAACACCACGATACCGACGAAGAAGAGCCAGGTGTTCTCGACCGCCGCGGACATGCAGACCGCCGTGGACATCCACATCCTGCAGGGCGAGAGGCCGATGGCGAAGGACAACATCGAGCTCGGGAAGTTCAGCCTCGTGGGCATTCCGCCCGCGCCAAGGGGGGTCCCGAAGGTGGAGGTGACATTCGACATCGACGCGAACGGCATCCTCCATGTCAGCGCTAAGGACGAGGCGACGGGCAAGGAGCAGAGCATGCGCGTGACCGCCCCGCTCAAGATGAGGGACGAGGAAATCAAGGAGAAGATGGCCGAGGCCGAGGCGCATGCCGATTCGGACAAGGCCGCCTACGAGCTTGCGACCGCGCGCAACGAGGCAGAGAGCATGCTCTATGTCGCGAAGAAGACGGTCACGGAGTTCAAGGACAAGATGAGCAAGGAGCAGTACGACAAGGTGTCTGCGGTCCAGAAGGCGCTCGAGGACTCGATGAAGGGCACGGACGCCGGCCGCATCAGGGCCGACACCGAGGCGCTCAAGAAGGCGCTCGAGGAGATTGGCGGCTCGATGTACCAGCAGCAGGGCGCCGGAGGCGGCGGGCCGGGTGCCGGGGGACCGGACATGGGCGGAACCGCAGGGCCGGGACCCGGAACCGGAAACCCGGAACAGGGCGCCGGAGGCGGGGGCATGGGATACGAGCACATCAAGAAGGGCAAGAAGAAGGGAGGCTCGGGCGAAGATGACGTCGTAGAGGGCCAATACGAGAAGGTCGACGAAGGCAAAAAATGAGGGTGGTTCGCGCGATGGATTGCCACAAGGTGCTGGGTGTCCGCAGGAGGGCGAGCAAGAAGGAGATACAGGAGGCTTACCGCCGCCTCGCCCTCCGGTTCCACCCCGACCGAAACAAGGAAGCCGGCGCCGAGGAGCGGTTCAGGGAAATCAGCACGGCGTACGCGGTGCTGAGCGGAAAGGAGAAGCCGCCTGCGGAAACCGCCCCGGGGCATGCTTGCGGCCGGCCGGCTGCGCAGGCGGGAACATGGGCAGAAGAGATCGTTGGAATCTGGATGGGCCTGGAGAGGGAAAGGCACAATAATATGTACCGCTAGCGGATGGGTTGTTGCCGAAGGCGAAAACATGGCTGCTGCTAAAAGGGACTATTACGAGATACTCGGGGTGCAGAAGGGCGCGGGCAAGGAGGAAATCAAGAAGGCGTACCGGAAGCTCGCGCTGCAGTTCCACCCCGACCGCAACAAGGACAAGGAAGCCGAAGGCAGGTTCAAGGAGATATCCGAGGCTTACGCGGTCCTCTCAGACGACAACAAGCGGGCCCAGTACGACCAGTACGGACATGCAGGATTCGACCGGATGTATTCGCAGGAGGACATCTTCCGGAGCGCGGACTTCTCCGACTTCCAGGACATCTTCGAGAGCTTCGGGTTCGACCCCTTCGGCGGCATGTTCGGCTCGATGTTCGGCTTCAGGCCGGGGCGCGGGGGGCGCAGGCGCGAATACGGCGCCGACCTCGAGACCGTGGTGCAGGTAACGCTGGAGGAGGCAGCGAAGGGCGCCAAGAGGGACATATCCTACAACCGCACGAGGGCGTGCGGCAAATGCGGCGGCAGCGGGAGCGAGCCCGGAAGCGCCAGGAAGCCGTGCCCGGACTGCGGGGGCAGGGGGCAGGTCCAGCAGGCGCGCAGGGCAGGCCCCATGCAGTTCTTCAGCGTGACGACATGCCAAAGGTGCAGGGGCGAGGGAAGCATAGTCGAGAACCCATGTGTATCGTGCAGCGGAAGCGGGAAAGCGAGCGCGCACGAGCACATCAAGGTCGGCATACCCCCCGGCGTGCACAGCGGCATGCGGCTCCGGCTCGAGGACCTGGGGGAGTTCGGCCGCGACGGGCCGGGGGACCTGTTCGTCAGGGTGGCAGTAAGGCCGCACCAAGTGTTCGAGCGGGATGGCGACGACCTTCTCCTGGAGATGCCAATCACGTTCTCCCGCGCGGCGCTCGGGGGCGAAATAGACGTTCCCACCCTGTTCGGGAAGGCGCGGCTGCACATCCCCGCCGGCACCCAGTCCCATACGGTCTTCAGGATGAAGGGCGAGGGCATGCCCCGCTTCGGGGACGGGGGCAGGGGCGACGAGCTTGTCCGGGTCGTGATAGAGGTGCCCAAGAAGCTTGGAAAAAGGCAGAAGGAGCTGCTGCAGGAGCTGGAGGGCGAGGAAAAAGGGAAGAAGAAGGGGATTTTCGGGTTCTAGGCGCTCATTTCAGGAACTCCACGATTGCGGCGGAGAGCGGCTCGCTTTCGCCTTCGCTCGAGGCGAAGAGGCCCGCCCCGTGCGCAGAGCCCGGGTACGACTTCACCACGGTCCGCGCCGAGCGCAGCGAGCGGATTGTGTTCGCCGACTGGAACGAGTAGGCGTCGCCGCTGGATGCGGCGGCGAGAACGTCGAACTGGTAGTCCTCGGCCGCCCTCTCGATGTCGACCCCCTGGTAATCCATCCCGGGCGATATCATCACGACCTTGTGGAACGTCTTCTCCTGCACGCCCGCGAGTATCGCTGCGCTCGAGCCGATGCTCGCCCCCACAAGGTAGAACTCCTCAACGTTGGGGTATTCCTTCTGGAGGAACGGCTTCGCGTTCAGGACGTCGGTCTTCATGTCCCTGAAATCGGCCGATACGAACTCGTCGTAGGTTCCCAGGTTCGTGCTCTCGCCGTGGCCGCGCAGGTCGAGGGCGAGGACGACCGCATCAGGAAGCTGCGCGTGCAGGCTTTCGATGAATGAAACGGGGTAGCTGTCGCGCGCCTTCCCCAGCTCCGGAAGCAGGATCACGGCGTGGGTGGGCGACTTCGACTGGCTTTCGTATATCGTGCCGTAGATTACCCATGCGCCCGACTTGTATGAGACGTCGCGGTTGGGAATCGATGTTTGGGGCCCCTGCGTTCCGGCCTGCCCTTCATCCGCGCTTTCGCCTTCGCCCTGGTCGTCCCCGGCGCCATCATCAGCCGCCGCGGGTTCGGTGCCCTGCGTCCCTCCTGAAGCCGCCTCTTCCGCGCCGGCGTCCCCATCGCCGGAAGCAGCCCCGCCCGCAGGCCCCGATGAATCCTGGGCGCCCTGCGGAGGCGTTGCCGTGCCTCCGGAGCCCTGCCCGGCCTGGGATTGCCCGGGCATCTGTATGCAGCCGAAAAGCAGCACCAGCGCCGCCAGGGCGGTCAACAGAAGCCGCATGCTCAGCGCCTCTTTCCCTTCTTCGCGGCCTTCGCCTTCTTCTTGCCGGCCGTCTTGGGCGCTTTCTTCGCCTTGGGGGCCGGTGCCGCCATGCAGCAGCATTCGTTCGCCACATCCAGCTCGGTTCCCATCATCTCGACGGTGTCCGCAAGGCCTTCGAGCGAGAGGACCAGCCTGTCCACCCAGCTCGCCACGAGCTTCGTGTCTGCCATCTCGGCGTTCTGGAACATCTCCATCCTCAATGCCTTCATCTCGTCACGGAATTCAGCCAGTGTCTTCATATTGCCACCTGGATTGGATAGCCTCCCACGCTTTTAATATTTTTCGAGCAGGGTTGCGATTTCCAGCGCCTCCCCTTTGGAAAGTGTGCGGACCCGGCGCCTTCCGAATTCTCCGGCGCGCGCAATCTCCTCTTCGGTGAACATCTTGGAATCCCGCAGGGCGTTCCTGACGGTCTTGTTCCTGTGCGAAAAAAGCCAGCGTATCAGGTTCTGCTGGAACTGGGTGAGCTGCGCCCCGGTTGGCCTGAGCACGATTATCGCCGAATCCACTTCGGGGGCCGGGCGGAAGAGGTGGCGCAGGACCGTCCGCTCCATCCTGATTTCGAAGGCGATCTGCGACGTCACGGAAAGGCGCCCGTAATTCCTCTCGCCGGGCCCTGCAACCATCTTCTGCGCGAACTCCTTCTGGACCATCAGCACAGCCCGCCCGAACTTCATGCCTGCTAGGCGGAATACGATGTCCGATGAGATGTAATAGGGGATGTTTCCGATTGCGACGTCGAATGCGGGGGGGCCGTAATCCAGGAAGTCGGCCTCCACGACCTCCACATCGGCGCGGCCCGCGTACTTCCCCCTGAGGGATTCCGCGAATCTCGCGTCCTTCTCCACCGCGATAAGCTTTTTCGGCCCGAGGGCGAGGATGGCGTCCGAAAGGCGGCCGTCGCCGGGCCCGATTTCAAGGACAACCTTTCCGGAGGGCTCCGCAAGCCGGGCCTCCAGCGCGAGGATGTTCCTGTCCTCGAGGAAGTGCTGGCCCAGGGATTTCTTCCGCTCAAAGGACATGCCCATCCTTCTTCCCCTCGATGACGAGGACGGCATCTATGAAGCCGTAGGCGTAGTTCGCCGCCCCGAACGAGGTGAAATGGTCGCCCTTTTCGAAATAGTGCCTCGCGTCCGTGCCGTAGTTCATGGCATATTCGTAAACCTCCGGGTATTTCCTCTCGAAGCCGTAGGAGCGGAAGACATCCATTATGCGGGATAGCTTTTGGAGGTCCTTCTCCGCCCGCGAGCGCTCGTCCAATGCCATGCTCACACCTCCTTGAGCATCTCCCCTACGGCCCGGCGCGGGGCGCGCTCCGGGCTCCCGGCTGGATGCCCGAGCGGGATAATCGCCACCGGAACCTCGTACGCCCCGGCGCCGACTATGCGCGAGACCTCGAGCGGGTCGAAGCCGCCCACCCAGACCGAGCCGAGGCCGAGCGCCGCGGCGGCAAGCTGCATGTAGGCCGCGGCTATCGTCGCATCCTGCACGGAATAAAGCTCGAACCCCCTCTCCCCGTATTTGGACGCGGAGAGGTTCTGGTCCGCGGTGAAGACGATGGAGAGCGGGGCCTGCGCGACGCACTCCTGGCCGAAAGACGCTTCGGAGAGCGAGCGCCTCGCCGCCTCATCCCGCACCAGGTACATCCGAAACGCCTGGAGGCCTCCGGCGGAGGGGGCGAGCATCACGGCGTCGAGCAGGCGCTTGAGCGAATGTGCGTCAACCGGCTTGCCTGAATATTCCCTGACCGACCGGCGTTTGTCGAGCGCATCGAAGAATTCCATGGATGGGATTGGGGGGAGAACGATTAAAAGAGAAGTATGAGTGTCAGCAGCAGTGCATTTTCCCGCCCGTAGGGCAGTACTCAAAGCACCGTGGAGGGTCTTAACTTCTGAGTTCGGAACGGGATCAGGTGTTGCCCCCTCCCTGTGACCGCTGACATTCCAGATACGTGCTGCGAGGTGTTTTTAAAGGTTGCTCATGCATCTCTGCCATGGCAGGGGCGATAGAGGTATTCGTAGACTCACTCGCTGACACGGCGGGGTTCTTCAGGAAGCACCTGCAGGAAGCCGGCCTCGGATTCGTGAAGGTCGCGGTGCTGGCGATAGCATTCCAGCTTGCGCTAATGCTGGCGATGGCCGGCGCGAGCGTGGTGCTGGGCTCCCCGGCGCTTGACCCAACGGCGCAGTATGTGGATGCCGGCGCAGAGCCGGACATCGCGCTCACACTCGCCCTGTTCGTGCTCCTCGTGTTCTACATTGTCGTCAGCAGCGCGATAGCCGCGGTGCCATACGGCATCATCGAGGCGGCCGGGAAGAAACCCGGGCCGGGCATCCTGCGGAGGGCGCTTGGGCTGGTCGGGCCCATCGGCGCCTATATCGCGGCCATCGGGGGCATAGCGCTGGTGCTCCTGGGCGTTCCCCTCATAGTGGGCCTTGCGGCACCGGATGCCGGGGTGCTGCTCGTCCCGCCCATCATGCTGCTGTCGCTGCTGGGCCTCCTCGTGCTTTTCATAGGGACGCAGTTCGCGACCGCCGAGATAGCCGTGAGGGGCTCGGACGCGATAACCGCGATGCGCAACTCTTACGCCCTCGTCAGGAGGAACGCCTGGGCGGTCGTGCTTTTCGACACGCTCCTCGTCATCGTGATAGTCGGCCTGACTCTGGCGTTCGGCCTCGCCCAGCAGATAATGATGGCGGTGGTGGCGGCATCAGCGGCGGACATGGCGGCGCTCGCCCTGCTTTTCGCAGTGACGCTCGCGCTTTCCGTAGTTCAGGCGACCGTGATATCGCTTGCGGGCATCAGCCTGACATACTTCTTCTGGAAGAGGGCCCTTGCCGGCTGATGCCCCCGAACCCAAGAGATAAAAAGTGTTATCTGGTAAGTTTCCCCGGATACCATGTCGGAGCACAAGCACTGGTCGGAGTGGCTCGCCGAGCGCGTCATCGCGGAGAAGAAGGAGCCGTATGTCATCACGAGCGGAATCACCACCTCCGGGCCCGCCCACCTCGGAACCCTATGCGAGTTCCTTTTCCCGGACGCCATACGCAGGCAGCTCGAGAGGAGGGGGAAGAAGGCGACGTTCTATTTCCTCGCGGACATATTGGACGCGTTCGACTCGGTGCCCGTGGCGATGGAGGCGCATTCGAAGGAGCTGGAGCGGCATCTCGGAAAGCCGCTGTGCGACGTGCCCGACCCCACCGGCAGGTCCCCCAGCTTCGGGGACCATTTCCTGGAAGAGGTCCGGGCGCTAATGGGAAAATTCGGCGTCAAGGCGGCGGTCCTGCGCATGAACGACCTCTATGGGGAGGGGAAATTCGACGAATGGGCGCGTTTCTACCTGAAGAACGAGTCCGAGGCGAAGCGGATTGTGGAGGAGAGCAGCGGGAAGCAGGAGAAGAAGGACTGGTCGCCCATAATGCCCATCTGCTCCGGCTGCGGCAAAATCGCCACGACGCGCGTCCTCTCGCATGACGGAGAGGAATACGAATACGCGTGCGACAGGGACGTGAAGTACACGAAGGGATGCGGATTCCGCGGGAAGGCGCGGATAGCGGACCACAGGTACAAGATAACATGGAGGCTGCACTGGCCGGCATGGAAGCAGATATTCCACACCAGCATAGAAGGCGCGGGGATGGACCACCACACGAGGGGCGGCTCCGAGGACACGTGCAGGGAAATCACGCTCGGCCTCATGAAGGCGGACTACCATATCCCCTTCAAGTACGGCTTCATCCTGTTCCAGGGGAAGAAATACTCGAAATCCAAGGGCATCGGGATGGGGGTCTCGGACCTGGTCCGGCTCGTCCCGCCCGAGATAATAAGGTATATTCTTGTGAAGCCGGACCTGGAGGAGAACGTGGACATCAACCCCACGGCGGAGAGCATGCTGAAGACGATGGACGACTTCCAGAAGGCCGCGGAGCTCGCGAAGGGCGACAAGGAGGCGCTCAACCGCCACGAGCGCAAGATGGCCATCGCCTACGAGCTTTCCGCCGAGACGCTGAAGTGGAAGGTGGGATTCCTTGACGTTCTGCTCTATTACCAGATACACCACGACTGGAGCGAAGTCGCAAGGCTGACAGGCGACGCGCAGGGCGTAGGATACCTCCGGCCGTTCGTGGAGGAGTGGGTTTCGCGCGACTTCATGCCCGACGACTACCGCTTCAAATACCGGCCGGACCGGGCGAAGGCGACCGCAGCCGCGCTCGGCTTCCTCGGGAGCCTTCGTGAGGGCATGGACGCCCTCGCCGTGCACAACGCGGTCTTCGATTACGCAAAGGCAGGAGGCTGCGAGCCCAAGGCGCTTTTCGCGGACCTCTACCTGGCGCTGCTCGGCAAGGAGCGCGGGCCGCGCATGGGCAAGCTGCTGTGCGCGCTCGGAATCGAGCGGGTGAAGAAGGACATGGGATTGGCATGACGGTTCTTACGATAACCGAGGAGGACTATGGCGCCGCGGTGGACGTGGCGGTCGCGCTGCTCAGGACGGGGGGGACGCTCGTGTACCCCACCGACACCGTCTACGGGCTTGGGGCGGACGCGACTAACGCCGACGCGGTCGCAAAGGTGCTCCGGATGAAGGGCGTGGAGGGGGGGAAGCCGCTCTCGGTTATGATGCCCGATTTGGGCATGGTGGAATACTACTGCGATACCGGCGTATGGGAGGACATGATTCTCAGGAGATACCTCCCCGGGCCCTACACGTTCATCCTGAGGAAGGTGCGTCCTCTTCCGGCATCGGAAACGGACACGCTGGGCGTGAGGATTCCTGATTCCCGGTTCTGCCGGGAGCTGTGCCGGAGGCTGGGCCGGCCGGTTGTGACCACGAGCGCGAACCCGACCGGAAAGCCGCCCCCGGTTAGCCTCGCGGACGTGGAGAAGCCCGTGCTCGATGCCGCTGACGTGGCGATTGACGGGGGCAGGACGAAGTACGGTACCGCCTCCACTATAATCGACCTTGTGGAAAGAAGGATGCTGCGCCAGGGCGATGAGGGCTGGATAAGCCTGGTGGACCTCCCTGAACGATGAGCCTAATCCTGAGCGGATATCAGCCTGCCGAAGGAAAGGAAGCAGATTGAAACCGGCACGGCCATGCCGGGCGAAGCATGGAGCGCGAACGACAGGATGACCGAGGCCGACACCGCGAGGAGGGCGGGCGGGCCCGCCGAGCGGAACGCGCGGTCGAGCCCGAGGAACGAGCCCAGTGTTTCCGGGGCATCCTTGCGCCCGCCCTCGGGCGCCGCCCCCCTGGAGGCCCTCGCAACGATTGCCAGTGATAGAAGCAGGAAGACGAAGACCGGGATGAGGGGGTCCGCCACGATGCGCTCGTGGGGCAGGAGCATTATCGAGCCCATTGCAAGGAGCTCGAGGTAGGCCAGGCTGTCCGGGCCGCGGGCGAAGCGGAACTCCAGCGCGATCAGGGCTACGATTGCGGCGGCGTCCAAGGGCGTGAATGCCTGGCCCGAGCTCGCGAGAATCATGATTATAAGTATTATGGGGGTGATGAGGCCGAGCAGCACGAAGACCCCGGAGCCCTTCGCGAAACCCCGCCCCCGCGTCGCCGCATAATGATAGGAGAGCGCAGACTGCACGAACAGGGGTATCGCAAGCGCCTCTATGGATACCAGCCTCGTCCCGAAGGCATAAAGGGCAGAGAGGAAGAGGAGCGCCAGCCAGTAGATGGTGCCGCGTTTCATCGCATCGCCTCAGAACCAGTCGTCCAGTTTGCTCTGGGCCGAGCGCTCCTTTGCGATGCGCTCCACCTCGGACACCATCCTGCCCACGCGGTCCTCTGAGAAATCGTGCTCGTCAACGAGCATCCTCCGGACGCGCGCCCCGTCGATTGGCCGCCACTTCAGCTCGCCCGGCGGCGAATAGGGCGGGTCGAGGAACAGGTTCATGACCTCTTCCGCGTCGACCTCGAAGCTGTAATCGTACTTTTCCTTCACATATGCCGCCACGGCATCCAGGGTCCTGTGCTCCTTCACAATCTTGAGGGCGGTCTTCGGCCCCACCCTTTTCACGCCCTCGTTGAAGTCCGTGCCGAGCAGTATGCCGATAAGCACCAGCTGGGCCCGGTCCAGCCCGATGGACGATAGGGTTTCCTTGAGCTCTATCAGTTCAGGCTCCACGAGGATGTACCTGTCCTGGCGCGGAACCTTCCGCCTGCCCGTTATGGAAAGGTTGCGCACAAGGAGCGGGGAGCCGAACATCATCGCGTCGTAATCCTGCGATGCCGTCGCATGGGCGAGCCCCTGCTGGACCATCATCGCGGCCTGGGCCTCGCCGTCGGAGGGCGCCTGGACGGCCGGGATTCCCATCGCGTCGAGAAGCCTCTTGCTCTCCTCCACCATCGCCCCGCTGAGGCGCGATGTCCCCTGGGCGAATTTCTTTGCCTCCTCGAGCTTCTCCTGCTCGAGGGCGGCCCTCCACTTCTCCTCGGCCCTGCGCTTCGCCTCGGCCCGCTCGCCCTGGACGCGCTCCTTGAAGGCGTGGGCCTTGCCGTCGAAGACATAAATGGGCCTTATGCCGTGCTCCAGCAGCTTGCAGTTTCGGTAGAAAAGGCCGGAAAGATGCGCCGTGACGTTTCCTTTGTAATCCATGAGGGGCGTGCCGTCCTCCTGCCTTATCGAGGAGAGGAACTGGTAGAGCATGTTGAATGCGTCTATCGCGATGGCTTTCCCTGAAAGCGAGTCCAGCGTTATGGCGTGCTTGACCGCCAAATCGCCCAGGTCGACCCCCATCCGGTTCAGGCCCCCCCCAGGAGCTGCGGAAGCGCCCTCATTTCCCCTTCCCCTTCTTTTTTGCCTCTACCATGTCGGCAAGGGTGGGCTCGGAGAACCCCCGCCCCCCCATGGGCGTCGTTCCTCCGGCGGCGCTCTGCGACTTTTCGACGAGCCTGATGCCGAGCTCCTTCTCGAGCTTCCGTGCGACATCGAGGGTCGGCATGAAGCGCTCGTGCTCGAGGGCCTGCAGGTAGCTCTCCTTCTCCCGCACGCGCTCGGCGACAACCGCGAGCGGAAGGCCGGACTTCTCCCGGGCGTTCTTTATTATCCTCCCGAAGCCCTCGACGACCTCCTCGCTGCTCTCAACCGATGACCCGGATGGCGGCTTCACAAGCGGCTCGCCCCCCTCGTCGAACCTGTGGAGTATCTTGCCGCCCCTCATGCAGCTTCCGCATGCGAGCACCTTCGCGCCTTCTATGAGTATCTGGGCGCGGACGGGCCCCCGGCCGCAGATATCGCAATAAAGCTCCATGACGGCGATATTCCGCCATAGATATTATAATCCCTAGGCATCAATCCACCTCCATGATGATTCTCGCGCTCGCAGTGGCACTAGCCCTCTTACTGTTCTACATCATCGTCTTCCAGCTCGACATCCCCGGCACGTGGAAGTTCCTGCTGGTCGTCATAGAGATGGTCGCGCTCAACCAGCTCCTTATAAGGAGGTATAAGATGCCAAGCGAGCTCGGCCTGGTCCTTCTGAAAAGCAGGAGGGGCGTGGATTTCATAGACGTGCTCGCGAAAAACGAGCGCCTCGCCAGCTTCCTCGCCGACGTGGGCGCGACGATGAGCTACGGGCTGCTCAGCGCGAAGCTGATGCGCAGGAACGTGTCCGCGAAGAGCGCGGCATGCGGATTCGCGCTGCTTGCCTTCCTCATGGTCTATGTGGCCCCGGTGGCGTTCGCATTCCTGCTCTATGTCGTCGGAATAGGAAGCGCGAGCACGTCCGCTTCCGAATCGCTGGGCGGAAGCCAGGACGCGGGCCTCCTGATTGTCTCCCTGATGCTGCTTGCGGGCGGCCTTTTCCTGCTCATCCTTTTCGGAATCGTGTATTACGGGATTTTCATCTTCAGGGCGCTCGTGACGAGCCTCTTCTTCGGCACCGACGCGATATCCAGGGTGAGCGCGGGCGGGGACATCCTCCTCCCGGGCATCAACCTGCCTTTCTTCGAGGGCATAATCGCCCTCGCGGTTGTGATGGCCGTGCATGAGGGCGCGCATGCGGTCCTGACCCGCATCGCGCGCGTTCCGCTCCTTTCTTCGGGAATCGTGCTTTTCGGAATCATCCCGATAGGGGCGTTCGTGGAGCCGGACGAGAAGAGGCTGGAGAAGGCCGACGCCCCGAAGCAGACGAGGGTGCTTGTCGCCGGCCCCACGGCCAACATGATGGCTTCGGCCGCCCTGTTCCTCGTTTTCCTCGCATTCTTCATGGGCACGGGTGGAATGCGCGAGGGCGTGCTCTACATCCACTACAACGAGAGCTGGAACGGCACGAAGGCGCTGCCCGAGGGTACGCTCGTCTACGAGATGGACGGCATTCCGGCCGGCTCGATAGACTTTGAGAAGTTCTCGCTGGAGCCGGGCCAGGAGGTCAGGGTGCTCACAAGCAGGGGGGAGGCCTTGATGGCGGCGGACGAGTCTGCGAAGCTCGGAATCTCCTTCCTCGTGCTGGGGAAGGACTCGATTTCAGCGCGCTATGCGGAGCCTGCCCTGCAGTTCGCATATATCGCGCTCGGCCTGAGCCTCGCGCTGAATTTCGTGGTCGGGATAGTCAACATCCTCCCGATACCGCTTTTCGACGGCTACAGGATAGTAGACGTCAATGTAGGGAACAAGATGATTGTGAAGGCCCTGAGCTACGGCGCGCTGTTCTTCTTCATCCTGAACTTCCTGCCGCGCTTCTTCCAGTGACCTTTCTTTTGCGGAAAAGGCCGATGAGGCGGAGCAGTTCCGCCTTGCCGATGCTCCTCCGGGCGCGCCTCCCTGCGATGAGGGCGCGGGAGAGGGCCCCCCTGGAGCTGCGGGCCGCCGGCTTCCGGCCGGACTCCGCACGCCCGCAATGGCCATGAAGCGATGCCTTGCCCCGGTGTCGCTGCTTGCGCCCCCACTTCGGAGCCTCCCGCTGCAGCCCCGCCTCGCGGACCGGCTTGTGCCTGCTGCCCGCCCCGCGCCAATTCCGAATCTCCGCCTGCATCCCCCGCCGCCTTCTTCCGCCCGTGCGCCTGCGCGCAATCCCGCCGGGCAGGACCATGGCGGGCTCGGGCGCCGGTTTGGCGCGATGCGCGCCCCCATTCCGGCGGGAGGGGGAATCTTCGGCCGGAAGCGTGCGCCTGCGCCGTTTCTTCCGCTCGCGCGGCCGGGGCGGCGCGCTGCCCTTCCTTGCAGGCGGATGGGAACCGTGCCTTTTCCTGCCATTTGATTTGGCGGGCGGGGTGATGGCATCCTCCGCTCTTCCGCTGACCGGGATTGCGGCAGATGGGACGTGCAAATCAATCGGGCGGCTTCGGGGCATGCGCCATGCGCGTTGGACATCGGGAAATGCCGCCGGAGGGGGGCATTGCGCTGTTCCTCCGGGGGATTGCCCTCCGGCAGGCGCCTGAAGCGCTTGCTCTCGCGCCCCCGCCGCCGCAGGAACTGGATTGCCTCCGGGGCTCCCGGCCTCCGCGGGGGAATGCGCCATTGTGCAGAAGCCCTGCTTTCCATTTTCGCGTGCTTCACGCGGCTGCCTTGCATCCCCGGCGCCTTTTGCGCCCGGCTTGTCGAAAACAAGGAGGGTGAATGCGAGGCCGGGCGGCCGGATGCAGCGGTTTTCGGAAAGGGGCCTGGGCAGCATGCTGGATTGCAGCGCTTCGGGCGATAACGAAGCTTGGGGCGGAAGCGGGTTGAGGCATATTTTCACAAGGTCGCTCAGCATGCCGTCGAACGTCCTGATTATCGTGCGGTCTATGCCCCCCGGGCCCGCGTCGAATTGGAGAAGCCGCGCCGGCAGCGCCTCCGCAATCGCGGATGCGGGGGCCGGCGGCTGGGGAAGCTGCGGAATGGGAACGGTGGATTCCGCATGCGCGGTTTGCGGCGGGGTTTCCTGGGGCCGCATCGCCGCATGCTCCTGGGCGGTCAGCACCTGCCCGGTGTCCTTGTTCAGGACGAGGATGTTCTCCTCCAGCATGAGCTTCTCGCTCCGGACGCCCCCGTGCGCCTTCGAAACCTCGTCGAGCGCGGCCCTGCTCAGCTTCACTCCGCCCTTCGCGCTGTACATGCCGTCCAAATCCGAGATGCTTCCCGGGTCGAAGTTGGCGGAGGTCATCCAGAGCGCGATGTTTTTGGTGGCGCGCCCCACCTTCAGCTCCTCCGCGTTCGGGAAGATGATGTCGGTGATGTCGGATGCCCCGCCTTCGGTTCCGGACCGGCCGGGGGCAAGGGCGATTGGAATTCCGGATTCCCCGAGCGAGAAATGGATGCCCGCCTCGGATGACTTGACGAGCATCTCGTTCCCGATTTTGACCGCTATTATCTCGGACGTGTTGAACTCCGGGTAGAATTTCTTCGTTACATACCCGCCGTTCTCGTTGGCGACCTTCTCTATCAGCTGCTCCGCGCTCGCGCCCTCGTGTATCGTCGTGCGGAAAGCCCTGCCCATCAGGGAGACCGTGGCTTCGACGAGCGCGGGGCGGGCCGCGCGGGGGCGTGCATGCTCCGCTGAAGCGTGGATAGCAGTGCCCCTGAGACTCAAACCCGCCATAGGGCGGAAATGGCGCGATGGTTATTATAAAACTTCATATGACCGGGCGCCTCGAGAGCTCGGCCGGCAGCGAGAGCCTCTCGAACGGCTTGCCCGCGTTCTCCTTCTCCACGAGGGCGATCAGGGCGTCGACGGACATCTCGCGCTTCTCCTCGGGCTGGCGGATGTTCACCGAAAGCACGCCGCCCTCCATCTCCCGGTCGCCTATGACCACGGTGAACGGGACCCATTCCCTCTGCGCGTCCCTTATCTTCTTGCCCAGGGGCTCGTCGCGGTCGTCGATGTCCGCACGGACGCAATGCCCCTTTAGGCGGTTTAGCACGTTCAGCCCGTGCTCCTTGTGCTTGTCCCCCACCGGAATCACGCGGATCTGCGTGGGCGAGAGCCATACGGGAAGCATGGCCTTCTTCCCCGCCGCCATCCGCATGGCCTGCGCCTCGAGGAGCGCGTAAATCACGCGCTCGAGGCTGCCGCTTATCGAGGCGTGGAGGATGAGGGGCCGCTTCCTCGAATTGTCATGGTCCACGAAGGCGATGTCGTATGTCTCCGCGTTCTCGACGTCAATCTGCACGGTGGTGAGCGCGCTCGCCTTGTCCATGCTGTCGATGAAGTTGAATTCGAACTTCGTGATGAAATAGGCGTAGCGCTCCTTGAACAGCTCGAGCAGGATCGGCTTCCCGCCCCGCTTCGCCATCGCGAGATACCAGTCCCGGTTCTCGTTGTAGAAGTCCTCCTGGACCCTGAACGCCACCTCGGTGTCGAGCCCCATCATGCGGTTCCATTCGAGGCCCATGTCGTACTGCTTCTCGAACTCGGCCTTCGCCATCGCGATGTCCGAGGCCATCGTGTGCATGTCGGGCATGGTGAACGCCCGCAGCCTTTTCAGGCCGGCGAGCTCGCCGGACTGCTCCCTGCGGAAGCTGTAGCGTGTCAGCTCGAACATCTTGAGCGGCATGTGCCTGTGCGAGAATACCATGTCGTGCGCTATCAGGAACTGGCCGAAACAGGCGGCGAAGCGGAGGAACAGCTTCTTCTCGTCGCTGATTACGACGTATTGCCGTGCCGGGAAACGGTCCATGTATTTCTTGAGCGAGGGGTGCTCGTAGTCGTACATGATGGGAGTCTCGACTTCCAGCGCACCGTAGTCCACGCACCAGTCCGTAATCGCCCTCTCTAGGATTTTCTTTATGAGGCGGCCGTTGGGCAGGATGCGGAAGTTTCCCGAGTCCGAGCCCGGCTCGTAGTCTATTAGGCCGTGCTCCTTCATGATTTTGATGTGGGGGGGCTCCTTCTCGTATGCTCGGACCTTCTTGGTCTCGTATGTGGCGAGCTTCCCCACCCCGGGCCATTTCGAGAAGTCGAACTTCTCCACCTCGTGCAGGCCGCCCTCGAGGTCGAGTATCACGAAGCGGGACTTGAGGGCGTTCTCCTGCTGGAGGCTCTTCGAGACGGACTCCATCTCCCCGGGCTTTGCGTCCAGCTTGGCCGCCCCGGGGCCGTGCAGCTCGCGCGAGAGCTCGGAGAGGGGGTGCCCCTTGCATTTGAGGGTGTAGCCCTTGTACCATCCGAAGGGCGAGTGCGCGGAGGCGTAACCGCTCCCCTTGAGGAGCTCCTCGGCCTTCGCGATGACCATCCTCGCGACCGAGGGCTTGGAGGGCTTCGATGTGAGATGGACGAGGGGGTAGAGGAGGATGTTCTTTGTCTTCACCTGCTCCGCGACGGCGGCGGCCTCCTGGGCAAGGCGCCCGGCCATCATCGCCTCGTCGTCGCCGTCTTCCACAGCCGTAAAGACGACGAGGACCTCCTCGAAGCGCTCTGCGCCCTGCCTCATCAGCGGCTCGGCGTCCCGGATGGCCTGCTTCTTCGGCTCGACTTCTATGTAATCCGCATGTATCGCAAGAATCCTCATAGGATGACCTCCCGGCGGCCAAGGCTGCGCCAGGCTGAGCTATGATGAGTGAAAACGCGTTATAAATGTATATGTGCCTTTGCGCGCCCGCCCCTCATTGGGGCCGGGCGGATTCGAGCCTGGCGGCGTACGTTTTCATGAAGTCGAGCGCCTTCTGGCGGTTGAGGACCATCAGGTTCTTCATGTGCTGCATTGCCTTCTCCTCGTCGGCCATCGCGAGGGAGAGGACCAGCAGGGCCTCCTCCACGTCCGGGAGGAACTTGCCCGCCATCGCGCCCCGCAGCGTCCGGTAGCCCTCTATGTAATCCTTGAGCTGGAAGCACGCGGTCGAGAACACGAGGGCGCAGAAGCGGATGTCGTCCTCGCTCTTGGCCAGCCGTATCCCTTTCTGCGACTCCACCTTGCATTCCTGGAACCGGCCTATCCTGAACGCGGCCTCGGCCAGGAGGATGTGCGGCAGCAGCTCCCCGGGGAACTTCTTCGCGAAATCCCCGGCGAGTGAGTATGCCTGGTCGTTCATCCGCTCCTTGAGGTAAACGGAGATCTGCTTCAGGTACGCTTCGGGCCGGGTGAATTCGACCATGGCGAGAATAATCCGAAAAAGAATTAAATGGTGAGCTGGAAACAGGGGCATGGCAGAAAGGACTTTGGACCTTAGGTCAAGGCTCGCTGAGGGCGTTTCGCTGCAGGGCGTCCAGACGACGGCCCTGAATGATTTCCAGCAGTTCTGCAGGACGTACCAGGTCGACCCGGCGCAGTTCCTTTCCAACGCCCACATGCTCCGCAGCGGCTATCGAGAGGGCATGGATTACACCAGGTTCCTGAACTGGGACAGGTTCAACAGCCTGATCGCGCAGAACCTCACCGAGGGCGGGACCGGCCTGCACAGGTTCCGCTTCGGCCAGTCGCTTCGCTCCGAGCTCGAGAGGCAGAGGCCTGCGGCGGCCCCCGAGGCGACGCGGCAGCCCGCCGCGGAGCAGCGCGAGGCGCCCCGCCCGGAGCAGAGGCGGGATGCCCCGGCAGCGGAGGAGGAGCGGGGCGCATGGACCGAAAGGGTCGCCCCGCCGACGGACCAGGCCGGGCGCGTCGCCCAGGAGCAGGCTGTCCGCATCGTCAACTCCTATCCGGAGCTCAGCGACGAGCAGCGGGTGGCGCTCGTGAACATCGTCAGCGGCAACCGGGACAGGACGCTTATCGAGAGGAACATGCAGTTCTACAGGCCTGCGCTCCTCGACCGCCACAGGATGGGCGAGGATACGGCGGACAGGCTGATGGCCGAGCTCGGCGCCGTAGCGGACGGCGCCCTTGCGGCACGGAGGGCCGAGGCTTCCCCCAGGACCCGCGTCGCCCTGACCGACGAGCAGGGAACGCGGTATGTCGCGCCGGAGGCCGAGCAGCGCGAGGAGAGGCAGGCCGTTCCCCCCGCCCCCCAGGCAAGGAGGACCGAGGCGCCCGCCCCGGCGCGCACCGAGACGTTCACGTACACCGTAAGGATAGGCATCCTCGGCAACCCGGAATCGAGATACGAGCTCACATCGCCAATCGCCATCCATTCCGAATCGGAGCTCGAGGCGGCCCTCAGGAACCCGGATAGCGGGATAACGCTCACGCAGGCCGGAAGGCGGGTGGAGAACCTCGCCGCGGTCGCCGACGAGGTGCACCTTCGGGGGGACGACCCGATAGGCTATGTCGCAATCGAGAGGGTGGCGCAGACGCGGCGCGCGGGCGGAAGAATCGGCCCCTCATGACTGCGGCGGCCTCTTCTCCGGGCCCTTGATGTAGGAGAAGACCTTGTGGTCCTTGAATATCCTGACGTAGTTGCGGATGAAGGTCAGGAAGACCACCGGGCGCTCCACCACGATGCGGTCGGCGCGCCTTCTTGTCTGGAAGCCCAGACGCAGCAGCATCATCTCGTCCTGCTTGCTCGCCCCGGCCATGGACACCACCCCGCGCTCGTCCACAGAGCCGGAGGCGTCGAACATTCCCGCCAGGTAGTTGGCCGCGTATTCATTGAGGTACTTGAAGCGCTCGAGCTGCTCGCCCTCGACCTGCTGGAAGAACTTGCGGTAGGCGGTGTGGTAGAAGAAGACGCGGTCTTCGGCGGCCTGCATCTTGTCGGACGTGGTCAGCCCCTTGTCGAGGGCCTCCTTGGCGAATATTTCGAGCAGCTCCTTGCCGCCCTGGACGCCGAGGCCTTCGGAAGTGCGGGCCTTCCTCCAGAGGCCGATGACGTAGGAAAGCTCAGGTGTCAGCTTGATTTTCATGTTTCCGCCCGCCAAACCGGAGCCCCGCAGGCGCGGGGCTCATGCCTTCATCTTCTTCCGCTTCTCCTCGTCCGAAGGGGCCCTCTTCTCAGCGTCCGATTCGAACTTGACCGTCTTGCGCGCCGGTATGCCTATCTCGACGCGCCTCGTCCCGCTTATGAAGTCGTTTATCTCCTCGGCGAGAAGCTCGTCAACCTGCGCCTGGAACCATTTCGCGGTCTTCGCGGAGATGTAGGCGCGCTTGAATATACCGGCGAGCTCCTTGCGCTCGGCCTCGTTGAACGGCTCCCCGTCCTCCATGATGCGCGATTCGGCGGCCAGGAGGAGCTCCCCGAAGCGGGCGACATCCCTGTCGCTCGCCCCGCCGGCGCTAAGGGCGGTGAGAATGCCCTTGGCTAGCACCGCGTTCCGCCTGCCCGTCCTGGTGAGGAGGTTGTCCAGCTTCTTGAGGTCCTTGGCCGCGATGCCGCCCCTTTTCGCGGCATCCAAGACCCTGCGCGAGAACTCGAAAAACGCCCCTATGAACCTCATGGAATCAACACGTTTTCCGCTCGCAACCTTAATAAAACGATTGCAGGACCGGACGGATTTTAAACATCGTGAGGCATAGGGAGTCCATGAAGTACCAGGTCGATGTGGGAAAAGTCAGATCCATCCAGAGCGGCATCTGGGAAAGGATAAAATCCACGTTCACTTTCAGGAAGGGATACGGCGAGGCCGTCCCCGTATTCGGGCACTACGGAGGGCTCTTCAAATGCGGGGAGGAGACGCTCGTGATACACACGGACGGCGTGGGCACCAAGCTCCTCGTCGCGCAGGAGATGGGAAAATACGACACCGTGGGGATAGACGCCGTCGCCATGTCGGTCAACGACATACTCTGCGTTGGCGCGGAGCCGCTCACGGGCGTGGATTACATCGGCCTCGCGAAGGAGGACCCCGAGCTCGTCTCGGAAATCATGGAGGGCCTGGTCCGGGGCGCGGAGGAGAGCGGCTGCTCCATCGTGGGCGGCGAGACAGCGGTGATACCGGACATAATCAAGGGGGGGAAGAAGCCATTCGACCTCACCTTCACCGTGGTGGGCCGCGTGAGGAAGCTCATACTCGGAAACGAGATACGCAAGGGCGACGTGATTGTCGGCCTCGAGAGCTCGGGCCTGCATTCCAACGGCTACACGCTCGCGCGCAGCGTGCTCGACATCGGCAAATGGGGCGCGGAGATGCTCGTCCCGACGCGCATCTACGCAAGCACAATCCTTGAATCCATCGACGCGTGCGACGTCCACGGAATCGCCCACATCACCGGGGGAGGGTTCTCGAAGCTGACCAGGCTCAACAGGGAGGTCGGATACCGCCTCGACAGGCTCCCCGAGCCCAAGCCGGTGTTCAAGGCGCTTGCCGAGAAGGTGAAGGACGCGGCAGAGATGCACAGGACGTTCAACATGGGCGTCGGCATGTGCGTCATCCTCCCCGCCGACCGGGCGGACACCGTCATAAACATCGCCAAGAAGCACGGCGTCGAGGCTTCCATAATAGGGAGCATCACCGACAAGAGGGGCGTGTGGATAAGCGACGGGAAGAAGGAGATTGACATCACGATAAAGGAGGCATGAGCATGAGGCTGTTGTTGATCGCGGCGCTTGCGCTGTCGCTGATGGCATTCGGATGCGCAGGCCAGGAAACCGCACCGGCGGGCGCCGGAGGGGCGGAGGGGGCTGCTGAAATCCCCCCTGCGGATGAGGGTGCGCAGGGGCAGCCCGAAGAGGCGGAAGAGGCTGCGCCGCCGACCGGGGAGGGCGTGATAGTCGATGTCGGAGGCACAGGCGGCACGGGAGGCGGCAGCGCCGGGGCGCCGGCCGGGGGCCAGGCCGATTGCGCCACGATGACGCCCACATGCGCGGACTGCGTCGCCAAGGCCGGCTGCGGCTGGTGCAAGAGCAGGAACGGCTGCTTCTACGGCGACGAGAATGGCCCCGCGGGGGGCATAACCTGCGAGGATGTCAACTGGGTGACGGGCGAATCGGGATGCTCGGCCCCGGTGGGCGGGGAACCTTGCTCCTCAAAGACCAACTGCGCCGACTGCCTTACCGGAGCCGGGTGCAAGTGGTGCCAGGAGGGGACGTTCTGCGCCTCGTCGGACTCCGCCGAAGCCTGCGGGGCGGGCGGCTGGAGGACGGTTTCCTACCAGTGCTATGCCGGCCAGTAGCCCTGCGCCCGGCCCCGTTTCTTTTCTCACGTTTCACCCGCCAAGTTCGGCGGATTCTATTTCCGCCACTCCGCGGACGCCGTCCCAGGTCCTCCTCCATCCCCTGATGACGATGCGCTTCTTGAAGAACGGGGCGTTAGCGACGAACGTCTCGCCCTCCCCGCCCTCGAGGAAAAGGTGGACGTTCGGCTTTTTCGCGTCGATTAGCTTCTTCAGGGGCTCTCCCAGGAACTCCGGGCCGAGGCCCTCTGCCGACACCGCGGTCACATAAACCTCGAAGTCCCGGAGCATCTCCTCCATCTTGTCCGGCCCGGCGTGCCATAGGGGGGCGAACGAGGGGATGCCCAGCTCCTTGGCTATCGCGTCGATGCGGCTCTTCTGGTAGGTGCTTGCGACGGCGCCGGTGACGATGGCTTCGGCCTTGGCCGCCCTGAGTGCCGCCACCACCTTCTCACGCCAGTTATCCTCGGTGGTTTCTACGAAGGATTGCGCGAGCCCCATGGCCTCTGCCTGGAGCCTCGTGGCGTCCACGTTGGGATGGTGGAACATCATGGAATATTCGGGAGGCCGGACGGTGAGGAGGATGACCTCATGGCCCCGGCTAAGGGCCCAACCCGCCGCATAGACAGAGTCCTTCCCCCCGGAGAAAAGCACGACCGCCCGCATGATATTTATAGGAGGGGGGAGCCAATAAAAAAGCATGGAAACGAACAGCCTGGGCATCGATGCCGTTGTTTTCGACCTTGACGGCACGCTCTTTCTTGGAAGGACGCCCATCCCGGGGGCGATAGAAGCGGTAGGGGCCGTGCGGTCGGCGGGCTTCAAGGCGCTGTATTTCACGAACGCCGGGACTCGGAGCCGCCGGGGCACCGCTGAGAAGCTGCTCGGGCTGGGGTTCCCGGCAACGGAGAGGGACGTCTACTGCGGCTCCTACATGCTTTCCAGGCACATAAACGCCGCCCATCCGCACAAAACGGTATTCCCGGTAGGAGAGCCCGGCCTCCTGGACGAGCTACGAGCGAACGGCATCGTGATTTCCGGCGAGGCGGACATGGTCGCGGTTTGCCTGGACCGGACGCTCACATACGAGAAGCTCGGCAGGGCGCATTTCCTGCTGCGCAGGGGGGCGGTGTTCCTCGCGACGAACAAGGACCATGTGTTCCCCGTGGAGAGCGGAACGCTTCCCGGAGCGGGCTCTATAGTCGCGGCTCTCGAGTTCTCTTCCGAGCGGACCCCCTACGTTGTGGGAAAGCCCAACCCCTTCGCCTTCGGGCTGATGGCCGCCGAGCACGGCCTTAGCGCCGGAAAAACGCTCATGGTCGGCGACCGGCTGGACACGGACATAGCGTTCGCCCGCAATGCCGGCCTGAAATCCGCGCTGGTCCTCACGGGCAACTCGAAGCGCGCCGACATCGGTGACCTGAAGCCGGACCTGGTCCTGGAATCCGTGTCCGGGCTCCCTGATGCGCTGGGAATAGGCCGAAAATGAGGGTTATGCCCGCCGGGAGGCGGGCGCGCATTGCGGCTTCAGTCCTCCATGAGGTCCTTGAGGGTGTCGCTCGGGATGTCCGGGGTGAACAGGCTCTCGTCGATGTTGACGAGCGGGTTCTCCTCGGATTGGGCCTTGGGCGCCTGGGGCGCCCCGGATGCCTGCTCCGCCACTATGCTGTAGCTTATCTGCACGGAGTTGCCGCAGCGGCATTTGCCCGCGAAAATGAGCTCGCGGACCTCCAGCTCGCTGTTGAACACCACGGATGATTCCATGCCGCAGTTGGAGCACCTGACGGTCCTTCTGAGGTCTGTCATCTGATCACCGGCAGATGCATCTCATGCGCGGTTTATAAGGTTATGACCCGCCTTTCGGTGACAATCTCGTCCATGCGCTGGTCGTCGTCATGGACCGGGAGCTTTTCGACCACCTGGAAATCATAGCAGATGCCGATGCGGTAGGCGAAGGATTTCGCAAGGTAGGCGTCGTAATAGCCCCGGCCGTAGCCGAGGCGGTGCATGCATAGGCCGAAGGCGAGCCCGGGCACGAGCACGACCTCCGGCTCGATAGGCTCCGCGCCTGCGGCCGGGGGCTCCGGGATGCCGAACCGGCCCGGCTTCAGCTCGTCCAGGGAGCGGAACCCGAAAAACGTTATCTTGTGGTCCGTGGCAGGCGCGCAGACGCACTTTCCGGCCGCGAGGGCGGCTTCTATAATCGGCCGGGTGTCCGCCTCGCTGCCTTTGGGGATGTAGAGCCCGACCGTGCGCGCCCCGAGGAAACGCGGATGCCCGGCGACCTTCAGGGCGATGATTCTGCCCATGCGCCCGGCATCCTCCGGCGGCAGGGCGTCCCGCATCGCGCGCATCCGCTCCCGCAGGGCCTGCTTGAGGTGCTGGACCATCGAAGGTTAGTATTGTCGAACGGTTAAAAAGGATGTCATGGGTTTCCTTGGCATGGAAGCGGAGGCAAGGTACGTATTCGAGGCCGGGATGCTCAAGCGCGTGAAGCGGAGCGGGTGGTGGGCGGAGAAGGTGGAGTGCCCGGAGAGCGTGGCCGACCATTCGTTCCGGACGGCGATAGTGGCGTTCCTGCTCGCGAGGATGGAGGGGCTCGATGACGACGGGGCGCGGAGGGTGTGCGCGGCAGCCGTTTTCCATGACATGCACGAGGCCCGTATAGGGGACATGCACAAGATAGCCGCAAGATACGTGGCCATCACCAAGGATCTTGAGCGCAGGGTGGAGGGGGAGCAGCTGGCCGGCATGGCGCCCGCCCTGGCCGGCTCGGTGCGCGCCGCGATGGACCTTCCGGAAAAGGAGCGGGACATCCTCAAGGACGCGGACTACCTGGAATGCGCGTTCCAGGCCAAGGAATACCTCGACATCGGATACCGGGGCGCGCAGGACTGGATAGACAACATAGGCAGGCGCCTCAGGACCCGCAGCGCGAAGGCCCTCCATGCGAGGATGAGGCGCATGGACTCGAACAGCTGGTGGAAGGGCCTCAAGAAGCTCGATTGAGGATGGTTGAAAAAACCGACAGGACAAGAGGTATCGGAGAAAGATGGGCATCCAGGAGAAGCTGAAGGAGCTCGAGGACGAGCTCGCTCGCACGCAGAAGAACAAGGCCACCGAGTTCCACATCGGCATACTCAAGTCCAAGATAGCGCAACTGCGGCGGGAGCTCATAGCGCCGAAAAGGCACGGCGCGAGCGCGGGCGGCTTCGAGGTGAAGAAAAGCGGCGACGCGTCGGTGGCTATAATAGGCCTCCCGAGCGTGGGCAAGTCCACGCTGCTCACCAGGCTCACTAAGGCGGAGTCCAAGACCGCGGCATATGCGTTCACCACCCTAAAGTGCATACCCGGCATCATGGAATACAACGACACGAAGATACAGGTGCTGGACCTGCCCGGAATCATAGAGGGGGCGAAGGACGGGAGGGGGCGGGGGAGGGAGGTCATAGCGGTCGCGAGGAACGCGGACCTCATCCTCATCATGATAGAGGCGGCGAACCCGAGGCAGGCGAGGGTCATAGAAAGCGAGCTCTACGGATTCGGCATCCGCATCAACGCCAGGAAGCCGAACGTGTCGATAGGCAAGGCGATACGGGGCGGGCTCACCATCAACTCCACGGTCCCGCTAACTAGAATCACGCACAAGGAGATTCTCGCCGCGATGAACCAATACGGCTTTTTCAACGCCA
The DNA here is from genome assembly GCA_964647855.1 of Microcaldota archaeon. Classification (GTDB taxonomy): domain Archaea; phylum Micrarchaeota; class Micrarchaeia; order Anstonellales; family Bilamarchaeaceae; genus Bilamarchaeum. The sequence continues at coordinate 344,868 of CAZYJW010000001.1, read as the reverse complement.
ACATAGTCATCCACCAGGACATCACGGTCGACGAGTTCATAGACGTCCTCGAGGGGAACCGGGCGTACGTCCCGGCCGTTTACGTGCTGAGCAAGTCCGACCTTGTGAAGGAGCTCCCGGGGCTTCCTTTCAGCTACATACCGATAGCCGCGGAGGCCGGAAAGGGCATCGAGGAGCTCAAGCGCGAGATATTCCGGAAGCTCGACCTGATAAGGGTATACACTAAGAGGCGCGGGGAGGATGCGGACCTGACCGAGCCGCTGATTGTCCGCCGCGGAATCGAGGTCGGGCAGGTGTGCGAGAGGCTCCATCGCGATTTGCGCAAGGAGTTCCGCTACGCCCTCGTGTGGGGCAGGAGCGTCAAGCACCAGCCGCAGAGGGTCGGGCTCGGCCACGTCGTCGCGGACGGCGACATTTTGCAGATTGTGAAGAGATGATCAAATGTCCAGGGCCTTCCCCGAGTCCTTTAGCTCCGCCAGTTCCTTGGGATAAGGCGAGAATATGGCCTGGTTGAGGACATATTCGTTGCCCTCGCGCACCGCCCACGCCCGAAGCACGGCCAGCACGGACGAGTAGGGTATGCGGCCCTCCTTGTAAATGGACAGCGAATCGGAAAAGAAGAGCTTTTCACGGGCGGAGAGGGTCTTTGAAAAAAAGCCCACGGCATGCATCAGGGCGTTGGACATCGGTTTCCGCCCGGGGGGCTTGGATAGCGCGGAGCCGAAGGCGCGCCTGTAGAGTTCCACCGCCTGGACAGCAGGGAGCCCGGTGCGGTTCGCCGCGATGTTCCCGAGCTCGTTCAGCCCCTTCTGGCCGTATGCCATGATCAGGAATTTGTTCCTTGAATGGAAATCCACGAGGCCGCCCATCCCCCGGGCTGCGCGCAGGCGCGAGAGCGCGAAGAGCTTGGATAGGAAATGCTCGCGTATCCGGTAGTTCTTCAGCCTGCCCTCGTCTTCCGCCGCAAGGTGGGAATACTGCGAAAGCGCGGCCCCGCCGAAAAAACCGGGCCCCTTCCCCTCCACCCCGGCGCCCGCGGACGCGCTGTTGTATAGGCGGACGTCACCCATCCCGCACGAGGGAGAGCGGTTCTTGAGGAGGAAGCCGTCCCAGGCCCCGCCGGCCGACAGGAATGATTCTGAGAAGGACAGCATCTTTTCGCTGGCATCCAGTCCGGTCGCGGGCTGTATGAGCCTAATCCGCCCCCCAACCCGCGCGACGCGGACCGGAAAGCGGGGGACGCCCAGGCCGATTTCGGCCTCGGGGCAAACCGGAATGAATCTCACATGCGGCCTGAGCCGCTCGACGAAATCGTCACGGAGCATCTGGCCGTTGTAGCGGCATGCATCGAAACCAAGACACCTGCTCACGACAACATTCGGCTTCGGGAACTCCATGGTTATTCTTCCCCCCATGCGATTATATGCCTGCCCCAGCGCACGGGCCAGGCCCGATTCGGGATAGCGGTTAATATTAAGTTGGAGGCAGTGAATGCCAGGAAGGTGAGAAAATGGCTTATGAACCCAAGAATTTCGACGCGGTGCTCGGAGCCGAGGGCTTCAGCGACACTCTGCTGAAGAACCATTTCGCGCTCTACCAGGGCTATGTGGCGAACACGAACAAGCTCGCGGACGCGCTCGCCGCGATGGCGAAGGACGGGAGGGCCGGGACGCCGGAATACGCGGAGCTCAGGCGCCGCTTCGGCTGGGAGTTCAACGGCATGAGGCTCCACGAGCTGTATTTCGGGAACATGGCGAAGGGCGGCTCGAAGCCGGAGGACGCGCCGGAACTGGCGGCCGCATTGGCCGGGGAGTTCGGCTCCCTGGAGGCGTGGGAGAAGGACTTCCGTGCTACCGGGGCCATGCGCGGAATCGGGTGGGCGGTGCTCTACTACGACCCCGCCGGGAAGCGCATCTTCAACATGTGGATAAACGAGCATGACGGGGGGCATCCGGCCGGCTGCGTTCCGCTCATTGTGATGGACGTATTCGAGCACGCGTTCATGGCCGACTATGGCCTGAAACGGGCGGACTATGTCGCGGCGTTCATGCGGAACCTCGACTGGAAGGCGGCGGGGGCGCGCTTCGCGCCCGAGCGGCCTTGAGGGGGTGCGGAGATGAACATCCCCATAATCCTCGGGACCGGAAGGGAGGGGCGGAGGTCCGAATCCGTGGCATTGTTCATGGCTCAGGAGGCCGGGAGGGCGGGCCACGAATCCGAAATCCTGGACGCGAGGGACTATTCCCCGGCATTCACCGACGGGAGCGGGGAGGGCGGGCGGGCGAAGGCGCTTGCGGAAAAACTGGCGGATGCGGACGCGCTGATAATCGTGACGCCGGAATACAACCACGGCTATCCGGGCGAGCTGAAGCTGATGCTCGATTTGCTCTACAAGGAATACCGGGGGAAGCCGCTGGGCATCTGCGGGGTGTCCTCGGGCCCGCTTGGCGGCGCGAGGGCCGTGGAGCAGCTGCGGCTCGTCGCAGTGGAGCTCCGGATGCCCCTTGCCCGCGAGGCGCTGTATTTCGCCTCCGTGGGTGAGCTGTTCGGCGAATCCGGAAAAATGAAGGAGCCCGGCCCGTGGGAAAAAAGGGCCGCAAAGCTCTTCGAGGAGCTGTCCTCGCTCGCCCGCTAGGCTTTCTTCGGCCCGGCGCGCGTGAGGCGCCTCCAGAACATGTAATGCAGGGGCCTGCACACCGTGTCGGTTATCGTGCTGAAGACGAGCGCGAGAAGCGCCACCACTATCGCGGCCGCGAAATAAACCGCGAATCCGAACGGGCCGAGCGCCAGGATGGCGATGACCTGGACGAACATCAGCACGAAATACATCATGAAGCCGAAGATGTACGATGGAATCGAGGCGAAGACCGAGGCCGCGACGACTATTAGGTCGAAGAGCACGACCTCGAGCGGATTTTCGCGGATGAGGCCGAGGGATGCCTTGAGCGATTCCACGACACCCCGACCCTGCAGCAGGAAGCCGTATCTCCAGAACTGGGTGATGAACGTGTAGAGCAGGGACGCGCCCAGCACATAGAGAATCGCGAGGATGTAGGCGGAGAACAGGATTAGTCTCGCCCCGCCATCATTTGCGCCGGAGCCAAGGAGCAACTGCTGGGGCATGAGGAAGGCCGCCGCAAGCACCGCCAGGATAATCAGTGGCAGGAAGAGCAGAAGCCAGACGCCGATGTCCACGAACACGAAGCGGAAGGTCGGCGAAGACGCCTCGCCGAGTGCGGCACGCATGGAATAGGGCCTGCCCTCGGCCTTGTCCCGCACCAGAATGAATGCCGCGGATTCGAATGTCTGCACCATCCAAAGGATGAGGAACCCCGCGAACAGGCCGATTGCCAGTAATGCGGCAAAGAGGGCCCAGGGCGGCAGGCTTTCGGGCATCCCCGCACTTGCCATGGTGAGCCCGAAAAGAATGCCGATTAGGAGCGCAAGCGACAGGTAGTATGCGATGTTGCGGGCGAGGTTGAGCTTGAGCAGGGACAGGTAGAGCGGGGCGACGCCGCCTTTCAGGAGCTCCCAGGCCTCCGAGAGCGGAGAAATCAGCTTGTCGGTGAGTTCGTCGGTTTCCGGAGCCTGTTTCGCTGCGCCGCTTTGAGCGGGCGCCGCGGCCTGTGATCCGGCCTTTGTCGCAGCCTTCGGCAATGCCTCCTGCCGCACACCTGCCTTCGCGGCTTCCGGCTTCCTGGGTTTCTTCTGCGATTCCGCCATAAGCATGATATGGGGGTGAATGATTATAAAATCGGGGTGAGACCCCTATGCATGGTCACGAAGGAGGAGATAGACCGGGTCGTGGAATGGTGCGAGAAGGTCAAGAGGGAGAGGAACAGGATATACGTAATCGAGAGGAATCCTTTCCGCGAGGAGATAGGCTGGATGAGGAGGTTCCCGCTAATAGAGATAGATCGGCCCAAGGAGGTCGCGTCGAAGAACGACCTCGTCTACGACTCCACGCTAAGGCAGCTATGGCAGTACATGAACATGGACTGGCGCAGGATTGAGCCGGATTTCAGGATAGAGAGATGAATCAGGCCCCGGAAAGGGCCCTGGATGCTGCTTCCCGCACCTCGGAATGCTCGCTGCGCCTTGCCACCGCCACAAGCAGGTCCCGGATTTCGGGGTCCGCAGGGTCCGAGGAGCGGACTGCCGCGAGGACTTCGTTTTTCGGGAGGATGTCCATGGCCCGCCTGCGGGTCTCTTCGTAATCCCCCCTCCAGAGGTCGTCGCCAGCCGCCCTGCAGAATTCCACGACAGCATCCATGTCCACAAGATGCCTCTGGAGAACGGAGGCAGGGCTTGCCCGGGGCGGCTGTTCAATTGCGCTCGCAAGAGCCTGCCTCGCCGCATCGCGCACCTCGCAGTAATCGCTATAATCGACAACGTCACGGAGAAGAACCCTTATGGACGGATTCGATGCATCCACCGTCCTGACCGCCTCGAGCGCCTTCCCCCCAGGGACGGCAGGGCCCGGAATTTCCATCAGGGGCACCAGTTCATTCCCCAAAGCGTCTTCGAATGAAACGTCCTGCCCTCCGCTGCCGCAGATTCCCCGCATGACAACCTCTTCTACGTGCGCGCGCAGGACCGATTCCGCGCAGCTGCGGGCATATGCGGATGGAGCGCTGATTGGCCCGGCGCTGAGCCTGTCTGGCCCGAGGGGCGATTTCGTGAATGCAGCCGAACCCGGCCTTTTCCCCTCTTCTTTTCCTGCAACGCCGGTTTTTCCGGTTCCCGGCCTGGGTTTTTCAATCATAAGAAAACACCGAGATACGTATAAATAGGGCAAACACTTTATAATACCTTCTTTTCCATATTTTATAACAATATTGGAGTCGCAGGCTGACCCGGGGGCGTGATACGCCCCTTTAAAAGGATTGCGCACCCAAATTAGATTATTAGTGGAAAATTGTGGTTTGAATGACGATGGCTGAGGCCGGCATACACGCGTCCGGAAGGGGCGCCTTCTTCGGATTCTTCAGCTTTGGCTATCGCTATCAGGAGAACCACGAATAATCGCTTTTTTCCCTTGGTGGTTTTCCTGATGCAACTGACGCTTAGAGTAATTGATATAAAAATCTGAGAACAGACGGAGGATGGTTGTGATGATTATGAAGAATCTCAAGCTCGCCGGGAAGAACGGCGGCGGAAGGACGGTAGTGAAGGTCGGGCACGTGGGGGTCGGGCAGGGCTTCACTGTCATCGCCGGCCCCTGCGGGGTGGAGAGCGAGGAGCAGACGCTCGAGACGGCGAGGGCCGTGAAGGAGGCGGGAGCGGACATGCTCAGGGGAGGGGCGTTCAAGCCCAGGACCTCGCCCTACGCATTCCAGGGGCTGGGGCTCAAGGGCCTCAAGATTCTCGAGAAGGCCAGGGAAGAGACCGGCCTTCCGATAGTCACCGAGGTCATAGACACTCGGGACGTCTCCTGGGTGTGCGAATACGCGGACGTGCTGCAGATCGGCGCCCGCAACATGCAGAACTTCTCGCTCCTCAAGGAGGTCGGGAAGGCGAACAAGCCGGTGCTGCTGAAAAGGGGGATGTACTCAACGCTTGAAGAGTGGTTGAATTGCGCCGAATACATACTGAACGAGGGCAATCCGGACGTCATACTCTGCGAGCGGGGCATACGGACCTTCGAGACCTACACGAGAAACACGCTGGACCTGAGCGCTGTGCCCGCCGTGAAGGAGCTCACGCACCTTCCGGTCATCACCGACCCGACGCACGGAACCGGGAGGCTCAGCCTGATAACCCCCATGAGCCTCGCCTCGGTGGCGTGCGGGGCGGACGGGATAATCGTCGAGGTCCACAGGAACCCGGCAGAGGCGCAGAGCGACAAGGACCAGGCGATGACCCCCGCACAGTTCAAGGAGATGATTGTCAGGGTGAGGGGGCTGCACGCCCTGATGGGTGGTCTGGGATGATGATTATCCCACTTCGGGCCCGGAGCGGGGAATGCGCCATCGCGCTCGGAGAGTCGGTTGGGAAGCTCCGCGGATATTGCGGCAGAGCCGAACGGATTGTCGCGATAGTCGATTCGAACGTCTTGCGGCTTCATGGCCCCCGCCTCGGGGATATTGAAATAATAGAGGCCGCGCCGGGCGAGGGCAACAAGACGCTTGGGGCAATCGAGAGGGTATACCGGAGCCTGCTTGAGCTGGAGGCGGACCGCTCGGCCTTCGTTGTCGGAATCGGAGGCGGAATCGCCTGCGACATCGCCGGGTTCGCGGCCTCCACCTACATGAGGGGGCTCAGGTTCGGTTTCGTCCCGACCACCCTCCTTGCCATGGTGGATGCGAGCGTGGGCGGCAAGAACGGCGTCAACTTCATGGGGTACAAGAACATCATAGGCACGATAAGGCAGCCGGAATTCTGCCTCTGCGACTTCGAGCTCCTGGAAACGCTTCCCGAATCAGAGATGAGGAACGGCCTCGCGGAGGCCGTGAAGTCCGCGGCGATAGGGGACGCCGGGTTCTTCTCCTATCTTGAAGGGGGCTGGAAGGATGCCCTTTCCCGAAAAGGGAGCGCCGTGGAGAGGGTGGTGCATGATTCTTTGAGGGTGAAAATCGGGATTGTCGAGGCGGATGAAACCGAGAAGGGGGAGAGGATGAAGCTGAATTTCGGCCACACAATCGGACATGCGGTAGAGAAGGCGGCGGGCATCCCCCACGGCGAGGCGATAAGCATCGGCATGATGGCGGCCGCGGGGCTTTCTGTGAAAAGGGCTGGGCTCCCGGAGAGGGATGCCGAAAGGCTGGGTTCCCTGCTGAAATCAATCGGGCTCCCCACCGGGCTTGGGAGCAGGAAGGGCGAGGTGCTTGATGCCATCCGGAAAGACAAGAAAAGGGCGGGCGGGAAAATCAGGATGGCCCTGCTGGAAGGCATCGGAAGTGCCAGGATTGCGGATGTCGGATTATCCGAGATGGAGGCGGTTGTCGATGATATGTGTTAGCATAGCTGAATCCACTGCCGAGGGGTGCATAAGGGCGCTCCGCGGGCTTGAGCTTGCCGAAATAAGGATGGATGCGCTTGACCCCGCGGAGCTCAATCCTGAAAACATACGGAGGATATTCTCCCTGCCCATGAAGCTTATTGCGGCATGCCGGCCGGGAATCCGCGATGATGAGCAACGCAGGGATGCTCTGATGCGCGCTATAGATTCCGGGGCTGCGTATGTGGATTTGGAGGTCGAGGCCGACGACGACCTGAAGGCCGTCGTGGCGGCGAGGGCGCGCGGGAAGGGATGCAAGGTCATCGTGTCGTATCATGATTTCAAGAAGACGCCGCCATCCGAGGAGTTGAGGCAGATAGTCGAATGGTGCTTCCAGAGCGAGGCGGACATCGCGAAGATAGCGTGCATGGCGAATTCCGAGAAGGACAACGCAAGGCTGCTTGGCCTCCTTGACATCGGAAGGCCGCTGATAGTCATCGGGATGGGCGAACGGGGGAGGCTGACCAGGGTGGTCGCGCCGCTCCTCGGGGGGGTCTTCACATACGCCTCCAGCGCCGAGGGCAGGGAGACGGCACCGGGCCAGATTGACAAGGGCAGGCTCGAGCGGCTCATGGAGGAGCTAAAGGGGATATAGGCATGGGAACGCCCGGCATTTACGCGGTGATGGGGAAGCCGGTGCTCCACAGCAGGAGCCCGGCCATGCACAACGCGGCATTCAGGGCGCTCGGGCTAGACGCCATATACATCAGAATCGCGGCCGGAAGCGCGGCGGAGGGGCTCGAAACCGCGCGCGGGATGGGGCTCTCCGGCATGAACGTGACGTCGCCCTTCAAGGGCATCATCGGCAGCCTCGATTCGGCGGACGCGCTCGCGAAACGCATCGGCGCTGTCAACACGGTCCTCTTCAGGGACGGCAGGGCGCTCGGCTACAACACGGACGCCCGCGGAGTCTCCGATTCGCTGCTTAAAAACGGCGTGGAAATCATGGGGAAAGGGGCGCTTGTGCTCGGGGCAGGGGGCGCGGCGCGGGCGGCCGTCGCGGCCCTGACAGCGGAGGGGGCGGGCGTGACCGTAGCGAACCGCACTGCCGAAAAGGCGGAGGCGCTTGCCGGTGAGTTCGGGGGGCGCGCCTGCGGCATCGGAAAGGATGAGCTCGAAGCCGCGCTCGAAGGATGCTCGATTGTGGTCGGCTGCCTCGGCACCGGGGAAACGGTGGTCCCGCCCGGGCTGCTGAGGGGGGGCATGGCCGTGCTGGATGCGCATTACGCATCCGAAAGCGCGCTGGTGCGCGATGCCCGGGCTGCGGGCTGCAGGGTCATCGACGGGCGGGAATGGCTCGTGAGGCAGGGGGCGGAGAGCTTCAGGCTCTTCACAGGAAGGGAGGCGCCGCTCGATGCGATGAGGGCGGCCGCGTTCGCGCCCAAAAAGGTGCCGGCCGGGCGCGGCATCGCGCTCGTGGGCATGATGGGAAGCGGAAAAAACAGCGTCGCGAAGGAGCTTTCGGCCCGCACCGGCATGCCGGTGATAGACACAGACGCGGAGGCGGAGAAGGCGGCGGGCATGGACATCAGCGGAATATTCAGGAAGCAGGGCGAATCGGCCTTCCGGGGCGTCGAGGAGGGCATAATCGCGGGGATTTGCCCGGGGCGGCCCGCAATAATAAGCTGCGGCGGCGGCGCAGTGCTTTCCGAAAGGAACCGCACGCACCTGCGTGAAATCGCAGCCGTTGTGTGGCTCTGGGCGGCTCCGGCGGCGCTTGCCGCGAGGCTGCCCCGGGACGGCAAAAGGCCCCTGCTGGATGGGGGGGAGCCGGAGCGCAGGCTGGAAGGCATACTGCGGGACAGGATGGGCGCATACGCCGATGCCTGCGACATGGTTGTGGCCACGGAAAGGAAAACGCCCGGAGAGGCCGCGGAGAGGATATTGCATGAGATTCGTTAGGCCTGGAAGCGTCAGCGGGACGCTGGACGCCCCGCCGTCGAAAAGCATGATGCAGCGCGCGGTGATAGCGGCGGCCCTCGCCGAAGGCGAGACGCGCATCTCCAACCCTTCATTCTGCGACGACTCGCTTGCGGCGCTCGGCGCCATCCGCGCCTTCGGGGCGGAGTTCGAGCGCGGGGAGGATGCCGTCACAATCAACGGGGCGCCGGCTTCCGGTGGGGGGGTCCTGGATTGCGGGGAATCAGGCACGTGCATGAGGATAATCACGCCGGTCGCGGCCGCCCTTGGCGGCAGCTACACGATAACCGGCCGGGGGACGCTGATGAAGAGGCCGATGGGCATGCTCGAAGGGCCCCTCCGGCAGCTCGGCGCGCAAGTCCGCACGCAGGGGGGCATGCCGCCAATCAGCGTGAAGGGTCCCATGCGCGGGGGGAGCGTCCGGGTGGACGGCTCGGAGAGCTCGCAGCATGTGAGCGGGCTCATGATGGCCCTGCCGCTGTGCGAAGGCGACTCCGTCCTGGACATCTTCAGCCTGAAGAGCCGCGATTATGCGGGCCTCACATCCGAGACGCTCGTGCGCTTCGGAATCAGGATGGGAAGGGATTTTTCTCCGAGGCCGCTCGAGCGCCTGGACAGGTTTCTCATAAAGGGGGGCCAAGCCTACCGCCCCTGCGCGTTCCGCGTGGACGGCGACTGGTCCGGGGCGGCGTTCATGCTGGTCGCCGGCGCGATTGCCGGCAAGGCCGAGGTGAGGGGGCTCGGCTTCGGGCAGGCTGATTCTGCGATAATGTACGCCCTGCAGGATGCCGGAGCCGAAGTGTCGGAGGAATGCGGCACCGCATCCGCCGGAAAGGCTTCCCTTCGCGCATTCGAATTCGACGCCTCGGACTGCCCGGACCTCTTCCCCCCTCTTGCGGTCCTCGCGTGCAGCTGCGAGGGAAAGAGCGTCATTCGGGGCGCATCGCGCCTGAAGCACAAGGAGAGCGACCGGGCTGCCGCGCTGTGCGGGGAGCTGGGCAAGCTCGGCGCGGATATTAAGGTTATCGGAGATAGGATGGAAATCTCCGGGAAGCGCCTGAGGGGCGGGCGGATGGACTCCCGCGGCGACCACCGCATCGCCATGGCGGGCGCCGTGGCCGCGCTCCGCTCGGAAAGCGGGGTCGAAATAGAAGGGGACGAATGCGTATCGAAATCATATCCGAGATTCTTCGATGACCTGGAATCGCTGAGGGATGGATGATGAACACTTTCGGAAGGCTTTTCCGCGTGGGCATGCTCGGGGAATCGCACGGTGAGTGCGTCGGCGCCCTGATAGACGGGGTGCCTGCGGGCCTGCCCATATCGGAGCAGGACATGCTGCGGGATTTGGAGCGCAGGAAGGCGGGGGCGAGGGGGACCACGCCAAGGCGGGAGGAGGATTTGCCCAAAATCATGAGCGGCGTGCTCGGCGGGAAGGCCACGGGGGCCCCCATCCTGGTATTGTTCGGGAACGCGGATGCGAAGCCCGGGGCATACGAGGCGCTGAGGACGGTTCCGAGGCCCGGGCATGCTGATTTCACGGCATGGAAGAAGTTCGGGGGCTTTTCGGACCACAGGGGGGGCGGGCATTTCTCGGGCAGGCTCACCGCGGCGCTAGTCGCCGCCGGCGCCGTGGCGAAGAGAATGATTTCGCCCGTGCGGGTTGAGGCGGCGGTTGCTGAAATCGGCGGCTCGGCCGACAGGGCGGGAATGGAACGGGCGATTGAAGCTGCTATGAGGGAGGGCGACTCGGTGGGCGGAATAGTCGAATGCCGTGTCAGCGGGCTGCCCGCCGGACTCGGCGAGCCATTCTTCGACTCCGCGGAATCCCTGCTCGCACATTCCGCATTTTCCATTCCCTCGGTGAAGGGCGTGGAGTTCGGAGCCGGATTCGCCTGCGCGCGGATGCGCGGGAGCGGATGCAACGATGCCATACTTGACGCGGAAGGGCGCACCGCCACCAATAACTGCGGCGGCATCAACGGAGGGATAACCAACGGGAACGAGCTCGTCTTCCGCGTCGCGGTGAAGCCCGCATCAAGCGTCGCGAAGGAGGGCAGGACCGTGGACCTTCGGACCGGAAAGGCGGTGCCGATATCGGTCGCAGGCAGGCACGACGCCTGCATCGCGCTGCGCGTGCCGCCCGTGCTGGAGGCGGCGGCCGCCATAGTGCTCGCGGACCTTCTGCTCATGGAACAGGGGATTCCCCGCATCGTGGGGAGGGAAGAGGTGTGAATAATGGAACTTGACGAACTGCGCAAGAGGATAGACATCATAGACGCCGAAATCATCAAGCTGCTAAACAGCCGCATGGAATTCGCGCTAAGGACGAGGAAGATGAAGCCCGCCGTCGAGGACCCGGAGAGGGAGAAGGAGGTCCTGGATTCGGCGGCGCGCCGCTCCAGGGGGCTAGTGACGCCCGAATTCTCGAGGAAGGTGTTCACGGACATCATGGGCGAATCGAAGGCGCTCCAGAAGAGGAACCCGAAGCTCGCCGGATTCCAGGGCGAGCACGGGGCCTTCAGCGAGGTCGCCGCGCGCTCCTACGACGGGGCGTGGGTGCCGATACCATGCCCGGAGTTCATCGATGTTTTCGAGGGCGTCGCGAAGGGGCAGTTCGACTTCGGAGTCGTGCCGGTTGAGAACTCCCTCGCCGGCGCAGTCACGCAGGTGAACGACCTGCTCGTGGAGACCGACCTCAAGATTGTGGGCGAGGCTCGGGTGCCGGTGCACCACTGCCTGCTGGCGCTACCCGATACGGATTACCGGGACATCAAGGTCGTCTATTCCCATCCGATGGCGCTCGCCCAGTGCAGGGGCTTCATAGCAAGGAACAGGCTCGAGCCGAGGCCGCATTACGACACCGCGGGGGCGGCGATGATGCTCGCAAACGAGAGGCCCAAAGCCGCCGCCGCGATAGCGAGCAGGCTCTGCGCGGAAATATACGGGCTAGAGATACTCAAGGAGAACGTGGAGGACCACGAGTCCAACTACACGCGATTCATCGTGCTTGCCAGGGAGCGCGGCGATGCTTCGGGCGACAAGTGCTCTATAATCTTCTCCACCGCCCACAAGGCGGGGGCGCTCTACGGCGTGCTCAGGGTATTCTCCGACGCCGGCATAAACCTGACGAGAATCGAGTCGAGGCCGATACAGAGCGACCCCGGGAACTTCGCGTTCCTGCTGGATTTCCAGGGCTCTGACGCGGACGGGAAGGTCGCGGACGCCCTCGCCAAAGTGAAGGCGGCGTCCAAGACCTACAGGTTCCTCGGCTGCTACAAAGAGGCGAAAGGATGAGGATAGCGATAGTCGGCGCGGGGAAGATGGGCTCATGGTTCGCCTCCGCGCTCGCGGACGGGAACGAAATCGCCATCTATGACTCGGACCCTGCGCGGGCGGCCGCAGCCGGGGGCGCGAAGGCCCTGCCCGGCCCGGGCGCCCTTGCGCAATTCGTGCCCGATCTGCTTCTCAACGCGGTTAGCCTCCAGAACACAGTTGCGGCGTTCGAGGAGGCTGCGCCCCATATCGGAAAAGGCTGCATACTTGCGGACATCGCTTCGGTGAAGGGGGAATTACAGGAGTATTATAGGAGGGCGGGGCGCAGGTTCGTCTCCACCCACCCCATGTTCGGCCCGACTTTCGGGGACATGTCCGCGCTGAGGGAGGAGAACGCGGTGATAATCAAGGGCTCGGACACCGAAGGGGAGGCTGTCTTCAGGAGGCTGTTCGAAAAGCTGGGGCTCCGCATCTTCGAGTACACCTTCGAGGAGCACGACAGGATGATGGCATACTCGCTCACTACCCCTTTCGCCGCGTCGCTCGTATTCGCCGCGTGCATGGAGAGCGCCGCTGTCCCGGGCACGACCTTCGCGAGGCACAGGAAAATCGCGAGGGGGCTTCTTTCCGAGGACGACCATCTTCTCGCCGAAATCCTGTTCAACAGGCACTCGCTCGCGCAGCTCGACAAGATAACTTCGAAGCTCGAATTCCTCAAGCATGTGATCAGGGGAAAGGATTATGAGGAGGCGGCCAGATTCTTCTCCGCGCTGAGGAAAAACATCGGATGATGGGTGGGCGACGCATGTTCTACGAACTCGCTGAGAAGGCGCTTGCGCTCGAGAAGGAAGGGAAGAAGGTCGTCCGGCTGAACGTCGGCGACACGAACCTCCCCACGCCGGAGCGGGCTGTGGATGCGGCAGCGGCCCGCCTGCGCCGCTCGAAATCCGGCTACGGCCCCTCTGCCGGCCTGCCCGAGCTCCGCGGGAGGATTGCCCGCAGGGAGGGCTGCGGGCCCGAGAACGTCGTGGTGGGGCCGGGCTCAAAGCACCTGCTCTACGGCCTGATGAGCGTCCTCTGCGAGAAGGGCGGCACGGTCGCCTTCCCCTCGCCATACTGGCCCGCGTATTCGCTCGCATGCGGGCAGCTCGGGCTGCGCGCCAGGCCGCTTCCTGCCGCCATGGAGGCTGGCTGGGCCTTCCCGGAGGGGGCGCTCGATGGGAAGCCGGGGATGCTTGTCGTATGCAACCCGAATAACCCCACGAGCACGGTTTTCTCGGAAAAGGCGCTTCGGGAAGCCATTGAGGAGGCGGGGGCTTGCGGCACGCATGTAGTCCTCGACGAGGCGTACAAGGGCCTCGCTTTCTCGGACATCCCCCGCTACGAGGGCGCGATAAGGGTCCGCTCGTTCTCCAAGGAGTTCAACATGGAGGGATGGAGGCTCGGCTACGCGGTCGCGCCCGAGCCTATCGCGAAGCGGCTGGCCGCGTTCAACCAGATTACCGCGACCTGCGTGGCCCCCTTCGTCCAGGAGGCCGGAATCGCATGCCTCGACGACGAGAAGGCGATCCTTTCACAGAACAGGAAGGCATGGCGCGCCCGCCTGGAGGCGGCCCAGAAGGCCCTTGCCGAGGCGGGCTTCTCGTTCGCCAAGCCGGAGGCGGGCATATACGTTTTCGCCACGCATCCGGAGATTGCGGATTCGGAGGCGTTCGCCATGGAGCTCCTTTCCCAGGAATGCATCGCGGTGGCGCCGGGGAAGGGCTTCGGGGGCTACGATTCCTTCATCCGCATCTGCGCGAACCAGCCCGAATACGTCCTTGCCGAGGCGATAGGGCGCATGGGAAGGCGGCTTCTCCAGACGCGCCACCGTTAGGTTAAAAAGCAGCGGGAGAGATGTAGGCGCCATGGCCCAGTCGTTCGCAACACAGGGGGCTGCACAGCAGTCCATGGCCGCCCAGAAGGTGGCGGCATACCTTTCGATGGCCCAGAAGAACGAGTCCATATGGAACGGGGCGCTCGTCTTCCTCGGGACCCTGCTGCTCCTTGCGACGTTCCCGTTCTATCCGATATACCTTGTCGTGCTCCTTGCCGCAATATGCGGCGCGATAGCTTTCAAGGCGCCGCCGTGGGGGCTCATCGCGGGGGTTGTGCTGGGCCTGTTCGCCGTCCTCTACCAGTCATCGGTCTTCGCATGGTTCTACATCCTCATACTGGTGGCGGTCCTTTTCCAGGCTTTCGAGGACTGGATGATAATCGCGGCGCTCGAGGTATTCGTGTTCGCGCCCTTCGCCTTCGGGGGCCTCCCGCTCTCCGGCTACATCACCGTCACGGGCATGGGCATGGGCGCGCTCTATTTCGGCTCCAAGAAGAGCCTTGCGATATCGCTGCTTTCGGTCACCCTCATCCTCATCCTCTCGTCCATCTGGCTGACTCAGAACACCGCCTACCTCCCCTTCAAGATTGACGCATACCGGCCGGGGAATCCCGAGCTCCAGCTCGGAAGGGCGGCGGCGGACCTCGGCGGAATCGGCACTGCGTTCTCGGACGCCATGGCGAGATTCCTCGACATCGCCAACTTCGGGCGCATCTGGGAGTCGATAGGGCTCATATCAGACAACTTCATCAAGCTCCTTGCAGGCGACTCCCTTTTCCTCCAGCTTCTCGGATGGGCGCTCGCGCTTTTCCTGGTCGGCTACCTTCCGCCGAGGCTCAAGCCCCTCCCCCAGACCAAGGCGGCCCTTGCCCTGCTCATCCTGCTTCCGTTCTATTTCGGCATCAGCGTGATATACGGCACGCCATTCCGGCTGGAATTCGCCGGCGGCGTAATGGTCGCCATAGCCTCCCTGGCGGCGCTCGAGAACCTCGGCATAAGCATCAGCAGGGAGTCTGAAATCGACCGCGCCGACAAGATGAAGTCTTACGGGAAGTTCGGGATGACGGACATGTCGGCCTCGGGCGAGGAGAAGTCCATGGCCGACGTGGGCGGCTACGAGGACGTGAAGGCCGAGCTGCGGGACGCCATAATCATGCCGCTCGAGAAGAAGGAGATAGCATTCACATACGGCATCAAGCCGCCCACGGGCATCCTACTCTTCGGCCCGCCCGGTACGGGAAAGACCATGCTCATGCGCTCGCTGGCAAAGGAGCTGAAATACAACTTCATCGAGGTGCGCTGCTCGCAGATACTCTCGCAGTGGTACGGCGAGTCGGAGAAGAACGTGAAGGAGATATTCGACAACGCGAGGAAGAACGCGCCCACTGTGCTTTTCTTCGACGAGATAGACGCGATAGCGAAGAAGAGGAGCGGCGAGAGCCTGGACGAGGTGGGCCAGAGGGTGCTCTCCGAGCTCCTTCAGCAGATTGACGGCGCCAGCAAGTCCCAGGCGACGGTGATGATTGTCGGGGCCACGAACAGGCCCGACCAGCTGGACTCGGCAATGCTGAGGCCGGGAAGGCTGGACAAGATTGTCTACATGCACCTTCCGGACCCCGAGGCCAGGAGGGCGATATTCAACGTGAGCCTGAGAAAGCTCCCCATCGCGCCGGACGTGGATTACGAGCTGCTTGCCAGGAAGACGGACCGCTTCTCGGGCGCGGACATCAAGAACATCACCACCGAGGCGAAGAGGCTCGCGGCGAAGGAGGCCACAGCGAAGGGCGTGGTGGTCCCGCTTTCGATGCCGCACTTCCTGCAGGTCATCGCCTCGGTGAAGCCGAGCACGAGCCTCGCAATGCTCGACATGTACGAGCAGTTCAGGATGGACTACGAGCGCCGCGTGGGCGCCGAGAAGCCCAAAGAGGAGGAGGCGGCCAAGGAGGCCGCGGTGAAATGGGGCGACGTAGCCGGGCTCGACCAGGTCAAGCAGGCCCTGCTCGAAGCCATCGAGCTGCCCCTGCTGCACGAGGCCGAGATGAAGGAGTTCAAGGTCAAGCCCTCGAAGGGCATCCTGCTCTTCGGACCGCCCGGAACTGGAAAGACGCTGATTGTGCGCGCGGCGGCAAACGAGCTCAAGGCCTCGTTCCAGACGCTCAGCGCGGCGGAAGTGATGAAGAAGGGCTTCACTCAGGCCGTGACCGTTATCAAGGAGTCGTTCAACCGCGCTAGGGAGAACCCCCCCGGGATAATATTCGTGGACGAAATCGAAACGTTCGCTCCCGCAAGGGGCGTCGGCGGCTCGTCCGAGATACTCGGCCAGTTCCTGACAGAGATGGACGGCGTCAAGGGGCAGGCGGGCGTGGTCGTGATAGCCGCGACCAACAAGCCCGCGCTGATGGACCCTGCGATAATGAGGCCGGGGCGCTTCGACAAGATATTCTACATCCCGCCGCCCGATGAAAAGGGGCGGGCCGAGATATTCAGGATACACCTCTCGACCTTCGCTGCCAACGTCGACCCGGCGGCCCTCGCGAAGATGACGCCCGGATTCAGCGGCGCGGACATAGCGGACATCTGCCAGAGCGCCAAGATGAGGGCGCTGCGCGGCAAGCTTGCGGGGAAGCCCGAGGAGGTCAGCAACCAGATGCTCGCGCAGATTATCAGCCAGAGGAGGCCCTCGGTCACCGACAAGATACTTGACGAATACCGGCGCTTCATGGAGGCATACGGGGAGAGGAGATAGGGCTCGCGGCGCGCCCCGCTGCCGGGCGAATCATGCCTTCCTGAGCACCAGGTTCAGCGTCCTCACCGCCCTCCTGCCCAGGACATCCTCGGATTCCTCCGAGGCCGCGAGCTCGAAACCAGGGAAATGGCCGAGCACATGCCCGATAGCCTTGCCGGCAGGCACGCTAATCAGGAAATACCCGCCCCGCTTGAGAACCCGCATGAGCTCCCTCGCGTAGAAGGACTTGCCGTCATGCTCGACCTGCTCGGAGAAGCAGAAGACGTCGGCCGCCAGGTCGAAGAATTCGTCGTCGAAGAGCCAGCTGTCGGTGACGCTGTGGCAGTGGGGCATCACCCCGTGCAGGTCCAGGTCCCCGAGCACCTCGTCCGAGCGGTCCACTGCGTGGACCTCGAAGCCGTTTTCCGCGAAGTAGACCGCGTTGCGGCCGATGCCGCAGCCCAGGTCCACGAGCCTTCCGGACCTGATTCCCTTGGATGCGAGGAACTCGACGAAGAAGACGGCGGCGCG
Organism: Microcaldota archaeon; assembly: GCA_964647855.1. Lineage (GTDB taxonomy): Archaea > Micrarchaeota > Micrarchaeia > Anstonellales > Bilamarchaeaceae > Bilamarchaeum. The sequence continues at coordinate 327,540 of CAZYJW010000001.1, read as the reverse complement.
GCTGGGCGCTTCGCCCATGCGCCTCCTTATGCGCCCGTCATCGCGCTTCGCCCATGGCACGTCCGGGGATTCCATAGCAATAGCGTAGGGATTGCAGGAACAATGTTTATGAACTTTTGGCGCGCACGGGCAGTGTTATAAGCATAATTATACAATTAATAAAACATGGGAGGGGGTAAACGCCTGCACGGGCCGCAGTGCCCTGATGCGGGAAGCTGCCGGGAGCTTCGCGGCGCCAAGGATAAGATTCTCCAGCTCACCCGGGAGCTTCATTGCCTGCGGAACAAGCTGATGGTGGAGGAGGGGAGGCGGGCATCGGTCGAGCAGCAGCTTCTCACCGACCCGCTTACGGGCGCGTCCAACAGGCGCGGCCTCGAGAAGCGGTTCCTCGAGGAGTGCTCCAAGGCGGAGCGCTTCAAGAGCAGGAAGCTGTTCATGGTCTTCTTCGACATCGACAACTTCAAGAAATTCAACGCCGACTACGGAGAGAACACCGGGGACGCGGTGCTCGTGGATGTTGTGAAGGTCGTCGAATCCTGCCTCAGGCGCTACGACAGCCTTTTTCGGATAGGCGGGGAGGAGTTCGTGGTGCTGCTCCCCGAGCACAGGTCCCTTGAATCGGCCTGCAGGACCGCGGAAAGGATAAGGAAAAGAATCGAGGCGCTGAAGGTCGCCTCTCCGAAGAACGGGGACATGCTGGGAGTCACGGTCAGCCTGGGGATGGCCAGGCTGGGCTCCGGGGACAGCCTGGACACGCTCATCGACAAGGCGAACCAGGCGGAACTTGAAGCCAAGAGCACGGGCAAGAACAGGACGTTCGTCTATCTGGGCGGCGAGGTCCTCGCCGTAGAGGGCCTCCTGCTTAGCCGGCAGAAACCGCTGAAAGAAGAAAAATGAAAAATCAAAGCAGGGCGAGGTTGTTCGCCACAATCATGGCCGCGAACACGAGCGAGACGGTGTTCACGACCTTGATTAGGGCGTTTAGCGCCGGGCCCGCGGTGTCCTTGAGCGGGTCGCCCACCGTGTCGCCCACGACCGCCGCCTTATGCGTGTCAGAGCCCTTGCCGCCGAGGTTGCCCTGCTCGATGTATTTCTTGGCGTTGTCCCAGGCCGCGCCCGCGGTCGTCATTGTGAGGGCGAGCATCAGGCCGCCGGCTATCACGCCGGCGAGCAGGCCGCCCAGTGCGGCCGGCCCGAAGCCGAACCCGACGGCGAGCGGGACCAGCACGGCGAGGGCCCCGGGCACCGCGAGCTCTCGCAGCGCGGTCGCGGTCGATATGTCCACGCATTTTGCGTAATCGGCCCTCCCCTTGCCCTGCATGAGCCCCTTTATCTCGCGGAACTGCCTGCGGACCTCCTCCACTATCTGGAAGGCAGCGCGCCCCACGGCCAGCATGAGCAGGCTGGAGAACACGAAGGGCAGCAGCGCCCCTATGAAGAGGCCCACCACGACCGGGGTCGAAAGCAGGTTGACCACCGTCAGGTTCGTCTCCTCGGCGTATGCCACGAAAAGCGCGAGTGCCCCCAGCGCGGCCCCGCCTATCGCATAGCCCTTTGTGGTCGCCTTCGTAGTGTTGCCGACGGCATCGAGCTCGTCGGTGACCTTCCTGACGTTCGCGGGGAGCCCGCTCATCTCGGCGATTCCCCCGGCGTTGTCGGTGATTGGGCCGTATGCGTCTATCGCTATGATCATCGCGCTCAGGGAAAGCATGGCCGCGGCCGCGAGGCCAACCCCGTAGAGCCCGGCCACCTTGAAAGATATGATTATCGCGGCCACTATGACAAGCGTCGGAAGCGCGGTCGCCTCCATGCCCACCGCGAGGCCGGAGATGATGTTCGTCCCGGCGCCAGTCGAGGCGGCATTCGCAACATTGCGGACGGGCGGGTATTCGGTGGCTGTGTAATACTCGCTAATCACGAAAAGCAGTATCGTGACCACCACGCCCATGATGACGGTCGCGAAGAGCTGCATGTGGCCTATCTCAAGCCCCTCGACCTGCGAAAGGTAGAGGTAGGAGAAGGCGATCATGAGGAGGGCGCTTGCCATGACGCCCTTGTAGAACGCCGGCATGATTTTTCCGTCCTTTCCAGCCCGCACGAAGAAGGAGCCGATGATGCTCGCGACGACTCCCAGTGCGGCTATCCCGAGCGGCACCTGCACGAGCGGGCTGGTTGCCGTGAACGTAAGGCCTATCAGCATCGCCGCAATCACCGTGACCACGAACGATTCGAAGACGTCGGCCGCCATGCCGGCGCAGTCGCCGACGTTGTCGCCCACGTTGTCCGCGATGACCGCGGGATTGCGCGGGTCGTCCTCCGGTATGCCCTTCTCCACCTTGCCCACGAGGTCCGCGCCCACGTCCGCGGCCTTGGTGTAGATGCCGCCGCCCACACGGGCGAAGAGGGATATAAGCGATGCCCCGAATCCGTAGCCGATAAGCGGGGCGAGCTCGCCGAAATAGAGGAAGAGGAGCGAGACTCCCACAAGCCCAAGGCCCGCGAGCGCCATGCCCGTGACCGCGCCGCCGTTGAAGGAGAGGCGGAGCGCCGGGCCGAGCCCGCTTTTTGCGGCCTCGGCGACGCGCACGTTTGCGCGCACCGAGACCTGCATGCCTATGTATCCGGCAAGAGCCGATGAGACCACCCCGGCAAGGAACGCCATCGCGGTCGGAACATCCACACCTACCGCGATGATGGCGAGGAGCACGAGCACGATGGGGGCCAGGGTCTTGTACTGCCTCATGAGGAAGGCGTTCGCGCCCTCCTGGATGGCCATCGATATCTCCCTCATCTTATCGTTCCCGCCCGGCGCCCTGACGACCCGGAATGCGAGGAACCCCGCATAAAGAAGCGTCAGTAGGCCTGCGGCGAAAGCTAACAGGACTGCGTCTATCATTTGTTCACCTTGAAGCAGGGAAATAGAGGCGGATAGGTTTATAAAGAACACGCTGGGGCCCGCAGAGCAGCCTATAGTATTGGGCTGCGGGCCGTGGCAGCGGGCCGCTTTTTGCGCATTGCGCTGCCCGCCCTCCCCGAGGGCCATGGCACATTTAAAAACTAATTGCATCTAAGTCAGTTTCAGAGGATATTCCATGCAAAAGTGGTGATAGAATGGGACTGTTCGACAAGATTTTGGGGAAGAACGAAGAGCCTGAAGTGCCTGACCTTGAGGAGCTCATGGGAACGGAAGGGGACGTCGTAAGCCCGCCCGCGGACTTCTACGTGAAGAGGGTCGACCTCAGGAACGAGGGCGACGGGGACATGGCGCAGAAGGAGCTCGGCTCCAAGAACATCATCATCCTCAACGTCATCCCGCTCTCGAAGCAGCCCAACAGGCTCAAGACGATAATCTCGAAGCTCAAGTCGAACGCTGGCAGGATAAACGGCGACATCGCCCTGCTCTCGAACGACATGATAATCCTGACCCCGGCCAACGTCAAGATAGTGAAGACGAAGCCGAAGGCCAAGCCGGGCGCGACGATTATCGAATAGCCTTTTTCTTTTCCCGCCTTCTCTTTCAGACCGCCGGGCGCATGGCGTCCGGCGCCTCCTTTTCCCTCAGGAACAGGAATATCTCGCCGAACATCTTGTCCTGGCGAAGGTCGAGGGAGCCGAGCTGGACGAGATGCAGGACGCAAAGGAGGGTGTAGACCGTTCCGCGCATGTCGCAGCCGTCCACGAGCCTTGAGAAGAGGGACCAGCCCGACTCGTCGGTGTTGCCGCGTATCCGCCCGAGCAGGCCCTCCATGTCGCGCTCGATGTCGTGCTCGGCAAGCTCCAGGTCGATTGTCTCTGTTATCGCTCCCCGCGGGATGCGGATTCGCTCTACCTCGTCATAGCGGATTATGCGCTCCATCTCGGAAACGAGCTCGTCGAGCGTGATCTGCCTCTTGGGGGGGATTCGCGAGGACAGCACCAGGTGGGGGAGCGCCTCTGGCTCCGGCTCCTCGGGGGCGTCCTGCGGGAATTCGCCGAGCCCGCTCTGGTAGCTTAGGGCCTTAAGGTAGTCGCTCTTGTATTTCAGCAGTATCGACGCCGCAAGAATCACGTTGGCCTGGAGCACGAAGTCCATCCGCTCCATATCCTTGACCTTGCGGATGAACCCGTCCGCGAGCAGGACAAGGTCGATGTTCCATGGGTCCAGGCTGTTCGAAGCAATCAATTCGAGCAGGATGTCCTTCCAGGTCGGCTTCGAGACCATGCTCTCCAGATACGAGAACTGGGCTGACGCATGCATCTGGACCTGGTTCGCCATAATCGTTTATATACCTAACCGATTTATATATTTTAACAACTGCGCGAGGCGTGGGAATTTATGGAAATCAAACAAACGTTAGTCCTGGAAGGTTCTGATTCTCTCTCAAAGGCTCTGAGCGAGCTCGACGTTTCTCCCGCCGTCATCATAACCAGGAACGGCAAGTATCTCGGCATAATCGACCACCGCTGCATCAGCCACGGGATACGGGAGCCGCAAAACGTGAAATGCGAGACCGTGATAACCCGCCCGCCGGCGCTCAGCCGCGATTCCGGGCTGATTAACAGGGTCGAGGCGTTCCTGCTCGGCCACTTTAAGGCGCTCCCGGTTCTCGACGAAGACAAGAACCCGCTCGGCATAACGACGCGCGTAGAGCTGCTCAAGGAGCTGGCGGTAAACGGAATCATCCCCGCCATACCGGTCTCCGACATCATGAACAGCCCCGCATACACCATTGACGAGAACGAGACCATAGCCGACGCAAAGGGAATCCTCAAGGACAGGAACACCCACCGCCTCGTAGTCACGAGGAAGGGGAAGTTCATCGGGGTCATCTCCACCTACGACATAGGCTCGTGGAGCAAGAAGCCGAACCTGCCCGGCGGCCGCAAGGACATCCGCCTCTCCGAGCGGATAAACATGGACACCATGAGGATATCGGGGTTCCTGAGGCCGGATGCGACCCTCGTGAAGAGCGACGCCTCCCTTGAGGAGGCGGTCCTGAGGATGATCAGCAAGCAGGTATCCACCGTGATAGTGGTATCGGAGAGCAAGCCGCTCGGTGTCGTCTCGGCTCTCGACGTCTTCAAGAAAATCCGGGAAATAAGCGAGGGCGGCATCCAGATACAGGTGTCGGGCCTCGGCGAGGATGACGCCGGGTATTTCAGCAGGATACAGCAGAAGATCGGCCACGTGCTCGAGCGCTTCAGCAGGACCTTCAACATCCGCAACTGCAGCGTCCATGTCAAGGAGGGCAAGTCCACCTATACCCTCACGGTGTATTTCGAGACCGACAGGGGCCATGTTTCACTTAAGACGGAGAGGGGCAGCCTCAAGGAGTCCATAGACGAGCTTGCGGTCGAGCTGAACGAGGTCCTCAGGAAGAGGAAGGAGATGCGCAGGCCAAAGCCGCGCGCCAGACACGCTCATTGAGGGAGGGAAAAAATGAAAGGACAGGTAAGCACAGAGCTTCTCGTGATAGTCGCCCTGGTTCTCCTGATATTCATTCCGCTCCTGGTCCTGGTATATCTCAAGACCAGCGAGGCGAACCAGCAGATTGCATCGTATCAGGCGGAGCTGACGGTGACAAGGCTTGCGTCTCTCGCGAATTCGGTCGGGAGCATCGGCACGAACACTTCGGTCGTGACCGACGTGTACATCCCGGCGAATACGAAATACCTCGAGACACGCCAGTCGGGGCGAGGGGGGGAGATACTCCTGCGCCTTGACACGCCGCAGGGTGTGCAGGAGCCCAGCGACATCCTGAAATACCCGCTCAGCAACCCGGGCAAGGTCGTCGACGCGACAGGCACGGGCGGCTGGGTCAAGATAAGGATAACCTCTGTCTATGTGGGCAACGAGGCCCACATCCGCATAGAGAAGGCATGAGGCGGGCAGTCGCGGCCGGCGCCCGTTTCCTTTTCCCTTTTTTCACGTTTCCCCGCTCAGGCCAGCATCTGGAACTTTTCGTAGAGCACTTTGCCGCCCCGGATTACCGTGTGCACCTTGCCCGTGAGCTCCATTCCGTCGAAGGGGCTCCATTTGCATTTCGTCTGGAGGTCTGTTCCGACCACCTTCCATTTCTTTTTCGGGTCGACAATCGTGACATCGCCGTCATATCCGGGCTCTATGCGTCCCTTCTTCGGGATGTTGAAGGCCTCGGCCACCCGGCTGGTCATGCGCTCCGCCACCCATATCCTGTCTATGAGGCCGCGCTGGCAGCCCAGGAGCATCAGGGAGAGGCTGGTCTCCAGGCCGGGGAAACCCGCGGCCCCGCGCTCCTTGTCCTCGATGGTGTGCGGGGCGTGGTCAGTGGCGATGCAATCGGCCAGCTCGAGCGCGCTCCAGAGCCCTATGCGCTTCTTCTCGGTCCGCAGAGGCGGGAAGACGCTCGAATAGGGGCCGAGGCGGTCCCTATCCTCGCGCGAGAGGAATAGATAATGGGGCGCCACCTCCACCGTGCAGCCGGGGTAGCGCTTTCCGAGCCGGATTTCCTTGCCTGTCGAAGCGTGGGCGAGGTGGATGCGGCGGCCCTGCGATTCAGCGGCCGCCACCGCCCGCTCCACGGTCTCGTAGGTCTTCCTGAGGTTTTGCTCCTCGTCCTCCGAATGGTCGCACGCATGGAGCACTATCGGCCTGCCCTTTGGGAAGTTCAGGAAGTGCTTCTCCATCGAGAAGGGGTCCTTGAGCACCATGCCGCCGGTGGTCCGCCCCAGATATAGCTTGAGGGACTGCGGGTCGGCGCGCTTCACCTCCTCGAAGTTGTCGTCGGTGCCGCCGAAATGGAAAAGGACCTCGCATACCGCCTTCTTCCTCGCGAGGCGCATTTTCTCATCGAGCCGCTCCTTGGTGGTCGTCGGGACCGCGTTGTTGGGCATGTCTATTACGGTGGTGAACCCGCCCGCTATGGCCGCGCGGCTTCCGGAGGCGAAATCCTCCTTGTACGTGTCGCCGGGCTCGCGCAGATGCACGTGCGGGTCTATCAGGCCGGGAAGCACGAGCATGCCGGCGGCGTTGATCGGTCCTTCGGCCTTGAGCGAATTGCCGATTTTCGCTATCTTTCCGTCCTCGATGAGGATGTCCCTCTGGGAGAACTTGCCGCCCATGAAAACTGTGCCGTTCTTGATAAGCAGGCCCATGGCTCCGCAATCGCATGCAACGGTTAAAAATCAGACTATGCGGCCGCCTTCCGTGACGAATACGAATGCCTTGAGGACGATGAGCGACAGCTCCTTGGTTACGGTGATGTATATCTTGTAGTACCACTGGTTCCTGCCGTTTATCGTTCCCAGGAGGTCCTTGAACGCCTCCTTCTCGCCCGGGCCCATCTTGCTCTCGGTCACCTTCTTGTGCTCCTTGCCGTCGATCACGGTGACCTCCTCCTGCTTCCCTATCTGCTTCTTGGCCTGCTCGTACCAGGGGGGGAGGGAGGAGCGCTTCTTGCCTATCGCCATGACGAAGTCGCCGAGCGTGACGGGCCTCTGGTGCACCGCCTTCTTCGCGACCTCCTCCGCCTGCTCCTTAGGCATGCCGCCCTTCATGAGCTCCTCTATCTTCTTCTCTATCCCCATGAAGGCCTGCCTCCAGGGTATCGTTGCCGCGTCGTCCACGATGGCCTTGTGGTCCGCGGACGCGTAGCCGGTGAGCGCTATTCCGAGCGCATGGAAGGGGATGAACGGCGAGAGCGGCCTCTTCTTCGCGTGCATCTTGAGGATTGCGACGCGCGAGTTGAAGTCCGGCGCGGGGATGTATATGGTCTTGCTGAAACGGCCCGAGCGCCTGAGCGCCGGGTCCACGTCCCACGGGGCGTTCGTCGCCGCGATGATGAGCACGTTCTGGTTGTTCGCCTCGACGCCGTCCATCTCGTAGAGCATCTGGTTGACGGCCATCTTCATGTATTGCTGGCCCTCCTGCTGGTCGCGGCGGCCGCCGATGGCCTCGACCTCGTCGAAGAAGAGCAGGCAGGGCGAGTTCTTGCGCGCGAGCTCGAACACCTTGTGGATGTTCTTCTCGGTGTTGCCCACGTACATGTCGAGGAGGTCGGAAAGCTTCGCGTTGATGAAGCCCGCTCCGCACTCGCCCGCGGCGGCCTTGACGATGAACGTCTTTCCGCATCCGGGCGGTCCGTACATCAGGATGCCTCCGCCACCCAGCTTCCCGTACTTGCGGGCGAGCTCGGGGTTGCGCATCGGGTAGACGACGGCCTCGCGTATCTCCTCCTTCATCTTGGTCATGCCCGCGACGTCGTTGAACGTCATGTTGGGCTTCGTGAGCATCTTTATGTCGGCCGTGCCGCCCTCCTTGCCGTCGCCCTTGCCCTCCTGGTCCTTCTTTGCCTTCGCCCCCTCCAGATGCGTCTTGGCCTCGGTGAGCTCGGGGTTCAGCTCGAGCGCCTTCTCGTAGTCCGCGATGGCGCTCGCAATCGAGCCCGCGTACTCGTAGGCCAGGCCTCGCAGGTGGTATGCCTCGGCGAAATCGGCCTTGAGCTTGATGACCTTGGAGAAGTCCTCCACCGCCTTCTCGTACTCCTCGATGGAGGCGTAGGAGAGGCCCCGGTTGTAGAATGCCTTGAGGTAGTTGGGGTTGAGCTGGATGGCCTTGTCGTAGTCCTTGACGGCGCTCTGGAAGTCCTGCTTGCGGTAGAAGGCATCGCCCCGGTTATTGTAGATGATAGGGTTCTGGGGGTCGAGCTCCATGGACTTTGTGTAGTCCGCCACCGACTTGTCGAAGTTCTTCAGCTGGTAGTAGGAAAGCGCGCGGTTGAAGTATGCCTCGGAGAAGACGGGGTTCAGGAGGATGGCCATGTTGTAGTTCTCGATGGCCTTGTCGTAGTCCCCCTTCTCGTAATAGTCGTTGCCCTGCTGATAATATGTTTTTGCGTCTGTGGGATTCGGTTTCCTTTCTGCCATGCTGTCACGTGCGGGTAAGCGTTGCTGTCTTTCTCACTTAGCAGTTGTAAGACTACTTTTATAAGCCTTCCAATCGTCATGGGCGGCGGGTCTCAAGGCCGGGTCTAGAGCGAGGACGCCATCATGCGCTCCTCGATTCTTAGGAGCTGGTTGTACTTGGCCGTGCGCTCCCCCCTTGCCGGCGCCCCGGTCTTAATCTGTCCGGCGTCTATTCCGACCGCGAAATCGGCGATGAAGCAGTCCTCGGTCTCCCCTGAGCGGTGGCTGACGACGATGTTGAGGCCCTTCTCGCGGCAGAGCTTCACAGCGTCCATGGCCTCGGTGACCGTGCCTATCTGGTTGAGCTTCAGGAGGAGCGCGGTGATGGAATCCGACTCTATCGCCTTCCTGAGGCGGGAGACGTTCGTGACCACCAGGTCGTCGCCGACAATCTGGACCCCCGGGAGCTCCTTCTTCAGCGCTGCGAATGCATCGAAGCTCTCCTCGTCGAACGGGTCCTCTATGCTGGTGATGGGGTATGCCTTGGCCAGGTCGGCGTAGAAGTCCACCATCTCGGTTTCCTTGAGCTCCTTGTTGTCGATATTATAGGCTCCGGAGCGCTTGTCATAGAAGCTCGAGGCGGCAGCGTCCATCGCCAGGTCGCAGAAGCCCTTCACGCCCGCCTCCTCAATCGCTTCCATGATTGCGTCGAGCGCCTTGTATGTGTTGTCGAGCGGGGGCGCGAACCCGCCCTCGTCGCCCACGTTGCGCGCCGCAGGACCGAGCTTCGACGAAAGGTTGTGCCCGAGGAGATGGTATATCTCGCTCGCCATCCGCAGGCGGTCGTAGAAGCGGTCGGCGCGGGGGATAATCATGAACTCCTGGATGGCGAGCCCGTTGCCGGCGTGCTTGCCGCCGTTTATGATGTTGAACATCGCGTGCGGGAGCGTGTTGCCGCCCAGATGCTCGTGCAGCATCCTGCCCTCGGATGCCGCGGCCGCGCGGAGGACCGCCATCGAGGTCGCCACCATGGCGTTCCCGCCCAGGCGGCTCTTGTCCTTCGTGCCGTCAAGCTCGCGCATCTTCCGGTCTATGGCGTCCTGGCCCGAAACGTCCATCCCGATGATTGCGGGCGCGATTTCCTCGTTCACGTTCTGGACCGCCTTGAGGACCCCCTTGCCCATGTAGCGCTTCCCCCCGTCGCGGAGCTCGACCGCCTCGTGCGTGCCGGTGGAGGCCCCGCTTGGCGCGGCGGCGCTGGCGAACGCGTTTTCCGTGGCGATGTCCACCTCGATTGTGGGGTTGCCGCGCGAATCCAGAATCTCACGTGCCCAGACGGAAGCGATCTTCATGAAACGGATTATCCGCCAATCCTTATTTACCTTCCGCACCAATTGTCCAGCGTATGAACAGGCGAAGGCGGCCCCCCGCTCGGCTCAAAGGCGCCAAGGCGGATGGCATGATTGGGATTGTCTTCGACAACCGGAAGCGCAGGGTGAGGGTTGGAGGGGACGTGGCAGGCCTCATAAAAAGGCTCGGCCTCCTGCGCGAGGAGGTCGTCGTCAAGGTCAACGGCCGCCTCGCGCCAGAGACAAGGAAACTCTCGCCCTCGGACAGGGTCGAGGTCATCAAGGTCGTTTTCGGTGGATAGCTGCTCGAAGTGCGGCGCTGAAGCCGAGGTCTTCATCCCGTATTCCCGCCGGCACTTCTGCGGCGCGCACTTCATCCGGATGTTCGACAAGCGCTTCCGCAAGACGCTCACCGTCCATAGGATGCTCCGCAAGGGCGACCGGGTCGTTGCCGGGCTCTCGGGCGGCAAGGACAGCACGGTGCTGCTGCATTCCCTCGCCGCGCTGCGCAAGGACCTCCCTTTCGAACTCGTCGCGCTGACAATCGACGAGGGGATAAGGGGGTACCGTGCGCGGACGCTCCGGATCGCCCGCGCGGAGTGCGAGAGGCTCGGCATCGAGCAGAAAGTGCTCAGGTTCGGCAAGGAAGCCGGAAGGACGCTTGACCGGATGGTCAGGGACGAAACCCGGAGCCGGAAACCCGGAACCGCAAATCCCCTGCCCTGCACCCATTGCGGCGTCGTCCGGCGCTACCTCCTCAACAGGGGGGCGAGGGAACTGGGGGCCACCAAGCTCGCCCTCGGGCACAACCTCGACGACATGGCGCAGACCGTGCTGATGAACATCATGCGCAACGACCCGAACAGGCTGGCGAGGCTTAATGAAAGCGCCCCGAAAGACGCGCGGTTCGTCCCTCGCATCCGCCCGCTCATGCTCACGCCCGAGAGGGAGAATGCGGTTTACGCGATGCTTCGGGGGATAGAAATCGAGCATGTGGAGTGCCCCTATGCGCGGTTCGCATTCAGGGGGCACATCCGGACGATGCTCAACCAGACCGAGGAGAGATATCCGGGCACGAAATACAAGATAGTCAACTCGCTGCTTGCCATGGAAAAGGCCCTGCGCACGGGGCTTCCCGAAGGCGGGACGGTCGGCTCGTGCCCCGGCTGCGGCGAGCCCTCCTCCGGCCGCCTCTGCATGTTCTGCGCGAGGGCGGGTCGCCGGAATGATTTTATCCCTTCGGAATGAATGATTCAGCATGGAGCTGGTATTCCTCGGCACCGGCGGCGGCCGGATAAACCTAATCAAGCAGACGCGGGGGACCGGCGGCTTCAGGATAAACTCGGCATCAGCGAACATCCACGTAGACCCGGGCCCCGGGGCGCTCGTGCACTCGGTCCGGGAGAGGCAGGACCCGCTCTCGCTCGACTGCGTGCTGGTCACACACAACCACATAGACCATTCGAGCGACGCGATGGCGCTGATAGAGGGCATGACGCATTACGGGCTGAAGAGGCGCGGGATAATCATCGGGAGCAGGAACACAATCGAGGGGAACGAAGCCGGTGAAAGGGGCATATCGTCATATCACCTGAGCAAGGCCGAGGCGGTCCACGCGGCGCAGTGGGGCGAGAGAAAGGAGTTCAAGGCCTCCAGGGGCCCATTCACGTTCGAGGCCATCCGGATGAAGCACGAGGAGCAGAGCGCCTTCGGCTTCAGGATATCGATGGACGATAAGACCGTCGGCCACATCAGCGACACCGAGTACATGGATAGCCTCGGCGCCGATTTTTCAGGATGCGACGCCCTTGTCGTGAACTGCATGAAGCCCGAGCCCGACAGGTACAAGGGGCACCTATGCTCCGCGGAAGTCATAGAGGTCCTTCGGGCAGCAAGGCCCGGCGTCTGCGTTATTACCCATCTCGGGATGAAGATGCTCCGGGCCGGGCCGGCTAAGGAGGCCGAGCGCATAGCGGATGAGAGCGGGGTGAGGACGGTGGCGGCGCGCGACGGCATGAAAATCCAGGTCTGAAGGCCCGGATGAAAGGTATTTAACCTGTTTTGTTATAGTTTATATAGGGTTGTAGTCATGAAAAGGCTCACTCATACTGATACCGACATGAAGGGGGGAAACGCCGGGAGAAGGCCGAAAGACAGGTTCATCCGCGGCTCGGGGCTCCTGCTCGCAGGGCTGATGGCTCTCGCTCCGCTCGGCTGCGCGCACACCGCGCAGAACACGCGGCCGAGCGTCGCATCCGTGCGCTACCAGAGCCGCGAGGTTCAGGTCGCAGGGCGAGCAATCAGGACGATGCTTGTCGCGCCCACGCTGGATGTCATGGAAGCCCAGCACGAGCGGCGGGACGGCTTTTATGGGAGCGTTACAAGGGACACCCAGACCGCCCTCGAGGGCGATATGTTTCTCAACTCGATTAGAATCGGCTCCGAGATGGAGGGATTCGGCGCGAGCATTCTGATATCAAGGGAGGGCGGCATTTACAACGGACGGATATGGGTCCTCGAGCCGGGCCACACCCTGACACCCGAGGAACTGGCCCTGTTTGGCGGCAACGTTCCTGAGAGAACGGAGGGATTCAGAGCGCTGGACATCCCGCTAAGCGAGGATTTCGGAAGGGTCGTGGAGTCGATATCCGGCAGGCCGATGCATCATGCGAAAATGCTCGCCTGGGTGGAAAGGCCCCCGTATCTTCTTTGGACCGAGCCTTTTTCCGGAAGGGTTGTGGCTTCGCCGAGCATGCAGGATTTGACAAGCGCATGCGGCAGCCTTATGAACGCTGCGTATCTTTCCGATTGGGATGACGCGGGTCTTCCCTATACGAGAAGGATGAACCTCCAGGTGTTCATCCTCGGGGCCGACCAGGACGGCGGCATCATGGGAAGGCACCCTGACGGGGTCGCTGCCCTGAGGCTCGTGTTCACGCCCTGCCCGGCGCCGGTCCGGGTTTATTCCGACATCGTGCTCATACAGGAGCCGCAACGGCCTGCTTCCCAGGGCCAGCCTGCGGCGCGCTGACGATTGCCTTAGTGTAATTATCAATTTTTTATATAAAATACCACTAATTTTCTGTGAAATGCCACAAATCCAGCCAGGTCATTTAAAAATAGGCTGTGGTTGCACACAAATTCGGCAAAAAACGTATTTTTTCACAAAAAAATGAAAAAATTCAGTATGTTTATAATAAGAATTGTGGCGATATATCTGGGTGGGAGCATGAAGAAGCTGAATCATGTTCATGAAAGGAAACCGGAAGCCCCGGAAATCAGCAGACGCCAGTTTTTCAAAATGGGCGCTACAACGATGGGGCTTCTCGCCTGCCTTCAATTTGGGGGCGCGGCAGCTACACTAATTTCTCCGAGAACAGCCAGCGCAGAAGCGGCAGAGACGCGAGACATCAACGGCGTCCGAGTACCCGTCTATCGCCTTGAGAACACCATTTCCGATCTCGACAGAAGCACAAGACCTTTTCGGAGAGGCGAGACGCGGGAGAGGACGGACACCGGAGAGGAAGTTTATTCATACGCCCTTCAGGTATCGGAGCAGCAGACAAGATTCAGCGTGGTCAGCCAGACTCTGACCGTCAATGTGGACGGACGTGACGTGCGGCTCAAGAACTGGCACCTTGTGGTCAGGTTTCCCCCAAGCAGGGAACAGAATCCTGACGCCGAGGGCGCCGGCTCACGGGTTATCGGCTTCTCGAATTTCGCCGAAAGCGTAAGAGTCCTTTCGGGGCAGGAAATGTCGAAGGTGTACGTGGTGATGGAGACCGGCACCTTCGACCGTAATGGCACCCAGACGTGGTTCGCCAACGTTCATATCTTCCCCTTGAACGAAGCCGGGGACGTGATTACCCGCCGGGCCAGCAGAGAATATCTGGTCTATAGCGGAGTGTACTACGGCGATTCATTCGGGGCCGAAGCCAAGGTGCTAATTGAGCCGAGAGACACGATGGCGAGGGTTGCTAGGAGATAGCAATTTTAACTTTTCATTCGAGGTATTAGCATGACAGAACCGGCACCATTGCAGCAGCCAGAGCGGCAGACAGAAGGGCAGACGTTAAGCCAAGATGCGATTTTTCAAGCATCGACACTGGTACATAGCCTCCTCCCGGCCATCAGCATGCAACTGGCCGGAAGGCTCGCCCAAGCATCATATTCCAACAATAGACCGGATTTCAATGTCGCCGCCAGGGAAGCGGGACTGCAGGACTCGGACAATTGGTTTGCCGTCATCAGGCGGATTGCCACGGGCGCAGCGCAAGCAGCACCTTTGCTCGCTGAAGCTGCTGTCGCTTACGCAGAAAGGAATAATCGAAGAGGACAAAACCTGATTGGGCAGGCACGAGGAGTTTATTCTCCGTTGGAATCAAACGGAACGATACCACGCGGCAGCTCTGACACGGCAGTGTGCGCCGGAATGTTAAGGGAGGGCAACGAACAGGCTGAAGCCAGAAATATGTCCCCCGAGGATAGACAAACGATGTACGGGGATATAGCAAGAGGACTTGCTCAATCCGGGGTGTCTTTAAGCGTGATTATGAGCACTTTCGGCTCAGGAATATTCAGCAATGCCCAAAATGAATTGGGAAGGCAGGCCGCTCAGCAGTTCCAGCAGAGCATGATTGAGACCATGCGCAGCCGCGATGAGGAGATGCGGGGGCGCATGCGCGATGTGCAGGACCGGATGAGGAGGGAGACCAGCGGCGCAAGGAAGCGCGAGCTCCAGCTCGAGTACGACCAGCTGCTCTCCGAATACGGCCGCCAGATGGGCGGCGGGCTCGCGAGCATCGCGGACGCTTGGGCGCGCGGCGAAGCCCCGAGGGAGCAGCAGCCCGGCGGAAGGAGCGTCCAGGTCGGGGATGCCGAGCTGCAGAATGCCGCCGCAGCTCACGCCCAGCAGATAATCGACCTTCATACCGGAAGGCTCGACCGGGTCGTGCCCGGAAGGGCGCCGCCCCGGATGGCCGCATAGGGGCGAAACACCTGTTTTTTAATTTCTAAGGGGCATCAACCCCTTGGTTCTTATGCTCCAGCAGCGCTACGAAAGGAACATCGAGGAAAAGTGGCAGAAGCGGTGGGAGGAGGAGGGCGCCTTCAGATTCGACGAGAAGGACGCCGTGCGGCCGGTCTATTCCATCGACACCCCGCCGCCGTTCACAAGCGGCGAGCTCCACATGGGCCATGTGCTGTCCTACAGCTTCATCGACTTCGTCGCGAGATACAAGCGCATGCGCGGCTTCAACGTCTATTACCCGCAGGGCTGGGACACCCAGGGCTTCCCGACAGAGGTCAAGGTGGAGAAGAAGTTCGGCCGCCTCCCCCCGCAGGAATTCCGGGCGAAATGCATAGAATGGACGCGCGAATTCATCGCGAGGATGAAGGCCCAGATGCAGCAGATGGGCTTCTCGCCGGACTGGAGGTACGAGTACCGCACCATGGAGCCGGACTACCACCGCAAGGTGCAGCTTTCGCTGACCAAGATGTTCCGCGACAAGCTCGTCTACATGAGCAAGTATCCGGTTTACTGGTGCCCCAAATGCGTGTCCGCGATAGCGAAGGCGGAGCTCGACGACGTGGAGAAGGACGGCGTGCTCAACCATATAGTTTTCAGGGGCCCGGAGGGCGAGGAGCTCGTTGTCGCGACCACGAGGCCGGAGCTGCTCCACGCGTGCGTCGCCGTGATGTACCATCCCGAGGACGAGAGGTACAAGGCCCTCGAGGGAAAGCGCGTCACCACCCCGCTTGGCAAGGAGGTCCCGGCCATCGCCGACAAGGAAATCGACAAGGAGTTCGGCTCCGGGCTGGTCATGCTCTGTACCTTCGGGGACAAGATGGACGTCGTCTGGATGCACCGCTACAAGCTTCCCATGATTGAGGGCATCGACCGCTACGGAAGGCTCCAGGGCGCGGGCGAGCTGACCGGGAAGAAGGTCGAGGAGGCCAAGAAGCTCATGATGGAGCGCCTCGAGTGCGAGGGCAAGGTCCGCAAAAGGGAGCCGCTGCGACAGAGCGTCAAGGTGCATGACAGGTGCGGAACCGCGATAGAGCTTATCGCCTCGCTCCAGTGGTTCGCGGACATCCGCACTACGGGCAGGCGCATCAAGGACATGGCGGGCAAAATCAAATGGTTCCCCGACTTCGGGATAAGCTACCTCGTGGACTGGGTGGAGAGCGCGGAATGGGACTGGGTGATATCGCGCCAGAGGGTGTTCGGCACTCCGCTTCCGTTCTATTACTGCGAGAAGTGCCTCGCCACGGCGGCCGCGCCCGATGGCGAGCTTCCGTTCTATCCGGAGAAGGCCGCGCCAATGCAGTGCCCGTCCTGCAGGGAGCCCATGAGGCCCGAGAACAGCACGTGCGACGTCTGGGTGGATTCCAGCATCACGCCCCTCATCATAGCGGGCTGGCCCGACGACGAGGCGCGCATGGCGCGGCTCTACCCCGCCTCCCTCCGGCCGCAGGGCGTCGAGATAGTGCGCACCTGGGCCTTCTACACAATCTACCGCAGCGGCGTGTCGCTCACCGGCATGCACCCCTGGCACGAGATACTGCTGAACGGCAACGTGCTCGCCCCGGACGGCAAGAAGATGAGCAAGTCGCTGGGGAACATCGTGTCCCCATCCGACCTCCTCAGGGACTACCCCACCGACGCCATACGGCAGTGGGCCGCCCTCTCCGGCGCGATGGCCAAGGACAGGCCGTTCAGCTACGAGGACATCAAGTACGCGAAAAGCTTCCTCGGGAAGGTGTGGAACGCGGCCAGGTTCGTGGAAACGGTCGCCAAGGAGCCCCCCAAGGCGGAACCGAAGCTCCTCATGACGGACAGGTGGATTCTCGGGAAGCTCGCCACGCTCACCAAGGAATGCACGGCGCACATGGAGGCCTTCGAGTACCACTATGCCATGAGCAAGCTGCAGCGCTTCTTCTGGCAGGATTTCTGCGACAATTACCTGGAGTTCGTGAAGCACAGGGTTTACGGGGAGAAGGATGCGGCCGCCGTATACGCCCTCCGGAAGGTCCTCCATGACTCCATCCGGCTCATGCATCCTTTCACCCCGCACATCAGCAGCGAGGTGTGCGGTGAGCTTTTCGGCGAGACGATGGGCGGCGCCGCATGGCCCGAGCCGGGGGACGAGCATGCCGAGGACGTGAGGAAGGTGGGCACGCTCGTGGAGATAGTGTCCCAGATAAGGCAGCACAAGTCGAGGAACAAGATGCCCCAGAACGCCGAGCTCCCGCTCGTGCGCCTGAGCCTCCCCGAGCCGCTCGATGCCGAGCTGGCCTCGGAGCTGAAGCTGATAAGCAAGATAAAGGAGCTTGAGGCAATCAGGGGCGAATTCTCGGTCAGCGCCTAGGGGCTCTCATTCCGGGATGACCCTTCCGGTGACCCTTCCGCTTACCGTATGCTCGACATTGCTGCATGAGGGCCCCAGCTCGGGGGCGCAGGAGACGTATGTTGCGTTGCCGGAGAAGCGCTTTATCGTGCCTTCCGGGACCGCGGGGCCGCCCAGCGTGCCTTCGAATGTGGCGTTTTCCCCGCTCTCGATGACGATGCCCGACGCGAAGCCGGAGAACTCCTGGGAGCCTTCGGCCGTGGCGAGCCCGAGTCCGGTCACGTTTATCCGGTACGGGAAGCCGTTGAAGACCGTGATGAGCATCCGCGTGTGCCCGCCCTCGTTGAAGAGCGCGAAATTGCATTTCAGGTTGCTGCCGAAGGAGCATTCTTCGGCTACGAGGTAGGATGGCGAGAAGACGCCGGTGGCGAAAAGCGCCGCAAGCACGATGACGAGCGCGAGAATGGCCCATCCGTAGGTCATAACGTATTCGAGAGAAGCCTGTCCCCGCATGGACTACCTTTCCCGAAATAGCTATTAAATAGCTTTCCCTCACTATTCTCGGTAGCATCCTTAGCGATAATGTGTGGAGTGAGATTGATGGCCATAGAAACATGCGGAAAATGCGGCAACCAGACCGCGAAGCTCGTGAAATGCGACTACTGCGGCCGCAGTATCTGCAACTCTTGCGTGAAAAGCTCCAAAAGGAAGAAGATAGACCACAGGTACATCTGCAAGAACTGCTGGAGCAGCGTCAACAAGAGGAGCATGTTCAAGAGCGCGAACTGAAGGGCCCGGCTGATTCTCCTTTCGTCACTTGCGTATCGCCAGCTTGACGAGCCTGCCGTCCACCGTGTGCTCCTTCATCTCCCTCTCCGGGGCGTATGCCACGGACCCGGCGTTGACCGCGGATTTGAGGGCCTCCTCGTGCCTCCGGATGACGGACTCGAGCTCCTTCTCGGTGCTAACCGAGAGTTTGATGGCGTCGGACTCGACTAAGCCCGCCTCCTTGCGCATCATCTGCACCCGGCGCTTGACCTCGTTGAGGACCCCCTCCTCGAAGAGCGCCTCGTCCATCCTGCGGTCGATGTGGACCGTGCCCTTCGAGAAGGGCTCGCTCGCCATCTCGCCGGAAGGCGCCGCGTCGACGGTTTTCACCTCCTTCGCGTTCACCAGGCCGAGTATTGTCGGGGCGAACTCGCCGACCGCGTCCGAGACCTCGTGCGACTTGGTCTCGATATAGAGGGTACGGACGGGCCAGCGCACCTTGAGGGACGCCTTCTGCCGGGCCTGCAGGGCGATTGAGACGAGCTCCTTTACGGTTTCGACCTGTTTCTCGTGGAGGGCGTTTATCCGCCCGCTCTCCTCGGGCTCGAGGGGCAGCAGGAACAGTGACTCCGCGCCCTCGTGCTTCCTGAAAAAGCGCTGGTAGAGGTGCTCGGATAGCATCGGCGAGAAGCAGCCGAGCATCTTGAGGGATTCGAGCATAACGGCGTAAATCGTTTGCTGCGCGCCCTCCGCGTTGTCGCCTGAGGATATGCGGTCCTTCGCGATTTTCATGTAGAAGCGGCTCAAATCGTCAACGATGAACGAGCGCAGCGCCTTCGCGGCCCGGTTTAGCTCGTACGCCTCGAAGGACGAGCGGAACTCGCGCTTCGTCGAGTTCAGCCGGCTCACCATCCATTCGTCCAGCTTGGCGGGCTCGGCCCCGGCTATCTTCTTTTCAGGGTAGAACCTCTCCAGGAAGACGACCATGTTGAAGGCGATGTTGAGCTCGCTTGTCGCCTTCTTGAGCTCGTCCCAGCTGAATTTCAGCTCCTCCCACACGGTGTTGCCGACGCCCCAGAGCCTGAAGCTGTCCGCGCCGTACTTGTCGAGTATCTCGTCTAGGGGCACGAAGTTGCCAAGCGACTTGCTCATCTTCTCGCCCTTCTCGTCGACGAAGAAGCCGTGCATGAGGAGGCGCTTGTACGGGCACGCGCCGTAGCGCACGACGCCCGAGCCGAGGAGAGAATAGAACCAGCCGCGTATCTGGTCCTGGCCCTCTATGATGAGGTCGGCGCGCTCGGAAAAGCGCTTCGCTTCCTCGGGGGTGAGCGACGCCCATATCGCATTGCCGGAATCGAACCAGACGTCGAGGACATCGGGTATGCGCCTCATCTTGTTGCCGCATTCGCAGCTAAGCTCGACATCATCGATGTGGGGGCGGTGGAGCTCCTTCACCTGCGGAATCTCGGATTTCGAGCCCACGACCTTTATCTTGCCGCATCCGCACTTCCATATCGGAAGCGGGATTCCCCAGTAGCGCTGGCGCGAGATGCACCAGTCCGGGGCGTTCGATACGAACTCCCTGAAGCGGTCCTTCGCGAAATCAGGGTGCCATTCAGTCTTGTCTATCTCGGCTAGCATCTGGTCCTTCATCTTGGAAATCGCAATGAACCACTGCTTGGTCGTCAGGAATATCAGGGGCGTCTTGCAGCGCCAGCAGTGAGGGTAGCGGTGGCGTATCCTGGCCTCATGGAGCAGGGCGCCCGCCTGCATGAGCATCTCTGTCACGAGCGGGTTCGCCTCCCGCACGTTCCTGCCGGCGAGGTCCCCCGCGTCCTCGGTGTAGTTTCCCTTGCCGTCCACGGGCGAGAAGGCCTCGATGCCGTAGCGCTTGCCTATGATGAAGTCCGCGGGGCCATGGCCCGGCGCGGTGTGCACGAGGCCGGTGCCCTCCTCAAGGGTGACGAACTCGTCGCTCAGGACGACCTTGCGGCCGGCATGCTTGTGTATCCTTTCCTGGAACGGGTGCAGGTATTCCAGGTCCTTCAGCTTGCGGCCCGGCAGCTCCTCGATGACCGTGGCGCTTGCCTCCGCGAGCCCCATGACATGCTCGAGCCGGTCCTTTGCCACTATCCAGACCTCTTCGCCGACCTTCGCCCGGACGTACGGGAAAGTGGGGTGCGCCATGACCGCCATGTTCGAGACGAGCGTCCACGGCGTCGTGGTCCAGACAATAAGGTATTCGTTCTCCTTGCCCTTGAGCCTGAACTTCACATATATGCTCGGGTCCGTCTCCTCGTCGTATTCGAGCTCGTAGTTGGCCATGGTGGTCTCGCACCGGTAGCAGTATGGAAGGACGTAGACGCCCTCGTGGAGGAGGCCCCGCTCGTGGGCCATCTGGAGCGTCTTCCATGAGGAGTCGATGTAGCTGTCGTGGTATGTGATGTATGGGTTCTCGAAGTCCATCCAGACGCCCAGAGACCTGAACTGGTCGCCCATGATGCCCACGTATTTCGTGGCGAACGACTTGCATTTCTCGACGAACTCCCCGATGCCGTATTTCTCGATGTCGTTCTTGTTGGTGAACTTGAGCTCCTGCTCGACCTTGACCTCTATCGGCAGGCCGTGGGTGTCGTAGCCCGCCTGGACGCGGACGTCCCTTCCGCATGAGCGGTGGTAGCGGCAGACCGCGTCCTTGATGGTCTTGTTCCAGCCGGTGCCCGGATGTATCTGCCCTGTGGCGTAGGGCGGGCCGTCGCAGAAATAGAACGTCTCCTTCCCCGCGTTCCTCGCCCTCGCCTTCGCGAATATGCCGTTCTTGGCCCAGAAATCAAGGGTTTCCTTCTCTACCTTCCTGTGGTCGTACATCCCAATCTGCACCCAAATGAGCCCGCCGGCTTTGTCATCGCTGGCGGTTAGTAGGAGGTATATGCTTCGGAAAGCTATAAAAACGGCGTCCCAAAATCCCGGGTCCGGGGTACGGGGAGGCGGACGGGGGGAGGTATGAACACATTTATAAACACTTTTTATCATTATTGAAGCGAAGACCGGATTAGGAACGGTGCGGATTATGAGAATCAGGCATACGGATGCGGGCAGGCAGGCAGAGAGGGAATCGTTTTCAGGCTCCGGCAGGAGGCGTGCGGCGATATTCGCTGCCGCCTTCACGCTCGCGGGGTGCGCGGGCCCGTTGGCAGAGAGCGCAACCGCACGGCCGCCTGCGGCCGCAGCGGGCCATGATGACATAACCATAGTCCGCTCGAGCGGAAGCGGCGGGCAGGGCCCTGCGGCACGGGATGCCGCGGCTACGGCCGCAAGCCGGGCGGACCCGTTCGCGCTCGACGCGCGCCTGCGGCAGTTCTCGGACAGCCTGATAGGCGATGGCCAGGCGAAAATCATGCAGATTTTCGATAGGCTCCACCGCGGAGGCAGCGAGGGCGTCACGGTCATGGAGATGGGCAGCAATGCGCCGCGCACCGCATCCGAGGCCCTTGCGCAGGGCGGGGATTGCACCGACCTCGCGAACATCGTCGTCTCGCTCATGAGGGCTAACGGCATACCCGGCGGGGCGCTGCTCGTGCATTTCGACAGCGCGCCGGCGGGCGTCCACCACATGGTGCCGTACGTCACCCTGGGGGGCAACCGGATCATCGTCGACCTGCAGGCGGAGCGCCTCGGGCAGACGATCCAGGGTTCGTACACGGAAGTGCTTTCATACACGCTCGAAGAGGCGGCGGCGATGTACCACCGAGAGATGGGCGACTACCATCGCGATGCCGGCAGGGGCGCGGATGCGATGGAATCCTACCGCGCGTCGCTCGCGATATTCGAGAGGGACCCCTACGTGCACCAGAACCTGGGCATCCTTCTCGAGCGGTCCGGCGACGTCTCCGGCGCATCGGCTCGCTTCTCCCGCGCCGCCGAACTCGACCCGCGCTATGCGCGGGAGGCCGCGCGCGGAGATTATAATGCCGAACTCAGGGCGGCGCAGGCGGCTGCCGACGCCGGCAGGTGGTCCGAGTGCGTGGCGCACCTGAGGAACGCACTCTCAAGCCCGGAGCCGGATGAAGGCCGGAGGCGCCAGATAGAGGAGAACATCCGCGTGTGCGAGGAGAACGCCGCCGCTACAGGACAGAAGAAGAAAAAGTGAGGCGGCCGGGGGGCTGCTGGATATCCGGAACCGCGGAAGGGCGGCCCCTCAGAATACCTTTTCGCCCACGTAGACCTTGATTCCCGACGGGGTCACCTTGAACGGCACGAGGTCGCGCGCGTGGTCGGTGCCGCGCATCTTGAAGATTTCGAGCGCCCTAACCCTGCGGTCCTCGCGGTCCAGGTTGTAGAGGTTGATGATTCCGTCCATCACGAAGTGCTCGATGTCGAACCTCATGTCCTCCCTCCTTGCGCTGCTTGCCTCCACGGTCGTGATGGTCGTGACATCCAGGTTGCGCAGCAGCGAGAGGAACTCGAAGAGCGTCTGGCGGTATTCGATGTCGTTCTTGAACGACAGCCGGATCATGGTGGCCGAGTCGATG
Organism: Microcaldota archaeon; assembly: GCA_964647855.1. Lineage (GTDB taxonomy): Archaea > Micrarchaeota > Micrarchaeia > Anstonellales > Bilamarchaeaceae > Bilamarchaeum. The sequence continues at coordinate 304,680 of CAZYJW010000001.1, read as the reverse complement.
ACCGCGCGCTTGATGCCGTTCGAGGTGATGCGGTCCTCAAGGAGGTTCGCGACCTCCTCCAGGTCCAGCTTTTCCGGCTTGATGATTTCAAGCTTCTTGGACTCGACAAGCTGGGCGGTCTCGCTGAGGAGCGGGAACGTGTTCTTCATGTTCTCCTCGATGTCCTCGACTGTTTCCTCGAGGCTCACATAAAGCCCGTTCTCGCCCATCTTCGCGCCCTGGTAGAGGAACTCGAAGCAGAACGAGGTCTTGCCTGCGCCGGGCCCCCCGTAGAGGGCCACGTGCCTTCCTGCGGGAATGCCGCCGTTTAGCATCTCGTCCAATCCTGAAATCCCGGTCTTGACTCGGTCCATGCCATCACGCTGCCCATCTCTACCCGCTAAAATTTATATACATTGACACCGGAATCGGAATGATGGACGCCGACATTCTTCCTTGGACAGAGAAATACCGGCCGCGCAGGCTTGACGAGGTCGTCGGGCAGGAGGACACGGTGCGCAGCCTCAGGGCATTCGTTAAGAGGAGGAACATGCCCAACATGCTGTTCGCGGGGCCACCGGGGGTGGGCAAGACCACCTGCGCCCTGGCGCTAGCCGGAGAGCTTTTCGGCGACGGGATAGCCGGCAACTTCCTGGAACTGAACGCGAGCGACGACCGCGGCATTGACGTGGTCCGCGGCCGCATCAAGGATTTCGCCCGCTCGGTCTCGCTCGGGGACGCTCCGTTCAAGCTGATATTCCTCGACGAGGGGGACGCGCTCACATCGGACGCCCAGCAGGCCCTGCGCAGGACCATGGAGGCCAACTCCTCCGTGACGAGGTTCATAATATCGGCCAATTACTCCTCCAGGATAATCGAGCCCATCCAGAGCAGGTGCGCGGTGTTCAGGTTCATGCCCCTGCGCGAGGAGGAGATGAAAAAGACCCTCGAGCACGTGGGAAAAAGCGAGAAGCTGAAGGTCGATGAGAAGGCGTATGCGGCGGTATATTACGTTTCCGAGGGCGACATGCGAAGGGCCCTCAACGCCCTCCAGGGATGCGCCATGCACTCCGAGCACATCACCGAGGCGCTGGTCCACAGGATAAGCAGCCGCGCGACCCCGAAGGAGGTCCGCGAGATGGTCGACCTCGCAATGGAGGGCAGGTTCCAGGAGTCCAGGGAGCGCCTTGACCGCCTGATAATCCACTACGGCCTGAGCGGGGAGGACATACTCGGCCAGGTCTACAGGGAGATACCGCGGCTCGAGACGCCCGAGAAGCACAGGATGAAGCTGATTGAAGCGGTGGGCGAATGCAATTTCCGGCTCGTCCAGGGCGCGAACGAGCGCATCCAGATAGAGGCCCTTCTCGCCCAGTTCGCTACCCTGAAGTGAAAAGATGCCGGCCCGCCCTCTGCTGCTCCTGTTGATGCTCGCGGGCGCGGCATGCTGCACGAGCGTCGGCCCCCGGATATTCGAGCAGGACGATTTCGGGGACCCGGCGTGGGCCCAGTTCACCTATTCAATCAGCGCGGACTGCAACGCATCCACGATATCGCTCTATGTGATGAACGCGAGCAACCGCCCGGTCGCGGACGCTAACGCCTATCTGAAATACGTCGACTTCTCCACCCCACTCCTCTCCAGCACCAAGACCGACAAGGACGGATTCACCCTGATACGGCTCCCGGGGAATGTCAGGCTGATGCGGGGGCTTTTCATCCTCGTAATAGAGAAGAAGGGATATCGCAGCAAGGAGATCCATTTCGACCTCGGCCCGTGCTTCGGGGCCCCGGCCCTCCCCCCGAAGCCTCCGGCCAACCAGACGCAGAACGCGCCTAATGAAACGCAGCCGCCCGCGAACGCTAGTCAGGGAATGGGTGGAAACGTCAGCGGGGGGGAAGCGGAGGCGCCGGAAGGAAACGGCACGGCGCCGGCGGGCAACGGAAGCGGCGGGACGGCTCCGGAGGAGGATACGGGCGGGGGGCCCGCAGCTGCGCCGTGCCCGGGCATCGCCGCCCTCCTCAGCATCCTCTTTATAAAAACATCAAGGCATTGGTAGAGCCATGAGAGGCACTCTTGTTTTACTGGCCCTGCTGCCCGCGCTCGTGCTGGCAGGCTGCGCCGGAAGCCAGCCTGAAGCCAACCAGACCGCGCAATGCCTGGATTCTTGCAACGCCAGCGGGAAGGTTTGCGGGGCGGACGGGAACACCTATGAAAGCGGATGCCACGCGCTTTGCATGGGGGTGCAGAGCGCGTATGCGGGCCCGTGCGGCCAATGCCAGGACAGCGACGGCGGCAAGAACCGCTCCCAGAAGGGCACCGTGACAACCGCCTCGAGCAGGCAGACCGACTACTGCGCTGGCTTCTACTCGGTGGAGGAATATTACTGCCAGAACGGCCTCATGGGGCGGGAGACGATACAGTGCGAGGCGTACGAGGAATGCCGGGACGGGGCGTGCGGTGCTCCTCCCCCTAAGGAGCCCGCGCCCGAGTGCATCGACAACGACGGCACGGACATCTACACCAAGGGAGTCGTGAACGGCTCCGGGGCCCTCTACCAGGACTCATGCGAGGACCACAAGAGGGTGCGCGAGTTCTACTGCGACGGCGGCCTGGTCAGGCACCGGATATCAGAATGCGCCGCCGGCTACGAATGCGAGGCGGGAAGGTGCCTGAAGACGGCGGGCAACTGCACGGATACCGACTCGGGCGACGACATATACGCCGAGGGCAAGATAATCCTGCAGCAGAACCTCGTCGTCGCCGAATACCTCGACAAGTGCATTGACGGGGACACCGTGAGGGAATACTACTGCGTGTACGGCGACTATGTGGTTGAGGACAGGGACTGCCCCGGGGGATTCCGCTGCGTGCAGGCGGCGTGCAAGGAGGACCTCTGCACTGATTCGGACGAGGGATACTCCATTTTCCGCAAGGGCGGGGTAAACAAGGGCGATGTCCTGGAGAAGGACTATTGCACCGGCCCCGATGGCGGGGTGGAGTATTACTGCGATGAGAACGCGATAGTCAATTCGACGTTCACATGCCCCGCCGGCTATTCATGCACGGATGGAAGGTGCTACTGATGATGAGGAATGCAACGATTCTGCTGGCGCTGGCCTGCATCGCAGGCGCTTTCAGCGTGGAGCCGGACTTCATAGACGTCCAGGAAACCGGGAACGAGAACCTGCCTTCGCTCGACGTCCGCATCGGCCTTGACTGCACGACCAAGGATGTGGGGGTCACCGTGCTGTCCGACGAGGACGGCGAGCCGCTGGATGGCGCAAAGGCATATCTCTTCTACACGGACTATACATACCAGGCGCTCCCGAACCCCGGGACAACGGATGCGGAGGGCTCGGCCGTGATACCGGTGCCCGGCAGCATCCGCTTCCTGAACGCGATGTTCATACTAAGGGTGGACAAGCAGGGCTTCAGGAGCAAGGAGATACAGTTCGTATACGAGTATTGCTTCGATGAACCTCCGCAGGATGAGCCGGAGGAGGAAGAGGCTGACGAAGGCCCCGCTCCCGAGGAAGCGGAAGAGGATGTGTCCGGGGAGGCCGCCCCTGCGGAAGATGAATCTCCCGAGGTGGCGCCGGAAGCCGGGAACGCGGCGGATGGGAACGCCACGGATGAGACCCGGCAGCCCCCTGCGGACGCAGGCATCGCACCGGCTGCCGATGAGCCGGTTGCCCCGCCGCCGCAGGGTGGCGCGGCATGCCCGGCCGGATTCGCCCTGCTCGCGCTGCTGTTTTCAAGGATGAGAGCATGAAACAAAGGGTCGAGGAGGACTTCATAGGGAGGGTCCGGGTGCCGGCCGAAGCGTACTACGGCTCCTTCACGGCGAGGGCCGCGGCGAATTTCCGCCTGAGCGGAATTCCGGTCCACATGGAGCTGATACGGGCGGTGGCGCTTATAAAGAAGGCCGCCGCGCTCGCGAACGCCGAGCTGGGCGTGCTTGCCCCCGAGGTGGCGGACGCGATATCCAAGGCGGCCGACGAGGTGATGGCCGGGAAGCTTGATGGCGAGTTCGTACTCGACTCTTTCCAGGCCGGCGCCGGCACGCCGCTCCATATGAATGTGAACGAGGTCCTGGCCAACCGCGCTGAGGAGCTGCTCGGCGGCAGGAAAGGGGAGTACAGGCTGGTCCACCCCAACAACCACGTGAACATGTCGCAAAGCTCGAACAACGTGGTGCCCTCCGCGATAAGGCTGGGGGCGCAGAAGCTCTGCGGGGAAACGGCCCGCGAGGCGCGGGCGCTGCGCGAAACGCTGCTGGCCAAGGCTAAGGCATACGAGGGCGCCATGAAGATAGGCAGGACGCACCTGCAGGACGCGGTCCCGATGTCCTACGGCCAGGCATTCTCCGCGTTCGCCCGGGCGGTAGAGAAGGACGCGGATTCAATCGAGCGGGCCCTTGCAGGCCTGGAGGAGACCGGGGTGGGCGGCACCGCGATAGGCAGCGGAATCACCGCGCACCCGGAATTCCGGAAACGGGTCGCCGCCCGAATAAGCGAGCTCGCCGGCGTCAGGGCGGTTCCGGCCAAGGACGGATTCGAGCTCACGCAGGACATGAACGACCTCCTCGAGGCATCTGCCGCGCTGCGCAGATACGCCGTCACGCTCTCGCGCATCGCGAACGACCTGCGCCTGCTCGCATCGGGCCCGCGCGGTGGAATCGCCGAAATCGTGCTGCCCGAGGTCGAGCCCGGCTCGTCCATCATGCCGGGAAAGATAAACCCCTCGGTTCCGGAGGCCGTCGACATGCTCTCATGGCAGGTTATGGCGAACGACCAGGCGGTGCTTCTTGCGGCCCAGTCGGGGCAGCTGGAGCTGAACTTCGCCACGCCGCTGATTGCGCACAACATTTTCCAAAGCGCCGGGCTGCTTGCAAGGGGCTCTGCGATGCTCAGGGAGCACTGCATCGAAGGCCTGAGGGTGGACGAAGGGCGGGCATCGGAGAACCTGGGCCGCTCGTTCTGCTATGCGACCGCGTTCAATCCCTACCTGGGCTACAAGGAGGTATCGCTCCTCGTGAAGGAGGCATATGCATCCGGCGTGAGCCTCAAGGAGCTGATTGTCCGGAAGGGGCTGATGGGAAAGGACAACGTAGAGAGGGTCGTTTCGAGCGCGGCCGGCCCTTCGGAAGCGGACCGCGAAATTCTCGGCCGCTTGCGCAATAAGCGCCCCGCGGCTAAGGCATGAGGTTTTTTCAATGGGAGACTTTGACGGGTGGAAGGCCAGGTATCTGGGATACGTGGACAGGGTGCTGGCGCATGTGCCCTACAAAAGGGCGGTAATATGGAAGGAGTTCTTCCTGAATCCGCTTCCCACGCTGAAGAAGGACGATGTGGGAATCGGGCAGAGGATGAAGGACCTGTTTGTCACCGCCGCAGTCGGCTCGGTCTTCCAGATGGTCATGTATCTGCCGATGCTGGCCATAATGGCAATCCTGAGCCTCGGCACGGCGCTAATCATGGCGCTGTTCTATCTCGGGATAATCGCGGTGAACCTGATTGCGGCCCCAGTCATGGGCTTCCTCTACTCCCTGCTTGAGCTGCTTGTGGCGAAGGCGCTCGGGGGCAGGGGGGACATGAGGGCGAACTTCAATGCGAGCGCGCTTCCGGGCCTCGGGGTGTGGGCCATCATGCTGCCGGCTCTGATAGCCTTCGTCCCAATCCTGTGGCTTTCCATGATTCCGTTCGTGTCGCTCTGCACCATGGTGATAACGCTTCCTGCGAGCCTGCTGATGTTCGGAATCGCCATCTATGCCCTGTACTTGAAATACCTCGCGATGAAGGAGGTCCACGGGCTCACTTCGGAGCGGGCCGCGCTGGTGGTAATCCTGCCTTTCGTGATTCTGGCCGTTCTCATGGTGCTGGCGATTATCGCGGTGTACATCGCGGTGTTCGCCGCCATGATGGGCTCGATGGGCGCCGCCGGAGGGCTCGGCGCGGGTGGGGCGGCCGGGCTGAATTAGCGGAGCCGGGCGCGGAATGATTCGGACGCCGCGCCGCCATCCCCTCACTTTTTTTGCTCTTTCATGGAGGATTCGACGCATTCCCTTATTTTTGCCACGACCGAGCGGTCGAAGGCGTCCGGCACGATGCGATTTGGCGCCGGTTTTGGGACGCTGCCCGCTATGCCCTTCGCGGCCGCAATCTTCATGCCATCTGTAATCCGGCGCACGCGCAAATCCAGGAGGGCGCGCAAAAATCCCGGGAAGCAGAGCGAGTTGTTGATCTGGTTCGGGTAGTCGCTCCTTCCGGTACCGAAAACGTCGATGCCGAGGCTCCGCGCCTCCTCCAGGCTGATTTCCGGCTCCGGATTCGCAAGGGCGAAGACGATGTTCGGCTTCCTCATCGCCCGGATGGTCTCATGCGGAAGCGCGCCGGGGGATGATGCGGATACTATGATGTCCGCACCCGAAAATTGCGCGAGCGGGCCGGAGTAGGCGGATTTGTTGAAGCCAGCAAGCAGCATCTTGTGCCCTTCGATATCCTTCCTTGAGGCTGAGAGGGCGCCTTTGCTGTCGAAAACCACGATATCCGGGAAGCCTGCGGCGTGAAGGAGCTTCGCGATTGCATAGCCCGCGCTTCCCGCCCCCACGATGCCAACCTTCACTTCCCCGGCCCCCCTGCCGATGACTTTGAGGGCGTTGTAAAGCCCGGCGAGGGTGACGATTGCCGTGCCGTGCTGGTCGTCGTGGAAGACCGGGATGTCGAGCTCCTCGGTCAGGCGCCTTTCGATGTGGAACACCTTGGGGGTGGAGATGTCCTCGAGGTTTATCGCCCCGAAGCCCGGCGCTATGGCCTTCACTATCTCCACGATCTTGTCCGGGTCCTTCTCCCTCAGGCAGATGGGGAACGCGTCGATTCCGGCGAACTGCTGCATGATGAGCGCCTTGCCCTCCATGACGGGCAGCGCGGCCTCGGGGCCTATGTCGCCCAGGCCCAGGACGCGCGTGCCGTCGGTCACGATGGCGACCGCATTGCCCTTCATGGTGAGATCGTAGGCCAGGGCGCGCTCGCGGGCTATCAGCCTGCAGGGCTCGGCGACGCCCGGGGTGTAGAAGGTGGCGAGGTCGGACACGTCCCGTATGGGAGCCTTCGCCGCAACGGTTATCTTGCCCCGAAGCCGCCTGTGGACGGCGACCGGGTCCTGTTCTCCGCTCATGCAATCACTATTCCGAAGAAGGATTATAGCCTATACGCATAGCGCGATTATCGCGAGGTCGTCGGGATCCGGGACTATGGCCGTGTCCGGCCCCGATATGAGGGGCTTTCCGGCCGGCATCGATATGGCCAGGCGCAGGCCGATGTCCGAGAGGAGCGACCGGACGGCCTCCTCCGGGCTGCAGGAGCGCTCCAGGGTGCATGAGAGGTCGTCGCAGCCGCTGTTGTCGACTATCTTGCCGGTCGCGGCGTCGAAGCGGACGGCTAGGTTCTTGGTCAGCCCGTCTGTGGAGAGAAGCAGCCCCTCGCCGGGATGCATTATTCCGCCGTCCGAGGCGATGCTGGCCGAATTGGCGTCAAGGTAGCAGATTGTGCCGCTGACGAGGTTCCTCTGGCCGAAATAGGAGTCCATGGGCTTGCCCCTCACATCCCGCCCCCGGTAGTCGAGGTGGTGCCCGCCTATCAGGCGCCTGAAGGAGCCGTCATGGAGCTTGAATGCCGCCGAGTCCGAAACCGAGAAGGCGGCGAACGCCCCGCTCCGCTCGACGATTGCGCACGATGCGGTCGCCCCCCCGCGGTCGAAGGGGGGCTCCGGGCCCTTCTGGGCGCTGAAAAGCCCGACTATCCTCCGGAGGGGGGAGAAGGTGAATCCGGTGGCCGCAAGCTCCACCATGGCGTCGGCGGCCTGTTCGGAGATTGCGGTCCCTGCCGGCCCGTAGCCGTCGAAGACCCCCACCACGGCACAGCGCGGGCCCGCGTATACGAACGCCGAATCCTGGCATTCCTGCCGCCCGGGCCCCCCGCGCACATGGGCGCAGACTGAGATGGAATCCGAGCAGTACGAGAGGGATGACGGCTCTGCCCGGCTCTCGCCTAGCCTGGCGCACACGACGCCCTCCTCGACCTTAGGCTCGCAGTTGCGAAAGCGCACCTTGGCGTTCTCGCATGAGAAGCCGGCCGGACCCCTGCGCCATTCAATCCTGCGCATGGCAATCACTTGTCGAAGAAAACGCTCCCCCCGATGAACTCCCTGAGTATGGAATCCGGTGGCACGCGGGATATCTGCGACGGCGTCGCGGTCCGCAGCTGCCTGAAGAGGCGGAGTATCCTCTGGAGGCGGGCATGGCCGTCGAAGAGGTCGGGATTTCGCTCGAAAAGCGGGAGCATGGGGATGAGCTCGTCGCGCAGGTAGCGCTTGAGGACCGGAAGCTCGTATGGCAGGCCGGTGTCGACGACCATGTCGGCGCTGTGAACGTATGGCAGGATGAAGCGCTCGCCCTTGCGGACGAGGTGCCAGTGCCAGAGCGTGTTCGGCATGGGATAGCCGCGCGTCCGCACGTCGCGGATCATGCGGCGGAGCAGCCGCACGTCGGTGAAGTACACAGGCCGCCCCTCGTTGTCATGGAGCACGGCGAGGGGCTCGATGAAGAGCTTGAACTTGCTTTCCTGGGGTATCGCCTCGGTGAGCTGGGGCGAGAGAGCGTGCATGCAGTCCAGGAGCAGGACCTCCCCCTTCTCCAGCCGGAAAGGCGCCGTTTCCCCCATCCTGAGGCCCCGCCTGAAGTCATAGCGGGGCACCATCACGGACTCTCCGCGCATCAGGGCGGCCAGATGCTCGTTTAGCAGCGAGATGTCGTAGGTCTCCGGGAGCTCGAAGTTGACGTCCTCGATGGTTTTGCCGTCGACCCGATAGTGCAGCTTTTCGGTGAACCGGTTGTCGCGGAAATACATGTCCACCTCCAGGGCCTTGAACCGCACTTCCGGATGGGCTTCGGACAGGTACCTTATGGCCTTTCTGCTCGTGGAGGTTTTTCCCGAGGAGGAGGGGCCCGTAATCACCATGGCGCGAAGCCGCCCATCATCGATGAGCGCGCCCACCCTTTGCGCCACCTCGATTAGCTGCTCGGTGCTGCGGCGCTCCGCCTCGTCGATGAGGCGCCCGGCGTCCCTTCCGCGGAACCATTCGTTCAGGCCCTTTACGCTGGAGCAGCCCATGCGCTCGTTCCACTCCCGCAGGGCGTTCAGGCGCTCCTTGGGGCGCGTGTCCGGGCTGAAGTGCTCCGGCTTGAGCTGGCCGTTCCGGACAAGGCAGTGCCCCTCCCGGTAGAGCATGTACGCCATCCATAGGCTCTCGGGCTTGGATGAGTATGAGTTCTCGCCCCGGCCCAGGTCGCGGTGGAGGACCTCGACTATGGCGTCCTGGATGCGCTCCACGTGGGGGGCGCCATCCGAAGAGGAGTTCCTCCGGAGCTCGAAGACGACCTCGTCCGCGAAAAGCCCCGCCTCCCGCTCCGGGTCCATCTTCGGCGACTGCTCCACGGCGAGGATGGCCTTGCGGATGACGTGCTGTATCCTCGCCTTGTCGAATGGGACCCTTGAGCCGTCCCTTTTCGTTATGGCGCTCAGCGTGCTCCGCCTCATATTTCACTTAAGGGGGCAATGGTTTTTTATTGTTTACCGGTTTGGGAAAAAATGGAATTCAGCCGAGGAACCTGCGCAGCCATGCGGCGGCCTTGATGTCCTCGGCAAGGCGCGTGTGCCTGCCGGCGCGGAAGTTGTCGAATATGCGGGTGGTTATGTCAGAGTAATCCCCGTCAGGCTCGCATTCCATCCTTCCGAGCGCCTTCCTGACGCCCTTCTTCACCGCTGGCGGCATGCGGTCGAGGTTCGCCATGTTGAGGTATCTCGTCGCGTCGCGCAAATCCTCGTCGAGCTTGGTGTAGAGCCCGTGGAGCTCGTCGAACTCCCGCTCGGAGAGGGCGGAGAGCCCGAGGAGCTCTGCAGGAAGGCCGATGGAATAGAAAGCCGCGCAGAACTTTATGGCCCGCGGGAGCTTCATCCCTTTCATGGAGCGGGAGTAACCGAAAAGGCCCACGTGCAGCTTGCGCGCGCGGCGCCCGGGGACGAAAACGGAGAGCCCGTTGATTGTGTCGGCCATCTCCTTGAGCTGGGCCTCGTAGGCCGCGGACATCTTCCGGACGAGCTCCATCGCCCTCTTTTCGTCAATCTGGTGCGGGGGGCGCCGGTGCACGTGGTTTATCATGTCTACCGCGTTGACCACGTCGCGGTGGGGGTGGTCGTACTTGAACGAGGACTGGACGGTGTAGGTCTGGACGCTTGGATACTCCTCGCCGCAGTTGTTGACGTTCTGGGGGGTGAAGTTGCCGCGGAAAGGAGCCCCGCCGACGCCGATTATGGGCAGGATGGGGATGCCTGTCTTCTCCTCGACCGCATGCAGCCTCTGGAGCGCGATTTTGGAGAGGAGGACCGCGCTCGCGGAGCCGTAATTGAGCGCCGGGTCGCTGCGGGCGAGGAACACGCGCTGGTATTCAGCGCCCCGCCTTCCCTGAAGGTACCTGGAGACTATCGTGTCGCATCCGGCGAGCGCCTCGAGGTTCTCGAAGAGCGGGATGATGTTGATGCGCTCGGGCTGGAAATCCCCGACCCATTCGCGCACCGATATCCGCTCGGCCCCGAGGCGCGTCTCCCTCTGCCCGATGATGACCTTCTCGTAGTAGCTCCTGACACGCTCCAGCTCGAGGTGCGAGGTGGTCATGGGAATGATTACCTCGAATATCGGGGGGGTGTCCATCCCGGCGCTCCGGGCGACGTCGTACGCCCGCGGGATGGAATGCAGGGCCTCGAGGAGGATTTTGCCCTGCGCCTTCTCTACGGACGGGTTAGGCACGCGGTATGTGAGGAAGAAGTCGCGGCCGAGCCTGTTCCTCTGGAAGAAGTCGTGGTAGCGCGAGAGCAGCTTCTCCACGACCTGGTTGTCGACCTCCTTGCCTTCCGAATCCCACATCTGCTCGCGGCAGCCGAGCTGGGAGAAGACGAAGAACGCCTCCTTCACCTCGGACTCGCCGGCGAGGATGTCGCTGTCGGAGAAGAACGGGCTCGCGATGTTGTCGGGGTGCTGCGTGCTCATGCAGCGCGGGACCTCTTTCATGCTATCCGAAGGGAGGGCGCGCTTTAAATAATTTGCCGTATTAGAGCGTGCAGCGAGGAGAGGTGAGATGTCTTGATAGAGAGCATCAACAAGGCGTTCAAATCGTTTTCGAAAAGGCCCTTCCTGTTCGTGTGGGGCTCGCTCATGTACATGGCCCTCCTTTTCGCGACCCTGTTCGCGGCCTTCGGGATAGCGCTCATATACTTCATCGCGCTCTCGGTCTTCAACGTGGCATTCGACCCCGGCGCGCTCTCAAGCCTCGCGGTTTTCGGGGCCATAATCATCGTGTCCGTCTTCCTCTCCGGAGGGCTCAACGCGGCGCTGGCGCGGGCGTACCGCTCCGCAATCTGGAAGGAGAAGACGAGCCTCACCAAGTTCTTCGCCTACGCACTCGACAAGGCGCCCGAGATGTTCGGGATTATGCTCATCCGGGACCTGATATGGCTGCTCCTCGCCGGGCCGGGAATCGCGATATACGTCTTCTTCCTGGCGGGGGTGGACTTCATGGACGTGCTCATAGCGATGTACGTGCTGTTCGTGACGTTCGTCATCCACATGCTGTTCACCCCGGCATTCGTGTGCGCCGGCGCCCTCGGGACGCCGCTCTTCAGCTCCATGAAGCACGCGTTCGACTTCATGAGGCGCAGGCACATCTTCTTCATCGCGCTCTACGCGCTCTTCGCGGTCGTATGGGCGCTGAACTTCATCCCGTTCGTGCAGTTCGTGACGCTGTTCTTCGCCTACCCCGTGCTCTACGCCGCGCTGATAGTCATGTTCGAGGATTCCATCAAGGGGGAGAAGGAACTGGAGGAGGATGAGGAGGAATGACATTCAGGGTATACGAATGCGAGGGCGCGAAGAAAGCGTCCCTCACGAAGGTGCTCGAGGCCGACCCGTACGCCGACGACAGCTTCGCCCGCGTTGGATACAAGGTGAAAGACGGCGGCATGCTCGGCGAGGACAAGGCGAAGATGTACGTTTATATCAGCGCCTCGGACGATTTCCTTAAGAAGGCCGACGAGAGGCTCAAGGAAGTGGCGAAGAGGGCGGAGCCCGAGGTCGAGAAGCGCGTGGTGGAGAAAATCCAGAAGGAGGAGGAGGACGCGGAGGGCGGACTCGGCAGCATTTTCGGATGAGCCGCGGGCGGATTGTTTTTCCGATACCGTCACGGTAAACCTTATATTCTTTTTCCGCGTTCTATTCCCATGAGCGGCCAGCAGGATGATACCAAGGACGATGGGGAGGCGCCTGAACGGGGCGCAGGCGCGGAACCGGATGCCGGAATCCGCAGGACGGATGGGCCCGCAATCGCATCGAGGGGCGTCCCTTCCTCGGAATCCATCTATCTTCCCAGGCATGATTCGCCCGAGCTGCGCTCGTTCCAGGACAGGAACGAAAGCATCACGCGCAGCATCTGGAGCGTGGAGGAAATCACAAATTTCATCTTCTCGAAGAGATACCAGCCCAAGTACTACGAGATAGCGCTCGGGTTCCTGAAGCTCCTCTCTGAAAAGACCGAGGTGAGCGGCGAGGAGACCGCGGCCTTCGTGAAGCAGGGCGGGATATCCAAGGCCACATTCTACAACCGCGTGCTTCCGCGCCTCAAGCGGGTAGGCATGGTGAAGGTCGAGCGCGACACGGTCGTGGCGATTGAGAGCAAGAGGAAATTCAGGCCGATGCGCATCTCGCTCTCCAAGACCTTCGGCAACTATTTCATGAAGATAGGCGACTCCTGGCTCGCGGCCGTGGATGACGCCCGGAGCAGGAAGGAGAAGAAGGACCAGATGAGGCTTTGAGCCGCTAAGGCCCGGGCGGATATGCGGGTGCCGGGTATTGGGTGGGGTAGTCCGGCTTCTCGAGGATTGTCATCACTGCGGTCCCGGGCGCGCGCCCCCTTTCGAAGACCAGGCTGGATTCGAAGTTGTAGGGCGCCGGAGAGGGGCGTTCGACCGCGTCCTGCTCGCCATAACCGAGGAAGACGCGCTCGGATGATTCTGGGGACGGGCGCAGCTCCACCCCGCTTCCCGTGATTGCCGTAATCGTCCAGCCGGCGTAGGATACGGTCGGGTAAAGCCTTCCGCCCTGCACGATGTCGCCTTCGCGCACTTCGCGTACCGTGCGCATCAGGGCCGCGTCGTTGCATATGAATCCGCTGCACTGCCGGGCGTATGAGATTCCGGTGCCGTAGGCTGGCTCGAATAGCGGCGCGCAGGATGCAAGGCAGGCAACTGCAGCGAATGCTGCGGCGCCTGCGCATCGTAGAAGCGGCCCGGTCGCCCGTCCCATAAGAAAACCGGAAAAATGGAATGGAGAGGAAGCTACTTCCTCTTCTTCGCCACGGACTTCGCGGCCGCCTTCCTGGCGGGAGCCCTGCCCTTGGGTGCCTTCGGCTTCGCGGTCTTCCTGGTCTTCCTGGAATCCTCAGCGAGCCTGGAGCGCTCCTTCTGCTTCTCCTGGACCGCGTTCTTCGTGCGGGCGGTGCGCGCCTTGACCTTCGCGACAAGCACTCCGAAGTCCTTTTCCGTGGCCTCCGGGGCGTCGGATTTGAGCTTCTTTATCATCTCCTGGCTCTCCGAGACGAGGTCTGTGATGCGGGCGCGCGATTCCGCCATGCGCATCTCTATCTCCTTCTCCCGCGAAACGGCGTCGGAAAGCTCGCTCTGGTAGGAGTCCGTGATGGACTCGAGCTCGCCCAGGTACTTCTTCAGGTAGAGGCCCTCGGCCGCCTCCTTCAGCTCGGCGTACTCGTCCTCGCTCCTCGAGACGTAGTGCTCTATGTCCTCTATCTTCTGCTCGTAATCGCGTATGTATTCCTGCACCCAGTGCTCGACGCGCTCGATTCCGGAGAGCTCCTGCTCGAGCGACTCGAGCTCGGCGCCGCGCTCTGCGACCTCCTGCTTCACTGAATCGGTGAGCGCCGAGGCCTCGGCGCGGGCCTTCTCCATTGAGTCCAGTTCGCCGCCAAGGGTGGACATTGCGGACTCCAGCTCCCCCATCTGGGCGCGGGCGGCTTCCAGCGCCGCCTTCAGCTTCTCGGCGCGGCCCTCAGCGGACGCGCTCAGCTTTTCGAGCTCGCGCACCTTGCCAAGCTGCGCCTCGAGGACGGAATCCACCTGGGATATCCTCCCCTCGACCGCCGACTTCGCCTCCCGGATTCCGGCAAGATACTCCTCGGCGCGGGAGCTGGTCCTCTGGAGCGCCTCGCGGCCTTCGGCCTTGAGGCTGTCCATCTGCTGCTGCAGCCTTCCGAGCTCCTCGACCTTGTCAGGAAGCTCCAGGACGCGCTCCTTGAGCTCTGCTATCCTGCTCTCCTTCTCTATTATCTTCTCTGTGAGAACGACTATGTCGGCCTGCATCTTGCCCTCCATCGTGACGAACTTGTCGCGATAGAGCGCCTCGCGCTCCTTCTTGAGCTCCTCAATCCGGGATTTCTCCTTGTTGATTTCTTCGAGGTAAGAGCCCATCAGCTCGCGCATGTCCGCTGCCCTCTCCTTCTGGGGCTTGAGCGTCTCGCGCGAGAACGGAGCCGGCTTTGCTGGCGCGGGGGTTTCAGGCGGGGCTGATTCGGCATCCTGCGCCGCGTCTTCCGCCTTGTCCACTTCCGCCGGAATGACGAACGGCTCGTCATCCGCGGCGCTCTCCTTTTTTCCGTCGTCCGAAGGCTCCCCGGGCCCGCCGGAAGGCTCAGCCTCCGCGGAATCGTCGGGTTTCCCGTCCCCGTTGAGGCTTGTGAGTATGTTGGATTTCAGGTCTTCCGAGTCCTCCTGGCCCTCGCCCCTGCGCTTTGCCAGATAGGCGCTGAGGAGGTCCTCCGGCTCGGGCTCGTCCTCGAGCGGCTCCTCGACGGTGAATTCCTGGTTGCGCTCTCCGGACGCCTCGTCGGAGGCGGCTTCGGGCTCGGCGGGCGCTTCTCCGGAGTCCCAAGGGGCGGCCTCAGGCTCCGCGGGTGCGGCCTCTTCCGGGGCGGGCTCCTGTGCCGCTTCGGCGGGCGCAGCAGCCTCGGGTTCCGCGCGCTCCCGCGAAACAGGCTCCGCCTGCACGACATCGAGGCCGCGCCAGACGACGTTGGTCCCGCGGATTCCGTACTCGACGCTGATGTAGCCCTCGTCCTCGAGGACCGCGATCCACTTGTCCATCGTCTTCTTGTCGATGCGGCAAAGCTGGCGCAGGTCGTTGAGAGGAATGCGCTTCCTCTCCGCGAGCGTCCTTATCAGGCTGTCCACATCTGTGCTGATTAGCGGTTCGTCTACGGTGATTTTATCGTGGGCCAAAGACCTCACCCCTCCGTAGTAATTATGCAAGGATAAGTTTATAAAGATATGACCACAAGCAAACACAAAGATAAACAGAAAAAAGGGGGTGGGCTCATTCCGCGACAACGCGGAATTTGCCGGAGAGCTTGCGCACGCCCCTCTCCATGGCCTTCTTCATGTGGGCCTCGTTCGCCTTGTAGGAATGTATGGTGAAGAGCATGGAGCCCGCCTTGAGCCTTGCGGCGCGGTCCGTCGGGCGCCCGAATGCCCTCCTCATGCCCTTCTGGAGGCGGTCGGCGCCCGCCCCGGCTATCATCTTGTTCTCCCTGATGATGTGGTGGGGGTAGACGCGCACGTGGAAGTAGAACGCGCCGGGCATGGTCTTCTCGAGGTGCTTGTTCATGCTCTGCCTGGCGCTCTCAATCGCGTTGTCGCGGAGTATGACCGCCTCCTCGCTCCTCAGGCTGAGGATGAGGTCGAAATCGGGCTTCTTTGCGCCCATCCTGTACTGGTGCAGGTCGGCATGGGGCATCGCCTTGATGAAAGACTTCCTCGGCTTGCTGCGCGAGTAGCGCGTCCAAGCGACCTTGTCGGCATCCCGGATTGCTCTTGCTGGTCTGATACCCATTAATATCACCTGATAGGGCTAAGTAGCGACTTAGGGGTATTTGAGCAGTTAGGTTTTTAAGGCAGACCCACCGCCTTCCTGAGGAAGCGCTCGTGGAAGGCGGTCGACGACAGCTCCGGGTGGAAGCAGGTGGCGAGCAGGTAGCGGCCCGCCGCCGCCTCCTCGCATGCCACCGGCTCATCACCCCTCCAGGCGATGATTGCGACCCCTTCCCCGGCCACCGCAATCCGGGGGGCCCTGATGAAGACCGCGTCCATCGGGCCTGCCGCGGTTTCCAGCCTCTCCTCGAACGAGTCGGATTGGGTGCCGTATGCGTTTCGGATGACGGATATGCCCATCAGTCCGAGCGTTTCCTGCCCCTCCTCCGCGTCCCGCACATCCTTCGCGAGCATGATTGCCCCCGCGCATGTGCCAAACAGCGCGGGAATCGCCCTCATCGGGCCGAGCATCCCCTCCCGGGCACAGAGCTTGGAGATGGTCGTGCTCTCGCCGCCAGGTATTACGAGGCCCGAGAGGCCGCGGAGATTCTCGGCGGTCCTTGCCCGGACGATGTCGCATCTTATGCCCATCTTGCCGGCGGCCTCCCTCGTGGCGGCGATATGCTCGGTAACCGAGCCCTGGAATGCGAGGACGCCGATTCTCAATGCCTTGCGGGGCATCGTCATGCTCCCCTTTCGGCGAGCTTCGTTTCGAGCGACGATATCTCGAGGCCGCGCATGGGCTCCCCGAGGCCCTCGCTCGCCTTCGCTATCCGCCCGGCGTCCTGGAAGTGGGCAACTGAGTCGACTATCGCCCTGGCCCGCCTCTCTGGGTCCGCGCTCTTGAAAATACCGGAGCCCACGAAAACCCCGTCCACGCCCAGCTGCATGCAGAGGGCGGCATCTGCGGGTGTGGCTATCCCCCCCGCAGCGAAATTCACAACAGGCAGTCGCTTCATGCCAGCGGTCTGGTCCAGGAGGTCGAGCGGGACTCGGTAGTGGCCGGCGAGCTCCATCAGCCGCTCTGCGTCCTTCTTCCCCGCGAGAGAGACGACCTCGGCCACTTCGGAGTTGATGGTGCGTATGTGCCTGACCGCCTCGACGATGTTGCCGGTCCCGGCCTCGCCCTTCGATCGTATCATGGCGGCACCTTCGCTTATCCTGCGCAAGGCCTCCCCGAGGTTCCGCGCCCCGCACACGAAGGGCGCCCTGAAGCGGCCCTTGTCCACGTGGTTCTGGTCGTCCGCGGGCGTCAGCACCTCGCTCTCGTCGATGAAGTCCACGCCGAGGGCTTCGAGCACCTGGGCCTCGACGAAATGCCCTATGCGGCACTTCGCCATGACGGGTATGGTGACCGCCTGGCGTATTTCCTTGATTTTCATGGGGTCCGCCATGCGCGCCACCCCGCCCGCGGCGCGGATGTCCGCCGGCACGCGCTCAAGCGCCATGACCGCCACCGCCCCCGCCTTCTCCGCCAGCCGCGCCTGCCCCGCGTCCGTGACATCCATTATCACGCCGCCTTTTAGCATCTGGGCAAGCCCTGATTTTAGCCGGAACGTATTCTTCTCAGACATAGGAACCGATTGGGATTATGCCCGGAAAGGGCTTTAATTATGCATGAGAAGGCAGTCCATGGCAGCGAAGGCAAGGATGCTCGCCCGCAAGGGGGAGGGGGGCATGGTGAAATGCCTTGCGTGCAGGAGATACTGCAATATCCCCCAGGGGCAGGCGGGTTTCTGCGGAGTCAGGGTTAACGATGCCGGGAGGCTGAGGCTCGAGGTCTACGGGCGGCCGTGCGCGGTCCATATCGACCCAATCGAGAAGAAGCCCCTGTTCCATTTCCTGCCCGGCACGCGCAGCTTCTCCATCGGGACCTTCGGATGCAACTTCGCGTGCTCGTTCTGCCAGAACTGGGACATCAGCCAGGCCCCCCAGGAGGCGCGGCAGAAGGACCCCGCAGGCTGGAGGGGGTATTTCAGGCGCCTTGTCGAGATGTGCGAGGAGTGGCCGCCCGAGCGCGTGGTGGAGGGGGCCATCCAAAGCGGATGCAAATCCATCTCGTTCACATACAACGAGCCCACCATCTTCACCGAGTATGCCATAGACGTCATGAGGATTGCCAGGAAGGAGGGCCTGAAGGGGGTCTATGTCACGAACGGCTACGAGTCCCCCGAGTGCTGGCGGGCCATCAGGAGGCACATAGATGCCGCCAACATCGACCTGAAGGCATACAACAATAGATTCTATTCCGAGCTTTGCAGGGCGCCAGGCTTCGAGCCGGTGAAGGAGTCCATACAATACGCAAAAAAGCTCGGAATCTGGGTGGAGGTCACTACGCTGCTGATTCCGGGCTGGAACGATAGCGAGGGCGAACTCGCTGAGGAGGCCCGCTTTCTCGCCTCGGCCGACCCGGATATGCCCTGGCACGTGACCGCCTTCCATCCCGACTACAAGCTCCTGGACAGGGGGCCCACGCCTCCGGAGACTCTGATACGGGCGCGTGAAATCGGCAGGCTCGCAGGCATCAGGCACATATATTGCGGAAACGTCCCCGCAGCATATTCGGAATATGAGACGACAACGTGCGCGTCCTGCGGCAAGGCCCTCGTGCGCAGGAGCGGCTTCATGGTCGCGGAAAACCGCATCGAGGGGGGAAGGTGCGGGTTCTGCAAGGCGAAGGTAAGCGGGGTGTGGGGATGAGCATAAGGCATCCTGCCGTGGCAGGGTCTTTCTATCCGGCCGACCCCGACGAGCTCGTCGGGATGATAAGGGGCTTCCTTTCCAAGGCGAAGGAATCGCCGCATGCGGGTAGGCTGCGCGCGCTCGTGGTGCCGCATGCCGGCTACATATATTCGGGGCCTGTCGCCGCCTACGGCTACAAGGCGCTCTCGGAACAGAAATATGCCAAGGTTGTGATAATGGGGCCGTCGCATTACGGCATGTTCCCCGGCGCATGCGAGTCCGGGCACGAGCTCTGGGAGACGCCCCTGGGGCGCGTCCGCGCGAAAAGCGCGAGCGGCTGGCCGATAAGCATATTCCCGGAGGCGCACGCCCCCGAGCACTGCCTTGAGGTCCAGCTCCCCTTCCTGCAGATGATTTACGGCGACAAGCTGGAGATATGGCCGCTGCTCACCGGGGATGTGGCGCCTTCGGAGCTTGCCGGACGGGTGGCAAGGGAGCTGGATTCCAAAACTGCCCTGATAGCGAGCTCGGACCTGAGCCACTACAAGGATTACGATTCCGCCCGGAGGATAGACTCCCTTGCGAATCAAACCGTGCCGGCGCTTGATATCGCGGCGTTCGAGCGCGGGGGGGACGCATGCGGCAAGACCGCAATCCTCACCCTCATGCACATCGCGAAAATGAACGGCTGGAAGGGCGCGCTCCTCGACTACAGGAATTCCGGCGACACCGCCGGGCCCAAATCCAGCGTCGTGGGATACGGTTGCTATGGCTTCTACGAGGAATGACGCCGCGGGCGAAAGCGTCCGCGGGGAGATTGCGGCGATAAGGGAGCGCAACGCCCGCGTCGAGGCGGACAAGGCCTGGGAGACGAGCTCTGCGAGGAAGGCGGTGATAACGGCGTTCACATACGCCCTGTCCGCCATCATACTGCTGAGCATCGGCGCGCCCCAGCCTTTCCTGAACGCGCTGATTCCGTCCTTCGGATTCCTGCTTTCCACCACGACATTCGGCGCGCTGAAGGATTATTGGATATCGAACGTCTACCGCAAGGGGAGTGGATGATGGATGGCGCTTGAAAAAAAGGAGAAGGCGTTCCTGCTGAAGCTGGCCCGGGAGTCGCTTTCGCACTATTTCAGGACCGGGAGGAGGCTGGATGTCGAGCCAAAGGACGTGCCGACGAAGAGGCTCACCGAGAACGGCGCCTGCTTCGTGACGATGCATATCGGGGGCGAGCTGCGCGGCTGCATCGGCACCCTCGAAGCGCACAGGCCGCTTGTGATGGACGTCATCGAGAACGCGCTCGCCTCCGCCTTCGAGGACCCGCGCTTCCGGCCCCTGTCCCCTGAAGAACTTCCGAAAGTGAGATTCTCGATATCCGTCCTCAGCGAGCCGAAGCCGTTTCCCGTGAAGGACTCGGAGGACCTGCTAAGGAAGCTCGTGCCCGGGAAGCACGGCCTCATCGTCCAGAAGGGCTGGGCCCGGGCGACGTTCCTGCCTGTCGTGTGGGAGCAGCTGCGGACGAAGGAGGAGTTCCTCTCCCACCTCTGCATGAAGGCGGGGCTCGGGGCGCAGGAGTGGCGCGACACGCGGGGGATGCAGTTACAGTCATACGAGGCCGAGGAGTTCTCGGAATAGCCTTGTGATAGTATTACGCCGACGCCAGGATTTGAACCTGGAATCCCAAGGGGAACGGTTTTCGAGACCGTCGCACTACCGGGTTTCACGCACGGCCCCGCATCAGGGGCAGCGGCTTTATGCGACGTCGGCATGAATGTTTCTGCGCCAAAGCAGGAAGCTATAATAAACCTAATTTCATTTTAATTCTTATGATTGTCCTCAACCTGAAGACATACCCCGAAAGCATACAGAAGGCGCTCCTTTTCGCGGACATCACGAAAGAGGTGGTGGACGAGACCGGGCTGCGCATCGTGATATGCCCCCCCGCGGTATTCCTGCACGAATCCGCGGAGAGGTTCTCGGACGTGTTCGCCCAGCATGCGGACGCCGAGCCGGCCGGAGCGCACACGGGCTCGATCAACGCGGAGATGCTGAAGGCCGCAAAGGCGAAGGGCTCGCTGGTCAACCATTCCGAGAGGCGCATCGGGGATGCGGCCCGCATCAAGGCGACCGTCGACAGGCTTCACGAGCAGGGCCTCGAGAGCCTCGTCTGCGCCGCCACGACGGGCGAGGCGGCGTCGTTCGCCGCGTATTCCCCCGCATTCATCGCGGTGGAGCCGCCCGAGCTGATCGGGAGCGGGGTCAGCGTGTCCAAAGCCAGGCCCGAGATAGTGATAAACTCGGTGAAGTCCGTCAAGGAGGTCAACCACAACGTGAAGGTGCTCTGCGGGGCCGGCGTCAGCAATCGCGAGGACGTTGGGAAGGCCCTCGAGCTCGGGGCCGAGGGCGTGCTCCTTGCGAGCGCTTTCGTTAGGGCCAAGGACCCCAGGGCGTTCCTCGCGGACCTTGCGGGCGCATTCTGATGATACGCAAGGCCCGGATTGCCGATGTCCCCCGCATGGCGGCCCTCTGGCGGAAGCTTATGGAGTTCCATATCGCGCGCACGGGCCCCATGCTCGCGCTGGCCGGCGATGCCGAGCGGAGATGGAGGGCGTTCGCGGCGAAGAACATACGCTCAAGGAACGGCCTCGTGCTCATGGCAGAGGACGGCGGCGGGATTGTCGGGTATTCGCTCAACCACATCAAGCCGAACATACCGGTCTACAGGGTGCGGAAGCTGGGCCACATGGGCGACCTCTATGTGCTCGAATCGCACCGGAAGAGGGGGATTGCGTCCGCTTTCAGGAAGGAGGCGTTCCGGTGGTTCAGGTCGAAGGGCGTGCGCTATGCGTCCATCGCCGTCCATTCAATCAACCCGGACGCCAGGGCGATATACCTCGGGTGGGGATTCCGGGAACACCACATCGAGATGCGCATGAGGCTCTGAGCGGCCTGCGGCGGCGTCAGATACATTTATAATTATCACAATCCCGATAGCGGCAGGGGTGATTGTATAGCAGAATTGAATGAGACCATCCTTATGGATTCCCTGAACAACGCCGTTCAGACCACCGCTAACTCGGCGGTGGAGCTACTTCCGGGCCTGATAGCCGCGATTCTCGTGGTCGTGCTCGGCTGGGTCGTGGCTTTCATCGTGAGCAGGCTTTTCGCCGGGCTCATGAAGGCGATTAGGTTCGAGCAGTTCCTCGCAGACCACAAGGTCGAGGACGCGCTGGGCACCGTGAGGATTACCGATGTGCTGACAAAGATCGTGAAATACTATGTGCTGCTCATCTTCCTGCAGGCGGCGGTTTCGCTCGTCTCGCTCGGGACGATAACCGCATACCTCACGACCGTGCTGCTCTATGCGCCGGTGCTGATTGCCGCGGTAATGATACTGCTGCTTGCCATGATATTCGGCGAGTACCTCAAGGAGGCGATTGTCGACCTGGACAAGAAGTCGTCCATGGTCAAGCTGACCGCGAGGGGGACGAAGCTCGTAATCATGTACGTGGGAGCCACGATGGCGCTTGCGACGGCAGGGTTCAACACCGTTCTGATAACCGGCATCTTCATGACGGTGATTCAGGCGGCCGCGTTCGGCCTTGCGCTCGCGCTCGGCATCGCGTTCGGCCTCGGCGGCCAGGACGACGCCAAGGACGTGATAAAGAGCACCAGGAAGAACCTCAAGATATGAGGTTCCTTTTCCTTTTTTTAATTCTCTTTTTCCGCTCCCGTGCAGTCCCTCAGCAGTTAAAAATCTATCCGGATTATCCAAGGGCATGAATGGCATGAAAGTCGTATTGGTTTTCCTCGCCCTGGGGCTCTCCCTAACGGCAAATGCGAGGAGCGCGATTGAAGCTGCGCAGGCCGCGAACGAGGTCGACACAGTATATTGCACCAGAAGCGGGGCGAACATGAAGGACTACTGCCTCGGGTACTGCGAGAAGCATTCCGGGATGGCATGCATCTCGGCGATTTACACCGAGGAGGAGGACAGCAGCGACATCGACCGGTGCGAATGCCTCTGCGGTGTGGACCAGGAGCTCGTCACATACGAATACGTGCCCTGCGGCGAAGACCTGAACATATATGCGGACGGCTCCGGCGGGAGCTATGGCGAATATGGGGATGGGAGCGCCTGCTGCCTCTCCGGATTCCTTCTCGCGGGCATTGGATTCGCGGCTTTCCGGAGGTGAGCCGCCTAGCGCGGCTGTGACGCCGGAAAACCGGTTTATAAAACCATCCTCCATGAAACGGTATGCTAATCGCGGCTGTAGTCTAGCCTGGTAGGACTTAGGCCTTCCATTTTTCTGAATTGGCGGTTTTGGGCCGCCTTTTCCCAAAAGGCGGAAGCCTATAACCCGGGTTCAAATCCCGGCGGCCGCATTTTGACCCAAAACCAGCTTCAGCCATACACTTTCCATAACAATGAAGAAAATGTATCGTTGCACATTTTCAGCGCCGGAAAACTGCTCGGCGAACCGAACGCGCCCGCTGGCAAGGGAAATGGGACGCTCTTGGGGCTTCGCGACGGTTATGTGTCATATCAGAAAAATATGTGAAAACCGGAAATACATTTTTAAGCAGAGCCTCCCATTTTCCTTTGAGAATCCAACATGGCCCCGGACGAAAAAAAAATCCACCCAGCCCAGCCGCCAGCCAGGGAGGCCGCCAAGGCCAGGCCCCAGCCCCTCTCGGAAGGGCCCATGGGAAGGCCATACTCCCCCGCCATGGCGCGCGAGGGATGCCCGGACCTGCCGCTCGAGCTTGCCAGCGACGCATGGACCTCGCACGCGTTCTTCCAGATGGGCCGCATGGGAATGGACAATTTCGACAACCTCGGCGAATACGTCGCCGCCATCACCGAGCTTTTTGAAAGCTGCAGGAGGTGCACGGTCTTCTTCTCCCCAAGCGACATATTCGACAGCATGAAGACCAGCCTCGAGCACAGGCTCACGGTCAGGCGGGGTGGAGGCACGGTCACCATAGACGAATCCGGCCGGGATTCCTGGGGGGGGCCATTCGACCCGATTCTCTCGGCCTTCATGAACCGGGCGCCGGTGCTTCTTGACAGGAATCCGGGCGGCGGAATGGAGAGCGGCCTGCGGCTGGTCTTCGAGGATTTGGACCGCAAGAGCGACCGGGGCGTGGTGCAGCTGGCCGAGCTGGACCCGCATCTGGGGATGAGGGCCATCATGCCGTTCTATTACAGGGAGCCTGACAATCCTTCCGGAGTGGTCCTGATGGAGGGGGACCTGAGGGCCAGGGGCTCCTCGCTGGAGGGCTTCAGCAAGGCTTACTGGGGCGCAGCCCTCGCCATGAACGCCACGTCGCAGATATCGCTACAGCTCGTCCACAGGTTCGACTCCATAACCAAGCTGCCGCGCAGGCTTGATTTCGAAATAGACCTCAAGGAGGGGATACGCGAGCTCATCAGGCAGAGGAGCGGCCAGCTCCACCTGATGTTCATCGACCTCGACAACTTCAAGTCCATCAACGACGAATACACCCATCCGGTGGGGGACGAGGTCCTGAGGCAGGCAGCGGAGATGCTCCAGGCCTCGGTGCGCGCCGACGACTCGGTCGGAAGGCTGGGGGGCGAGGAGTTCGGCGTCCTCGTGGGCGGAATACCCTACGGCACCGCGCTGCAGATAGCAGAGAGGATAAGGATGAACGTCGAGAGCATCAGGGTGTATATCTCCAGGAGGGAGGATGGCGGCATAGAGATACTGAAGCCCGAACGCTACGGCCCCATTCCGGAGGACGCCGAGGCGGTGCGGGTGACATGCAGCATAGGGGTCACGGATGTCAGCGCAGCCACAACCGCGCTCAACCTCCCCGGCCTGCCCCCGAACGGGAGGGGCGACCGCGTCGTCCAGGACATCCTGGACTCCGCCTACGGCAAATCCACCGAGATGCTCCACAGGGCGAAGGCCGGCGGCAAGAACAGGATATACTTCTCGGACGGGACGCGTTGCTGGGAATACAGCGCCGCCGTATAGATTAAAAACAGGAGCGGGCATTTCAATCCCGCTACCGAATTGCCTCCGTAGCTCAGTCCGCCTTCCATTGGAAGGCGGGAGTATTGGCAGAGCGCCTCTCTCGTAAACTTTTTTGGAAAAGGTTTCCAATTGAACGCATTGCGTTCAATGGACCATTGAAGCGGAATATCGCTTCAATCGGTAATCAAAAACCGGTTCTTTCAAAACCCTCGCGGGTTTTGATGGCAACCACGTTTTTGGCCGCTTTTTCCTAAAAAGCGGAAGGAGGAAGTCGGGGGTTCAAATCCCTCCGGGGGCTTAATACTTTTATCTGAGGACGCACCTTTTACGAAAGCCGAATTGACCTTCCACGGAGGAGGCTCATGGCTATGTTCTATTAATAGCTTGGCCGGATGGGATACAGGGGATTGACGGTTGAATCTTACCTCATACATCCATTATGGTCTGGCTGGTCTAAGGGGAAAGGATTATAATTTACAAATCTAATGAAAATCGTGGAAAAATGAAAAAGTTTGAAGTTCGTGCTTACGGAATAAATGATTTCAAAGAGTGGGATGAACGGGGCCAGCTTGAGATAGCACCAAAATTCCAAAGAAGAAACGTATGGTTGCCAGCGGCGAAATCTTATCTTATTGATACGATAATAAGAGGAAAACCAATACCTAAGATTTACATACGAACAAGACTAGACCCGGAAACAAAAAAATCGATAAGGGAGGTCGTCGACGGCCAACAACGCCTTAGGGCAATTCTTGAATTTATCAAAGATGGTTTCAAGATTTCAAAGGTTCACAACACCGAATTAGGAAATAAATCTTTCAGTGAGTTGCCCCAAGAAGTTCAAAATGAAATCTTAAAATACGAACTCAGTGTGGACTTGTTAAATGACGCTTCAGATGCTGAGGTTCTTGACATCTTTGCTAGATTAAATACATACACAGTAACTTTGAATCAACAAGAACTAATAAACGCCAAGTTTTTCGGCCATTTTAAACAGACGGTTTATAGAGTTGGATTCGAGTATAATACGTTCTGGAAGAGCATGGGGGTACTTAATGATCGTCAGATTCTAAGGATGGAAGATGCTGCTCTTACATCCGAGTTATTTGTGGCCATGCTCGATGGCATTCAATCAAAGAAGGCGTATGAATCATATTACAAGACGTATGATGACGCATTTGCGAATAAGGAACGGTATATTGATGAATACAAGAGGATTATGGATTTGATCGGCCGTATCTACGGGAAGGAGCTTCCAACATCAAATTTCACTAGACTTCCAATGTTTTATACTTTGTTCATTGTGTTGTACGATTTAGTGTTCGGTCTTCCTAATACAACAACGAAGAGGCATAAAATAGCTGAATCAGATTATCCAAAAATTCGTGCTACTATCGAAGAAATTGATTCAATTTGGAATGATGTTTCGAGCCAAGAAAAACATAAAACGTTTTTTGATGCCGCAAGTAAAGCAACTAGTGATGAAAAACAAAGAAAAATAAGGCACAGTTTTATTCTAAAACGGATTATCGAGCGGTTGCAGGCATGATGCCCCATGGTCAAAACTGCGTTAAAGCTATTTTACAAATTAAAAAGTGAAATTAAGAAAAGCAAGGAGTTAATTGATCAAAAAACTGGTCCAAAACATGTGGCGGATTCAATATCCGAACTGGTTTTTTTACGTGTTTTTCTTGCATGGGAAATATATTGTGAGGAACTGTTCTTACTTTATCTCCTTGGAGGAAAAACAAGAAATAACAAAATAGTTAAAAGATACGTCAATCCGAGGGATAGAAGTCATGCATATGACCTGACAAAAGGTCTAAAGCAATACCCAGATTGGACAAATTTGAGTGATATTACGCAAATCTCGAACTTGTATTTTCATAATGGGCAACCATTTTCAAAACTAAAAACATTTTCGAATTCTTTTGATGAGCTTAGAACATTAAGAAATGCCATAGCTCATAGGTCGAAAAATTCTGAAGAAAAGTTTAAGAGCCTCGTTAGAAAAGAGATGGGATTTCTCCCGGCAAGATGCTCAGTGGGGAGCTTCCTTCTAAGTAAGAAAACAAATGGTATGAGCTATCTTAGCCATTATACAAATATCCTTGAAAGCGCAGCCGAATTGATATTATAAAAAAAGAGGCCACATTATCGGAAATAAAATGAGCCACCTTATACCGCGGAAATGATGTCTAATTTTCTTTAAATAATTGAGAGAACTGAAAGGGATGAGTATAAGGAGTTTGGGGGCATGTTTATAAATTAAAAGTCAAGGTTTATCCTTATGGCGTCATTCAAATATGAAAAAGAGCTGAAAATTGCGATTAATCAGTTCTGGAGAACTCGCCAGACCCAGAGCCAACAACAGAAGAAACGCAACGTAAGTGATCAGGGTACAAGAGGGGCGGTTACAGGTGGCAAACAGCTCGATGGCTTGGTGGCACTATTAAAGAAAATCGCTATTGACGCGGGGGTTCCGAGGAAATGCGTTTATACAAGAGGAAACGAATTGCCTGGTTATTTCAGGCCAACAAAAGACTGGGATTTCATTATTATCTCACCACAAGGAAGGCTTGTGGCGTGTTTGGAGTTTAAATCACAGGTCGGCTCCTTTGGGAACAATTTCAACAACAGGACTGAAGAAGCCATAGGTAGCGCAGTTGATATCTGGACAGCCTTTCGGGAAAAGGTATTCCCCGGTGATTTAGCACCTTGGCTGGGCTATTTAATGGTGGTTGAAAAATGCGATAAATCGATACACCCAGTAAGTATACGTGAACCGCATTTCAAGGTTATCAAAGAATTCGTGAATACCTCGTATCTAAAACGATACGAAATACTATGTAGAAAACTTGTCTTAGAAAGATTGTATACCTCCGCCTCTGCGATTTGGACAGAAAAACCAAGGGGCGGCATCGTGAAATATGGCTATATGAACAACGATTTGTCCTTTGAAACATTCGTTAATTCATTTGTTGGTTATCTGAGCGGCAGAGCAAATGAGTTTAGGGTTAAAAAATGATATTTGGGATGCGGTCAAATGGCAAGGAGCATGGCGTCGTAATGACCAAGTTAGAGGTTGTTAGTTTCATGCTCGATATTTGCGGTTATACATCAGACAAAAACTTATCGGAAATCCGCTTTCTTGAGCCTTCGGCAGGGGAGGGAGTCTTTGTTCTGGAATGCATAAGAAGACTCCATGAATCATCAGTTAAATTCGGATTTAACTTTTCAAAGGGCCTTGAGAACCTAAAGGCTGTCGAGATTGAGAAGGAGAGGGCCAATCACCTACAAAAGAGCATATCAAAAGTTTTGAGTGGATTTGGAGTAGAAAAAGCAACTTTTCATGCTTCTCGGATGGTGTCTCAATCAGACTACCTTTTATCGAATCTTGGAGCCTTCGAGGTTATTGTAGGAAACCCCCCCTACGTAAGAAATGAGAGAATACCGGAGGAGAAAAAAAGGGCATACCAGGCTAAGTTTCCGACATTTAAGCACCGGAGCGACATTTACGTAGCGTTTTTTGAAAAAGCCCTACGTTCCCTCACCGCCAGTGGACGGCTTTGTTTTATTTGCTCAGATAGATGGATGAGGAATACATACGGACTCGCCCTCAGAAAGCTAATTGCAAATTCTTTTGGCGTTCCGGTTATCGTCAACCTTAACCGTGCAGATGCTTTTGCTGAAAAAGTCTATGGCTATCCGTCTATAATCGAGATAACTTCACGCAATACTAGCAATACAAAGTATTTTGAGATCCGGGATGTGGCTGAACTAGAGGGGGTATTCAGCGCGTTACAATCCCCTAGACCTGCAGAGGGGCCATACCCGATAATAAAACGAATTCCGCAATATGGTGAACCCTGGTATTTCGATAATTCAACCGAGTTAGATGCTGCCCTTTTTCCCCTTATTGAACAGCAGGGATTCAGGATTGGAATTGGAGTTGCCACTGGAGCGGATGAGATTTTTATTGGACCGGCTTCAAAACTCAAGATAGAAAGAGAGGTATTGCTCCCGGTTGTATTATCTCAAGACATTAGGGAAGGTAAAATAGAATGGTCTGGAAACTACCTAATCAATCCTTTCGATAAATCAACGGGAAACCAATTAGACTTGAATAAAACCCCAAAGTTAAAGGCCTACCTATATTCTGCTAGGGCTAGACTCGAAAAAAGGCACGTTTCAAAGAAAAATCCCAGGTTTTGGTATAGGACAATTGACAAGGTGATTCCGAAATTGAAGGGAAAACCAAAACTGCTGCTCCCAGACATCAAGAAGAACCAGATAATCGCTTTGGATGAAGGCAAATATTATCCGCACCATAACATCTACTATATTCACAATGAAACAACAGAAGACCTCAAAGTGCTTGGGGCAATTCTCATGTCAGATTTTGTGCTAAAGCAGATGCAGAATGTAAGTACATTGATGCATGGTGGTTTTGTCAGATGGCAAAGCCAAAATCTGCGAAGAATACGAGTGCCGGACATATCACAGATACCTAGGGACATACGAGAGCAATTAATAGGCTATTTTGAGACTAAAGATATTGTGGGCATAAACAAGATAATTACCCCATTTGTAGCTGGACTCCAATCGAAGAAAACAAGTGCAGGGGCTGCAGTAATGCTTCCAGCATCTGCGATGCAAACTAGGATCGGTTCTTGGTGAGTTAACTAAATAGCACATTGCCTAAAACCAATGTGAAATCAATGTGCAGACCTTTTTTTCATTTATAAAGAAACACAATGAAAACACAGTGACTTTGCACTACTTATCGACGTTAATAGCACAATGGAGAGGGCGTTTTTCCTGCCCTGAGATGAGAGAGCGAGAGCCATTGTGTAAAGCAGTTAAAAGACGGTCTTATCAAGTCCTTTTTCCATAATTTTCTTGAGAAGGAGATTCCGAATTTCCTCGTCCTCCATCAGCCGGTTCATCACATCATCGCATTTCTGCCTTTGATTCTGGATCAATTCCATGGTTTTCTCATCTAGAGGCTGGCCGCATCTGACGCAGAATTTCGAGGTTGGAGCGTTATTCTCCTTGCATCGCTGGCAAGGTTTGAGTTTTAGCTTCTCCTCATAGCTTCCATCGTTCGGAACCAAGCCGTGCATCTTCAGAAAGGCGTTATCCACGTCCCGGCCAGAGAGATGGACATAGGTAGCGGCCATCTCCGAGCCCTGGACCCACCCGAAATGCTCTTTCATCTGGGAATCGGTCAGTTTGTTGGCTAATACCGTGGCCCGGGTATGCCGGAACAGGTGGGGATAAATCTTCTTTCGGATGCCTGCCCGTTTGGCTATTTTCTTCAGAGTTGCATAAACGGTCGCATGACGAAGGCACTTATCTGTAATCTTGTTGTTTTTGTATTGGAGCCATAGCCAGGCCTCCGGATCATCGGCCTGGGGGTGGGAATTGAGCCAGGATGCCAAAACCGGCGCCGAACTGATTATCCTTACTCTCCTATCGCCAGTCTTGCCTGAAACCCTCAGAATCGCGCCATATTGGTCGAATTTGACGTTTTTCATCTGCAAGGATAGCAATTCACCGATGCGGCAGCCGGTCTCGTATAAAACGAGAATGAGCGTCTTGTCGCGGGGATTTATCGCTGCAGTGGCAAGTTTGAGGATTTCATCTTCGCTTAGCAGGTCTTCCGGGAGCTTATGGTCAAGGTTTTTCTTGCTCTTCTTCAGCCAGCTTATCTCAGGCGGAGCGTATTCGTCATTACCTTTCAGCCATTTGTAGAACATCTTGAGCATCACTTTGAGGTCATACTTCGTATGCTCGGCGTAATCGCTTCGCTCCAAACCACCCACAAGGCCAATAAGGTCGTCTTTTGTCGCATCTTTGAATGGCTTATTCAGCCGTTTTGCCAAAAGCCGCAGGCAGTGGATGATTTTTGCCGCCCGCCCTACCGAAACGCCCTTAGCAAGCTTGACCTTGCAGAATTCGGTTATATCGCTTATGTTCTCCTTGCCGATTTTGTCTTTCCTGAGTTTATCCATCCCAAGTTCTAACCTGCGCTCGAATCCGTATATATCCACCTTCATCTTCCCATCTCCAGCGGAAGATGCTTTTTCCGGCTATTTTACCGCTGATGCGAAATTTCGCACCATAGCGAAAAGGAGTTCTCAGACGAGCCCTCTGCTTGCTCCGGGGGCTTCAGTC
This sequence comes from Microcaldota archaeon, assembly GCA_964647855.1. Taxonomy (GTDB): domain Archaea; phylum Micrarchaeota; class Micrarchaeia; order Anstonellales; family Bilamarchaeaceae; genus Bilamarchaeum. The sequence goes on along the minus strand of CAZYJW010000001.1, from coordinate 273,847 downwards.
TTTTTTTCCTGATTCTCGGCATGAAGGAATTTGGAGCGGCAGGCGCCGGCATCGGAAAAGCGAATCCGGCGCGAGCCGTCGATTGACGTTGAGGCTCGCCCAAAGGCTTTTAATGAATCCCCTGATTTTTGCCACAGGGTGATAACTTATGCCGAAGATAGATGTGAAGAAATCAGCGCTGCTCATGCTGCACTGGCAGAACAGCGTCGCAGACCCAAGAGGCGTGTGGGGGAAGATGCTTTTTCCCCAGGTCAAGAAGAACAACTCCATAGCGAACGCGAAGAAGGCGCTCGCGGCCGCGCGGAAAAGGGGCATGCTGACGGTATTCGTCAACATCGCATGGAGGCCGGGCTATCCGGAGATGCCGAAGAACCAGTACTACCCCCTCATGCAGGGCGCCAAGGACGCCAACAAGGGGCTCGTGGGCACGTGGGACGTTGAGGTTATCAGCGCGCTCAAGCCAACGGCCAAGGAGCGCATCGTGCTCAACTACGGCTCGGACAGCTTCGAGGGCACGGACCTGGACCTCATCCTCCGATCGCACGGGGTGGAGCACGTCTATGTGAGCGGGCAGTGCACCGAGCACGTGGTCGCCACCACGGTGAAGCGCGCGGCCAACAAGGGCTACAACGCGACCGTCCTCAAGGATGCGACAAGCGGATTCACCGACGGCAACTACGAGGCTATGATGAATATCCTGCCGCTCTATGCGAAGATGATGACCTCGGAGCAGTTCGCGAAGTCACTCTGAGCGGACATGCCGCCCCGGCACCCAGGCCGGGGTTTCACTCCTTTTTTCTAACAATCGGGCAGGCGTTGTGCAATTCGACCAGTCCCCGCCGCCCCTCATCAGCTTGGGTTGGTTATCCATATCATCGGGGCTTTGGATCATCCGCAGGAATAGGCGGGCGGAGGGATTTATTTCTTCCGGCGGGCGGGCTTTCTTTTCACTTTGGCCATTTCCCCGGAAAGGGCGGAAACGGTTCCGCCCTGGGCCGGCCTGCGGGCTTCCAGCGCCCTTAAAACCAGCTCAAGGTCGTCCCCGCGCCGGAGCTCGCCGCAGAGCGCCTCGATGTCGCGCCGGGCTTCCAGCCAGCGTTCGCGGTCGACAGGGCACCGCCTGGAATCGGCCATCCTTATCGAAAGGTTGTTGAGGCTTGCGATGGATGAGAGCCGCGCCCTGGTTTTACCGCGCATGGTATGCTTTGCGCGCCGGAAATTAATAAAGGCAGTTGGCGGGCCGAAGGGCAGGGCCGTTTTCAGCCGAGTATCCTTGCGAGCTCGCCGGCGAATACCTCGGGCTTCGCGACCATGGAGTGCGCCTTCTTCCTCGTGTCGCTGTATCTGGAGAGCTTCGAAACATGCTTGAGCGTGTCGACGTCCCCCCTGAGCTTGAGGAGCGCGAGCTCTCGCGAGTCCTTGAAGCGCGATTTCGACGCGACGGAAAGGAGCGCGTTGCTCTGGCCGACCAGCCGCTCGACCGCGGCCGCCCTGCAGTCGGGGTAGGGCGACTGCATGGCGACATCCGAGAGTATCTCGGAGTCGTCAAGCTCGGCGACCATGTCGGAAAGCAGCATGAGCGCCGTAGTCTTGGCGTCGTTGAAGCCGGATTCGGAGATAACGGTCTTGAGTGCGAACGGGTCGTTCGAGAGCCGGCCCACCGCGATATAGCGGGCGTCCGTGCTCGGCGAGACCTTCGCTATCTCGATTAGCGCCTCGGAGTCCTCGAGCTCCTCCACGAAGGCCGAGAGCTTCGAGGCCGCAGCCTTCTTCACCTCCGCATGGCGCGAGAGGACGAGCGAGCAGAGCGAGTCCACGTCCGTGGAAAGGCTGTCCACGGCGCTCATGCGGACTGCGCGGTAGGATGAGTTCTCCGCGACCTTGCGCAGCGCGGCGGCGTTCTCGGAAATCTTGGCCATGGCGGCCCCGCGGGAATCGCGGTTGGGGGAGCGCGACGCGACCTCCGCCAGCGCATCCGGCTCCACGAGGAGGTTGACCGCATCGATGCGGGTCACCGGGAACAGCGATGAGCATGCGACCTCGACTAGGGCCTTCGCGCTGTTCGCGAGCTCGTCTAGCGCCGAGGCGCGCGTGTCCTCGTAATGGCAGAACTTGGCGATGTCTATCAGGGCCTCGGGGTCGTTCGCGAGGTTCGCGACGGCGGCGAGCCGGACGAACTGGAAGTTGGAGAAGAGGGCGAGCTCTATCAGGACGCGCGAGCGGCCCTTGAGGCGGTCGACGGCGTTCAGCATGGCGAGCCGCTCGCCGCTGGTCAGGACCTTGGCGAGGTGCCCGAAGCTGAAGCGGTCGGGCCCCTTGTGGAACTTCTGCACGCCGCGGACGGAGGCTTTCCTGTCCTTGCGCTGGGGCTTCTTTTCCCTGATGCGCTCATCCTCGGCCGCTTCCGTTGTTATCTCTATAGGGGGGAGTCTGATTCTTCGGATACTGGTTGCCATGAGGTTTTTTTCCACGATAAGTATATAAAGGATGCGCCGATTTTCCACAGAAAATCGCATTACGGCCCCGGAATTTCAGGCATCCGGAACAGCCATGAGGCGCAAGAGCGCGTAAGCATAGTTCGCAAAGCCCAGCGCTGCGAACGGAACGCCCGCCCACGGGTATCCGGTGAGGAACGCGAGCAGGAACCCGAAGATGGCGAACACTTCGGGGAAAACGACGAGGATGAGCCGCATTTTCGGATTTCCAATCCCCTGCGGGAAAAGCGAGAGGTGGTAATACGCCATCTCGATGAAGCACAATGACGTTAGCACCATCGCGACGAACGACCATTCGCCCGTGAATGCGGCGGCGAATGCGCCGGATTCGAGCGCCGGGATGCCCCCGGCCAGTCCGGCCAGCAGGAAGGGCAGGCCGAGCAGCAGCGGATACGTGGAGCCGAGGGCAGCGTAGAGCGGAGCGTCTTTCATATGGGGGAACTGAGATTTGAACTCAGACAACCAGCTTTTTTTGAACCGCTTGGCTTCTTCGGGCCTCAGGGCTTTTGCCGAGGGCTTTGCCCGGAGATTATCCGATGCCAAAGGGCTCTCCCAAAGCTGGCAGCATACCAGGTTAGCTCATTCCCCCGAAACTTTCCTCAGGATATACTCAGGGTAAAGTTTCATCAAACTTCCTGAGGGTTGCCTCTTCGTGGCTTCCTCCGGCACATCCCCATGGAAAGGTTTCATCGGACTTCCCGAGCCTTACTCCGAGCGAAGTTATTAAAGGGGGAGCGGGGCTTCAGGCGTTGGGCTTTTTGACGAGGACGAGGACGTCCCCGAAGCGCTTGAGCATGAAGCCATATCTCGAATAGAGGTCCACCGCAGGGTTCATCGCCTTCACCTTCAGGAAAATCGGCCTCTCGGTGTCTGAGAGCGAGGACAGGATGTGCTCGAGGAGCACGGTGCCCACGCCCTGGCCCCGCATCGAATGGTCGACCCCCAGCCCCTGGAGCATGATGCGCTCGCCGTCGTCCACGATGTGCGCGAAGCCGACCAGGCGGCCGCCGTATTCCGCGAGAAGGAGGGTGTCATCCTCCGTCACCTGGACCATGGCCTCTGGGAAGATGCGCCGGATGAAGTCCTTGGCCGCGTCCATCTCCGACGGGCGGACGGTCCGTATGGTCACTGACAGCATGGATTCACAACGATATGAATTCTGTGGCAATTCTTTTATCCTTGACGGTGACGGACGCCGCCCGCATCATGTTCGCCGGCGGCAGCTTGATGAGCTCGGTGCGTCCGAGACGCGATGTCCCGGCATGCTCGTGCACGTGGCCAAAAAGCGCGGCGAGCGGCCTTTTCTCCTCTATTATGCGGAGAATGGAGGCGCTCCCGATGCGGCGCACCAGGTGGACCAGGTCGAAATGCCCCTTTGGCGGGCAGTGGAGCATCAGCAGCGTGTCGGAGTCGATGGGGAGGCCGGACATTTTCCGGTATATCTCCTCCTCCTGCATCTCGCCGAAGGTTCCGAAGGGTGTGGGCGGGCTGTAGCCGAATCCGACTATGTTGAGGCCGTCTTCCACCTCGAAGCGCCTGCAGTGCGCCCATTGGGGCGATTCCATAAGCGCGTCGTTGACCTGGTGGCTGTCCCAGTTCCCCGGAACCACAAGCGCGTTCGGCATCAGCTCGAGCATGGACTTCGCGAACGATGCGCTGTGCGAGATGTCGCCGCAGGCGAGGACGCGGTCGTAGGCGGGGGCGATGCGCGAGAGGGACTCCAGCGCGGCCTCCTCGTCGTGGAGGTCCGAGAAGGCGAGCAGCTTCATGCTCATCGCTGGGGCGGCTTCCCCTGCGGGGCGCCAGGCTGCGCGGGCTTCGCGGCCTTGGATGCCTCGTACTCCTTCATTATCTGGGCATAGCGCGCGTCGAACTTCGTCTTCAGCATCGGAGAGATGCTCCGCTTGCTGAAGGCGTCCGCCTTGGCCGCGAGCGACAGCTGGTTCGCAAGGACGCGGGCAATCTTGCCGCGGACCGCCTTGGGGGATGAGGATATCCTCGCGTGCTGGAAGATTATGCCGTGCTTCGGCGGGGGGATGCGCCGGTTCTTCAGGTGCTTGAAGAGGGCCTTCTCCGCCCCGAGCACCTGTATGGCGCTAGCGGGCAGCATTGCGAGCCGGTTCAGCGAGCCCACGTGGGAAACGAGCTTCGCTGCGATGTCCGCCCCGCCCACCTCGGACATGTTGGGGCACAGCTCGTTCGCCAGCTCCTTCTGGTAGGCCTCGTAATCCTTCCGCAGGGCTTCTAGCGAAACGATGGCGCGGGCGAGCGACAGGCATTCGGAATGGTCCTTGGGCGAAAGCTTCACGCCCAGGCTGTTCCCTGCGGCGCCGGCGGTCTCGGAGGCCCGCTTCTGGCCGACTATGGCCGCAAGGGCCTTCTCGTCGATGTTCTCACGGTCGAGAATCATCGCCGCGCTGCAGAACTGGAGCTTGTCCTCGGCCCGGAACTCCGGGAAGTAGATGCCGTACCAGTCCTCGAAGCGCTCGCCCAGGAGGTTTATCGTCTTGTCGAGGTCCTCGATGGATTTCGTCACGCTCCCAAGGAGCATGTCCCGGCTCCGGAGCGCCTGCATCACCGTCTGCCTGGCCCTTTTCATGAACCGGGCGCGCTTATCGGAAGCGTCGCCTCCCGTTCCCTCCGGCCTCCCCGGCCCGTATCCGCCGCGGCGAGGGCCGCGTCCCCTGAAAGCCTGAGGCCCCCTGTTAGGTCTTCCTTCGCGCATAAATAGCACCGGTTGATGTGATGCCCAAAGGGTATTTTAAAGCGTTAACCTGGAAATCCCACTTATGTCCGATGTCGAGAAGCTCACAAAGGAGACCGTCGAAAGCGGCGGCGTCCTTGCCATGCTCTATTTCGACGTGCACGCCGCGAGCAAGGAGCTCGTCTCGGAACTCGGGGCGGGTTTCGTCAACAGCCTGATACAGAGGCAGGGCGTGGTGTTCGCGCTCGGGGAGATAGACGAGCCCAAGGGGGGGGAGGACGGGAAGAACTGGTCGGCATCGGTCGAGGTCAAGATTCTCACCCGCGACTTTGCCACCCTCGCCTCCGTATGCATGGCGCACAGCCCATATTCGGTCGAAATACTCCGGCCAGACGAGATCAGGCTGCCCCTTAGCGCCGCCCACGACCTCCTCGGCGTCATGTCCGCGACCACCGCCGAGTACAAGAAATACATCCTCACAAAGCTCTCGAAGCCCGAGGAGCTCCTCGCGCTGCAGGAAAACCTGCGCAAGAGGGCCGAGATGGGGAAGAGGATACTCGGCAAGGGCGAGAAATGAGTCTTCGGTGATGCCATGGAACGGAAGTTCATAAAGAGCGGGATACCCGGCCTGGACGAGGTCCTGGGCGGGGGGATTCTCGAGGGGTCGATAGTGACTGTCAGCGGGCCGACGGGGGCCGGAAAGAGCACGTTCGCGGCGCAGTTCGTCCATAACGGCGCGACCGGCTCCGACGAGCCCGGCCTCTACATATCCATCGAGGAGAGCAGGAAGGACTTCTTCTTCCACATGGGGGGCTACGGGTGGGATTTCGCCTCGCTCGAGCGCGACCGCAAATTCATCCTCCTGGACTATCCCATCCATGAGGTCGACCAGATCGTGAACCAGTCGGCGGCGATAGCGGAGATAATAAACAGCACGGGCGTCAAAAGGGTCGTCATCGACTCCATCATGCCCATCGCGCTGTACTTCAAGAACGACGAGGAGAGGCGGACCGGGTTCCTGAAGTTCATCGACAACCTCAGGAAGTGGAACACCACCACCATCATCGTGTCGGAGGACATGAAGAACCATCCCGTCTCAAGGCCCGGCTCCGAGTACGCAATCGAGAGCTTCACCGACGGCTGGATAAACCTGTTCTTCCGCTACGACGACAAGAGGCTGGAGCGCATGAGGTACGTAGAGGTCGTCAAGATGAAGGGGGTCAACCACTCAGCCAGGTCATACCCGGTCACGCTAAGCGACCGGGGCTTCTCGCTCGGGAACGGAGGGGAGCCGGAAATGCCCGCCGCCAAGGCGCCCAAGGAATCCCCACCTGCCGGGGCCGCGCTGAAGGCGCCGCCAAAAAAGCGCGTATCGAAGGTCCCGCCCCCGAAGGCGCCCGCGAAGGGCGATGCCACGGCCCGCGAAGGCAGGGCGGCGCCGGTTAAGATGACCCCCGGACTGTATGCGAGGCTCGAGGAGGCCAAGAGCAAAATCATGAAGAAGAAATGACCCCGAAGACTCCGGAACGCACGCGGCCCCTGTCCTTTTCGTAGATTATCACCCGTTTTCCGAGCCTCCTGAACCTGCCTGCGGATTCCTCGTCGGCATCCTCCAGGACGACATCGTGGAATCCGGCCGCTTCCCCCGGATAGCCCGGCGGTATCTTCGCGACAAGCAGCCTTTTCTCGGATATGCCAGACGTGTCGAACGAGGGGGGCAGCACCACCCGGCATTTCAGGGACAGCAGCCGCATCACCATGGCCGGCTCCGGCGCGGCCTCCACCTCGACGTTGATGACGTATGTGAGGTTGTCATAGACGTCCATGTTCTTCTGCATGCCGGAAAGCGCGTCCATGTCCACGATGTGGATGAGCGCTGTTCCGGCCTTCTTGAGCTCCCTCGCGTGGTCGAGGGGCTTGCCTATCAGGCGGAGGACGCCGCCCTCCCTGCGGAACGCCTGCTTGTCGCGCAGGTATATCAGTGGTATCTCCAGGGGTTCCATCCGCTAACGCTCCAGCACGCGGGCGATGGCCGCCGGGACCGGCATCGCCTCCTCGCTCCCGCCGACCATGTCGCGCAGGGTGACCGTCCTCCCGGCCTTCTCCCGCTCCCCGACCACCGCCGCGTACGGAATCGACAGCGAATTGGCGTACTCGAACTGCTTGCGCAGGCTGCGCTCGTTCAGGTCGGTCTCGGCCGCGATTCCGGCCTTGCGGAATTCCGCCGCCACCTCGACCGCATAAGGATAGAATTCCGGCTTCACGCAGGCCACGAAGACCCGGCTGTCCGTCTTCTTCGGGACCGCCTTTTTCTGCTCCGCGAGCAGGGTCACAAGGCGCTCGATGCCGACAGATATGCCGACCGCGGGTGCGTCCTGGCCGTAAATCCCCAGGAGGCCGTCGTACCTGCCGCCCGCAATAACCGTGCCTATCCCTTCGCTGAGCTTTATCTCGAATACGGGGCCCGTGTAGTAGCCGAGGCCGCGGACCAGGAAAAGGTCGACCTCCACCTCGAAATCGCAGAGCGCAAGGATGTCCGAAAGCTCCTTCGCCCCATCCTCGCTGTATTGGGCCGCCAGCTTAAGCCTCGCCTTATTGTCGCCCTTGCTGCGGATTATGGACAGCAGTTCGGCGGCCTTATCGTCCCCGATAATCTCCCGCAGCAGCTTCTCGACCTCGACCTCGCCAATCTTGTCCAGCTTGTCCAGGACGCGGAAAACCTCACCCTTGGCCTCCCCTTCCACGCCCACCTTGGCGGCGATTCCATCCAGAATCTTACGGTTGTTGAGGAGAATGCGGGGATTCTGGAAGCCGAACGAACGGCAGATTGTGTTCGCTATCGACAGCAGCTCGTATTCGCAGCGCATGGAACTGCTGCCCACTATGTCCACGTCCGCCTGGTAGAACTCGCGGAAGCGCCCCCGCTGGGGCTCTTCCTTGCGCCACACCACGTCTATCGCATAACGCTTGAACGGCTTGGGCGCGTCAGTTGAAGCGGCATACCTGGCAAGGGGCACCGTCAGGTCGAAGCGCAGCCCGCATTCCCCGCCTTCGATTACGAATATCTGCTTGTCCACCTCCGGGCCTGCCTTCGCGCGGAGCGTCTCCAAATATTCCATGGCGGGCGTCTCGAGCGGCCGGTATCCGAACATGCGGAAGGCGCCCCGTATCCGTTCGATGGCCTCCTCCCGTATGAACATGTCCTCCGGGCCGATGTCCCGCATGCCTTTCGGTGTGAGCTTCATGGAGACCACTTCCTCAATATATGTTAAAAAGGGGGATTGCGCCCCGCGCCCGCCCCCTTCCGCCAGCGCTCCACCGCGGCCCGGGCCGATATGTCCGCGGTGTCCAGGAGCGGCAGGCCGGCTTCGGCCCCGGCAAGGGCTATGGGAAGGTCGGTGCAGGCGAGTATCGCGCCCTCCGCACCCTCCCCGGCCAGGCTGCGGACAACGCCCAGCAGCCGGCTCCGGGGCGGCCCGGCCCCTTTTCCGGAGAGGATTTCCCTTATTGCCCGCGTCACCTGCTCCTGGCCGGACCTGCCCGGCATAATCGCCCCGAGCCCCGCATCCTCCAGGGCGCGCTGGTAATATCCCTTACGCAGCGTCACTTCGGTCCCGAGCAGCCCCCAGTTGCGGATTCCGCTGGCCTTCGCGCATGCTGTCGTCTCCTCGACGAGCGAGAGCATCCGGTATTTCTTCCTGAGCTCCGGCACGAAGCCCTGCATGGTGTTGCACGCTATTAGCGAAAACTCCGCGCCTGCGGCGACGAGCCTGCCGATTCCGACATCCAGAAGCGCCAGCACTTCGCCATCGTCGCTTCCCTCCTCCACCACGTCCGGAACGGGCATGCTGTATACCAGAATCGGGGGGAAATCCGAGTCCAGCCGCGCCCCGTATTCCTTCTGGCAGCATCTCACGATGCGCATGTAGGTGTACGCCGTGCTTTCCGGACCCATCCCGCCCAGTATGCCTATCATGACGCCGCCTCCCTGAGCCTCAGCTGCACCGGCCGGACGAGATACGCCCATATGCATTCCGCCACGAGCGGGGCGAAGCGGGTCAGGCCCGACATTCCGGAGCGCTCGAGCATCCCCACCGCACCCTCACCGTCGTAGAGGGGCCTGCCGTTGAGCCGGACCGGCACGGAATCCGCGGCTGCTGCGGACTCTAGCGCCAGCACTGCCAGCCTCGCGAACGGGTCCATGAAGCCGCCGTACCGGACGGGCCTGCCCTCGCATCTCTGCGCGAGGCTGCATATTTTCGCGGCCATTTCGGCCTTCCCGTCGTCAATGGTAATCCGCGTCTCGCCCGCCTTGCCGATGTATGGGGTCAGGGGCCGGGGGGATGCCTGCCTGCTCCTGAAATCGATTGGCTGGCAAAGCTGCATGATGCCCATGAAGGAGCATATGAAGCGGTCGTATTCCTCCTCGCTTGCGGGGCCTACCTTGCATTCGATGCCCCTCTCCCGCATGAGATAGGCCGCCTCCGCCACCTCGAAAAGGGTATATAGCGAGGGGGCCGGAAAGCCGCCGAGGCGGGCCGTTAGCCCCGCGGGCATCGCCGAGAGCACCGCCTCGCCGAGCGAGGGCGCGACCTCAGAGAACGGCCTGCCGCCCCTGGCGCCGATTATGCCGGGCACGGAGGCAAGCCCCGACACCGCAGCCCAATAGGCCGGGTCGCGCCAGAGGTCGTCGGTCCGCAGTATTTCCATGGGGATTCCCAGGGCGGACGACGAAGCCCTCAGGAAGCCCAGCTTGCGTTCTTCCTGGCGGACAAGCTCGGGCCCCGGCATGCCGTTGAGCTCGGCATATCGGCCCGCCACGAATACAGTAAGCCCGGCCCCGAGCCCCGAGCGCCTGAGGCGGGACACGAGAAGCAGGACGTCGAACTGGTCGATGGGCTCGGACGCCCTCGAGGCGCTTATGCCGTAATATAGGGATTCCGCGGACCTTGCGTCCGCCCGCTCCACGAGCGCGAAGCGCCGCAGCCCCTCAATAAGGAGCCCTTGCCGCCCCGCCGGGCATTCCTTTTCCCGCCCCGTGAAGCAGATCCCTGCCTTTCATGGCTGTCGCTGTTTCCATTTCGTGCACCTCCTGGGTTTTCCGCCCGCTGCCGGGCGTGATTGCGAGCTTTTTCGCCCCCGCCGGGGAAAAACAGGCGGCTGCCCTGCGCAGCCTGCAAAATCCATGGACCGGGCTAGGCGGGCCCCTGCGTCAGGGCCGATGAAGCGAATCCCTTCCTATGAAGGACACCCCTGCCTTTTTCCATTCCGTTTCACCCGTGGTTCATGCTGTGCTTTGCTGGATTTTTCTCGGTCCGGACGTATTTAAAGTTATGTAACGCATATGGTTGCGATGATGCTGCTACGGAAGCTTGCGGCGGTCATGTTCTACTGCTCGATTCCGCTTTGGATTGCGTTCCTCTACAGCCTTGCGGCCGGGGATGGCGGCTTCCTGCCCATCGGCCTGACCATACTCATCATGGGCTTCCCGGCCGTGCCCCAGATAATCGGCGGCCTTATCCGGAACGCCGAATCCGCGGTGCGTTCGCTCCTCCAGCCCGACACCCCGTTCAATTTCGCCAGGCTCATAGACACCTCGGACATGAAGAGGCAGATAGAGACGATGACGCTCGGGGAGGTCCTTGCCCTGACCGCCGTGGCTTGGCTGGTCGTCCCGATAATCTCAATCCTCCCGTTCGTGTTCTTCGGCGTCCCCCTCTTGGATGCGCTATTCGAGAGCATGTCGGGTTGGACCTCGACCGGCCTCTCGAGCCTGCATGCGGTCGCCGCGCTGCCTAAAAGCGTCATTCTCTTCCGCAGCGTGACGCAATGGATAGGCGGCCTCGGCATCGTCGTGCTCATCCTGAGCACGACGCGGAGCAAGGAGGCGGTCAGCTTCCTCAAGGCCGAGGGCAGGAACCAGGCCGAGCTGAGCATCGGGGCGAACATCAGCATGATATTCAACGTGTACCTGGCCCTCACGGCATTCGGCATCGCTCTCGTGTTCGCATCGGGCTTCGGGCTTTTCGACTCGGTGAACCTGGCCTTCAGCGGAATTTCCAACGGCGGCTTCTTCCCCTTCGACGAGTTCGCCATGAGCGACATCCAGAAGGTCGTCTTGGCCCTGCTCATGTTCGCCGGGGCGACGAGCTTCCTGTTCTTCAGGAGCGTCTGGCGGGGGCAGGTCCTGAGGGCAGTGACGGACGAGGAGTTCATCCTCTATGCCGGGCTCACCGCGGTTGGGATACTCGCCATCGTGATGGTCGGCCACGAGGAGCCGTTCAACTCCCTGCTGAATGCCGTGTCCGCCATCGCGGCGGGCGGCTTCGCGATAGGCGACATCGGCGCGCTCCATTCCTTCGCGGTGTACATGCTCATCCTGCTCATGCTCTGCGGCGGGATGGTCGGCTCCACAACGGGCGGCATCAAGCTCTGGCGCGTGCTGGTCATCCTCAAGGCGCTCGCGCTCCAGGTCAGGGAGTCGTTCCTTCCCCAGGGCTCGGTCCAGATGGTCAAGATAAACGGGCTTCCGATATACGAGAGGATGATAGTCGAGAGCGCGATATTCGTGTTCGCCTACGTGCTCATTTTCCTCGCGGCGGCCGGGGCGTTCCTCGCGTCCGGATACAGCACGAACAACGCCCTGTTCATGGTGGCCTCGGCGATGGGCAACGTCGGCCTCTCCACGGTGGATGTCGCCTCCATGGGCGCGGCGGGCAAGGCATTTTTAATCGTCCTGATGTATCTTGGTAGGATAGAGATATTCCCGAGCCTTGCGCTCGCGGCGTACATCATGAGGAGATGACATGAACATCTTCATTTTCGGAGCTGGGCGGGTCGGGCGCGCGCTCGTTCGCATCCTGGAGAAGACCAAGCACAAGCTCACCGTGGTCGACCAGAGCCGCCCGGTATGCGACGACATGGCCGGGGAGACCAACGCAATCATCATATGCGGCGACGTGACCGACCCGCGGCTGCTCGAGGAGCTGAAGCTCGGGGAGGCGGATTACGTGTTCGCCGTGACCGGCAACGAGGAGACCAATTTCCTGGTATCCGTCTATGCGAAGCACATGAGCGCCAGGAAGGTCATCTCCCGCGCGTCCGAGGCCAAATATTCCCTGCTCATGGAGAAGCTGGGCGTGGAGCCGCTCATCCCGGAGCTGACGCTGGCCCGCGAGCTCGCCAACATGGTGGTGAGCCCGCTGATATTCAGAATGCTCGACCCCAGCGAATCGAAGGTCGAGGTGCTCGAGAAGGAGGTGGACAGCGGCATGAAGGACAAGACGGTCGAGGCCGTCTGCAAGAAGAAGGGCTTCATGGTCGTGTCGGTGTATGAGAACGGCGTGTTCCTGACCCCCGCGCCGGATTTCATCCTCAAGGAGGGGATGAAGATTGTGGTCGTGAAGCATAATGCTTGATTTTTATTCCTTTTGCAGATTAAACCGGTTACAGTTCTTTTAGCCCCGTCGTCTAGTGGTCAAGGATAGAAGGCTCTGGACCTTTTGACAGCGGTTCGAATCCGCTCGGGGCTATCTTTTTCTCCGTATCGACCCCGGCCACAGGATGCTGCGCCTTTATCCGCGGACGCGGCACCACGCAGGAGCCGGCGCGGGCCATGGGCGGCGCCCGGACTGCCCGGGCCTCCCTCAGGTTAATAATCCTTATAGGCATATCCCATAACCTCATGACGTCTCCTCCCAGCATAAGCGATAGCCTTGCGGATGCGGATTGGGATGCGCTAGCCTACGCACTGAAGACCATTGGCAGCGGGATTGAGGGGAACGACGCGGCGTCCAAGAGGCTGCGGGCGCAGCTGGGAATCGTCAGGATGCTCATGTACGAGGAGATACGGGGATGGAACGGCAGCAACAGCATAGAGCTCTCGTTCTTCATCGCATCGTTCAAGACCATACAGACGCTCGAGAGGGAGTTCGAGGCGCACGGGATAAAGAAGAGGGAGTTCCTGATATTCCTCAAGCTGCTGTTTTATAAATTCGAGAAGCAGAAGATAAGGGTGAAGAAGCCTCTCGCGACTCTTGCCGAGTTCAAGAGGATGAAAGGGGTGGTCGAGAATGGACACGGTCCTATATGAAAAGCCTCTGAGAATAGAGCTTGTTGATGACAGCCTAATTGTGAACGGCGGGAAGCATCCGCGCTCGGTGCGCACGCTCCAGCAGATGAAGAACGTCATGATGGGGCAGGTCGACGAGGCGGCCGACGCCGACCTCTATTACATGTTCAGGAGCGTGTACGTCTCTGACGACATCAGGTTCGACATCACGGTAATACCCCCCCGCTCCGTGAAGGGCGAACGCGCGAAGACATTCGGGCATTATCATCCGGGAAGCGAGGACGGGCTCCACTATCCGGAGGTCTACCAGGTCCTGCGCGGGAGCGCGGCGTTCATTATGCAGAAGCGCAACCGCAATGGAAGCGTGGACGCCATGGTCGTGAGGGCGAAGGAGGGCGACGTGATCCTCCTGCCTCCGGGCTACGGCCACGTATCGATAAACGACGGGGAGGTCACGCTGGTGCTCGCCAACCTGGTCTACGACCGGTTCGAATCCCTCTACAACGAGTTCGAGGAGAATCATGGCGCGGCGTTCTATTACCTTGCTGACGGGGAGATGGTGCAGAACACGAATTACATCGTCCGCCGGAGCGAGACGCTCACCCCGAAGGAATTGAACGCCAGGTACGGATTCGAGGCCAAGGACCTGCTCGTGGAGCTGCATGGCGACCCGAAGGCCTTCGGATTCCTCAAGAAGCCGGGCTCCCGCTTCAGAGCGTGACCGGGCCGATTCTGGCCGCCCTGCCCTGGGCTATGCGCTCGCTCCCGCCGCCCGAGCCCCCGAGCTGCGCCAGGGCCCGCTCGAGCATCGCCTTCGCGCTTTGGCCGGACGATTTCCCTGCCGCGCAGACGACCGTGCCGTCCTTCCCCATCAGGCAGGCGGCGGCCTTCCCGCTCTCGGCGACCTTGAGGGCGAGCTTTCTAAGGGCGGAATCGTCCAAATCCAGGATTTTCACGACCGGCTTGCCCGGGTAGGCGTCGATTATCTGCCTTGCCTCCTCCCTTACAAGGAGCTCGCCGAGGGACTCGATGCGCTTGCGCTGGCTCTTCCATTCCGAAAAGAAGCGCTCGATAGTCCGCACAAGCTCGGCCTCGGACACGCTCACCACCGAAGCGGCCTCGTGGAGCAGCCGCTCGCGCCCCTGGACGTAGTCTATGGCGACGTGGCCGCACTTGTAGGTTATGCGCTCTATGCCGTCCTGCACGCTCTCGCGCTTCACTATCTTGAAGAGGCCTATCTCCCCGGTGGTCCTGTTCATGGCATGGGTGCCTCCGCAGGCCTCGCTGTCGATGTCCCCGATGCTGACGATCCGCAGCTCCTTGCCCGGGACCGCCCCGCCCTGGTATATGGTGAAGCCGTATTTGGCCTCCGCGGCGTTCCTTGGAAGGACGTGCGTCGTTATCGGCATGTCCGCCATTATGTACTCGTTCGCCTTGTGCTCTATGGCCGAGAGCTCTTCGGGCGTGATTTTCCTGTAATGCGTAAGGTCGAGGTGCGCCTTCTCCTCGTCCTTGCCCGAGCCGCCCTGCCAGATGTGCGGCCCGAGCACCGAGCGGCACGCCGCGTTGAGTATGTGCGCGGCGGTATGATGCCTCGCGATGGCCTTCCTGCGCGTGAGGTCGACCATGCCGGCGACATCGCATCCGGCTTTGAAGCCCGAGGGATCCGCGACCTCGTGAAGGACCACGCCGCCCTGCTTCGTGACCTGGCGGACCTCAACCCCGCCCAGCGTGCCGGTGTCGAACGTCTGGCCGCCGCCTTCCGGGTAGAATGCGGTCCGGTCGAGCACCACGTATTTGCCGTGCACGAGCCCGAGCACCTTCGCCCTGAAGGAGCTTTCGGTTCCGTAGTAGAGCGCCTCGGTCTTGGGAAGCGTCGCTATGTCGGAGAAAAGCACCTTCACGGACGGCGCCTTCTCGGGCGACGCCTCCTCCCCCTCCCCCGCCCGCACGAGCGAGTAGAAGTTTCCGGGCATCTCGACCTCGACGTCGTTTTCCGCCGCGACCTCTAGGACAGCCTCGGGCGGGATGCCGTGGCTCTTGTATAGCGTTATGAGCTCGTCCCTGCCGATGCTGCCGCCGCCGGCGCGCTCCTTGTTCGGGACCCCGCTCTTGCCGCCCTTCGCCTTCCTGACTATGTTGAGGACCATGGCCCCGGCCTTCTCCTTCGTTGCCCGGTACCGCTTCCGCTCCTCCTCGACCACCCCGATTGCCGTGTCCACGCCGCTGTGGAGGTGGGGGAAGAGGTATTCGAGGAAGTCCGCATGGGCGTTCATTATCTTCCCGTAATCCAGCGAGTAGCCGTAGCGCTGCTCGAAGCCGAAGACGCGCCGAAGAAGCATGCGGAGGTTGTACCCTCCGCCCGCGTTGCTGGGCAGCATGCCGTCAGTCACGGTGAAAAGCACGGTGCAGAGGTGGTCCGCCGAGGCGTAGAGAGCCTGCAGGGGCTCGAGCGTGCTGAAGAGCTCCTTCTTGCTCACCCCGAGCAGCTGGGCGATGCGCTCCTTCTCCTTCTCCAAATCCGGGACCTCGTCCTCGTTCAGGCTGCCTGAAATCTTGGCGAAGCGCATGAACAGGTCCTTGTCCACCGTGAGCCCGGCCTCGTGCTTCATCTCCTCGATGACCGGCCCAAAGACGGTCTCGTAGCTTGTCGGCTCGCCGGAGGTTATCCATGCGAGGCGCGACAATCCCGCCCCCATGTCTATGACCTTGGTCCGAAGCTCCTTCGGGCCCTGCGGAGTGACCTCGTACTGCATGAAGACGCAGTTGCCAAGCTCGAGGCCGCGGCAGAAATACTCGATGCAGGGGCCGAAATTGCCCCCGCCCGCCCAGACGTCCTCCTGGAACACGATTTCCTCCTCCGGGATGCCCAGCGCCTTCAGGTAGTTCAGGTCGTGTGTCAGCGCCTCCTCCTTCCAGTAGAAGAGGCCGGTCTTGTCCGTGTTGAAGGCATGCTGGCCAATCATGACGAAGTTCGTGTAGTGCCTCCCGGAAACGCCCACGTTGCTGATATCGGAGAAGCGGATGCACGGCTGGGGGACGATGAGGGGGTTGAATGGCGGCTCAAGCTCCCCGTTCACAACGTAGGGCTGGAAGTCGTTGATGGACGCGATTGTGAAGTACAGGTCGTCCCTCCATCTCGCAACCGTCGGGTAGGGCCGGACATATCCGTGCCCGCTCCCCACGAAGTATTTCTCGATGGCTTTCCAGGTGTCGATGTAGCCGAGCTTTTTCTTCACCGGGGTCTGGCCGATGAACTGGTAGCCGACGCACGAGGGGTCTCCGCAGAATTCCCGGACCCCCTTTGCCCAGAACATGCGCGAGCACTTGCCGCACTTCTGGCGGGCGAAGCCCCGCTCGCTGAGGACATCGATCCTGTAATGCTTCTCCCACTCGGCCGCGAACTGCCTGCGCAGCGCGCTCTTGTCTACGTCCATGAGAATTACCTCTGCGAAATCCGAACGTGAGATTGCAGGGAGAGGCTTTTAACTCCTTGCCGGGAAAGGGGGCTCATGCGCCCGATGGATGCCCTGCTCGTTTTCATCCCGGCCGCAATATGGCTGGACTGGGCCGGGGCCGACGGAACGCTGGTCTTCGCGGCGTCCCTGCTCGCGATTCTTCCCCTTGCCGCCAAGATGGGCGAGGCCACCGAGGAGCTCGCTAAGGCGTTCGGCGGGCACGTGGGCGGCCTGCTGAACGCGACGTTCGGCAACGCCGCGGAGCTGATAATAGCGCTCCTGGCCATAAGCCGGGGGCTGGTCGACCTCGTGAAGGCTTCGATAGCCGGAAGCATAATAGGAAACCTCCTTTTCGTGCTCGGCCTCAGCATGTTCCTGGGCGGCCTGAAGTACAAGGAGCAGAAGCTCTCGGCCCACCTGGGCGCGATGAACTCCACCATGCTGATGATAGCCCTTATGAGCCTCATGGTTCCGAGCATGTTCCATTTCATTCCGGCGGAGCACTGGGGGGACGACGAGCGGTCGCTCAGCGTCGCGGTCGCGGCGCTTCTGATTGTGCTCTACCTCCTTAGCATGGTGTTCTCGCTCAAGACGCACGAATACCTCTTCAGGGGCAGCGCGAAGCAGCACGGCGAAAAGCCCAAGTGGGGCAGGGACTTCTCTATTTTCGTGCTGGCCGCATCCACGGTTGCCCTTGCCGTCATCTCGGAGATATTCGTCGGGCAGGTCGAGCACGTGGCAGAGAGCTTCGGGCTCACCGAGCTCTTCATCGGCGCCATAGTCGTGGCCGTCATCGGCAACGCCGCGGAGCACCTCGCGGCGGTCTTCTTCGCCCTCAAGAACGACATCGACCTGGCGGTCAACGTCACCGTCGGCTCGAGCCTCCAGATAGCCCTGTTCGTAGCCCCTCTCGCAGTGCTTGCAGGAATCGCGATGGGGCAGCCGATGGACCTCGTGTTCACCCCGTTCGAGATGATAGCGGTCTTCGCGAGCGTCCTCATCGTGAACGAGATGACGACCGACGGGAGGTTCAACTGGTTCGAGGGGGCCCAGCTCGTGATAATGTACCTGATAATCGCGGTGCTGTTCTTTTTCGTGAGATGACGCCCGGTGCCGGCCGGAAGGCTCAGGAAAGCCGGAAGGAAAGGAGGAAATTGTCCCTTATGGCGTCCGCCTTCTCGGAATCGAGCGCAAGTATGCGGGCCTTCATTAGGAGCGAGCGTTCCGGGACATAGATGTCGACCGCATGGCCGAAATAGGTCCTGTTGGAGCCGCCGAAGCGGATTTTGAAGGGCGCCTGCGCCGCGAAGCCGTCCCTCGCGATGCCGAATGTTTTTATGGGGCCGGTTTCGTAGGCATCCTCGAAAACCCCTCCGAGGGGGTCGTCCCGGGCGTCCTGCTGGAGGAAATCGGAGGCGGCCTTGGTCGGGTCGGCCCGGAATATCTCCTCCCTGTTCTTGCCGAATACCGCGGTGGTGTTGACGCCGGTGGCGAGCACCATCTCCCCGGTCTGCCCGCCGATGTCGCTGGTGGCGCTGAAGATGCCGCCGTAACCTCCGGACGAGAGCTTCACTGACATGTTGGCCGGGTATTCGAAGCTGAACCCGTTGCCGTCATACCGGTCGTACAGCTTCGGGGGCGGGGGAGGCGGCGGGGGAGCCTCGGTCGCGTTCGTGCCGTTCTCCGCAGGCGGTTGGGGCTGCGGCTCGGGCGCGCCGGCGCTCGCATTATCCGCGGACTGGTTCGAGGAGTTGCCCAGAACCTCGCCGCCCATGCTGATGCAGCCGAGGAGAAGGATTGCGGAAAGCAATGCTGCTGCTATTGTCGGCCTCATAAGCCCATCTCGGATTTCGCGGCCCGCACGAAAGATTCGGCCACGTGGAGCGCGTGGATAGCCTCTTGCTCGCCCGCTTTCTTAAGCCTTCCCATGGCCGAGAGCAGGATGTTGTACAGTCCCGGCGAGTCCTCGTCCGGGATTCGCTCGAGGTCGAGCCATGCATCGGTCGGGAACTCGCCCGGGAAGCGCCGGGCCAGGAAGCCCGCCACGCCTTCGGCGGTTTCGCCCACGAATCCCTCTCGCATGAGCAGCGAGGACGATGCGAAGCGTATCGCGTTCTTGGAGTCCGCGAACGAGCCCGGGTAGTCGCCGCCCGCGAGGCGTTCCCTGGCGGCGTGAAGCGAATCATCGGCCGCGCTGAGCGCGAGGAGCGCCGCTGCAGGATCCGGAGCGGCAGTCGCCACTTCGCCCTTCCCGGCTGCGGCCTCCATGCGCATTTCTCTTCATATAGCGATATAAATCCGCCTGTGCATAGGCGATAGCATGCAGCTCCACGACAGGATTTTCGAATTGGCGCTGAAGCGGTCGTTCTTCTTCCCCAGCAACGAGCCCTACGGCGGCACCGCGGGCTTCTACGAATACGGCCCCGTGGGGGTGCTAATCAAGCGCAAGATAGAGTCCCTCTGGAGGGACATGTTCATCAGGAACGAGGGCTTCCATGAGATAGAGACCAGCATGGTCACGCCCGAGGCGGTGCTGGTCGCTAGCGGCCACGTCGGGAGCTTCGCGGACCCCGTCGTGCAGTGCGCAAAGTGCGGCACGCGGGTTCGTGCTGACACGATGGTGGAGGAGAAGCACTACCATCTCCACGGGGAGAGGTGGGACGGCAAGCTGGAGTCGCTCGACGCCGTGATAGAGTCGAAAGGCATAAAGTGCCCGCGCTGCGGCGGGGATTTCGGCAAGGCGCACATGTTCAACCTCATGTTCCAGACCGGGATAGGGGGCGAGCGCGCCACCGCGTTCTGCCGGCCCGAGACCGCGCAGGGAATATTCACGTCCTTCCCCAGGATATTCCGGAACCACGGCACGAAGCTGCCGCTTGCGGTGGGGCAGGTCGGAAAGAGCTTCCGCAACGAGATATCGCCCCGCAAGGGCCTTGTCCGGATGAGGGAGTTCACCCAGATGGAGCTCGAGTATTTCTTCAACCCGTCCGAGCCTTCCTTCGCGGGATTCGCAAGGGAGGCGGGAAGCAGGATGACCATGCTTATAGGCGGCGGGAAGCGGGAGATGGACGCGAAGTCGCTCGTCGAGGAAAAGGTGGCCGCGAACGAGATAATGGCGTATTTCCTGGCCCGCGAATGGGAATTCTACCGGCGCGTGGGAATCAAGCCCGGGAGGATGTGGTTCAGGGTGCTCGATTCCAACGAGATACCCCATTACTCCAAGGGCAACATTGACATGGAGGTCGAGACCTCCTTCGGAAACATCGAAACCATCGGCAACGCATATAGGACCGATTTCGACCTCACCCAACACTCCAAGCACAGCGGCACGGACCTCAGCGTCTTCGTGGAGAGCGAGAAGAGAAAGGTGATGCCGCACGTCTTCGAGCTTTCGATGGGCGTCGACCGCCTGTTCTACTGCCTCCTCGAGCACTGCTTCCGGGACAAGGACGAGAAGGACGGAGCGGGAAACTGGAAACTGGGGACCGGCAAGGAATGGGAGTGGTTCGACTTCCCGCCGGACATCGCCCCGTACCATGCCGCGGTCTTCCCCCTAATGGCCCGGGACGGGCTCGATAAGAAGGCCGAGGAGGTCGCAACGCTCCTTCGGGCCGCCGGGCTTGACGTCGCATACCGCGACACCGGGAGCATCGGGAGGAGGTACGCCCGCGCGGACGAGATAGGCATCCCCTATGCGCTCACCGTGGATTATGACAGCCTGAAGGACGGAACGGTGACGATAAGGTACCGCAACGACGGAAAGCAGGAAAGGATTAAAATAGACGGTTGCGGAGCGTTCATCCGGGAATGCGTGGGAAAGGGAAGGGTTGCTTTATGAGAATCATAGTTTTGCTTGTTTGCGCCGCACTGCTCTTCGGATGCAACGGCGGGGGGACGCCTCCGGGCGAGAATGCGACGAACGGGACCAACGCCACCGAAAAGCCGCCGGTCACGATAATAGTGGAGGAGCAGAAGAACCAGACCACCGAGAGCAACGTGACGGTGGAGGAAGAGGAGCCGCCGGAAGCGGAGGTCAAGGAGCTGGAGTACGAGTACACGCCGGACGCCCTGCTGGGGGTGTATTTCATCGATGTCGGCGCGCCCGCCCTCCACGGCGACGCCATCCTGATAAAGAAGGGCGACTGCGACATACTAATCGACGCCGGAGCCGCCGGGAAGGGCCCGAAGGTCATCGACTTCCTGAAATCACGTGGGGTCGACGACATAGAGGTCCTCGTGTCCACCACTGCAGACCCGCGCAGGTACGGCGGAATAGGGGCGGTAAGCGAAAGATACCGCATCGAGGAGTTCTGGTGGGGCGGCGAGGTCTTCGGCGACTACGACTACGCCGCAATAGCAACGGACATGGAGGGCAGGGTCAAGACGGTGCGCACCGTGAAGGACGGCTTCACGGCGGAAGTGAACGGCATCTCGTTCGCCGCGATAAACCCCCCGGCATCCGACAGCGACAGGTTCGACGACGCCAACAACGACGCCATCGTCATGAGGATGGACGACCGCAACTTCTCACTGCTCTTCACATCGAACATCCAGACCGGCGCCCAGGGGAGGCTGGTCAACCAGAAAGCGGCCGAAATCCAGGCCGGCCTGATACAGGCGCCCAACTACGGAGTGGGCACCGGAACGAGCAACATCGGCATATTCCTGCTGACCGCGAAGCCCGAGGCGATGATAGTGACGGGCAGCAGCGACGAGTCGGCCGCGAACGGAGGCTCGCGCGAGCCCTTCGAGAGGCTCATGGCGCAGTACGGAATCAGATGGCACGAGAGCTTCGCGAACGGCACGCTCAGGGTCAGCAGCGACGGGCAGACGTACACGGTGCAGCCGCTGGGGGCAGGACAATAAAAAAACGGGCCCAGAGGGATTTGAACCCTCGACACACGGATTTCCGCCTTCTGGAAAGGGGTGCCCGTGAGGGCGGTTTTCCAGAACTAAGAGTCCGTCGCTTTTGACGGATAACTACCTGTCAATTATCCTCTACCAAGCTGAGCTATGGGCCCAATCATTCCTATCTCTGTAGCATATCTCCTTTAAATTCTAATCCCGGAGGTGTGCGGATTCGTTGCCATTGATTATCGAATAATACCGGGATTCGTGATGAGGATGGGTGAAACCCACCTGCCGGAAAAACGCCCGGACACTGCCCTGATCCGTGATTCTGATAATCCTGCAATTGGAGGATTGGGTTATCCGATTCACATTAATCCCCATGGATTCCAAAGTCTCCTTTATCCAGGCAATCACTGTAATGGATTGCATCTTGAATTGGATTACAGCATAGCGGCCATAAAGCCTGGAATGCCGACGGTATTTTTTAGAGTACCTTGCATAGACCGACCCGTCGGTATTGAAGATTCCGCGTATGCACGCGGAGGACAACCCCCGGTCTGCGCCAATGACCCGCGGGATGGGTATCCGATTCGATTTGACGCCCACGGGCATGCCGAGCCGGAGGAAAAAGCAGGTTATCCTTCTATCGCAAAAAACATAGCGTATGGTATTGTCATCGCGCCTGTGATACGGTTTTCTGGTCCCTCCGAAACACCCCCGTATGGAGGGAATTATGAATCGTTCATAATAGGGTTTGTCCGTTTTCCAGTTCCCGGTAAAAAGAACGACCGTACGGCGCCGGCTTCCTTCCGAGTAGGTGCTGATGCAGCCGTCCCCTATGAAAGCGCCGACAACTTCAGCCATCTCTGGTGTCATGCCCATGGGGATAACCATGGGACGCTGGATAAGCCGGTAGCGCAACCTGATTTCCGCGGAAGGCAAAATACGCATTTTTAAACACTATTAATGACATCAGTTCCATGATGAGGAGGCTGGAGCGGAGGAGGCGCGTCCCAGCGGCGCTCGCCGCAGCCGCGCTTTTCGCAAGCATGGCGCTTCCCGGGTGCGGAAAGGATGAGAGGTACCGCTACGTTCCGGAGCAGGCCGGCTCCGGGGAGGCCGCGGCCCCTGCGGCGTCTTTGCGAAGCGTTGCCCCGCGCACGCCCCCTGCCGCGCCCACGACCGGCAGGGCGGGGTCCCCCGCCATGAGCGGCCGGATGCCCGCGCCAGGTGCCGCAGCCGGCCGCGGCTGTCCCGAAGGGATGGCGCGCATCAGGGACTTCTGCATGGACCGCTTCGAAATCACGCTCGTTGATGCGGAAGGGACCGCCCGGCCGTATTTCCAGGCCCCCCCGCGCGGCATGGACGGCCTGAGGGCGCGCTCCATCGCCGGCGCCTTCCCGCAGGGATACCTGAGCCGGGAGGCGGCGGACAAGGCATGCCGCAACGCGGGCAAGAGGCTCTGCACGCTCGATGAGTGGCAATCGGCCTGCAGCGGAAACGGAACCAGGAAATTCCCCTACGGCAGCAGCCCGGTAACCGGCATGTGCAACGCCGGCAAGAGGGATCCGCACATCCTAGACAAACACTTCCCGGACATCCCCCACATGAGGCGCACGGGCAAGCATTTCAACGACCCGGCCCTGCTCCAGGACCCGGACTACCTGATGCGGACCGGGAGCAAGGCGGAGTGCGTTACGCCCGAAGGCGTTTATGATATGGACGGCAACCTTTCGGAATGGGTGTCGGACACGGTGCAGAAGGACGGAAGGACGCACGGCACCTTCGCGGGCGACGCCTTCAGCGGGCACGGCAGCGCCGGATGCGCAAGGAAGACATCTGCGCACACATCGGACTACCACGACTACTCCATGGGCGCCCGCTGCTGCAGCGGCCCCTCCCGCTGACGCCCGGTTGGGGGATGGCAAGGAATATAATCATTGGCGGGATAGCCCCCTCATGAGAATAATTGCCGTGATACCGCTGCTTTTGATGATTGCCGGCGCCCTCCATGCCGCGACCGCATTGACCTCCTGCGCGCTCATAAACGCGCCCGGGGAATACGTGCTCACGAACAGCGTGAACGGCTCGCCGTACAGCAACACCTGCATCCGGATAACGGCTTCGGACGTGGATTTCGACTGCGCTGGATACGCGATAGAGAACGGCAGCTACGGCGTTTATATAGACAAGTTCAACCATAACGTCACAATCAGGAACTGCACGATATCGAACTATACGTTCTGCATGGATATCGACAACGGGGTCAGGAACAGCACGGTGAGCGGCAACAACTTCACCGACTGCAACCCGATTATGGCATCGGGAGGCTCGACGAACGAATCCTATTACATCAGGAACCTGAGCATAACGGGCAACCGCTTCATCAGCACCGGCAGCCATGCGATAAGCTGCTATAACATGAACGATTCGCTGATAGCAGGGAATTATTTCTTCAACCTCTCTGATTATCTCTCAACCGCAGTATACTTCCAATCCAGATGCCAGAACAACACGATATCCGGAAACGAGCTAACCGGAATCGGAAGCGGAATAGCCGTAGGGTCGGAATCCTCGAAAAACAACATCATCGAGAACAATCACTTCCATGATTTCTTCGGCTCCTACGGAATCGACGTATACAGCAGCAACAACATCATCCGCAATAACAACCTTTCGAACTGCACCTACTCAAGCAGTTATGGGATCCTCCTCTACACCTGGGTCTCCAACAACAGCGTCTACAACAATTCGGTATACCGCTTCAACAACGGCATATACGCGAATGTGCGCAAAGTGACTTCGCCGGCCCCGGCGAACTACACGAACAATACGATTTTCAACAACACCGTATGGAACATGACCTCGACCGGCTCCGGGATATACCTCACGGGCGAGGGCAGCTTCACGCAGGTCTACAACAACACCGTATTCAACGCCTATAGGTGCGTCCAGCTCAACCAGGGCGATGGGCACGTGGTGGCTAACAACACGCTGTTCAACTGCACCGTAAACGGCATAGACATCAACGGCTCTACCACCAATGCGACGATAAGCGGGAACGAGATATACGACAGCACGTACGCCCTCTATTTCAGCGGCACGCAGTATGGCCACACGATAGACGCAAACGAGGTGCACGGGAACCAGAAGGGGATATATGTGAACGTCGCAAACGCCCACAACATCACCAACACGCACCTCTACAACAACAGGCAGGACATAGAGATATACGGGGGAAGCATAGGCGGGTATTATTACAACGTCTCGCTCGCGAACACGATAATCGACAATCCAATGGGCAACTACCAGAATTTCACCAACCTGACCCTGCAGGACAGGGCCAATGCCAGCGTATACATCTATGTGAACTGGACGAACGGCACGGCCGCCCCTTCAGGAAACTTGAGCTTCGCGAACAAGTGGGCCAACATAAGCAAGAGCGGCTCGGGCAACGCCTCCATAGACAGCCTGGTATGGCACTGGAGGGCGGACGAGGTCGGCTCCGGAGACAACGAAGGGTCTTTCGCGCTCTACTCTTACAACTCGTCCGGCTGGACATTGCAGAACGGCACACCCGACACCACCGGGCACACACTGAGCCTTTACAACCATGTGCCTGCGAGCTTCTACGGAATCCTGCAGACCGAGAGGGAATACCTCTGGCTGAATTCCCCGGGCACTTACACGCTGACCTCGGACATGCTGGGCCCGGGAGGTGCCGTCTCAGGGGTGGCGGGCATATCCACTGCGGTGATAATCATCGATTCTGACGACGTGGTCTTCGACTGCGGCGGATACAGCATAACGAACGACGCGACGCCGGATGCGGCCGCCATCCTGGTGAACGGCAGCGCGGGCCAGGAGTTCACCAATATCACGATAAGGAACTGCCCCTCGATAAGCGGCTACGAGTACGGGGCATACATCAACTACGGCAACAGCGTTGACGCATTCGGGCTCAACATCAGCGGCAACGACAACGGCGTGAGGGTGGAGGACAGCAGCCAGGTTTTCCTGGGCGACAGCAACGTCTCCGCGAGCACGAACAACGGTGTTGACATAGGCGGCGGATGCTCCGATGTCACGGTGAACAACACCCAGGTCTTCGACAACGGAGGCGACGGGGTGAGCGACACCGGCGCAACCGGCACGAGCGTCAACGGATGCCAGATTTTCGGCAACGGGGACGACGGCGTCGACACCACCGGCACATCCGGCGCAACTATCGATGCGAGCGACATATGGGGAAACGGCGACGACGGAGTGAGCGACACCGGCGGCAGCGGCACGTCCGTCGACAACTCCAACATCTTCAACAACACGGACGACGGGATATCGACCAACACCACCACGTCCACCTCCATGGACGCAAACGACATTTTCGGCAACGGAGGCGACGGCTGGCAGGATGAAGGAAGCACCGCGCCCAGCTGCGGCGGGAGCGACATGCACGACAACGATGAGTCGGGGGCCGAGCTTGTCGGTACGGGCGGGGCGACCATGGACGCCAACGACATATTCGGCAACGGAGGCGACGGGGCGACCCTCGACGGCACGACCGGCGTTGAGTTCGACGGCAACAACGTCACGGGGAACGGCGGAGACGGCGTCCATGTGGACAACAGCGACGGCGTGGTTCTGAGCAACACGCAGTCGGAGAGCAACGGCGGAAGCGGCGCCTCGGTGAGCGAATCCAGCGGCACGGTAGTCGACCCGTCATGGTTCTGCAACAATGCGATAGGCGTGCTGATAAACGCATCCAACGATACGGTGCTCGACGACGCGGTCGCATGCAACAACACCCAGCACGGCATATACGTCCTGGAATCGGACGGGACGCTGATAAACCGCTCCCGCACCTACAACAACGCCAGGGACCTATCGGTGGACAATCCGGGCGCTTCCGCGATATCGCTCACGGTGCGCTCCCTGGTATTCGACAGGCCCTCCGGGGACCTCCAGGATTACAGCGACATCTCGCTCGAGGACTCGGTCGCGGCGTCTTCCGGATATTTCCTCAACTGGACCGCCAACGCGAGCGCGCTTCCGGCCAACTATTCTTCATTCAATGACAAGTTCGTAACCATAGAGGCGGTCTCCGGAACGGTCTCCATAGACGCAATCAACTGGACTTGGGCCAACGACGAGGCTGTCGGATACGATGAGTCCCTTCTTTCGATTTGGGAGGACAGCGGCTCGTGGTCAGACATGGGAGCCGCACTGGATGCGGCTTCGAACATCCTGTCACTTAGCGGGCTCTCGCCCGCGAGCGATTACGGGATACTCTACAACGGCACCCCGCCCAACGCCACGACAATCTACCTCTACGCCGCGAACATCACCAACGTCACCGACCTCCCGAGATGGGGGGGCGAGGCGGCCGGGAACGCCAGCACGGAGGGCGGCAACATCAGCGCGATGAACATAAGCGGCCAGATGCTTACCGACAGGTGGGCGGGCTATTATGGCAACATCAGCGCGGAGCTGCTCCTCGCCGATTCGGCGGGCGCCATGGTGTATTCGTGGTCCTGGTCCCCGTCCGACGGGGGGACGGTCTGCCTTTCCACCAACTCGTCCGCCACGGAGGTGGACGCGCTTCCGGCATCGGCGGGCGACATAGACGCCGCATGGGGATTCGGCAGCACCTCGGATTCCGCCGCATACACATTCACAAGCACGAACTGCACGCTCGCTTTCGGCACGGAACTTGTGAGCAACGCCGCATATGCCGACACCGGGCTGGCGGGAGGTTTCGTCACCTGCGCGATGAAGAACTCCGAGTCTCCTTCGAAGGACGGGCTGTTCTTCTGCACCGCGATAGAGGACGCAGGCGCGCTCTGGAACGGGCAGAGCGGAAATTTCGAGCTCATGGTGCCAACTGACGACGCCCCGGGCGCTACCGAAACGTATTACTTCTACGTGAACCTCAACTAGAGGCGCCATGCGTGCATCGCACAATCATGCGGCGCGGCCGCGCTCATTCGCGCGGCAGGTAGCGCACGCGCCGGCCTTCCACCAGGTACGAGCCCTTGGAGAATGAGTCCACGACTTTCGCGTACGCCTCGTGCTCGTGCTTGAGTATCCTCTCCGAGACCTCTTCCGCGCTGGCGCATCCGCCGATGTCCACCGCCTCCTGGAGGATTATCGGCCCGGCGTCCAGGCTCTCGTCAACGAAATGTATCGTCACGCCCGAGATTTTCGCGCCGTATTCGAAAGCCTGCTTCTGCGCGTCCACCCCGGGGAACGAGGGGAGGAGCGCCGGGTGGATGTTGATTATGCGGTTCCGGTAGGCCTCCAGGAGGGCCTTTCCGCGGAGGATGAGCATGTATCCCGCGAGAACCACGAGCTCCGCCCCGTAGCGGTCCAGAATCTCCTTTATCCGCCCGTCGTAGGCTTCCCGGTCCGGGAAATCCTTCCGCAGGACCACCTCGACGGGCATGCCCGCGCCCTTCGCGATTCCTATGGCGGGGGCGTCCGGGTTGTTCGTGATGAGGACGAGCATTTCCGCGTCGCAGCGGCCCCCCCTCACGGCCTCGAGGAGCGCCTTCAGGTTGCTCCCCCTTCCGGATGCGAGAACCGCCACCTTGACAGACATGAGAACAATCATGCAGAAAACGTTTTAATTATCATATGCGTAGGGACGGCATGGCGACAGATATCGACCGGTACTGCGTGCCGGAAGTGCAGGGAATCGAGCCCATCGAAGAGATGGTTGCCAGACTGCGCAAGGATATCTCCTCCGAGTGTTCGGGCCTCCTAAGGAAGACGAGGACGGCCAGCCTCGTTTCCGCCGCCTCCGGCCCCCGCAGGGCGAAGCTCTGGGAGGGCAGGATAAACGGCATAATAGAGGCCAACGCCAGCACATACAGCATCGAGGAGCTGCGAAGGCTGCGGCGCGAATGCAGCGCGATTCGGGAAGAGATTTCCAGGTTCGAGGCGTGAACGCCCCGCAATCAGCCTGGTTGCGAAAGCCGCAGGCCGGGGTGGGGCAATGCCCTCAGGTTCGGATTGCACAGCGCCCGCTCCACGAGGGGCATGTCCGACTCCCCCACATGGTCCGACGTCTGCGCAAGCACAATCGGCCCCATGTCAAGCATGACGCTCCGCCGGAGCCTGTTTTCCGCTATCCGCCTAAGCGCGCCCGCCATTAGGACGGCCCAATGCCTAAGGAACTCCTCATCCATGGAGAAGCACGCCGGACCGAGGGAGCGGACCGCGGAATCGAAGGACGGCATCGAAAGCGTTATGTCGATGCCGCGGTTCATCATAGACAGGAATGCGTCGGCCGGGCTGGAATTGACAGCCTGGAGCAGGTACGCGAAAATCTCCTTTACCGTCGGGTGCAGGGTGTGCAGGCCGCAGGCCCGGCTCTCCTGCAGGTGCGACGCCTCGTGGGCTAGTGCCCAGTCGATGTGCATGTTCAGGGCGCGCATGACGAACTCGCGCGGGCCCGCGCTCTCGCCCGCCAACGAATCAAAGCGGGAGAGCAGCAGCCGCATGCACGAGATGTCGAGCGCATAATTGACCGGAATCTCTTCCGGCCGCATGCTTGCCGCCCGGAAGCGGGATTCTATCACGCAGAGCTGGAGCTCCCGGGGCAGCCGGACCAGGAGCAGGCGCAAAAGTTCAAGGCGGGACGGCGGGCGCCTGGCATCCGCCGCCCAGTAGTCCAGGGCCTCCATGAGCCGGGCTCCGTTCTGTGTGACGTCTATCTGCATGGAGCCGCTGAGGTCCGGCTCCAGATAGAGGCTTCCGCGGCCCACGCTCGCGCCGGATGATTCGCCGAGCATGAACGACACCGGGATTCCGGACACCTCGCCGTTCCTCAGGAGCAGCCCCCAATCACCGCTCCGGGAGCGCATCGGAACGACCTGCTCGCCCGAGTGGGCGCAGGAATCATGCGCCCCGCCGTTGCGAAGCGCCGAGAGCGTCCGCTCGTCGACAAGCCCCCGGAGCTGCCAGAACCTGAATCCCTTCCGCCTCATGGCAGGCTCGAGGTATTCGCGGGCCTGCCTCCTTGTCACCGGCACGGATAGTATTATCTTCGGAAAGGTTTATAAGTGGTATATGGTCAATATAAATGGGTAAATTGGGCGAAATTTATATTGGTTAATCGCGATATGAGGCGCGGATGTCATGTTGAGCGTCATAATCCCCACCCTTAACGAGGAGAGCCACATCGAGGCGGTCCTAAGAGACCTCCTGCCCCAGCTTTCCGAAGGGGATGAGATAATCGTGGTGGACGGCATGAGCGACGACCGCACCGCGGACATCGCGCGCAAATACGGCGCAAGGGTCGTCAGCCAGCCGCGCAACGGCAACGGCATCGCGAAGACCGAGGGCGCGAAGGCCGCGCGGAACGACATCATAGTGTTCATAGACGCGGATTCCAGGCTCCCCCCCGGCTTCACGCAGAGGATACGGGGGCATTTCCGGGACCCTGGGCTGCTCCTGCTGGGGGGCCTGACGCTGTACCATTCGGACTCGGGCGCCTGGAAGGCGGTGTATAACGCTTACTCCGGGCTGGTGTTCCAGCTTGGCAGGTTCAACCACTTCCTCACGGGAGAGTGCTACGTCCCGCCCAACAATTCGGCGTTCCGGAAGGGGGTTTTCCTTGAATCCGGGGGCTACCGCTCGGTGGTCTGCGAGGACGCGGAGCTGATGAGGCGGCTCCCGAGGACGGACCGCATCCGCTACGACCCATCCCTCCGGCTCACGCTTTCAGACAGGCGCTTCCGCGCCAACGGCTTCTTTAGGACCGTCGCCTTCTGGGCATGGGGCAACCTGTCGCTCGTGCTGGGGAAGGGCGTCGAATCGGCGGGCTACAAGAAGGGTTATTGAATCCGGATGGCCGGCCCCTCAGGCGAGCTTCCAGCGCACGCCGTCGGCGCCCGCCTTGTCCTCGATGATTATTCCGGCATCCTTGAGCCGTGAGCGGATGGAGTCGGAGGTCGCATAGTCCTTGCTTTTACGGGCCTCGTCACGCAACGATATCAGCCGCGAGAGGTCGTCTTCCGGGCTGCCGGTGGGCTTTTCCCCCAGCCCCCCGAGCAAAGACGCGAGTGCCCCGGCCCTGGATTCGAGGGACGGCATGCTCTCCTGCAGGCCGAGTACCCAGGCCATGCCGGCTATCTCCTCTGCGAGCTTTGCGAGATGCGCCCTGTCGGGCTCGGGCTTGGCGATGTTGGAGTTCGCGAGTCGCAGCAGGCTGTAAAGCGCGGCTATCGCCTCGGGGGTGTTCAAATCGTCGTCCATGCACGCGGCGAAGCGGGAGACCATCTCCACGCTCGCCTTCCGGAATTCCTCGTCGGAAGCCCCGGGCCCCGTGCCCGCGGCGGCCTCCCTCATGAGGCCGAGGGAGTTGAATATGCGCTCGACGCTTTCCTCCGCGGCGTCAAGGGCCTCCTCGTCGTAGTCGAGCGGGCTCCGGTAATGCGCCTGCAGGTAGAAGAGGCGGAGCGCATTGGGGCTGTTGCGCCGCAGCGCCTGGGCGAGGGTGATGAAGTTCCCGAGCGACTTGCTCATCTTCTCACCGCCCACTGTCAGGAAGCCCGCATGGACCCAGCAGTTGCAGAAGCGCTCGCCCGTGGCCGCCTCGCTCTGGGCTATCTCGTTCTCGTGATGCGGGAATATGAGGTCCCGGGCGCCACCGTGGATGTCCAGGGTGCGGCCCGCGTATCTCCTAGACATGGCGCTGCATTCGATATGCCAGCCCGGGCGCCCGCGCCCCCATGGGCTGTCGAACTCGATGATTTCGCCGCTCGTCTTCTTCCAGAGCGCGAAATCGGCCGGATCCCTCTTGCTCTCGTCGACCTCGAAGCGGGAGCCCGCCCGTATCTGCTCGAGGTCCTGCCCCGAAAGCGCGCCGTAGGCGGGGAAGCTGGATATGTCGAAATAGACCCCGGTCTCGGTCTCGTATGCGTGGCCCCGCCCGATCAGGGCGGAAACCATCGAGATTATGTCCGGGATGTGCTCGGTGACCTTGGGATAGACGTCGGCCGGAAGGATGTTCAGCCTCCCGAAAAGCTCGAGGGCCTCGGAATGCACGGATTCCGTGAGGGCCTTCGGGTCGGCTCCGGTCTCCTTGCAGCGCCGGATTATCTTGTCGTCCACGTCGGTGATGTTCTGGATGTGGAACGGCCGCAGGCCCCTCCGTATGAGGGCCCTCTTGAGGATGTCGAACGACACGTAGGCCCTCGCATGGCCGATGTGGGCGCTGTCGTAGGGGGTGAGGCCGCAGACGTACATCACCGCGCGCCCGCCCTCGATGGGGGCGAACCTCCCGGCCCTGCGGGAGAGGGAATCGAAGAGCATCATCGGACGAATCTGGCCGCGAAACATATTTATAAAGATACCATGCGAGTATAGGGCAACCTCCGGCAACTCCGGAGAGGCATTCATAAAAGGAGGTTCGATATGGCAGGAGAGAAAGTAGAGTCCAAGCCTGCGCCTTCCACCCCTTCATCGGGCGCAAGCGATGAGGAGAGGCTGTGGGGCGCGCTGTGTTACGTGTTCCCGGTGCTAATGTTCATCCTCGTCTATGTGACCGAGGACAAGAAGAAGAGCAAGTTCATCTTCTTCCACGCATGGCAGAGCCTGCTGCTCGGCCTCGGGACATGGGTCGCGGCGATGGTCGTCGCGGTCGTCACATTCGGCATCGGAGGCCTGTGCTTCCCGCTGCTGCTCATCATGTTCCTGTACTTCGCCTACAAGGCGTACCAGGGAGAGAGGTTCGTCCTCCCGGTCGTCGGCGAGTACGCTGAGAAGCAGATGAAGTGATTTTTCCTTTTTTTATCATTTTATTTTACATGCTCCCACTGCTGAACTCATTATAAACCTTTTTTCCGATGTATCCGCGGTGATATATTGGCATTAGACTTCGGAAAATGCTTCAAGGCGGCCCTTATACCGACGGTAGTGCTCGTCGTGCTGGGCATCTTCCAGCAGGTTGTCGGGATGATTCCCGTCATCAACTTCCTGGTATGCCTCGCAGGGCCGCTGTTCTGGCTGATCAGCATGGTCATTCTCGCATGGGCGGGCTTCGGCGCGGCCAAGGCGGGCATGGACCTCGTTGGCGGTGCGGTTACCGGCGCGATTGCGGGCCTGATAAGCTCGATAATCAACGGCATCGTGGGCATAGTCCTCATGATGCTCGGCATAGGCGTCGGCACTGCCATGGGCGGCAATGACCTGGGCGGTGCGGCGATAGGCGCGGGAATCGGGCTTGTCGGCGCTGTGATAGGCATCGCGATAGGCGTGGTCTTGGGCCTTGTCCTGGGCGCGGTGATGGGAGCAATCGGCGCCCTCGTCGCGGGCATGAAGAAGTAAGCCCGCAAATTCTTTCCTTTTCATTTTCCTTCTTTTCCTGAGCCTTGCGCCCCCTCCCCAGGATTAAATAGGTTTCTGCGGGAACAATAATCATGGCAGGCAAGCCGGTTACCGAGCAGGTGAAGGGCGCGGTTCAGGACGCCCTCGGGCCCAACGACGAAAGCAGGCTGATTGCCGCGATATCCTACATCTTCGGCGTATTCGTGGCGGTGATAATCTTCCTCCTGAGGAAGGACGACCGGTTCGTGAAGTTCCACGCGGCCCAGGCCATAATGGTGGACCTTGCGGTCATGGGCATAAGCATAGGCGCCGTGGTGATAGGCATCGCCTTCACGGTCGCGGCCGGAATCGCCACGGCGGGAATCGGATTCTTCCTTGGCTTCTGGTTCGTATGGCTGATGCTCATGCTCTTCGCGCTGCTGGTGTTCGCGATGAGGCTGTTCCTGGCATTCCAGGCGTTCAGCGGAAAAAAATTCGGCCTTCCGATAATCGGGGCGCAGGCGCAGAAGATAGCTTCGGGCTGAGTGGCGGATAAGCCGGAGGGAAGGCGGAGCGGGGCTTCAAAGGAAGTCAGTGAGGCCCATCTGCTTTATTTTGTCGTCCTCGAATATGCTCTTGATTTCGCGCTCGACCAGCTCCAGCCTCTGCTTCAGGTAGAGGGGAAGCTCGTAGCGCTCCACAATCGCCCGGGAAATCTCAAGGTATTTCTGGATGCCGCCCTTGTTTATCGTGAGGAGGAGGTTGCCGCCGCAGCGCGAGCACTTCCCAGCAAGGGGCACGCGCCGGAATATCGTGTTGCACGAGACGCACCGGAATGTCTGCCTGGAGAACGAGCGCAGGTTTCCATAGAGGTCCGGGATGAAGTGGCTCAGGATGAGGCGCTCGGCGGCGTCGCGGCCGTCCACCGGCCGGAGCTTCCCCTGCAGGCGGAACTGGATGTCTATCTTGTCCGGGATGGACTGCAGCTCGACATAAGCCGTGCGGCAGTTGCCGACGTCGATGGTCCCGCCCGGGTGCGTTATCGGCAGCTCGAACTGCTCTGGGGTGCCCAGGACGTCCTTCACTGTCTTTATCTTCACGTCCCCGGGGAGGGCGAGCCTTGCCGCGGCTTCGTAGAACTCCAGCGGATACCGGGACACGTATTCGATGCAGTATGCCTCGTCGTCCACCTCCTTCGGGTTGATGTCTATCGAAAGGACGAGCGGGGCGTCCATCGTGCCGCCGCGCTTCTCGTCGAGGAACCGCCTCGAGAAGTTGAGCAGGGCGTCCATGAGGAGCATGACGCAGTCCTCGTCGCCGTCCGCGTTCCTCCGCTTCGCGGTGTGGTAATAGGGGTGGCCGTAGCCGACGTTCGCCTTTGTGAACCCTATTATCCTGCATAGTACCCCGGCGCTCGTGTGCGGGGAGAGGCCGACCGCAAGATGCCCTATTAGGCCCTCCTTCTGGCGGATTGCATAGAACGGCCGCATTCCGTAGAGGTTGACCAGGAGGTCGTCGATGAACGCTGAGACGCGCATGAAGTATTCCCAGCCGTTTGTGGAGAGGATGATGTCCTGGTGGCGCAGGATGAGCGTCTGGTCGTCGCTCTCGAGCGGGCGGCCCTGGTAGTCGTGGGTGTAGCCGAGCTCCTTCGCCTTCGGGATAGGGAGGCCGATTTCCTTCGGGGTGAAGTGCGTCAGCGGGATGTCGGTGGCATCGAAGCGGGATGTGCCGTCCCTGAAGACGTACACGTCGTGCTTCGCGCGGAGGAAGCCCTTCTCGAGCCGCTCCGGTATGCGCACTGCGTTGGAAAGGCCCTTCACGCCCTTGAGCTCGTCGGGCGACGCGCCGCTTTTCGCCTTCGCGCGGTCGAAGAGGTCCACGATGTCGACGGGCCTGCGGTCGTAGGAGAGCGTCTTCATGTCGCAGTGCATCTCGTAGTCAGCGACCCTGCCGCACTTCTGGCAGATGCGCTCCTCGACCGCCTTCTCGCCGCAGATTTCGCAGCGGCGGTAGAAGCCGACGCGGTTGCACCGCCCGCAGCGCATCCGTGCAAGCTCGATGTTTATCGTCTTCTCGCCCTCGCGGGATTTCAGGGTCCGGTACTGCTTGCTGATGCTGCGGTTCTTGAAGGAGCCGGTGGGGAAAAGCACATGCGGCGAGCCGTCCATCTTGCGCTCCTTGGCTTTTTCCGGCCTCCCCATGCGGGCGCCGATATAGGTGGGGGATTTGGCACGGATAATCATCCCGGAAACGGCATTCACGAGCTCGAGGGCGGACCCCTGCGCCGCCGGGGCGGAATCCAGCTTCACGGGCGTGACGGATTCGCCATCCAGCATGCCCAGGGAGGAAAGCAGGGCGAAGGCGTCGTCTCCCCCTATGATGATCCGCCCTTCGTGCAACCTGTGCTCCACTAGCAGTTCCTCCAGGACGCGCTTCTCATTGGACCCGGGAAGGTCGAGGGATTTCAGCCTCCCCGCCTCGAAGGCGGCCTTCCCCCCGGCAAGCCAGTGCGCAAGCAGGCGGGCGGCCGCATCATCGATGTCGTGCCAGTGGTAGGTGTATGCCGGATGGAGGGGGACGCCGTGCGAGCGGGAGAATGCGACGAGCGACGGGGCGTCTGATACGCCCGGCGGCCGGAGGCCCTTCGCCTCGATTTCGCGCTCCCACCACTCCTCGCAGTATCCGGACGGCATGAGGGGGTGGTTGGATTTGAGGAAGTCGCCGTATGTGCAAAGCAGGTCGCCGAGGAATAGTATCTCCTCCACGTCATCCTTGAGCGCATATGCCTCCTCGAGCGTCCTCACCTTCATCACCCGCCCGGATTTCAGCTTCACAACCGGAGGCTCGAGGCCCTCGTGGGCGGCCACGACGCAGCCCTTGCCGGGCCGCTCGATTTTCATGTGAGTGCCGTAAGCGAGGAAATTCTCCAGGAGCACCATCGTGGCCGGATGGACGTCCTTGGCCATGAGGCAGGTGGTCTTGCTCCTGCCGTATCTGAGCCTGAACCCCCCTTTCGCCGAAGGGTGGCTGAAGACCGGCCTTCCTGCGACAAGCCCCTCCATGTATGTGAAGTCGGGTTTCACCTCGATTTTGTCGGCCTTCTTCTTTATCTTGATGATTTTTTCCAGCCAGTCCCAGCCGAGCTTGAGCCTTTTAGTGTATTTGAGGAGCTTCGCAGCCTTCGCCGCCACGCCCTCGCACATCACGAGCGGCACGCCCCCTCGGACGCGGTCGGTCTCCACGCCCGGGACCCCGCGGTAGGTCGACACCTCTATCTCCTCGGTTGGGTCGCCGTCGATGCAGACCGGGCAGCTTGCGGCTATCACGCGGACGTCCTCCTCGGGGGGCATGTACTGGAGGTGGGTGACCCGCGTCTCATATGTGGTTATCTCCTCGTAATAGCGGGCTATCTGCGAGTCGGTCGCCCGGTAGTCGCCCACCCCGCATACTCTGCGCGCTATGTCGGCAAGGACGAGGCTGAGGGCTGCGGCGGTGCCGCCGGCGCTGCGTATGGGGCCGGCATAGTAGACCGCGACATAGTCGCTCCCGTCCGGGTTCTGCTTTATCCGCACCTTGGCTATGCCTTCGGTGGGCGCGACGAGCACGCCCTCGGTGAGTATGCCCAGGCCCGAGCGCACCGCCTGCTCGATTAGCACCTCGCGGCCGCCCCTGATGAGCTCCCCCGAGGCGATTCTGCGTGCGACCTCGAAGGCGATGTCCTCCCGGGCCATGCCCTCCGCCTCGAGGCTCCGGACGAGCTCGGCGACGCCGGGCGGCCCCACGATGCCCTCTACGCGCGCAGCGACATCCTTCGCAATCCTGACCTCCACGTCGTCCACGGGGTCGAAACCCTTCCCGCGGGCTTCGCTGGCGACCGCGTAGGCGGCCTGGAGTCCGTCGCGGAGCAGCTGCGGATAGTCCTTCATCGGGCCCACCAAGGATTCGTATAGCAATTTAAAGATGAGCAAATTAAATAGTCCTTGCTTTTTGCGGGGAACAGATGCCAAGGTCCGTTTGGACGGTGATCCGTCCAAAGGACCCCGGCCTGTTCGCTTCGCTCACAGGCCGAGGTAGCTCAGTCGGCTAGAGTGCTCGACTCATAGGTGAAATCCGATGAGTGATGAGGGGATCCCCCCGATGATATGAAGACACTCAACTGAGACATCGAGAGGTCGGGGATTCGAATTCCCCCCTCGGCACTTTTTCACCGGTTCCCAGTTTCGGGTCCCGTGTATTGCCGAATGGAAAGGGGCCGCTACTTCCCCCGGAGTTTCGCCATCGCTATCCCCGCCGCAGCGAACACGCAGGCCAGGGCAAGATTTATCCCAAGGAGGATAAGGGCGAAGATTAGGATGTTTTTTGCGCCAGAAGCCGCATACCACCCGCCGGGCATGTTCCCCACGCCCCAGAGCAGAAGGCCCGCAAGATAGAGCAGCTGCCTCGGGAAATTGAACCTGACCATCATGAATACTGCCGAAGCGAACGCTTTCGCGGACCCCGCCCCGTCCATTTTGGAATAATACGCCACACCTACTGAAATCCCGAACGCAGTCAGCCATAGCAGGGCTTCGGCAAGGCTCGGGATTCCAAGAAGCAGGAGGCTTAGCAAAGTGCCCGGAACCAGGTAGATGTTGTATCTGAGCATGAGTTCGATGACGAATGTGATGGCCAATGCGGCCATAACCGCCCGGCCGTCAGTCAGGAGGCTGATGATATTCCTCACCTCCTCCGTTGTCGCCCGGTCCATACCATAGGGAATCGAAGCAAAGATATAAACGCCTTTTCTGAGAGGGTGTGATTGCGTCAGTTATTTCCCATTGGAGATGATGAGATGGACCTGAAGAAATGCGAGAGCTGCGGGATGCCCATGACGAGGCTGTCGGACTTCGGCGGGATGAGGGAGGGCAACAGGTACTGCAAGCACTGCACGTACGAGAACGGCGACCTGCGCCCCAGGCACGAGGTGCGCGAGGGCATGGTGATGTATTACATGAAAAGCAAGCGCAAGGAGCGCAGGGACGCTGAAGCCTACGTCGATGAAATCATGGCGGGAATGCCCGCGTGGCAGTGAAACGCTGGCAAAGTTGTGGTCGTTTTTATTTTTTGTGTCAATAAATTTCCGAATGAAAAACGACCATTTATAATCTGGTAATGCGCAAAAGAGACGGGGGTCCCATGAGCGAGCATATCACGATTCCGGTTCCTGGAAAAGGCATCGAGATGGCGGTTGAGGAGCTTTCCGAAGCCCAGAAGATAAAGAAGGGGATATGCCCATCGTGCGACGGCAGCCTGGTGTTCCAGGAGGGCTGCAAGGTCTGCTATTCCTGCGGCTGGGGCGGCTGCGAATAATTCCGGCCCCTTTTCCGTCCCCCTTTCGATTAGTTTATAACTGCTATCAGGGACACACTTGTTCCATTGGGCTCGTAGCTCAGCAGCAGAGCACTCGCCTTGCAAATTGCGTTTCCGGTCCTGGGTTTCGGGTTCCGCCGCGCGGAACCGGAAACGGAAAACCGGAAACCGTTCGGGAGCGCGAGGGGCCGGGGGTGCGAGTCCCCCCGAGTCCATTTTTCATGCAGGCTCGTTTTTCCGGGCCTTTGCACAGGCATCCTTCTACTACCATTTACCATATAGAAACACTTTTAAAGACTTACAGGCATAATTAGTCTGATTGTCATGAAGCTCACGCACGATAACGAAGCGGGTTGCAAGGCTGCTGAAGCGGCAAAGGAAGGCAGTGAAGACGGAAAGAAGAAGAAGGGCTTCTTCGGAAAGTTCCCGCTGACCGAGAGGATGCTCGCGAGGATTGCCGTGGCAGTGGCTGTCGCGGCGACTCCGGTCGCATCGTGCACGCTCGATGTGAACGGCATCGCGCCCATTGAGGAGGACGGCGGGCCGGATGCCGACGTGGATGCTGATGTGGATGCCGATGCCGACACCGAGCTCGACGGAGGCCCCGACGCTGATACGGATGCTGATACAGAGCTTGACGGCGGGCCTGATGCGGACACCGATGCGGATGTGGATGCCGGGGAGGACGCAGGGCCGGACGCGGACACCGATGCGGACGTCGATGCGGGCTATCCCGGATGCCCCGGCGCTTTTGAGGAGTCCTGGAGCGGAGTTGTGAGCGCGGGGACCCCGAAGACGGTGGGCGGCTATTCATTCGAGTATCTCGGATGGGACACCAGCAGCATAGCCCTCTTCAGGATTACCTGCGGCGGCTACGAGATTACCCCGGAGATAGCCTGCGCGCAGGGCATTGAGACCGTCCAGCCGCCGGTGCCTCCGGATACCCTGGAATCCGGCCTCCTGCCGTACACGGTCCTGGAGTATACGGTCCAGGTCGCAATCGATGTCAGGACGCCCTGATTCCCCTTTATATTTTTTTCCAGGCTTCTTCCATATGCGGTCATGATGAGAAGAGGTATTCCTGAGCAGTGATGGGAACGTCAATGCTGAACCGCGCCTGTGTCCGATGGATTCGAGGATTTCCGGGTTTTTGCATATATGCTTCGCCGCAATCATGGTGGCGGCGGCATTCCACTTCTCCAGTACGGCCTCCGCGCTTGGCTCATACGGATATGCGGGAGCGTTCCTAATAGCCCTCGTGTCCTCGGCCACGCTCATCATCCCCGCCCCGGGCTGGGCGGCCATAGTGGCGATGAGCGCTGACTACGACCCGCTGCTCCTTGGCCTTGCCGCCGGAATGGGCTCGGCTATAGGTGAGATGACAGGCTTCCTTGCGGGTGAGGGGGTCCGCACGGCCATAGACGGCCGCATCCGTGAATCCGCGCAAATCCGGGCTTTTGTGGAAAGGTACGGGACGCTCGGCATCGTGGCGCTCTCCTTCATCCCCAACCCGCTCTTCGACATCGCAGGCATCGTCGCGGGGAGCCTCAGGATGGAATGGTGGCGCTTCCTCGCATCGTGCGCCGCCGGCAGAATCATCAGGTACGCCCTCCTCGCGGCGCTGGGCGCGTTCACGCTGGGCCTGCTCTACTGAGGCGCCAATCCAGCATCAATATAATTATATAGGGCATTGCACATTTTAACAGATAAAACCGACACAAAAAACATGGAAGAACGCCCTTCCGGGCGTTTTTCGGTGAAAAACACCACGGGTGGATATCGCATGAAGATAGCTGGAATGGACCTGGACATCCTGAGGGAACTGCGTGAGAACTGCGACCGGCCGGTCAGGGAGCTCGCCCACAAGCTGAAGATGCATCCGAACACGCTGCTCCAGCACATCAAGAAGCTCGAGACCAGCAAGGTCATCCTCAAATACACCGCGGAAATAGATTACGCGAAGCTCGGTTACGACCTCCAGGCGGTAATCATGATCAAGGTCGGCAAGGAGGTCCGCAGCAAATGGGAGATACTCGAGGAGATGCGGGCCTTCAAGGACGTCGTCGCGCTCTATGCGATAACGGGCGGCTACGACCTAATGGCCATCGTGAAGACGAAGAACAGGAAGACGCTGACGGACCTGCTCTCCGAGATGAACAAGAGGCCCTACATCATCGAAACGAACACGACGCTGCTGCTGCAGGCGTTCAAGCACGCCTACGAGTTCAACCCCCTCTAGGGCGGAGGGTCATTTCTTCTCGAAGACCATGCCGTACATGTCATGGTATTCGTCTATTTTCCTGCGGACCATCGTCGCCGGCAGCAATTGGAAACCGGGCGTCTGGAAAATCCGGGTGATGTCCGGTATCTGGAGGACCGTGACCGATTTCTCGATGTGCCTTGCGAGCTCCTGGACGTCTTCATCGCCGGGATGGAGGTCGCGCCTCACGACAAGGGGGGACTCCTCCACGGAAACGAGGCGCCCTCCCGCGGGAAGCGCCCCGTATATGGAATCCGCCACGCGAAGCTTTTCGCTGTAGCCCCTCATCCAGTGCATCACGTAGGCGAGTATCGCTGTGCGGATGTCGATGCCGAACTCCGCGCCCACGGGGCCGATGTTCTTCGCGTCGGTGCACGCGAACCACGCGCGTATCAGCTCGGTCTCTTCGAGCATGAGCCGGATGCTCCGCCCGTCAGGGCGCTCGTCAACGCGGAACTGGCTGGCTCCGATTATAGGCGATATGAAGAAGGAGAACTCCACGAACTGCTGCATCATGCGCCGGACGTTCTCCCTTGCGAGCCTGAGCATCACGTCCGAGACGTCCAGTAGTACGAAATCCATCGGTTTCACATATGCCCCGCTGTAAACCGGGCTTCCGGGCGAGAGCAGGCCGGCGGACACCGTCATCATCAGGTTCGCCGAAAGGACCGCCGTGCCGCAACCAATCTCGGC
This sequence comes from Microcaldota archaeon, assembly GCA_964647855.1. Classification (GTDB taxonomy): domain Archaea; phylum Micrarchaeota; class Micrarchaeia; order Anstonellales; family Bilamarchaeaceae; genus Bilamarchaeum. Next base: position 232,653 of record CAZYJW010000001.1, on the reverse strand, counting down.
TATGGCGCCTTCCATGTAGCCGTCGTCCGAGAATCCCCGGAGAATCTCAAGCGCGATCGGGTGGTGGCTCTCGCGCATCCATTCGTCGTAGTGGGGCGCGAACTTCTCCGTTGCCTCCAGGATTGTGCGCATAGAAGGCGGCTTGTTCAGGCGGCTCTCAGGAGACCTGGAGATTATCAGCGGCAGCGGCCCGCCGATGATTTTTCCGGAAGGACCTCTGCCGCCATTGCCGCTGTTCATTATTACCACACGTATATATCTTCTACCATTTATTTAAAAAGGATTCGTTTTTGCCTTCAGTCGTGGCATGGCTTCTTGAAGCAGATGGAGCGCATCTCGCCCCAGTAATCCGCCGGAAGTATGTCTCCCTTGAGCTGCTCGGCGAATTCGATTACCTCTATGCGCGGGTGCGGATTGTTCCGCATCCGGCCGTCCATCTTGGCCATCCATTTGTCCCTAACCCAGCCCTTGACGTCCGAGGACATGTCGAGCGGGCAGGAAACGAAAGAGATGAGCTTCGAGCCCTCGGCGCCCACGTAGCCGAAGGGAATCGGGAACGTGGGGTAAACATCCATGATGACGAAGCGCCCACCCGGGCGCAGGAGGTCGAAGGTGTTTGACAGCACCTGGCCCCGCCCGGCGAGCGTCTGGAATGAACCCCACCAGAGGATTAGGTCGAACGATTCGGGGCGTACCGATGGGTATTCGGCGGCAAGGCTCTGCGAAGAGGGGTCGAAGCATGAAAGCGTCACCCGCTTCCCCCCTTCGGGTGCGCCCAGATACTCCTCGAGGTTTCTGGCCGCGAGCCTGAGGAGGTCGGGGGAGACCTCGTTCGCGGTCACATGGGCGCCCGGATTGTGCGTCTGGATTATGAAGTTCGCCACCATCCCGGTCCCGCAGGAGAGGTCGAGGATTTCCCTGGCTTCGGTTATGTCCGGGGCAAATGTCCGGAGCTTCATCCAGTTCAGCGCTATCGCGGGATATTGGCCGCTTGCGAGCATGAATGCGTCCAGGGCGATGTCCCCGTCTTCCAGAATGCGGGAAAGGTAAGGCCCGGTCGCAAGGCGCACGGCACGGAAGCCCTCGTCGCGCAGGCGATCGTCCGGAATGCTGCCGTTCTCGGCCTTTTGTGACGCCGCCAAAGCGGCTTCGGGGATGATGCTAAAAAGCGGAGAGAACGGCTTCACTACTCGGGGGGCCGAACGGGGGGCGGCAGCCGCCCCTGCGGCGGCCGGGGTGGCCGTTTCCTCGGGCTTCCTTGAATGCGCGCTCATCGTATCAGCCTTATATATGGCAGAAAGGTTTTTAGTTATTATCTATGTTTTGTTTTGGTTTTTGATGACCGCGGCGCGGCGGCCGCGGATAGTAGCGGGGGGTAGATTTGAACTACCGGTCTCTGGGTTATGAGCCCAGCGGGAACTCCAAGCTTCCCTACCCCGCTATCTGAGAGAAAGCGCATTACTCTCTTGGGGCGTTAGACTTATATACCCCATGGAAAAAAAGGGGGAAAATCACCTGCGCTTCCTCGCAGGCGGCCTGGGCGGCGGCAGCTCCTCCTCCGGCTCTTCCTCCGCCGCGTATTCAACGGATTCCGGCTCCGCCTCGGGCTCCTCTTCCCCGGGCGGCGGCTCCTCATCCTGCCCCTTCGCCATCCTGGAATGGCCCCCCGCACGCGGGGCCGATTTCTCCGACTCCATCTTCTTCACTATCTTGTGGACCATCGCGCGCTCGAGCTCCTCGTGCTTGCGCGCGTCATCCTCAAGCTTGCCCTTGTGGAAGTAGAAGCCGGCGAGGAACATGAGCGCGGAGACCACGAGCAGGAGCCCGGGGAGCCCCAGGTAGAGCGCCGGGAGGATCAGCGTCGCGAAATCGTTCTTGAGCTTCGCGAATTCCCCGGGCGGGGTTACCCCGCATGACTGAAGCTTCGAGTAGTCGTTCGTGGTGACGAAATCCACGATTGCATTTATCATGCCGGTCGTGTACTGGAAAATCACGTACGAGGCCCCGATGACGACAAGGAGGCCCAGCACGACGAACAGATAGCTTATCAGCTTGAACTTGCTCATGATTGCACCCCGCAGTGTTATTCCGATAAAGTAAAATAAATCCTCCGGTTCTCCTTTCCCTTGTTCTCGAGCTTAATGATTGAGATGCTTCCGACCTCGGCCAGGCTGCGCACGTGCGTGCCGCCGTCAGCCTGTATGTCGATGCCGGGTATCTCCACGATGCGCAGCACCGTGATTGACGGGGGGAGGGCGTTCGCGAGCTTCACGACCCCCGGGATGCGCATCGCCTCCTCGCGCGGAAGCGAATATACCTTCAGCGCGGCGCCGGAGCGCAGGGCTTCGTTGGCCTTCGCGACCACGTTTTCGAACCCGGCCCTGTCGAAATCCTCCATGCTGAAATCGAACCTCGCCCGCTCCTCCTCCAGCTGGTTGCCGGTGATGAGGACGCCTAGCTCGCGGTGCATGATAGCGGCAAGGACGTGCGCCGCGGTGTGCATGCGCATCAGCCTGTAGCGGCGCCCCCAGTCGAGCGTGCATCTTACCCGCTCGCCGGCGCTGAACCCGGCTTCCCGGTCGAGCTCGTGGACAATGGCGCCATCGCGCCTCGAGACCGACAGGACGCGGTATTCCCCGGATTCGGCGGAGATGGTTCCGGTGTCGCATGGCTGCCCTCCTCCCCGGGGAAAGAAAAGGCTGGGCTCGAGGGCGACCTCGCGCCCGGAGGCGGAGAGGACTGTGGCGGCGCATTCCCGGGCATAGCTGTCTTCGAGATAGAGCAACCCTCCCATAATCTTAAAAATGCGAGAAAACATATTAAAGACGAGGCATTTTTATGGCAGGCGAAGAAGACGTCAGAAGGTCGAGGCGCGACGCGCTGCTGGCCATGCATGCGCAGGCCGGCGGGGCGCCGAGGCAGGAAATGAGGCCGCCGGAGATGCAGCCCCCGAGGGACCTCTCCCAGCTGAGGCCGGTCGTGCAGCAGACGGTGTCCGAGCAGGAGCGCAACGCGAGGCAGGTCTTCACGTTCGCTATGGGCGGATTCCTGGGAGCCAAGCCGGAAATAGAGGCGCAGATGCGCAAATCGGATTCGCAGCTACTGCGGTTCTACAGGGCGACGGAGGCGTAGCGCATGGCGGACGACATTTTCAGGAACTGCAAGGTCGAATACGGGTACAACCAGAGGCAGAAGATTTACAGCATCAAGGTCATGCTCGACAACCGCCCCAGGATAATAACGGTCAGGGTGGGCGAGGCCTTCACGGAGGTCTCCCTCGCGGACCAGAAGGGCAACGTCCTCGAGGTGCTCCGGCAGGAGAACGGCAAGGGCGTGACATTCAGCAAGAGCGAATGACGCGGACCGATGCCGAAGCAAGGCGGCGCGGGTGACGGTATGAACGCCAAGATCAACGCGGCGAAAGCCGCCCTGGAATACGTCAGGGATGGCATGTGCATAGGCCTCGGAAGCGGTTCCACCACGCGCGAATTCATCAGACTGCTCGGCGATCGCGTGAGCAAGGGCCTGCGGGTCACATGCGTCACCACCTCCTTCGACTCCAGGATGCTCGCTATTGAAAGCGGAATATTCGTGACCGAGACAGACGCCATAGATGAGATAGACCTGGCGGTGGACGGGGCGGACAAGGTCACGAAGACCGCGCTACTCAAAGGCGGCGGCGGAGCGCTGACCCGGGAAAAGATAATCGGATACAACGCGAAGAGGTTCGTCGTTATCGTGGATGAAAGCAAGGTGCAAGAGGGCGTCCTCGAGGGGGAGGTGAACCTGGAGGTGCTGCCCTTCGCCGCGCCGCTCGTGATGAGGCACCTCCTGAAGTTCAGGCCTAGGATAAGGATGGCCAAGGCAAAGCTGGGCCCCGTGATAAGCGACAACGGCAGCTTCATAATCGACTGCGAGATGAGGCTCGAGGACCCCAAGAAGACCGAGCAATGGCTCAAAAGCATGCCCGGCATCGTGGAGAACGGCATCTTCACCAAATTCGATACGATAATAGTCGGCAGCGAGAAAGGCCATCGGATTCTCTGACAACCGTCCCGGAAGCGCCGCGGATGGGCGGATGGCGGGAAAAAATACTTTTTTAAAGCTTTTTATCTAAAACACAAATAGACAAAAATATTAACAAATGGGTGGGAGAATTATGGTGAAACTAAACAGCGAGGACATGGAAAGGACGAAGGAAGCCAAGGAGAGGGATGGCGAAAAGCCCGAATCGAAGAGGAAGTCGCTTTTCTCTAAATGGCTGCTTGCGCCTGCGACCGCGGTCGGGCTCGCCGTAGCCGCTAACTCGTGCGGCGACCAGACCATTGACAATTACGTGCCGATACCCCCGGCCCAGCAGGAGGATGCGGGAACTGACAGCGACCAGGACACCGGCCCCGACAGCGATACGAGCACCGACAGCGGGACCGATACCGACACCTCGACGGACAGCGGGACCGACACGGACGCCTGCGAGGCTCCGGAGCCGGTCTGCACGCCGCAGACCGTTTCCGCAGTTGTCAGCGAGGGCGATTATCTCGTCATCGGCGACTACAGGGCGGTCCTGAACAACACTGACGAGGACGGCGGCGAGCAGAGGGCCCTTGTCCAGATGGACGACGTCTGCATGGACAACGTTCTGCCGGAAATCGCCATCGAGGAGGACCACACCCATTCGTTCGGAGTGACGGCCAACATCGAGGTTGATGTGAAGGCCGAGAACGTCACCGTGTCCGAGCCCGGAACGGCGAGGCTCACGGCCACCATGAGGTGCCTCGACGAGGAGACCGACGGCGGGGTGAGCGACGGCGGCACGGATGCAGATGCGGATACCGACCTTGACGGAGGCCCGGATGCTGACACGGACGTAGACGCGGACACTGATGTCGACGCGGATACCGACCTTGACGGAGGCCCGGATGTCGATGCCGACACCGACACGGATGCTGATACGGATTCGGGAGCCGTAGACGGAGGCCCGGACGTTGACGCGGACACCGACGTGGATGCGGACACCGACAGCGGCACCCCGCTCGTCTGCGAGGATGCGCACGAGGAATCCTGGAGCGGCATCATTACCGCGGGGACCCCGAGGCCGGTGGGCGGCTTTTCGTTCGATTACGCGGGCATGGACGCGGACGAGAACGCCCTAGTCACTGCGACCTGCGGCGGCGAGACCGTGACGATAGTGTGCCACCATGGCGAGACCACGGCGTATGATACCGGCGACGGATACAGCATCGTCATTACGCCCTATGCGTACCTCCCCACGGTGTTCCAGGGGGCCTTCGAGGTCCAGGAGACCCCGTAGGCGGCCCCCCGGCACGGCTTTTCGTTTTTTTCCCGCTTTTTTTCCCTGTTCATCCCGCCCGGGCGCCTGCCGCCCGATTTTATAAACCTTTTCCTATAAATCACAATATTACAATAATTTTAACAGATGGGTGGGAGAATGAACCGTTTGCACAGGGAATCCGTGTCGGATCAGGAAAGGAGGGAGAAGGGGGAGGAGAGGAACGAGGAGGGCGGAAGGCTCAGGAAATTCTCGAAATGGCTAATTGGCGCCGGAGCCGCAGTGGGGCTCGCGTTCTCCGCGCAATCATGCGGCGACAACAGGACCATCGACAACTATTACCCGATTCCGCCGAACAGCCAGGTGGACGGCGGAATGGACGCCGATGCCGACGTGGACGCCGACACCGATGCCGACGGGGGCGAGCCCGACGGCGGTGAAACTGACGGGGGGACCGACGGGGGGACCGAATGCACGCCGGAGCCGCCCGAATGCGTGCCGCAGGTCGTCGAGGCGCCCCTCATGGAGGGGGACAAGCTCGCCCTGGGGACTTTCAGGTTCAGGCTCGAGACGACGAACGAGGCTTCGGGCGAGCAGAGGGCGGTCATCGACGTGCTTGACACATGCGATATCGTGATTCCCGGGGCCGACGACGTGGCCATCCCTGAGAACGAGACTGCGATGTTCCCGGTGACTTCAACCAACATAGAGATGGACGTCACCGCAACGCAGGTCGTGATTTCAAGCCCCAAATCCGCGAGGATTAGGGCGGAGATGAGATGCGTAGGCGGGGAAACAGACGCCGGCCCGGACACCGATGCCGACACCGAGCTTGACGGAGGCCCGGATGCCGATACGGATGTTGATGCGGATACCGATGCCGACGCAGACACAGACGTTGACGCTGACACCGATGCCGACACCGAGCTTGACGGAGGCCCCGACGCGGACACCGACGCCGATACGGAGCTTGACGGCGGGCCCGATGCCGATGCGGACACTGACGCAGACACCGAGCTTGACGGAGGCCCGGATGCCGATACGGATGTTGATGCGGATACGGATTCGGGAACCGTCGACGGCGGCCCGGACTCGGACACCGACGTGGATGCGGACACCGATGCCGACGCGGATTCAGACACCGACGGCGGCTCCGCGGTTGTGTGCGGCGGCCTTTTCAACGAACACTGGAGCGGCGTCAAGGTCGTTTCCGACCCGTTCTACGTCGGAGGCTACAGGTTCAGGTTCGAAGGCCTTGGGGCTTCGCCTGATTCCGCCCTGCTCGACATCGGCTGCGGAAGCGAGATAGCGCTCGATGACGAGGAGTTCGAAAGCGGGGAAACAAGGGTTATCGAGCGGCCGCTCGACGGGAAGGTCATAACCGTGAACCTGTATGCGGCCATCTCCACTGCGATTCACATATACGTGGATGTCAGCGACTACGTGCCCCCCGAAACCGACGGCGGCGTCTCGGACGGCGGGCCTGCGGACGGAGGGAGCGACGCGGGGCCCCTTGTCCCGCAATGCGTTACCGCCACCGAAGCAAGCGCGAGCGGGGTGCGCACGAAGGACGTGCCCTTCCCCGCAGGCGGATACACCTTCGCCTACCGCGGTTACAGCGATGTCCCGGGCATCGGCCTGATTGACATCGTTTGCGCCGATGACGCTTCGGCAGTCATGACAGGGGCGCTCCTCCAGATCGGGACCGACACCGTAATAGACCGGACCGCGGAGGACGGCTTCCTGATAGTCATCGACAGCTATGCGATGCTCGAGTTCGCATGGCATGGCAGGGTCAGCGTCATCGCGCCATGAGCCGGGATTGCGATGCAATAAAAACCCCGGCTGGGGATTCACGGCATGGCAGCCATACCCGGGCAGGTCAGGGAGGCCCTGAAAAGGCCCCTCGGCGTGCTTCTTGGCGACATCGGCGCGGTCAGGGAGGCGGCCGGAGGCAGGCGCATCATATCAGTGGGCGATGTCTGCACCCTCGGCCTGCTTGAGCGGGGCATAACCCCGCATCTGGCGGTATTCGACCATCTGTTCATGAGGCGCGAGCTCACGCCCGGGATGAAGAGGGCGCTGGATTCCCAGTTCAGGAACCCTGCAAGGTACAGGAACCCGCCGGGGACCCTGTCGGATGAATTGCTGCGCGATGCCCCCGCCCTGATTGGAAAGGGCGGCGCGGTGCTGATAGACGGCGAGGAGGACCTCACGGCCCTCGCCTTCATCCTCGCGGCAGGGCCGGGCGAGATAGTCGTCTACGGCCAGCCCAACGAAGGGGTCGTCCTGGTGGGGCATGATGAAAAACTGAAAAGCAAAATAAGGGGCTGGCTTTCAGCCGCTGCCCTTGGTCATGAAGTAGAAGGCCACGTACGTGAATAGGGTAAGCACCACAGCGATGACTATCTGTATCTGCTGGTCGAGGGGGTACATCGGCTCTATCAGCGACGTCCCCATGTAGGTTATGCCTATCCCTATTACTAAGGAAATCACGAGCAGGACGATGTTCTTAAGCGTGCTTCCCATGCTTTCACTGGGAGTGGACCGCGGGGCCCTTGCTCACGACGATGACATCCTCGACCGACTTCACGTTCTTGTAAAGGATGCTTTTCTCGCGGAGCGCCCTCTTCGCGTCCTCCTTTCCTACCGGCAGCGCCTCGATGAGTATGCGGGTGACTTCCCCCCCTTCAAGGTCGACGATGAAGTCCTGGGCGTTGCCGATGAACTTCCCGGAGTCCGTGAAGATGTCCATGCCGTAGAGTCTCGAAAGCTTCGTGCTCATCCTAGATCACCTTGGCACTTAATCGTTGATTTAATTAAAAAACCTTTCTTCCCACCTATTCGACGATGGATGCCCCCCTGATTTCCTACTGCGCCTACACGGCGTTCTTCCTCCTCCTAGCGGGCAGCGCCGTCATCGTGCCCCTCATGGCCTTCGGCTCCGACATGCAATGGGCTTATGACGCCTTCGAGCCGACATGCCACCAGAAGCTGTCGCGCTCGCTCTGCGTCTTCTCGGGGGACGGGGGGACGTGGATCGCTGACTGCACTCCCCAGGGCATGGCGTACGTTAACGACTTCTCGGACCGTGAGGCGATTCGGGTGGCCGGGGAGGGCGGCTCGATCGGATACAAGATGCCCTACTGCTCCCGGGATTTCGGCATTTATGCCGCCATGCTCCTCGGGGCGCTCGCATACCCCCTCGTCCGCAGGCTCGATGAGCGCGCCATGTACCCCGCCATCTGGCTGCTGCTCTCTGTGGTCCCGATAGCAATCGACGGCGGCCTCCAGCTCGCTACCGAGCTCGACCGCCCGCTTAACAGGCTGCTCCTTGGCACCGATGAAAACATCCTGCCCTTCGAATACGAAAGCACGAACGCGATGCGCCTCGCAACAGGCGCGATAGCCGGCTTCGCCGCCTCGTTCTATGCGATTCCCATCCTCGTGAACCTTTTCTCCAGGGACAACGACGCCCCGGAAGCTGCGCGGCGCCGGGTCAGAAGTCGCTGAGGCTCCTCTGGCCCCGGTCGGCCGCGCCCCTTTTGCGCCCGCCCTCCGTGAGCATCAGCTGGCCGAAGACGCCGTCATGGCCCGGAACCCAGCTTATCCTGCCGGCGTTCACCCGCACGAGAGCGTCGGCAATCTCCTTACCTGTCGCAAGGCGCAGCTGCTCCGTGGCGGCCTCGTGGACCGCGAACTCGCTGCCGAAATACCTTACCAGGCGGGAGCGCTCCTCTGCGACTATGGACGATGTCTCCGGCTTCTTGAGCGCCTTTGATATCACCGTGGAGAGCGGCACGATGTGCTGGAAAGGAACCGCCCCGTCGGGCCTGAATCCGGGCTTCCTGTCCGCGAGGTCCGCGACGCGGTGCAGCACCCCGATTGTAAGCTTTTTCCTGCATACCGGGCATGTGTCCCCGCGCGCCCTGGATTCGAAGGGCGAGAGGACCACGCCGCATTCGCGATGGCCGTCATAGTGGTATTTTCCCTCCTCGGGATAGAACTCGTAGGTCTTCACGAAGCCCTCCCGGGTCCTGATGGCATGCGCGAGCGCCGCGTACGAAGGCTCGGGAAGGTCGAAAACGTTGGCCTCCCGCCCGAGCTTCTCCAGGCTGTGGGCGTCGCTGTTCGATACGAGCGTGAAGCGGTCAAGGGAGCTCAGCATCCAGTTCATCGCCGGGTCGCTTGAGAGGCCGGTCTCGAGGGCATGTATGTTCCGGGCCTGGTCCTCGAAAGCCTCCTCGATGGAGTCCACGCCGGAGCGCGAGCCGAAAACCGAAAACCACGGGGTCCAGACGTGGGCCGGTATCAGGAGGATGTCCTTTGATATGGAAAACAGCTCCTCTGCGAGCGCCGCGCAAGAAATCGAGAGCATCGGCCGCCCGTCCGCGGCGAGGCTTCCGTAGCGCCCCATCCGGTCGTTTATCTGCGCAACGATGTCGAGCGAGGGCGCGAGGACCACGTGGTGCATGCGCCTGTTTTTCCCCTTATAATCGTACGAGATGGCGAGCTCGGCGGAAAGGATGAACCTGACGCCCCCGTATGGATAGAGGCCCCGGTCCTCCGCGCCCCGGAACGCCTCGCGGAGCTCGTGGAAATACGCGGGGTGTGTGAAGTCGCCTGTGGCGATGATGCCGATGCCCTTTTCCTTCGCGCCCGCAGCCAGCCCCTCCGGCTCGCACCTGGGGCTGGTAGCGCGGGCGTGCTTGCTGTGGACGTGCAGGTCGGCGACCAGCTTCATGGGGGAAAAGCTCCGCCAAACTATTTAAAGAGGCGCTGAGAATTGTGCGCATGAGCGGGAGGAGAGCCCCAGCCAAAGCCACGGCAACGGTGCCTGACTGGAAGGAGTTCGCGGTTTCCGGCGTGCGCCTGGGCGGGCTTTACGATGCGTGGGAATGCGCGAAGGATTTCTTCTATCCCGAAAGGAGGGCGCGCGCGGAGGGGCTCGCGGCATCGGGCGGCGACGCGCGCCTGGCGTTCGCGATAATCATTCTCGCCGGCATCGTGATATTCTCGATAGGCGTGCTCTACAGCCTGGAATCCATATACGTGGGCAACCTGCTGCTGGAGACGCTGGGCGAGGTGACCGGAACCGAACAGCCCAGGTTCGACCTCGCGGTGCTTTTGCCCTCGTCCGCATTCCAATTCCTGCTTTATGTGGCGCTCGGCTCGCTGATCACAATAGCGCACGAGGGCGTGGCTTTCCTACTCTTCCGCATGAGCGGGGGTGGAGGAACCCTGGGGCAGCAGCTCCATGCCGGAGGGGTCGTATGGCTCGCGGCTGCGATGTCCCTCGGGGCCTCGCTGCTGCTTCCGCTCCCCTGCCTGCAGTGGCTCGCCGTGGCCTCCATGGCGGCAATCACGCTGGCGTATGTCCTGATTTTCATGAGCGCCAGGGTTTATTCGAAGGTGCATGGTGTCTCGGGCATCCACTCGGCGGCGATAACCCTGCTGCTGCTGGGCCCGAGGCTGTGGGTATGGCTTGCCGCCGCGGACGTCCTCGCCGGCATAACGGGCATCAGCCCGATGATTCAACCGGGTGCGTGATTATGGCATTCGACGCGAAAAGGTTCATAATCCAGGCAGAGGCGGATATCAGGAAGCTGATCGGGGGGGGCCGCGCCATCACCGCGGTTTCTGGGGGCGTGGACTCCTTCGTGGCGGCGACGCTCGCCGCCCGTGCGGTCCCGGGCCAGATACATATCGTGTATGTTGACAACGGCCTCATGAGGAAGGACGAGACTGCGAAGGTCCAGGCTGCCGCCAAATCGCTTGATGTGGATTTGAAGGTGGTGGATGCGAGGAAAAGGTTCCTGGACTCGCTCTCCGGCGTCACCGACCCGGAGGCCAAAAGGAAGATAATCGGGGAGGCGTTCGTGCGCGTATTCGAGGAGGAGGCGAAGAAGACGGGGGTCGAGTTCCTCATACAGGGCACTATCGCCCCGGACTGGATTGAGAGCGGCGGCATGGGGCGCGACACCATCAAGAGCCACCATAATGTGGGCGGCCTGCCGGAGAAGATGCATCTCAGGCTGTGCGAGCCGCTGCGCGAGCTCTACAAGCACGAGGTCAGGCTGGTTGGAAAGGAGCTGGGCCTCCCCGAGAGCATTCACCAGAGGCAGCCGTTCCCGGGCCCGGGCCTTGCCGTCCGCATAGTGGGCGAGATAACCGAGGAGAAGGTAAAAATCGTCCAGGACGCCTGCGACATCGCCGAGGGCGAAATCGACGCGGCGGTCGCGGCGAAGAAGATGGAGCGGCCCTGGCAGTATTTCGCCGCCCTGCTCCCGTCCAAGACGGTCGGCGTGCGGGGGGACGAGAGGGCCTACCAGTATACTGTCATCGTCCGGGCCGTGCGGAGCCTCGACGGCATGACCGCAAACTTCTCGCACATCCCGCCCGAGGTGCTTGAGCGCATATCGACGCGGATAACGAACGAGATACGCTCGGTCGGGCGCGTCGTCTACGACATCACGAACAAGCCGCCGGGCACAATCGAGATGGAATGACATCCTTCAGCCCGGGGAGGGGACCCTGGGCAGAACCTTCCTGAAGACCGCCGAGTACGAGCCCGGCTCCCGCATTTCGGTCTTGCGGAACCCCTGGGAATAGAGCGCCGGGGATATGCTTTCCGCGAACCTGCAGAGGGATTCCGCGTCGCAAAACGATTCCGCGCTGATAAGGCGGCCCTTGTCGCCGGAGAGGACCGAGCAGCCAGACGGCGGGTCGCCGTCGCGCCCGTGCCAGAGCTCGATGCTGGAGATTGAGCGGAAGTCGGCCATGACGGGCCTAAGCCGCATCATGGGCTGGATGAGGATGCCGTTGTCGAGGACGCGCATGGGGAACTTGAAGAGAATCCCCCTGCCCTTCAGGTAGAGGCCGGCGAAGAGCATGAAGAGGAGCGAGCCCGCAAGAAGCGCTGCCGCGGCCGGACGCGGGAGGTATTCCACCGGCGAAACGAAGAGGTAAAGGGGCACGAGCATCAGGGGGATTCCGAAGCACAGGATGATAGCGAAGCTGGCCGCTCTCCGGTCCCTGGAATAGTCCTTCGAATCAGCTATAAGGGCCATTTCGGCGCACCCGCCCGCAGGCGGCAATCAGAGGGAATCGAGCATCCGGCGGAACCGCTCGGGCAGCGGCGTCGAGCCTTCGAGCCGCAAATCCGACACGTTCCTTGCCACCCGCATGTCAAGGCCGGCGCGGGCAACCGCCATCCCCTCCCCGGCCCGCGTCTGCTCGGCGGGGATGCGAAGGTGGGCTGCGCATCGGCCAAGGGCGTCTATCGGCGAATGGAGCTCCTCCTCGCGCCTTATTGTCGGGAGCCGGGCCTCGAGGGCCTTCGGTTCCTCCTTCCTTAGGGCAATCCCGGACATGTTCCCACTTTTTTACTTCAATTGCGATAATATTCTGTGTATAACGCTTTTAATTGGTTTCGGCGGGCGGAATAGGGCGGCGGCGCGGCCGCCCGCCATATAACCATTAATACTTTTACGGATTCAAATAATGCCATGGCGGATGAGCAGGATGCAAGGGAAATGCTTGCCAAGCAGAGATACCGCGAGGCGGCTTCCGCAATCGACCGCATGCTCCTCTCCTCCCCAAAGGACGCCGAGCTCTGGTACCTGCGCGGGATAGCGTCCCTCAAGCAGAGGAACTACGACGCGGCGCAGGAATGCTTCGAGCGGGCCCTGCTGCTGGGCAGGAAAAGCAAATACTACCAGATAAAGGGGATGGCGCACTTCGAGATGTTCGAGATGGAGGATGCGCTCGCTGCTTTCGGGGAAGCCCTCGCCCTCGAGCCGGACGACCCCACCTCCAACTTCTTCATGGGCATATGCTACATGTTCCTCGACGACCCGAGGGCCGACGCCCACATGAGGAGGGCGTATGAGAAGGACGGCAGGAAGACGAGGCAGCTTCTCCTCAACTTCTACACGTTCTTCCTAAAAGACGACCCAAGGATAAGCGAGGCCAAAAAGAAGGCGATTGAGGCCGGGCTCCGCGGCTGACCGCGCGGTCAGGCCGATTCGAGCTTCTTGCGCATCCTGTCGAGCCATGCCCGCTCCTTTATCGTGTGGGGCGTTATCCCCTTCACGAGCTTCTCCAGGTTTCCCGCCCTCTCCCTGGAGAGCCAGTTCTTCGTTTTCTTCATCCGGCGCAGGTATTCTGGATTCGCAAGGAGCACCTGGGTGAGCACCCGCTCATAATGCTGGCGCTTCTTCGAAATTTCCTGGAATTTCCGCAGGGCGACCGTCTCCGCGACCGTGCCGCGGCCCATCGAGCGGGAGAGGTCCGCCTTCGCCTGCATCTCCTTGAAGAGAAGGTCGTTTATCTTCCCCATGAACTTCGCTATCGGAATCTGGATGAGCGCGTCCCCGATGAGCAGCAGCCACCCCTCCCGGAGAAGCATCCGGTCTGCCTTTTCGATTGCCGCAATCGCGTCGACCTTGTCCATCTCCCCGCTCAGGTGGCCGCGGAGGACGGGGAATGTCGCGACAAGGGAGCGGGCGTTGACGGTTCCGACCCACCGCTTGAGGAACTTCTTCGCGTCCCGAAGCTGCATGCGCCAGGCGCGCAGCTGCTCCAGCCGGGCGGCCGCCTCCTGCGCCGGCAGCGACTTGAAATCCAGGAGCCAGGCCTTCTTGGAGAGTATCCTTCCCACATATTCATCTTCCATGAAGGCCTGGAGCAGCTCGGGATAGTATTTGTGCAGGGCCCGGAACTCGTCGAGGTTGTAGAGGAGCTCGCTGGTTATCTCGGAATGCTTCCTCGACATCTCGGCGCGAAGCAGCACGCCCTCCTTCTTGATGTCCCGGTCGTACATCTTGCGGTACTGGGCGTCTAGGACCTTGAGCCTCGCCTTCTTGTCCCGCAGGAAGGCGGATGCCTCCTCCAGATACTCCACGAGAAGCATCAGGCATGCGCCTCCGCCCGCCTCGCGTATTCCCGCATCATGACCGATGCATCGATGTCGAGCTTCGGGGTCTCGCATATTATGGTGCCCGAGTAGCCGCCCTCGGCGAGCACCTTCATGAGGGGCCTGAACGGGGGCTCGTTGTTGGTCCCCAGCGGGTAATGGTTCAGCTCGCCCTTCTCGCCGTAGTTTATTTCCGAGAAATGGCAATGCAGGCGGCTCGTGTAGCCGCTAAGGTCCCGCTCGAGGCGTGCAAGAATTTTCCGGTAATCCTCCTCGCCGCGGATGCGGAAGTCGCCCCGCGCATGCAGATGCGCGAAATCTAGCACCGGCTCGACCAAGTCGAGCTCCTGCGAGAGGCGGATGTTCTCATCGAAGCCGCCGAACGCGCTTTTCTTGCCCACCGTCTCGGCGCCGAGCCTGATTTTAAGGTTCATGGATTTTATCTCCTCGACTATCTCCCCGAGGACCTTCTTCGCCGCCCGGAAAGCCTCGGCAGGAGGAAGCTTCTGGTAGAAGCCGGGGTGGAAGACCGTGATGCCTCCCCCGGCCAGCGAGGTGATTCGGGCCGCAGAGATTATATGGCGCTTGGAGTTCTCGATCTTGTGCTTCTCGCTTGAGCAGAGGTTGATGAAATACGGGGCGTGCGACGAGAGCGAGACGTCGAGCCGCTTCGCCTCGGCGCATATCTCGCGGGCGGCGCCCTCGCCCATCCGGACGCCCTGGACGAACTCCATCTCCATCGCGCCCAGGCCGGATTCCGCGCAGCAGCGCACGCCCTCCAGCGTGCTCCTGCCCTCGCACCTGAGGGGGATGCCGGCCGGCCCGAAGCGCACCCTGCGTCCTTCCATGCACTGGCAATGGGGCGAAAAAGGATAAAATAGGATTAGGCTACCTGCTGTAGCCCAGCCGGAGCAGTACGAGCGGGTCCCCGTGCAGGGTCGCCGCGCCGATGCCCTCGATTTCGAATCCCGAGAAATCCGCCCGCAGGGCTCCTCCGAATATGCCTGTGCCGTTCTGGAGCCCGCCCTGGCCGAAGCTGAATTCGCCACCGGCGACAGCCGATGGGACTATGGGCCCGAGCCTCCAGATGGGGATTCCGGCGAGCGCGCGGAGGTGGTAGGCGTTCTCCCCCAGCCGCGCCTCACCGATGTCCGTTCCCTGCGGTGCGAGCGCATGGAGCCAGAGGAAGTCGGCCTCAAGCCACGGATAGACCCGGGGCTCGGAAATCCAGGTGAACGGAATCGCTCCGAAGAGCCTCACGGAAAGCGGGTTGAACGGGTCGTTTCCGCCCTGCACCCGCAGCGCGGCGAACTCGCCATAGCGGTATCCGAGGACCCCGCCGTAGCCGAAATTGTGGGCTATCTCATCCTGCTCCCGGCCGTCGGCAAGGGATTGGACGAGCGTTGTAACGCCCAGGTAGCCGCCATAGCCCAGCGCATAAACCTGGTGCTCCCCGTTCCTGTATGAGAGGCCCGCCGCAATGTCAGCCGAATATGACCGGGCATCGGTCTGGGAGAGCGCGCTCGCCAGCGAGAGCCCGTAAGTGGAGAAAAGCGCCCCCACGGCGAGTTCGAGGTTGTCCGTAAGCGGGATGAGCGCATGGGCCTGGGCCGCAATCAGGTCGCCGGAATTTCCGGCGCTGCCGACGGAATGAAGGGGGGCCCATTCGCCGTCGACGTATAAAAGCGGCCTCGCGGGCGCCTCTTCGGGTGCCTCCGCGGGCGCCTCGACCGGAGCAGGCGCAGGCTGCGCAGGAACCGCGGGCTGGCGGGGCGCCGGCCTCGCGAATGATACCAGCTCCAGGAAGCCGTTCGGATACTGGAATGCGACCTCGTGGGCGCCCGCCGGAAGCTCGACGCGGACCTCCACAGGGGTGCCTACCGCAGATGATTCCGCGGGAACTATCGGGCTCGTGAATCCCGACACGCCGGATGATGCGGCCTGCTGCCTTGCCTGGCCGTCAACAGTGTATCTTATGGAGTAGTTCTGCCTCCGGCTCTCGGCATCGAGCGATGACAGGTTCAGTATTGGGTAGAAACGCAGAACCGCCGTCCCCGGGCCTTCGACGCTCATGGAAGGCGCCATGCTTCTGGCCTCGTATACGAGGCGGGACTGGAGGTCCCTGCCCCCTTCGGATATGGGAAAAACGTCTCCGCGCAGCTGGGGTGCCGCGGCATCCGCCCGCGGCCCCGCGGGAGCCTCCTGCCTTGCGGCGGCCGGGGGCTGCCGGTCCTGGGCCAGCGCTGTGCCGCTTAGCATCGGGGAAAGCGAAAGGGCGAGGCCGGCGGCCGCCCCGGCGAGATAGCGGCTGAAACCGTTCGCGCGTGCATGCTCCTTCGGCTCGTGCGCGCGCTCCGTGGACTGGTGAAGCTTTTTCATGTTAATGCATTAACTAAAACACTTTAAAAAGCTAATGCAAAATGCGGGTCGGAGGCAGGATGGCGGGGCGTCCATAGGTATTTAAAATACTTTTCTAACACTAAATACAACATGTCACAATCCAGGAAGGGCGGCAGGGACACCCCCGTCCCGCGCCCGGAGCCCCAACGGCCCCTCCGGAAGGACGTGCTTTCCGAGGGCCATATCGACAACGAGAACAGCCCGACCAATCCGATGCTGGTGCACCCCGAGCGCCCGTCCGATGATGTCGAGCATGAAAGGATGATAGCCGAGAAGCTCCAGAGGCACGGCTACGAGTTCATAACCCGCATCGGGGAAGGGGGGATGGGCAACGTGTATCTCGCAAGGGACGAGGCGCTCGACCGCGACGTCGCGGTCAAGGTCATGAACGCCGACATGTTCGGCAACGAGATGGCCCGCGAGAGGTTCTTCAAGGAGGCTCGCACGCTCGCGAAGCTCAACCACCCGAACATCACTGCCGTCTATGCGCTCAAGCACGACAAGGAGGACGGATACTCGTTCATTGTCCAGGAGTTCCTCAAGGGCAGGGACATGTACAAGGTCCTCTATGAGGACGGCCCGCTCGAGAACGGAAGGTTCAAGAGGCTATTCATGCAGGTCTGCGACGCGCTCGGGGCCGCGCACGAGGCCGGCATCATCCACAGGGACATGAAGCCGGACAACATATTCGTGATAGGCGCGAACGGCACCAAGGAGATGGTGAAAATCATCGACTTCGGGATAGCGAAGGTGGAGGACCGCAAGGCTGGCGCGGCTTTCAGGACGCAGGCCGGGTTCATATTGGGCTCTCCTGAATACATGTCGCCCGAGCAGGCGGACGGCAAGCCGGTCGATTGCCGCGCCGACGTCTACTCGCTTGGCGCGGTGATGTATGAGATGGCGACGGGCACCGCACCGTTCCTCTCAAGCTCGCACGAGACGACGCCGCAGGCGCTTTTCGCCAACCTTTTCCCCAAAATCATGAGGGAGCAGCCCGAGCTGCCAAGCTCCAGGGCCCCGGGCAGGCTGATATCAAGGCAGAAGGAAGGCATAATCATGAAATGCCTCGAGAAGGACCCCGCCAGGCGCTTCCAGTCCATGGACGAACTGCGCGAAGCCCTCGAAGGCCTTCCGGACGAGGAGCAGACGAGCTTCCCGCTTCCGGAGCAGCCGGTTCCTGCCGAGGACCACCGGGTGCTTCCGAGCGTGATAGTGTCGCCGTCGCTTCCCGGCGTCGTGACGGATATGTCCGGTGCCAACACGAGCGGCCTGTCGGAAGACGATAAAATCCGCCAGGCGGACGAAGTCCCAACCGAAGAGGGCCCGCTCGAAGGCGCAATGCCCTCCAAGGGCGAAAAGAAGGGCAGGACGATGCTGGTGGGCAGGAGGCTCGCCGAGAAGCTCGACAGGAGGCGCAGGCTCATAGTCGCAGGCGTCGCGGGCGTCACGATAGGCCTTGGCGCACTGGCCGGGGTCGGATACTTCATGGCCGGAAACCGCAACGGGCCGGCCGCCCCGGAGGCGCAGGTTTCCGCCCCGAGGACGGAGCCGCGCAAGGCGCCGCCTCCGCTCGCGCCGCCAGCCCCGGTCGAAGAGCCGACGCAGGCCGCTGCCGACGCGGGCGCGGAGGAGGCTAGGCCCGCAGCCGGGGACGCGGGCGTCATCGAACCCGCAGATGCAGTTAAGACCTACATGATAACATTCAAAACGACCCCGCAGGGGGTCGGGGTGTTTTCCGAGAGCGGCGCGAGGGTTTGCACAACCGCCCCGGATGCCGATTGCTCCGTCTCCATCCAGGACGGCTTCGACCCCATGACATTCCGGTTCAGGAAGCGGGGGTTCGTAGAGGAGCAGCGCACCGTCGGGCCGGGCTCGGACCAGACCGTGGAGGTCACGCTCAACGAGGAGCCTGTCAAGGTGAGGCCGCCGGTCGTGCGCCCGCCCACAAGGCCCAGGGACCCTCCTGCGCAGCAGGGCGGGAACAACGTGCCGTTCACGGTCGAGTCGAACATAAGGGACGAGAAGAAGAAATGAAAGGGGATGGGGAGGCCGGGGAGCTGGCCCCGAATTAGCATCTACTGGCAGACATGGCTCTGCTGGTTGCAGACCTCGCCCTGCACGCAGTCGCCGTTGTCGTCGCAGAAGCCGGTCTTCGCGTTGCAGTAGTGGGTGCTGTCGCAGAGCTGCCAGCTGCCGCATTCCGAGTTGCTCCCGCAGCGGTCCTTGCCGGACTCGCAGCGGTGCGTCTTCGTGCTGCACAACTCCCATTCGTTGCACTCGTTGTCCCCGAGGCAGTAGCCCTGCCTTGCGACGCATTTCTTGGTCGTGGTGTCGCACCGGGACCACTGCTGGCAGTCCTCGTCGTTGATGCAGTAGCCGACCTTGGGCTCGCAGAAGTGCGTCTTGGGCTCGCAGGTCTGCCATGTTGCGCAGTCTCCGTCGAGGTCGCACCTGTTCTCGAGCAGGTAGCACCTCTTGCTGACTATGTCGCATTTCTTCCAGGAATCGCAGTCCGTGTCTGCCGTGCAGTAGCCGGGCGCGGGCCCGCACTGGTGGGTCGCGGGATTGCAGAACTCGAAGACCGGGTCGCACTGGGAGTCGGAGTCGCAGTATCCCGGCGATGGCCTGCACCGCTGTTCCGTGTCGCAGACCTGCCAGGGCTCGCAGTTGGCGTTTGTCCTGCAGAGGCCTTCCCTGTAGACGCACAGGTGGGTGCGCTCGATGTCGCACTCGGTCATGTTGTCGGTGCACTGGGCGTCCGAGTCGCAGTAGCCCGCCAGCGTTGCGCAGCTGCCGCCCGTGGTGTTGCAGTACTGCCAGGACTGGCAGTCGCTGTTGTCCTTGCATCCGGTGGAGCTTCTCCCGCCGCAGCCGGCAAGGATGAGGCTGACAATGACCAACCCTATGAATAGAGGTCTCATGCTGTGGTATAGGATTGAATGTTTTATAAGTCTTGCAGGCCTTCTGGAAGGGCCCCGATGCCATCGATGACTGCGTCCGCGGATGACGGCGAGCCCTCGTTCTTCGCCGAGCGCACACGGGCCGTCTTCATACCGACGGCCTTCGCGGGCGCTATGTCCGCCTCCTCGCGGTCGCCCACCATCAGGCATTCCCCGGCCCCGCAGCCCAAGCGCCCGAGGACCGCCCTGTAGAAGCCCTCGCCCTTGTCGCCGCCGAGCTCCTCGGACACGAAGACGCTGTCGAAATAGAGCGCTATGCGCAGGCGTATCAGCTTGTCCCATTGCTTGATGGTGCTCCCCTGCGTCGCGACATGCAGCGTGTAGCCGGCCTGCCTGAGGCGAAGGAGCGTGAGCGGCACTTTCGGGAAGGGGGCAATCGAGGTCTTGGTGTCGTGGTACGCCGCGATTGCCGCCGCTATGAAGCGCCCCGGCTCCTTTACCCCGAGCTCGGCGCAAAGGTCGTCGAAATGATGCGGATAATTGGAGCCCTTGCCAGCGATAATTGCCTTGAGCCTTGAATTCACATCTTCGAACTCCGCCTGCAGGCCCATCCCTATCATCGCGTTTATCGCGTTTTTGCGCGCGAGCGACGAGAACTCGGATGATGGGAAAAGCGTGTCGTCGATGTCGAAAAGGACGTGCCGTATCATAAGAGAATTAAGGGAAAAAGGGAATAAAAGAATAGCGAGGGGCCGGAACGGGGCCCGAAGCGCCTCATCCGGGCGGTATCGTGACCGGTATCGGAGTTACGCAGCTGTCCACGCCGGCCGCTATTCCGCTCAGGTTCACGAGGCTTGTCGGGATGCCGGAGCAGCCCGCGCCGCTGATGGATTCCACGGTCCCGTAGCCGTTCTGCACGCGCACCTGCACGGTGAGCTGGATTGAGCGCGACTGGCTGTCCGGGCCGCAGGCGCTCCTTACGGTGGAAAGCGCGCTTCCGGTCTTCAGGGCGTTCGCACGGCCGCGGAAGAGGCCGGTAACCTCGGACGGGCACGGCCCGCCGGGAGGAATGTTCGGCCTGACAGGCTCGTTGCACCTGCACTGGGGCGAGCATGTTCCGCCCTCCCCGCACGCTGAGCCCGGAGGATCGCATTCGTCGTTGCCGTTGGTTTCATTGTCGCCGCACCTTGGCGGCTCCCTGTCGCGCTCGCAGGTGCAGCTCCTTGTGCAGTGGTGCTCGGGCTGGCATCCGCCGCGCGCCCTCCTTGAGCGGAAGTCGCACGCCTCGCCGGGTTCGTTCTTCGCGTTGCCGCAGGTCGGCGGCTCGACCTGGGCCGGAGGCTCGGGCGGCCTGCAGTCCACGTGGTTCGCGCAGAAGCACGCGGTCACCATGTCAGGGGTGCATACGGGCAGGGTGGCATCGCACGTCTCCTCGTACCCGTTGATTGTGACGAAATAGTTGTCGCCGGGGCGCAGGCTCTCGGGATGGAGGAACATCTCCTCTATCTGGGGCTGGTCTCTCTGCACGATGACCCTCTTGACGAGGTCGCCGGTCACCCTCGGCCTTGAAATCTCGGGGCCGCCTTCGGTGCGCGCGGCGCACGGGTTGTCGCGGACCGCCTGCATGACGACGTCGATTGAGCCCTCGCCCTCGAGTGGAAGCGTGATGGGCCTGCCGTCGAGGAATTTCTCCATGATGCTCTCGACGGGCTCGCCAGCCGCGTTGCGCAGGTCCGCGAGCTTGGTCGCGGTCTGGGCGACGCGGTCGCCCTCGTGGCAGTCCTCTATGGAGTAATTGGGATTGGGAACCCGCTTGCCTTCGCGGTCAAGAAGGATTTTGCCTTCTGCGCCGCGCATGTAGGGGTAGCTCTCGCAGGGGTAGCAGATGTTGTCGCCGCGCACAGACTCGCACATCGGCTCGGCCTTTCCGAAAGTGGCTATGGAATCCCCGCACTCGTGGAACACGAGCGCCGTGCATGTCGCGATGACGGCCGCGCTCGCGTACACCAGGCCCTTGTTCTTCACCTTCTCCTTCATCCGGCTCATGAAAGTATCCTTCTTCATATCAGACATTTCCACACCTCAAACCATCCATGCAAGCGTCATTTCTGCTGGCTGATGCGGGGATATTCCCTGCGCATCGCCTCGAGCAGCGCCGGGCCGACGATTTCGCCCGAGCTGTTCTTCACCGTCTTGAATATGTCCTCGGCCCTCGTGCCGTTCACGTATTCCTGCGCGACGTTCTGGAAGAAAAGCTCGTCGCACATGAGCCTGAAGAGCTCGTCCGCGCGGTACATGCGGGAGAACGCGTTGCGGAGGTCGGCGGGCTTGGCCGAATGGTCCGCCAGCGCCTTGAGCTGCTCCCTCATCTTCACGCGCTCGTTGTTGATTATCGTCTCGTTGCGCAGCGGGGCGAGCAGCCCCGACGGAATGCCGGCCCTCTCCAGTATGTCGGGGAACACCTCGCGGCCCTTGAAACGGTACATCTCTAGGAAAGGCCCGTCCTCGCGGTGCATCGCATCCACTATGGCAAGGAGCACGCCGCGGCTTCCGCCGGACGACGCTTCCCTGATTTTCCGGAGCGCCGCGACAAGCATGTCCGCGCGCTGGAGGTCCTCTTCCGTCAGGCGGGACTGCCTTTCAGAAAGCGCGCGGAGCCTCTTCTTCCTCGAATGCTGGACCACGAGCGATATCGTCAGTGCGCATGCCATCACGGCGCCGTATGCGGCGGCCGCGGCCCAGGAGGGAAACCTTTCCAGCTCGGCCCCGCTCACCCTTTGGGCGAGCAGCCGTGCCCCCTCCGCGAGGTCCGCGAAGCGGCCGTTGTATGCCATCGCGCCCCCGAAAACGCCAGCGCCGGCCACGGCGAGCGTTGTGTAGCTCGTGAAAAAGCGCTTTAGCGCGCCGGGCTTCGGCTCATCCTGTCGCGGGGCCTGCGCGCGAGCCGCCTCTTCCGCCTGCCCGATTTGGCGCAGCGAGGCGGGCGTCGGCCTGCGCGGCGGCGCCTGCGGCGGCATGGAAGGCCTCTTGGGCGGGTCGGACGGCTTTCCGTTCCCGTTCTTCCTCTCCTGTATGTCCCTCCCCACATCAACGCACCTCTGCAGGTTGTCGATGTAGGATTTCAGGGGGTGGATCATTATCATGAAGCGCTCTATCTTCTGCCCGGCCTCGTCGAAATTGGGCGTGCGCTTCTCCTTCTTCGCGAGCTCGCGCTCGCGTTTCCATGCGTCCTGCTTCGCGGAATAGTCCGGGATGCTCTGCACGAAAGGGAACCGTATCTCATCGAAGAACGCCTTCGCCTGCTCAAGCTTGGACGTGGGCGATGCGCTGGATTGGTCGAGGCCGCTTATGAATTCCGCGATGCGGTCCATTTTCCTGGGCACTGCGCCTTCGGGCCTCGTGGGCGGCGGCTGGGACTGCCTGCGAGGCGGCGGGGGCGGGGGTTTCGAAGGCCTCGCCGGCACGTTGCCGAGCGTGGGGCTCGAAGGCGGCTGCGCGGAAGCGGCCATGCCCACATCGGAAGCCACGGTGGGCTCATAGACGCTCGGGTGCTCCACCTTGGGCTCTCCCGGAAGCGCGGAGAGCCTGGGCTCGGAAAGCCCGGGTTCCGGCGGCGCCGGTGAGGAAAGGAAGGTGAGTACCGAACCGAGCATGTTGCGGTCGTTCGCCGCCTTCATGAGGAGCGCGATCTCCCGGTCGGACTGGCTGAGCACGATAAGCTCCTGCAGGTTCGTTATCCCCGCCGCCGCGAACTTCTCCTTCGCGACGTCGAAGAACGGGCCTACGGGGAGCAGCATCAGGGCATCATAGTCGGACTGCTCCGGCTGGGACGCCGGGGCAACCGGAACCGGAGATGCCCGCGTTTCCGATGCCGGAGCCTGCGCCTCCTTTGGCTGGGGCGCGGCCTTCTGTGCCTTCGGTTCCGTAACGGGGCGCTCTTCGAGCGGCTCCCGGGCGGCAGGCTTCGCCGCTGCGGGCCTTGCGGCTCCGGCCTTCTTGATTTTCCTCAGATCAGCCATCCTCTCCCACCGTTAGTGTTGTTTTAACAAGTAATTTATGTAAGAAGGGATTTTTAAATGTTGCCCTTCGCGTGAGGAAAAGGAAGCGGGGGTTTTCACCCCGACAAAATGGGGAAAGATGAAAAAGAAATGATGTTTTGGCGGCCGGCTCATCCCGGGGGTATCGGAACCGAAATGGTGCCGGTGCAGGAATCCACGCCGGCAGGAATGCCGCCCAGGTTCACGGAAAGGCCCTGCGAGCCGCATCCTGAAATGCCGGTCACGGTCGCGAAGCCTCCCTGGACCCTGATGCCCACCTGGAGCGTCACCGAACTCGATGCGCTCTCCGGGCAGCTCTGCCTGATGGAGGCGAGGTTCGCGCCGCTTTTAAGGGCGTTCGCCCTGCCGCGATAAAGCGCTAGCACTTCGGACGGGCACTGCCCGCCGCTCACCGCCGGGCCGGTAGTCTCGCGGGGCGGCCTGTCCACGCCGCCGGGCCTTGCCGAGCCCGAGCCGCCGGGGCGTGCGCCTCCCCTGCCCGCGCAGTCAGCGGCCGCATAGTTCGGGTCGCTCTCGCGGCAGCTCTCGCTTATCGTGATTGTGCTAAGCGAGTATACCCCGCCATCATCCCTCGGCGCGATGTAGGCGCCGTAGACCACGTTCCGCTCGACCCTGCCGTTCCCGTCATGGAAGTCGACCGGGCATGCCTCCGCGGTCTCGAAGTCCTGGCGTATGAGGTCGCCGCAGTATCCGCAGCTCTGGGGGTCCCAGTTCTTGGAGTTGACATCGTGCTCGCCCTTCTCGCGGTCGCAGACGTTGTCGCCCTTGGTCGGGGACGCGCAGACCGGAATCACCGTCGGAACGGACGGCACGGTCACGGCCACCCCGACGCGCCTTTCCGGGCCTTCGACGAGCCTGTCCTGGCCGTCGCAGCCCGCCCTTGCGAAGAGCGCGACTACCGCCGCCAGGCCGAGCCCGGCAACGACCGCGTTCTTCACGCCGAAATAGTTCCTTGCGGGCTTCGCCGCATTCGGCTTGGCCGCATCCTTCTTCGATTCATCATGCTTGAGTTCTGCCATCATACACACCCCGATTCACTCCGAGCTCTGCTCCTCCTTCCTGAAGTGCCTGTGCCTCTCGAACGCCTGCCAGGCCACGAGCGCGACGCCGGCCACGGCGTATCCTATGGGCGCCCACGGATGGAGCGGCCCGAGCGCGGTCTTCACCCATGCGAGGGTGAGCATGGCCACGGACGAGGCTGCGATGAAAGAGCCCACGATTATGTCTGAGACATGCCTGCGCATCCAGGTCACGCTGTCCTTTATCGACACCGCGTACTTCCTCGTCTTCTCGAGGTAGTCCATGGCGGACGCCGTGCCTTGCGCGAGCGCATGCACCTCCTTGGCGCCCTCCTTGGCGCCGTTGTAGGTCAGCGACACGAAGACCACGCCCTTGGACGTCCTGACTTCGCGCTCCTCGGTCCTGTTGAGCTCGAGGAGGATGTCCTGCTCGACGCCCTTGCCGGTTAGCTTCACGACCATCGAGGTCGCGCCCGCATACTGGTAGGTCAGCTTGAGGCCCCTCGTGATGTAGCCGTAGTCCCCCGCCTCCCTGAAGGCGAGTATCTTCTCCTTGGATATCTTCTGCTCGGATGCCCGGGGGGCCGGCATTGCGGGCGCCTCTTCGGGGCCTGCGGCCGCAAGCGAAACCGAGCCCAAATCTATCGACAAGTCCAGATTGGGCAGTTCCGCTGGCGCGATTCCATCCGCTGGCGCAGGTGTTTCGCCATTCGCAGCCTCAACCACCGATTCTACCTCCCCGCTTCCGATGACCTCGTATTCCGCGCTGCTCGTTTCCGCAGGCGCGGGAGATTCCGGTGCAGGAGCGGGCCTGGCCGCCGCCTCCTCCTTCGGAGGCACCTTGACATCGACCTTGGTCGGGGTCTCCGCCGGGGCTTCCGCCTGCGCGGCGGGCGCCTCTGCAGGCTTTGCCGCTGGTGCGGGTGCCGGAGGCACGTTGCCCGCTGCCGCAGGCTTCTCGGCCTTCGGCGCGGCGGGCTGCTGCGCTGGCGCCGGCTTCGATGCTGGCGCCGCCTTCTCCGCCACTGGAGGCTTGGCCTGTGCGAGGCCCTCGACCTGCCCTGCGGCGGCCGGAGGCTTCGGGCGCACGGATTCGGGGGCCTTGGGAGCCCCGCCCCTCACCTGCTGCTTAACCTTGCGAAGATCTGCCATCACTCATCCCCTCCGTTCGTTTCGGCTTCGGGCTTCGCGAAGTCCCTGTGCCGGGCTTCAACATCCTTCCAGTCGAGCTCCGGGCTGACATTGCGCACCGCTTTGGGTATGGCGGCGGCCATTTCGAGGACTTCGGCCTTCTTATCCCTGTTCTCATCGTAATCAAGCGCGTAGGGAGGCACGCCTTTCACATTGGCGGCTATCGAAACCACGAATCCCTCGCTCTCGGAAAACACCTTAAGCAGGCTCTTCACGGCCTTGGGGCCGCGTTCCACCGCCAGTTGCTCCACATCTTCCTTGGGGGTGGGGCCAAGCAGCGCCACCACGAGGTTCTTGGCGGTCGATATGCCGTTGTCCTGCGTCATGCCGGGCAGCCTCTCGAATCCTTCGCCGAGAAGCTCTGTGAGCGCTCCCTCGAGCGCCGCGAGCCTCTGCTTGATGCCGAGGACAAGGTTGCCTGCCTCGTCGACGGCGTCGACGGGGTTGCCCTCCTCGTCCTGCTGCGGCTCGGGGCCCTCGATTTCCGCTATGATTGCGTCGTTCATTCCCTCGACGCCGGAAAGCCTCCTCTTGATGCCGATGGCCTGGATTCCGTCGTCTTCGGCCTCCCAGACTGGATTGCCCTCCTCGTCAACTGCCTGGACGGGATTGCCTTCGTCATCAATGACCGCATTGCCTTCCTCGTCGGTCTGGTAGACGGGCCTTCCCTCAAGCTCGTTTACTATTGAATCGTTTATTGTGTCGGCGGCATCCACCTTGCCACCAAGCTCCTCGACCTTTCTGGAGAGTTCCGCGAGCTGCTCCCTCACGGGATTCAGCAGGCCCTCCACCTGCGCCTTGATTTTCGCAAGGAGCCCTTCGGTGTCGATGCCCTTCCTTTCCGGGGCGGGCGCGGGCTTCTCGGCCTCTGCCGCTTCGCCTGTTGGCGCCGCCTCTTCGGCTTTCTTCTCGGCCGCCGCTGGAGCGGATGGCTTTGGCGAAAGCTGCACGACCTTCGCCTCCCTCTTCGGGGGCGGGGCCCTGACCGCGGACGGAACCGGAGACGGGGGCGCCTTCGGAGCCCGTATTGGGACCTCCACTGTGCGCGCCTCGTCGAGCGCGTCCTCCGCATCGGCCTTCGCGACATCGCTCAGGTCGACCTGCCTGGTCGCGGCCTGCGTGTCGGTGAGCGGAGGCATGGACGGAGGCTTCGGCTTTTCCACCGGCGCCTCCTCCTTCGGCTTGCCGCCCTTCTTGCTGCCGCCACCCATAAGGAACTTGTTGAAATTACTCATCATCCTCACCCTCCACCCGTGCTGCCGCGCCTTCCGCGGCCGCCGAAGCCTCCTCCACCATATCCTCTGTTACCTCGGTATTAAGACCGTTGTTCTTGAGGACCGCCATGAGAACGCCGTACATCGTCCGGAGCTGCTTTCCGGCCTCGTCGAGCTTTTCCGAGAGCGATTCTGCGGTTTTTTCCGCGGCCTTGGCCGCGCCCTTCGCCTCGATGGCTGCGCTCTCGGCCTTGAGCGAGGCGTCATTCGCCGCATTCACAAGCTCTCCGCCCTGCGTCATTATCTCCTCGACATGCTCGGCCGCAGCGAGCGCCCTGCCCGCGGCCCTCTCGGCGCCATCGACGCCCAGGACCACGTGCGCAATCAGCTCGACTCCGAAAAGTTCCCTCTTCGAATCGCCCTCGCCGACTTCGGCTGAGACGACACGCGAAACCTCTGCCTTCACCATTGCGGGGAACATGGATGCCAGCTCGCCGATTTTCGCGAGCGCCGCCACGCCTGCAAGCTCGGTTCCCTTGAACGTGATTTTCAGGCTTGAAAGGGCGTCAGAGACCTCCTTCGCTGCCGCGGCCGAGGCCGCCGCCGAAGTCTGGGCGCCTGTCGCCTTCTCGTCGAGCCCGCGGGAGACCTCCAGGAGCTGGTTCTCCGCAGTCTGCACTGAAGAGGCATGCGACTCCATCTTCGAGGCCTTGTCGCGGATGTCCCTCGCAAGGTCCTCGAGGCCCGTCGCCTTGCCGCGGATGCCGTCGAGGTCGCGCTTGACCTCCTCCACCGCGGCCTCCTTCGCGCCGCGAAGGCCCTCAATCATGGCGTTCGCCGCCGGGAAGACCGCCGCGACGCCCTTGAGCTCGCCGACCGCCTTCTCGAGGCGCGCAGCCCCCTTCGGGGCATCGCCATTAGCCAGATTCCTCTCTCCCGCCAAACATATCACCTCAGGTTTCATGAAACTAAGTGTGTTATTGTATACATTAGTGGGGTTATCTATTTAAATGTTTGCCTTGGTAAAAAAACGTGGAGACTCAGTTGCCCACGCCCGGCTGCAGGAAAGGGGACGAGAGCTCGTGGAACATCGCCGCGTACGGGGCGCCCTTGTCCATCGTGCGCGTATATTCCAGGAGCTGGCCCGAGAGCCTCCGCCTGTCGGTAGGGGTGAGGTCCCACTCCTTCAGCATATATAGTATATACGAGGAAACGAGGATGCGCTCGGCGTCGCCGCTGGCAAGATGGCATGCGACCTCGGGTATGAGTTGCTGGCCTTCCATGCTCATGTGCGTCCCTATGGCGACATCCTGCTTGTAGCCTGAATAGGCGAAGAACACCATGATTTCCAGGTCGCGGGGCAGGATTCCAAGCGTGTTCGCCACGTCCTGCATGACGGTCGAGCCCTGGACGTCAAGGACGATGGAATCAAGATACCTTGTTGCCGAGGCGTCGAGCGGCCGGCCCAGGACATCAAGCTGCGAATTGAAGATGGACTCAGCGGGGGGAGGCTTTTCGAACGCCGAGGGCTCAGGTTCCTCCACGGGGGAGCCGGTCTGCGAAAGGGCGATGCGCGCCCATTTGGCGATGTCCGGGTTCTTAGCCTCCTTCGCGAGGCCGCCCAGCAGCGGCGCAAGCTCTGCGTGGGGCACCGAGAACCTGACGAAGTCGAACATCGCCCTCCTGCTGAGCGACGCGTCGGGCGCCTCGCGCAGCTTTTTGAGCATGAGGCCGCTCCAGCTCCCCATGGGCTGTGCCATGTCCACGAGCAGGCTGTAGCCGTCCTCGCGCTTCGAAACGACCGAGAAGACCGAGGAGAGCGTGAGGAGATAGGAGTTCCTCGAGCTCCCGGGCGACGATTCCTCGCTCGCTGAAACGAGCGTGCTGAGGGCCTCGATGACGCGCTCCTGGCCGGTGGCCATGTCGCTTAGCCCTTCGAGGAACATGCGGTAGTCGCTGGAAAGCGCGAGGCCGACCGGGTCGTCCTTGAGCGGCCCCGTCAGCCACAGGAAGCGGGATTCCGAGGGGGCTTCGGCCATGAGCCCTTCGAAGCCGTAGCGGACTATCACCGTCTTGTCGTCGTTCTTGCCGGGCCGCTCGCCGCACTCGCACATGGTCTTGTGCATCTTGCTGTTTGGCCTGGAATCCGCAAGCTCGACCAGGGCCTCCCTCGCGGCCTCGAGGTCTCCGAGGCTTTTCCGGAAAATTACGGCTGGAATCTCGTGGGTGCACACCGGGACGGTCAGGCCGTCCGAGCATAGGAGGAAGGCATCGGAGGGCTTCACCTTTATCGGGGAATAGCCCCCGTCCATGTTGTTGATGTGGACGAAGCTCGGGTGGACGCCCACCGCGGAGACTATCACGTTCTTGAAATTCTCAATCGCGACGCCGTGCTGCTCCATGATTTCGGAGTGCCTTTCCCGAAACTGCCTCTCGAATTCCGCAGACTGCGCCGCATCAAGCGCGGTAACGTCGATGCCGGAAAGCGACCATTCGCCGCTGAGCTTCTCGCGCACGCTCCGCTCCGCATCGATGCGCAGCTGCATCGCGAACGAGTGCCCCTCGGTCGCGAACAACGGCTTCCCGCCCCGCAGGAGCATGGCGTCGCTGTCGCCGCAGTGGATGAACCAGGCGTCCCCGCCTTTCTGCATGGAGATGACCATGGTCGTGCCCATGTTGTTGGTCTGCGTCGAATCGATCGCGGCGAGCCTTTCAAGGAACCGCGTCTCCACCTGCCTGGTGAACTCGGGCGCCCATTCCGGGTGCATGTTCTGCACGTCGACGCCCTGGTCGGCCCACTCCTTCGTCACTTCGCGGGTTGCCTGGTTCCGGGCCTTTGTGCGTATCTGCTCGGCGACCACGGCCTGGTCCGCGATGAAAATGAGCTTCCGCGCGTCCTCCGGC
Source organism: Microcaldota archaeon (assembly GCA_964647855.1). Classification (GTDB taxonomy): domain Archaea; phylum Micrarchaeota; class Micrarchaeia; order Anstonellales; family Bilamarchaeaceae; genus Bilamarchaeum. Next base: position 202,760 of record CAZYJW010000001.1, on the reverse strand, counting down.
GTCCTTATCCATCCGGCCATGGCCGCGACCTCGAAGACCTCCTTCGCGATGCCGCTCGCCACCTGCCCGTTGGTCTTGTCCCCGTTGGAGCCCTGCGAATGCCCGCCCATGCCGTCCGCGACCATGTCGAGGAGAAGGACGCCGCCGTCGGGCAGCATCACGCGCGCCGATGAATATGAGTCCTCGTTCGGGCCGTAGGAGCCGTTCTTGCGCTTGGGCCTGGAATATCCCCTGTCGATGAGCTCGCAGGCTGGCGCCTCCATCTTCACGCCGAGGAATTCGATGAGCGTGTTGTATTCCATCTCCAGGCGGGCGTCCTCCTTCAGCCTGGAATGCGCCATGAGCGGACCCATCCCCGCGAGCCTTAGCGCCTCGGGGAAGTATTCCTTGACATCCCCGCCGTACGTGTGCTTCGTGAGCGCGGCGGAGAGCTGCTCCATGGTCTGGGTGGAAAGCGTATACGCCTCCCGGACGGTCTTGCCGTATGCCCTCGCCGCCACTCCGGCCTCGTCGAGGGACATGCGCGAGCCATTGCCGAACCTGAGCCTGTGGGCGAGCGAGCCCGCCGAAAGCAGGTCGCTGTCTAGGAGCTTCCAGAAGCGGAGGCGGTCCTCCCGCGGCGTGTTCAGCCAGAACGATGAGCCTATGACATATTTATCCTCGTTCGATGCCGCAGCCATGTTCGCCTTCCAGAAATCCTCGAGCGCGCGCCTTCCCTGTTCCGAGGCAGGGTCGGCGTTCACCCAGACTGCGAATGCCTCCGCATCCTGCGCGCGCAGGAGCGGCCGGCCGCCGTGGAGAAGCGAATCGATGAAATGCCTCTGGCGCTCGGATAGGTGCATGGGGTCGCGGGCCGCCTCCAGTTTCTCGGCCTCCGTGGGCTCGCGAAGCGAGCAGGCGGAATAGAGGGTATCGCGCGCCTTCCTAAAGCGCGGGATGTCCGTCGTGAAATCCCCCTCGGTCCAGCGCGAGGAGATGTAGTTTCTTATGCAAAGCTCCCTGTATCCGGGAGCAAGAGCGAGGAAATATTCCAGGGTGCGGGCCGTGCAAGAGTCCGCGCCCATCACAGCCGCCACGATTTCACGGGCGGATTCGTCGAGCCGCTCAAGCATGACATGTGCGGATGGCTGGCCGATTTCAACCAGCTTAGCTTCCCCGGCGGCACCGGCTTCGCTTTCAGCGGCCCCCTCTTCCTGCGGCGCAGACCCGTGGCCGTCAACGATTGCCTCCGCGCATGCGAGCGCGGCGGCCGGCGAGTATGCCTTCCGCAGGGACTGCACCGAGCCCAGGCACCTTGCATCAATGTTGCCGTCGTGGAAATCATGCATCCGGTATGTCACGAGCGCCCTTGCGACCCTGCGCACCAGAGTCGCCTTCTCGTCCGGAAGGCCGTCGGGGCCCGTTTTTGGCGGAAGAATCTTCTCGAGGTTCGTATCGTAAACGGAATTCGGGAACGGGAAATCGAACTTGGGGAGCGCGGCCTTTTCCGGCTCATCTTCGGGCGCCACGGCTGGTCCGGCAACCTCCGGCTCTCCTGCCCAAGGGGGCGCAGCCTCGTCTTCAGGCTCCTCGACATCTATTTGTATCTCTTCCGTGGGCTCCTCGACTTCCGTTTCCTCCGGAGCCTGCCCCGCTCCGGCTGTTTCTGCGGGCGCGGGCTCTTCCGGTGCAAGCGCGATCTCCTGCGTCGGCTCCTCGCCTTCCTCCGCCACCTGAATGAGGTCCGCCGGAAGAGGCGGGGCCCTTGGGATCTGGGCGTCTGCCGGCGGCGGGGCTGATGTCCGCTCCGGTATCAGAGTCTTCGGGGTCTCCTTCCTCTCGAGGCGCTCGTCGAGTGCTATGAGGGCGAGCTCGTAGGGCGAGAGATGCTGGAACTCGACCTTCCGGGAGAGCTCGAGCATCCTGCGCACGCTTCTGAGGGCCATCGCTGGATTGTCAGGGAAATTGAGGTATTCCTCCACATAGGAGAACGCGGTGTCAAGGTCGTCAGAAGCCTGCCTGATTGGGTCTGCTGAACTGAATCTCTCCGCGACTTGCGCCGCGCGCTCCCTGATAGCCCCCGCCACGAGAGCGATGCTCATCTGGGCCTCAAAGTCCTCGGAATCGAAAGCCTTGCGGAATTCCTCAGACGCGCAGAGGGAATCGGAAATTGTTGCGCCTTCGGCAACCGGAGCGGAGGGCGCCGGCATCCTGGCGATTTTCCTTCCCGCCGCTACTGCGGCGGCGGCCGCCGCCCCGCACTGCGCGGGGCCAAACTCCATGCCAGGGAGGGCCGGATGGGAATAGCGCGTTTCGGAGCCCGAGCGGAGGACCGGGCGCATGATTGAGACTGAAATGAGGAACCCGACGTCCGGGACCTTGAGCCTGGCGGGCTTCTCGAAGCCGGGAAGCCGCGCCCGCCATCCGTATTCGGGCGGAAGGGGGCCGGCAAGAGGGTCGAGTCCGAGCCTCAGGACCGCAGAGCCCCTCAGATACCTCGCGGGGCTGCTGCACGGGCCGGATTTCTTCGGGCGGGAGGAGGAAGAATGAATCTCGCTCAAATGAACACCTGTTTTTGTAGATATACTTTTGTGTATAGAGCTTTTTAAATGGTTGCTTTTCCCGGAAGGATATGTCGAAAAGAACTGGTCGGCAAGGGCGCATGCGACTGCGAGCACTTCCTCGAGATAGTCGCGCCGCGCCCGGTCGAAGGCACGGAGGTGGGCGGCCGCGGGCCTGTAGAAGCCCCCGATGTTTTCGAGCGGAAGCGACGATTCTGTGAAACGGTCCAGCATGCGGGCGAGCAGGATGGAACACGAACCCGCCCGGCCGTCGTCGACCAGGTGGGCGCGTATCATGCCCTCGAGAGTCGGGTTCTCCCAGTCCCCGTAAAGCGAAAATGGGACTGCAGTCTCGGGAAGGCCGAAGAGGGAAAGACGGGGCGCCAGGACTTCCTCCGGGAGGATTTCTCGCTCCAGCTCCCAGATTCTGCGCTCTGGAAAAAGCGCAAGGAGGCTCCTCATTGAGCAGCGGTATATCTCGAGGGAGTCGCAAAATTCCCTGCTGCCGGGCCCAAGAGGGATGTCGGCGATTGCCCGAAGGGCGGCCTCCCTGGCGACTGCCCTCCGGCGCTCCACCAGGACCTGCCGCCCGATTAGCGGGCTCATCCTGTCCGGAAGAGGCCGCTCGCGGCCGATTAGCTGGGTGGGGCTCATCGCATCATCTGGTTGCCGGCATCATCTGTGTGGGTGGATGGTTATAAGCATAAAATCAAAATGCTTAAATATAGGCCTTTTCCCGGGAAGCCTACGGCTGGAAAAGGGTGCCGACGAAATAGCCCGCGAGGCCCGCCGCCCCGCCCACCGCCATAAGTTCGAGGCCGCCCCGGAGCCATTTGCCGGAGGTCAGTTTGCTCTTATAGGCTCCGACGATGAAAAGCGCGACGAACGACAATGCGACCGCGGCAACCGACGCGCCTCCGGCAGGAAGGAAGAAGAACGGCGCGATGGGAATCAGGGAGCCGACCAGGGCGCTCGCCCCGACGAGCGCTGACTGTATCAGCGGCGTCATCGATTCGGCCGGGTTCTCGAGCCGCAGCTCCTCCTGCATCATGGTCTCGAGCCAGACCTTCTTGTTGGAGGTTATCTTGTCCACCACCTGCGCAAGAAGCTTCCCGGAGAAGCCCTTCGCCTCGTAGATGCGCACTATCTCCTCCCTTTCCATGTCAGGAATCGTGCGCATCTCCTCAAGCTCGCGGCTGACCTCTGATTCGTAATGCTCGAGCTGGGCGCGGATGGAGGTGTATGCGACGGCTGCCATGCTGATGCTCTCCGCAATCGTGGCGGTAAGGCTTGCGAGGAGCACGAGCTGGACCGAGTCGGTGGCGGCGGCCACCCCGAGCACGATGCCGAGGATGTTGACGATGCCGTCCTGCCCGCCGAGGATGACGTTCCTGAAGATCACCCCCCGCGAAACCGTATGGTTCTCCGCATGCGATGAAATAGCGCCGCCTGCCACGGACAAGGTTCAGAAATCAGGTTTATTAGGCTTTGGTAGCAAGAAGGTTCTCTGCATCAGAGGGCTCGTAGCTCAGCAGACACGCGACAGCGCCAATGCATGGCGATGGCGCGTGGCAGAACAGAGCGCTCCGTTCGCAGAAGCGTTCCTAGGTCCTGTTCGCTATGAACGGCCAGAAGGCTTCGACAATCGGAGAGGCCGGGGGTGCGAGTCCCCCCGAGTCCATTTTTCCTCAATCGTTCCGGCCCTGAAGCCGCCCTATTTCTGGCCCGGCCCCATCCTGCGCACGATGATGGACATGTCGTCGTCCTTCCCGTTGATGGGCATGCAGCCGCAGGGGGGAGGGTACTGGGAGTAGGGGTCCTTGCGCGTGTCCGCAAGCGAGAAAATCGATCGCGCGGCGAGCCCCTCGTCATCCCCGGCCGAACTGCAGATTCCGGCCAGCTCGTGGGCGCAGAGCACGTCGCCGATGCCGTCCGTCAGGGTGAGGACATAGTCCCCTTCCTCGAGGATGACCGGCCGGTAGCCTGCCGCTTCCGGGCTCCCGCCGGCCGGGCGCGCGCCGTCCGGATAATCCGCGTTGTTTATGTGGACGTTCCTCGGGCCGATGCCCAGGCCCGACCATATCCTGTTCCCGAACCCGTGCGGCTTGGAGGAGCGGACGGATTCCCCGGCCCGGACGATGCGCCAGTCGCTGTCGCCGCAGTGGATTCCGAAGAACCGGTCGCCTTCGATATAAGAGACTGCCGCGGTGGTGCCCATGTCCCACTCCCCGGTGCGCTCCTTCTCCATGCATATCACGATGTCCGCAAGGAGCAATGCCATCCGGACGTCCTCTGGACCGCGCAACCAGCCGCAGATCGCCGCGACCTCCAGGGTGTCCTTCGCAAGCGCGCTCGCGATGCTCGCGCCCCCCTGGCCGCTCACCCCGTCGAACACGGCGTCCAGCGAGAAAGACCGCCCTCCGGACAGGCCTATCGTCGCCGAGGTCATGGCATCGCCGTTCTCGGGATTGAGGGGCTCGGAATAGGAATGGGCCTTGCTCAGCGCGTGCGCGCCGCCGAGCGCGGCCGAAACGCGGTCGCGGCGGATGCCGAGGAAGTCCAGCAGGGTGTCGAACTCCATGGATTCCTGCGCGGCCTCCGCGAGCGGGTCGGGGGCGCAGTAGAGGAGCGACCGGATTTCCTCGCCTATGGGCCGCGCGCTCATGTCATTCGTGAATTCCTTCTCAAGATAGGCCAGCTCGCCGCTTTTTAGGGCCTTGTCCTTGACGAGCCGTGCCAGAAGCGCGGTCTCGTCCGGCGAAAGCGGCTGTTTCGTGAAGCGCGCCTTGTGGATGAGCGATGCCGCCGAGACCACGTTAGCCGCGGGCTCCCGCCACGCGTTGGGAATCTCGTCGGAGCGCAGGTTACGTATCCATGCGACGAAGCCGGCAATGCCCTTGCCGCTCACGGCGGCTCCGGCCGGGCCGGGGAAGAACCTCCGCTGGCTCTCCGTGAGCTCCCCCTCGCTCATGAGCGCCTCGGCCATCTCCTTGAGCGACGGCCTGCCGAGCGAAAGCCTGGAGCGGAGCGCTTCCATCGCGGACTCGAGCCCCCTCAGCTCCTCAAGCACGTGCCGGGCCCGGCTGAAAGAGGCCGAGGGTGGCGCATCCTCCGAATCCTTCGCCAGGGCGAGCCTCCATCCCCCCTCGGTCCAGGCAGCGCTTATGGAATTCCTCATCCGGAGCTCTCGCACGCCGGGGTGCATCGAGCACAGCGCACGCTCCTCATCCGGCCCGAACCCGCCGCACGCCCTCAAAGCCGCCAGCGCGAGCCTCTTTTCCGATTCGCTTAGAGGCCCGTGCGCCTGCGGGCCTTCCGCCTTGTCGGCCCGTGCGGGCCCGGCCGCATCCGTGAGCGGCCTTGGCAGGGCGGGAGGCCTCAGGGTGTCGTGCGCATGGGCGCCCAGCCTGAGGGCGGCCGAATCGGCCCTGAGGAAGCGAAGCGAATCCTTTTTGCTGGACCCCATGCGATTGCCCGGTATTAAGTTATGTGAATTATATATTTGTGTATTAAGCATTTATTAAACCGGCGGGAGGTCGGTCGAAGGGGCGCCAGAAAAGACTTTAATGCCTTGCGATGCAAACTGAATCCACGATTCTGATGCTGCCTAATATATACAAGGGGGACTACCGCATGCTGGTCGTGCTCCCGATAATCCTGATAATCGCTTCCCTGGCGTTCATCCCCGCGATTAGGATGGGCGTCGACTTCCAGGGCGGAACCGTCATAACGCTGTCGCTTGCCGAGCCACTCGACGCGTCCGCGCTCCAGGCGCAGCTGCAGGACGAGGGGCTGGATGCCGCGGTGCGCTTCTTCGAAACCGCGGTGGGCTACAGGGTGGAGATAGAGGTGCCGCAGAGCCGGGACCTCGTAAGAGCCGACGCCCTGAAGGCGGATTTCAACGCCCTCCTCCCCGAGGTCGCATACCTTGAGGTCGCATCGTTCCAGAACGGCAGCGCCGGCGGCGAATACGCCTCAAGGAAGGCCGAGCTCGACACCATAGCCAACGAGATGTTCTCGCTTGCGGGCATGAGCCGCGGCTCGTTCAACATCACCAGCACGAACGACCTCCAGAAGAGATTCGGGGAGGCTTACAGCCAGGTATATGGGAACTACCAGCGCTCGATTACGGGTCCGATCGACAGGCACGTCAGGTACGACTCGATATCCATCCAGACGGTGAGCCCCGCGCTGTCCACGCACTTCATCGAGGTGGCGACGAACGTCGTCATCATGGCCATTGTCCTGAGCCTGGTCCTGGTGTTCCTTTTCTTCAGGAGCTTCGTCCCAAGCCTAGCCGTGATGCTGGGCGCGATGAGCGACATAGTCCTCGCGCTCGGCGCGATGGGCCTCTTCGGCATCCCGCTCACCCTCGCCTCCTTCGCGGCGCTCCTCATGCTGCTCGGCTTCTCTCTCGACACGGACATCCTGCTTACGACAAGGATGCTCAAGAGGAAGGGGGAGCCCCGCGAAAACGCCTACGACGCGATGAAGACCGGGCTCACGATGAGCATGACGGCCATAATCGCATTCTCGGCGCTATTCGTACTCGCCTCGATAACGCGCATATCAACGTATTATGAGATTTCCGCCGTGGCGCTCGCGGGCCTGGTCGGGGACATGATAGCGACATGGTGCATCAACGGAGTGATGATTCTCCACCACGTCGAGAAAAGGAGGGGAGCCTGATGGATTTCTACAATGACAAGCGCTTCCTTGCGCTCCTGTTCATGTTCGCGCTCTTCGCCATCGGCATCGGCGCGGTGGCGGGCTGGCTGCTTCTGGTGGCCCTCCTGTTCTTCGGATTCGCTTCGCTTGCATGGAAGGAGCCGTACATCAAGCTCTCCTGCATCACGATGCTCGTGCTCCTTGCCGCCCTCAACATAGCGGTGCACGGGCTGAATTTCGGCATCGACTTCGTGGGCGGCACGCGCATACCGGTCGTGCTTGAGAACCCAGTGGACCAGACGACGATGAACGAGCTCGTCCAGACGATTAAGAGCCGCGCCAGCACGCTCGGCCTCAAGGAGGTCAAGGCGAGGGCGGTGGGCAACAGCCTCGTGAACGTAGAGATTGCGAGCACGGACGCCCAGACCATCGATTTCATCGAAAGCACGCTTTCGCAGCAGGGCGTCTTCCTCGGAGTGGTCGACGGGAAGGTCGCCGTTAGCGGCGACCGGATATTCAGGACCTCCATACGTCCGCTTGGCGCGAGCGAGCTTGTCATGCAGGGCGCCCAGTGGGGCGTCGCCTTTTCGGTAGACCGCGAGGGCGCGGACCAGTTCGCGGCCGCGGCGAAGGGCAAGGCGGATTATCCGATATACATGTTCCTCGACAGGCCGCAGGACGCCGCCATTTTCTACGAAAGGGACGCTTTCAGGGGCTATGTGGGCATCGATTCCGGGGAGAAGGAGTCCCTCCGCTCCATTGAGGACATGCTCAGGCTAGAGGACGGCCAGGACATCGCGGTTTACATCATGGAGGACATCCCGGCGGGCCTCGCGCCCGCAACCAACGCTACAAAGGCGTTGATCTCCGAGAACGCGTCGGAGGCAAGCAAGGAGATGCTGCGCGGGCTCGGATTCGACGTGGTCGAGCTTCCCGAGGGCAGGATGGCGCCCGAGTTCTCGCGGACGAGGAGCGGAGTCCTTACGGTTGGCAAGCTCGAGGCCGCGGGCCTGCTCACCGCGCCCCTCCTTGGCGGCGAGATAACGAGCGGCATACCCAACTACAACTACATCGTCACCGGAAACGTCAATGCGACTGACCAGAGGGAGATAGCGCGCCAGGCGACCGAGCGCGTCAAGGGCATCGAGTCCATCCTCAAGGGCGGCGCGCTGCCCGTCCAGATTTCGCTAGGCTCCCGGACGACGCTCCCCGCCGCACTGGGAAGCGAGTTCCTCAGGCTCAGCCTGATTGCGATAGCCTCCTCGCTGGTCGTTATTTCGATTGTCATCGGAATCAGGTACAGGAACGTCCGGGCGACGCTCCCGATTGTGCTAATTAGCATGGCCGAGCTGCTCGTCCTGCTCTCCATCCTGGGCTCCTTCACCATAGACCTCGCCGCCATGGCGGGCATAATCGCCGCGATAGGCGTGGGTGTCGACGCGCAGATTGTCATCACCGACGAGGTGCTGAAGAAGGAGGAGAAGGAGAAGCACACCATGCACGAGAAGGTCGAGCTTGCGTTCGGCATAATCAAGACGAACGCCATCGTGGCCATATTCTCCATGGTCCCACTCCTTTTCTCGGGCCTAGTCGAGATAATCGGCTTCGCGATGTCGACAATGCTCGGCGCCCTTCTAGGGTACCTGCTCACAAGGCCGGCATATGCGGCCATCCTCGAGAAGGTGCTCGAAGCCGAGAGGAAGGGCATGAAGGCCGAGGGATAGCCATTTATATTCTTTTTGAAACATAAAATACAACATGCATAAGGGAAGGGGAGCGGCAGGAAGGCAGGACGAGACGCTTGCCGCCAAGCCCGCCGCAAGGGAATTCGAGAAGGCCAGGAAGGACGATGCAGACCCGTTCATCGGCTCCGTGGTGCCCGGAGTCTCCGGTAAATACAGCATCCAGGAGTATCTGAGCGGGGGCGGCATGGGCGTCTTGTACACCGCCCTGAACGAACGGGGCGAGAAGATGGTTGTCAAGTTCATCAGGCCGCACCTCCTGGACCGGGGCGGCGAGGACAAGAACACCGCCATACAGAGGTTCCTGAAGGAGGCGCAGTCCGCGGCGCAGGTCAGCCACCCCAACGTGATCCGCGTCTACGACGTCGGCATGTACAGGGACAGCTTCTTCATAGCCATGGAGTATCTGCCCGGGAAGGACCTCAAGGAGATGAAATCGGGCCCGGTGTTCTCCTGGCAGGAGCTAGCGCCGATCATGGCGCAGGCCTGCGACGGCCTGCAGGCCGCGCATGATTTGGGGATAATGCACCGCGACCTCTGCTCGAACAACATCCGCGTCGTGGACGCGGACGGCATGCCGCTTGTGAAAATCATGGATTTCGGCCTTGCGAAATCCGTCTATGGCGAGGACGAGAGCCTCACGAAGGCCGAGAGCGTGGTCGGAAAATACGCCCACATCGCGCCCGAGCTTATCGAGAAGGCGAGCGGATTGAGGGCGGGCTACGACCACCGCGTCGACATTTACGGCCTGGGCGTGCTTATGTTCAGGGAGCTCACCGGCGGCATGCCTTTCGACGTGGAGAAGGAATGCCTCATAATCTCTGCAAAGATGAACACCGAACCGATAAGGCCGCGCGACCTGAATCCCGGCATACCCCAGGAGGTCGAGGACATAGTCCTCAAGGCCATGGCCCGGCACGAGGACGACCGGTTCCAGAGCGCGGCCGAGCTCAAGGAGGCCATAATGCGCTCGCTGGCCAATGCCGCGCCGATGCCGAGGCCCGAGACCGAGAACATGTTCCTCCAGCACCTGCTTTCCGCCACGGAACAGAGCGCAAGCGACCCTCTCCAGAGCCTCGGGGACATGAGGATGGAGCAGGAATTCAGCGACGAGAACCCGGCAATACGGGACACGCGCAGGCGCGGGGCGCTCGGGAGGGCGGTGAAATGGGTTGCAGCCCTCGCCGTGGCGGCCGCGGCCGCATACGGAGCCTACGCGTACCGGGATGAGATAAGGGAATTCGCCGGGATGGTGAAGCACGAGTATGTCGACCCCCACCTGAAACCCCCGGCGCAAAAGCGCCCGGACCCCGCCCCTTCGGCAAGCGAGGCGCCGTCCGCACAGCGGGAGGGGTTCATGGCCACCATACAGAGCACCCCCGCGAACGCACAGGTCTATGAGGTAACGCCGTCAGGGAGGGAGTATATCGGCCTGACCCCGCTCAACCGCCGTTTCGATGAGGGGGAGCACCAGCTCATCATCGCCAGGAGGGGATACGGGCAGAAAAGGGTTTCCGTCAGCAGGATAAGCCCGACTGTGAGCGTAAGCCTCTCACGGCCCCAGAGGAGCAGGCCCGAGCCGTCGGAGCCGGTGCCGGAGCTCGAGGTGCCGCCCGCCCCGAACGAGGGCGAAATGGAAGCGCCGGAGCCCCAGGAAGGGCAGTGAGGCAAATGCAGAAGAGCAAGCCGCCCGAGAAGACCGGCAGGGCGCGGAGGACGTTCGCCGGAGTGCACGACCTCCACACGCTAGGCGGCCAGGACGGCGCCGGAAACGCACTGATAGGCGGAAGATACGAGGTTCTCGACCGCATCGGAAAGGGCGGCATGGCGAATGTTTTCCTCGCGAGGGATTCCCAGAATGGCGAGGCGGTGGCAATCAAGCTCCTGGCCGGCGACCCGGAGCGGCACGAGGAGCTCACAAACAGGCTGTTCGTCGAGGCAAGGGCGGCCGCCAAGATAAACCACGAGAACGTGATTGAAATCAAGGACATAGGTATCCACCAGGGCAGGGTGTTCTGCGTCCTGGAATACGTGGAAGGCAGGGCGCTCTCGGCCCTGCTCGGCGAGGAGAAGCAGATGGCGTGGGAAAGGGCGGCGGGTATACTCTCGCAGGTCTGCGACGCCCTGGACGCCGCGCATTCGAAGGGCATCCTCCACCGGGACCTCAAGCCGGAGAACATCATGCTAATCGAGCGGGGCAACAAGGAAATCGTCAAGGTGCTCGATTTCGGCCTCGCGAAGCTGACGGACAACCCGGAGCGGCTTACCCGCGAGAACATCATACTCGGAACCCCCTCCTATATGGCCCCGGAGCAGGCATGGAGCAAGGAATACGACCACCGTGTGGACATCTATTCCCTCGGAATCATGGCCTATGAGCTCGCATGCGGAAGCGTCCCCTTCAGGAGCGACGTTCCGGACGAAAAGGCAAGGACGTTCCAGGTGCTGCTCATGCACAAGGAGGCCGAACCGGCGCCTCCAAGCGAAAGGAACCCGGCGGCGCGGATTCCGCCCGATGCCGAGGCCGCGATAATGAGGGCCATTTCCAAGAATCCGGACGAGAGATTCTATAGCGCCGGGGAGTTCAGGGACGCGCTGCTCGGTATGCAGGCAGAGCCCGAGGCGGCGCAGGAGGAGCCCGCGGAAGAGGCGGCCATGAAGGCGCCTGAGCCCGGGCCGCACGCATCCGCCAATGCAACCGGGCGCGATAAGGAGCTGGTCATGGAGATGGACGAGACGTGGGGAAGGTGGCTCGCGGCAAAAACCAAGCGGGCGCTGCTGCTTGGCGCCATCGCCGCGGCAATCGCCATCCCGCTATACCATTTCAGGGACGACCTGCGGTCGCAGCTGGGCAGGCTGAAGGAGGCCGTGCTGCTGCAGGAGCAGCCTGCCGACGCGGGGCCGGAAGAAGGGGCTCCGCAAAAGGCGGCGCCCGACGTCACGGGCACGGCACGCGGGCCCTACCAGGCACGGATAGAGAGCACGCCCGCGGGGGCGTTCGTCTACCAGGAGACCGGAATTGAGGGGAAGCTCCGCAAAATCGGCTCCACGCCCCTCGACACTTCCTTCGAAAACTGGGAGAACCCGCTGGTGATATCGAAGCGGGGATACCGCCCGGCAAAGGTCGTGATTACGCGGACATCCCCCGCCGCAAGCGTCACCCTGAGGCGCGCGGGCCCGCCCGCACGCGCCCAGCAGGACGCCGCGCCGCAGGACGGGAGCGGCGGCGCCCAGGGCGGATACGACGAGAACGAAGGCCCCGCACCCGAATGAACGCGCAGCCGCGGGGGGCTGGCTTTTAAAATTCTAATTGGATAGAGGAAGCCATGTGCAACCTTTATCTTGAAGGCACAAGGGCCATCGTCGACCTCGCGAAATGCCCATACGAGTTCGCCTCCCCGGAGTTCCTCAATCTCCACCTTAAGGACCTCTCCACTACTGAATCACCGATTAAGACCATCCGGTACGAAGAGGAGATAGTCGTCGAGCTCAATGAGGAGAAGACACGAATCCTCACCCAGTATGCGGCCTTCATCAGGCAGCTGGAGACGATACTCCTGCGGGACGACATTTACGGGCTCAAGCAGGATCCGGCCTATGACAACAGGCGAAAGGTCCTCAGGAGGTTCTACGAATACGTGTTCCTGAATCCGCTGCTCGCGGCGCAGCAGCTCAACGATTACGAAGAGCCCGAGCCCGAAAAGAACATCTACATGAAGGGCTACCAGACATACCGAGGGTGGCTCGCAGGAATCCTCAAGAGATACACGACCACCGCCCTCTATGACATGGTGAAGAACACCGGCGACCTGCGCGCCGCCTTCCTGGAGCTGGTGGGCCTCAAGACGCTCTATTTCGTCCCCTCGCTCGTCCTCGGCATACCCAAGGACGCGATACCGCTCAAGGGCGAGGACGCCAAGTATTCCCTTCCCTACGGGGTCGAGGTCCAGATATACGAGATTCCGGGGGCCGAGGCATACCTCTACGTGCAGGAGAACAAGGGCATCGACGAGCTCACTCCCGAGCTCAACAAGCTCCTGAAGACCACGATTAACGAGCAGTTCAAGGAGCAGTTCATGAACGTGGACTGGGACATACTCATGCAGCTCAAGACGAGGGAGTACCGGCAGTTCTTCATCGACCGGGCCATGATAGACGGCATCCAGATAACGCCCGCGCAGGCGATGGCGATGGGCCGCGAATGCGCGGCGTGGGTGGTGGGCCTCGGCGCCCACATCGAGAACCTCTCCCTGGACAAGGAGAACGTGACGGACATCTACATCGACAGCGAGAACTCCCCGATTTACATCGAGCACAGGAAATACGGCCTCTGCCACACGCTCTTCAGGTACAACCGGGACCTGCTGGAGAGGTGCTTCAAGAACATCGTCTACACGCTGAAGGGGACCAGGAAGTTCGACGAAAGCAACCCCATCGTGGACGTGGTCCTAAAAAGGCTGAGCATGAGGTGCCACCTCCAGAGGCCTCCCGCGACCTTCGGGGAGCTGCAAAGCGCCCTGCGCATCATGAAGGAGGAGCCCTTCACATACGCCCAGTATCTCAACTACCATTCATTCACGCCGTTCTTCGCAGGATACGACGACACCATGGTGACGCTCGGCTGCTCGGAGGCGGTCCTGGGCCTCAAGGGGGTTGGCAAGACGTCCTTCACGGCCGCGAAAATCACCTCCATCGGCACGAGGAGGAGGATAATCCCCGTCCAGGACATCGAGGAGATACCGGTCCGCGCGTTCAGGAAGCGCAGCTTCCACATAGGCGCGGCGAGGGTCCAGAGCTCGGACGTCGAGGAGGCCACAACGAAGGAGCTCGACCTGGTCACCATGGCGAACGCCCTGCTCCGCATGGGCGACGCCGCGCTCATCATCAACGAAGTGCGCTCGCGCGTCGCCGTGCAGGGCATCATCAACCTGCTCAACACCCAGCCGGGCGTGTTCCTGCTCTACAACCTCCACGCGGAATCGCTGAGGGACATCCAGGACAGGCTCGAGCTCGTTTTCGGCCTGCCCGCCGCGAGCATGTACGCGACCGACCGGTATTCGTTCCTCAAGAAGGTCCGCTTCGGCCGCAAGGGCCGCATCTACAGGGTGCTCGGCTTCGAGTACGAAAGCGACATCGAGGAGAAGAAGTTCGTGGAGATATTCCGCTTCAGGCGCGGCGACAGCATTGACGAATGCGTCTGGGAGCCGAAGTTCCTGCGCAATCCCGAGGGCGCCATGTGGGACTTCACCAAAGTGGACATAAAGAAGCTGGAGAAGGAGCTCGACATCGCCTTCATCCCGCCCGCCCTGGGAAGGCGCAGCGAGGAGACGGGCATCTCGCCCGAGCAGTACATCCTCCAGGCGTTCTGGAAGGGCAAGATGTACAACGACATTTACAAGCTGAGCACCCAGATGAACGACAAGCTGATGCTGGAGCTTGACTTCGTGCTCAAGGTGAACACGGCGGCCGGAAGGCTGCTCGTATCCATGGAGCAGGAGCAGGGCGAGATCGATTTCGGCGAGGCATGGGTGCGCTGGGGCCCGATATTCAAGGAGGTCGTGCGCACCGAGCTCCAGAAGCGCAGGATGGGCGCGCCCGGCGAGGAGGAAATCCCCGTCGCCGCGCCGCCGCCCCCGCCTGCAGCAGGCCCCTCCAGGCCGTCCCAGTCGGCCGGCGATGTGGAGGAGGAAGAGGCGCCTGAAGAGGACGACGGAGGCGACGAGCCGCCTGCGAGGGAGGCCCCCGACCTCGCATCATTGCGCGAGAAGCTGCGGGCGAAGAAGCTGGGGCTCAAGAAGAAATAGCCGTGGGTGCGGCAGCCCCGCAATCATGGCACCAACGGAGGGCCGGCGCGCTGCCGATCACGCCTTCTGCCCCATGAATGCCTCTATCCTATTGAAAGCCTCGTCCAGCTGCTCCGGTTTCGGAAGGAAAACCATCCGGAAGTACTTGTCTTCCAGGGTTGGGGCGAATCCAGAGCCGGGGACCGTCACGACCCCGTGCTTAAGGAGGCCCCTCACGAACTCGCGGTCGTCCTTCCACCTGTTCTGCGCGTCCCGGACCTTGATGAAGGCATAGAACGCCCCTTTGGGCGCCGCGGTCTCGAGGCCGTCGATGGCGCCGATGCGCCTCATCATGAGGTCGCGGCGGACCTTCAGTTCCGCGTTGAACTTCCTGATGTGGTCGTGCGGCCCGGTTATCGCGGCGATATACGCCCGCTGCATCTCCCAGTTCACCGAGAGCCTCTGGTTGCACAGGCGCTGTATCGCCTCCTTCATGGCGCCCCAGCCCTCCCCGTGGAATGCCAGGTAACCGACGCGGGCGCCGGGGTAGAGGTAGTTCTTGGAAAGGGAGTTGCCGCAGACCACCGGGACATCCTTGGAAATGTCCCGCATGCGCGCCATTTCGCCGTCGAAGACCATCTGGTCGTAGACGTCGTCGCTGATGATGGGGAGCCTGTGCTCGCCGGCGATGTCCACGATGCCCTGGAGCGTCTTCCTGGAATAGACCGCTCCGGTCGGATTGTTGGGGTTGATGACGAGTATGGCCTTGGTGTGCTTGTTTATGCTTTTCCGGAGGCTCTCCAGGTCCGGCTCGAAATTTTCGTCGCAGCCGTAGAAGTCTATGGTCCCGTAGCTGATGTGCTCCTTCGTGAGATAGAGCGGGTAGGTGGGAACGGGAAGCAGGATGTTGCGCCCGGGGTCGACCATGGCCTGGAACAGCAGGTCTATGCCCTCGCTGAGGCCCGCCGTGACAAATACGTCCTCGGGGGCGACGCGCTCGTATCCGGCGACCGCCTTGCGCAGGTCGGGGTCGCCCTCCGAAGGCGCGTATCCTGAGAAGGGCTGTTTCAGGGCCTCGGCCGCCGCGTCGAGAATGTGCTGCGGAGGGCGGAATCCGAAGGGCGCGGGGTCTCCGATGTTCAGGTATATCATGCCCGTGCCCTGCCTCTCGAGCACCTTCGCCTCCTGGACGATGTCGCGTATGGGATAGGAAACCAGCTCGCTTCTCGTGGACGGCTCAATCAAAGCATCACCTTTGGGCTTTCAGTTTCCCTGCTTTTGCGTGGAATGTTTTTATTCGTGTTCATTCGTCAAAAGACGTGAAAAAAGGGGGTCAGGACGCCGGCTTTTTCAGGACGCACTTTCCGTCGCTGCAATATGACAGGATGTTGCATGTGGTATCCGCGTATTCGTAGAAGGCACTGCCGCCGCTCCCCGAACAGCTCGCCTGGCTGACCACCGTGGAGGACTTGCAGTAGTCCTCCTTGGGCGTTTTGGTGCCGTAGTAGACCGTGCCCTTCACCGAAGCCTGGTCGTCCGGATCGGTATCCAGGCACGTGGGGATGCAGGCGCCGCCGTCGCAACTGTAGCCGTCTTCGCAATCCATTTCAGACGCAACGGCGTGCCCAGTCTTGCACCAATATTCCAGAACCGTGAAATACCCGATGCAATAGTCGTCAAGGGTGTCGTCGCATACGGAAACGGAGCCCGCAACCAACGGGTCCGGGCCGCCGTCGGTCTCAGTGCAGTATCCAAGACAAGTTGTCTCTGGCTTGCATCTCCCGCTGGAGCATGCCTGGCCGGCGGGGCAGGCGTATGTTTCGGACGCGTAATCGTCTCCGGAACAGTAGTATTCCCTGAGCGTGTCGCCGTCTATGCAGACGTCCTCCTTGGTGGTGCCGTCAACCGTCACCGCACCGGCTGTTTCGTAGTCCCTGCCGCCGTCGTCGTCCTCGCATTCCGCGCCGGAGGAGCCGCCGGTGCTCACGCATTTTCCGGAACTGCATTCCTTGTCCTGCGGGCAGCCGAGGTACTCGGTCCTGAGCGCGCTGCCGGAGCATGAGTATTCGAGGAGCGTGTACCCGTCCTCGCACGAGTCGGTGAATGTGAATGAGCCGCTGGAGTTGGTTATTGTGGCCGTGCCCCTGGCATAGAGGCCCGCGGACGATTCGGAATCTTCGCATTTGGGCGCCTCCTCCGCGCTTCTGCACCTGCCGGCTTCGCAGCCCGGGTCCACGCCGCAGTCGTGGCTGTCCGTGTTCATCTCTTCGCCGTCGCAGTAATATTCCAAAAGCGTGCTTCCCTGGCATACGTCCGTGTAATTCACGCCCCCGACTGTGACCGTGCCGGCCACCAGGTAGTTCGTGCCGCCGTCGCTGTCGGAGCATGCCGTTCCAGAAGATGAAACCACGCATGCGCCTGATGAGCACGCATGGCCCGCGGGGCATGGTATTTGTTCCGAGATGAGCGCGCCGTTGCTGCAGTAGTATTCCGTCACGGTAAGGTTGTCCGCGCAAGAATCGTTGGCCGCGGCCCCGCCCGCATGCGCTGTTCCGGCAACAAGGACGTCGCGCCCGAAATCGCTGTCGTTGCAGGCGCCCTGGCCGCACTCGCCCGAGTATGAGGCCGTGGTGCCCGCCTGTGCAGCGAAGCATGCGTTTGTGTAGGTCTTGCCGTCAGCGCCGCAGACAGGCGCAAACTCCTGCCCGCATGCCTGCGGCATATCGAACACGCAACCGGACCAGAGGAAGGCTGAGAATACCAAAACAGCCAGGTAGGAACCCTTCATGATGGCATCTCGATGCGGGTGTTTTTAACCATGCCTCATCTGCCTATTGAAAACGTCACCGCAACAGGAGCGCCCCCTGAAACGACCGTGCGCCGGATGCTCGCGCCGATTTGAACGCCTTCGGGGCCCCTGCAGTTTGTGAAGCGCACGCCGTCCATGAAATAGCAGAGGCCCGTTTCCCCGCCGATTAAGGCCATATCGCGCTCTATCCCGGCCCGGCTCTCCTCCCCGAAGTCCTCGAAATCCCCCCGCAGGTACAGGACGCGCCAGGCATCCTCGGCGAGCTGGAGGCGGTAGAGCGCGCGGTGGTGGTCCGGTTCAGGAAGAGACTGGAGTGCCGAAAGCGCGACCGACGCGAAGACCAGCAATGATAGGGAAGCCTCGATTGATTGCATGCTAGCCACCGCAAACGAAGAGCCGCCGGATTTCCCTCCCCTGCCCGGCGACGACAAGCCGGTAGATGCAGAGGGAGTATTCCGTTTCGGGCTCTTCGAGCCCGATGTAGAGCGAACCGAGGCCGAGGCGCTCCCGCAGGCGCATGGCGTATCCGTCCCCGAGCGCCCCCTCGTCCAGCCAGTTAGGATGCCGGACCCCGCCATCGTGGACTGCCGCCCCGGATTTGACGGTATAGTCAGCGGCCGAGGACACACTCCTGAATAGGCTTTCCCGGGAGATTTTCATGCCCGCCCAATCTCCCATCAGGCGCGAACACTCCAGCGCGAGAAGCAGCATGAGCATCAGCGGAAGGATGCTGAATACCGCGTCGAGGGATGCGAACCCCTCATGAGGGCTCCGCTTCGTCATGGATGAACACCCCCCTCGCCTCCACGGATTTCTCCCCGCGGGGCATCAGCAATGAGCCCCCCTGGATGCGGAAGGCAGGCCAGCATGATTCGAACCTGATTCCGCCGCCGTTCAATGCCGCTTCCTCCGCAGAAGCCGCCGAAGCCGCTTCGTAGGATGCTCCGGCGTCTCCGGCGCCCTCCCATGCGTCGCGCGCCATGCCCAGAAGGGCCGCGTTCGCAAGGCCCGCGGCCGAGAGGGCCAGCAGGAACGCCATGAGCATCTCAACCGAGGCCTGCGCTCTCATAGCGTATCACCGTTCCGGGAAGGATTGCGGGGCTGCTTTCTATGCCGAAGCGCACCGAGCTCAGGGAAAACCGGGCACCGGATGGGAACGACACCGCCCCCAGTGCGAAGCCGTTCTTCGCGAGCGCGTCCGGGGCGAGCACAACGCTCAGGTCCGCCTTTCCGATGGAAATACGGAAATCCGGGTCGAACGTGTGGGAATTTAGCGCAAAAACCGCGGATTCGCCGGCTTCCCTTGCCGCGGCCCTCGCCCCGGATTCGCGGAAGCACGCCGCGCACAGCGCCCTGTCGCAGGTGCCTTGCCCAGGAGGGATGCCCGGGGCCGGAGGGGAGCAGAAATGGTCCTCGCAATGCAGGCAGGCCTCCGTGGAATGGATGGCATCGTAGAGGGCGAAGCCCCGTAGCGCGCCCTGGCGGGCGGATTCGAGCGCCGCGGCCTTCGCGTCCATGCCCGCGCAATAGGCCCTCTCCACGGATATCGCGGCGGATTCGTCATATGCGAAGGCTGCGGCATTGAGGTGGAGCATGGCGAGGATGAGCACGGATGCGGCGAATGCGACCGTGAAATACGCGTAGCCCCTCATCGTATCATCGGAAAGGGCGGGGCTGGAGGGGATATAAAAAAATTATCCGCCGGGAGCTGTGGGGAGGCACATCGGCCTGCGCCGCTCACTTCACCCTGACCGCATAGCTGCCGACGACGTTCACTTCTATCAGCTTGGCGATTTCAGAGCGCTCCGGATCGAGCACTATCACCATGCCGGAATATTTCTCGGAGAGCTCGCCCTGGCATTTCGGGCATGCCTTCTCCTTTGTGTTCACGATGTACCTGCATTCCTTGCATGCGTAGCTCATGACCCTTCACCCTTCTCTTTCTTGGGCTTCTTCGCCTTCTGCTCGAGCCATTCGGGCTTCCCGAGGCCGTCCGGCCTCATCGTGAGCCCGATTTTGGTATCCGAAGAGGTCGCCTTCATGCTGACCGTCGAAACCTTCACCAGGACCTCGTCGCCCTTCTTGAGCGTCCTTTTGAGGACCTTCGAGCCCAGTGTCTTCGACTTCTTGTCGTAGTAGAACTTCTCCTTGTCTATCTGGGACACGTGAAGGAGGCCCTGGAAAGGGCCGATTGAAGCGAAGGCGCCGAACTCCACGATTTCCTTGATTTCCGCCTTGTAGACCTCGTTTACCGCGGGGATGAAGGTCAGCGCCTCGAACTGCACCGTGTAGTATGCGCCGCTGTCTCCGGGAATCACGAGCCCCTCGGACTTCACCGAGGGGTTGTTGACCGAAAGCACGATTCCCATGTCCCGGTAGATGCGCCCTTCGTAGCGCTCCCTCAGGATCGCCCTTACCGCATCCTCGATGTCGCTTCCGAACATCGACGGCGGAACCCGTATCCGGTCCTCCAGCGTCTTGATGTAATACATAGCCATTCTCCGTCGTTCGCCCGGTGCGGCCGCCGCTCCGGGAGAGTCTAGCCTGGGGATATCCAGGCGTATGTATGATGCCCGGTGGCTTTTTTAAAGGGTTATATCAGGCGTTCTTCGGCCTGCCCGCAGGCTTGCCGCCGCCCGCCGCCGGCTTCCCGGCGTCCTTTGCCTTCTTCCTGCGCCTCCAGTAGGCTATCGCCGCGATTATGAGGAGCAGCAGGATTATCAGCCACCACGGGAACTGCTCCCCGGGGGAGGTTTGCGCCGGCTTCTCCGGCTCCTCCGGAGCCGCGGCCGGAAGGGCAAGTATGGTGATTGCCCTCACCGCCACGCCGCCGCGCAGGAGCGAGACCCGGTATTCGCCCCGGCTCTGGAACGGCAGGACGAAGTTCCCCCCGGCATCGGTCCTGCCGGTGATTATCGCTCCGGATGGCGTCTGCACCTCCACGTCGCAGAATGCGCAGGGGCCCGCGTTCTCGGTAGCCTGCACTGTGCCGTTTCGCCCGACCACTGCCTCCTCGGGCCCCTTCAAATCGTTGGTTACGCAGGAGTGGTTCTCGCACCTTGCGCCTTCGGGGCACGACGGGCATCCCGGCTCGGGGCCGCATTGGTAGCCGTATGGTACGAAGCTGTGGTTGGCAATTTCGCCGCAGTCCCCTGCCACCGGCCTGCACGCCCCCCCGGCCTGCCCGGCTGGAATATCGCAATATTCAGCGGCATCGCAGGCATCGCTGGAGCAACACTCGTACTCAACGCACCTGCCCTCGAAGATGAAGCCGCATGCGCAGGCTGGGGGCGGGGGAGGAGGCTCTGAGATGCACTCCTCGCAGGATATTAGGTCGCGCACTCCCGAAACGCCCCGGTAGCCCGGTTTCTCGGCTTCGATTCGGATTGGCCTGCCGCAGCCTCCGGGAAGCGCAAGCAGGCCTTCCGCATCGGTGCTTCCGGCGGGATTCCCTTCGACCTCGACCTCCGCGCCGCGGACCGGGTTCCCCCTGCTCGTCACCGTGAGGATGTTGCCCCCGCATGTGGACTCGAGGTATATTGAAAGCGGGGGGTCGGGCTCGTCCTCGCCGCCCTCCTGCGGCGGAAGGGCGATGGTGAAGTCCCAGGTGTCTCCCGTCCCGTTGTTCACTCCGTCGCTGCAGACCACATGCCAGGAGTAGGGGCCAAGCGGCAGGCCCGCGAGTGCGAAGTGGGCCTGGGTGTTGTTAATGACGGATGCGTTGGTCTGGTTCAGCGTGGAGTTGATGAACAGCCAGCAGGGCATTACTGCCGCCAGGTTGTCTGTGGCATTGAAGGACAGGTTGGCTTCCGGAACGTATATGATTGCGTTCTGATCGGGCGACGCCGGCATGACGAGCGGCGGTGTGGAATCTACAGTGAAGTGCCACGTCCCGCTCGAGTTCGAGCGGAAGGAGTCGCTGCATTCCACGCGCCATTCGTGGGCGCCGTCGCTTATTCCGGTGACGTTGAACTGCATCGGGCCCTCGTCGTTCGCGGAGGGGTCGTTGGCGGCCGGGTTGCCATCAAGATAAAGCGAGCAGTTCAGGACGGTTGCGACGTTGTCTTCCGTGAAGTATGTGAAGGACACGTTCCCGCTTCCGAGCATCGCCCAGTCGGCAGGGCTGTCAAGGTCCACCTCGGGCGGGATGGTATCCACCCCGATGTATCGTGTCGCGCCGTTTGCCGCGTTGTTTGCCGCGTCGACGCACCGGACATACCAGGAATGCCAGCCGTCGGAGATGCCTTCGAGCGAGAAATTGGTCGCCATGCCGGTGATGACGCTGGCGTTGGTCTGGTTAGCTGCCGAATCTAAATACAGGGTGCAGTTGAGCGCGGGGGAGTTGTCGGACGTGTTGAAGGTCAGGTTCACCGATGCGGACGGGAAGAGGGACCATGATGGCGGAGCGAGCGGGGTGACCGTAGGCGCGGAGTCGGCGCCGAGGATTCCGAAGGAGCTGAACGAGCTTACCGAGAAGAGGGAAAGCGTGTTCTGGCTGGTGCTCGGGCTCGAGTTCATGGACGTCCAGGTCCCGTTGTATTTGTAAAGGCGGAAGAGGTTCTCGGCGTTGCCGCCAAGCTCGGCGTCCGTCCAGTGGAAGACGATGCGTTCGATTGTTGACGTGGTGATTCTTGTCAGATTGACGAATCCCCTGAATGGGAACCTGCCCGCGGGAGGCGCAGCCGGCATGGCGCTCCAGTTGATTGTGTAGTTGGCCGGGGCGTTCATGTCGGTAATCGACATGTTGGTGAAGTCCGCCAGGGAGCAGGACGGGCTGTCGAAAATAAGGTTGGACGAATTCAGGCCGATGTATGCTGCGAAGCCGGTGCTGGAGAAAGTGCGCAGGTCCGGATTGTTGTTGCAGAAGCGCGTGCCGTTGAGGAAGACCAGGGACGTGTTGACGATGATGCCCGGCCCGTAGCTGTCGCGGATGACGCCGCCTGTGACGTTGCTGCTGCCTAGGGCGTTGAAGTCGAAATAGTATGCCGTGCCGCAGCCTGTGAAGTTCATGTTGGTGAAGGTGTTATTCTCGGAAGAGCGGAAGGTCGGGCAGCAGGATGTGAAGTAATGGTAGTTGTGGACCCCGTATGTCGAACCGTCCACAGTGATGTCATAGAAGCGGTTGTTGTGGGACTGTATCAAGTCGAAGGATGCGTAGTCGTTTGACATGCTCATGTTCGTGAAAGTCGAATTGGAGGTCTTGTGCAGGAGGATGCCGTTGTTCGGGATTATGTCCGAGCCGCGGATGGAGATGTTCGCGACCGTGGAGTTGTCCGCACCGCAGAGCACCAGCTCTGCAACGTCATAATCCCGGATGTCCCCGGACTGGTTGATTAGGATTATCGGCCTCCCACCTGTGGAAGTGAGGTTCCCGATGTCGATGAGGCTGCAGTTGTTCGACGTGCTGAGGTCCGAGAGCGGAACGAAGAAATCGAACTGCTGATTCTCAAGGGCGGTGTTGTTCAGGAATGTGAGCATGTACGGATGCCTGGTTCCGGATTGCCAGACAATTCCCCGGGAGTTGTTGAAAGCACGGTTGCCATTGACAGTCAGGTTCAGGACGTCCCTGCCCGTTCCTGCGCCAGTGGACGTGAAAAATAACCCATAGTCGGTGTTATTATCCGCGATGTTCCCGAGCACGTCCCCCACTACGCAGCCCAGGATGGAAATCCCGCCCCCATTTCCGGCCGCTGTGTTGTTCAGTATGAATAAGCTGACATAGTAGGGATAATCGAAAGCGCTCTGGCTGATTCCCGCCCCCATGTTCCCCATCACGGTGTTGTTGGCGATGATGGCGTAGGGGCCGTAGTCCGAATACAGAGGGGCGTATGCAATGCCGGAGGCGTTGTTGTCCGATATCGTGTTGTTCGATATCGTGGTGTTGATGGAGCGGATATAAAGCCCGTAGTAAGAGTTGTTCATGGCGGTGTTGTTTGTGAATGTGACGTTGGCCACGAGGCCCTCCATGTAGAAGCCTCCGTTCGTGTTCGTGCTGCCGCGGTTGAAGCTCGCGGTGTTGTTGCGGATGGTGACGTTCCTCGCGCCCAGGTTGGAGGTGTAAAGGCCGGTGTATTCGTTGTCCGAGAAATTGTTGTTGATTATCGTGAAGTTCGTTGCATATGCGGACATGTAGGCGCCGTACCTGTTCTGGGTGAATGTGCTGTTGGACAAGATCAGGCCGATGGTGCCGTAGAGCCCGGAGCCCGAATCGTAATTGTTGGTCCTCAACCCGTAGTAATTGTTGGTGCAGGTCACATTGTCCACACGCGGGTAGTATATCCTCCTTGATACGGTGAGGGATGAATTCTGGGAAATCGATATGCCCCTGCTCCCCGTGCCGTTGTAGCCAGTGACCACGCAGTTGCGGATTGTCGTGTAATTCCCGCGAGTCATGATGCCTGCACGGTAGGAGCCAGTCGAGTTCTCAGAGACGCTATGCCCATGGCAGTCAAGAATGACATTGTTCGCGGCGATGCGGATGCATGTCACGCCCGAGGCCTCCATCTCCGGAGCGCTTATGTTCGCGCCCTGGAGGTCGCTGACTAGGTCGTATGTACCGGAGGATGTGATATGCATGCATCCCGAAACGTTTATCGCCGCCGAGAGGCCGGCCATAAGGGCCAGCAGAATGATGATGCGCCGCATAAGTTGAATGGATAGAAAAGGTATATAAAGCGTCGAATAGCCGGCGGATGCGTGCGCCCAAGACTTTTAATTGTTATGAACTATTTAACATTTGTTAAACATGCATCCGCATGCCCGTATGGAGGGATTATTATGGCAAAGATACGCTGCGCTGTCGTAGGGGTTGGGAACTGTTTCGCCGGGCTCGTCCAGGGCGTGGAGTATTACCGGCTCCATCCCGGGCAAGAGGTCGTGGGCGTCATGCACCCGGTCGTGGGGGGGTACTCCATCCATGACCTGGAATTCGTTGCGGCGTTCGACGTGGACTCAAAGAAGGTGGGCAGGCCGCTTTCGGAGGCCGTCTATGCCGAGCCGAACAAGGTCAGGTGGGTGGAATCCCTCTCGTCCATGAAGGATGTGATAGTGAGGCAGAGCCCCCAGCTGGACGGCGTGGGGATGTATGTGAGCAAGGTCGTGAAGCCCGTGGGCGAGCGGCCCCTCGAGGAGCTTAGGGCGGAAATCATGGAGGAGCTCAAAGGCAGGAATGTCGAGATACTGGTGTCCTATCTGCCCGTGGGGGCCGACAAGGCGACGAAATTCTGGGCGCAGGCGTGCCTGGATGCGGGAATCGCCTTCGTGAACTGCATGCCCTCCTTCATAGCGAGCGAGCCGGAGTGGGCGGAAAAATTCAGGAAGGCGGGCCTGCCGGTCATCGGGGACGACATCAAGGGGCAGGTGGGCGCGACCATCGTGCACAGGACGCTCGCCCGCCTCTGCGACGACCGCGGGACGAAAATCGAGAGGACCTACCAGATAAACGTCGGCGGCAACACCGACTTCCTCTCCATGAAGGAGCAGGAGAGGCTGACCTCCAAGAAGATTTCCAAGACCGAATCCGTCCAGAGCCAGCTGCGGCAGAGGCTCCCCGAGGAGCAGATTTACGTCGGGCCCTCGGACTTCATCCCGTTCCTCGGGAACACCAAGCTGATGTTCATGCGCGTGGAGGGCAGGATGTGGGCGAACATCCCCTACAACATGGAGGTCCGGCTGGAAGTGGACGACAAGGCGAACTCCGCGGGCATAGTCATCGATGCGGTCCGCCTCGCCAAAATCGCCCTCGAGCGGAAGCTTGCTGGGCCGGTCGAGGCCGCTTCGGCGTACCTCATGAAGCACCCGCCGAGGCAGATGACCGACCCCGAGGCGAGGGCCGAGCTGGAAAGGTACATAAAAGGGTAAAAAAACAGGGATGCGGGGCGCGGCCCCGCGGCTCACTTCCTCTTTTTCCCGCGGCTCCTCCAGTAGACGAGGAACGCGGCCGCCGCAAGCACCAGCACCGCCGCCCAGAGCAGCATGCCGGCATCGGGGCCGCCCGCGGTCGGCTTCTCCGGCTCCTCCGGCTCGGCCTGCGGGAAGGCCTGGACCTGGATTGTCCGGACTGGCTGCCCTTCCTTTAGCAGCGTGACCTGATAGGTCCCCTTCAGCTCGAGGGGCAGCTCGAAGTTGCCGTTCTCGTCCGTCTTGCCGTAGAATTTCCGGCCGTCGGGCGAGGTGACCTCGTAGTCGCAGGCGGGGCATATCTCGCCCTCCTCCCTGGCCTCGCAGGTCTTGCTGTCGCCCACCATGCCCGTAGAGGGGCAGCTCACATCGGCCTGCACGCACTCGTGCTTCAGGCACGCCTCTCCGGAGGGGCATGACGGGCAGCCCTCCTCGTCCCCGCACTCGTATCCGTAGGGGACGAAGGCGTGGTCGCGGATTTCCCCGCAGGGCTTGGCCTCGACCGGCTCGCAGGAGCCGCCTGCCGCACCGGCCGGAATGTCGCAGTACTCGCTCCCGGCGCACATCGAATCAGAGGTGCATTCGTACTCTGGCTCTTCCTCCCAGCACTTGTGGGCGTAGCAGTATTCGCCCGCGGCGCACTCCGAGTCCGAGCAGCAGTCGTATTCCACGCACTCGTGGTTCCGGTACTCCCCGCATTCGCAGGGGAAGCGCTCGCAGGAGCCCTGGACGCACCGCTCGTTCACGGCGCATTGGCCATCGTCCGTGCATTCTGGGGCGGTCTGGTTCTCCTCCGGCTCGCCGGGAATCTCCTGCCCGCCGTCATCGTCGCCACCGCATTCAAGCGGGGCTGCGAAGAGGCCGTAGATGCCCATCCGGTTGGTTTCGACCGCCGGGACGAGCATGACCGGGATGTAGGGCTCGAGGCCCGCCACATCGACCCGCCCCTGACCCGGGGTCTGGCGCTCGACAAGCACCCATTCGCCCGACACATTGACGGAGATGGTGTCCCCGGGCCCCGGCTCGGACATGTTCTCGTCGTATTCGAAGCCCGTGATTTCGAGCTGGTAGAGGGCCATGGTCTCGCCATCGAAGCATTCCGAAGGCGACCACCAGGCGGTGAAATTATCGAGGGCCGAGGTCCTTCCCTCGCCCATCGATATCACGCCCAGGTACTGGCCCTTGTAGGAGGAAAGGCCCTCCGGCTCGGTCCAGTTGAACCTGATGTCCGCGCTGAACGTGTCGCACTCGTCGCACCAGCCGTTCTCGTCGACGTCCCTGCAGTCGGCGAACTCGGTCTGGTAGTAGTCGCAGATGCCGTCGAGGTTCGTATCCTTGCACGGCTCGCCCATGAAGTCGTAGCAGTCCCTGGGGGCGTTGCAGGTCGTGGTGCAGCCCTGGAACAGCGGGAACTCGAAGATTCCTAGGTATTCGTCGAACTGAAGCCGCGTTATGGATGGGAGAGTGGTATCGCCGAGCAGGTGGGAATCCGAATCGAGCATGTCGTCTACCGAAATGGTCATGCCCGCATCCGAGAAGCCCATTTTATCCTGCACAAGATGCCACTGCGCGCTGAGTTCGGAGCCCTTCGTAAATAATTCCCCTTCTCCGGCTTCAAAGAAGGTGCTTTGCCCTCCGAATCCCCCGAAGAATATCCCGAGGATGTATGGGGCGACGTAGCTCGCCTGGAAGTATTCGGTCTGGAAGACGCCCTCGGGCCCGTGCTGGAGTGTCTTGAGGAAGATATATTGCTGGAAGGTTTCGAAACCAGGGTTGAGAAGCGCCATCAGGTCCATGAAATCGTCGCCGTTGCCGAATATCCTGGAGTTCGAGGTGTTCACGAGGACCTCGTTCTGGGTGGCGTCCACTATGCCGAATATCCTGTTGTCGTGGATGTCGGAGTTCATCACCCGGGCCCCCTCGGAGAATACGAAGAGGACCATTCCATATGCGTTGCCGTTAACACGGACCGATGTATAGGTCGTCCCCTGGGGCAGGGGCTCGGACGATATCGGCATCTCCACTATCCCGAACCCGAATGGAATGGCGTTGAGTAACATCGGCGGGATTTCGGCTTCCGGATAGATTGCGCCTATGAGGTCAGCGAGCGAGCCGTAGTTGTTGCTCGACTGCAGGCCGCTCAGGGTGCTGTTTTCCGAGCCCGCGAGGATGTATCCCGCCGCGAAATTCCTGCTTGCGCTCCCGCCGGTAATGGCTGTGTTCGGGCTTCCGTAGAGCCAGAAGCCTATCATGTTGCCCCGGGAGAGGGAGTTTGTGATTGTGGTGCCCGGACTCCAGAGCAGAATCGCCCCATTGTTGCTGAGGTTCGCCGAGCCGTCGACCGTGACTCCGTTCATGGCCGAGCCGGGGGCGTTGCAGAGGATAATGCCCGAGTATGTCCCGGCAGGGACCGTTGCGGTGGAGTTCGCATAGAAGATGGGCCTGCCCCCCGAGCCGGTCGTATTGACGATGGTGTTGTCGCACACTTCCGGGTCGAAGGTGGTCATGAAGATGCCGAAGGGCCCTCCCTCCCAGATGTCCTCCCCGCCAACGAAGAGGTCCGCCACGACGTTCTCCTGCGCCGTGTTGTTCTCGAGCCTGTTTTCGCGGCTCTGGACGCTGATCCCCACAAGGTTGCGCAAAGCGGCGTTGTCATGGAAGAAGATGCGGCCCTTGGCAAGCTCCGGGCCCAGGTAGAAGCCGTTGCCCCGGTTGTTTTCGGCCAGGTTGCCGGAAACGTTCATGTTGTATCCGTCTTCAATTATGACGCCCATCAGTTCCACCGGCGGCTTTCCGGTCATGAGCTCGAAGCCGGCCCTGTTGATGTCGCCCTGCGCGTTCCTGCGGGCCGTGTTGTTCTCGATGCGGTTGCCTTTGCCCTGGACATAGAAGCCCGAGTGGGCGCTGTCCTCGGCCAGGTTCCCGATGATGCTGTTGAACGGCCCATTGATATAGAACCCGTTATTGCCGGAGTGGCAGCCCAGCGCGGAGTTGTTGGCTATCAGGTTGTTCGGGGATGAAATCTCGAAGCAGTTGCCACCGCTCGTGTTCCGGACGGTGTTGCCCTCGATGACATTGTAGCCCCCGCCCTTGGCGATTATGTGGATGCCCTTGCATATCGAGGTTCCGCCCTCCTCTATGATGTTATCTGTTATGCTGCTTTGGTAGAGGCCCATAACATACTCGTTCAGGTGCAGGCCGGTGTTGCCCCGGACACGGGTGATGGTCGAATTTGAGAGGTCGGATATGGAGATGTCGTATACCTCGTTGCCGGTGAAATTGCAGTCGGTTATCAGGCTGCCGGAAAGCCCGGAATACGCGTCTATGAATATGCCGTTGGCGTAGTCCCTTACCACGCAGTTCCTAATTGTGATGTTCGCCGAGGTCTGGTTGATGTAGATGCCCTGGTAGCCTCCGGTGCCGGTTATCGAATGGCCCTGGCAGTCCAGGACTACGTCGGACGACAGGATTCGCAAGCAGTGCTCTGCGAGGCCGTCGTAGCCTGAAAGGTCGCCATCGAGCGTGTGCACGCCCGCGCCGATGTCCCCGCAGGCGCTTATGCCAGCGAAGGACAGCCCGAACACAGAAGCCAGAACCAGTAGCAGCAGCCGGAACCTCATGGTATCATCGGCAGATTAAGCTGGAATAAAATTAAAAAAGGGAGAAGGTCCGCGGATTTGGATGGGTGGGAGGTCATTTCTTAGGCTTCCCGGCCCCCCTCCTGCGCCTCCAGAAAACGAGCGCAATGGCGAGCGCGGCGAGGACGATGAGCGCCCATAGCAGCAGCTCATAGCCCTGCGCCGGCCCCCCGCCTTCGGGCTTTTCAGGCTCCGCCCCGGGCAGCGCCCTCACCTGGATAGTGCGGACATCCTCGCCGTTCTCGAAAAGCGTCACGCGGTAGGTGCCGTTCCTGTCCATGCGGAACGAGAATCCGCCGGCCTCGTCGGTGGCGCCCGTGCCGCCGCTCCCGTCGGGTGCGACGTACTTGAACGTGCATCCCGCGCAGGGACCGTCCTCCCTCGTCGCCGTGCAAGTGGCTTCAGTGCCTACGAGGGCGTTTGTCGGGCAGCTGACGCCGAAGGCCACGCACTCGTGGCCGAGGCAGCTTGAGCCCTCGGGGCACGACGGGCATCCCGGCTCGGGGCCGCATTCATACCCGTACGGCACGAAGGAATGGTTCCTCACCTCGCCGCAGGGGCCGCCCGGGACAGGCTCGCACGAGCCGCCGGCCGCGCCCGCAGGGATGTCGCAGAACTCCTGGGCGGGGCACTGCAGGTCGGAGACGCATTCGTGCTCAGGGGCGGGAACCTGGCAGGAGTTTCCGACGCAGCGGCCGCCGGCCCCGCAGTCGGAATCCGAGCAGCAGGCATACGGCACGCATGCGTGATCCACATAGCTGCCGCATGCGCAGGGGAACTGCGCGCATTCGCCGCCCACGCACCGCTCATTCACTGCGCAGCCTTCGTCATCGGCGCATGAGGGCTGAGCCTCGTTCTGCCCATCGCTTTCGGTGCCTGAGCCGTCTTCCGTGCCCCCCTCATCCTCGTCTACCGGGGTGTAGTTGGCAAAAAGCGCGAAGACGCTGAAGGTATCGACGCCCTCAAGCGATAGCGACCTGAGGAGAGGCGTATCGTTCCTGATACTCCACCCGCGTTCACCGAGCTCCCAGAGCTGGATGCCCGAGTAGTCGGCCTCCTCAGGGCCCGACCAGTGCCAGATTGCGCGCTCGATATCAGCCTGGAGGCATTCGCCTCCGGGCGGGCATGCGTCGGTGATGTTGATGAATTTGTCGTAGAAGGGGACCCCATAGGGAAGGTCGCCCGCGGGCCGGACCGCATGGTCCAGCATGTAGTGCTCGCCGCTCATGCTTTTCGAATCGTAATGGAGGCGGTCATAGAGCGAGAGGGTTGTATAGTCCTCCACGTCGCCCTCGTCCCGGTCGAAGATTACCCGCGAAGCGTTGAGCGCCGAGATGACCCTGTCGCTCGGGTTGGAGGCGTCCAGGTCGATGCCGTTGCCGTAGAGGCGGTCGCCGGCCATCTCGAGGTCGCCGTTGTACATCAGCACTCCGTAGTCGTTGTCGTAGGCGATGTTGCGGGACATTGCAGCACCGAAGGCGCTCGAGACGAGCACAGTGGTCCCGGAGAATTTGAAGCCGGCGCCCTCGCAGACCCTGCCGCAGTGGTGGTGCCCGTAGGCGACGTTGTCGGACAGCTCGACCCCGGAAACGTGGGAGAATATCGTGGAGTCCACCCAGAAGCCGTTCACGCTGTTTCCATAGGCCAGATTGTCCTCGAGGAGGGTGTTGGCCGCATTGACGAAGAATCCGGACGTGCCGCCGTCCTCCCCGCCGTTCCCGTAAGCGGTGTTGCCGATAAGCTCGTTGTGCTCCCCGCTGCAGTTGCCGCAGCCGCTTGGAAGCCCGATTTGGAAGCCGTTGCCCATGTTGTTTCCTGCTGTGTTGCCCCGAAGCAGGTTGTGGTCGTCATAGACCGCGAAGCCGCTCCCGGAATTCTCCATCGCGCTGTTGCCGGTCAGGTTGTGGTATGAATCCGCCGCAAGGGCCCCGGAATCGTCTATGACGAAGCCGTTGCTGTTGCGGTTCGCGTCGTTGGAATCGATAAGGCCGTGCGAGCCCATGTAGACCCCGAAACCCGCGCCCGAGTTGTCGTTGGCCGTGTTGCCGCGCAGGGTCGTCCCGCTCACGTTGGCGAGGGTGAAGCCGTCATAGCAGGCGAAAGCCCCGGGGCAGTACGCCTCTGCGTTGTACCCGTTCCATTCGGCAATGTTGCCCTCCAGCGTGTTGGCGTCCCCGCTGCACGCCCACGAGAAGCAGTATGGCTGGTCGAGGTAGAAGCCCGCCGCGCCGTTCCACGAGGCGTTGTTTCGGGCGAGGTAGTTGTTGTCGTCCCGGATGTAGAAGCCGAAGACGAAATTGGAGTATGCGACGTTGCCGGTGAGGTTGTTGTATGAGCGCCTGATGTCCTCGTGTGCGCTCACAAGGTATCCGCCCTGCATGTTCCAGCTGGCGGTGTTTGAGTCCAACACGTTGTGCGCGCCCCGGTACACCACGAAGCCGTATCCGGCATTGTTGTCAGCCATGTTGCCGGACAGGAGGGTATCGTTCGCGAGGTCGAGCATGAAGCCGTTTACCGGGCACGGATATGTCCCCGGAAGGCAGCGGAAGCGGTAGCCGTTGCCCTCCGCCGTGTTGTTGATGAAGACATTGCCGTTCGAATCGTGCCGCGGGTCGAACTCGTCGTTCTCCACCAGGAACCCGTTCATGGAGTTATTGGCCGCGTAGTTGCCTGTTAGGAGATTCTGGTCCTCGTTCCACAGCCTGAAGCCGTTTATGCCGTTGTCCTCTGCGCGGTTGCCGGTGAAGTTGTTGTGGGACTCCGGCACCTGTGATACGAGGAAGAATCCGTCGCCGTTGTTCCCGGTGGCGTTGTTGCCCGAGATGCGCATGAAGCTGGACTCCTGGAACTCGAAGCCGGAATCCACATCGTTATTTTCCGCAAGGTTGCGCTCGAAGACCGCGTAGTCGCACCTGCTGCACTGGAATCCGCGGTCGTTGCCCCGGGCGATGCTGTCCGAGACATGGACGCTGCCGGAATCGTGGATTAGGAAGCCCCAGTAGATGTTGCCGCTGGAGTTGCACCTGCGGATGATTGCGCCATCCGAATCGGCCAGGAGCCCGTGCTCGTTCTTCCCGAAGGACGAGTCCTCGAGCGTGAGGTTGTCGTAGCCGTCGGCAAGCAGGCCGTACCCCGCGCCCGAATCATAGGTGTAGCCGGCAACCCTGCAGCCGCGCACCGTGGCGCGGTCCCCTTCAACAAGGATGCCCGTGATGTCGGCCGACGGGTCGTCGGATTCGATGGAGTGCCCTTCGCATAGGAGGGTCACGCGGTCGGCGGTGATGTGGAGGCAGGCGCCGTTCCGGAGCGAGCCCGAGACGTCGTTCTGGAGCGTGTACGTCTCCCCGGGAGTGCCGAGCTCGGCGCACGATGTGACGTTCGTGAGCGCGAACGAGAGCCCGGGCACTGTCGCCAAAACCAGCATAGCGAGAACAAGGTTGCGGAGTTCCATGGTGTGGCTGGGTAATGAAGATTAAAGAATATTTTGGAGGCGGAGCCGCCAGGTACCGTGTTTGCCGCCCCCATGTTACTGCAGCCCAGGCCCTTCCCGGGACGCGAACGGATTATAATAGTATTTCGCAAGAGCATCTCATGCTCCCCTTTTCCGAGGCCGCCGCGGTGTTCGAGGAGACCGAAAAGCGCAGCGGCAGGCTCGAGATGACCGATGTGCTCGCCGGGCTGCTCAGGAAGGCGGAGCCGGGGGAAATCGGGAAGCTCGTCTATTTCGTGCAGGGCATAGTCGCCCCGCCCTACGAGGGGATAGACCTCGGCGTGGGGGAGCGCTTCGCCATCGCGGCAATCGCGTCCGCAAGCGGGTATTCCGCCTCGGAAGTGGAGCGGGACTACAAGAAGAGCGGGGACCTGGGGGATACCGCGGAGGCGCTCCTCCTGAAGAAAAAACAGACGGCCCTGTCCAAGACCGAGATGGGCGTCGAATACGTGTTCGATGCCATGCTCAGGATATCCAGGGCGAGCGGTCCCGGAAGCCAGGACCAGAAGATCAAGCACCTAACTGAGCTGCTCAACAACGCATCGCCGCTCGAGGCCAGATACATCGTGCGCTTCGTCCTGGGGCGCCTCAGGCTGGGTGTCGGGGACCCCACGATACTCGACGCCCTTTCGGTCGCGAAGGCGGGGGACAGGTCGCTGCGTGAGCCGCTGGAGCGCGCATACAACGTCTGCGCCGACATGGGGCTCGTGGCCGGGACGCTCTACTCCAGCCCGGGGGCGATCGAATCGTTCAGGGTGCAGCCCTTCAAGCCGCTGATGCCGGCGCTGGCGGAAAGGGAGGACTCCCCGAAATCCATCATCGACCGCCTGGGGCGCTGCGGCGTCGAGATGAAATACGACGGCTTCCGGCTCCAGTGCCACAAGAAGGGCGCCAGGGTGGAGCTCTATTCGAGGAAGCTCGAGCGCATGAGCCCGATGTTTCCGGACATAGTCGCGGAAATCCGCAAGCTCAAGACGGAGGAGATTATTTTCGAAGGGGAGGCGCTCGCCTTCGACCGGAAGAAGGGCAGGTATTTCCCGTTCCAGCAGACCATGCACCGGAGGAGGAAGCACGGCATCGCGGAGGCATCAAAGGAGTTCCCCCTCAACCTCTTCGTGTTCGACGTCCTCTATCTGGAGGGCAGGGACATGACCGGCGCGACCTACCGCGAGAGGCGCGCCGCGGTGCAGAGGCTGTTCAGGGGCAGGGCCCTGCAGCCAAGCGGCATGCGGATGGTGCGCACGGCAAGGGAACTCAAGGCGCTTTTCGACAAGGCAGTCTCCGAGGGCCTCGAGGGGATAATGGCGAAGGACCTGGACGCGCCGTATACCGCCGGAAAGAGGAAGTTCGCGTGGATTAAGCTCAAGAAATCGTATGGAAAGGCCGTGGACACCATCGACGCGGTCGTGGTGGGCTACTACCTCGGGCACGGCTCGCGCGCCGAGTTCGAGTTCGGCGGCGTCCTTGTCGCGGTCCGCAATCCGGAAACAGGCAGGCTGGAGACCGTCGCCAAGGTCGCTTCGGGATTCACCGAGGAAGAGATGGTGAGCCTCCGCAAAGCGCTCGGGGGCATGCGCATACCTAAGCCCCCGCGCGACCTCGAGCACAGCATCGAGGTGGACTTCTGGGTCGAGCCGAGATTCGTCGTGGAGGTGGCGTTCGACGACATCACCCAGTCCCCGAACCACACCTGCGCCAAGCGGGGCGGCAAGGGGCTCGCCCTGAGGTTCCCGCGCATGATGAGGATGCGCGAGGACCGGGACGCGTCGGAAATCACGACAAGCGGGGAGGTCCTCCGCATGTTCGAGATGCAGCGCGCGAAGGGCTGAACGGGCCGCCAGGCGCCCGCACCCCCGAACATTTTTAATCTGCGCCAGAGTAGCCCAAGCATGAAGGTCGAATCTTGCAGGGTGCACCTGTCCGAGGCCAAGGAGAATCTGCTCTGCGTATTCCTGATGCAGGACGAGGAGCCGCCGTGGGAAGTCAAGCGCTTTTTGAGCGGGGCGAACAGGCAGCGCTACGAGGGCAAGCTTCTCCAGACGTTCTACGCTGACACAGGCGGGGAGGCGAAATTCGGGCATCTTCTGGTAGTCGGGCTCGGCAAGCGCGCGGATTTCAAGCCGGACTTCCTGAGGAGGGCGGCCGGGGCCGCGGTGAGGTATGCCGCATCGCTCAAGGAGAAGGCGGTGGCGATGCACCTGCCGGCAGCCTTCGTCTCCGAGGCGGACGTCCTGCGCATGGTTCAGGCCATGGCGGAGGGGGCCATCCTCGCGGCTTACAGGTTCACGGAGTACAAGACGAAGAAGGACGACATCTTCACGGTCGAGAAGGCACGGATTGTCGGGGAGGGGGATTATTCCGAAGGAATCAGGCGCGGCACGATATGCGCCGAGGCGCAGAACTATTCGCGGATGCTCGACGAGCGGCCCGCGAACGTCGCGACGCCCTCGAGCGTCGCGGCGGAGGCCCGGAGGCTTGCGAAATCGCACGGGCTCCATCTGACGCTCTTCGGGAAGGACCGGCTCGGGAAGATGGGGATGCAGGGAATCCTGGCGGTCTGCCAGGGGAGCGTCAACGAGCCGCAGCTCATCCGCCTCGAATACAACCGGGGAAAGAGGCTCCCCCTCTATTGCATCGTCGGCAAGGGCGTCTGCTTCGACTCCGGCGGCATCAGCATCAAGCCCTCGAACAACATGCACGAGATGAAATACGACAAGAGCGGTGCGATAAACGTGCTCGGGGTGATGAAGGCGGCGGCCGAGCTGAAGCTGCCGATTCGGCTAATCGGCCTGATGCCGATGGTGGAGAACATGCCCTCAGGAAGCGCGCAGAGGCCCGGCGACATCATAACGTCCTACAGCGGAAAGACGATAGAGGTGCTCAACACGGACGCGGAGGGGCGGCTTATACTCGCCGACGCGCTCG
The DNA here is from genome assembly GCA_964647855.1 of Microcaldota archaeon. GTDB lineage: Archaea > Micrarchaeota > Micrarchaeia > Anstonellales > Bilamarchaeaceae > Bilamarchaeum. The sequence continues at coordinate 167,266 of CAZYJW010000001.1, read as the reverse complement.
CCCTGGCCGTGGAGGAGAAACCCGAGGCCGTGATAGACATGGCGACCCTCACCGGGGCCATCGTGGTAAGCCTGGGGCGCCATGCCATAGGGCTGTTCTCGAATGACGATGCGCTCGCGAAGGCCATCATCGATGCCGGGGAGGAGACCCACGAGCGCGTCTGGAGGCTTCCGGTATGGCAGGAATACGGGGAGATGATGAAATCCGACCTTGCCGACATCAAGAACATCTCCGAGGTCCCGGAGGGAGGCTCGATAACTGCGGCGGCGTTCCTCAAAGAGTTCGTGGGCGACACGAAGTGGGCGCACCTCGACATAGCCGCGGTGGACATGGTGAAGGCCGGCCACCCCTACCTCGAGAAGGGGGCGAGCGGCATCGGGGTCAGGCTCGTGATCGCCGCGCTCTCCGGGCTGGCGAAAAAGAAATAAAACGATTGCGCCCTAATAGGAGTCCGAAAACGAGGTGAGAGGGTGACCAGGTACGCGTTCAGCGATGATTCATTGGAGTGGCTAAAGCAGAACGGCTTCGACGACGACGAGGTGGACCACCTCAAGGACCTACTCAACAGGTACGAGTCCAGGCGCGAGAAGAAAAACGCGCTGCTTCCTGCGGAAACGAGCGCGAAGGTCTCGGCCCTTCTCGCGCTCCTCGAATCGATAACCGACGCGGAAGGGAGGCCCATCTGCCTCGAGGAGAGCGGCCTGATCAGCATCCCCGACGAGGCCATGCGGTATTTCGAGGAGGACCTTGAGCTCGAGGAGCTCGAGCGCGTGACGCTGAAGCTCAGGAAGGTCAAGTTCGCAAGAAGGTACTCCGACCCGCGCAGGCGCGGCTCGATGAAGGGCAACGACAAGTATTCCTCGTTCTAGGGATGCGCAGGGCATCAGAAAAGAGCTCATGATGAGGCGTTTCTATCGGGAATTGGAGTCCGATCTTGCCTTCAGGGGGCTTCCGGTTCAAAGTGAACCGGAGTTCATAGACAGGAGATGCGAGCGGGAATTTGAAAATGCCCGGGATGCGCTAAACGCCCTCTTTGAGCTGGAGGGCCGGGCCATGGAGATCATGCACATACGCAGCTGGCTGGAAGGATACGGCGGGCCCCGCTTTGCGATAGCGTTTCCTGAATCCTTCAAGTCCATAGCGCCCGTTGCCGTTGTTCTATACGGATATAGGAACCGGACCGACCCGGGCTTTTATGAGTTCGTCGGCGACGCCGTCGGGCGGTCGGAATTCCACCAGATGGCAAGCGGGGATGAGAATACGCTATTCCTGGGGAATGAAGCCACGATAACAATCGGACCATTGCATGACGTATAGATGGAAGGGAAAGGGAAAAAATAATGAATGGAGGACTTTGCCCCGCCCTTGGCTCTTGGACGGGGCATGCCATCCCGGATAGAAGTGGACGCGTTCGCTACTCCATGTCCATGCCCATGCCGCCCGGACCTCCGGGTGGCATGCCGCCCTTGCCTCCGCCCTTGGAGCTGATGATGTCGTCGATGCGCAGTATCAGCCTCGCGGTCTCGGTGGCGGACGTCATCGCCTGCTTCTTGACCCTCGCGGGCTCGTAGATGCCCAGCGACTTGAGGTCCCCGATCTTGCCGGCCATGACATCGACGCCGACGGTCTTGCCGTTGGGCTCCTTGTGCTTGTTGCGCAGCGACACGATGGCGTCTATCACGTCCATGCCGGCGTTCTCGGCGAGTGCGCGGGGCACCGATTCGAGCGCCTCGGCATAGGCCTGTATCGCGAGCTGCTCGCGGCCGCCTATCTGGACCGCGTAGTTCTGGAGCTCCCTGCTGAGGGCCATCTCCACGCTGCCGCCGCCCACGACGTATTTTCCGTCCTCGAGCGCGCTCGAGACCGCGCCGCGCGCGTCGACCACGGCGCGCTCGACCTCGCTGACCACGTGGTCGGTCCCGCCGCGGACGAAGAGCGTCACGGACTTGGGGTCCTTGCACTGCTCCACGAAGACCATGGCCTCGCCTGCGATTTTCCTTTCCTCCACTAGGCCCGCGTGCCCGAGGTCGCCCTCCTTGAGGTCCTCGAGGCTGGATGCGATGCCCGCCCCGGTCGCCCGGGAGAGCTTCTCCATGTCGCTCTTCTTCACGCGGCGCACCGCCGTGATGCCCTTCTTGGAGAGGAAGTGCTGGACCAGGTCGTCGATGCCCTTCTGGCAGAACACCACGTTCGCCTTGGTCGCGGCTATCTTCTCGACCATGTCGCGCATCATCTTCTCCTCCTGCTGGAGGAAGGCCTCCATCTTGGACGGGTCGGTTATCTCGATTTTCGCGTCGGTCTCGGTCTTCTCGATTTCGAGGGCGGTATCAAGAAGCAGGATTTTCCCGCCCTTGACGCTCTTTGGCATGCCCGCATGCACGACCTCCTTGTCGACGAGGACGCCCCGGATAAGCGACGTGTCGGTGATTTCCCCGCCGGCCTTCTTTTCTATCTTTATAAGGTCGAGGTCGACCTTGAACCTGCCGTTCTTGTCCTCGGAAACCTGCATAACGGCGTCGGATATCAGGGTCGCGATTTTCTTCTTCTCCTCGTCGCTCCCGATGCCCTTGGAGCCCATGGCGACATGGGCTATCCTTGTCAGGATTTCCTTGTCGGCGGGCTTGACGGGCTCGGCTATCTTATTCAGCGACTCCTCGGCCTTCTTCGATGCGAGCTCGTATCCCTTGATTATCACGGTCGGGTGGATGTTCTGCTCTAGAAGCTCCCCCGCCCTGCGGAGCAGATTGCCCGCGATGACGACCGACGTGGTCGTCCCGTCGCCGACCTCCTTGTCCTGGGTCTTCGCTATCTCGACCATCAGCTTCGCGGCCGGATGATCGACGTTCATCTCCTCGAGTATCGTCGCCCCGTCGTTCGTGATGACGATGTCGCCCAGGTCCGAAACCAGCATCTTGTCCATGCCTTTCGGGCCCAGCGTGGTCTTCACGATGTTGGCCACCGCATAGCCTATGGCGATGTTTATCCTCATCGCGTCCCTTCCCAAAACCCTCTGGGCTCCTTCGGGGAGCACATAGACTTGTTCACCGCTTACCTGTTTCGTCATACTCCTTCACCTCTAGATAAATTCGAGCCTGAGTCCCGGTGCTTAACCTAAGACAATAAGTGAAAGACTCTATTTCGGAAAACGTTTAAAAAACTAGCGAGAAACCTGCTCATGGGCAGCCTGAAGCCTTCCGGGGCAGCAATAGCGATAATTCTCTCGGTCGCCGTTTTTCTCCTCCCCCTTCCGCTCGAAGGCGCGGCGCACAGGATGCTCGCCGTGGCTGCGCTCATGGCGGGGCTCTGGATCAGCGAGGCCCTGCCCCTTTACGTTACGGCATTGCTCGGAAGCGCCCTCGCGATAATCCTCGTGCCAATCACGGCCGGCCAGGCCTTCGAGCCCTATTTCAGCCCGACCGTCGCCCTCCTCTTCGGAGGTTTCATGCTTGCCCGGGCGATAGAGAAGCACGGCATAGACAGGCTGATTGCGAACGCGATGATAGCACGGACCGGGAACGGCCCGGGCCTCTTCCTGCTCGGCATCATGGCTTCGACCGCCTTCCTCTCGTTCTGGATAAGCAACACCGCATCAGCGGCGCTGATGATTCCGATTGCGCTCGCCGCTGTGGGCGCGAGCGGGTCGAAGAAGGGATCCCCGTTCGCGAAGGCGGCGGTGATAGGCGTGGCGTTCTCCGCCACAATAGGCGGCATGGGGACCGTCGTCGGCACGCCCCCGAACGCGATAGCGGTCGCCGACCTTGCGGAGGCCGGGGTGCCCCTCTCGTTCTTCGAGTGGTCCGTGAGGGTGGTGCCTTTCGTGGCGCTCCTCATCCCGCTGGCATGGCTCATCATAATAAGGCTTTTTCCGCCCGACATAGGGCGCGTCGCCCCGCCGCCTCTCAAGAAGGGCGCGGACGAATCGTTCCAGCGCAGGACGCTTCTGGTGGGCGCGGTCGCCGCGGCGCTCTGGATGACATCCTCGTTACATGGCGTTCCCGACGGGGCGGTTTCGGTGCTGGCGGCCGTCGGCCTCTACGCGCTGAATGCGCTCGAGAAGGACGACATAGTGAAAATCGACTGGGGCGTCCTCCTCCTCGTCGGGGGGAGCCTCGGCCTCGGAGCCGCGATAGGGCATTCCGGGCTCTCGGGCGCGGTGGGCTCGGCGCTGGGCGCGGCGCTCGGGGGGCAGAGCGAATTCGTGGTCCTGCTTCTCGCGTCGCTGATAACGGTGGCAGTGACCGCGGTCATGAGCAACACGTCCACCGCGGCGCTTGTCGTCCCGATACTCACGTCGCTCCCGCTGGGCGCGGCGCTCAAGGACATCGCGATGGTCGGCGGGATATCCGCCTCCATCAACTTCCTCACCCCGATGGGAACCCCGCCGTCCGCGATGGCGTATTCCTCCGGCCACATCAGCGTGCTTGACATGGCGAAGCCGGGCATCGTCCTGACGCTTGTCGCCGTGGCGGTCCTCGCGGTCGTGGCGGCGGGGCTGTGGTAGGCGCCCGCACGGAGCCGGCATCAGCCTCTAAAAACCTTCCAGCCATCCTTATTCCCGAGTTCTCATGGATCTGGGCAAGAGGCTCCGCGAGGCGCTGGCCAGGATGACCGGAAAGCCGTACGTGGATGCGAACGACGTCAGGGCGCTGATAAAGGACCTCCAGCGCGTGCTCATTTCCAGCGATGTGAACGTCAAGCTCGTGCTGGCCCTCTCGAAGAGGATAGAGGAGAGGGCGCTGAAGACGGACAAGCTCGAGGCGCTCTCGCTCAAGGAGCATGTCACGAGAATCGTCTACGAGGAGCTCGTCTCCCTCATGGGCGCGAGCTACACGCCGCGCCTTGATAAGCACAGGATACTGATGTGCGGGCTCTACGGCAGCGGAAAGACCACGACATGCGCGAAAATCGCGCATTTCTACAAGACGCGCGGGCTTTCCGTGGGCCTTGTTGGCGCGGACACGGACAGGCCCGCCGCGCAGGAGCAGCTCGAGCAGCTCTCGAAGCAGGTCGGCGCCGCGTTCTATACCATCGGGGGGGAGAAAGACCCGTCAAAAATTGCAGCTGACGCCTTGAAGCGCTCGAAAGAGGACGTGCTGGTTGTCGACTCGGCGGGGCGCAGCGGCTTCGACGGCCATCTTGTCGAGGAGCTGCGCGGAATCGCCTCCGCCCTGGAACCGGACGAGGCGTATCTCGTCGTCAGCGCCGACATCGGCCAGGTCGCCGGGAAGCAGGCCGCCGAATTCAACAGCGCCGTGCCGCTTTCGGGCGTGATAGTCACGAAGATGGACGGCTCGGGGAAGGGTGGCGGGGCGCTGAGCTCGGTCGCGGCCTCGGATTCGAAAATCGCCTTCGTGGGAATCGGCGAGAAGCCCGCCGACTTCGAGACCTACAGCTCCGAGAAGTTCGTGGGCAGGCTGCTCGGGGTCCCCGACATCGGGGCGCTCATGGAGAAGATAAAGGAGATACAGAAGGACACGGACGTAAAGAAACTCGAGGAGATGGAGGAGCTCACGATAGAGGCGTTCTACGAGCAGCTTCGGGCGGCGAAGAAGCTCGGGCCCCTGGGGAACGTCTTCTCGATGCTCGGCGCTGCGGACGTTCCGAAGGAGATGGTCCAGCAGAGCGAGGAGAAGCTGAGGAAATTCGAGTCCATGATCAACTCCATGACCAAGGCCGAGAAAAAGGACGCCAAACTCCTGAAGAACAACGCCGCCCGGATCGCGAGGATTGCGAAGGGCTCGGGATGCAGCGAGAAGGAGGTCCGCGACTTCCTGTCGCAGTTCGAGAAGATGGAGAAGATGATGGGCATGTTCAAGCGCAACCGCGGCTTCCGCAAGAAGATGGAGAAGATGATGAAGGGCGGGATGCCGGGGATGGACGGCCTCAAGATGGCCTGAGGGCGCGCCGCCCCATGAATAGGACGGAGTCAAACCGGCTGTAGTTTTGTCATCTTTTGCCCTCAGCCATGGCTAAGGAAAAGATGGGGTGAGGGGCATAGTCCGCCTTCTGTATTTCGGCAGCATTGGACTTAGCGGCGCGAACGCGCCTTGCTCCGTCATCGGATGGAGGGACGCTCGTTGCATCCCGCGCCGTTTCCGGCTCTGGGTGTCGTTTCTGTATCATCCCTCGGGCCCTTAAGGCCCCGTCATCCTCGCGGAGGGCGGAACTTCCTCAGTGCGAAGCACCGTAGGCTGCCTGCCCCTCACCGCATATGCATGCGCATCTAAAGATTATAAATCCGGAGGGAGAATCCGCTCTGTGGCCCGGCTCGAGCACGTCGTCATCGCGGCACTCGTCATCTCAGCCCTGGCCATGTCCGCGATGCTCTTATCCTCATGGGGCGATGCCGCCGCCCTGAGGGCCGGGCTCAATGCTTCCGAAGCGGGCCTGGCCCGGGAAAAGGCAAGGGCCGATGAGGCGGATTCCGAGATTACGCGCCTCATGGCGGACCTCGCCGCAAGCCGGAACGAAAGCGGCGCCCTCTCGGGCCTCCTTGCGGCGGAGAGGAACAGGTCCTCCATGCTTGAGGACGAGCTCGGCGCCATGGAGGAGGAGCTCGCGGATGCGAGGCAAACGCTCGCGGAGTCCAGGGAGGAGATTGGGCAGATCCGCGACGAGACCGAGGAGATGGCGGAGCGCATCAACCAGTCCATCGAATGGTTCAGCGCCAACGCGGAACTGCCCTCCTCGCTCAGATATGACAGGTTCCTGAGCCGCGTGAGGAAGGGCTGCGTGGACGGCGGCGTCCTGCGGCTCGCATGCGTATCCTATTTGATGGAAGACGAACTCGGCCTGGAGTACAGGGATGACCCGGCGGGCGACAGGCTGTACTCAATCGACGAGATAGTGCAGAGGCGGGGAGGGGACTGCGAGGATTTCTCGCTTTTCTTCAAGGCGGCATTGAACAGGCTTGAAGGCGAAGGCTACTCGCTTGAGGCCTGGGAAGGCAGTTACGGGGGAAGGTATGACGTATACGAGGACAAGGCGGCGGACACCATATGGTACTATGACAACGCAAGGCCCCGTGCGCTCGGGGATTTGGGGCCGCAGAACCGGTATGTGGCATGCTATTATTATGACACAAGCGGGCAGGAGTGGTTCGGGCACTGCGTGATGATGCTCAGCGCGAATGACATCCGGGCGCCGGGGGACATTTCGGACGGCGCCCTTTCTGATGCGTCGTTCTTCGAGCCCCAGAACGGGGAGTTCCTAGGCGGCATCGGAGACGGATTCTCGGCATGCGCGGAGGGCGATTCGGCTTGCGGCGAACGCGAGAACGCGGTGCAGTTCGTCATCACGGACGACGACCTTTTCGAATTCAACGGCGGGAAATGGAGCAGCTACCACGCCCAGCTCGCGCGGACGGCCGAGATAATAGCGGAGCTCGACGCCGCCGGCTGAGCGGGCCTAGCGGAAGGGGCGGGAGTTCCTGCGCAGCGACCTCATCCCGGAAAGCGAGGAGAGGGCGTATTCCACGGCCTCGATTTCCGCCGGGTCCATCGTCGCGCGCATGTCTGCCTCGACCAGGGGCGCCGGATAGGCGAAATTCTCGCTGATGGATGAGAGCCCGAGAACGAGGGATGCGGCGGACTCCGCCCGCCCGCCAAGGACCTCGACGCGGAGGGGGAGTGCGGATTCGGAGGGCCGGATGTAAAGCACGCTTACCCTGGACGCGAGCGCGGACGCCTCGTCCGCGCCACGGCCGGCATCGGAAAAGGGAATCGGCCGCGTCATTTCCCCGGCTTGCAGAAGGTGGTGGCAGAGCACGGTGTCGGGAAGGTCCGCCCCGAGCGACCTGGAAAGCCGCCTTGAGCGCGAGTCCTTGACCACGCCGCAGAGCAGTGTTCCCGGGCCTTCGCATTGGGCGAAGAGGCGGGAATAGAGCCCGATCACATCTGAATAGAGGCCGCCCAGCGCGCTTCCGCCGCCGGGGCGGTCTGACGGAAGGGGAAGCAGCGATCCGTCCAGCAGGAGCGCGCCGGCCCCCCATTTGCCGTGGGCCTCGAGCGCGCACCGCAATTCGGAGCGCAGGCGCACCAGCGAGCGGAACGCAAGCGACTCGCCTTCGTCGAGCGAGCTGTCCGTGTCGATATCGAATGGGGGGTTCTTGCCGGGGTGATAGCCGAATCCGGCGGGCCGGGACGCGCGATAATCGAAGCGCACGGCCACGGCCCTGGAGAGGACGATGTCCGCCCCGTGCATCCGTGCCGCAAGCAGCCCGCCGTCCACGGCGCACACCGCGATGGATACCGGCTCCCTCGGGGCGGCTCGGACCAGCCCGGGATCGGACCCGAGGATTTTCAAGGCGAGCTGCCGCTGGCATTCCTGCCTTCGCACCAGCGAACCCGCGAGCTCTGCTAGCCTCCCCCTCATGGTGAGCCTATCAGCGTCTGCGCCTATTAACCTTATCTGCCGGGATGGCAATCGGCACGCTGAACGTGCATTCCTCGCCGGGGCTGGGAAGCCGCAGGGAGGCGGGCGGGCGTATTAAGGCCGCCGCATCTTCCGGAAGAAGGACGTAGCCCTCGGGCCTCTTGGATGCCGTGATTTCAAGCCCGCTGAGCCGCCCGTCGTTGGATACCCTCCCGGTCAGCGCCACGAAAACGACGTCGCCTCCGCCCGCGGAGACCGGCTCGCGGAACACCGCGCGGTTCTCAAGGAGCCTGTCGGTGGTCCGCACAAGGATAGGGATTAGCGTCTTGTCGGGGCATGAGGGGGCGGGCGCATATGTCGGGCAGTCGGCGGCGCAGAAAAGCGGGCTGCGGTGCGCGCACGTTTCGGTCACCTCGCGCTCGGACATGACGAGCTTGCCCTCAACCATCCGGTATGCGGGAAGCTTCGCCTTGCTCTCCAGCGTGCCGTTTCCGCATGTGAAATCGGCCCTGCATTTCGTGGCGTCCTCCCAGCCCTGCCTGATCCCGTCGCCGCAGAATCCGCAGTTCGTGATGTCGAAATTGGGCGATGCCGGGTCCGCCTCGCCCTTCGAGGGCTCGCACGCCTTTTCCGGAGCCGGAGACGCGCGCGCCGCCTTGTGCGGGCGGCGGCCCTCCTGACGGGCCGGCTGATGCTCAAGAAGGACGCTGCACGTCTTGAAGCAGAAGACGCTCAGTCCTACGCCCAGGACGGCCGCGGCCGCATATTTCGTGATGGCGAGTTTCCTGTTTTCCATAGTCGCACCTGAAGCATATGCTTGTTCCTGTGGGATATGTGTTAGAAAATATATAAAAAGAGATATGAAAGGCTTAAAACAGCCGAAGTCGAGTATTCCCCATGATTCTTTCAGACAAGGACATACGGGCATTGCTCAAGAAAAAGGCCATGGGAATCGCCCCGCTCTCGCCGGACCAGATAGGCCCCGCGAGCGTCGACCTCACCCTGAGCGACGAATGGTATTTCTTCAAGGACGAATACAAGCGGAGGATAGTGGACCTCCGGGACACCGGGTTCCGGGAGGCGTTCGAGATGAAAAGGGCCCCGGAGATAACGCTCAGGCCGGGGGAGCTTTGCCTCGGCAGGACGGTCGAGCGCATAACCCTCCCGGGAAATGTCATGGGCAAGCTCGAGGGAAGGAGCAGGTACGCACGGATGGGAGTAATCATCCACACCACGAGCGCGCTCGTCCAGCCCGGAAGCGACAACCACCAGGTCCTTGAGATAGTCAATCTCGCACCGTTCCCGGTCAGGCTCCATGCCGGGATGAGGATTTCCCAGGTGGTGTTCGAACGCCTCGAAACCCCGACCGGAAAGCCATACGCCAAGTTCGGGGACATCGCCAGGCAGCAATAGGGATTCTGATGGGGCTCCTGTCGCTGAAGTTCGACATCGTGACCGTTGCCGCAGTGGGCGCCCTGCTCGCGCTAATCGTGCTCGGGGCCGCGATGTTCGGCCCGGCCTTCGACAACCCCCGCCTTGTGATATCCGAGGCGCCGCTCTCGAAAAACGCCCGTCTGGGCATATACCCGGGGGAGTCGTTCGTGTATGAATACCGGGCCAACGGGTCCAGCGCGAATGTGACGTTCCTGGCGCTTGAGGGGGAGGGCTGCACGAAGGTCGCCGTCCTGGAGGACAGGGGGGCCTCGGCCGTCTGCCTGGACCCGGCCGGCAACGACGCTTCGATGTCCAACGCGACCTTCGAAAATCCGGGGATGCTGATATTCAAGCCCTGGATGCTCGCGCTCCGCGAGGGCTGGAGATGGAACACGACGATGTTCCTTTCGCTCGGTGGCTCGCTCGAGCATGTGGGGGACGTGGGATACCGCGTCATCAGGATGGACAACCTGAGCGGGACGATGGCATACCTGGTCGAAATACGCGCCGAGGGCGGAGAGCCGGAATACGACTGGGTGGATGCGGAAAAGAGGATTCTGCTAAAGACGCAGGGCGAGGGCTACGAGGTAGTCCTCGTGCGGTAGGCGGGGGAATCAGTTCTCAACGTTCCGGACTACGCTAAGGGGCAGAATGCCCTTTTCGAGCTCGGTTTCCGCAATCTCGATGAAGCTAGTCCTCGAATTGGTGAGCTTCACAAGCGGAGGCGCCCCCATTGAAAGCTGGAGGGCCCTTGCGCCTATCAGGCGTGCAACCTCGTATTTCGTCAAGTCGGTCATATCGATACCTGTCAACAGAAGAGCAGAACTGCCGTATCCTATGTCCTCACAAAACGATATAAACGTTTCCTTTCTTGCCGAGCGTGAGCCCGGTCTCGCCCGAGAACTCGAACGCCTTCGCGATTCCAAGCACCACCTTGATGCGCATGCCGGGCTGGAGCATGGCCCCGCGGCTGTCGAAGAGATATATTATCCCCTCGTTGCCGGCCTCGTCGTTGACAAGCACGCGGGTCGCGACCGCCCTCGTCTTCTTGCTTTTCTGGTATTCGAGGTTCTCGATTGCCTTCACGAGCAGGAGTTCGGTGTTTATGTTGCGCATCCCGTCCTTAATCTTGGTGATGTTGGTGATCTTCATCTCCTTGAACCGCTTCTTCGCCATCCTGAAGGCGAGGCCTATCTCCCTCCGGGCCTCCTCTATCATGCGGTTCATCTCCTGGCGCATGAGGTCCTCGTCGCCTCCCGAGGCCATCATCGTCTCGTAGGCCTTCTTGAAGTATGTGTCCGGGAGCGCCTGTATCTCCTCCCGCTCCTTTATCTCCTCTATCTCGTGCAGCTCGATGGCTTCCGCCTCGGCCGAGAGGCGGTCCGTCTCGGCGCTTTTTCCGACTGCCTCCAACTCCTCCTCGAGCCCGGCATGCGCCGGAGGCGCGCCGGCCACCGGTTCCGGCGCGGGCGGCGCGGATGCCGCCTGGGGCGCCTGAGCGGCCTGCGGAAGGGCGGCTTTAGAGGCCTCGTCCGAGTGGAACGGGTTCCCGTCGCCTATCCTGTCGAGGTCGGACATCACCTCGAGGTAGTTCGTGAGGAACTCCTGCATGGCCTTCCTCCCGCTCTCCTCGTTCTTTTTCTTGCTGCCGTGCTGCTGGTGCGCCTTCTGATAGATTTTCTCTATCGTGGGCATCATCTTCGTCCGGGCCATCTCGGCCTTCTCCTTGCCCAGGCGCCTTTCGAATATGTCCGTAATGGGCTTGAGCATCTTCTCCTTTGCGTCCGCGGGGGCCACGTCCGCCTCTTCCTTCTTGGCGCCGCTCGAGAAGATGGTTGCGAAGGACATCAGGCCGGGCTCGGTCTGCTTCTTCTTGTCCAGGTAAAGCTGGGCGGTCTCGCGCACAGAGGTGTCCTTGTCGAAGCTGAGCTCCACGAGCGCGAAAACCGCCGCGGGGTCGTTGACCTCCCCGAGGGATTTTGCGGCCTGCCTGCGGACCTCAGGGTTCTCGTCGAACGTGAGGGAAACTAGCTTGTTGATGTTCGCGGTAACCGAGTCCATGCGAATCCGTCCACACTATCCAGCCAAGCTATATAAGCGTTTTCCCGCCCTTGGCGGGAGGAGTGCCGCGGGGATAGGAATCACAGCATTTTCGAGATGGCGTCAAGGCAGGCGTCCAGGTCCTTCATCTCGAAATTGCCCATGTGCGCTATGCGCAGGCCGTTGTCCTTGAACCTGCCCCTCGCCCCGACAATCTTGAAGCCGTATTCGCTTGCAAGGCGGGACTTTATGTCCTTCGCCTGCGCGGCGTCCCTGCAAACGAAGCCGGTCACGGTATTGGACTCGAACCCCTTCTCAGAAATCAGGGGGAACCCCATCGAGGCGAGGCGCGAGCGGACGCGGGCGGCGGCCTCGCTGTGGCGCTTCACCGCGGCGGGAAGCCCGCCCTTGCGGTCGATGACGTCGAAGGCCCTCTGGAGGGCCCAGAACAGGCTTATCGCCGGCGTGTTCGGCGTCTGCTGGTCCTGGAGATAGCGCTTCCGGTGTCGCCGCAGGTCGCAGTAATAGCTCGGGATGGATTCCCGTTTCGTGTATTTCCCAACCGCCTCAGCGCTGAGGCCGATAAGCGCCATGCCGGGGGGCGCCGCGGCGCCCTTCTGGCTGCCCGTCACGAAGGCGTCGACATGGAATTCCTTCATGTTGAACTCGGTCCCGGGCCAGGCGGAGATTCCGTCGACTATGGTGAGCATGCCCTTGGACTTCGCGTAGGCGCAGATGGCCTTCACGTCGTTTCTGACCCCCATGGATGTCTCGTTGTAAACCATCGCGAGCACTTTCGCGCCGCTCGCATCTATGTGGGGCTTGGCCCGCTCGAGGCTCCAGCCCTTGCCGTCCTCGAGCCGCTGGACCACGGCGTCGGCGTACACCTTCACCGTTGTGGCCTGGTGGTCGCCGAACTCACCGTTCGGGAGGCAGAGGACGCGGTCGCCCTTTTCGCAGAGGTTCAGGACCAGCGTCTCGAGCCCCAGCGCGCCCGAGCCCGTGATGACATATGCCTCCTCGGCCCCCAGATACCCCTTGAGGCGGGTGACCAGGTCCGAGTAGAGCTTCGTGAAATCCCCGCTGCGGTGGGTAATCATCTCCTTGCACTGCGCATCCGCTATTTCCTTCAGGACTGGGACCGGGCCCGGAGCCAATAGAACTCCCATAGCACTCACCATGAGCTTGTGCGTTACTGTTCGTGGCTGAGGGTTAAATAGCTAACTGAGGCTCACCACTCCCGCACCCGCTCCGCCACCATCGCGCAGAACGCGCGGCTTTTCATGAGAATCGCGCGCCTTATCGCCCGCCGGCCCCGCGCCCGGTAGACATACTCGTACCCCCCTCCAGCGCGGTTGCGCTGGTCCCGCTCGGCAACCCCCTTCGACAGGAGGGAGGCAAGGGCGCGCTGGGCCACCGAGCGGTCGCGGCGCGAGCGCCCGGCTATGGCGGACACTGTCATCCAGCCGCCGTCGTCCAGCATCGTGAGCAGGACCGCCACCTCCCGCCCCGAGAGCCCGAACGAGCAGCGGAGCAGGTCCTCGGCTGAGATGTCGGCGCATGTCATGTCGATTGCCATAAAAGGACGCCTGTGCAATTTTTCCCCATAAGGGCACTACTCGGTTGTTTTTAAAAAACGTTTGTGCAACATTCTTGCACAGGTGATTCTCATGGGCGAAGACAAGGAGGTGGAGAGGATAAGGAAGAGGAAGCTCGACGCGATGCAGGCGTCGGCCAGGGAGCCGAAGGTCGTGGTCTATTCGACCCCGGCATGCCCGTACTGCACCATGGCGAAGGCGTATCTCGCCGAGCGGCGGATAGGCTTCACCGAATACGACGTCTCGAAGGACCAGGAGCGTGCGCGCGAGATGGTCGCGAAAAGCCGCCAGACGGGCGTCCCGGTGCTGGAAGTCAACGGCCGCATAATCGTCGGGTTCGACCGCGAGAAGATCGACCTCGCCCTTGCGCGGGCGCCTCCGCCCGCGCGGAGGGACGCCCTCGGCAACCTGTTCTACGACCCCTTCAACATCTAGTATATCACAATGACCGGCTCGTAATACTTCCTCACGTTGCCCCCGTATACGCGGCTTGTGAGCATCCTTTTCAGCTCGGTGGAGGCCTCGTCGCGCGAGCGGTGGAGCCAACCGAGCTTCATGTTGAGGCGTATGATGCGCCCGGGAATCTTGTGCCTGGTCGACTTGGGCGGGAAGGGCGTGTGCGCCTGCGCGGCCTTGACTATCTCCTCCTTCGTGTAGGCCCTGCGGTACATGACGGACTTCCCGATCGCGAGGCACTTGTCAATCTCCTCGTCCGGAACATAGTCCACAGAGCCCTTCTCGAGGAGGGAGAAGACGTAGTTCTGCTCCTCCACCATCTCCATCAGCTTGTAGGTGCCGGGGTTGATGAGGTGGCACTCCCTGTTCCTGCCGATGAGCATGAACGGGGCCTTGAGGGCGTCGACGGCGGCCTTTCCCGCCTCGTAGTCGACCTTCTCGTGCTTCAGCGAATCCAGGTGGAATATCTCCTCCGGATTCAGGGAGACCGCAGGATACCAGGTGCCGACGCCTATCTCGTCGCTCTTGTAATCCAGCGCCTGGACGGTTGCGTGGGGGCATTCGATTATCTCAAGGACCTTGAGCCGGTGGTTGCCGTCAAGCACCGTGCCGGTGTCCTTGTCCACGATGAGGGGGTCGACTAGGTGCCCGATGTTGAGCATGGCCTCCTTGAGGCGCTTGAGGTTCTGCGATATCACCTGCTCGTGTGAGAGGAGGCTCTTGACTTCCCGCACTTCGAGGTTCTGTAGCATCGCTTCTGCCAGCTCGGACATGAAAGCACTGTGGGCACATGTGTTTAAAAGATATCGGAGCCCGTTGCGACGGATGACGAAGCCGACCGGGCGCCGCCCCGAAGGGAAGAATACGCCCGACCACAGAAAAATCGGACGGGATGTTTGATGAAGCCTTAATCAGGGCCGGGGCTAAGAAAAGTTCCATGTGCGACCGCCGGGAAACAAAATTGTTTCCCGGGGTCAGTTTTTGTTAAACAAAAATGCGAGCCTATTGTTCGGCGGACCGAACAATGGGCCCAGTCATTGAAAATGATTGCGACCTTCGGGAATTGTTCCGCAATTCCCGGGGGACCCAAAATTTTAGAAAAAAATTTTGCGACAGAGGGAAGCAGCGCTTCCCGTGTCCCAATTTTTTCTGCGGAAAAAATTGCGACCGCCGGGAATTGAACCCGGTCCGCGAGATTGGCAATCTCGAATCATACCGATAGACTACGGTCGCAGTAAGCCAATTAGCGGGCTAACTGATGGGCGATAAGTAATTAAATCATATCGCAACGCGAGGGGGGAGGCCGGGGGATGCAATAATTACAAAAAACCACAAAAATAAACATTTATAAACTGTTTCCGGGAAATAGGTTGGTTGATGAAGTGGGAGAAACTATTGAAGGGCTCAGCGACCCTCAGGCTAGGCGCGGGCGTCGGCGACACAGTCCGCAGCGAATTCAGGAGGCTTAAGGAGGAGGCAGGGCTTCAGGCCAAGGAGGCGCAGCCGCAGGCCCGCCCCGAGAACCCGACCATGCAGCTTTCGGCGGACGACCTCGAGATTATCAGTGAAATCAGCAGGGGCACCCCTGAAAAACCGGTCGAGGCAGACACGGCCGTGAGGCCGATGCAGCCCACCGAGGAGCTTGATTTGTCCCTGCTTGAGGAGATAGACCTCACGGCGCCCGGGGGCACCAGGCCCCCCCCGCCCAGGCGCGAGGCCCAGCTCACGGAGGAGCTGGACGCATCCATGCTGGAATATCTCGATTCCGGAGCGCCGGCCTCGGCCGCCGCCCCCCCGGGGCCCGCGGAAAGCGGAGGATACTCATTGCGCGAGCTCATAGCGAGGCACAGCGTGCCGCCGCCCGCACCGGTGGGCGAGAGCAGCGTCATCGAGTCGCTTGAGGAGCTGCGCCGGGATTTCGACGCCGCCGGGGCGGAGAGCCCGGCGCCGGCGGGGGGGAGCGGGGGCGGGCCGGCCGCGCAGCGGCAGAGGCCCGAGGAAAGCAGCGTCATGGCATCGCTTGCTGAAATCCAGGAGGACTTCAGGGAAAGCATTGCGGCACGGGACGCCGGCCGCCCGGCGGAGAGCTCCATCGAGGCCAACATGGCGGAGCTCCTGCGCCTTGAGGCGGAGAGGGTCGAGGCGGAGCGCGCAAAGGCCGATAAGGGCAATGGCGCTGCAAAAGGGACGCTTGAGGAGCTGGGCGTGGTCCTCGAGCCGGTCCGTGCGCGCGTCGCGGAATCGCTATCCGACATCTCGATAACATACGACCCCGCGGTTGCGGTGGAGGAAACCCCTTCCGGAAGCAGGGAAATCAGCATTTCAATCGAGCTCGTTTTAGGGCTCCCCTGGGAGGATGAGCATTCGCAGTACCGCCTGAGCGGCAGGGAGATGCAGTCGTGCGATAGGGACCTTCCGGAAAGGGAGGTCAGGTGGGTCCTGCCCGTTCCGCCGAAAGGCAGCGGGGACAAGGCCGAGCGCGGCGTCCTTGAGCGCTTCTCCGGCGAAACCAGGCGCGAGTTCAACGGGAAGGAATACTACATCGTCGAAGCACCCTTTGCGGGGGCGCGCAGGGTCGCGAGGACGGGCTGCATACTCCACATCTGGCCCGAGACCTCGACGGACTACGATTTCCTGGGAGAAGTTAGCGGCGAGACGGGGCTCGCCCAGGCGCAGACCGGCGACTGGTCGATAAACATGAAGGCCCGCATGCTCAGCCCGGAGGAGGTTGCCGAATACTCGAAACTGCTGCCGGACCGGAAGCCGGTTTTCGTCCATCCCGTACCATCGTCGCAGGAAGCCGAAGCCGAGCTTGAAGCCAGGCTCATATCAAGCCTTCATTGCTGGCGCCTTCCGAAAATCAGCGTCGGGAGAAAGGATTATTTCGTGTTCGGCGTTGAAAGCGTCGCAGAGTGGCACGAATTGGCCTTCACGTTCCCGAAGGCGAGGCTGGCATCCCGCTCCGGCGAGTGGTTCGGCGTCTGGCCCGAGGCCGAGAGCGGCGGGGCGCTCATGTCGCACGAATACGGCTTCGAGCGCGTGCATCATGGCGAAAGGGGACCGCCGCTGCTTCCACGGGGCGGCATGGTGGAGCCCTACGGAACCGAGCTCGGTTCAATCGCGCGGCTCTACCGCGCCTCGGGAGGGAAGAGGTGGCTTTACCCGCTCACGGAAAAAATAGGCGAGATGGACAGCGACACGCTTAACTTCCTTCTCACCGTTTCTGCCCGGGAGATAGAGCTCACCGGAATCACGCCCCTCGTTTCGCTGCAGGGAAGATGGTACATAGGCCTTCAGTATACGCATCCAGAGGCGAGGGAGTCGATGCTCGAGGACGGGCGCGTCCGCGTGCTCCCCCTCAAGGCAACGATAAAGGACTCGCTTGCGAAAGGAGGCGACGAAAAGGCCGAGGCGAAGGAACCGGAGAAGCCGGTCATTGTCCTTCCCCCGGGCATGGAGCAGCGCAAGCCCCTCCTTGACATGTTCCCCGAAGGGGAGAAAAGATACCTCTACTACGTGGACCCGAAGAACAGGGGCTACATCGCCATGAAGCCGCATGTCGCCCTCATGCGGGACGGCGAGAAGGAGATTTACCTCGTCCTCAAGGAGAGATACGAGGGCTCGATAGAGGTCGTGCGCAGGGGGATAGCCATCTATCCCACGGAAGGCTGAACAGCGGCGGCAAAACGCGGCCCGCGGAAACGAGGCCCGCACCTGTTTTTATACCCGGGCGCGCATGTATCTCCACAGCGCTCGTACGGAAGGCTGCTTCGGATGGGAATGGGCAAGGGCGCATACCTGAAAAGGGTCACCTCCGGAATCCAGAAATGGCGGAGCGTCGAGCTCGGCGAGAGGCTCGACGGCACCAGCCCGCCTTCGGTCTTCATCGGAAGCTACGGCTATCCGAAGGTGGATGTGGGCCCCATGCTCGCGCCCTACTGGGGCGACACCTCAATGCTCGACACCCCCGAGGCGTGGATTCCGGCCGGAAGGAGCCAGGAGGACATCATCAGGTTCAGGCTGGACCTCGTGAGGGGAAGGAAGCAGGTCGGGATAAAGGACCTTGATGACCGGCTCGTGGGGAAGATGCAGGAGATATCTCTTGCGGAGTCGAGCGTGGAGAGCGAGGCGCAATTCCACGGCAGGCCGAGGGGGTTCTCCTTCAACGAGGAGT
Source organism: Microcaldota archaeon (assembly GCA_964647855.1). Lineage (GTDB taxonomy): Archaea > Micrarchaeota > Micrarchaeia > Anstonellales > Bilamarchaeaceae > Bilamarchaeum. The sequence goes on along the minus strand of CAZYJW010000001.1, from coordinate 149,191 downwards.
ATCAGCCGTTCGGCCCGAGCGCGGGCATCGAACGCTTCGACATAGGGAACGTGAGGTGGGAGCCGCATTTGCAGAAGGCATACTACGACACCGACCGCAAGGCGGCGGAGGCCGCTTTCGCGGCTTATGACGCTGGCGTGCTGTTCTCCCAGATTCAGAAGGCGTTCTCCACCGGCACCATGGGCGTAGGAAAAAGCAGGAGGCTCGTCCCCACCAGGTGGTCCATTACCGCGGTTGACAGCGCCCTTGCGGACCGCCTTTTCGATGAGATACGGCACAACGAGACGATAGGCGAATTCCGCGTCTACGAGCATTCGAGCCTCAACAACTATTACGCCGTGATTCTCACCCCGACGCCATGGCAGTACGAATGGATAGAGGCGTTCATACACATACTCGGGAGGGAGGAGATGGTGTTCGCCGACCACGAATCGCTCCGACCGAAGTCCGAGTACTCTTCGGTGGGGGGCTGCTATTACAGCTGCAAGTTCGCGGTCCTTGAAGCCCTGCGCAGGATGGGGAAGCAGGCGGGGGCCATCGTGCTGCGCGAGGCATACGAGGGCTACGTGCCCCTCGGCGTCTTCAACGTGAGGGAGAACGTGCGGGGCGCCCTCATGCAGCCGCACCGCGAGTTCTTCTCGTTCCGCGACTCGCTCAATTACGTATCCGCGAGGCTCAGGCTCCCGCTTTCGCGTTTCCTCGAGCAGGGGGCGCTCATGAGGGAGATGCTCAAGGGCAGGCAGACGACGCTTTAGAGGGGGTTGGGGCCGGGATGGATAGGCTGGAGGGAAGGCTGGAAAGGTTCGGCATAATGCCCGGCCTCGGGCGGACGCGGAAACTGTGCGAGGCCCTGGGCGACCCGCAGGATTCGATGGAGATAATCCTGGTCACTGGCACGAACGGGAAGGGAAGCGTTGCCGCAGCGCTCTCTTCGATGCTCACTGCGTCCGGGCGCAGGACCGGCGCCTTCTTCTCGCCGCACATCCACCGCCACAACGAACGCTTCCGCGTGGACGGGGCGGAAATCAGCGATGACGAATTCAGGCGCTACGAGGACCTGCTCCTGGAGTTGAACGGCCAAGGCTACGAAATGACGGTTTTCGAGGCCCTCGCCGCAATCGCTTTCTTGCATTTCCACGAAAGGGGGTGCACGCATGCCGTGATGGAGATAGGCATGGGCGGGAGGCTCGACGCCACGAACGTGGCGCAGGAGAGGCTCGCAATCATCACGAACGCCGCGCTGGAGCACACGGAATACCTCGGCCGCACCGTGCGCGAAATCGCGGCCGACAAATCCTGCATAATCAAGAACCCCCGCGGGGCGGCTGTCACGGGCTGCGGCGGGGAGGCGCTGGAAGAGGTGAGGAAGCGCTGCGCCATTGTCGGCGCCCGCCTCCGCGAGGTCTCCGCGGGGAGGGATTTCGCCCTGAAATCCGCATCGCCCGACGGGACCGTTTTCGACTTCTTCGGAAGGTCGGAACTCCGCGGCCTCTTCGTTCCGCTTGCCGGAAGGCACCAGGCAATGAACTGCTCGCTCGCGGCAGCGGCGGCGGAGGAGCTGGGGCTCGGGGAGGATGCGATCCGCGTGGGCCTTGCGAACACGAGGCACCCTGGAAGGCTGGAAATCGTGGGGCGGGAGCCCCTGGTCGTGGCGGACGGCGCGCACAACCCGGAGGGCATCAGGACGCTTGTGGAAAGCCTGGGCATCTATCCGCGCAGGAAGCTTGTCTGTGTATTCAGCGCGCTTGAAACCAAGGACTGGCGCGCCATGATTGCCGTCCTCGCCCCGAACTGCGACGAGATGATTGTCAACCAGATGCCCCACCACAAAGCCGCCCGGGCAGAGGAAATGGCCGCCGAGGCTTCGAAACTCACGTGCTCCAGGGCGGTCCCGGACATCGCGGAGAGCGTGCTGCTCGCCAGGGAGAGCGCCGGAAGCGGCGGGATGGTGCTCATATGCGGGAGCCTCTACATGCTGGGGGCAGCGATTGAGGCGGCGCGGGGGAATCAATAAAAACACATCCGAGCAGTTCTGTTGCGGGACTGCGCGCAGCAGCCCCAAGGCTGGAGGGTTTCTCATGGACAAATATAGATTGCGGGGAATCGTATTCCTGGTCGTTTTCGCGGCGCTGGCATACATCGCGCTGCAGATACCCGTTTTCGCCCTCATGGGCGTGAGCGGGAAAAGCTTCACCCTCTTCGAGCTCTTCGGGCCGGTTGCCGGCTCGTTCATCGGGCTCGGGGGCGTGCTCGCGGTGGGCGTCGCGAAGGTTCTGAACGCATTCCTTACGGGCGCGCCGCTCTCGCCGGTCGACCTTGCCAAGATGACGCCGATGATGTTCGCGGCCTATTATTTCTGGCGGAGCGCGTCGCGCGGGTTCTCCGACAGGCTGGGCCTCGTTGTTCCCGCCGCGGCGATGCTCGCGTTCTGGCTGCACCCCGTGGGGCAGCAGGCGTGGTTCTACGCCCTCTACTGGACCATCCCCATTGCCGCGAAGTTCCTCCCGGAGGGGCTTCTCCTCAGGAGCCTCGGCTCGACCTTCACCGCGCACTGCGTCGGGAGCGTGCTGTTCCTCTACACCATTCCCACTGTGCCCGAGCTCTGGCTCGCGCTGATTCCGGTCGTGGCGGTAGAGAGGGGCGTTTTCGCACTCGGCATCTCAGCGGGCCACATAGTGCTCACCAACGCCATGGAGGCCGTGGACAGGGCCGCCGGGCTGGCCAAGGGCGTGAATGTTGAGAAAAGATACGTCCTTTTCTGATTTCCCCGTTTTTTTCCCCTTTATCTGTTTTTTTCGATGCAGGCCCATGGACAATCTTTTTAATGTTGGTGTTCAATCAACCACCATGGTCCAGAGGCTCCTCATCCTCCTGCTCATGCTGACGGCTTTCGCCCCGGCCATTTACGCCGTTGAGAACTGCACGGGCTACCACGACTCGTTCAATGTCAGGGTGCTTGACGGCAACAGGAGGGCGGTGGAGGGCGCTATAGTCACCGTCAAATACGACCGGGGGCTCACTTTCGGTGACAAGTATTTCACGACGCCGCCCAAGGAGACCGGCTCTAACGGCCAGCTCTTCTTCGACATCTACAACGGCGGCACCATCTCGAGGACGGTGGACTGCAACATCGAGATAAACGCCAGCGCCGGGAACAGCTCCCGGAAGGTCGTGGTCGTTGCCAACAAGCACGGCCCCATCGTTGATGTGATTCTGGAGGACCTCTTCCAGCTGAAATTCTACGTCCGCGACCAGTATAGCGCGCCGCTCCCGAACGCCTCCGTGACCGTGGGCCCGTGGGGGGGCGAAACCGACAGGAACGGCCTGTTCGCCCACCCGATCAGGAAGGGAATCTACAGCTATTTCGCGAGCTTCATGGACGCGAGCCAGGCGGGAAGCCTCAACGTCACAAACGACACTGATTTCGTAGTCACTTTCCCGCACTACAGGATAAGCATGGACGTCACCGACGACACCGGTGAGCCGCTTCCCGCCACGCTGGATATATTCAACAAGAGCTTCGAGCTCTCGGACGGGCATTTCGAGAACGAGATGACATTCGGCGAGCAGGTCCCCTACAGGGTGACATACATGGGCCTTGTGAAGGAGGGGGACATCCTGCCGGCGTCGAAGCCGGTTGTCTTCATCAGGTACGACGTGCACGCCCCGCTCTTCGGCGCCATCACCCCGGCAACCAACATCGACCGCTACAGGCTGGACATCGAGGTCTCCGACCCCAACAACTACGCCGAGGGCCTCGACGTGTCCACGATGAGGGTCTATTACAAGATCGAACCGTCGGACGCCACAACGCCCTGGAACAACGCCATAGTCTTCACTGCCGGGCGAAACCGGTTCACGGCCGACTTCCCGGAGCTCCCTGAAAAGAGCATTATCAGGTTCAGGGCGGAAATCAAGGACAAGGCCGGCAACAGGGCCGAGAAGGAGGGCCAGTTCTCGACATACGATGTGGGGCCGCTGGAGAACGACACTGAAAACCAGACAAATACACATGTCCCCCCGTCAGAGGAACAGGGAATACCACTTATATACATCGTTGGAGGTGCATTTTTATTGATTTTGGGCATTTATTTGGTGTTTCGGCTGAAATCAAAAGCCGCCGGAGGGTCGTAAAATAGTGAATCTTTAAAAATTGTGTGTTTTATAAGTATAAACATTGATAGTCATAAACTACGATAATAGTCAAGGTGGTTAACCATGCCTCGCGGAAGGAAGATTATAATAGAAACCGAGATTAACGATGACCTGGTGGACAGGTTCCGCTCCATCGACCTAGACGAGATAAAGAGGGAGCGCGAAAGGACCGAGAAGGGGCTTTCATCCTCGGTGGCCAGCGTCTTCAAGGTAGCCCAGAACCTTTACCGCCAGAAGGCGAGCGAGGACGACCTCGAGGGCAAGCATGAGCTGTTCTCGGTCCGCTCGGCGTACGACTACCTCAAGGGCAGCGGCGTGTTCATTTCCTTCCGCGCCTTCGGCGGCAGGATTGAGAGGGGCACCATCCCGTTCGTGAAGGTGGGCCGCAAGAGGTACATCCCGAAATCCGTCCTCGACGACATCACGAGCACGAAGAGCGAGTTCTACACGGTGAAGGAGGCGTTCGAGGAGTACCGGAAGTCAAACTCGAGGATCAACTTCAGGGCGTTCATCGGCAGGATCGAGAAGGGCTCGATTCCCAGCGTCAAGTTCGGGACGAGGAGGCTTGTCCCCAAGGACGCAATCGAGTCGCTCACGCACATCAGCAACAACTATTTCTCGGTCAGCCAGGCCATAAAGGAGCTCGGCAAGGGCGGCATCCGCATCAAGAGGAACGCATTCGAGAGGCGCCTCGACCGCGGCAGGATCCCGCATGTGAAAATCGGCGGCAGGAGGTTCATCCACGAGGACGTCATGCGCGAACTGGTGGACAAGGAATCCTTGCTCCGCAAATGATTTGATTTCTTTTCCGTTCCTTTTCCGCAGAAGCCTGCGGCTTTTATTTATGTTCGCTACCGATAGGTAGCATGCCCATCGCCAGGAAGCGCGCTTTCTTCATCGACGCAGGCTACACAGTGCGCGACGGAAAGACATACGTGTCGCTCCTCCTCAAGGGCAAAAAGACAGTAAGGCGCTATTACCAGTGCGACCCGTATTTCTACGTGGATGCGCCCGAGGAGCACAAGGAGGCTATCCTTGACGCGCAGGGCGTCCGCCACAGCGGGGAGATAGTGACGCCGATACGCTCCGAAATCGTGGAGCGGCGCGTCAACGGCGCGATAAAGAAGCTGATAAAGCTTTACTGCAGGGAACCCTCGCACGTGCCCGCGATACGGGCCGGTATACCCTTCACCTGCTACGAATACAGCATACCTTTCGTAAGGAGGTTCATATTCGACATGGGCCTCTCCCCGCTATCGGTCGTGTCCTACGAGCGCGAGGGGGCGCTGATAAAACGGATTGTGAAAATCGAGCAGGGCGAGCCCAGGCTCGCCGCGCTTGCGTTCGACATAGAGACCTACAACCCGGCAGGCGCGCCGAGGGAGGGCAAGGACCCGGTGATAATGATGAGCTACGCCGGCGCCGGCGGGTCGGGCGTGCTCACCTTCGGCAAGAGGGCGCAGGATTTCGTCGAGACCCTGCCGGACGAGAGGGCCATGCTCGAGCGCTTCGGGGAGATAGTCCAGGCGCAGGACCCGGACGTCCTCGTGGGCTACAATTCCGCAAACTTCGACCTTCCCTACCTGAAGGCGAGGGCGCAGATTCTCGGCGCGAGGATGAGGCTGGGCAGGTTCGGCGGGAAGATCAAGGAGATGAAGAAAGGGATGGTGAACGGCATGCGCGTCGGCGGCCGCATCCACTTCGACCTCTATCCTGCTGTGCGCTTCTTCGGCTTCATAGGCATAATCAAGACGCAGAGGTTCACGCTCGATGCGGTGGCCGAGGACGTCCTGGGCAGCAAGAAGGTGAAGATGAGGAAGGAGGACATCTGGAGGGTGTGGGACAGCGGCGAAATCAATACGCTCTGCGAGTATTCCCGCAAGGACGCCGAGCTCGCGGCTGCTCTGTCCGAGCGGTTCCTCCCGCTCGAGATGGAGCTCTCTTCGGTCGCAAAGATGCCCCTTTTCGAGACCACGCTGTCGACGAGCGGTCAGCTCGTCGAGAACCTGCTCATGTTCCACGCGGCCGAGCGCGGGGAGATCATACCGTCCAAGCCGGGGGGCGGCGCCGTGAGCGAGCGCGAGGGCGCGCCGATACAGGGTGCGTTCGTCAAGCTGCCCGAGCCCGGTATATACGAGAACGTCGCCGTGCTGGACTTCCGCGGGCTGTATCCGTCCATCATAGTGTCGTACAACATAGACCCTGGCACGCTCGCGAAGGAGGGGGCGCACAGCGCATCCGGGGGGGACGGGACCGCACCGGATGGTTCCGCGCACCATGTCTCCCCGAGCGGGGCGAGGTTCGGCAAGGGCAGGGTGGGGCTCATACCGTTCGTGCTCGACTACCTCATCGACAGGAGGATGGAGCTGAAAAGGCAGCTCAAGACCCTCGAGCGCGCGAGTGACGCCTACGTCCGCGTGGAGGCGCGCTCGCAGGCCCTCAAGATTCTCGCGAACAGCTTCTACGGATACATGGGCTACGCGCGCTCCCGCTGGTATTCCCGGCCGTGCGCCGAGAGCGTGACCGCGTGGGGCAGGAAGCACATACTCGAGACCATCGAGCGCGCGGAGAAGGCGGGTTTCCAGGTGCTCTATGCCGACACGGATTCGGTGTTCATCATATACCGGGGCAAGGACGAGGTCGTCAGGTTCATGAACGACGTGAACGCCGCGCTCCCCGCGAAGATGGAGCTCGAGCTCGAGGGTTTCTACCCCCGCGGCGTGTTCGTGAGCAAGAAGGGCGGGGCGGAGCGAGGGGCGAAGAAGAAATACGCGCTGCTCGCAGAGGACGGGAGGATCAAGATACGCGGCTTCGAGCTCGTGCGCCGCGACTGGTCCGCCGTGGCGAAGGAGACCCAGAGGAAGGTGCTCGAGGCGATCCTGAAGGAGGGGAGCAAGGAGAAGGCGGTGGCCATAATCCGCGATGTCGTGACAAGGCTCCAGGAGGGCAAGGTCCCCCTCGAGAAGCTCGCGATAAGCACGCAGCTCAACAAGGACCCGGGCAACTACGAGGTCGTGAGCCCGGAGCTGTCCGCGGCAAAGAAGATGATGAAGGCGGGCATCATGGCCGAGAAGGGCACGATGATATCCTACGTCATCGGGCGCTCGGGCAGGACCATCTCCGAGAAGGCCGAGCCCCTCGAGCTCGCGAAGGAGTACGACCCCGACTACTACATCAACAACCAGGTTATACCCGCGGTCATGAAGATAATGAAGGAGCTCGGCTACGACGAGTACAGCATGAAGTTCGGCGGAAAGCAGAAGAGCCTCGACTCCTTCTTCTGAGCCCCTTCCGGCGTATAAAAGGTTATAAAATCTCGCGCGGATAGATACGCATGGCCGGAACCCAGGGGATGAGGAGGAAGGAGGATTTCGCTTCGCTTATCACAGGCATCCTCGACGAGGCCGCCCGCACCCGCCGGGGCTTCACCCCGCAGGTCGTGGCCGAGTTCTACGACGAGGGGATGCGGGCCAGCCAGGCGCGCGCCTCCAGGCAGGAGGAGAGGCCGCAGCAGCGCGAGGAGCGCCTGCGCGAGGCAACGCCCAGCAGGCAGCTCGGCAACATCGTCGCTAGAAGGGCCGAGGAGGCGGAGCAGCGGGCGCAGATAAACCCCGTCATGACCAAGCGCGCCATCGAATCGGCCGTTGACCTGGGGGAACGGCTCGAGCTCGCGGCTTCGGGCAGGCGGCTGGCGCTCCGTGAATGGATGTCGAGATGATCATATGGCCGATCTGGATTTCCTTGATGAGGAGAGCAAGACGAGGATGGTCACGCTGTGGAAGGACATGTCCGAGTCGGACAAGGCGCACTTCATCAACCAGGTCGCGCTTGCGATGAGCATCTGGGGCAGCGACGAGAAGGGCAAGCGGATGGTGCTGGAGGTCCTGCGGCTCATGACCAACAACGGCACGAGCACGCTCGCGGATTTCGGCCTCTATGTCGAGAGGACGCTGTCCTTAAAGGAATGCGAGGGCCTCGAGGACAAGATAAGGCGCGCCGCGATAATTATCGAAGGTTACAGGATAAAGAACGCGCTCCCTTCTGAGCCCCACAGGGAGCTCTTCTAGGCGTTTTCTCCGGCCGGTGGCCGGGTTGTGGCGGCTATGCGGCTATGCAGCGTGTGCAACAGGGCGAACGGCTCGGCTTTCCCCGAGGGCGAATGCGAAATCTGCGGGGGGGCCGCGCTGAGGCTCGACGCGATGGCCGCCGAAGGGTGCTCCCTGCTCAGGGCGGACGGCTCCGGGACGTTCTCGATTTCCACGCTGATAGCGAAAGACTGGCTCGCGAGGGAGGAAAGGGCGTTCGACACGCGCCTTGCCGGCGCTGAGAGCGTCAAAAGCTTCCTCAACCGCGAGATAGCAGGGCGAATCGAGAGGGAGACCGGGGCGGAATACGGCCCCGAGGGCGGGGTTAAGCTCGTCTTCGATTTCGGTAAGGGCGCGGTGGAGCTGAGGAGGAACTGCAGGTTCTTCTTCGGGCGATACAGGAAGCTTTCTGCCGGCCTGTCCCAGAGCAGGTGGAGATGCGCCGCCTGCGACGGCAAGGGGTGCCAGAAATGCGGCGGCCGGGGAAGGATGTACGACTCCGTGGAGGAGAGGATAGGGGAGCCATTCAGGGCGCATCTGGATGCCGGCGGCTATGTCCTGCACGCCTCGGGGCGGGAGGACGTGGACGCAACGAACAGCGCCGGAAGGCCTTTCGTGCTTGAGGTTGCGAACCCCAAGGGCGGCCGCGCCGCCTTAGAAGAAATCGAAGCGGCGGTCTCGGGGAAGGGGGACGTCACGGTCTCCGGCCTGCGGGAGGTACCGCGCGCGTTCGTGGAAATCGTAACGGAATCGCACTTCGACAAGGCCTACGAGGCCGACGTCCGCTTCGGCCGGGAGGTGGGCGGCGACGAGCTCATGGCGCTCCGCTCGCTGGAGGGCAAAACCCTCCTCCAGAGGACGCCCAAGCGCGTCGCGCACCGGCGCGCCGACATCGTGCGGCACCGGAAGGTGAAGCACATCGAAGCAATCAGGCGGGACTCGGGCGACCTGAAGGCGGCAACGCTGATAATCAGGGCGGAGGCGGGCACCTACATCAAGGAGCTCATTTCGGGGGACGGCGGGCGCACGGAGCCGAGCGTGTCCGGCCTGCTCGGGGCCGACGCGGCATGCACCCGGCTTGAGGTCGTGCTGATAGATGACGGCTACCTGGACTTCTGCCTCGAGAGATATCCGGGGCCGAAATGAGGAGCGAATCGCGCGGCGGCGCCACGTTCATTGGCGCACGCCGTATTTCGCCATGTATTCCCGGTACTTTGCGTGTATCTTGTCGTCTATGTAGATTTTGCCGTCCACCTGCCGGTTGTGGAGGTGGTTGAAGACGGCATTGATGTCCACGATCGGGTGCACGGGCACGCCGGTCTGCTCGGTGAACTCCTCGAGCGCCCCCGAGCGCATGCCGGTCTCCTTGCGGTCCACGGCTATCACGATGCCGACCACCTCGGCCTTGAGCGCCTTCTGGAGCTTCTCTATCGCCTCGACCTTGGTGCCGCCGGTGGTCAGGACGTCGTCCACGAGGACCACGCGGGCGCCGTGGTCGAGGTTCTGGCTGCCCACGAACACGCTGTTCGCGTCCGCACCGTGGAGCTTCATCTCCTTGCGGTCGAAGAGCCAGCGCTTGTCCATGCGGTGGAGGTATTTTAGCTCGATTGCCGCGCTGATGGCGATCGGTATCGCCTTGTAAGCGGGGCCGAAGACGACGTCGAAGCGGTCGCCGAACGCCTCGTGGATGCGCGATGCGTAGTAGCGCCCGAGGTCCGATATCGTGTTGCCGCTTGTCAGGCATCCGATGTCGATGAAATAGGGCGACTGCCGCCCGCTTTTCAGCGTGAACTCGCCGAAGCGCATCGCCCCGTTCCTTGCCAGGAATTCGATGAATGATATGTTCATTGGGACCGCCTTCACGGCTTCTGCCTTGCTTTAGCGCCCTCCCGGGCAGCCTTCACCATGTCCCTTATTTTCTGGACCGAATTCTCCTTCTCGAACGCAGTGCCGACCTGTATGATGTCCGCGCCGGCCTTTATCACGCTCTTCGCCTGCTCCGGGGTGCGGATTCCCCCCGCGGCCACGTACGGGATGGAGATGGACTGGCGCACCGCCGACACCATCTCGAGTGGGATGTGGCCGGACTCCGGATTGCTTCCCGCGTCCGTTATGAAGAAGCGGAAACCCATGCATTCCGCGGCCATCGCGAAGGCGGCCGCTATTTTCGGCTTCTCGCGCGGGATGCGCTTGGCGTCCCCGACCCAGCCGACCGTGCCGCCGGGCTCCACGACCACGTACGCCACCGGAAGGGGCTCTATGCCGAGGTGCCTGACCGTGGGGGCGGCGAGCGTCTGCGCCTCGCTGACCCAGTATGTGTTGCGGGAGTTCAGCATGGACATGAAATAGACCGCGTCGGCGTATTTCGTCAGCGTGCCGATGTTGCCCGGGAAGAGGACGACCGGCTTCGAGACCGACTGCTTTATCTCCTTGGTGATGGAGTCCAGGACCTCGCCCTGGACTCCGGTGCTGCCTCCGATGAGTATGATGTCCGCCCCTCCCTCGTCCGCGTTCTTCGCGGTCTTTATCGCGTCCGCCGGAGTCCGGTAGTCCAGCGGGTCTATCAGCGCGAAGAGCAGCCCCTTGCGGACGGCCAGCTCCTCGTGGATGTACCTCTCGACTTTGCCAATCATAAGGATGCAACCCCCATCAGGTTCCCGAATGCGTGCGCAAGAAGCTGCGGGCGCAGCATTCTTGTCGGCCGGTCCATGTCGCCGTGCCGTGACAGGTATCCATCGATATTCATCTTCTTAAGCCTTCTGCAGAGGGCCTCGAGCTGGGGGTCGGTGCGCGAGTAGACGAAGGACTGTATCGCCCGGTGCATGGCCAAATCGGGCCCGAAGCGCGAGCGCCATTCGAGCTCGTAGAGGTGAGGCTCGAGGGCACGCCTTCCCGCGATGGCGGCGCAACCGCCTCCGAACACGACCCCGCCCCCGGTCGTGGATTTGACCTGCCCGGCCGCGTCCCCTGCGAGGAGGACGTTCCTCCCGCCCCTGCGCATCGCTGTCCTGCGCCTCGCCCTGATAGGTATCACGAATCCCCTCGGCCTCGAGGCCGGGGAGGGGACCCCTTTGGCCTTCAGAAGCGCCCCCCATGCTTCGGAAGCCCGCCGCCAGTCTGATACGCCGACGCCGAATTCCGCGGTGCACTCGTCTCCGGGAATGACCCATGCGAAGAAGCCGGGGTAGAGCGAGCCGGAGATGCGCATCTCTATCATGCGCGGGTCCTGCACCCGGTAGGGAATCTCGGCCTGCAGCGTGAAGATGAACCGGGACATGCGCGGGAAGCCGAAGCGCAGCGCCACGGAGGAGTGGGGGCCGTCGGCCCCGATGATGTTTTTCGAGAGGAACGAATCGCGGACCCTCTCGTTGAACCTTAATTCCGCCCCCTCGGACTCGGCCCTCCGGGACAGCTCCAGGTCCATCCCCGCCCGGTCGCAGACGTATGCCACGGGATGATTCCGCCTGACGCTTATGCGCTCCCCTGCGAAATGGATGTCGGCCCCGCAGATGGCGTTTTGCACATGCCTCCGGTAGTCCAGGAAGGGGGAGAGGGACTCGAGCCCTTCGCGGGAGAAGAGGCCGGAGCAGTTGCGGGGGAGCCCGGGCTGGGGATGCTCCTCCGATACCGTGACGCCGTGCCCGCTGCGGAGGGCGCTTAGCGCGGCTATGGAGCCCGCCGGCCCTGCGCCTATCACGTGGACATCTGCCATCGGCCTGATAGTGTGGGGAAGGGTTTTAGAGGATTTTCAGGATTGCCGCCGCGATGAGGGCGATGATGGCGCCGGAGAGGCAGGCGGCCGCGCCCTCGCTGCCTGCGCCGTCGGCGGCGTAGCGCCCGAGCGAGAGCGTGTCGTTGTCATGGGCGTCGTTGAACGACACGGAGACGGGAATCGTGTAAAAATAGCCGTCGCTGAAAAGCGAGCTGTTGAGGCCGTGGTAGAGCGTGATGCTTTCATTGGGCCGCAGCAGCATCAGCGTCGAGCGGTCGCCGCCGTATCCGTCCGGAATCGAAAGCGTGTAGGCGCCGAAAACGTATGCCGGGCGCGAATTCGCCAGTTCGGTCCTTGCGACGTATGTCTGCGCATCGAGGCTGATTGAGACCTCGACGCCCTTGGCGTCCTCACCGCTGAACTTCTCGGCCATCCTGTCATGCGCCTCCACGGAGATGTTCTCGTCCTTTGAGAGGATGAGGTCGTATGACGCCGACTGGTCGTCGCTTTTCCTGATTGCGACGTGCGAGCTGTCCAGCACGCCGGCCTGCCCGAAGGTGGCGTCCGCGGGGAGCCATCCGTGGCCCGGAACGTATATCTCCGCCCAGGCGTGGGGCTGCCAGCCGCCGGAGTCGACATAGCCGCTCACATAGCGGGTCTCAAGGCCGAGCGAGCGGGCCATGGCGATGAGAAGGTGCGTGTATTCGACGCAGACGCCGCGCCCCTCGCGGAATACCTCGGCAGCTGACTTGGACTTGCTCCAGTAGCTTATGTCGTATTCGACATGTTCGTGGACGAAGTTCACCATGTCGCGTATCGTGAGGAGGGCCGAATCCGGATGGGCGAGCCCGTCCGCGGCCAGGGAGATGTCCGCGTCGGCCGCGGTCAGCGGCGTGGAATCCAGGGGCTTTCCCGGCAGAGCCGGGTCCGACTGCACCGCGTGGTCGTAGTCGACGTCCACGAGCGCCGAGGCCCGGAGCGTCCCGCTTCCGTTCCCGCGATAACGCAGGGTGATTGTCCCGTTTTCGTCTGATGAGATTTCCATCCCGGGCTCTGTCGAGACGGACACCACGCGCTGGTTCGTGTCGTTCACCGCGAGCGCCCCGCTGAACTCGTAGGGTGCTGTCGTGGATATCTCCCACTCCCTCTCAATCAGGATGCGCGAATAGCCGTATGGCGCGGAATGCAGGGCCTCGGACGCCATCAGGAGGACCATGAGAATGAATCCGGCTTTCATGCGCTACCACGCAGCGAGCGCATCCGCTCGATTTTCGCGCCTATAAGGGCGCCGGTGCCGATGTCCCGCCTGTGCCAGACCGGCCCGCTAACGCACGAGCACGCCCTTTCGGCGATGGATTCGGCCTCCCCGATGCTCTTGCCCCGCCCCAGGATGCCGAACGCCCGGGAGCCGGTGGTGAATATCCTGCCGCCCTTCTCGTACACCGAGGCGTAGTATATCCTCGCCCCGGAGTCCTCCAGGGGGCGGCCGTCGATTGCGACAGGCGCGTCCTTTACCGGGCTCTCCGGGTATCCCTGCGGGACCAGGTACTTCACGACCGTGCAGTCGCCGGAGAAGGAGGGCGGGCTGAGCCTCCCTTCGGCCATCGACAGGAAGACGTCGCTGAGGCGGTCCTTCAGGAGCGCGAGGACGTTCATGGCTTCGGGGTCCCCGAACCTTGCGTTGAACTCGATGACCTTGGCCCCCTCCCTGGTGAGTATGAACTGGCTGTAGAGCACGCCCCGGAAAGGCACGCCCTCCTTCTTCATCGCATGCACAACGCTCTGGGCGATGCGCTTGGCCTCCTCCAGGTCGCGCTCCTCCATGAACGGAAGGCGCTCCCCGGAGGAGTAGCTTCCCATCCCCCCGGTGTTCGGGCCCTTCTCCCCATCGTAAGCCCGCTTGTGGTCCTGGACGGGGGGCATGAGGGCGATGCGCGAGCCGTCCGAGAATCCCTGGAGGGTGAACTCCTCGCCAACAAGCTTCTCCTCTATGAGCACCGAGCCGTCCTTGCGGATCAGCGACTCGGCGTATGCGGCCGCGTCGTCCTGGCCCTCGAAATGGTCGCCGCTGACGCGGACGCCCTTGCCTCCGGTGAGGCCGAGAGGCTTCACCGCGACGTCGCCGAAGTCCCTAATCGCCCTGCGTGCGGCCTCCCCGTCCTGCGCGAGAGCGTGCCTTGGGCAGCCGCGCACCCGGTGCCGCCCCATCAGGCCGCGCATGAACGACTTGTCCCACTCTATCCTGGACGCGGCCCTCGTGGGCGAGGCGACAAGCATGCCCGCGGACTCGAGCGCGTCGCTTACGCCGGCTGCCAGCGTGGCGTCCGGGCTCGCGAAGCCGAGGTCGAACTCCCTTCCCGATATTGCCGCGGACACCGCCTTTGGGTCCTCGATGTCGCACACCCAGCATTCCTTCGAGAGCTGGGCTATCGCGGGGTTCCTCTTGGACATCACCGCATAAAGCTCGCAGTCGGCGGACAGTTTTTCCGCTATCGCATGCTCCCTCGCACCGTTTCCCACAAGCAGCACTTTCATGGATGCTCCACTCCCCTATGCGTAGCGCGCGGCCCCGCCGGCGGCCTAGAACTTATACACGCCCTTCTTGCTGCCGCCGAAGAGCTCGGATACCGTGTCCCCGAACGATTTCTTCAGCTGCCCCTTCACTATGAACGAGCGGATTGTCGGGTACTGCCGTATCATCTCGAAGCTGAAGAAATACTGGCTTGGAACCGGGGCAGCCTCCGCCCTGGCCGTCTTGGCCCCGGGCGCCTGCCCCTGTGCCTTCTGCGCCTTCGCTCTGCGCCTCCTCATTCGAACCTCCTCCGTATGTAGCCTTCCCGTATCAGCATGTTGAGGCCCTCTTCTGCCCTTGTTATCGCGACCGAGTTCGCCTTCGAGAACTCGCGGACGTCAATGGTGCCGCCGTGGAGCTTTATCCAGTTGTAGAGCGACTCCTTTAGCAGGTCGTCGCCCATGCCGGAAAGCTGGTTCAGCTTCTTCTGCAGCTCGTCCCGCTTCCTCTCGCATTCGAGGAGGAGGCGCGTGTTCGCCTCGCCCGAGCGGACGAGGTCCTCGTACTTCGCGTTCAAATCGCCGTAGCGGGACTGGAGCTCGGAGAGCTGGGTCGAGAACTCCAGCGCGTCGCGGTCGATGATTTTGGATGTCTCAGAGAGGAGGGCGTTGATGTTCGTGAATATTCCGGTCGGACGGACGTCGTAATAGTCCTCGGCCACCTGGAGGATGTTCAGGAACGTGGGCATGAGGTCGAGGAGCCTCGCGATGCGGCTGCGCTTCGCGGAGAAGCTGTAAATGAAATCCACGGATTCGGGATTGAACTCCACCTTGTATTCCAGGTAGGGCTTGCCCTGCAGGTCCGTGCCCTTTATCTTCTCCACCGAAAGCGCGTTCTTGGCGTAGGATATGCGGGTGAAGCCGAGGCCGCTCAGCAGCGTCGCGAGCGTCTTGAGGGGCTTCTTCTGTTTCGCGGGTACGGATATCTTCTCCTCAGCCATGGAAGCTTCCACCTCTGATTGTTGAACGGCACATAGGGATGTCCCTCACTGGGCGCTGCCGTCCTCTAGGACGACGTTGACGACGCCCTTCGTCGCCTTCCTCATGCGGACGAGCGAGAACACGCGTATCAGGTTCTTCTCGTCGATTCCGAGCTGGCGCAGGAACGATATTATGGACGGCTTGGAATAGCCGAACTTCTCGAGGATTGCGACGAGGCCCTCCCCGTCAAGGAGCCCGTCGCCCTTCTCGAACTCGGTCTTTATGAGGTTCAGCTGGCTCTCGTTAAGCCCTATCTCGTAGAGCATCCTTACGAACTGCTCGCGCTCTATCTCGACAATCATGTCTCCACCCTTTATCTTGTAGATGAGCAGGGGCTCCTCCCCGTCTATCTTGTCCATGAGGAACGTCATCACGCGGGACTGCCTCTCGGCGAATATCATGTTGACGGCCGCGTCGCCCACGCCGAACTTGGATATCTCGCCGTCTATGAAATCCGAGTAGCCGATGGAGTTGCGGACGTAGTCCCGGAACTCCCTGAGTATGAGCCTGAGGACGAACACGGTCCCGATGTTGCTGAAGATCGTCTTGTGCATGTCGGAGGGGTTCTGCGTGGCGATAACGAGCGAAAAATTGTACTTGCGGCCCTCGCGGACGATTGTTATGACGTCCGAGCGCTCGTCCTGCGCTATCTTCCAGGCCTCGTCGAGGACCACGAAGAGGCGCACATGCCGGTTGTCCTTCTGCATGCCCTCGGCGCGCATGAGTTCCTTTATGTACTGGAGTATCGTCAGCCCCGCGAGGGAGCGCATCTCCTCGCTGGGCAAATCGTGCAGGTCGATGCACACGAGCCCGCTGGTGGTCAAATCCTTTATGTTGAGGGTGGATGAGCCGGCGAAGAAGTCCGAGCCCTCGGCAGTGAACCTCTTCAGGAGGCGCGCGGCCTTCCTCTTGTTGTTCCTCTCGAGTATGTGCACGACGTGCGCGAGGGTGGGCTTCTCGCACCGGCCGCCTTCGCAGAGCTCACCCAGCGCCTCTTTCACCTCTTCCTTGGAGAGCTTGGCCTTGTGCTTCTTCTGCTGCTCCCTGTGCATCGCCCGCACCTGCTCCTTCAGGGTGGGCTTGGCGCTGTTGGCCTTGTAGTAAACGTATTCGAGCGCCTCCTCTATCTCGTCGCGCTCGTTTGGATGGCTTTTCAAATCGAGGAGGATGTCGAGCGCGGAGATTATCTGCTTAATCCTGCTGCGCTTGGGAAGGCCCACCAGGTCGAGTATGTTCAGGCGCTCGGTGGCGAGGTTTATTACTCGCCCGCCGGCCTGCTTCACCCAGTCGTTGTATTCGCCTACCCAGTCGAGGATGACGGCGTTCGTGTTCCATATCATGGACGCGCGGGTGAGGAACGTCTTCACCGTGTAGGACTTTCCCGACCCGGTTATTCCTATGATGGCGAGGTGCGGGTTGATGAGCTTGGAGGGGTCCCAGAAGACAGGCGTGCGGAGGAAGCGCGTCTTGCCGATGTAGACGCCCTGGCTCGGCAGCGAGAGCAGGAGCTCCTTGCGCGGCTCTGGAGGGTGCACAAGGATCATCTTGCGCGCAATCTCCTTCGAAAGCATGTAGGATGACTTAAGGCCCATTTGTCCTCACTTGCAGGTGGAAACTATCTCTGGGGCGGTATATAAACATTATGGATGGCGCGACGACGTGGGCGGCCGGGTTGCGCCGGCGCCGCCTAGCGGGGGGGTCAGAAAAGCGCGTCCTTTATCTCTTCCTGCGTGGTCGGGAAGAAATACTCCCACTCGAAGCATTTGAGCATCTCGAGGTCGGCGAGGTCGCGCACGTCGCATCCGAGGCTGCTCGAGAGGATTGTCTTGAGCTCCTTGGCCTGCCTGCTCACGCGGCTGAGGGCCTCGTCCCTCGTGAGGCCGAAGGCGGTCGTGGTCGCGAACGCGATTATCTCCACCGGCCTCTCGCCCTGCGTGATGCGGTCGAGCAGGCGGTTCCAGTATGCCAGCTCGCGGTCCATGCGCATGCTCTCGTCGGCGGCAATCTTGCTCTCCTTCGCCTTCTTCGCCTCGACCGTGCCCCTCTTGGTCTTTATCTCGTCGATGTGCTTGGACAGGTCGAGGGTGCTTATCATGAGGGATATCTTCACGATGTATTTCAGGGAGCTTATCGCCTTCTCGAACGAGTCGAACATGGTCCTCTTCTCGTCCGCGTTCTTGTCCATCGAGCTCTCGTAGAAGCGGACCTCGAGGAATTTCGTGGCGTAGTAGCCGTCCTCGGTCTTCTTGATGATGTGGTCGCGCGTGGGCGGGACCTCGTAGCCGCCCTGCACCTCCACGATGTTCGCCGCCTTCGTGAAGAACGGGAACAGGATGTAGCCCCATTTCCAGACGACGATGCTCATGAAGAAGAACACCGCCGCCACGACCGGGAGGACCGGGTTCCCGTACACGAGCGATACCACGATCGCTATCAGGCCCCCGAGGAGGGAGATGCCGGTAACCGCCCTGTTCACGAACATGATGACCACTACTCATTGCCGGTTTTAAAATCATATAGAGGCGAACGTCTTGAGCCCTATCTCGCTGCCCAGGATGTTTGCGAGCTCCCTCACGAACACGACCGTGATGATGAGGGAGAATATCGGCGCGACGGCGGAATAGAGAAGCGACCTGGAGAGCGCGTTCGTGTTGCCCTCCACGACCAGCGTGAGGTCGCCGCCCATGTCCGTTGACATGTTCTGCGTGACGTTCGAGGTCCAGTTCTGCTCGAGCAGGTAGTCGTCGCAGAGCGTGGTGGTGTTGGAGACGTTCGTGGCGTAGGTCACGTTGGTGCCGTTCTCCAGGACCGTGTAGGAGGTGATGTTGTAGTCCGCGGGGTCGCATCGGCCGCTCATCACGTCAAGCTTTCCGGCTATCGCGTAGTTGCTGTTCAGGTCAATCACGGGAAGGGCGGCGTAGAAGCCGTTCGCCGTGAGGTTGCCCATGCGCATCGTGGCGTTGTCCAGATCGGGCACCGGGTCCGGGAACACGAGCACGAAGGTCGGGTACAGCACGTAGAGGCCGAGCGAGAGGGCTATCAGGAAGCCCCCGAGGCGCCTTGTCGCGAAGAAGGTCCTGAGGACGAGGCCCGCGGGGAAGAGCAGGGCGAGGGCGTTCTGGCCTATGAACGCGGTTATCTGCGCGTTGAGCCCGACAAGCATCAGCACCATGTTGGCGGAAAGCAGCTGTGAAGAGAGCGCGTCCGACACTGATGCGAGGTTGGCGAACGGGGATATGGCGAACGAGCCGAAATCTAGCGAGAGGCCCTGGTAGAAGCCCACCAGGCTGAGGGACTGCATGATGCCCTGCATGAAGAGGAACAGCGAGGAATCGACCCCCGTGAGGATGCAGGAGAGCTGCGCGATGACGTTCCCCTCGCCGCATGACTCGGTCACGACAGAGGCGCTAATCGCCCCCACGAGCTCGACAATCGCCGCGAAGGAGCCGATTATCGCGGCGTTGATGACGGACTGTATCAGCTCCTCGAAGCCGAACACCTCGACCCGCTTGAGGCCCAGCGCGCGGCCGACTCCCACGAGTATCCCCGCGAGAAGGATGGACGCCGTGACCACGATGACGGCGATTTCTATCCCCACGAATGCCTCTGCCATCGGTAATCAATCCGGCCGGTATATTAAATAGGTTTCGGGGGGCGGAGCGCGCGGGCGAGCCGCCTCGCGCCGGCGACCAGCGTGGTCGTGCCGCGGACATAGAACGGGGCGGGGCGGGTTGCGAGCATCGGGTTCCGGGCTCTGATTGCGCGCATGAGCGCCCTGGGCTCTTCGATGTCGAAATCCGGGAGCTCGGTGAATGTGAAGCCGAACTCGAAGAGGAAGTGGGAGTCGCTTCCGGCTGCGCCCGGAAGGGCGTGTTTGCGCGCGAACGCCGCCGCGTTGCGGTTGTATTCAGGCTTCAGGCAGCGTGCGTTGAAGACCTCTATTATATCCGCCCGCGCGGACTCGGCCTCGCTTGCGTGCCCCTTCGCCCTGCCGTAATCGAACATGTGGGGCAGGTATGCTATGCCGCCCTGCTGGCGGATGCGGTCCATCGCCTCCAGGAACGGCGTCCGCTTCGGGATGAGCTCGCTGACGTAGAGGCCTATGAGGTCTCCCTTGTCCGTGCACACCTCCTCGGCCGGGATGAACGGGGCGCCGAGCGAGCGCATCGCCGCGTGCGAAGCGACGCTGTTGTGGTCGGCGAGCGCCGGGATGATGCCCAGCCCCTTCGATTTCCTCGCAAGATCCGCCGGGCGGATGGTGGAGTCTATCGAAGCGTTCGTGTGCACGTGGAAGTCGATTCTCATATTATCGCCCCCCCTGATTCAAGCGCCGCCACCAGTTTTTCGGCGAGCGCCCTGACCTCATTTTCCTCCGGCTTACTCTTCGCCTTTACCATGACCCTCCCGCTCCCGTACACGCTGAGCGTGAATGGGCCGGCCTTCGCGAGCAGAACGACGCCGCTGTTCCCTACTACGGTTCCCAGCACGGGCAGCGCGGCTTCGGCCTTCGCAAGGTCTATCCTCCGCCCCCTGAGCCGTATTTCCACTCCGTTCGCGCTCTGGCAGGGCTCTATCACGTAGTAGCCGCTCATCCGAGAGTCGCCCTCCAGAAGATGTCCCTGCGCGAGAGGTCGAAGAACAGCGCCTCCGGCGCCCTGATGAACGGCTTCCCTAGCACAACGTTCACGGCCTGCGAGGCCGCAAGCGTCCCGGCGAGCGATGCAGCCGGGCAGAGGGTGTCGCCGACTTTGGGGCCGGCCGGCCCGGGTTCTTCCCCCTTCGGCAGCGCGAACGCCTTCTCGAACCGGTATGCGGTGAACACGCTGACGATGCCGCGGGAGCCCTGCGCGGAGCAGAAGACATAGGGCCGTTTTGCCTTCCGCGCAGTGCGCGCGACTTCGAGCTTTTCCGCGAGTGAATCGGTCCCGTCGAGCACAACATCGGCGCGCCCGAGCTCGCCCGCCGAGGACCCGTCGAGCCTTCCGAAGGCCTCGATTGACACCGAGCCGTTTATAGCCCGTGCCCTCGCCATCGCAGCGTGGGTCTTCGGCATGCCGACGAAATCCTCGGTCGCGAGCGACTGCCGGTTGAAGTTAGAGAGCTCGAAGCGGTCGTGGTCGAAGACCATGAGGCGCTCGGCGCCCATTCGTAGCAGGTTTTCCAGCATGAACCCTCCGGTTCCGCCGAGGCCGACTATCGCGAATTTCGCCTTGCGCAGCGCCGCCTGCTGGGCCCGCGTGAATGGATTCCGGGCGAACCTCTCCTCATACGCGCTCATAGCCGACCGAACCCGTGATTGCGGTCGCTTTCCTTTTCCGCTGAAATCTTGTCCTTGATTTTCTTGAGCTCGGATTTCCCGACCTCCCCGGTCTGAAGCGCTGTGAGGTTCCTGAGTATCTGGAGCCTGCGCTGGACGTGGGGGTCGATGTTCCTCTCCCTGAACTGCCCCAGGTGCGTGAGGTGGTAGAAGAAGATGGATATTCCGCTGAAGAGCACCCCTATTGTGAATAGCTTGCCCGCCTCGGTCCGGGGAACCACATCCCCGTAGCCGACGGTCGTGATTGTGACCGAAGTGAAGTAAAGGGCGTCGACAAGGCTCATGCCCTCGACATGCATGTAGAAGGGGACGGCCACCAGGTAGACGATGAGAAGGAGCGTCACGGCGTTGACGAGGCTCCTCACAACGGGGTCTATGTTTGGCATAGCGCATTCCTATCCGCCAAGGTTGATTTAAACGTAGCGGGAAGCCCGTGAAAGCTCAGCGCAAAAAGAGCAGCCTGCCCTTCTCCCCGCCCTTCCCCTTCCTTTTGCGCTCCCCCTCCCCGCCTATCACAATCATGTCATCGTCCGATGCTACGATGCGCGTCCGCATGATGCTCATTGGGCTGCGCTCCCGCAGGAACAGCCAGAGCGATGACGCGCGCAAAGCGCTCCAGAAGAAGAAGACGGACAGCGCCCCGAAAGGCAGCGAGAGCCAGTAGAACAATTTCGGCAGCAGAAGGGTGTCGACGACGATGTACGAGTTCGCGAACAGCAGGAACAGGACGCCCGATACGAACAGGTTCCGGACGATTTTCCCCTGGGTGGCCTGCGGGGTCGTGCGGGAGAATATGGTCGCGAGGGCGTCGAAAAGACGCCTGAGGGAGCCGAGCAGGCGTGCAAGGGGCACAAGCGAAACCGCAAGCAGAATGAAGAGGAGCGCCGATGCCGCGCTGAAGCGGTATTCCGCGAGGCTGGCCTCGAAATCCATGAACGGCCGCGCCGAATAGAAGAAGACGGCCGCCCCCACCATGTAGAGGATGTCCGCGAGGCTTTTCTTCAGCTCGGACCTGAAAAGCGAATGGAAGTACCCCCCGAGCTCGAAGGCGGAGAGCACGTTCATGAAATATCCGCTCGCGTCCTTCAGGGTGCCGAGGAACGGCCCGGGCGTGCGGGACTTGATGCCAAGGTACGCCCTCTCGCTGTGGGCTATCAGCACCGAGCCGGCGAGCGAGGTTATCAGCACAGCCACGGAGGCGACGCCGACCAGATCCGCCTGCACCACCCCGACGCTCTCCTTGGCGATAAGCAGGGAGAATTCCCCCAGGGGGAGCATGGCAAGGCCTGCGAAGACGGACGAGCGGCCGCTCGCGCTTATAAGATAGAACGAAAAGGTCGTCGCGAGGAACACCGTCACCATGAAGACCAGCGTGAGCAGCAAAATCATGTCTGCGGAACCGAAGAGGGCGAAGGGGTCTATCAGCATGCCCACCGAGAGGAAGAAGAAGGACGAGAACACGTGGCTGAACGGCCGTATCGAATGCTCGACATCGCGCCCGAACGGGAGGCCGGCTATAAGGCTGCCCGCAAGGAAGGCCCCGATTGCCGAGGTGAGCCCGACCACGGATGCGAGGACGCTCATGCCCACGCCAAGCGCGAAGGCGAAGAGGATGAGCGTGTCCTCGGCCTGGTATCTCAGGAATATGGCCGAGAAGCGCCGAAGCGCCCGCAGGAGCACGGCGTAGGCGAACGCCATCACCGCAAGCGATAGCAACACCGCCCCGACAAGGTCGTCCGAGCTGAAGGAGCCGGATTTCAGGCTCGAGAAAAACGTGAGCATGAAGACGGCGACTAGGTCCTCTATTATCAGCATGGTGACGAGTATCGGGACCTCCTGCCTCTCCACGAGCTTCTTCTGCTCGAGCAGCTTCATCATGATGGCGGTGCTGCTCATGGAGAACATGGAGGCGGCGAAAAGCGCGGTGAGGTAATCCAGGCCTATCAGAATCGCAGCCTCGTGCATCACCACGAATGTGATGAATATCAGGATGAAGCCGCCGATTATCGCGCGCAGGCCCGTTGAGAGCAGCTTCGTGATGCTGAACTCCATGCCTATCATGAACAGGAGGAGGACCGCGCCGAGCTCGGCGAGCATGGATATCGTGGGCGTGTCCACGAGGTTCAGCAGGTTCGGGCCCATCACCATCCCCGCAATCAGGAGGCCGACGACCGGGGGCATCCTGAGCCGGACCGAAACCATGCCGGCTACCGCTGCGAAGAGCAGTATCCATTCGAAGCTGAGGATTGCTGAGCCCTCCATGCTGATTACCGGCCGGTAAATTGGGATTTGGATGGGCGGTAATAATAATGTTATGCGGCTGATTCATCGGCATGGAGACCTGCGTCGAGTGCCTGGGGGCTTCAAGGGAGGTGGGCAGGAGCGCCTTCATGCTCCACACCGACAGGAACATACTCCTCGACTACGGCGTCAAGCTATTCGACGAGAGCGGCATCCCGAAGTTCCCGGTCGAGACTCCCCTGCGCCCCGACATGTGCGTGCTCTCGCACGCGCACCTCGACCACAGCGGCTTCGTCCCCGCCATGTACACCGAGCACAATGTCAGGTGGTATTCCACCCCGCCCACGAAAGACATATGCGAGGTCCTCTGGGCGGACTCCATGAAAATCATGGGGCCGGGGCTTCCTTATAGGCTCCACCATTACAAGAAGGCCCTGCGGAGCTGGGACCCGCTCCTCTACAAGAGGCCGATACGGACCGGGGAGACCACCATCGAGCTGTTCGACGCCGGGCATATCAGCGGCGCGGCCATGGTTGAGGCGACTTACCAGGGGAAGAGCTTCTTCTACACCGGTGACTTCAAGTGCGAGGACACGTTCATGCACAGGGGCGCGAGGAAGGTCGAGGGCGTGGACACCCTCATGATAGAGACCACCTATGCGCGCAGGGAGCACCCGCCCCGCAGGCAGGCGGAGGAGAACTTCATGGAAAGCGTCTACGAGACGCTCGAGAGCGGCGGCAACGTCCTGCTCCCGGCATTCGCGCTCGGCCGCACGCAGGAGCTCATTTCTCTCCTGCGCCACTATGACAGGGAGATACCGGTGTTCGTGGACGGCATGGGCCGCGAGATTAGCCGCATATACCTCGACCACCCCAGGTACATCCGCGACGCGGACTCGTTCCGCAAGGCACTGCGGAGCGTGAGGCTGGTGCAGTCCCCCCCGGACAGGAAGCATGTGCTCCGCGAGCCTTCCGTGGTGATTTCCACCGCGGGAATGCTGAACGGGGGGCCCATGCTGAACTACATGTTCAACGCGAACTCGGACTCCAAGATAATCTTCACCGGATACTGCGTGGAGGGCACGAACGGGTGGATGCTCCAGAACAACGGGACGATAATGAAGGACGGGGCCGAGCTCACGATAGATTTGCCTGTCGAATACATGGACCTCTCCGCGCATGCGGGGCGCACCGACCTCCTCGAATTCATAAAGAAGGCGAATCCCGAGACGGTCCTGCTCGTCCACGGGGACATGCCCGAGCTCTTCGCCAAGGAGCTCGAGGAGGAGCACGGCTTCAGGGCGCTCGCCCCGCTTCCCGGCGAGCGGGTCATGCTTTAGGCGCGCCGGGGAATTGGAAGGAAAAAGAAACGAAAGGTAAGCTGCCGGGAGTCATTCCTCGCAGCGGAATACCTCTATTTCCGCCCGTTTTGCCCCGAAGGTGTATCCGGGCGAGACGACCGGCGCGCCTACGGAAATCTGGCCGGAGCCGGAATCGAAGGGCTGCGCCGCGCCTTCCTGGACATCGAGATGGGCGAGCGTCACGTCCTCCGTGCCGATGGTCCCAAGAAGGGAAAGGAGCGCCGAGGGCGGCTCGTTCTCAGGCGCGGTGGACAGGTCATCGAGCTGCAATCTGTTGGCGGTGGATGGAATCGGAAGGCTCTCCCCCTGGTTCAGCGAGCCCGAAACAATCAGCGGAAGCGAGATTTCCACCTCCACCGAGCGGGCCTCTGCATCGAGCACGGTGAGCGTGACGCCCTCGGCCGCGCCCTCTATGGCGTATGGCTCCCCAACCTGGGCGCTGCCCTGGCTGATCGGCTGGCAGGCGCGGTCCGTGACCTTCATCACGACCTCTCCGTTGAAGTCGGAATCGCCCTCGAACGAGACGAGCCTATCCCTCACGCGGACATTCTGGCCGTCTTCAAGGACGGCGTTGATGCGCGGGGCGCGGCACGATAGGGAGGCGAGCGGAGCCGGGCAGGCCTCTTCGGGCTGCTCCTCGCCCTGGCGCGGGACCTCGACCGTGGTATAATAGTAGTGGCTTTCGGTCGTGCACGCGGAAGGCAGAAGGGCGAGCGATGCCGCAAGGACCGCCGCCTTGGCGAATTCGCGCGATGGCGACCTGGATGTCCGATTCTCCCCTTGACTTTTCAGGGTGCTGAGACTGGGTTTCATGATATTATTGTTATTAAAAATGTTTATAAATGATTAATACAAAGGTTTAAATACGATTATTTTTTCTACGACGAGGAAATCTGGACGGGCGCGCAGCCGCCGGTGCGCTCACCGCTTCTCCAGGACGAGCATCTCCTCCGGATAGGCGAGGTGCGATTTCGTGGATGCGAAAGCCCTGAAAAAGGAATGAATGGCGTCGGAGGCCTTCGCCACGGGGCGCTTCACCTCCGCATAGAGCCTCTTCTTCTTCACCACGAACCGCGCGCCCTTGTGGCTTTTCCTGAACATGGCGGCATGCTTCGCCATCTCCAGCGGCGGGCCTTCCACCAGCATCCTCGAGGGCAGGCGGTCCCTCTTCAGGATTATCGCAAGGCGGACCACGTGGCGGCTGTCTTCGGCAAGGATTTTCACCGGGCCGAATTCCCGGAGGTGGGCCTCCAGCTGGCCGATCATCTTGTAGATCTGGCCCCAGAGGATGTCGTCCACTATGTCCGGCCGGGGCATGGACACCATGACGAGCTTCTTGCCCCGTGATGCGCGCTTCGCCCGCGACTCGAACGCCTCTGGCTTGCGGAAGAAGACAGCCTCGGAGGGTTTCCTCAGGAACGACTTCGCGAGGGCGATGAAGCGCTTCAGGCTCTCCCCGGACACGGCGGCCGCCACGTTGCGGTTCCTGTCCGTAGGGTCGATGACTATGAGGCCGCTTCCGAATCGCTCCGGCGCGGATTTCGCCTCCGCCGCCTTCCAGGACTTCGCGGTGTCTATGAACACCGCCCTGCCCGCCGCGGCCTTCCATTTCGAGGCGGCACGAAGCAGTGGAATGAAGCCGCCGAAGCGGATTATCAGGAGCTCGCAGAGGTATCCGGAGAAGCCCGCGACCTTTATCTCGGCCCCGTAAAGCCCGTTCGAGCGCAGGAACTGCTTGAGCAGGAGCACGTCGTCCGCCATGCCCTTCTTCATCGCCTTCCTGACGAAATCCGTATGGAGGACGGAGCGGTCCACGGCGCTGAGCCGCTGGGATGCCTTGCTTATCTTGTATGCTGGCACGAGGTCTATCCTCCGCCCCTGGAAGTGGAAGCGGGCGTAGGGGTGTTCGGCGTAGCTGAGCTGGTAGCCCAGGCCCGGGAACGAGGCCGCCATTATGTCCTTGACATACGGCTCCAGCGACTCCTTCGGCACGGACAGGCTAAAGAGCACGAATATGTCGATGTCGCGCTTGTCGCGCAGGAAGGTGCCTTTGGCCATGGAGCCGGTGAGGGCGACCTCGCAGCCCTTCGGGGCGTTTCGCGAGATGTGCCCGACAAGGAAATTGGCGAACCCCGTCTCCGCGGCGGCCTCCTCGGGCGTCGGACGGATGGCGGCGAGAACGCGCTGGAGGGCATTCTTCATGGACAGGCGTCCCAGGCAAGATTTTAAAAGAACACCTTGGAAACTCAGACATGCGCCGGAGCATTGCCGTAATATTAGCCATATTCCTGTTGGGTTTCGGATGCCTGGGCGAGATGCCGCACCAAGGCGGGAAGGCCGAATCGGCGGCACAGACTGCCGCCACGGACCTTGACAGCGACGAAAGCCCGGACTATCTGGTGTATGACTTCTCGCCGAATACCTATAGCGAGGCCGGGATGACCATCCAGCGGCAGGTCACGGTCACGGTGGAGACGACGAGCTTCTACACCGGAATGACCCCCAACCTCACCGATGTCGACCTTCTGATAGCCGACCAGAGCATGGAGGAGTTCTCGAAATCCCGCATACAGGCCGACACGGCCTGCAGCCAGGCCATAGGCCTGAGCAACGTGGTATGCTCCGACGTGGCCACGTGCAGCCGGC
This sequence comes from Microcaldota archaeon, assembly GCA_964647855.1. GTDB lineage: Archaea > Micrarchaeota > Micrarchaeia > Anstonellales > Bilamarchaeaceae > Bilamarchaeum. The sequence goes on along the minus strand of CAZYJW010000001.1, from coordinate 122,122 downwards.
TCTGCTCGAGCGCTTCCATCAAATGCAAAAGGATTGCGGCGGCCCACGAGGAGGTCCTCGCGGGCTCGATGATTTCCTACGTCAAGTCCAACAACGACATCCGCTCGCTCCTCCTGGACGCGCGCAGGATGGTCCTCGATCTGCGCCAGGGCTCGGACGATGACCGCGACACGTTCCTTGGCAAGACCAGGGACATCGTCGCGAGGGTTGCCGAAATCAACTCCAATCCGATCTACACGAGCGGCGACATCGCCCTCTGCGAGCATTCCGACTTCGGAATCGTGCCCTACCTAGTCGAGGCGGCCCAGAAGGTGGGCCCCTACACTACCCAGAACACCAGCTACCGCTACCATGTGCTGCTTTCGGTGAAGCCGCAGGCCAAGACACAGTCGTCGGACCTGGGCATCGAGGTCGCAGGCATCTCCCTGGCGGACAAAATCCCGGCGAGCGCCGTCCTTGACATGGAGAGCATCTCCTCCATACAGACCGTTTATGCGTCCAGCGCGGGCGGCAACGTCATCGTGAACTGGACCTCGCCCAAGCCGAGCAAGGAGGGATACCTGCTATATTACGATTTCCGCTCCACCGAGCCTCCGGAAACCGTGATTCCCGCCCTGAGGAGCCCCGAGCTCAAGGTGCGGACGATAAACCTCATCCCCCTCATCCCGACCAACCTCATGCTCGTATCGGTCAACGGGATGATCAACAACTATTTCGTCGCATACGGCGCCGCGGTCGGCCTCACGCTTGCCATGATTTTCTTCCTCTACAACGTCTTCGTCCTCGCCTTCACCATGATAAGCGAGAAGGCGGCCGGGGCCTCTTTCACCACGGGCTTCCGGAAGGCCTTCGGAAGGACCGATGTCAGGTGGAGGACCGATATCGTGGTCGCCATAGTCTTCATGGCCGCCGGGTTCTACATATCCACCGCCTGGGCGGTCCAGCCGGTCACGCCCCCGCCCCTGCTTGAGTCTTTCGACGTGCTGATTCGGAGCGACATGGGCGTGATAAGCATCGGCCTGATGGTGATAGGCGTTCTCATGCTCTATTTCGCACTCGAGAACTTCCTCAAGATAACCATACTCGAGCGCGCCTACGGCATGGTCATACGGCAGGAGAAGGACATGTTCCTCGCGAAGGCCGCAACGCTCAAGGAGAAGATAAAGGAGCTCGAGGCGCTTGTCGAGGAGTACGCGAAGGAGGACTTCGACGTCAGCAAGGAATACGACGTCCTGACGATAGTGAAGGGCGAGAAGGTGGACGTCCTCACCAAGGACATGAGCGCCCGGAGCAAGGCGCTCATTGACGACTACCTTTCAAGGGTCGACACCGCGATATCGAGCCTCAAGGGCAGGAAGAAGCTCGCCGACGAGAACTGGCCCAGGTGGAAGGACAACGTCGCAAAGCTGCTGGACGAGCAGGGCGAGGTCTACACCGCCTCCCTCATAACCATACCGGCGTCGCTGCGCGGCTGGGCGCTGGGCAGGTTCGCCAAGGAGACCGGCATGGAGGGCCTGAGCTTCGACCGTGACGCCATCAAGAAGAAGAAGGTGTCCCCGGAGCAGCTCGTGCAGGACCTTGTCGGCAAGGGCCTGATCAAGGGCGCCATAGTGTTCAAGCAGGACAAGGTCGTGTTCTCGGAGTTCGCGGAGGGCGGGACCACCATGATGACCGCGCTCGGCCTGAAGCTGCTCGGCTACCTGCGCTCGCTCTCGAGGAACCTCGGCCAGCACAACCCCCAGAGCTTCGCAGCCCTCGGGGACAAGGTCGTGGTCGTCATGATGAGGAGCAGGGTGCACGACTCCCTCGTCTTCGTGGGCAAGGAGCATTTTAGGGACGCGATAGAGCAGTGGAAAACGAAGATGAAGGCCTTCGAATCCGGATAGGCAAGCCTCCCTGGCCCAGGGTCCGTTTTTGTCCTTTTTCCCTCCGGCGCTGATGCCGGAAACATACCAATTTAAAGCCTCCCGGACAATATCAAAACAGGCAGAAATACTGACTTTTCTACGTCGATGAACCGCACCATGGAGCTAGTGGTTATTGTATGAGCGAAGAGACCGGCTACACGGCCAAAGAGATACAGGTACTTGAGGGCCTCGAGGGGGTCCGCAGAAGGCCCGGAATGTACATCGGGGACACCTACAAGAGGGGACTCCATCACCTCATTTATGAGATAGTCGACAACAGCATCGACGAGGCCCTTGCGGGCTTCTGCAAGGCGATTGCGATAACGCTGCGCAAGGACGGGGCGGCGGTGATAACCGACGACGGGAGGGGCATCCCCACGGACAGGCACGCCTCGGGAAAATCCGCCCTTGAGCTGGTGTCGAGCTCCCTGCATGCCGGAGGCAAGTTCGAGAAGAAGGCCTACAAGGTCTCAGGCGGCCTGCACGGCGTCGGCATGAGCGTCGTGAACGCCCTCTCGGAATGGATGATAATAGAGGTCCGCCGCGGGGGGAAGGTGCACCGCATTTCCTATTCGCGGGGGAAGGCAACTAGCCCAGTGACGGTCATGGGCGACACGGACCGCAGGGGCACGCAGGTGTCGTTCAAGCCCGACCACCAGATATTCCAGTCGACGGCTTTCGACTACGACTACCTGCGCGAGCGCTTCATGGAGCTCGCATTCCTGAACCCCGGGCTGAGCATCTCCCTCGAGGACGAGCGGGACGGGAGGAGGGAGGAGTTCTGCTACGCGGGGGGCATCTGCGAATTCGTGAAATACCTCAACCAGGCCCGCACGAAGCTCCACGAGCCGGTATATTTCTCGAAGAAGAACGAGCATGTCGAGATAGAGGCCGCCCTGCAGTACACCGACAGCTACAGCGAGATGATATACTCGTTCGTGAACGACATCAAGACCATAGAGGGCGGAACCCACATCGTCGGCTTCCGCACCGCGCTCACCCGCGCGATAAACGACTACGCGCGGTCGGAGAAGATGCTCAAGGAGGAGCGCAAAATCACAGGAGACGACGCGATAGAGGGCCTGACCGCGATAATCAGCCTGAAAGTCGCGGAGCCCCAGTTCGAGGGCCAGACCAAGACCAAGCTCGGCAACAGCGAAATCAGGGGCCAGGTCGACTCGATAGCCTACGACGCCCTGAAGACCTACATGGAGGAGCACCCTCCGGACGCCAAGAACATAATGGGGAAGATCTTGAACGCCATGGAGGCCCGCGAGGCCGCCCAGAAGGCGAAGGAGCTGATACGCAGGAAGAACGTCTTCGAAAGCTCCGTGCTCCCCGGCAAGCTGGCCGACTGCAGCGAGGAGGACCCTGCGAAATCCGAGATATTCTTCGTGGAGGGCGACTCGGCCGGCGGAAGCTCGAAGCAGGCGCGCGACCGCCGCAACCAGGCCATCCTGCCGCTCAAGGGCAAGATACTCAACGTCGAGAAGGCCCCGATGCACAAGGTGCTGACAAGCGAGGAGATAAAGAACATCGTGGTCTCGATAGGTGCGGGCTTCAAGGACGACTTCGACCTTTCGAAGGTGCGCTACCACAAGATCGTGATAATGACCGACGCGGACGTGGACGGCTCGCACATTCGGACGCTCATACTGACGCTGTTCTACCGATACTTCAAGCCCATCATAGAGAAGGGCTACCTCTACATCGCCCAGCCGCCACTCTACCGCATCGCCAGGGGAAAGAGCGTGCAGTACGCGTACTCGGACGCCCAGCTGAACGAGCTCCTGAAGCAGGCCGGCGACGGCGCGAACGTCCAGCGCTACAAGGGACTTGGCGAGATGAACCCGGAGCAGCTCTGGGACACGACGCTGAACCCCGAGACGCGGACGCTCAAAAAGGTGACCATCAACGATGCGATGGCCGCCGACGAGCTCTTCTCCATCCTGATGGGGGACGCGGTCGAGCCGAGGAAGGCCTTTATCGAGCAGCATGCCGCGCATGTGAAGAACCTGGACATCTGAAGTTCATGAGCAAGGATTGACATGGCTGAGAAAATCGAGAATAAGGCCATCGAGGCGGACATGAGGGAGAGCTACCTCGATTACGCGATGTCGGTGATAATCGGCCGCGCGCTTCCAGATGCGCGGGACGGGCTCAAGCCCGTGCACCGCAGGATACTCTACACCATGCACGAGCTGGGGAACGCATACGGCAAGCCCTTCAAGAAGAGCGCCCGCGTCGTCGGCGACTGCCTGGGCAAGTACCACCCGCACGGGGACATGGCCATCTACGACGCACTCGTCCGCATGGCCCAGCCGTTCTCGCTCAGGTACATGCTCGTGGACGGGCAGGGCAACATGGGCTCGGTGGACGGCGACAACGCCGCCGCCATGAGGTACACCGAGGTCAGGATGGCGAAAATGGCCTCGGAGCTCCTATCGGACATCGACAAGGAGACGGTGGGTTTCACCGACAACTTCGACGCAACCCTCAAGGAGCCGGCCGTGCTCCCCTCCAAGGTCCCCAACCTCCTGATAAACGGCGCCTCGGGCATCGCCGTCGGCATGGCGACGAACATGCCGCCGCACAACCTCGGCGAGATTGTGGATGCCACGATAGCCGCCATAGACGGCGCGCCCGACGAGGAGCTCCTGCGGCTCGTGCAGGGCCCGGACTTCCCCACAGGCGGGATAATCGTGGGCAGGGGCGGCATAGTCCAGGCGTACAAGACCGGGCGCGGCTCGATAAAGATGAGGGCGCGCATCGAGAAGGACGAGAAGAGGCATGCGCTCATAATCAGGGAGATACCCTACCAGCTCACGAAAAGCGCACTCATAGAGTCCATGGTCGAGGCGGTGCGGAACAGGAAAATCGAGGGAATCAGCGGCGTGCACGACCGCTCCGACAAGGACGGCATGGAAGTGATAATCGAGCTCAAGAAGAACGCCGACCCGGACATCGTGCTGAACCAGCTCTACGCGCACACCCAGCTCCAGACGTCTTTCGGCATCATCAACCTCGCCATCGTGGGGAAGCAGCCCAAGGTCATGGGCCTGCGGGAGCTGATTTCCCATTTCATAGATTTCAGGAAGGAGATAGTCAGGAAGAGGAGCGAGTTCGAGCTCAGGGAGGCGCTCGCCCGGGCGCACGTCCTCGAAGGCCTGCGCATTGCGCTCCAGAACATCGAGCCCATAGTCGACTTCCTGCGCAAGTCCAAAGATGTCGAAGCCGCGCGCGCCGGCCTCATGCAGAGGTATTCGCTCTCCGAGATACAGGCGAACGCCATACTCGACATGAAGCTCTCGAAGCTGATTTCGCTCGAGCGCGAGAAAATTGAGAACGAATACGGGGAGCTCATGAAGAGGGTCTCCTGGCTAAGGGAGGTCCTCGCGGACGTGGGCAAGATACTCGCCATAATAAAGGAGGAGCTCGCGGCCGTCAAGGAGAGGTACGGCGACGAAAGGCGCACCGAGATTGTGGATGGCGAGGACGGGGGCCTCGACATCGAGTCCCTCATCCCGAACGACGACGTGGTCGTCGTCATAAGCGGCCGCGGATACGTGAAGCGGGTCGGCCTCGACGAGTACCGCTCGCAGCACCGCGGCGGCAAGGGCGTGATAGGCACCGAGACAAAGGAGGAGGACTTCGTCCAGGACGTCATAGTGACCAAGAACCACAACTACCTCCTGCTATTTACGGACAAGGGCAGGGCGTTCTGGCTCAAGGTGTGGCGCACGCCGGAAGGAAGCAGGTATTCCACCGGAAAGACACTGGTATCGCTGCTCGACCTCAAGGACGAGAAGGTCACAAGCTGGATATCGGTCGAAGGGTTCGACACCGGGGAGTATCTCTCGATGGTGACCAGGAACGGCATCATCAAGAGGACGGCGCTCTACAACTTCTCCAACGTGAGGAAGGTCGGCATCATCGCCATCACCCTCAAGGAGGGCGACCGCCTCGTCGAGGTCATCAAGACCGACGGCAGGCAGGAGCTGCTGATCGCCACGAAGAAGGGCCAGGCCATTCGGTTCAAGGAGGAGGAGGCCCGCGAGATAGGCCGCACCGGGCAGGGCGTGATAGGCATCCGCTTCAAGGAGGGCGAAGACGAGGTCGTCGGCATCGCGAAGTGCGCGAAGCCGAGCATCCTCACCATAACCGGGAACGGCTTCGGCAAGAGGACGCATATCGACGAGTACCGCGTCCAGGGCCGCGGCGGTTCCGGAGTCATCAACATCAAGACCGAGGGGCGCAACGGAGACGTAGTTGGCATCCGGGCGGTCGATGACGACGACGAGGCAATCGTGATGAGCTCGAAGGGCCAGGCCATACGCATTTGCGTGAAGGGCATATCGGTCATAGGCAGGAACACGCAGGGCGTCACAATAATCCGGCTTTCGGAAGGCGAGAAGGTCGCGAGCTTCGCCATCGTGCCAAAAAGCGAGCAGAAGGGTGCGGAGGGCGGCTTGCAGGAAAAACCGCCTGCCGATGAGCCAAAGGCGTGAGCATGGACCTGCCCCTGGGCCAGATTGCGGGATTGGCCGGCTTCCTGGCGTTCGTGCCCTACATATTCGATACACTCAACCACAGGACAAAACCCAACAAGGCCACATGGATAATCTGGGCCGCCCTCGGGGCGATTATCGCCGCCAGCTACTGGTCCGCCGGCGCCCGGGACACCGCCTGGGTCCCGATAGGCTACGCCGTAGGCATCCTCGCCGTCGCCGCGCTCTCGCTCCGCTACGGGGATGAGGGCTGGACCGCGCTGGATTGGGCGTGCCTGCTCGGGGCGGGAGCCGGCCTCGCGCTCTGGCAACTCACCAACGAGCCGGTCTTCGCCCTCTATCTCACGACCTCCGTGGATGCCGTCGGCGCTGTCCCGACGATAGCGAAGACATGGCGGAAGCCGGAAAGCGAAAGCCGGGCCGCATGGGCGCTCTTCCTCCTCGCGAACTCGCTGAACCTGCTCGCCATCAGGGAATGGACGCTGGCGATGGCCATTTATCCGGCGTACGTCTTCATCCTCAGCCTTGTCATGAACGCCCTCATATGGAGGCGCGAGGGCAGGAATAAATAGCCCGGATGGGGAATGTCATGCATGTTCCGGGACCGCACGGATGCCGGAAGGAAGCTTGCGGCGGCTCTTTCGGCGTATAGGGGAAGGAAGGACGCGATAATCCTCGCGATACCCCGCGGGGCCCTCCAGATCGGGAAGGTGCTGCATGCCGAGCTGGGGCTCCCCCTCGACATAATCATCACGAAGAAGATACCCCACCCCTTCAATGATGAATACGCCATCGGGGCCGTGGGCCCGGACGGCGAGCATTTCGTGAACGCCGGCGCGGCAGCCCAGGTTGCCCCCGAATACATCGAGTCGCAGATAGGGAGGCTGAGGGCGGCAGTCGAGGAGAGGTACGGGCTCTACCGCGGGAGCGCGCCGAAGCCGGCCCTGGGGGGGAAGACCGTGATACTCATCGACGACGGCATCGCGACCGGAAGCACAATGCTCGCGGCAATCCACGTGCTCCGGAAGCAGAATCCCGCGAAAATCGTCGCCGCAATCCCGGTCGGCCCGCCGGACAGCGTCGCCATGCTCAAGGCGGAGGCCGACGAGGTCGTGTGCCTCATGCAGCCGGAGATGTTCTTCGCGATAGGGGCATTCTACGAGAGCTTCGAGCAGGTGGATGACAAGGAGGCCATCGCCATCCTCAGGGGGTGCCGGGGGAAGCCCCGCGCGCGCGGCTGATTAGGAAATCCATGCATTCCGCCCTCCTCCCGGGCTTCCGGTTCCATTCCTCCACGATGCGCTTGTGGGCCCCAAGTTCCGACTTCAGGCCGTCTTCGGGGATGTCAGGGCCCTTCAGGCGGAACGCTAGCGCGGAGAGGGCGGGGCAGAAGCGGGCGTTCAGTTTTCCCCCCAGCTGAAAGGGATACCGTCTGCATGAGAGGGGGGCAGAGCCGTGCACGGCGCAGCGGCCCTTGGCCAGGAAGATGCATGGGTGGGATTTTAGGCCGAGCACATGCGGCCATGATTCGTCCACGAGGTCGAGGGTCGTGTCCGGGTCGAAGGAGAGCATGCGGGCGGGGTGGAGCATGGCGAAAGAGGCGGCGGACCGCCCTGTCGCTTCCTCCAGCCTCACGATGTCGAACGCGGTCGCGGTGATTATGTAGGTCTTGCAGCATTCGGCGCGGCAGAGCGAGCAGGCGTTGATCATGCAATCCGTTTGATGGTGTCTTCGGGGGGAAGGATTTTGAAGACCGACATGCGCGCCTCGCGCAGGTTGCACAGCGCGTCGTGGAACTCCTCCGCGAGGGCGTCTTTTGATTTCCCTTCGATGAAAAGCCTGAGGGCCTGCTTCAGCCCCTCGAGGCACATCAATTCGCGGCCATCGCGCCTTCTCTTTTCGTTTATTATCGAAAGAAGGTCCTTTATCGCCCTCCTGCTCGGGCCCCATGCGACGCCTTCGTCGTTGGGGGCGTTGAACGCGAGGTTGAGGAACTCCGTCTTCTCCCTCATCGTGAGCGCATGGCCGTCCAGACGGAGCAGCATTATTCGCGTGATATGCCTGAAATCAGGAGCCCTGAAGCCGGTCATTCCACGATACCCCCAAGCACGGCCTTCTCGAAGCCCTCGAACATCGCCTTCTCGGTGTAGGAGCGGTAATACTCCCCGAGCCAGGCGCGGTCGTAGGATTCAGGCTTTTTAGCCCCACAAATTTCCACAATTAATTTCTCCACGAATGTCTTTTTATCGCTTTCCAATGGCACGAGCCGGCCGAGGCGCTCGTCCACGACGATTTCGGGTATGCCCCCCACGGGGGTGGATATCACGTATGCGCCGCCGAAGACCGCCTCGAGGACCGCGAGCCCGAACGCCTCGCTGCGCGCCGGGTGGAGGTAGACGTCCGAAACAGTCTGGACCGGCGTGTTTGTCATGCCGCCGAACATCCGCGCGAAAAGCGGGTCCTCCAGCGCCCCGGCAAGGCCGTGGGAGAAGGCGAACTGCCTCAGGAGCCCGGAGACATCGTCCCGGAAGCGCGGGTCGCCGCGCGTGTACTTGGAAATGTCGAGCACCACCTTCAGGCGGTCCTCGCGTATGAGCCTCTGCATGCGGAGCAGGCCCCGGAAGGGCTTCGAGGCCTGGGCGACGTTAAGGACGTGCGATGTCGCTATCACGAAGCCGACGTCCGCGTCCTTCGGGTCCCTGCTCGCCTCGAAATGCTCGAGGACCTTTATGAGGTAGTCGCTCCCCTTCAGGCTGTCCATCCTGCCGACGAAGGATACGACCTTGCCCAGCCCCTCGGCGAGGCCGAGGTCCCTGCGCGCCTCCGCAAGGCCGCGCTCGTCCCTGATTACGTAGATGTAGGGGTCGATGCCGTTCCTCACCACGAAGGAGCGGGCGGGGTCGAGCCCGATTTCCTCCCCGTCATCCCGCACGCGTATTTTGACGAAGTTGTCCCGGACAGCCTGGCTGACGCCGATTATGCTGTCCGAGGCGCGGGCCATGGCCGCATGGAAAGATGCGAACCGCCCCTCGGAGGGGCGGTGGTAGTGGTTGTCGGCGTTGGTGTGCAGGTAGAAATGTATGGATGAGCGGCCGAGAAGGCCCGCCGCCCCGAGTGCCCCGCGCAGCGCATAGGCGTACTGGGTGTCGGGGCTTACCGGGAAGTGGAACACGAACGCGCTGTGGAAGCCCTCGTCCGCGAGGGATTTCGCCAAACTAGCTGCCTCGGCCACCCGCTCGGTCCCGTAGCCGACGCGGATTTCGGCGTTGAAGCGGGATTTCGCAAGCTCCCGGGCCTTTTCGCCCATCAGGGGCTCGGAAAGCGGGTCGAGGCCCTCCCGGATGAACACGTAGTTCCGCCTGTCCTGGACGTGCCTGGTGCATGCGGTGAGGTTGCCCATCACGAAGGTCTGGCCGAAGAATATGGGGTTGAGGGGGAAGGGGAAGCGGCTCCCGAAGTGGAGGTATGCCATCTTCTGGGGCGCATGGGACGGGGCCTGGGCCTGCATATGCAACTTATTGCGCGGACAAGGTTTATATAGCTTACACATTTATACATAATTAGCGAATATATAGGAAAGTTCGTGAAAAATGCTGCCGGCAGGCCCGCGCGCTGGAAATTTCACATCGCGGAGGCTCCCGGACGCTGCCCGGAAACGCTCGGCTGTTATATTAAGCGGTCAGATGAAATCCTTGCCGAGTTCGGCCTTGCCGCGCTTCACGGCTTCCGCGGCCTCCTGGGGGTCCACCTGAAGCCGGTGTTTCTGCATAATCGCCTTCATGTCGTAGTTGCATTCCCTGGCAATCGCGTCCAGGGCGCCCCCGGATATCTTCTGCAGGCGGTAGACCTTGAGCACCGCGTCCACCCGGGCGCCCTTCGCCATGCCTTTTAGCACCTCCGGTATGGCGGCCCGGACGAACGTCCCCCTGCCATATTCTTCGAAGAGCTCCATGAGGGCCTTTTCGACGTCATTGAACTCGACGCCCTCCCTGCGGAGCGAGACCAGCGTGTCCTCGAGGGTCGACGCCGCGAGCATGGGCTCCACCCCCGCGCCCACAAGCCTTTCGAAAAGGTGCAGGTTCCTGGACTTGAGCATCCTGCCGGCCATCTCCCGGTTCAGCAGCTTCCCGAGCCTGGACTTGCGCTCCTCGAGGGATTCCGTCTGCGCCACGCTGTCAAGGAGCTCCCCGGTAACCGGGATTGACGGGACGTCCGTTTCAGGATAAAGCCGCGCCCTTCCGGAGAGGGGCCTCATGAACGTCGATGTGCCGTCAGGATTCGCCCTTCGCGTCTCCTTGGGGACAAAATCCATGTTCGCCCGCTCGAGCACGAACCCCATCGCCTTCTGCGCCTGCTCAAGGGGGGCCACAATCATCACGAATGCGTCCTTTTCTGTGGCTCCTATTGCCTTCCTGACCTCGGCCTCATCCTCGGCGGATATGCCGTAGCGGGCGAGTTCCTCGTCGCTGTGGATGATGCCCTTCACTCCGGCCTTCTTCGCATAGTCGCTGAGCTCGGTGCCGTATCTCTTGCCCGGCTGCAGCTCCATTCCCAGGAGCCCCTCGTGCTCTGGCAGCGCCTGCGCAAGGACCACGGAGCCGGAGCTGAGCCCCCCGCCGATGATGCCGCCCTTCCTGCCGTCGAAAAGGTTGCTGACAACGACCATGCGCCCCTTCACGGGCACGGCCTTCCTCGCGCGGAGCTCGTTGATGAGCTTGAGCAGGAGGAGCTGGCGCTTCTCCTCGTTCTCTACGTACTGGGGCAGCATCTTCAGCTCCTGCGCCCCCTTGATTTCCACGCGGGCGCCGCCTTCGGTGGATATGTTGACGTCCTGGCGTATCGTGCCGATGCCCCGGGCGACCTTCCCCGTGGCGCGGAGCATCAGCCCTATCTTCTCGGCCACCTCGGACAGATGCGCCCCGTCCTTGATGTCCGGCGTGGTGGATATCTCTATGAGGGGGATTCCGAGCCGGTCGAGCCTGTAGCATGCCTTCCCCTCTGATGCGGACACTATTCCCGCGCTCTCCTCCTCCAGCGCTATCATCGGTATGCCCACGGTGCCCCGGGAGGTATCGATGTGCCCGTTCAGGGCGACGACCGACGTGCGCTGGAAGCCAGAGGTGTTGCTTCCGTCTATCACGGTCTTGCGCATGACGTGGATTTCGCCGACCGGCGTGGCGTTGAGCTGCTTCGCCATCTCGAGGGCCGCCTTGAGGGCGTCGGGATTCAGCAGCCCGGGCGGCTCCTCGTCCGTCTCGACAAGGCAGTTGTTAGAGAAGACCTGGTATTCGAACTCGCGGCCCTTGGCGAACTCGGCCTGCGAGGCCTCGTCGGTCTCGCCGAGTTCCGAGAAGACGGGGTGAAGCCTGCGGCGAATAGTCAGCAGGGGCTTCTCGTCCTCCGGCGCAAGGGCGGACGGGCAGCTGCAGAAGAGCTTGCAGGTGTCCAGGCGCTGGTGTATCTCTATCCCGATTTTCATCAGCATCCCCCCAGCGCGGAGCGGCCCGTTATCTCGCCCGCGATGTTTTTCATCATCAGCGCACCGACCCGCTCCACGCCCTTCTCCTGGCCAAGGGCCCAGCAGAGCTTGGCGTAGGCGGTCTCGGGCGTCCAATCCGCCCCGTCCCCTATAACCCCGGCTTCCATGAGCATCCTTCCTGTGGAATATACGCGCATGCATATGCGCCCGGAGATGCACTGGCTCGACATGACGACCGGGATTCCGGACGATATCAGGGAGCGGACGGGCTTCACCACGCCGCGGACGGTCTTGTCGTCGAATGCGTTAGCGGGCGTGTGCCCCAGTCCCGTGCCGACGAGCACGACGCCGTCATAGTCGTCCAGCTTTGATATCAGCTCGGGCCGGATGTTGGGGTGCACGAAAATCATCGCAACGTTGTCGTTCAGATTCTTCTTTGCGATGAGGCCGCCCTTCTGCCGCGGGAGCCAGTCGGAGAGGCGCTCGAACCGCCTGGTCCGGTAATCCACCGCGGCGAGCGGGGCCGCGCCTATCGAACGGAAGGCGTCCCTCCGGGAGGTGTGCATCTTCCGGACGCGGGTCCCGCGATGGAGATGGCAGAAATCGTCGTCGGTGTCCGCATGCATGCAAACCGAGACCTCGCCCAGGTCCTGCGTCGCCGAGAAGACCGAGTTGAGCATGTTCATCTCGTTCTCGCTGGAGGGCCGGTCCGAGCTCCTCTGGGAGCCCACGAAGACCACCGGCACAGGCAGGTTCTGGAGCATGTAGCTTACCGCGGCGGAGGTGTAGGTCATCGTGTCGGTGCCATGCATCACGACTATCCCGTCGCAGCCGTCCTTGATGTCCTCCTCTATGGCGTTGGCGAGGGCAAGCCAGTGCGACGAATTCATGTCCTCGGAGAAAAGCGAGAATATCTGCCTTGAGCGGATGGGCCAGCGCTCCAGGGCCGGGAAGGCGGCCCGGAGCTCGCAGGGGGTTATGGACGGATAAACCGCCCCTGTGCGGTATTCTATCTTGGAGGCTATGGTGCCGCCGCAGCCCAGGATGGAGACGCCTCCCTTCATCGGGGGCTCGGCGCATTCGACAGGCGGCCCGCGGGGCTTCGCCTTCTGCAGCAGCTCGACGGACTCCGCCCTCATGCCGATGTTGTATCCGCTGTCCTGCTTGAGCACTATTGCCTCCGGGTCGCCCGAAACCGGGCGGGGCATCAGGAGCCCCTCGTAATGCGAGCCCCCCGAGAGTATGCTTATCCTGTCCCCCACCCCGATACCCTTCTCCCTGAATTCGTCTAGAAGCCTCTTGGAATACATCTGATTTCCTCCCGAAGACCTTTCCGGGGAACGGTATTAAACCTTAATGCCGGGGCGCTTTATTCTGCTATCCGGTATATCTTTACCGCCCCGGTCGGCGAGCTGTAGACCTGGGTGAATCCGGGCAAATCGTCAAGGAAAATCGCGCGGTAGAGGGCGGAGTCGTAGAATTTCCCCTTGCGGTCCCCGTAGCCGTCCGTGATTTCGCCGTTCTCGAGCCAGACCGGGTCCCGGGTGTAGAAGAGCGTGAATCCGTAGGCCTGGCCGAAATGGGACGATGTCTGGAGGAGATAGGGCAGGCCCAGGAACGCCTTGTTGAGCTTCAGGTCCCCGTTCACGTTGGTCTCGTTGAGATAGTACGTGGCGAGCTGGGGCTGGCCGCTTGCGACCGTGGCGTTGCCTACGCAGTAGGCAGGGACTGCCCGGATGTAATCGCGGCAGTAGGCTATCGAATTGGAGTCGGCCGGCGCCCTGCAGACGTCGGGGTAGTAGGGCAGGTATGTGTCGCCGGCGTACATCTTGTATGCGGTGTAGCCGGTCTTGCCGGTCAGCGGGGAGATTGTGCAGGGGTTGGCCGACACTATCACGGACTCCCAGAGGTGCTCAGCCTCGCAGGCGGACTCCCCCGGCGCAAACCTGACCGAGGTCTTGTTGTCCCTCGCGCAGGAGAGATAGTTCAGGGCGCCGTATTTGCCGCCCAGACCGCCCCCGCTCGAAACGAGCTCGTAGTCGAAGAGAGCGTATTCCGTGCCGTGCGCCTGCATCCACGAGCGCAGCTCCTCGGGCGTCGCATCCAGATAGCCGTGCGCGACGTCGCCTATCATCGCATGCGATGCATGCTCGTTGCGGACGACGGCGTTGCGCTCCCCGAAGTAGTTTATCCAGTGGCCGTAGTCCCACCAGCTGGTTATCCTCGCGCCGGGCTCGGTGTTCCCCTTTATCCACTCCATCGAGTCCACCCAGTATTCCGAGAGCCGCTGGCAGCGGAACGAGGCCGCCGTGGCCTCGTGGGGCGGAATCATCCCGTCGTTGGACGGGTCCCCGTCGTACATGTACGAGAGCGTCGCATAATCCGAGAAGACGGAGAGCATGCAAAGCTTGGAGCTGTACTGGTAGTTGGTGCCCCTTGCGGCGTAGCCTGAGGGGTCGGCCGCCGCGGCGCACACGTCCGCGTCGCCGCTTTCTGCGCAGATTGCCGCGAACTTGGCCCCAAGGGCGGAGGGGTCGTTCTGGTAGAGCGTGAGGGTGGAGCCCCAGATTAGGGAGGGCGCGTAGCCCAGATGGAGGAACTGGAGCGCCACTGCCAGGAACGCCAGCAACAGCGGGAGCGAGTAAACCGCGTAGCGCAGCGTCTCCTCCTTCAGGATTCCCCGGAAAATCCGGTCTATGATGTCCCCGGCCTGCCCGAACGTGTAGCCTATCGCCATCGCAAGCAGGACGCCCGCATAAATCGTGTATTTCGCCTTGATGAGGCCGACGACGAGCGGAGGGAGCACTATCGCGAGCATGAGAAGGAAAATGCCGTCCTCGTCCCTCTTTAGGAAGCGCGCGGCCGCATATGCGCAAGCGACGCCGAAGAGCATCAGCCACAGGTGCATGAAGCTGGGGTCCTTGTCCCCGAAATCCACTTCGGTGCCCAGGACGAGGTTGGCCACCGCGACGAACAGCGAGAGGGCGATGTTGACGATGATTGTGGCGGGGGCCAGCAGTGCGTACATCACCATGCTGAAGGCGTTTGGAAGGGTGTCCATGGCGGGCGGTATGTAGAAGCTCTGCGCGATGAAGCCCATCTGGCCTCCGAAGGCCGAGGGCGCGGCCCCCTGCTCGGCTATCGTGCGGTCGAGCGGGGCGTTGTATAGCGCGATTTCGAATCCGGACTTGCCTATGTTCCGGACATAGTCCCCGAGCGGGGTGGCCGCATAAAGTGCGAACCCGAGTATGAGTATCGCCGCGAGAGCCGAGGCGCTGGACATGCGGTCGCTGAACTGGAGGCGCGTCTTGAGGGCGTATAGCAGGCCGCAGAAGAGGACGGGGACCAGGCCCGAGACCGCGAAGCTTAGGGAGAGGCTTCCGCTTAGGAAAAACGGCTTAAGAACCGCCCCCGCGAGCAGCGGCCCCAGCACGAAGACCGCCGCGTTCACTATGAGGAGGTGGCGCAGGAGCGCGCCGTCCTTGTCCCTGATGAAGATGAGTGCGGAAGCGCCCATGACGAATATTATTATGGAGGCTATCGCGAGTATCTGGGACGAGCTTCCGAGCGAGAGGGCCATGAACGCGAGGCCGGCCAAGAGGGGGTATATGGCGTCCTTGCCGAAATCCAGCCCGTTGCCGGGGGGCAGGCGGATGTCCCGCCTGACGAACGCGAGCGCGTACATGGCATAGAAGAACATCAGGGCGAAGAAGGCGTACGGCTGGACCTCCTGCTCGCCGCCGGCCAGCTTGAATATGAAGACCGGGACGAATGACGCGAGGCCGGCGGCTGCGAGCCCCCATTCCCTCTTCGTGATAACCGAAACGAAAAGATAGATGAAGAAGACGGAAAGAACGGCCGCAACAGGCGGATACATGGAGGCGATTGCGGCGAGCAGCATGTTGTCGTAGGGGGCGCCGCCGGTGTAGAGTGAATACCATATCGACTCGAGATAGGATATAGCCGGCACGACGCGGTGGTTGACCTCCAGTTCGGGATACCAGGCGGTCTGGTCGTCGAACGGATTCTCCCCGAGGGTAAGGAGCTGGGCGGCCGGATATGTGTAGAAATACGGGTCGAGCTCCTGGAACACCGGGCTATACGAGCCGAATCTCGCCATGAAGGTCAGGACGAGCAGGACGATGAGGAGAACGGGCACAACGATGTCGGCCGTCAGCGAAAGCTTCATGCCCCGGGGGACGAAATCCTCGTAAGCCCTGCTGATGAGCATGGAGGCGGCGGCCGCGGCGTAGAGAACGGCGACCGAGAGCAGGGCGATTTCATGGCTGAACTTGATGCCGAGGACTAGGTAGAGGAGGAACGGGACCATGGGCAGCAGGAAGAAGCCGAGGGCGAATCCTATCAGGGCCTTTTCAATCAGGCTGAATGCAGATTCCCTGCGGAAGAGGGATATCGAAATCGCCGCCCCGGGGATGAAGGACGATATGGCTAGCCATGCCAGGAACACTGTCGTATCGAATGAAACAAGCACAAATCCACCAATCAGAGGTACTCGAGGTCGCCGCCGCCACCGCCCCCGGAAGGCTCATCCGCCTTTCCCAGGATGTATGGCGATTTGACTCCGGTTATTATTGCCGTGATTCTGAGCCCGTCCTTGAGGGTCGGGCTCACGCGGGCGCCCATCTTCACGTTCGCGCCCTCGTCGAAGCTCTGCGTAAGGAGCTCCCCGGCCCGTATCGCGTCCCCGAGGCTGAGGTCCGGCCCGCCCTCGAGGTGGATGAGGCACCCCTTCGCCCCCTCGTAGTTCACGTCCAGGAGAGGGTGCTCGAGCGTGTCCTTCACCACGTTCTCGACCTTGTCGTGGCCGTTCGCGGAGCCCAGCGAAATCATGGAGAGCCCGCCGCCGTCCATCACGGTCTTGACGTCCGCATAGTCCACGTTGATTAGGCTCGGGAACATTATGGTGTCGGAGATGCCGGTCACCGCGCGCGTGGTTATCGAGTCGGCGAGTTCGAACGCCTTGTTGACGGGCAGGTTCGGAACGTACGTCGCGAGGCGGTTGTTGTCGATGACTACGACCGTGTCGCAGACCTTGACGAGCTCCTGCAGCGCGGCCTGCGCCTTCTTGAGCCTGACCCTCTCGAGCGCGAACGGGTATGTGACCATCGCGACGACAATCGCGCCCTGCTCCCGGGCTATCCGGGCGACCGCGGGCGACGCGCCGCTCCCGGTGCCCCCGCCCATGCCGGCGCAGAGGAACACGAGCTCGTTCTCGCCGATTTCTGCCTTGAGGGCGTCGCGGTCGGCGTCCGCGCATTTCTTCGCGACGTTCAGGTCGCCTCCGGCTCCGAGGCCGCGCGTTATCGCCTTTCCGAGCAGGAACTTCCTGTTCGCGCCTATCATGTTGAGATGCTTGCCGTCCGTGTTGATGGCGAGCGTTCGCGCGCTTTTCATGCCGCTTTGGTGAATCCGGTTCACGCAGTTGCAGCCAGCGCCGCCGACCCCTATCACGGAGATTCGTATTCCGGAGTTGTCCATCTCCCCCTTCTGCGGCAGCTGCTCGCCCCCCTCCTTCGCAGCCTTGATGATGTCGTCGAACATCGGTACCACCACCTAAAATAATAAGCGGATACGATTACCGAACAAAAGAATATAAAACCGCCTAAAAAATCCGGCCTTATTAAAGCCTATTGATGGCCCCGCAACGTCGTCCGTCAGCCGAGGTGGCAGACCTCGCCGGGCGTCCTGAAGAACTCCGCGTCATACGCCCAGTCCCTGCATAGCATGGCCCCGGGCCCCAGCGCGGTGAAGTCGAATGCGGAGGTGCGGCCGGCCGTGCCGTACTCTTCGCGCAGCCAGTCGCATGATGCCATGGCCTGCTTCCCGCGACAGGATATGTAGGCGCGCCCGGAGCGGACTACCGTGATTGTTTCCGCGCACTGGGAGAGCCCGGCCGGGGATTCCACGCGGAGCTCGTCGGTCCCGTTCAGGAAAGCCTTGGAGAGGATTTCCCGGCCGGCATAAGCGTATGTTATGTCGCATTCGAGCGGGACTCCCAAGGCGGTCAGTTCGGAAAACGCCAAATCCCCGTATTCGTAGCCGGAATCCTCCGGGCCCGGCAGCATGCCGCCCGGAGCCTCTTCTGCGGCGTCCTCAGCATCCAGGCCGTCCGCGCCGATTGAGGCCTTGCCCTCCGCAGATGCGCTTGCTCCGGCGCTGCGGGTTCCGGCATCAGGCGGCAGGGGCGCTTCTTGGCCCCGCTGCGCCGCCTGCTGCGGGGAGGAGCAGCCGAAAAGGGCGAGCGCGATTACCAGGATTGCCGCAACCGCCGGAAGCCTCATGTTTTCACCGCTCGTTGGCCATATGGCGTTTTTGAAAATATGAAAATAAGGGGGATCACCACCAACCAGAAGGAGGGATGGGTGGGTGGAATGGTGGCTACCCCGCGAATGCCTATTCCTCGTATCCGCCCTGGTACATGCCCTTGTACTGGTTCATGATTTCGTCCAGGTTGCAGACGTTTCCCGGCGTCTGGAACTTGGAGGAGTCATAGATCCAGGGCTGGCAGCTTATCTGCGCCGGAGGGACGTCTGAGTAATCCGGCGCCTCGAAAGAGCCGCCGCCCGTGTCCGCGGCTTCGGAATCATCGAATGTGAATTCCATCCAGTCGCAGCCTTCCATTATCTGCGCGCCCTCGCATGCCACGTAGTACTTGTTGCCCTTGATTATGGTCACGGTTTTCGGGCATTCGCCCTCTGGCGCCGTGCCCTCGCTCCGGACCTCCGAGGAGCCCTTCATGTAGACCTTCGCGGTGAAGGTTCCGCCCTCGGCGGCGGCGCTCATCTGGCACTGGAGCGGGACGCCCATGGCCGCAAGGGCCTCGTAGGTCTTGCCCGCAAGGTCGTCCGCCCCGGAGCCTTCCTGGCTTCCGGAACCGCCCTGCTGCTCCTGCTCCTGTTCCTGCTCCTGCGTCTGCTCCTGCTCCGGCGTCTGGACCTGCGCGCCGGCCCCGCCGTTTCCGGACGGTTGCGCGGCCTGGCCGTTCTGCGCCTGGCCCCCGGCCTGGGGGCTCGGGCCAGTGCATCCTGCGACAATCAGCCCGAAAACAAGCAGCGTTGCTATCAATAGCGTGCCTCTCATGTGGTTTCACTCTTGGAGAATATTTATAAAGGTTCGAGTCGCCCCGCCGTGGAAAACGTGGGCTGACGGGCAGCCCCGGGGCATGACAAGTGTTTTATTCCCTCACGCGCCATTCGTGGGAGGAGGAAGGCGAGATGGCGGACCTTGGATGCGATTTTTTCGGCAAACGGATGAGGAATCCCATCATACTGGCGTCTGGCGTGCTCGGCATGACCAGGGGGAGCCTCGAGGCGGCCTGCGAGAATGGCTGCGGCGGAGTCATAGCGAAATCGCTCACGCTCGAGCCGCGCAAGGGCCATGCCGGCCCCAACATCGTCGATGCCGGATGCGGGCTCCTGAACGCGATGGGATACCCCAATCCGGGAATCGAAGCGGGGCTCGCGGAGTTCGGAGGATGGGGTAGGGAAGAGGCCCTGATAATTAGCATAGTCGGAAAGGACGCCGCAGAGTTCGGCCATCTTGCCGCAAAGGTCGAGGAGGCGCAGAATGCCGCGCAGGATGCCGGAGGCCGGAGACTGGGCGCCACTGCGGTGGAAGCGGTGATTTCCTGCCCCCACACGCCCGGCTACGGGACCATGGCGGGGCAGGGCACGCCCGAGTCCATAACCGGGATAACGAAGGCGGTGAAATCCGCATGCACGCTCCCGCTCATCATCAAGCTCTCGCCGTCGATTCCGGGCGAGGGCAAGGCTGCGAAGGCAGCGGAGGACGCCGGCGCCGATGCGATAAACATGGGAAACTCGCTCGGCCCCGGGATGAAAATCGATATCGCGCGCAGGAGGCCTGCGCTCGGGTTCGGGGTCGGCGGGCTCACCGGTCCGGCGGTTAAGCCCGTAATAGTGCGCGCGGTATACGACATCCGGAAAAGCTGCTCGCTCCCGATAATCGGGACCGGCGGCATAACAAGCGGCGAGGACGCGATTGAGATGATGATGGCCGGCGCTGACTGGGTAAGCGTCGGCTCGGCTGTATATTACAGGGGCCCGAAGGCCTTCATGGAGATAGCCCGCGAGATGCGGGAATGGATGGGTCGAAGCGGCGTCGCCTCGGTCCGCGACATAGTGGGTGCTGCGCATGCAACCGCGTAATCCGATAATCACGGCGAAGGTCCTGAAGGCCGCCGACGAGAACTACCGCGTCAGGACGATTGAAATAGATTATGAGATGCCCCAGGCGAAGCCCGGGCAGTTCCTGATGGTCTGGGTGCCTGGCGCGGGCGAAAAGCCCATGAGCATCGGCAATTCGAAGCCGCTGACGATTTCGGTCGCGAAGGTCGGCGCGGTCTCTGGGGCCCTTCATGGGCTCCGGGAGGGCGGGCAGATTTCCTTCAGGGGGCCCTTCGGGAAGCCCTTTTCGGTGCCGGAGAAGGCCAAGACGATTCTCGTAATCGGGGGCGGCTACGGCGTCGTCCCCATGTATTTCCTCGCGAAAACAGCGCGCGAATCGGGCGCCAGGGCGCTCGCCGTCATCGGCGCGCGCACGGCTCAGGACGTCGTGTGGGAGAAGCAGCTCTTCATGGTCTGCGACGAGGTGTTCATAACCACGGACGACGGGACGCGCGGGAAGAAGGGGAACGTGATGGCCGAGGCCCAGTGGCTTGTCGAGGGGAAGAAGATAGATGCGGCATATGCATGCGGGCCGGAGCGCATGATGGAGGCCGTGGCGAGGCTCTGCGTGGAGCACAAGGTCCCCTGCCAAATCAGCGTGGAAAGGTACATGAAGTGCGGCGTGGGCGTGTGCGGCTCCTGCGCCATAGACGGGAAGCTCTGCTGCGTTGACGGGCCGGTATTCAGCGCCGAGGAGGCGCTTTCCTTCAAGGAATTCGGGAAGGCGCACCGCGACGCCTCCGGAAGGAGCTGCTAGCTAGGGCACTATCGCGGTGAAGATGTGCCCGGTTCGGGCGTCAAGGACGAAATTGTGCTCTTCCCTCTGGACGAATTTCGATGCCCTGCCCTCTGAAATCAGCGAAGCGGCCAGCTTGTCTAGGAACCCCGCAAGCGCGCCGTCCCGCTCCGGGTTTCCGCTTCTTCCGTTGAACACCGAAACAAGGAAGCGCGTTCCGCCCAGGGCGGCACCGAGCTCCAGCGTCCGGGAAATCATCCTGCCGACATGCTCCAGGTTCGGGATTCCGGGCGCGAGCAGTATGTGCGCCGCCGCGGCAACTCCGGTATCGGGGTCGTATGCCGCGATGCCCAGGCACGATGAGAGTGAGGAGGTGCCGATATAGGGCAGCGGGTTCCGGGCGCGTATCGCGCTGGCCTCGTTCACCCCGACCATCACGGTCTTGCCAGCGTATTCCTCGTTGAAGCGGTCGTTGAATATCATCTCCTCCATGATGCGCCGCGACTCGGGGCATCTGGAGAAGGCCGCTGGAAGCCTCGGCCGCTCCGGGGCTTGCGCTCCGAATGACACGTCCCTCTGCCTGAGGCTTCTTTGCGGCTTGGTAGAATGCGTCATAATGTGTATATATTTGGGCAAAAGTGTTTAAAAAGGTTTTTGATGAGAAGAATCCGGCGGGAACATGGAACTGGCATACAAGAACGGATACCGGATGTACAAGGCCGGCGGCAGGGAATTTCCGGACAACACATATATCATAAGCTCGGATGCGGGTAGCGGCATTCTTTTCAGGCCGCACATCGCGGGGAAGGAGCTGCAGGACCGCATGGAGAAGGTCGCGGAGATTTTCATGGACGCGATAGGCCGGCTGGCGCTCAGGGGCAAGAAGCAGGGCAACATCACGGAGCTGGTTTTCCTCGCAGGCGGATTATATTACCAGCTCAACCACGGGTTCAAGAAGAACTTCAACGCCGCAATACCCCAGTGCTTCCTCGGCATCAAGAGGCAGAGGGTGGAGGGGAGCGAGGGCGGATTCACCGCGATTGCGACCTATGAGAACTTCGAATCGCTTCCGGACAACGCCACCGTGGTCATCGGCGACACAATCGCCACCGGAGCCACGCTCCAGAAGGGCATCTACCACCTGCTCGACGCGCTCGACACGAAGGGATACAGGCTCGAGAACCTGGTGGTGTGCTCGCTCGCATGCTCCGTGAACGGCGCGCGGCTGATGAAGGACGTGGAGAAGAGGGTGAAGAGGGATTTCCCCGGCGCGAACGTGTACCTAATTGTCGCGGAGCAGCTATTCCACCTGATGCCCGACGGCACCGACCTTCGCTTCCTCTATGATGACGCGGTGATGCCGGACGAGGCGCGGGAGTGCGTGCTGAAGGAATACGGCCCCTGGCTCGGGAAGGAGATGAAGTGCGCGGTCTTCGACTGGGGCACGCGCTGCAAGAACCCCATCAAGCATTACCGCGAGTTCCTGGAATGGACGAAGGAGATGAAGCACTCCAAAGCGGATGTGAAGGCGAGGGACGTGCTGGATAGGATGGAAAAGGAGACGAAAGACTCGCTGGCGCAGTTCGAGAAGCCGCTCTGAGCGGCCTATCCGCCGTAGGCGATTTTCCACAGCGCCCGCATCGCGGCTTCGAGCATCTTCCCCTGGCTTTCGTTCGCCTTCTCCTCCTCCCTGCTGCCGGGCATGGCGAACGAGCCGCCGGGGACCGTGCCGACCACGGTTGAAATCAGGCCGTTCTGGGCCGGGATGCCCGCCCATGACAGCTCGTTTGTTAGGTGCGCGAGGCCGAAATGCTCCATCTCGGTCGAGAGCGCCCCGTATTTCCTGCGCAGGTCCTTGACGCGCTCCTCGTCGCTCTCTAGATACAGCGATTCCTTCGTGAAATTGCCGCCCTCATGGCAGGCGAGGCCGAGCCCGCGCGCCGATTCCGAGAGTGCCGCAATGACATCCGCGGATGAGTGTACTATCGGCCATGCCAGGTCTTTCGAAAACCGGGCGTTCATCCGGTTTGACGTGGTGCGGTTCTGCTGGACCGGGCCAGCCTTCAGGAATGCCGCGGCGCCCGCCCCGCCGCCATTGCCGGCCGCACGCTGGTTCTGCCCACCGCCCAAGCTGTTCGTGCGCGCATCCCAGGATTCCCTGAAGCTGGAGATGTCAGCCGCATCCAGGCTGCTCCAGGCGCCCATCCTCTGGCGGACCGTCGCGCCGTCGGCGAAGCTGTATGTGGCGTTGACCACGTCGCCGATTCCTATGAAGGGCTCCTCGAGCTGGCCGCCTTTTCCGTCCGGCACGATGATGCCGCCGCACGTGCCCGCGCGTATGGCCACGAGCCCCTGCGCCGGGACCTCGGTCCTGCCGAGCATGTAGCCGTCCTCGCGCGAGTTGACGAGCGCCTCCCATGCGTTTATGTCCTGCGCGGAGCAGCCCATCTGTGTCTCCAGTATCGTGAGCGGGAGCGGTTTCCCGTTGTATTCAAACACCCCTATTGCGAGGTTCACGCGGCCCGCATCAGCGTTGATGAAGTCCGCGAGGGACCTGAGCCGCCTTGTGACGCGGGAATATCTCTCGTTTCCCTCGCCGATTTCAAAGGTTGCGTCCGTGATGAGGCCGGATACCGCGGCAGACAGGCGGCTGTGCGAGAAGAATTCGGGCTTGCCGCCCGACCCGGAGAGCCATTCCAGCTCGGAAATCAGCTGCTCCATCTCATGGTACCATCTCCTGACGACGGTATCCTGGACGGAGAGCAGGGCCGCGGCCGC
The DNA here is from genome assembly GCA_964647855.1 of Microcaldota archaeon. GTDB lineage: Archaea > Micrarchaeota > Micrarchaeia > Anstonellales > Bilamarchaeaceae > Bilamarchaeum. The sequence goes on along the minus strand of CAZYJW010000001.1, from coordinate 98,507 downwards.
GGGCATGTGTTCTGTTTCGGAAGGCGCCGCGAGGCACATATGCTCCATGCGGATTGGCTCGAAGAAGAGCCCCGCGGATTGGGCGAGCAGGCGGATGCCCCTGAGTTCAGCGAGGACGCGGCCGATGTTCGCCTTGAACCGCGAATCCTCGCACCATTCGGAATGTGCGACCTCCTTGTGGAGCATTATATGGTCGGCCAACGGCATCGCCGCGGAAAGCACGCGCCTGCGGTCGCCCACCACTATCATATAAGGAGGCAGCATCCCTTCGTTGTCCTTGAGGAAGGGAATCCGTTTCCACAAATCCCTCTCCCGGGCGAGCGAGATGGGCGTATGCTGCCCAAGCACCATGGGTCGGTCCCTGCGGTATCCTGCGAGCGTCATATCCTTCCGGCCTCCCTCCCTATTCTGTGTTTAACCTTTAAATCTTATGTGCTACCAAAAAAAGAGTAGCTACCAATAAATACGTGAAGACGCATCATATTGGATGATTCTATGGACCGTGTGGATGAGGCGGCAGCCGCGCTCAGGGAGGGGCGGATGATTGTGCTCTACGACGGGGACGGCCGCGAGGGGGAGGCGGACCTAATTGTGCACGCGCAACACGCTGGACCCGGGGCCGTCGAGACACTGCGCAGGGATGCGGGCGGGCTTATCTGCCTCGCCCTTGAGGCGGAGATAGCCGAAGAGCTGGGGCTGCCGTTCTACTCCGACATGCTCGCGGCCTCCGGGCTGCCCGCGGCAGCGATGGAATGCTCCAGGACCGCATACGGCGACAAGCCCGCGTTCTCGTTGCAGGTGAACCACAGGGGGGTCTTCACAGGAATCACGGACAACGACCGCTCGCTCACAATCATGAAGGTCGCGGAGATTGCCTGCTCGGAAGAGGCGCCGGAGAAGAAGTGCGCGGGATTTTTCCGGGAATTCTATTCCCCGGGCCATGTGTTCCTACTTATCGGGAGGGGCATAGGGAACAGGCGCGGGCACACGGAGCTCTCGCTCGAGCTCGCAAGGCGGGCCGGCATGGGCGGAGCGGTCGTCCTGTGCGAGATGCTGGGGAGGGGAAAGGCGCTTTCAAGGGAAGAGGCGGAAGGGTATGCGAAGGCAAACGGGCTTCCGTTCATCGAAGGGAGTGACTTGTTATGAGAATCGGGATTGTGGACACGACGTTCTCGCGCGTTGACATGGGCGCGATCGCAATCGACGAGATAATGAGGCACGTGCCGAAGGCGGAAATCGAGCGCAGGACCGTGCCGGGGATAAAGGATTTGCCGGTGGAGTGCAAGCTCCTCCTCGAGGCGGGAAGCCAGGTGCGGACCGCGGCAGGCACGGCGCCTGGCCCGGGGTGCGACATAGTGATGGCGCTCGGCATGGTGGGCGGAGCGCCCATCGACACGCAGTGCGGCCACGAGGCCTCGCTCGGCATCCAGCAGGCCATGCTCATGACGGGCAGGCACATCATAGAGGTCTTCGTCCATGAGAACGAGGCATGGAGCGAGGAGGAGTTCGGGTGCATCTGCGAGAACCGCATACGGAAGCACGCGCAGAACGCCATCGCGCTCGCGCTGAAGCCCGAGGCGCTCGTGAAGTTCGCGGGGAAGGGGCTGAGGCAGGGCAGGGAGGACGAGGGCCCGGCCGGGGGCGGCCAGCCCATAAGGCTCGGCATCCTGGTCGGAAGGTTCAACGCGGAGATAACGTCCAGGATGAAGGAGAAGGCGCTCGAATCCGCCGCGGCGGCCGGGGCGCAGGCTACGGTGCTGGAGGTCCCGGGCGTGTACGACATGCCGCTGGTCGCGAAAAGGCTCCTCATGGACAAGGGCATAAGCGCGGTCGTGGCGCTGGGGGCGGTGGTGAAGGGCGGCACCGCGCACGATGAAGTGATAACAAAGGACGCGGCGCGCAGGCTCGGCGACCTGTCGCTGGAGTTCCGCAAGCCGGTGACGCTGGGCATCATAGGGCATGACGCCTCCTATGAGAATGCGCAGGGACGCGCAGAGGGCTACGCGGAGAGAGCGACGAATGCGGCAATCGAGCTCGTGAAGACGCTGCGCGAAAGGGTGGGCCATGATGCCGCTTGAGCACGTGGGGGAGGCCTTCTTCCCGAGCAGGTTCGGCAGGTTCAGGATACACGCGTTCCGGGACGGAGGCGGGGGGGAGCATCTCGCCCTCGTCCGCTGCGAGCATGCGCCGCACGGCACGGTGCCGGTGCGCATCCACTCGCGCTGCCTTACCGGCGACGCCCTGACGTCGAAGCGCTGCGACTGCCGGGGCCAGCTCGAGGCCTCGATGAGGTACCTGGAGAAGAACAAGTGCGGGATACTGATTTACCTGGACCAGGAGGGGCGCGGCATCGGCCTCGCCAACAAGATAAGGGCATACGCGCTCCAGGACGAGGGCATGGACACGGTGGAGGCGAACGTCCGGCTGGGCTTCGGCTCGGACATGCGCGATTTCACCGTTGCTGCGGACATACTGAGATATTTCGGCGTCAGGGACGTCGCCCTCCTCACGAACAACCCGGCCAAGATTGCTGTCCTTGAAAAGGCCGGGATAAGGGTCACGAAGAGGATTCCGCTGGTAATCAAGGCCGACAGGTACAGTAAAAGATATCTTGAGACGAAGAAGAGGAAGATGAACCACCTGCTCTGATTATTGGGCTACCCGGGAAGGGCGAGGAAGGATTCCGGGACGCTGTCGCTGAAATAGGTGAGATCAGTCGCCTGCCCGACGCGCATGAAGCCCCCGGGCGCATAATCGAAGCGGTATGCGCCTGTCAGGTCGAGCGCGACGCGCCTGCGGACAACGATTCCCGTCCCGTCGTCCAGGCACTCCTCCACGGGCGACGCCTGGTGCGCGAGCATCCAGAGCAGGGCGCGCTGGTCGTCGTCGAAGGCCCGGCCTGAGGCGAGCAGGGAGCCCGCGTATGTTGAATTGCCGCGGATTTCGAACCCTTCGCACCGGAACCCGCCTATCTCCGCCCGCCCGGTCCGCTCTATAAGCAGCAGGCGGCCCATGTCCACCGAATCCGGCATCGCCGTCCTTCCGAAATAGGCGCAGCCGGAGCGCATGGCTTCTAGCCCGTCGAGATATGCCTGCCACCCCGCGTCCCCCAGCAGGCGCATGCTGCAGCCGGGGTTGCACTGGTAGATGCGCCCGTCCTTCCAGATGGTCGTGTGGTTGCCGGCCGGGGAGAGTATCACCTTCTTCATCTGGTCCCCGCGCACGTAGGTCTTAGTTGTCTGGTTGTATGAGTATGCCTTCAGCATGATTTCCGCGACCTCCGCCTCCTCCCCGGAGAGCCCCGAGTATGAGCCTTCGGAATAATCTTCCGTGACTATCAGGAAGTCGTCGCCGAGCGTCGAGCACGAGAGGTTCTTGAGGCGGAAATAAAGGGCGGCGTCCGGGTCCGCTGGCTCCGCCGGGGCGGTTCCGTTCCCGTATCCGCCCGGGGGGCGGGGGAGGCCGCCCAGGCTTGGCATCTCCATGGCCTGCAGCTTCTCGATTACCATGGGGCCGAGGAAGAGCGCCGCGGGCACGAAGACCGCGAGCGCCATGATGAGGAGTATTGGCAGGACATCGAGGAGGCCTGTCTTGTCCTTAGGGCGGCGCATGAGTAGGATAGGCAACTGATATTAACAATCTTGCGCAGCCGCTCAGTCCGCATCCTGCTTCCCGTACAGCTCCTCCTCGTATTCTTCAAGGCTGATCTTGATGCGGGCGCGGATGTCCTCGGTCTCCATTATCCGGTCGTCAATCCGCTTGTCCTGGAGGGCAACCGCTGCCGCGAAGTCGTAGCGCTTGACCTCCTTTTCCAAATCCCCGTGGACCTCCTTGATTGTGGCGTTGCAGAGCTGGGGGTACCTCACGGGTTTTCCCGAGACGGTGAACGCCCGCTCCAGGAACGCGTATTTTTCTCCGAGGGCGCCGCTTTCCTCCGTCCTCTGGCGGAACTCGCCTGCATGGAGGACGTAGAATGCGAAGTGTTCCGCGAAATCGTCGTTCGGCCCCGTCTGGAAGCTGTAGGCGCTGAGGAAATGGGAGTTGAGCAGGTCATCAGAAACGCCGTGCCGCCCGCCCGGCCCTTCCCCCCATCCGCTGATCCGGGAGTACTCGGCCCGCTGTGCTTCGTCCATGTTCGCCCAGACCGATTCCCCCACCTCATGGACTAGGGTGAATGCGTACAAATAGCGCATCAGCCCTCCCCCGGTGTTGAACGGGGCGTCCGGATTCTCGAACATTGTTATCTCCATGGTTGAGGGCGAATATTCTCCGAGCTTGAGCATGCCGCTTGCGATGCTTGCGATGGAAAGCAGCGAGGACTCCTTCTTCGAAATCCTTTTAACTCCCGAAAGCATCTCCCGCGGGAGCACCTTGAGCGTTTCCGATATTAGCGATGCCTCCTCGAAGCCTATTTTCCTGGTGGTGAATGACTGGACTGGCTTTGCCGATTCGCGCGCTCCCGTCCATTTGGCTGGACCCGGCGTGCTGCAGCCTTCCTTGCAGTATGTTTCTAGGTACTGCCTCGGGTAGAAAGCCAGTTCGATTCCAGTGCTGACGAAGAGGTCGAGCCTCAGCTCCTCAAGGCGGGAATACTGCCGGCCGCCTTCAATCATGCCCCCGCAGGTTTTGGCTATTTCCTCCATGTGGAGCGTTTCGAAGAGCTCGCTTATTACCGACGTGTCGTTTTCGAACTCTTCGGTCTCGTAGTGGATGTTGCTGGCCGCGGTGCGGACATAGTGGGCCCGGTAGGGGCTGTGCCCGATGAACGAGCCGTCCGCTCCGGCGAACCTCACGCCGAATCCGTATGCCGCGGAATAACCGGAGAAGCCGCCTTCTTGGAACAGCTCTCCGGGGGGCTTCTGTATGAGGGCGACAAGGCGGAACACGTCCTCCGGGCTGAGAATGCGCCCGAGGGTAAGGTCGTATATCTGTGCTTTGCAAAGGTTCGACTCGAGCTCCCCCGCCCTCCTTAGGACGGCAGCCCGCATCCCGCGGTCCAGTGAGTCAACCTGGGCCTGGATGTTAGATGCCGGAAGCGAGAGTGCACCCGTGACCTCATTGAAGGATTTGCGCAGGATCACACCGAACGCCGCGGTGAAGCACTCGTCCGACTCCCGGAAAAGGCGGTCGTGTATCTTGCGGTTGGATATCGCAAGCACCACCAGCTGGCGGAAAGCCTCGCGGATTCTCGGCCTGAACGGGACGAGCTCGAGGTCGAGGTGGGCTCCGGTAATTCCTCCGTCCGAGTACGGGTCGAGGCCGCCTTTGGGGGACCCCTTTTCCCGAACCAGTTCCTCCTGGCCCACATAATCGAGAATGAAATTTATGCCCGGCGGGGTCGCGCGGTAGATTGATGCGACGAGGTGCTGGCAGAGCGTGTCGCCGAATTCGGAGTAGAGGGGCGGATATATCATGGCGCCGTATTCTATCCCCCCAAGCCCGTTCGGGCCCGTTGCGAGATATGAGTGTGGGACCCTCGTCAGCAGCGAACACAGGGCCACTTCGGCCGCAGTGAGGTCCGGATAGCGCGAATTCAGGTCTTCCCATGAGTTGACCCTGATGCGCTTTTTTGCCAGCGCCTCCCGGAACATCTCGAAACCGCGCTCGAATGAGATCTCTGTGCGGAGCTGGTCGAGCAGCTCGTCCCGCAGCATGTCAAGCCCCTTCTCTCTGCGGCATTCCTCGAACGCATCCTTGTCGAACCGGGCGGCTATGGCCACGACGTTTCCGCACAGGGCGAGGGCCCGGCTCTCGCCGTCCTCCGGCCCAGCCTCCCGGCTTGCCTTGCGTATCCTGTCCGCTGCCTCGCAGTATGTAATCGTCTGGTCCTGCCATATTTCCTGCTGCTGCGCCCTGGCGAGGGCTGCGTTCACCGGCCCGGACGGAATTATTGAATTCAGAGGTTCTATGCGCATCAGGACGTCCGAGAGGCATCTTTTGCACGTGCGATGGGCTATAGCAGCCTTCGCAGAGGTATTTTTCTTGGCCATATAATCATCTGGGTGTCAGGAATCGTATTATGGGCATAAGGGTTTTTAAATAGTGGTAAATTATCTTTAAATATGGCTAACACAAGCAAAATAAAGCGGGCGTGCGTTTTAGACGCGGTTGGATGAAAGAACACATGAGGCTCGCGATGAAGCTCGCAATGAAGGCGCAGCCGTTCCCGAACCCCAGGGTCGGGGCCGTGCTGGTGAAGGGCGGCCGAATCATCGGCGGGGGATGGCACAGGGGGCCGGGCCTGCCGCATGCCGAAATGGAGGCGATTGCGGACGCAAAACGCAGGACGGGAAACCCGCATGCCGCCCGCGATGCGGCGCTCTATGTCACGCTCGAGCCATGCGTGCACACCGCGAAGCGCACGCCTCCGTGCACCGAGGCGATAATCCGCGAGGGCGTCGCGAAGGTTGTGTATGCCATGGGCGACCCGAACCCGCTCGTATGCGGAAAGGGCGCGGAGGCGCTCCGGAAGGCTGGCGTTGCCGTAGAAGGGCCCACGGACAGCAAGGCGGCCGCGTCAATCAACAGGCGCTACTTCGCCGCGATTACGAGGAAGCCGCTCGTAACCATCAAGATGGCGATGAGCGCGGACGGCAAAAGCGCCACGCGCACCGGGGATTCGCGGTGGATAAGCTGCCCGGAGTCGAGGGCGATGGTCCACAGGATGCGCGCGGAATACGGAGCCGTCATGGTCGGCGCGGGCACAATCGAAGCCGACGACCCGGAACTCACCGCCCACGGGGCGGGGCGCGACCCCTGCCGCATAATAATCGACGGGCGGCTGAGCGTCAGCCCCGACGCGAAGGTTTTCCGGAGGAGGGACGGGAAGGCCATCGTGGCGGTCTCCCAGAGGGCGGACCGGGCCAAGGCGCTCGCGCTGGCGCGGCGCGGGGTGCGCGTGCTCGTATGCGGCAAAGACAGGGTGGGTTTGAGGGCGCTGATGCCGGCCCTGGCAGCGCTCGGTATAAGGAGGATACTCATAGAGGGTGGAGGGGAGCTGAACGCCGAGGCGCTGGATGAGGGCATCGTGGACAGGCTGCTCGTTTTCGTCGCCCCGAAGATAATAGGAGGCCGTGCGGCGAAGCCGGTGGTCGGCGGGAAGGGCGCGCCCGCCATGAAGGATGCGCTCGCCCTCTCGCCCCCCAAGGTGAGGCGGGTGGGGGCGGACGTTCTTCTCGAATTCAAGGTCCTGCGCCGCAGCGTGCCTAGCCGCTGATGTTGCGGTAGGTCACGTTGCCTAGCAGCCCGTACGCCCTGAACACGTGGGCGCCGTCGGCCTCAATCGTGTTGTTCTGCGCGAGCCATATCATGTCGAAATCCGGGTAGCGCGATGCCTCGGACGAGTAGACTATTGCCGGAACGCCCGTGATGCCGTACTTTTCCGCGAACGCCGCGCCCTCGGTCGAGTTCAGCCCGTAGGTGCTCTCCGCCTCTATGAACAGGCCGCTCGAATCCACGATGTATTTGGAGAGCGAGTAGATGTCGAAGCAGTCAGTGCACGATGGGTCCAGGAGGTATTCCGCTCGGACCAGGCCGCGGATGGTGCGGTTGGCGGTCAGGTCCACGTACGGGGGCTGGACGTCCCTGAGCACGAACCATCCGTCATCCTCGAGCGTGCCGTAGTTTGACATCTGGGAGAAGACCGGGTAGGCGGACGCCCCTTCGGCGCTTACCATGATTGCCGGAAGCCGGGTGATATTGTACCTTGAAATGAGCTCCTGCGCCGCGCTGTCGTTCCAGTTGTAGTATTCGGATTGGGTGAACACCATGCCCACCGAGGGCCCCTCCAGGGCGGCTAGGAAGAGGCTGGGGTCGCTGCACTGCATGCATCCGGTTGCCATTATCGCCTTAGACTGCACAAGGCCGGCCACGGTGCCGCTCGCGATGTCGTAGAAGGGCGGGTACCTCACCCGGCTCACAAGGACGCCCTCTTCGAGCGTGCCGATGCTCTCCTGCCAGGCGGCCACGAAATCAGGGTCGTCTTCGACGGGGCCCGCGATAACGACCGCCGGAAGCTCCGTGAGGTTGTATTTCGCGGCCAGCGCGGCGCCCTCCGCGGATGAGTATGGGACGCTTCTCGAGATGCCCGCCTCGAGATAATCCGATGAGAGGAGGACGACCTTCACCTGCTCGATGAAAGCGCCCTCCATGTTGCATTCGTCGCAGCCCGGCGCCTCTATCATAGTGATGTTCACCGAGCCCTTCTCGAGAACCGGGGGGAGCGTCTCGTTCTGCACGGCGTTTGGCGGCGGGATTGCCTCCAAAGCGGCAGGCGTGTGTGGCGCCAGGAAGACGAAGTAGAGGGCGAAACCTATTAGCACGCCCAATCCGGCAAAGACGATGATGTTGTAGAGCTCCCGCATTCAATCACGAGGGAAAAATGGCCGCAACGATATTTTTAAAATGATGCCTATCATAAAGGGAAACACCCGAATGCTCATTTTGCTTCATGTGATGCCATGACGGATGAAGAGACGCTCAAGAGCAAGATTGACGAGCTCGAGAAGAAGAAGACTGAGCTCATTGACAGGATTAAGCAGCTCAATCGCCGCATCAGGTACAAGAAGTACGAGCAGAAGGCCCTGGAGCCGTTCCTCGAGCAGACCAAGGACGTCCAGATAGCGCCGTATCGGAAGCAGAAGAGGGCGCTCGAATTCCGGATAGCGACCGCGGCCTACACCCCCAAGATGGAGAAGGAGCTGATCAAGCAGCTCAAGAAAATCGACGAGGCGCTCGACAAGGTCAAGGAAGTCGAGCGGGCGAGAAGGAAGATACGGTACGTGGAGCAGGACATCACGGAGGGCGAGACGGAAATCGGCAAGATAGAGACCGAGCTCAAGACCATCCGCGACGAGCTCCGCAAGCTCTACGACGAGATGAAGGGCTACCGCATGACCGCGAGGAAGCAGGCCGCCGCCCAGCAGAGGGCCGAGGACGAGCTCGTCGCGCTCGGCGACCTGGCCATACTCGAGAAGGATGACTAATCCGTGCCATTAATCGATATGATTGGAGCTAGCGGAGCTGCCGGAGGGCGTCCTCCACTATCCGGTTGTGGTCGGTGCAGAGCTTCGGGATTGAGCCGGCGGGAAACCATTTCGCATCCGCCGCATCGTCGCCGGCTTCCAGGGCGCCACCAACGCGCCGGACGAGGTAGGCTGCCACTATTATCCCCCTCGGGTCGCGCCCGGGGTCCGAATAGATGCCGGTGAGCTTCACGATTTCGACTTCGAGGCCGGTCTCCTCCCTCATCTCGCGCCTCGCGCACTCCTCGGCGGTCTCGTTCTCCTCTATCCTGCCGCCCGGAACTGCCCATTCGCCCTTGAAGGGCTCGGAGCCGCGCCTGATAAGGAGCACCTTTCCTTCCTCGGCCAGGACCATGTCGCATGCGAAGGGGCGCATATTCCCACGGGAGAATCAGCGGAGGACCTTGACGTCCCAGATGAACTTGCTCCGGGTCGGTACCGCATCGACCTTCACGCTTATTCCGTAGCTTTTGTCCCGGATGAGGAGGTTCAGGTCTGCGAGCATCTTGTCGTCGATTGGGTCCGTGTTTATCCAGGAGCAGGATTTCCGCGTGATGATGCAGTCCGCGATTATCAGGGCGTCATGCTCGGTGATGCCGACTCCCATCAGTTCGCCCATTATTTCGGCCGATCGGTCCGCCATGGAAGGGATTTGGGAAAAAAGGATTAAAAGGCAGCCGCAAGCGCGGCGCGCTAGAACAGCGGGCGCTGCGCCGCCGAGGGAGCGACATCTGCGATGATGCGGAGCAGCGGCTCCCATGAGGGGTCGGCAAGGGTTTTCGGCGGCGCCTGGCCGTTGAAAAGCACGCCTGCGGCAAGCTCGACCATCTTGCGCGCCTCCTCCTCGTCCCGGGCGGCGCGGCGTATCGGCTGCACGAATTCGAGCATGATGGCCGCGTCGGCCTTTGTGAGGGTCAGCCTGTCCCGGTAGCGCTTGCCGTAGTTGCACGCCACGGCCATGTAGGGCTGCTCCGACCTGCTGATTGCATCCGCGGTCGGGCGCCTTCTGGACGAGAGAACGCGGAGGCCCTCTTCGAGGACCCGGGTCGATTCGCCGCTTCGCCTCCATGCGCCCACCACATACCCCATGGCCTTCTTCTGCCGGGGGGTGAGGCTGTTGAGTTTTGAATGGGTCATGGGGAATATAGTGGTCAGTAGGTTATAAAAATGTTCATAATGCCGGAAAAAAAGCGGGCGGATTCCCGAACCGGGGGGGTCGGACCGGGCAGGACGTTTTGGGAACTTTTTACCGGAGCCAGGACGGAGGAAAAGTTCGGTCAGACGCTGTTGACATCATCATATGAGCGCGGACGGCTGTAGGATGCCGCTTGACCCGGCCCTCAGAGGTTGTTCACGTCATCATTCCGGAGGGTATTGCGATGAGGGCGGATTTAAACCTGCGGTTTCTCGGCCTTGAGCAGGAAGACGCTCTCGAAGAAGAAATCCTCGCTGTCCATCACCCTGACCTTGTATCCCATGGCTTCCAGCCGGGATTGCGTCTTCTCGATGCCGTTCAGGCTGCTCTGGATGAGGAGCAGGGTGCCCCCGGGCTTCAGGTACTGGTCGAATTCCCCGAGGAAGCGGTCGAGGACCGCCCTTCCGTCAGCGCCGCCATCGAATGCGTGGTTGAGCGGGCCCCGCAGCGTCTCGTCATCCGCGGTGGGAAGGTAAGGCGGGTTGAACATGATGGCGTCGAACCGCTGGACGCCCACCTTGGAGAACATGTCGCTGACTAGGAAAAGCGCGTTCGGGATGCGGTTGTAGTCGGCATTCTGCTGCGCGCATTTGACGGCGGACGGGTTGATGTCTACCCCCAGCACGAAGTTCTCCGGCTCCGCCTTCGCGCATACGAGCGAGGCGAGGCCGGTGCCGCAGCCCATCTCCAGGACGCTGCCCCGGAGGTACGAGGCGGAGGATGCTAGGAGGTGGGAGTCCTCCGACGGCGGGTATACGTCGTCGGGCACCGAGAGGGAGATGCCTCTGTGCGATTCCATGCAATTTTATATGTTGCCGAAGCAATAAAAACGATATGGACCGCATCCTTATCCTCCTTCTGCGCAAGGGCGCCCATGAGCGGGCCCTCAGGCTGACCACCTCGGAGCTCGGCGCCCTTTCGGGGATGTCCCAGCAGAACGCGTCGAGAAGGCTCGCCGCGCTCGAGAAGGCGGGGATGGTGCAGCGGGGGCGGGAAGGAATCCTAATCACCAGGAAGGGGATGGAATCCCTCTCCGGGCTTTACTCAGACCTAAAGGCCGCGCTCGAGCCCGGCGCGCTCGAAATCTCAGGCATCGTCGTGAAGGGCCTGGGAGAGGGGAGGTTCTACATGTCCCAGCCGGGCTACAGGAGCCAGATATCCGGGAAGCTCGGCTTCGACCCCTTCCCGGGGACGCTCAACATACGGCTGGATGAGAAAGAAACCTGGAAGAGGAAGCGGGTACTGGGCATGGAGCCGATAACGATTTCGGGTTTCAGGGACAGGGAACGGACTTTCGGGGACCTCTTCGCATACAGATGCACGCTCCGGGGAAGGGGCTGCGCCATAATATTCCCGCTGCGCACCCACCATGGGCCGGATGTCATGGAGCTGGTCTGCCCGTTCAACGCCAAGAGGGAGCTCGGGCTCAAGGACGGGGACAGGATTGCGGTGAGGGCATGATATCCGTGGAGGGGATTGTCATAAGGGCGCGGCACCAGCGCGGCAGGACCGAATACACGATTACCGACGGCGAGGCGCAGATCCATTTCTTCACTGAGGCCACGCTTCCGCCCGGAACCGCGGCCCGCGTGGAAGGCGAGATGGTTGCCGGGGGGATAATGGCGGCCAGGGCCGAGGCTCTTGGCGGCTCGGATGCCGAGGCGGTGCATTCGAGGGTGAGGACGCGCATCATTTCCGGATTGCGCCTGCCCGAAGGGCCCGCGCTCATGCAGGATGCGGTCACGGCCTCGCTCTGGCCTGCGATGCGGGAGGCGGCTTCGGAGATTCTGTGCGCGAAGAGGCTCAACAGACCGGTGCTGCTCAGGTTCCACAACGATGCGGACGGCATATGCGGCGCGTTCGCGATTTCATCGGTGATAGGGGGCAAGGCGTTCCAGCAGAACTCTGCGGTCTACAGCGTGAAGGATGCGCTCCGGGACATGGCGTTCCTGGGGCAGGAGGGCAGGCCGCTCTTCATCCTGGTCGATTTCGGATCGGCCGGCGGATGCAGGGGCGCGCTCGACATTCTCAGGGCGGGAGGAGTAGGCCGCATCGTGATCGACCACCACCCGGGCGCCCTCGCCTCCGAAGCCGGATTCGTGAACCCGTTCTCTGTGCCGGGCGGCACCTCGGCGTATACCGCCGGCTATGTGGCATGCGAAATCGCTGCCGCCTGCGGGCTGGAGCGGGGCAAGGCGCTCGCGCTCGCGAAAATCGCATGCGCCGGAGACAAGAGCGCGCTCCTCGCAAGCGATGAGGCCGACGCGAAGAAGGCGATGGTCCTGGATTTCCTCGCGTCCCACGTCTCGTTCGGCAACAACCTCGATTTCTACAGGAAGGTGATGGACAACGGGGAGCTTTTCGCATCCATCGCAAGGCAGGCGGACGAAACAATCGAGGAGGCCGCGGGAAAGGCCCTCGCCAGGGTGAAGGCCAGCACGGCGGGGGGCCTAAGAATCGCAGTTTTCCCGCTCGAGGGAATCGCCATGAGGGGGGAGTGGCCGCCTTCGGGCAAGATAACGACCCGGGTTTTCGACAAACTCAGAGAGGGGGCGGGCGGCGGGGGCGGGCTGCTTGCGATAGGCTACACGGACAGGTCCATCATCATGAGGCTCGATGACGGCGCGGCGGCCATGGGCCTCGACGCCAACGCCCTGGCGGAAAGGATGAAGGCCAGCATGCCTGATTTCATCGAAGGCGGAGGCGGCCACGTGAAGGCCGGCGCCCTAAGGGTGCGCGAGGGCTTCGTGAAGGAGGCGGCCAACGAGCTGGTCCGGACCGCATCCGCAATCGCTACGAATCCCCGGCCCTAACCGAGGGCGGCAGCATAGGCGCGCGCGGCCCCGATGAAAGCCTCCGTGTCCTGGGCCGAGGTCAGGCCCGTGACTCTTATCAGCGCGGGATGGTTCGGCCATCTCTTGAACGGCAGGAACGACTGCCCCGGCACGCAGTTCACGACCGGCAGGCTTTCCGACCGCAGGCAATATTCGCCGAAGGCGACCACCTGGTTGAACCCGCTCCCCTCGCGCTGGAGCAGCCTCGAGAACCCGAAAAGCAGGTAGAACGAGGATAAAGTCGCCGGGTCAAGCCCCCCGTTCGTGCCCCCGTGGTCGTAGTATTTTGCGAGATACACGCCCGGGATTTCACGCAGCGCCTCCGCGATGCGCACGAGATTCTCGTTTATCTTCGCGCGGCGGCCCTCGAAAAACTGCACGGTCTCCGCCATGAGCGCGGGGTTCTCCCTGAGCATGTCGAAGAAGTTGTCGAACGCCATTTGCGCCGGGACCGAGACCACGCCGAGCTTGGGAAGCATCCGGTTCTCGAGCGCCTTGAGGTAGTCGTGGCGGTGATCCGGGAAATGGCCGGCGGGCCAGTGGACCGCGAGCTTGCCCATACGCCAGCCGCAGAGCCCGTATCCCTTCGACGCCGTGTCGAGGACGATGAGTGGCCCGGGTATCCCATGCTCCATCGCTATCTCGATCGGGTCGAGCGGCGCCCCGTCCCTGCGGAAAGGCTCGTATGCGATGTCCACTATGGCCATTATGGGCCGGTTCTGCGCCATGCCCGCCTCGCTGATGATGCGGAGGTGCTCCGCAATGTCAGCCTTCGACATCGCCGCCCCGACAGGGTTGCCGATGGGCGTGAACACAACCGCCTGGATTTCGCGGTCCCCCCGCGTCTTGCTTGATGCGAGCGCTTCCGCCAGGCTCGATGCGTCCGGCCGCCCGTCCATCCCGAGGCTGTAGCTGTCGACATGCGCCCCCCTGAAATAGGCGGCTCCGAGGTGGATGATGTATGTCCAGTCGTGGACGAGCAGGGTGTCGGACGGGGTGAGGAGAAGGGGGCCCATCGCGAACTCGGTCGCGTCGCTCGCCCCCGCCGTGACATAGACCTCGACCTCCCTGAACGGGCCCGGGTCCTTGGATGCGCTTCTTGGGTCCGCGAAAGTGACGCTGCGCAGCTTCTCCCGGAGAGGGGGGAACCCGAACGAGCCGGTGTACCGCGCGGTCTCGCGCAGGCTCCGCGCGCCGGCGAAGACGAGCTCGGCCATGCGCTCGGGCACATGAACGTTGGAGAGGTAGTCCTCGTATCCGCTCGGGTCGCCCAGCGACATCGGGATTATCTTCTTCGCCCCGGGGGATGATTCGAGGCCCCTTGCCCGGACCTCGTTCCAGACGCCCTCGGGTCCGCACCTGCCCTTGAGCTTCCGGAACTCGCCTTCGGGCATGCGGGCGGACAGCAGCGCGAGGTTGCGCCCGTTCGCCTCCCCCAGCACCGCCTCGAGGCCGGTGCGCCTGAGAGTGGTGTTCCCCATCCTGCCGAAGCTCCTGTCGGCGTGGTCCTGGTACCTCGTCGTCCTGAAACTGCCGGTCCTTCCCATAGCGATGCCTCTCCCATGGGGATTCCCATGTCGTAGTTCGTGTAGGGTCGGAAAAAAGGTTTATAATGGCGGCAGTTGGTGTTTCGTGCGATTGACGTATGCACGCCCCCATGCCGGAAGGGCAAAGCAATAAAATCCGGCGCTTCGATATGCCGGTATCGACTTTTGGGTGAGCGGATGAAGATAGCCATCAGCGGATTCGGCAGGATAGGAAAGTCTTTCCTCAAGGCTGCGATAAGGCAGGGCGCGCTCGGGAGGGACTTCGAGGTCGTCGCAATCAACACGAGGAGCCCGGTCGCCCAGCATGCGCACCTATTCAGGTACGACTCGGTCTACGGCCGGTTCGACGGAAAGGTGGAGGCCAAGGAAGGTGCGCTCGTCATCAACGGCTACGAGATAAAATGGATTTCCGAGACCGACCCGCTCAAGCTGCCCTGGAAGGAGCTCGGGGTGGACCTCGTGCTGGACAGCACGGGCGCATTCAAGTCCAAGGCCGACGCCGAGAAGCACCTGAAGGCGGGGGCCCGGATGGTGCTGATTTCCGCGCCCGCCAAGGAGGTGGACGCGACCGTGGTCCCCGGCGTCAACGAGCACATCGTCGGCAAGGGGATGGCCGTATTCTCGCTCGCATCCTGCACCACGAACTGCCTCGCCCCGGTCCTGAAGGTCATTGACGAGAAGTTCGGCGTGGAGAGCGGGTTCCTTAGTACCGTCCACGCATATACCAACGACCAGAACATAGTGGACGGCAGCCACGGCGACCTTCGCAGGGCGCGGGCGGGTGCCATGAACATCATCCCCACAAGCACGGGCGCGGCCAAGGCAATCGGCGAGGTGCTTCCCGGGCTCGCCGGAAAGATGGACGGCGTCGCCTTCCGCGTCCCGGTCGCGTGCGGCTCGATGAACGACATGACGCTCCTCCTCAAGAGGGAGGCCACGAGGGATGAATTGAATGCCGAGCTCAAGCGCGCATCTGGCGAGGAGCTCAAGGGCATCCTCGGCTACACCGAGGACGAAATCGTGTCCCAGGACATCGTGGGGCTTCCGCTCTCATCGATTGTGGATGGCAAGCTCACCAAGGCCAAGGGAAGGCTCGTCAAGATATCCGCATGGTACGACAACGAATTCGGCTACTCGAACCGGCTCGTGGATTTCGCGAGGAGGCTCGGCAAGCCGTGAATAAAAATTTATAAAGCGTGATGGAGAAGGTGTAACGATGGCAACCGGTCTCGAGGTAACTGCGACCAACATATCGAACGCGCTTTCCTCGCTTGCGCCCACGATTGCGATAATCCTGATTACACTGGGCGGCATAACGCTCGGCCTCGCGCAGACACAGCCCGGCGAGACGCGCGGCAAATGGCAGACCGTGGCGATCAGCATGATAATCGGCGGCATGATTGTCGCTGCCATCACGCTCTCCGCGAGCCTCATTGTCGAGGCGTCCGGCAACTTCCTCAAGCCCGCATAACGGGCGCCGCGGCCTTGTTTTACCGATAGCGCCAGCCATGCTCCGCTGCGGGCATTTCTGCGGAAATGAACTGTCGGATTTTGTTTAAATAGAAGGTGTGCCCATAAAGCCATTAGTATATACGTATAATTGTTTGTATATACTCAGGAGGTCTTTGAAACAGGGCGGGGTGCTGGCATCCCGGCTGATGGAGGAGGGGAGAATATGAAGGATACGGAAGTGAAATTCGACAACGAGGGTTTTGAGGAGATTCCCGTGGAGCCCAAGGGCGATGCGGGAAGCGGTGCGCCTGCAGGAGCCGGCGGGGCTCCGGGGGCGGGCGGCGCAGGCGCGAACCGGCCGGATTTGCGCGTCGTGCAGGCCGACAGGGACAAGGACGGGAACGTGGTCTACACGAACGTGGGCGGCATGTGGAAGAACGTCTCCAAGAACGGGAACGCGTTCTACACGCTGAGGATTGGGCAGCTGAAGCTGCTGGTCTTCCCGAACGACAGGAAATGAGGATGGCGCGTTTCGCGACGAGTGAGAAATAGCATGGAAGGGGATAGGTATGGCAGACGATAAGGAAAAGAAAAAGAAATACTACAAGGACCTAGAGGACCTCCCGGGGATAGGCGAGGTGACGGCGGAGAAGCTCCGGGCGGCCGGCTACGGCGAGTTCTCGGCAATCGCCACCGCCAACCCGCACGAGCTTGCGGAAGCAGGCGGGATGGGCGTCGAGTCCGCGAAGAAGGCCATCGAGGCCGCGAAAAGCATGGTGGAAATCGGTTTCGAGACCGCGGAAACGGTCTTCGAGCGCAGGAAGAACATCGCAAGGATAAAGACCGGCTCCGGGGCGCTCGACGAGCTGCTCGGGGGCGGCATCGAGACCATGGCGATAACCGAGATGTACGGCAAGTTCTCGAGCGGAAAGAGCCAGCTGGGGTTCCAGCTCGTCGTGAACGTGCAAAGGCCGCCGGAGAAGGGCGGGCTCGGGGGAGGGGTGCTTTTCGTGGACACCGAGGCGACCTTCAGGCCCGAGAGGATCGTGCAGCTCGCGGAGGCGCAGGGCCTCGAACCGCAGGAGGTCCTGCGGAACATCCAGATAGCGAGGGCCGAGAACAGCGACCACCAGATAATCCTGCTCGAGCGGGCCGAGGAGACGATTGAGAAGAACAACATAAAGCTCATCGTGGTGGATTCGCTCACATCCCACTTCCGCGCGGACTACCTCGGCAGGGGCGCGCTCGGCGAGAGGCAGCAGAAGCTCAACAAGCACGTCCACACGCTGCAGAAGCTCGCGGAGAAATACAACCTCGCGGTCTATGTGACCAACCAGGTGATGGACAACCCCGGGATACTCTTCGGGGACCCGACCACGCCCATAGGCGGGCACGTGCTCGCCCACATGTCGACCTACCGTCTCTACGTCCGGAAGAGCAAGGAGGACAAGAGGATTGCGCGCCTCGTGGACTCGCCGAACATGCCGGAGGGCGAGGCGGTCTTCAGGGTGACTCCGGGCGGCCTCACCGACTGAACCCCGCATTCTTTTATTCCTTTTATTCATCTCCTTATCGTGGCGGCGATGACCGAACTCGAGGAATTTTGGGCCGTGCTCGACTGGAGGCGGTATCCGCCCTCGGCCTGGGCGCTCATCGGAACGAACATCCTGGCGCCGGTTGCGGCGGTGGCGCTTGGAGCGAGCCCGGCCGGCATCGTGTGGGCCTACTGGCTCGAGAGCGTGGTGATCGGGGGTTTCACGATACTCGCGTTCCTCACGATGTCCGTGCGCTCGCTTCTTGCGAGGGAGGCTGGCGGGGCATTCACGCCCATCGTGGCCGCGCTTTTCTTCGCAATCCATTACGGCGGCTTCCATGCGGGCTATGCGCTCTTCCTCTCCTTCCTCCCGTGGTTCTCGCCCGGGCCGTCAGACATCGCCGGGGTGGGCCTGGCGGCATTGATACTTTCCGCAAGCCATGCGTTCTCGTTCTTCAGGAACGTGCTTGGGAATCCGTCGGAGCTTGAGAACAACGGGAAGAATATATCGCGCGTCATGAGCGCCCCGTATGGCCGGATTATCCCGATGCACATCGCAATCATCCTTTCGGGATTCGTCCTCATGCCCTTCATGCTGTTGTTTTCGGCAATATTCAGCTTGGCTTTCGCCATGACCGGGGGCGCAGGGGCGGAGGCCGCGGAAGGCGCGTTCATCTGGGTTGAGCAGTTCGTAGCGATGCTCCTATTCGTGATGCTGAAATGCGCGGGGGACCTTTTCGGCCACATCCGGAGATACCGAAAGGATAATAATGCGCGGGCAGGTTAGCATCTCCGGTGGCCTTATGGGCTTGATGTCTGAATTCAGGGACTTTCTGACCGAATACAAGGTGATCGGGCTGGCAATCGCCTTCATCATGGGCGCGGCGATAACGGCGCTTGTCACGTCGCTTGTGAACAACATCATCATGCCGGTTGTCGCAGTCCTCCTCCCGAACGGGGACTGGCAGACCGCTGTGCTCGAGCTCGGGCCCGTGCAGCTCGGCATCGGGGCCTTCCTGAGCGCCCTGCTGAACTTCGCCATCATCGCGTTCGTGATATTCCTCATGGCGAAGATTGTGTTGAAGGAGGAGAAGGTCACGAAAAAGTGACTTGCCTTTTTTATTTGTGTTTTTTGCTGTTCGATAGTGTTTTAAACTGTTTTTTGCACATACACTTCCATGACATTCAACGGCAGGCTCAGGAATCTCGCCTACGGGGCGGCAGTGATAGGCGCGCTTTCCGGCTGCGCCACCGTGCAGCGGGGGGACCCGGCGCCGAGGCCCAGGGCTGCAGCGGAGGCTCCCGCGCAGCCGGCCAGGGAGCTCACGCCAACCGAGAGATGCCAAAGGGAGAGGCGAACACGCGTGCAGGACTGCATAATAGAGAGCATCGCCACAACGTGCAGGGAGGGCAACCAGGGCAACGACGAGGGCTTCTATTCCTGCATATCGGACAACCTCGTCCAGAACACAGCGGAAAGGGCGCCGAGGCAGGCAAGCCTGGTCGTATCGTACGGAGATGAGGTCCTTTCCACCCGCGTGGGGGGCCCGGCCATGATAGCCACTGCGCGACTCGAAGTGGCGCAGGTCGATGAGCGCGGGGTAGCGCTGCTCTATGAGATAGAGCGCGTGGAGCCGGCCGCCTACGCCGAGCGGACCAGGATGAACCAGGTCACGGTGAGGTACAATTTCGACGGCAGCTCCGAGGGGAACACCTTCATGCTTGACGACCTTCCGATATGGAACTTCCGGGTGTCGGCGAACGGAGACGGCCGGGCCCGGGTGAGCTTCGAGACTGCGGACCCGCGGATTCTCGTCCGCCCTGCGGATGCGGAGCAGCCGGCCCAGAAAAAGAAGTGAGCTTTTTCAGGCTGGCTTTCCTTTCCGGTTTCCTGACAAGGACGAAGCCCAGCGCCGCCAGCATCGCGAACGCGGTTATGGCGATAGGGACGAGCGGGTCCGTGCCGGCTTCATCTTCGCCCTCCAGCCCTTCTGATGCGGTTTTTTCCGTCCGAAGCGCGGAGACATAATCCCCGCGGGAAATTGCGGTCCGGGCGGACTCGAGCAAGGCGGACGCCTTTTTCTTTGCCTCTTCGGCTGCATTCGAGCTTGCCAGAAGCGATTCAAGCATTGAAAGGCGGGCTTCGCTCTCGTTTTTCAGGGAACTCAACGTCGATTCCATCCTTGCGCGGCTTTTTTCCATCGATTCGATGGAGGATTCGAAAATCCTGGGGTCGCCACCGGAAGCGGCCTCGGCGTCCTTGGCCAGCCGCTCCACCCGGCTTTCGGCCTCGGTGAACAGGCCGCTGTAATCCGTGCCCTTGGCTGCCGATGCCTGGCGGAGGTATGCGTCCATTGTTTCGAGGAGGTCCGAGCGCGCAGCCTCGAATTTTGACCTCAACGCAACTTTCCTGGCGCCCGACGACTCCTCCTGCGCGGCAACCGCGTCTTCAACAAGCGAAAGCCTGCCGATTGCTTCGACCAGGTATTCCACTCGCGGAGCCGATGAAAGGCGGTTCAGCGATTCCTCGAAATCGATGAAGCTTTGCGGGGTGGTGCTGTTTCCCGCGGCAAAGAACCGTTCCTTAAGGTCCCCGTATTCCTTGTAGAGCTCCTTGCGCATGGATGCTAGCTCCCTGGGAAGCCAGTCAAGGTCTATCTTCTCGAGCTCCGCAAGGCGCGACGGAACGTCCGTCCCGCCGGTGGCGTTCAGCACGCGGGACAGCTCAATCCTCCGTGCATGGAGCCTGTCGATTAGCGGGCTTTCCGCAAGGGCGGCATCCAGCCCGCCCAGCTCCGCCAGCTCATTGAGGAGGGCCGATTCCATGTCCCGGCATTTTGCCTCTGCCTTCTCGATAGCCTTCGAATCAGACCGTGAGATGGCGAGGGCGGCCTCAATCTGCCCGAGCGCCTGCGTGTCATTGCCGTCCGCATGAAGCCTCTCTGCGTCCGCGAGAGCGCTTTGCGCATTTTCCGACAGATTCATGGCAGAGAGTTCCTCGAGCCGCTCGGATACATACGCCCGGGTGTCGTTTATGGCGTAGCTGACCCGGAACACCGCCTCCCGCCCCTTCTTCAGGCCGTAAGCCTTCGCATAGAATTCGGTACCGGAAATCCTTCTTTTTTCCTTCAGAGGCTCTCCGGTCGCGGAAACTATGTCGAAGGAAAGCATCTCCGAACTGTTCATGCTGTAGGCGGTGATGGGCACGCTGTCGAGGTCGATTGAAGGCAGAATCCGTATTTCATATTCCACCCTGCTGCCGACGCCGTTGCGGTAGGCCCTGATTCCGGTCACGCTCTCCGAATACGCGTCTGCGACAATCCGCTCGGCATGCAGCGAATGCCTGCCCTCCGAAAGCGGCCCGGCGGCGGCCCTTCCGTCGATTTCCAGCGAGTCGTGCGAATCCGCCACGTGGAGGGCCGGGACGTCCATGTCAAGCTCGAAATCGATGTCCGCAGCGGTCAGCGCCGCTCCGTTGCCGAGCCCGGTGGACGCCTCCCTTGTGCGGATGGTCCGCGCTATTAGCAGGCTTTTCTGGAAGATTACCCGCCGCACCTCGTACGGCTTTATCCCGGACATTGCCAGCACGACTGTTTTGCCGCCGTCGGCGGACCGCACCCCCTCAACGCCGTCTTTTCCAGAGGAGATGTCGCTATACATGAGCGGGATTGCATGGCCGATGGAGACCCGGACGTCTGCGGAGGAGACGTTGTAGGGCCGGGGGTTCGAGAGGGGAATGTCCAGCGTGATGTCCGAGGGCACATCCAGTTCCACAAGGCCGAACGAGGGCTGCACCGAAGCCGACATGGCGTTCCCTACCACAAGGGCCATATACTCGTCGGCCTGCCCTTCAAGCACCATATAATCCGCGGAAAGCCGCTTCAGGGAGCCGATAGCATCCGGATAGATGATGGCGCCGTCGGCGACTGTTCCGGCCTCGTATCGGTCCAATTCGCCGAAAAGGTCCGCGGCATCGGGCCCTGCGAGGGATATCTTGTCCAGTATCCTTTTGCGGGCATCCATGAGGGCGACGCCGTACTTCATCTCCGCCTTTGATATTATTGCACGTATTGCCGAATCCGCCTGCGAATCGGCATCCGGAGGCGGCGTGCGCCGCAGCAGGGACAGGCGCTCCTTTTCAAGGACGACTTCGATGCCGTCCCTCTCCGCCCGGGATATTAGGGAATCCAGTTCCGAGAGAGACGAAGCCTCTTGGACCGTTTCGTTGAATGCCTTGGCGCCTTTGGCCGACCTCGCAAGGGCCGCAGCCTTCGAATACAAGGCGAATGCAGCGCCGCTGTTTCCGGCCGCGGACCCTTTCGCAAACGCGCTCCTGGCCTGCTCCAGCAGGGAAGACGCCTCCGGGCCGGGGCTTCCTCCTATCAGCAATTCCGCGGACGATATCTGCTCTTGTGCATCGTCCCTCTGCTGGGCAAGGACGATTTCGGCATCGGATTTGAGCCGCGCGCAATCTTCGGCAAGCGAGAGGTGGCCGTCTTCCGAGGCCTTGGCCAGGATTATCGCAGCCGCCAGATACCCCTGCTCGTTGGTTTGCCTCCTTTTCAGCTTCGCCTCGGACAGCGCCGTATCGAGCGATTCCTGCCGCTTGCGAAGGGTTATGAGGCGCTCCTTGATCGTGCCCGGGGAATACGCCAGGCCGGAGGCCGGGGCCCGGTCCATCGCCATGAGCCCGTCGTCATCCAGGGCTTCAAGCCTGCCGCGGCTGGCCGATGAGCGGGCGGATGCGGCATTCAGGCGCATATCGTACTCGGCTTCGCCGGCTTTCCTGGCCGATTGGGCCATTGCGCCGGCTTCCCCAAATGAGGCGATGGCGCCGTCCCCGGACCAGGCCAGGCCGAGGAGCCTCGGCGCCGGGGAGAGGTCTGGGGCCGCGGCCTTCAGGTTTCGTGCAATAGCTTCGTATTCCCCCCGCATCAGGGCGTATTTGCCGTAATCCCCCTCGCGTATTTGGCCGTCAGCTGAAGCGAACGCGCTGGCGAGCTCGGGGCACGGCTCGCTTCCGGGCCCGCCGTATTCCGGATTGCATAGCCCGAGGAAGCGAATCTCATCGTATTGCGCCCTCGCATGGAGCACCGCGGCATCAGCAGACAGCATCGTTTCATCGACGGCATCCAGCAGCGCGGCGACCGAGCCCTTCCAGTCCCTTTCGTAGGCGGAGCAGCTCGATGACTTTGAGAACGCAAGCAAAAACGGCGATGCGGGAACCGTGGGGAACACTCCTATCGATGCCAGGACCTCCATGTAGCACAGTTCCCGGTCCACGCCTGCCTTATCCGCCGCCTGCATGGAATCTGACAGCGCCTTTTCGGCAGCGCCGGATGTCTGCAGATGTTCGGCTCCATCCAGGCTGGAGCTTTTTAGGGTCTTGTCCAGCTCGGGGATGTTCCACCAGAGCTCATCCCCGTAGCTCAGGATATTGGGATTCGAAGAGACCCATGGCGCGCAATCCCACGGATTCTGGAGATGCCCGAAGCAGAATGACACGGCCACGATGGCCAAAATAGCCTGAAAACGAATGCCCATCCCATCCCCGCATTTAGCGGAATCCGGACGGGTTTAATATGTTCTTCGCAATCCGCAGTGGGGCCCCACTTTTTTTCCCTCCCCGATTGGCTTTCTTCATAAGGCATTGCTGCGCCCGGGCAAGAGGTTTATATGGGATGCGTGGCAATTCCCGGCATGGGACTCATTCCTAAGGCCGGCGAACAGAAGGAGCCGGTGGGCTTCATATCCCTGATGGTGGCGCATTACTTCTTCGGGCTAGGGATTGCGATTCTCGGCCAGCGCACGAAGAACGTCGCGGAGTTCTGGCTCGGCGCCGTGGCATGCGTCGCATCGTTCGGGTTCCTGGCCGTCGCGCTCTCCGGATTCGCGAGCATAGACGCTTTCTGGGACAGCTTTGCAGGCCTCGTTTTCGGCCTTTTCAGCCTCGCCACGTGGATGTACATCGTGGGAAGGCTGCTCTGGATAGCTATAAGGAAGGAAACGAGGATTACGATTCTCTGAGGCGGGTGCGTAGCGATGAGGGCGATTGGTGCCGTGGTTCTGATGGCGGCGTTTCTTCTTGCCGGGTGCGCGGCGGACAAGGCCGAACCGGCTGGCGCAGGGGCGCAGGGGGCGGAAGCGCCCGGGGTGCGGGAATCCGCGCCGCCGCTCCCGTCCACGGCGGGCATCATGCTGGAGCGGACGGCTGAGGGCGTAATGACGGACGCGGCCGCCCCGCCCGGGCGGGAAACCTTCAGTTTCGGCGATGTCTCAGACGGAGAGGGGAGGGTGATAGTCTATTACTTCTTTTCATCCGGTTGCTCAGCCTGCAAGGCGCTGCGGCCGGAAATAGACAGGCTCGAGTCTGAGTGCCCGGATGCCGACTGGCGAGAGTACGACCTGAAGGAAGAGAGCGGCTCCTGGGCGTATCTCGATTTCGCGGAACAGAAGAACCTCAGCAGGCAGGGCAGGCTGGTCCCGCAGGTGCTCGTCAACGGGACTATAATAACCGACAGGTTCGAGATCAACGGGACGCTTGGGGCGATTCTTGCTTCGCTCGGAGCGTGCGAAGCCGGCGCCGCAGGGAGCGGATGAGGCTCCGCAGCCTTCCGCCGACAAGCGGCCAGCGGTTGATGCTGATCTCGTCCCCTGCGAATATGAAGAAGCGGTCGAACGGCTCGTCGCCGCGCGCCATCATGTTCCAGTCCTCGACGATTTCCTTGTAGAACTGGGCCTCCCACTCGCAGTCTTCCAGCGATTGCCTCGACATCTTCTTCAAATCCGCATGCCTGCGGTTTTGCATCGGGCAGAGGACGTCATGCCTTATGTACGCAGTGCCGTCCCTGAGCGCGAACGGATACGCGAGGCAGATGGCGGGCTTGGCGTCCTCGATATCGCAGCCGCGCACGTCGCTTCCGTTGAGGAAAGTGCAGGAGCCGTCGGGCCTGTGCTTCAGGACGGCTTTCGCGGCCGTCCCCAGGCAGCGGACCGCGAAGGCGTCGTCCTCCTTGGCCTCGACGAGCTGGACGAAGTCGGCCGCGTCCTTTCCTGCGATGACTGCAATCCGGATAATATCGAACGCCGTAAGGTCCACCCTGAGCCTGCAGCACTTGCCGCCGCAGCCGGCGCAGAGATGGGCCGGGGTTTCCTCCGGAGGTGCCTTGACTGCCATGGGAGGGTATTGGCATTGGATTAAATAAAAAGGTGGGCATATCCGCTCCGTATGAGGATAGTTCATTTCGAGCGCAAGACCGGGGAGATGAAGCTCCAGGTCGACACCCTCGATGACATGTGGCACCTTGACAAGGTGATTGCGCCGGGCGATGTGGCGGAGGCCCACAGCCTCAGGACGTACAAGGTCGGGAACAAAGAGGAGAAAAAGTCGATAAAGGTCCGGATAAAGGTCGAGCGGGTGGAGTTCGCGAAGGCCGCGAACCGCCTGCGCATTCTCGGGCCCATAATCTGGGGGGAGCCTGAGGAATATATACAGCTCGGGAAGTACCATACGATAGACGTCGGGGAGGGGGACCGGGTCAAGATAACGAAGGCATGGAAGAACCACGAGGTCAAGAGGCTCCAGGATGCCGAGAGGGAGTCTAAGAAACCCAGGCTCAGGATAATAGTCCTTGACGATGAGAAGGCGCTCACCGCCATGCTCCGCTCGTTCGGAGTGGAGTATGGGGCGGAGTTTTACAGCTCGGGGAGCAAGCGGGACGAGAACTACGACAAGACGCAGGGCGAGTATTTCGGGAAGGTGATGGCCGAAATCGACCGCCACCCGGAAAGATTCGTCGTCGCGGGACCGGGCTTCACCAAGGAGAACCTCAAGGCATTCATAGAGAAGAGGAAGCCGGAGCTCCTGAGGAGGATAGTTTTCGAGAGCGTGAGCTACGCCGAGCGGAGCGGGGTGAACGAGCTGTTCGCCCGGGGCGTCGTCGAGAAAATCATGGGGGAGGAGCGCTTCGAGAGGGAGATGAAGCTCGTGGACGAGCTCATGGTCGAGGTGAACAAGGACTCCGGCCGGGCCGCCTACGGCCTTGCCGAGGTCAGGAAGGCGCTGGAGGCATATGCCGTGAAGACGCTCCTCATACTGGATGAATATCTGCGCTCGGACCCGGATGCCGAGATGGCGGTCGAGCAGGCGGACGCCGCGAAGGCGGAGATAGTGATATTCTCCTCGGAAGGCGACGCCGGG
Source organism: Microcaldota archaeon (assembly GCA_964647855.1). Taxonomy (GTDB): domain Archaea; phylum Micrarchaeota; class Micrarchaeia; order Anstonellales; family Bilamarchaeaceae; genus Bilamarchaeum. The sequence continues at coordinate 72,722 of CAZYJW010000001.1, read as the reverse complement.
GCGAAGCTGAAGGGGATGGGGAGGATTGCCGCCCTCCTCAAGTTCAGGATGAGGGAGTGAGCTCCTGCTCCCGGCCCAATCCGAGGATTGAGCGGGCCTCGCCCGGTTTCGCGACCGGGCGCCCGAGCTCTCCCGCTATGCGGACGACGCGCCTCACGAGGGCCTCGTTGGTCGCAAGCTCGGTCTTGTCGTAATCCATGAAGAGGTTGTCCTCCAGGCCCACGCGCACATGGCCGCCCATCAGGATTGCCGAGGTGTTGACCGGCAGCTGGAAGCGGCCGCCCCCCGCGGCGCCCCACACGGATCCGGCTGGCATGCTCGCGACCTGATGGACCATGTCGACCATGCGCCCGGGCATGGTGCCCAGGAGGCCGAAGAAGAGGTTGAAGTACGGCGGCTGCCTGAGCAGGCCCTTGCGCATCAGGTATGCCGCATAGTTGATCATGCCGGTCTCGAAGACCTCGAGCTCGGGCCGGATTCCCTTATCCAGCATCCTCTTCGCGAGCGCCTCGATCATCTGGGGCGAGTTGACGCTCGCCTCCTTCGGGAAGTTCATCGAGCCGAGCGAGAGGCTCGCGAAGTCGGGCCGCTGGTCGCCCTCCAAATCGAGCACCGCCGAGCGCTGCTCGAACGTCTTGAACACCCGGCCGCTGGTCGTGGCGCAGAGGATGGCCTCGGGGCACTTCCTGCGTATATTGGATATGATTTCGCCGAAAAGCTCGGTGCGGCAGGAGGGCTTGAGGTCTGGCTCCCTCGCATGGATGTGGAAGAAGGTCGCTCCGGCGGCATGGCAGCGCACGGCGTCGGTCACAATCTCGTCGGGCCCGCACGGGACGTTCGGGTTGGTTTCCTTCGAGGAATAGTTGCCGGTCAGGGCGACGTTTATGATGAGCTTCCTGCGGAGCGGGAGCTCTGATGTGCCATGCAGCTCGTAAACGTCCGTGCAGCCGATGTCCCCGCTCATGATGGCATTTCAGCAGTTAGCGATTTAATCATTTCCCGATGCCCCTTGCCTTGGCCGCTGCGAGGCGGATGGCCTCGTGCATCGCCCTGTCGGCCCCCCGCTCGCGGAGCATGGCGAGGCCCTCTTCAGTCGTTCCGCCCGGGCTCGCCACGGTTTCGATGATCCTCTGGGCGCTCCAGCCGCTGCGCATGAGCTTGCCGGTCCCAAGGAGCGTCTGGGCGACGCATTTCTCTGCCGTCGCCCGGTCGAGCCCGCTGCGCTCCGCCTCTTCTATCATGGCCTGCGCGACAAACGCGAGGAACGCCGGCCCCGAGCCGGATGCGGCGGTGATGGGGTCGAGGTGGCTCTCGGCCGTCTTTATGCAGAGGCCGAGCGAAGAGAACGCCGTCAGGAACACCTTCTCCTTCCGCTCCACCTCGGGATGGAGCGAATAGGCGATGACCGCCGCGCCGACTTCGGCGCATATGTTCGGCATGACGCGTATCACGTTGCGCGCCCCCCAGGATTCCATGCGGTCGATGGTAACCCCCGCGGCGCAGGAGACGATGAGGGGGGCGCCCTTCACCTGCCGGATGACCTCCTCCACATGGGCAGGCTTCACCGCCACGACAATCATGTCCGCGGTCAGGACGGAATTCAGGTCCTTCACCGGCTGGGCGCAGACCTCTGCGGCCAGCTCCGCGGCGTGCCTCTGCTCCCGGTCAACCAGGAGGACCTCATGGCTTTTCGACAGCACCCTCGCGAAAACGCTGCCGAGCCTCCCCACACCAACGATTGCTATGCGCATAATCGCACCGGATGGATATCCTGAAATACGAATAAATAGGATGCGGGCGGGGCCTACTGCCTTGTCTGGCCCTCGCCTTCGACCAGATACTTGTAGGTGGTCAGTTCGCGCAGGCCCATCGGCCCCCGTGCATGCAGCTTCTGGGTCGAGATGCCGACCTCGGCCCCGAAGCCGAACTGCCCGCCGTCCGTGAAGCGCGTCGAGGCGTTGACCATCACCGCTGCGGCGTCCACCTCCCTTTCGAAGCGCTCCGCGTTCGCCCGCTCATTCGTGACTATGGCGTCCGTATGCCTGCTGTTGTAGCGGTTGATGTGGGTTATAGCCGCCGCAAGGTCCGGGACGACCTTGACCGCGATTATCATGTCCAGGTATTCCTTCGGCCAGTCCTCCTCCGCGGCGGCCTTGATGCCCGGGGCAAGCGCCATCGCTTCAGGGCAGCCCCGGATTTCGACCCCTTTGGCCTGCAAGGCGGCGGCGATTCTGGGGACGAACCGCCCGGCGACTGCCGCGTGGACAAGGAGCTTCTCCTCGGCGTTGCACACGCTCGGGCGCTGGGTCTTGGAGTTGATGACGATGCGCTCGGCCATGTCCAGATCCGCGCTCTCGTCCACGAAGACGTGGCAGTTGCCGGTGCCGGTCTCGATTACCGGCACGGTCGAGTTCTCGATGGTCCGCTGTATCAGGCCGGCGCCTCCGCGCGGAATGAGCAGGTCCAGCCTCCCGCGGGCCTTCATCATCGCATCCACGGCGGCCCTGTCCGGGGTGTCTACGAGCGCAACGGCGCCCGCGAGGCCGGCCTCCTGCAGCGCCGGAACGATTGCCGAAACCAGGGCTCGGTTCGATTCGAGCGCGCTCGCGCTTCCGCGAAGTATGCAGGCGTTCCCGCTTTTCAGGCAGAGCGACGCTATGTCTATCGTGACGTTGGGGCGGTTCTCGTATATGGTGCCTATGACGCCGAACGGGACGCGGACCTTGCGTATACGCAGGCCGCTCGGAACGCGCCACTCCTCCTCCCCGCTGAGGGGGTCCGGGAGGGCCGCGACGGAACGGACATCGGCCGCGATGGAACGGATGCGGTCGGGGGGGAGCAGAAGGCGGTCGAGCTCGCTCTGGCTCATGCGCCCGCGCGAGCGGACCACGTCGGATTCGTTGGATTTCGCTATCCCGGCCGCGCCCTGCTCGAGCAGGTCCGCCATCCGGATGAGCAGCGCATCCCTCGAGCGCGCGTCCATGGAAGCGAGCCTGATGCCCGCGGATTTCGCGCCGTCCATAAGCTTGTGAACGTATTTTTCCACATCCATAAGAGTACCCCCTTTCAGGAGAGCGGCGCCATGTCCGCGACCCCCGCGACCTCGAGATACACGAAGCCGAGCTCCCTGAGGATGCTTTCCGCATCCTTTCCTTTAATCCTTTCCAGCTCGTGCGAGAAGTAGTTGGTGATGCAGCGGCAGACGGGCTTGCCTTCTCCGGAGACGACCTCGAGGACGTCGCCCTTGTCGAAGTGCCCCTCGACCCTCGTGACGTCCGCGGGCGGGATGCCGCAGCTCTTGCCGAGCGCGCAGCGAAGGGCGGCATCGCTGACGGCGATGCGCCCCTTGGGCTCGGACGCGAAGGCGAGCCAGTGCTTGTTCTCGGGCAGGCGCGGGACCTCGGCAGGAAGGAAGGCCGTGCCTATCTCGCCGGCTATCGACCTTCTGAGCGCATCGGATGCGTTGCCGTTCGCGACCACCACCCTCACCGAGGCCTCGGTCGCTATCTTGGCGGCGCGCAGCTTCGCGGCCATGCCGCCCCTCCCGAGAGCGCTTGCACCGCTGCACATGCCCATTTCGGCCTCCGTGACGCTCTTTATCTCACGCATGAGCGCTGCCCCGGCCTCCTTCGGGTTGCGGTCGTAGAGGCCCTCCACATCCGTGAGGATGAGGAGCAGGTCCGCGTCTATCGCGACCGAGACGTGGGCGGCGAGGGCGTCGTTGTCCCCGAACGCGGACTTTTTTATGTCCAGGACCGTGACTGTGTCGTTCTCGTTGATGATTGGGATGATGCCTTTCGAAATCAGCGTGTTCAGCGTGTTCCTGATGTTCAGGTACCTCATCCTGTCCGAGAAATCATGGTTGGTGAGCAGTACCTGCGCGAGCGTCTTCCTGTCCTCGAAGGCGCCCTCATACGCGTTCATGAGGTCGCTCTGCCCGACCGCGGCGAGGGCCTGGAGGGTTGCGACGTCCTGCGGCTTCTCGCTGAGCCCCAGCTTCTTCATCCCGGTGGATATCGCGCCCGATGTGACGATGGCGAACTCGTGGCCCTCCATGCCGAGCACCTGGCTGGCGAGGGAGCCTAGGAAGATGGCGTTTATCCCCATGCCCCCGTTAAGGAGCGAGCTGCCCAGCTTGATTACTATGCGCATGTGAAGATGGAGGGCGGGGTTGTGATTTAATACCTATGTGGTTGTCGCTGGTGGAATCGACATTCGCCGAACTGCCGGGGCGGCCCTCAGGACAGGCGCGCGGGCGCGGCGGCCGGCGGATAGCCGAAGACCACGAGGCGGGCGTAGAGCATCGCCTTGCGCAGCGTGTTGACATAGGCCCGCCGGGCATAGACCTCGTAGCCGTTCTCCTCGATGACGCTTAGGATTTCGCGGTAGAGAGTGAGCGCGAGCGCGACGACCATGCGGACGTCGTTGTGAATCATGGAAAGCCCCCGCACCGCCTCGGCATAGTACCTGCGCGCCCGCTCGACCTGGAACTTGAGGAAGTCTATCAGGCCCTGCGTCTTGTTCAGTGAGAGGATGTCCTTGATGGAGAGTCCGAAGCGCGCCAGCTCGTCCTTGGGGAAATAGACCCGGCCCATGCGGGCGTCCTCGCCGACATCGCGCAGGATGTTGGTGAGCTGCATGGCGATGCCGAGCTTTATCGCGCAGTTGCGCGAGCGGCGGGCGTTCTCGATGCCCAGCGTGTGCATGAGCATGAGGCCGACTACGGACGCGACCCTGAAGCAGTAGCGTCGGAGCTCCCTGAAGGTGCCGTATTCCTTCTTGTCGATGTCCATCGCCACGCCGCGTATGAGCTCGAGCGGGTAGCGGAGCGGGATGCCGTGCCGCTTCATCGTATATATGAACGGGTTGAGGACCGGGTCCTCGGATTCGCCCGCGCGGTAGGCCGATAGGAACCTCCGCCTCCAGTTCCGGATAAGCAGCCGCTGGAGCTTGGGGTTCCCCTCGTTGTCGTCGACAAGGTCGTCGGTGTGCCTGCAGAAAGCGTAAATGGCGTAGAAGGCGTCCCTGCGGCTCCGGTTCATGAAGCGGGATGCGAAATGGAACGTCTTGGAGCCTTTTCTGATGCTCTCCTCCGCATACCTGAAATCCACGCGCAATTTTTCCGCCTCCAGACTCTTGTATAATAGCGCAGGAAACATTTATATCGTCATCTGCCGTTGGTCTAGTTGCATCCAATGGAGGTGGAATCCGGGCATGGGAGCGGCCGTTTCGGTCTCCGAACTTGCGAAGGTAATCGGGGAGAAAATCATCGTGGACAGGATAACCTTCTCCGTCGCCGGGGGCGAGATGTTCGGCCTCCTGGGGGCGAACGGCTCGGGCAAGACCACCACGTTCAACATGCTCTCCGGCCTGCTTTCCCCATCTTCGGGGACGATAACCATCCTCGGAAAGAGCGTGAAGGAGCTCAGGAGGTCCAAGCCCGAGATAGGCTTCGTGACGCAGGACGATTCATTCTACGAAACGCTGACCGTTAGGGAGAACCTCGAATACTTCTCCTCGCAGTACGGGGTCCCCCGGAGTGAGGCCCAGCTGAGGATAAAGAGGCTGCTCTCCCAGATGCGGCTCAACGACAAGGCGGGCGTGCTCGCGGCGAAGCTCTCCGGGGGCATGAAGAAGAGGCTGAATATCGCCTGCTCGCTCGTGCACGACCCGGCGGTCGTTTTCCTCGACGAGCCCACGGTAGGGCTCGACCCGGTGGTGCGCCGCGAGGTGTGGTCGGTGATAGAGGAGCTGCACAAGAACGGGAAGTCCGTCATCATCACATCGCACTACATGGAGGAGATAGAGAGGCTGTGCGACAGGGTGGCGATAATGTTCGCGGGCAGGATAGTGGACATAGGGACGCCCGCCGAGCTCAAGGCCAAGTACAAGCTGAAGCAGATGGAGGACGTGTTCGCGCACCTCGTGAAACCGGTGGCATGATGTTGTTTTCCGCGCTCAGGAAGGAGCTTCTCGAGATATCCCACGACAGGACCATGCTCATGGTCCTCGTGGTGTTCCCCGTCTTCGTGATGGTGTTCATGGGCAACTCCTTCCGCTCGATGGAGATAAACGGCCTTCCGATAGGGCTGGCCGGCCCCGAGAACATAAGCGAAAGCCCGCTGTTTTCCGGCCTCAACCAGTCCAACGCATTCAAGCTGCAGGGCTTCGAAAGCGAGTGGGAGGCGATGACGGCCTTCAGGAACGGCCAGCTGCGAGCGGTGATAATCGTGCCGCAGGATTTCGAGGCGGCGCTAGCGAGGGGCGGCGGAGCGACCATAAGGATCGTCGTGGACAATTCCGACATAGCCCTCGAGCAGTCGGTGCTGGCGGCGATGTCGTCCGTCATCGAGGCGTCCTCCACGGACATAACGAAGGGTTACGTTTCCTCCGCCTGGGAGGAGCTCCGGGGCCTGAACGGCTCCGCGGCATCCCTGGGCGCAGGCATAGCGCAGACCCGGGCCAACATGAACGCCACGAAGGAATCCCTTGCGGGCATCCGCGGGGGTATAGATGCCATAGGGGTCGACTCGCTGGAGGATTCGCTGGACGAGGCGTCAGACGGCGTGGCGGCCCTCGGCGCGCAGATGGAGGCGCAGAAGGCGGCGCTCGCGCAAATCGAAGCCGGGAATGCCGTGATGCTCGCCAACACCACGGATTTCATCGCGAACGCCAGCGCCGCGCTCAACGAGTCGCTGGAAACCGTGCAGGAGACGCACGGGAGGCTGGGCGCGCAAGTTGCCGGCATGAACCAGACCGTGTACGACCTCGACGCGTCGATAGCCGGGCTCGAGGCCGTCCGGTCGGGGGTGAGCGACCCCCTGACAGTCGCCGCGCTGGACTACAACATAGCGAGCCTCGAATCCCTCCGGAACAGCACCCGCTCGCAGATAATCGAGGCGGAGAACGAGATGGAAAGGCTGGAAGAGCTGAACGAAACGCTCGTGTCTTTCGGCGAATCGCTCGATTCGTATTCGGAGGCGGTGGATGCGGCGGGAGCCGGCCCGGGCCAGACCGCCGCCCTTTCCGCCGCGCTCGATTCGGCCCTGCTCAGGATAGCGTCCCTCAACCAGTCCTTCGCGGCAGCCCGCGGCGATGTTTCCGACCTCAGGGGGCTGCTCGCGCAGATAAGGGCCGCCACCACGCAGATAGACGCCACGCTCGAGGATGCGATGTCCCAGACGGCTTCGGTGGATTCCCTGATAGGCTCCCTCCAGGGCACGGTCGCGGAGCAGACGGGCAAGGATCCGGAGACCATAGCGTCGCCGCTCTCGGTCAAGGTCGAGAACCAGTACGAGCGCGGCAGCTTCGTGGACTTCATAATGCCGCAGGTGATAGCGGTGTCGCTCCTTTTCTCGTGCTTCCTGCTCGGCTCGATTAGCCTCGTGCGGGAGAGGACGCGCAGGACTATTATCCGGGCGCTCATGGCGCCGAACGCACTCGCCAGCCTCGTAGCCGGCAAGGTGGTGGCGCTCATGCTGCTTTCGGTCTTCCAGGTCGCCGTCATACTCGCGGTCGCCCTCCTGCTCTTCGGGGTGGAGGCGCCGCGGAACATCGGCATGCTTGTGTGGGGCACCGCAATCTCCTCGCTGGTGCTCTCCTCAATAGGCCTGCTCGTGGGGTTCTACGCAAGGACCGAGTCGGCGGCTATACAGACCTGCCTGCTTCTCGCGATACCGATGCTCTTTTTGGGCAACATCATCTTCTCTCCCGACCTGCTGCCCGCATACACGCAGATACTCCAGCAGCTGCTGCCCCTCGCGCACGTCACGAACATCTTCAAGGTCGTGCTGATAACGAACGGCGACCCGGCCGTGGATGTCGCTGCCCTTATTTCGTACTTCATACTGCTCGCCGCGCTGATGGCCCTGATGGTCTGGAAGCGGAACGAGATAACCCACTACACGTGATTTTATGAAACCCGCGTTCGCCTTTGCCCTGATGATGGCGCTTGCAGCGCTCCCGTCCGCATCCGCAGATGTCGGGCCCGGCCCCGTTGCACCGGAGATCGTCGTCCGGATGACCGAGGGCGGGGCGCCGGCGGCCTCCGTGAAGGAGATAACGTACCATTGCATGGGAACGGACGTGTCCGATCCCCAGGATATTGTATCGCCGCATACCGCAGTGCTCCCATGCAGCGGGGGCGCCTGCACGAACAGCGGGGGCTGGTACTACAAGTACAATCCGTGCTTCGCATTCCCCTACGGCCACTTCACCTACGAGTATGACGGGGAGATTGTCCGAAGCGGGGAGTTCAACACGACGTCCGGCGCCGGAAGATACGTGCTGTCAATAGACGCCCCGACCGGCCAAATCAGCAGGGAGGCGGCCGGAGGGGCGTGCCCTGCCGGGTTCGCCCTGCTTGCGGCCGCGCTCGCCGTGCAGTTCCTGAGGCGGTAGGCTGGACTTCGCCCTTGCATGGGCCCTGACGGCCCTCATCGAGGCCGCCGCGCTTCTTGCCCTCCTTCGCGGAAGCTATCCGGCGCGCCGAATCGTTCTGGCCGCTGCGCTGGCGAGCTCCCTCACCCTCCCGTTCGTGTGGTTCGCATTCCCCGCCCTCGGGCTCGGATGGGGGGCTCAGACAGCCCTTGCCGAATCGTTCGCGGTGCTGGCCGAGGCGTCCGTGTACATGGCGGCTTTCAGTGGGATGCCGCGCAGGGACGCCCTCCTTGCGAGCGCCCTCTGCAACTGGTGCTCCTTCATGGCAGGCCTTGCGCTCATGTGAAACCATCCGGCGGGGAGGAAACGCAGGATTTAATCATTTAGCGGAGGAAGCCGGGCATGGACGAATTCAAGGTCACGCCCTGGGAGGTAAGCGGGGCCGTCGACTACGACAAGCTCATCAGGCAGTTCGGGACGAGCAAGCTCGACAAGGCGCTGCGCGAGAGGCTGGTGCGCCTCGCGGGCGGGGACGAGCCCCACCACATGCTCCGCAGGGACTTCTTCTTCTCGCACCGGGATTTGGGGCCGGTGCTGGACGACATCGAGAAGGGAAGGGGGTTCTTCCTTTACACGGGCCGGGGCCCGAGCAAGGCCATGCACATCGGCCACCTCGTGCCGCTTATTTTCACCAAGTGGCTCCAGGAGAGGTTCAAGTGCAATCTCTACATAGAGATAACGGACGACGAGAAATTCCTCCATAAGAGGGATTACGAATGGGGGGAAATCCAGAGGAACGCGGACGACAACATCCTCGACATCATCGCGGTCGGCTTCGACCCGGACAGGACGTTCATCTTCAAGGACAGCGAATACGTGCGGAACGCCTATCCTCTGCTGATGAGGACGGCCCGCAAAATCACGGGCTCGACCGCGAAGGCGGTCTTCGGCTTCGACGATTCGACCAACATCGGCATGCAGTTCTACCCGGCCTACCAGGTAATACCGACGTTCTTCGAGAAGAAGCGGTGCCTGATTCCGGCGGCGATAGACCAGGACCCGTACTGGAGGATACAGCGCGACATCGCGGAGGGGCTGGGATACCACAAGACTTCTGCGATACACTGCAAGTTCCTCCCGCCCCTGCAGGGGATTTCCGGCAAGATGAGCTCCAGCGCCGGACAGGAGACGGCGATTCTGCTTACGGACGACGAGAAAGCCGTGAAGAACAAAGTCAACAAGTACGCGTTCTCGGGGGGCCAGCCCACGGTGGAGGAGCACAGGGCGAAGGGCGGGAATCCGGAAATCGACGTCCCGTATCAGTGGCTTTCCATCCTTTTCGAATCAGACGACTCGAAACTGAAAACCATCCATGACGACTACCGCGCGGGGAAGATGCTGACCGGGGAGCTCAAGGCCATCCTCATCGAGCGGATCAACGCGTTCCTCAAAGGGCACCGCGATGGCAGGAAGCGCGCCGAAACCCAGCGCGTTCGGTTTATGAAAAGCGGGAAGCTTGCGGCGCAGATGTGGGAGAGGCAATACGAATAGCCACGCGGCGGACATTCGGGCAATCATCTCATGCGGGCGCGGGACACGAACTTCCTGAACTTGCCGCCCTGGCCGGGCGGGATTCTCTCGACCTCCTCGAATCCGACATCCACCGGGGCTCCTAGGCAGGCCCGCCGTATCTTCTCCGAAACGTCCCGCCTGACATCCGGGCCAAGCGGAAGGGGGCCGGGCACGTAGCGGACCGTGAAGCGCGCCGGGCTCTCCTGGACGACCTGGAAGAGGCTCGAGCAGGCGTTCATGGAGTCGATGTTGGAGAGGCACATCGCGGAGCGCAGGCGCCCGTCCGGAAGCAGTAGCAGGTCGTCCGCGCGCCCCTCCACGGCCCCGATGACCGGGAGGCCCCTGCCGCAGGGGCATTCCCCGCCAAGCCTTCCGATGTCGCCAACACGGTAACGTATCAGGGGCATCGCGAGGTTGTGGAGCGGCGTCGCTAGGATGTGGCCGCTCCCGCTCCGCAGCGGCCGGCCGCTTTCATCGACCACTTCGAGAAACGCCCGGCTGATTACATGCATCCGGCGCTCCTCCGGGCACTCCCACGCGAAGACGCCGCATTCGTGGTTTCCGTACATGTCGAAGACGGTGCACGAGAACGAGGCCTCGATGGACTTGCGCATGGCGCGGGGCAGCGTCTCCGCGCCGCTAATGTAGCTTTTCAGCCGAAGAGGCCTGCCGGCCCGGTCGTTTAGGGCGGCGAGGATTGCCCCGTAGGAGGGCGGGCAGAGCAGGTTGCGGGGGCGCAACGAGAGGAGGGCGCGGAAATTGTCGGCCTCGTCGTCGAAGACTGACAGCTCGATAACACGGTAGAAGCCGCAGATTGAGCGCGCCATCCCAGTAGGCTTGGCACGCCGGTGTATGTATGCCGTGAGGTCGAAGGGCGAAATGCCGGATTCGATGATGTTCATGTAGTTGAAGGCTGAGCGCCAGCGCATCGCATGGGCGTCGGAATAGACGCGGACCGGCTCTCCGGTCGAGCCCGAGGTCTGGTTCATGCTCAGGGACCTGATATCATGCCCTTTCGCGATGAACGCTTCCGGGCGCTTCCTGATGTCGGCCTTTTCGGTTATCGGAAGCCGGTGGAGCCTTGCGGCGCCCGAATCCAGCCCGGAGAGGGCCGCCCGGTAGTGGGCGGTGCCGGCCGCCGCCTTCAGGAGGCGGGCCAAAAGGCGCCCCTGCAGGGCCCCGAGCGATTCCGGGGAAAGCCACCGCTCCCGCCGCAGCGAAAGGATGTTGCCGGCCACCTGCGCCGGATAGGGAAGCAAGGGCTTCAATCGCATGCCACCAGCCGCGCACGATCCGTTGCGCCGGCGAGAGGGATGGGGCGGGACATATTAAGAATTGCGCGCCATCCCATATAGCATGGCGGCGATGCTGATGGCGGGCGGATTCGGGGGGTGCGGCTGAATGGGGCGCAGAAGGGTCCCGACGGGCAGCCCCATCCCGAAGGCGCTCGCATGCGGCATGCTCGAGGACGGGGGGAGGGTGCTGTTCCTTGTCCGGAGGGATGCCAACGGAATCGAGCGCATAGAGATGCCGTGCGTGCTCGTGCCGTCCGGCCGGAGCCCGTTCGCGGACATCAGGGAGGCGTTCGGAAGGCTTACCGGCATCGCGGACTGCCAGGTGCACGGGGTTGCGCTCGAGGGCAGGTTCAATACGGGCTCGAGGAGAAGGAGGCATCTCGTCCCGTGCCTGGCCTTCAGGGTCAGCGCACGGAACAGGGCGGCGAGGCCGTCCCCCGAATTCTCCGGGTTCAGGTGGCTTTCGCTCGATGATGCGCTGGAATCCAGGCTCGGAAGGAACCTTGAGTGGCTCCGCACCGCCCGCAAATCAGAGGACAAGGAGGATTGCGAGCGCGGCTGACACCGAAAGCAGCGCCAGCCCCGCGAGGGCCATTAGCGCGCTTGCCCTCAGCCGGGCGCGCGAGACATCCCTTTCCGGCGCGTCCGATATCATGAGTATTCCGTCCCTGCCCTTCCGGACAACGATCGTGCCGCCGTCCGCCGCGGCCGTCCCAAGGACGTAAACCGTCGCCCCCGATGGAATCGACTCCTCAACGAAGCGGAAGGCTCCCGGGGCGGATGAGGCGAGCCCGGCTGGAAGCGGCTCCGCGGCCTTGAGAAGCCGGGCGACCGCCCTGGCGGAACCCAGGCCGGACGTTTCCCTGCCATCCCTTGCGGGAAGGGACGAAAGTATGGAGGCGACCGCGGGCTCTGAGGCGAATTCCATCGGGCTCCCGAGGATGTGCTCCTGGCCTGGAAGCGAGAGCTGCCTCGAATCCCTGGAGAGCTCGGAAACCATCTCGAGCTGGGTCATCGCGGGACGGCCGCCCTTAAGGAGGAAGACCTCGTGGACATTCTTTCCCGCAGCGGCGTGGAATGCGGCGCCCGCAGGGTCCACACGGAGGGAACCGCCCGCGTCGGTGAGGCTGAACGGGGCGAGCCGCTCGGAGAGGTACACGCGCACCCATCCCTTCGTGGCCTGGCTGAATTTCTCAACCGATAGCCTTGAGAAGACGCAGGGCCGCCTTCCGATGTGGGTGGCGAGTCTCTCGGCCGGAGCGCACATGCCTTTCACCTCCACGAGCCCGACGGCCGCCGACAGGGCTTTCGAGGTTGCCGTCTGCGCGATGCGCCTCTGCTTCAGGTATTCCGAGCCCCCTTTCGCAAGAAGCGCGGCCCCTGCGGCCCCGGTGATGAAAGCCGAGAGGAACGCAACGCAACCAGAGAGGGGCCCGGCCATCGCATCACATCAAAAGCAGGAATGCGAGGATGCACAGCGAGCCTATGATGAGCAGGGCGCCCAGGGCGATGCTCGCGAGGGATTTCTCGCTCATGATGCTCTTCGCCCGTGCTGCCGCGGAGTCCGTTATTATCAGGGGGAACTCTTCCGTGCCGGAGATGGGGGCGCCGGCCGCCTGCGGCATCGACGGGTCCGCGAAGACCGACACCTCGCTGCTCGCGGATATGACATGCTCGGTTACCCGGAGCGCCTTGCCCATGTGCTTCCTCAGCCGGTCCCTCGCCCCGGGTATCGCGAGGAGAGCCACGATTACCTGGTCGTCGAGATATTCGTTCGGGGCGACCTCGCTCGTGATGTCGGCCAGCCCCTGCACCTGCCGCAGGTTGGCGGAAAGCTCCTGCACGAGCCCCTTGCCGGGGCGCATGTACCCGACATATGCGGTGGGCAGGGAGGTGCGCATGTCCGCGCGGGCGGGATCGACCTTCCGCCCGGAAACCGTGAACGGCTCGCGCCGCTCCACGCTGAACACCCTTTCCCAAGGGTCATGGCCGCGCCGGTATTGCTCCACGACCACGCGCGAGTAGACGCATTTCGTCCGCGTGATGTGGCTCTCGAAAGCGCCGGAAGACGATACCCGCCCCCGCAGCGCCTCGGCGGCGGCAGGCCTGCGCAGCCCGCGGGCGAGCAGGTATCCGCCCGCAATCAGCATGGCGAAGGGGAAAAAAAGGCTGCAAACAAGGTCCATCATGCCAGCGAGCGCCCCCCATTCTCAGGCCAGCCTGAACTTGAAGCCGTAGTGTATCAGCCCTTCGGGGTCGTCGCGCTGGATGACGCGGAAGACGCGGCTGACCCGCGAGCCTATCTTGACATCGCCCTTGTGCGCGTCCACTATCTGGCCGGTCAGACGCGCGCCCTCGTCCAGCTCGACTACCGCCAGTATGTAGGGGACCTGGTCCTCGAACCCGTCGGGTGGGGAGACCACCTCGGTGAATGAGAATATCCTGCCGTTGCCCGAGAACTCCTCCACGTGCAGCTTGCCCTTCCTGCGGCATTTCGGGCAGACCGAGCGCTTGGGGAAGTACGCGGACTTGCACGTCTCGCAGCGCACGCCCGCCATCCTGTACCTTTCAGGTATGCGCCTCCATGTGAGCGGAATGGATTCCTTCATGAGAATTACCTCTCGCTTCTATATGGGGGATTTGCGGCGTTGCGAATAAAAACCTGCTATTTCCTCGTCTTCGCGTGGTCCTCCTTGAACTGCGCTATGCCCTTGTCCGTGAGGGGGTGCCGGTACATCTTCTCGAAGACGTCCGCCGGCATGGTCGCGATGTGCGCGCCGAGCTTCGCGGAGCCCACGACATGAAGCGGGTGCCGTACGGACGCGACTATCACCTCGGTCTGGATGGAGTATGCGCGGTAGATTGCCATGATGTCCGAGATTAGCCCCATTCCGTCCTCGGAGACGTCGTCCAGCCTGCCCACGAACGGCGATACGTAGGTCGCGCCCGCCTTGGCCGCGAGGAGCGCCTGGGACGCGGAGAAAACAAGCGTCACGTTGGTCCTGATTTCCTTCCGGCTGAGGATGCGGACCGCCTTTAGGCCCTCCTTGGTCATCGGTATCTTGACTACGATGTTCGGGGCCCATTTGGAGAATTCCTCGCCCTCCCTCACCATGCCCGCGGCGTCGTCCGCGATGCCCTCGACGCTTATGGGGCCCTTGACTACTTTGGCGATTTCGCGGATGACAGACTTCTGGTCCCTGCCGGACTTCAGAATCAGCGTCGGGTTGGTCGTGACCCCGTCGCACATGCCCAGCTCGACCGCCTTCCTGATAGCCTCTACGTCCGCCGTGTCGATGAAGAACTTCATGATTCGCACCCGCTTATCCATAATGGATTGGAAATAACTAAAAATCAGAGGGAGGCGGCTAATCCGGCGCATTGACGGCAGGCCCGAGCGCATCCAGGACGGCCTTGGCGATGCCTGCGGCGTCCAGCCCGAATTTCGCATATAGCTCGGTTGCGCTCCCGGTCTCGCCGAATGCGTCCCTCATCCCGAGGCGGACGAGGCGCGCCGGATGCTGGAGGCCCGATGCGGCCTGCGGCGAGGTCAGGGCTTCGGCTATCGCGCTTCCGAGCCCGCCTTCGGCCTGGTGGTCCTCGGCCGAGACGAGCAGGCGGCACTTCTTCGCGTAGGCGAGCACGGTTGCCCTGTCGAGGGGCTTTATCGTGTGCATGTTTATCACGGCGGCGCTGATGCCGCCCTTCTCAAGCGCATCTGCGGCTTTCATGGCCTCGAAGGCCTGGTGGCCGCAGGCGAATATGGCCGCGTCCTTGCCGTCCCGCAGGACGTTGGCCTTCCCGATTTCGAAGGGGCTGTCCGTCGTGGTCATCACGGGCCAGTTCTCGCGGGAGGTGCGAAGGTATGCCGGGCCCGGGGATTCGGCCAGGGCGAATGTCGCCTTGCGCGCCTCCTCCATGTCGCAGGGGACGATGACGCGCATGCCGGGAAGCATCCGCATCATGCCGATGTCCTCGAGTATCTGGTGCGAGGCGCCGTCGGGCCCTACCGCGAGGCCTGCGTGCGATGCGTGTATCTTCACGTCCGAGCCGTTGTAGCATATCGAGACGCGTATCTGGTCGAAATTGCGCCCCGGCGAGAAAGCCGCGAAGGCGGAGATGAAGGGCTTCTTGCCGGCCATCGCGAGCCCTGCGGCCACTCCGGCCATGTTCTGCTCGGCGACGCCGCACTGCACGAAGCGCTCCGGGAACTTCTCCGCGAACCAGTGCGTCCGCGAGGACTCCGAGACGTCGGCGGAAAGCGCCCACACCGCCTTGTCGCGCCCGCCGAGCTCTAATAGGGCCTTGCCGAAGCCGTCGCGGATTGATTTCTTCGCCGGCGCGGGGCCGAATGCAGTGGAATCCAGTTTCATGTCGGGATTGAGCGCCATTCACATCGCCTCCAGCTTCTTCATTTCTTCCATGAGCTCCCCGAGGGCCTTGCCGGCCTCCTCCGGGTTCGGGCTCTTGCCGTGCCAGCCGAACTTCCCCTCCATGAAGGAGACGCCCCTGCCCGGAACGGTCTTCGCGATTATGATTGAGGGCTTCCCCTCGCAGGAGGATGCGAGCCCGAAGGCGTGCAGCACCGCGTTCATGTTGTTGCCGTCGGCGACGATGACGTTCCAGCCGAAGGCCTCGAGCTTCTCCTGCAGGGGCTCGAGCGGCAGGACGTCGTCGCTCGTGCCGTCAATCTGGATGTTGTTGCGGTCTATCACCGCCACGAGGTTGTCGAGCTTCTCCTTGGGGGCCAGCATGAGCGCCTCCCAGACCTGGCCCTCGTTCATCTCCCCGTCTCCCATGAGGCAGTAGACGCGCCAGTCGCGCCCCTCGCGCTTGCCGGCTATCGCCATGCCCACGGCCATGGATACGCCCTGCCCGAGGGGGCCAGACGAGTTCTCGATGCCCGGGAGGCTTCCCCGGTGCGGGTGGCCCTGCAGGGGGGAGCCCATCTTCCTGAGCGTGGGCAGCCGCTCCCTGGGGAAATAGCCCGCCTCAGCGAGCGAGGCGTAAAGGACCGGGCAGATGTGGCCGTTCGAGAGCACGAGCCTGTCGCGCTCGGGCCATGCGGGATTCGTCGGGTCGTGCCGCATGATTGCGAAATAGAGCGCCGTGAATACGTCCGCCATGCCGAGCGAGCCCGCGGGGTGGCCGCTTTTCGCCTCGGCCAGCATGCGCACCACGTCCTGCCTTATCGAATTCGCCGCAATGGCGAGCCGCTTCATGTCCGTCCGGATTTCCTTTTGCGGTGGTTCAGTGGGGCCTATGGGAACACCCTTTCCGCGCACGCTCCTTGAGATGCGCTATCGCTTCCTTGATGTCTTCCGACGCGAATATGGCGCTCGCAGCCGCAAGCAGGTTCGCGCCGCTCGAATAGGCATGGCCGACGGTCTCGTTGTTCACTCCGCCATCAACCTCGATGTCAAGCTTCGGGAACAGCTCCCGCAGCTTCCGCACCTTGTGCTCCATCTCGTAGATGTATTTCTGGCCGGAGAAGCCCGGGCGGACGGTCATGACGAGGACGCGCTCGGCCTTCGGAACGAAAGGCAGGAGCCTCTCGAGCGGCGTCTCGGGGTTGATTGCGAGGCCCAGGCGCCCCCCGGCCCGCTTCACCGCCGCCTCCACCGCGTCGAGCGTCTCCACCGTCTCGATATGCACAAGATGCATGTGGGGGCCGGGCATCCGCTCAATCCATTTTTCCGGCTCCCTGACCATCCAGTGGAATTCGTATTTGGCGGCGGGCAAATCCACGAGCTCTTTTAGCCCGATGGTCCTGTTGGGGACGAAGTCGCCGTCCATGATGTCTATCTGTATCTCCCTGACCAGGCCGCGCACCTGCCCGATGCGGCGCAGGAGCTCCTCCCTGCTTTTCACAAGGATTGCTGGTATGACCTCTGGCTCCATATGCACGACCCGCTCCCGCTGCTTCTCTTGTTGCCTCTTAGATTATATAAAGATTGCCTTCGAGGGCGCGGCGGTACCGGGAACGTGGGCTCCGGACAGATGGTGTTATTGGTAGGGTATTGGCTGCATACCAATAACAATAAAAAGCCGGGCGGCGATTTGCCGCATATGAAGCTCGAGCTTGACGACATCGTGCACATCCAGGAGACCGCGCTTACGATAAGGGGCGCCCGCAGGCGGACGACCGTCCCGGGCGAGATTGTGAGGTACCTCGGGCTCTCGGACGGGCAGCGCATACGCTGGGTGCTGCTGCGGGACGGCACGCTGCTCGTCCAGACGGCAGGCAGGCGGAAGGGCGAGTAGCATGGACCGCTTTGCCGTTGTGTTCGGGCTCATCCTGCTATCAGGCATCGCGGCGCTGCTTCTCCTATCGGACGGCCGTCCGGCGGGGCAGGAGGTGCGCATCGGCTATTTCCCGAACATGCTTCACGCGCAGGCCCTCGTGGGGCGCGAGCAGGGCGCCTTCCAGGAAGAGATGGGCGATGAGGCCGCCGTGAGGATGGTCTCATTCAATGCCGGCCCTTCGGTCATCGAGGCGATGTTCGCGGACGAGATAGACATAGCGTACATCGGGCCCAACCCCGCGATAAACGGGTATGTGAAATCCCGGGGCGAGGCGCTCTCTATAATCGCCGGCGCGGCAAGCGGGGGGGCGGTGCTAGTGGTCAGGAACGATTCCGGCATCATGGCGCCTGCGGATTTCGCCGGCAGGAGGGTCGCAAGCCCGCAGCTGGGCAACACCCAGGACGTGGCGCTGAGGGCGTGGCTTATAGGGAACGGCCTTGCGGTCGGAAACGGCGGCGATGAGGTGGAGGTCATCCCCACCGCGAACCCCGAGATACTGGCGGCCTTCATCAAGGGCGACATCGACGCGGCGTGGGTTCCGGAGCCCTGGGGCGCGAGGCTCGTCCAGGAGGGCGGGGGCAGGGTTTATCTTGATGAGCGGGACCTGTGGCCGGAGGGGCGCTTCGTCACCGCGAACGTAATCGTCAGCAAAAAATTCCTTGCCGAGCATCCAGACATTGCCAGGCGCTTCCTGAGGGCGCATGTGCGGCTGACGCAATGGATAAACGGCAATCCGGCGGCCGCCAAGGCCCAGATAAACCGCCAGATAGAGAACATCACGTCCAAGGAGCTTCCGCCATCGGTGCTTGACGAGGCGTTCTCCAGGTGCGAGATAACCTACGACCCCGTCCCGGAGTCGCTCGCGAAATCCGCAGAAAGCGCATATGCGCTCGGATTCCTGGGGGACGAGGAGCCCGCCCTTGAAGGTATTTATAACCTCACGCTCCTCAATGAGGTTCTGGAGGAAGAGGGGCTGGAGAGGGTCGGATGAGGCTGGGAGCGCGGCGCAATGCGGCGGATGCCAAGATATCGATTCGCGGCGTCCACAAATCCTTCGTCACGAAGGGCGGCAGGCTGAGCGCCCTCGAAGGCATTGACCTCGACGTGGCCGAGGGGGAGTTCGTTTGCATCGTCGGGCCGAGCGGATGCGGGAAAACCACGCTTCTAAACGTCATTTCCGGGCTTATTCGGCCCGAGCGGGGGGCTGTTTTTGTCGACGGAGGGGAGGTTCGAGGCCCGGGGCCGGACCGCGTAGTGATGTTCCAGGAGGCCGCCCTTTTCCCGTGGCTGACCGTCCTCGAGAACATTGAATTCGGCATGAAGATGCAGGGCGTCGGGGAGAGGGAGAGGCGCACGCGGGCCCTCAATCATCTGGAGCTAGTCGGCCTCGGGAACTTCGCGGATGCGTGGGTGCACGAGCTTTCCGGAGGGATGAAACAGAGGGCCGCCCTCGCTCGGGCGCTTGCCATGGAGCCCTCGGTGCTTCTAATGGACGAGCCGTTCGCGGCGCTCGACGCGCAGAGCCGGGACCGGCTCCACGACGACCTGCAGAGGATATGGATGAAAAGCAGGAAGACGATAGTTTTCGTGACGCACAACGTGAGCGAGGCGGTGACGCTGGGCGACCGGGTGGTGCTGCTCACATACAGGCCGGGGCGGGTGAAGCGGGAGTTCAAGGTGGGGGAGAAACGGCCCCGGAAATCTAGGGGCGTGCCGAAGCTGGACGAGATTACGCTCCGAATACTAGATGAGCTGAAGGTGGAATCGGACAGGTACGTGGAGGAGGCATACCATGACGGGCGAAAGCGGGATTAGCTTCATCCTTTTCTGCGTCCTTGCGCTGGCGCTCTGGCAGGCGGCATCCCAGAGCGGCGCATGGCCGGATTACGTCTTTCCTTCGCCCGCGGGCGTGTCCTCGGCGCTCGCCAGGGGGATAGCGAACGACACATTCCTTGACGCCATGATAGAGAGCCTCCGGAGGATGGTTGCGGGCTTCGCGATCGCCCTGCTCGCGGGAACCCTCCTCGGGGCCGCCATATCGCAGAGCCGGCTGCTTGAGCGGACCCTGGGCGGCCTTGTGCTGGGCGTCCAGACGCTTCCGTCCATATGCTGGCTCCCGCTCGCGGTCCTCTGGTTCGGCCTGAACGACAAGGCCATAATCTTCGTTGTGGTCGCCGGGGCCGTCGGCTCGATAACGATGGCGATAAAATCCGGCATATCGAACGTCCCCCCCGCGTTCATGAACGCGGCGCGGACCATGGGCGCGCGGGGCATTAACCTATATTCGGAGGTGGTCTTCCCCGCGGCGCTCCCGACCATAGTCGCGGGCATCAGGCAGGGATGGTCGTTCGCGTGGCGCTCGCTGATGGCGGGCGAGCTCATATACGTGAGCGCCGGCCTCGGCCAGCTTCTCCAGATGGGGCGCGAGCTGAACGACATCAACCAGGTCGTCGCGGTGATGCTCGTCATCATGACGATAGGCCTCCTTATCGAGCGCCTCGCATTCAGCGGCATCGAGCAGGACATGAGGAGGAAATGGGGCCTGGCCGCGCGGGCCTCATGAAACCAAGTTGCAGAAAGTGTAGGAATAAGTTTTTAATAACATGCCCGCATAATAGTCAAATCAGCGGAGGGCGCACGGTTGCGCTGGCGTCCGCGTTTTCCCGAAAAAAACAGAAAAATCGGGAATATGTTTAAAAATTTATACACAATAGAATGGAAGCAAGGATGACAAATGGGACTAGACCACATACATATAACGGTGAACGCGAAGATCGATCCAAGTTTTAAGGCGTTGCCGAAGGACGATGCGAAGCGTTTTGTGGACAGGTTGATGAAAGCCATCGACATGAAGCCCCTCGGGCCGCTCAACTGGGCGGACGCCGAAGACCTCGATTTCCCGGGGCAGAGCTTTGTGCAGATGATAACAACGAGCCACTGCTCGCTGCACCTCTTCACCCACAAGGACGGGTCGAACGAGCTTTACTTCGACCTGTATTCCTGCAGGGAGTTCGACCCCGAAACGGTGGTCAGGCTCCTTGACGAGAAGTTCCACCTGAAGGAGTGGCACGGCATCCTTTACAACCGGGCGAACAACAGCAGGCCCCGGGTGAAGACAATCGGCACCATGGCCAGGGAGGTCATGGTGGCGAAGGTCAGGAACTGATTTTTCCTTCGTTTTCCATTTTCCCCCTTTTACTGAGTTTTTTCCGCAGCGGCAGCAAAGCGTTTTAATCCGGATTGGCGATAGCTTGGCATGCGGAAGCTGTTCATCGCAATCGGGCTTGTGCTTTTCCTGGCCGGCGCCTCGTTCGCCGGATGCGCTTACGACGCGTACACGAAGACATGCTCCTCCTGCCCGTTCGATGAGAACGGTAAGGTGGACCAGTCCTGCAAAAGCGGGCACCAATCGGGCGGAACATCCTGCGTGAGCGCGAGCTACCCGATAATGTCCGCGCAATACGCAGCCGGGAAATGCCCCCAGGTGGACGCCTGCGCGAACGAACTCCGTTCCTGCACGGCCCAGTACGCGAGCGGCAACGACAGGGAGGACTGCCAGGAAGGCTCCACCGCGATATGCTATACGGCCGCGGACAACTGTGTGAAGCGGGCCGCGATAGAGTGCGGCGAGATAGAGAAGCAGTGCCCGGGCAGCGCCGCGGGTTTTGTGCTTCTTCTTGCGGGCTTCGCCTTCGCAAGGCTAAGATGCTGAGGGCGGGCCGGAATCAGAGATTCCTGTAGATGTGGACGACGGCGGTGGCGCCGCTTCCCCCCACGTTGTGGCTCAGGCCCACATGGGCGCCCTTGACCTGGCGCCCCTCGGCCTCGCCGCGCAGCTGCCAGGCGCATTCGACCGCCTGCTTGATGCCGGTCGCCCCGACAGGGTGGCCGCACGCCTTCAGGCCGCCGGACGTGTTCACAGGGATTTCGCCTTCGAGCGCGGTCTTCCCCTCGAGGCTGGCCGGGCCGCCCTGGCCCTTTTTGAAGAAACCGAGGTCCTCAATCGCCATTATCTCTGCGATTGTGAAGCAGTCGTGTATTTCCGCGAACTGGATGTCCCCGGGCGAGAGCTTCGCCATGTCGAACGCCTTCCTCCCGGCGACTTGCGTCGCCTTGAGGCCGGTCAGCGTCTCGCGGGAATGGAGCGCGAGGGCGTCGCTCGCCTGCGCGCTCGCGACTATCTCGATCGGCTTCTTCGTGAAGCTCTGCGCCATGTCCAGTGGCGCGAGTATCACCCCCGCGGCGCCGTCGGTTATCGGAGAGCAGTCGAAGACCTTGAGGGGGTCCGCGACCATCTTGGATTTGAGGACGGTCTCCATCGTTATCTCGTTCTGGAACTGGGCGTACTTGTTCTTCGAGCCGTGGCGGTGGTTCTTGACCGCTACGCTGGCAAGCATCTCCTCGGTTGTGCCGAAGTCGTTCATGTGCCTGCGGGCCATGAGGGCGTATATCGCCGGGAACGTGGCTCCGAGGAAGAGCTCCCACTCCTGGTCGCCCGCGCCGCCCAGGATGTCGCTGACCGTGTTGACGCCGAGGTCGGTCATCTTCTCCACGCCTCCGACGACGACTATGTCGTGCATGCCGCTTGCGACCGCCATGAACCCCTGCCTCAGCGCGAGGCTGCCCGATGCGCACGCGCCCTCGACCCGCGTAATCGGGATGGGGTTGAGGCCCATGTAATCGGCAATCAGGGCGCCTATGTGCTCCTGCCCTATGAGGCGGCCCGAGGCCATCGTGCCGACGAATCCGGCGTCTATCCTGTCTCCGGATATGCCGGCGTCGGTGAGCGCCCGGACTCCCGCCTCCACTACGAGGTCGCGGAAGCCCTTCTCCCAATGTTCCCCGAAGCTGGTCATCCCCGCCCCGATGATAGCGACTCTTCTCATGAATAGTGCACCGGGTAGGATATTGCCGGAAGCGTTTTTTAAAGCATGGAGAACCCGGATTCCGGCGGTCGTCCGGTTAAAAAGATGTCTTGGCATATCGGACGCATGGCAACGCGGAAGGCCGCGGGCGCGCACCCCGCCCCCGAGAAGGCGGAGGCGTGCGGAATCGTGGGCATTGTGTCGAAGAAGGGCGCAGACGTCGCCCCGCTCATCTACAGGGCCCTAATCGCCCTCCAGCACCGCGGGCAGGACGCCGCGGGCTTTGCCATCCTCGGCCCGGACGGGGCAATCGAGGCACGGCGCGGACTCGGCCTTGCCGCCGACGTCTTCGCGCCATGCGACCTCTCGGCCGCGGGTTCGGTGGGGATAGGGCACACAAGATACCCCACCCATGGGGAATGCAGGCTCTGCGACGTCCAGCCCATAATCGAAGGGGGCTGCGCGGTGGCCCATAACGGCCACATAGCCAACTACGCGGAGCTGCGCGCCTCCCTGGAAGGGCAGGGCGCCAGGTTCGCAAGCTCGGTGGATTCCGAAATCATGGCCCTGATGCTTGCGGGGGGGGAGAGCCCTGAAAAGGCGGTGGCGTCGATGATGGGGCGCCTCGAGGGCTCGTATTCGGTCGCGGCGATTTCCGGGGGCCGGCTGCTCGTTTTCAGGGACCCTTTCGCCCTTAGGCCGCTGGTCTGGGGAGAGAACGGCGACCTCATCTGCTTCGCTTCCGAGACCGCGGCCCTGGACATCAACAACATCCCTTACTGCGGCGATGTCCTCGGGGGCGAGCTGGTAAGCGCCGGACCCGAAGGGATGGCGAGGACGCAGCTCGTTCCGGCCAGCCCGAGGCACTGCATGTTCGAGTTCGTGTATTTCGCGAGGCCGGACTCGGTTTTGGACGGGCGGAGCGTCTATGGCGCGAGGATGCGGCTCGGGGAGCTGCTCGCCCGGGAGGCGCCCGTCGAGGCGGACCTTGTGGTGCCGGTGCCGGACACCTCCCGCATCGCGGCCGCAGCATACGCCGAGCGGCTGGGCATCAGGTGCGCGGAAGGCCTGATAAAGAACCGCTACATCGGAAGGACGTTCATAATGCCGGAGCAGGAGCGCCGCGTGGAGGCGGTGAGGCTGAAGCTGAACCCCGTGAAGGAGCTCGTTGGGGGGCGGAGGGTGGCGCTCGTCGACGACAGCATAGTCCGCGGCACGACCCTGAAGGAGATTGTCGGCCTGGTTCGGCGCGCCGGGGCTGTGGAGGTGCACCTGAGGATAACCTGCCCCCCGCTCAGGGCGCCCTGCTTCTATGGCGTTGACATGGCGGAATACCGCGAACTGATAGCAAATAAAATAACTGCGGAGGAGATAGCTAACCACCTGGGTGCGGATAGCCTGCGCTATCTGTCCATGGAGGGGCTCCGCGAGGCAATCGGGCTGCCGGTGTGCGATTCCTGCCTCGGCGGGAAATACCACACCCCGCATGTCGAGGGGCTCGCCGAGCGGGCACGCAAGGTCTGATGGTGTTGCAGGATGGTAGTCGTTGAATTCGCCTATACGGAGATGAGGAAGCTCGTGGATTTGCCGCGGGAGCAGATGGTCCAGATGCTAAGCGACCTCGGCGCCCCCTCGGAATACGAGCCCGAGCTGGGGAAGATAATGGCCGAGCTGACACCGAACCGGCCCGACTGGTATTCGATGGAGGGCTTAGCCAGGGCTCTCAAATCCTACCATCTGCAGGAGAGCCCGAAATACAGGGCGAAGAAATCCGGCTACGTTGTGAAAGTGGATAGGTCGCTTGAAAAAATCCGCCCGTTCACCGCATGCGCGGTCGTGAAGGGGCTGCGGCTCGACGACGCCCGCGTCAGGGACATGGTGCTCCTGCAGGAGAAGCTCCTTGCGACCCTCGGGCGCCGAGTCAAAAAGTTCGGGCTCGGCCTCTATCCCCTTGGCGCCGTGAAATTCCCGCTGAGCTACACCACCATGAAGCCAGAGAGGATAAGGTATGTCCCCCTTGGCCATGAGGAGGAGATGGACGCGCCCCGCATTCTGGCCGAGCACAAGAAGGGTCAGCAGTACGGCCACCTAATCAAGGGCCACCCAGTGTACCCCGTATATCTCGATGCGGAGGGGAAGGTGATGGCGCTCATTCCAATAGTGAACTCCGCAGATACCGGCAGGGTCGACGAGACGACGCGCGACATATTCATCGAGGTGTCCGGCATGGACGAGAACGCCTGCGGGGCCGCCCTCAACATCCTCGTCTGCACGTTCGCGGACATGGGCGGGGAGATTTTCGAGGTGCTTGTCGATTACGGCGCCAGGAAGGCGGCAACGCCGGACCTTTCGGACAGGGAGGTCCGCCTGGGCCCGGAGGACGTGAACCGGGCGCTGGGGACGGATTTCGGCGAACGCGACATAAAGGCCCTTCTTGCGAGGATGGGATACTCGTATTCCGGCGGCGTGGTCCGGGTCCCGCCATACCGGGCGGACATCCTCGGCCCCATCGACGTCATCGAGGACGCGGCCATAGCATACGGCTACAACCGCTTCAAGCCCTCGACCCCGGGCTTTTTCACGCCGGGAAACACCATCAAGGATGATGATATCGTCGATTCCGTGATGCGCGGGATGGGCTTTATGGAAGCCAAGACGTTCATCCTGACGAACAGGGAGAGGCTGGCGGCAATCGGACAGGATGAGGGCTTAGACGAGATATCCAACCCCAGCACGGCTGATTTCACGGTCGTCCGGCCGACGCTCCTTCTGGACATGCTCGACACGTTCCGGACCAACAAGATGAAGGGCCTGCCGCAGAGGTATTATGAGATAGGCATCGTCCGCAGCGGCGGCAGGACGTCCAGGCGCCTTGCCTTCGGCGTGATGGACAGGAAACTTGAGTTCTCGCATATGAGGGGGTATCTCCAGACACTCGCCAAGGAACGCGGGTTTGTTTTCTCACTCGAGAAGAAGGAAAACGCCGCCCTCGACCCGGAAACATCATGCGCCGTAGTCGTGGACGGGGCGGAGCGGGGGGTGTTGGGCAGGGTTAGCGGAAGCATCATGGAGAAATTGGGTGTTTCCTTCGATATTTACGTCTGCGAACTGCAATTGGGGGAGGCCCCGTAGTTCCACTATTCAAAGCCCGACAAGTTCGATGCTTTCAGCCAGGATTTTATAGGCGACGACCTTTTTGCCGAAGCGCCTGAAGAACGCGTCGAGCGCCTTTTCAAGGCGCGCGTCGACGGCAAGGGCAGATTTTGTCTTCCAGCACCCCTTCCTAAGCGGCAGCCTGTTGAGGTGGTAGTAGAAAAGCCTTTTCGTGCGGTTGAACACCTTCCTGTTTCCGGCTTTCAGATCGTAGATATAGACAATCTGCATCGTTACACATCCACACGAACGTTTCTTCGGGTGCTTTCTTCCCTCTTATTATGTATCTATAGTTACATAACAATACAAACAAACAACAACAATATTATTAATGGAACTGCACCCTCCCCCCAGGGCCTACCCCTTCTTCAGCCGCGCGCAGTACCTCGAGTAGGTCATCAGGCGTTCCATCGCCTTGACGGCGGCCTTCGGGGAGTTGTAGCTCGGCACGCCCTTGCTCTCCAGAATCTTCCGGTATGCCTCGGTATAAGTCCCGCCTATCGATATCGTGGCGACCGGCTTCTTCCTGTCCTGCGCGGCCTTCGTGAGGACGTGGATAATCCTCTCGTCTATCGGCGGGGTCTGCGTCAGGACGACTATTATAAGGGCATCTATGCCCGGGTCTGCCATCATGGCGGTTATGGCCTTGTCATATGCCTCGACCCCGGCGTCAGCCACCAGGTCGAGCGGATTCGCCACATTGCCGTATGGAGGGAGTATCCTTGCGAGGGCTTTTTTGGTGTCATCCGAGAATTCGGCAATCTGCAGGCCTTCCGATTCGATGCTGTCCGCAGTCAGCACTCCCACACCTCCTCCGTTCGTGATGACCGCGACCCTACTCCCCCTGGGCTTGGGCTGGTTGAATATCTTGACGAACTCGAAGACCTCCGTGATTCCGTCCGCCTCGGTCACCTTCGCCTGTTTGAATGCCGCCTGATATGCGAGGTAGCTCCCCGCGATGTTGCCCGTGTGGCTGCGGGCTGCCGCCTGGCCGCCCGCTCCCCGGCCGGCCTTCAGTGCTATCACCGGCTTCACCTTGTTCACCCTGCGCATGGCATCGAGAAGCTTCCTGCCGTCCTTCGCCCCCTCTATGTAGAGGATGATGATGTCGGTCTCCTTGTCCTTCATCAGGTATTCCAGGTAGTCCGCCTCGTCAAGCACCGTGCTGTTGCCGTATGAGATGAACTTTGAGACGCCAAGGCCGTAGAACGCCGCCAAATCAAGGACGGTGGAGCCGACCGCCCCGCTTTGCGTGACGAACGCGATGCCCCCCGCCTTCGGGCGCTCGAGCTTGTACATCGGGAGGAATATGCTGTCGACCTTCGTGTAGGGGTTGAAGACGCCGAGGCAGTTGGGCCCGATGAGCGGCATGCCGCTTTTCAGCGAAATCTCGCGGATGCGCCGGGCCAAATCGTCCCTTTTGACCTCCTCGAACCCTCCGCTTAGCACGATCACCCCGCCCGCCTTTTTCGAGGCGCAGTCCTCCACGATGGACGGGACGGTCTCCGCGGGCGTGGCGACAATCACACAATCCACGGAGCCCGGGATATCGCTGACCTTCGGGTAGCATTTCAGCCCCTCGAGCTCGCCGTATTTCGGGTTCACCGGGCAGATCCGCCCGCCGAACTTCGTATCGATGAAATTCCGGAGAAGGACGTTGCCTATCTTGTTCGGGGTGCCGGATGCGCCGACTATCGCCACGGTCTTCGGTGCGAAGACCCTGCCAAGGCCGCTGACAATCTTCCTCATGGGCTCACCTGCTGAACCTCGCGTCCACTATGTCGCACCCGTTCTCGTCGAAAACGACCGGGTTGAGGTCCATCTCCCTTATGTTCTCCTTCTGCATGAAGCCGCATGCGCGCAGTACCAGGCGCTCGAGGGCCTTCTTGTTGACTGGCTTCTTGCCCCGCGCGCCCTCGAGGAGCGGGTGGACCTTGAGCTCCGACACCATTTCTTCGACATCGGCCGCCGCGAGGGGGCATATCCTCGCGCTTATGTCCCTGAATATCTCGACATATATCCCACCCAGCCCGAGGACTATCATGTGCCCGAACTGGGGGTCCTTCTTCCCGCCGATTATCAGCTCGACCCCCTTCCTGGCCATCTTCTGTATCAGGACGCCCTCCACCTTCTTGCCCGACGCCCCGTGCATTATGTCCCGGAAGCTGTGGCGGAGGATATCCGGATTCCTGACATTGACCTTCACGCCCCCGACGTCGGTCTTGTGCTCGATGTCGGGCGATACGATTTTCATTGCGACGGGGTACCCTATTTTTTCAGCGGCCTCGAGGGCCTCCTCCTCACTGCGCGCGAGCCGGTAGGGTAGGAGCCGGAAGCCGTGCCTTTCAAGGAGCGCGAAATCGTCAATCAACGTCATGGGTGGGTCTAGCGCGCGCAAATTTATTAACTTGACCAGGCGCCGCCGGCCCCCACCCCGAATCCGTGTGCGAGCCGCCCGAGCGCCGAGTTGTATGCCGCGGCCTTGCCCTGGTCTTGCCGCTCCAGCATTCCGAGGAATTCCGCATCCTTGAGTACGATGTCCTTGGTGTACACCCTTCCCAAATGCACGTCGCAGAGGCCCTCATGGCCCATGGGGTGGGACAGGCGGGCCACCAATGCCTTCGCCTCCCCGAAATCCACGGAGAACCTGCCCGTGATGAAGCACGCCACCGCGTCAGGGTCGAGCTCGACCCCCGCCGAGGAAACCGCGTATGCCGCCGCCCCGTCGATGGAATGGATATAGCCGTTGCTTCGGTAGTGCCTCGGCATCACAGCAGAAAGGAAATCCGCGACCTTCGCAATCCTCGCGTGCAGCGGCAGGTCCCTTCCCCTGATGTGGGAGGGATAGCTGGGCACGCCGCTGTTGGCGCCGTCATAAAGGACGTGGTGCAGCCCCACCATGTCCAGCATCATGCGGGTGTGCTCCCCGGCGCCGAAAAGCCTTACGAACCGGGTTCCTATTGAGATGTGCTCCTCCCTCAGGATTCGCCTCTCGGTCTCGGTCAGCGGCCAGTCCCTGAAAAGGGTCAGGAGCCCGAAATCCACCCCGAGCTCCTTCACGAGTATGTACATGGGGAGGAACGTCTTTCCGACGTCGTGGATAAGCCCCCCGGCGAACGCGAGGTCCGGCTCCAGCGCCTCTGCGCCGGCCACGCCGTTCATGCGCGCCTCGCAGGCCATCACATATACGAATCTCGCCACCTCAAGCGAGTGGTGTTTGGTATAGCTCCATTTGGTCCTGCCATCCTCCCTTGAATCGAGCCTTGCCATCGCCGCCCGGACCAGCGGTTCCACCCCGTCCTTCGCCCTTTCACGCTCCTCTATGAAATGCTTCGATACATATGCGCGCGTCAACCCCTCAAGCGCGGGCTCGTAGAGCGCCGCGCCCCTGAACATGAGCGCCTCAAACGGCCTCGCCTTCGCATGCCTGACGTAGTTCACTGCCTTCATATCGCCACCATGGGAGTTGGGTGTCTTTATCCACAAAGCCATAAAAGTATTTATATTGGCGCGGGGAAAATGCCGCATGAAGATATACACGCGCTTCGGGGACAAGGGGAGCACCGCCCTAATCGGGGGCGCGGTCGTCCCGAAGGACGACCTGCGCGTGGAAGCCTGCGGGGCGGTGGACGAGCTTTCCGCCGTTCTCGGCCTGGCCGCCTCGATGGCCGGCCCGCCCGGCCTCGCCCGGGCGCTGGAAAGCATACAAGCCGACCTGTTCGTCGTGGGGGCATACCTCGCGACGAAGGGCAAGAGGGCGCGCACCATCCCGCCGGCCCGGGTCGACGAACTCGAGCTCGAAATAGACCGCATATGGGCGGAGCTCCCGCCGCTGCGGCATTTCATCATTCCGGGCGGCACGCGCACCGCATCCATCCTCCATCTGGGAAGGACGATATGCCGCAGGGCCGAGCGGCGGATAATAACCCTGTCGCGGAAGGAACAGGTCGACCCCGGCATTCTTACCTACATGAACCGCGTCGGGGACCTTCTTTTCGTCCTCGCCCGCCAGGCCAACCGGGCGGAGCGCGTGGCCGAGAAGGTGTGGCGGGGCAGGTAGGCTCATATCGAGTCGGCTATCCTCCTATCGAGGCCAGGGAACTTCGCGAGCCACGCGCGCCTCTCCTCCCTCAGCCCCTCGGTCAGCCTGCGATACTCCTCTTCGCCATAGAATCCCCTGGGGTCGAAATGCCGCATGTCCACGTCGCCGACCTCCGCCGCGACATCATAGCCCCAGTCGGGGTCCGTTTTCCATTTTATCGAGCCCCTGGCCGCGTCGGCGAGCAGCCGCGCGGAGTCGAATACCGTGATCTTGACCCCGTCATCCGCCCCGGCGTGCGCCCCGAACCTGCCGGTGTCCAGAAGGAAGCATTCTATGTGGGGGTTCGCCCTCAGGATGGAATAGAACCGGTTGCCCTCCTCCTCGGGCGGCCCGATTATGAAGGGGTTGGTGCCTACGACGTTGACCGGCTTTCCGGCCTGCGCGGGGTCCCCCGCCGAGGATTCCACGGATTCCCCGAGCATGAAGAACGCCGCGCCCTGCTCCCGGGTCAGCCTCGCTATCGGCGGGACGATGGTCTTGCGCCGGGTAATGAAGACCGCCATGTCCACGCGCGGGAGGTCTATCGTGTTGTCCGTGAAGTCGAGCTCGCCCCTCATCACGACCCCCCGCCCGTTCGATGTCAGGGAAGAATCCGCGAAATCCACGCGCCCGGATTCGTCGACGAAAACATTCTCGAGAATGGCGTTCGGGCTGGTGGCCCCCCTATAGAGAAGGGGCTGCGACTTCGGCTCGAGGCCGTCCGTCTTGATGTAGAAGTTGTTCTCCGTCCCGGTTGCCGAGCCGTCCGGGTTGAGGAGGACCACGTCGTCCTGCCTTATGGCGACCGATTCCCCCGCGGCGGCATCGAGCCAATGGTGGTGGCATGTGAGGGTCGTCTTTCCGGTCGCGCTGAGCCCGAAAAGAAGCATCCCCTTCTCCACGAGGCTCCCGCTTGCGGCGTCGCGCACACGGAGCACCTTCGAGCCGGCATGCAGCCCGAGCCCCCCGCGCCGGGCCTTGTGCGCATGCATCATCATGCGCAGGCCCGCTTTCTTGACCTCGCCGCAGTAATCCGAGCCGAGGATGAACGTGGTGCTGGATTCCGGGTCCACCAGCACCCTGCGCTCCGGCCATTCCGGGACCGCCACAATCGTGAAATCCGCTTCCTCTTCCCACTCAGGCATCCCGAGTGCTGCCGGCTCGAAAAGCATCCTCCCCCACATGTGCGCGAGGCGGGCGAAGCCCGCGGTGACGAACAGCCTCACCCTGGAGCGGTATCCCTCGCGCATGCACATCATGCGGTCGATGGATAACATTTCGCGGCCCCTGAGGAACTCCAGGGCCTTTCCGATGCATTCTTCGTGCGCTGGCCCGGGCCTGAAGACTATCTCGGTGAACTTCGCGCTCCGGCTCCTGATTCTCGAGACGTAGCTGGCGCTTCCGTACCCGGTGGTCCTCTCATCCGGCTTCGCCATCTCCCGCAGCTCCGGCTGCGTCTTCCCGTATGCGACACGGCCCGATGCGATTTCAGAGGCGGCCCGGGAAAAGAGCGTCTCCATGCCGTGCGTTCTCTCCCAACCATTATAATCCGTTCCGGACAATATCCCTATACTATGCAACAGCTGCTGCGCTCCATATCCTCGCTTAAAAAAGGCCGGGTGGGCTCCCTGGTTCGCTCGCGCATGCGCGAATTCGACGAGATGGGCCGCCGCGGCGAGGATGAGATTTTCGGCGAACTCTGCTTCTGCCTCCTGACCGCCAACTATTCGGCCGAGGGCGGCATCCGCATCCAGAGGGAGCTGGGCGATGCCTTCGTGCGGCTGCCGCAGGCGGCGCTCGCGAGGAGGCTCAGGGCGCTGGGCTACCGCTTCCCGAACGCCCGCGCCCGATATATCGTGGAGGCGCGCCGCCACCACGGCGCCCTCAGGGGCCTTCTCGCCCGCTCGAAGCCGCATGCGGCGAGGGCCTATCTCGCGGGGAACGTGCTCGGCCTCGGCTTCAAGGAGTCCAGCCATTTCCTCAGGAACATCGGATATCCGGATTTCGCAATCATCGACTTCCACATCGTCGACCTGCTCGCGAGGCACGGCGTCATAGCGGCCCCCCGCTCAAGGTCCCTGACGCCGCGGCGCTATCTTGAAATCGAGCGCATCCTGGCAGGAATCGCCTCCGCCGCGAAGGTCAGCCAGGGCGAGCTCGACCTCTACCTCTGGTATCTCGAGACCGGGAAGATACTCAAATAGTCAGCGGAATCCCCCGCCTCCGGACGAGCCGCCGCTGAAACCTCCGCCCCCGCCGGAGCTCCAGCCGCCCGAGGAATGGGATGAGAAGCCGCCGTGCGATGCCGAGGCGCCGGAGCGGGAGCCGTATTTCCCAAGGTTGTACGCCCCCCAGGCCGATAGATAGTACTGCCTGGACGACCTGCGGACCGTTTCAAGGTCGTCGATGCGCCGTGCGGCCAGCGCGTCGAGCTCGGACATGTGCCTTTTCACCTTGTCAGCAAGCCCGAGTGCGGACGCATAAACGAGTATCTCGCCCCATATGACCGCGGAGGACGGCGGGTATTCCCTGAGC
Source organism: Microcaldota archaeon (assembly GCA_964647855.1). Classification (GTDB taxonomy): domain Archaea; phylum Micrarchaeota; class Micrarchaeia; order Anstonellales; family Bilamarchaeaceae; genus Bilamarchaeum. The sequence continues at coordinate 40,536 of CAZYJW010000001.1, read as the reverse complement.
CTGCTTGATTTCACCGCCCTTGCGAACGCATCCCAGCGGGCGAAATCCTCCTCCATGCCCCTGGCGATGTTGGGCCTGCGGTATTCAGACACGATTGCCGCGAGCGACGGCAGGAAAATCGCGATTGCGGCGAGCGTTCCGCCCGCTTCGAACCAGTTCCCATCGTCCATATAGCCAGTCATGAACTCGACACCGACCGCGAAGATGCCGCAGAGTATTATCAGGCCGAAGAAACCGAAGCTGGCGACCACGGCGTCCTTGGAGTCCGCGACATCGCGCAGTTCCCAGGCGTTTCGCCGTTTGAGGGCGGCCTCCACCTCCTTGTTGTAGCGCTCTATCGCCGCGCTGATTCTGTCGGCCTTGGCCTCCTTCCTGCCGCTTATGGCGGCATAGCCGGCCGCCATCCTGTCCAAATCGACCTCCCCCGCCCCTTCGGGGAACAGCATGTCCAGCAGGGCGGCCTCCCACGCTTCGGGCGCCTTCGGCTTCCGCTTGAGCAAGAGGATTGTGCGACCGCGCCTGGCTTCCGCCGAGGTCTCGCCCCGCTTTTCAAGCTCCACGATGTCAAGGACGCCCCTGTTTATCAGGTCGAGGATGGACGCCGCCATGGCGTCGCCGTAATCCAGCCTGTTCCTGACCAGGACGGAGACGAATGCGGGCTGCTCCCTGCCCGGAGGGATGATGTTTTCAGGCAGCTTCTTCCGGCCGCGTCCCCTCGCGTGCATGAAGGCGGCCGCGAGGGCGCTTGCAATGGCCGCCGGAAGGCAGCAGAGCGTGCTGGAGCCGCGGTCCTCCGCCTCAATCAGCGTCTTCGAGCCGTACGCCTCGCGCTCGTCCTTGAGCATCTGGAGCGCGGAGCCGTTCATTAATCTTCCGCCTGCAAGGGCGCCCTTGTGGTAGAGGTAGCATCCGCCGACATAGTTTCCCGGCGGCACGTCCTCCATCCCTATCACGACCGTCAGGTCTTCAATCCGCGCGCTGCCCTCCTTCGCCGAATACACCTCGAAATGCATGTCATGGCTTCGGGCAGCCTCCGGAAGCGTCATTCTGGCCTCGAACTCCTTCGCGGGAACGCTCCACCCCGCCCCGAAATGCTCGAAGCAGACCTTCGCGAAATCGTCATACACGAGCGCCCGCCCGCTGATGGAGTAGTCCAGTTCGACATGGTTCTTCCCCGCGAACGTCTTCCTCCAGACGATTTCGGCCTGTTCGCCGTTCATCTGCTTCCCGAAGGGGACGTTCTCTCCGTTGACCGTCACGGACCGGACCGTTATGCCGTCCAGGGAGCAGAAATCCTCCCTGCGGATGGAGCGGAACCCCTCGCTGAACTCGCGCTCGAGTGTGAAATCGATGGATTCGCGGATATCGAGGCCGCCGTCCGGCCGCACCGTAGCATTCGTGTAATAGGAATCGATGGAGAACGCGGACGCCTGCGCGAGCAGGAGCAGGGCGGCCAGGAGAATTGTGTCGCGGCGCATATGGTGCTTTCGCCCAGAAGCGTTATTTACCTATCCCGTCGCGGAGCATCCTCTCCACGACCGGTATGTCTGCCGTGGCCCATTCGAAGGCGCCAAGCGCATCCATGCCCACCCAGCGGAACTCATGGCAGTCGAGGGCCCTCGGCTCCCCGCCCGCCCAGTCCGCGAGGAACACCGACATCCGTATCCTCGCCCCCCCGCTTTCCGCCCGCGTTTCGCAATAGAGCCTCCCGACGCGGATTTCGACGCCCAGCTCCTCAGAGATTTCCCGCCGGAGCGCCCCCTCGGGCGTCTCGCCGGGCTCGATTTTCCCGCCCGGGAACTCCCATCTGAGCGGCTCGCGCCTGCAGTCGGCCTTGCGCCGGGCTATTAGAATCCGGCCTCCCCTGCGGATGATTCCGGCGACAACGAGCATAGTCATTCCCCATCCCCTGCCATTTACTCCTCCGGGCTTCCTGACCGTCCGCCCCCTTTCCCCTACAACATGCGGCGCGCCTCATTCCTCGTCCGGCAGACAGCCTTCCTCGCATTCATCCTGGCTGTCATAGCAGCCGAGCGTGCACTGGTCGTTATCCTTCTTGGCGGCGTCGAAGCACCAGTACTTGTCCCCGCTACCGCTGATGGCCGCGCACTTCTCCTGCGCGCCCAGCAGTTTCTTGTAACAGTCCTTCATGCACGATTCGTATGCGGGCCGGCACAATTCCTTGCATTTGGAGACCGCCCCGCTGCTGCGCCAGTCCGCCAGTATGAACGTGAGCTCCCTTCCCGTGTTGTCACCGGTGACCCGCACCACGCACGCGTACTTTGCGGCCGCATCGGTCGTCATGTCGCAATACTTGATGCTTCTTTTCGAGACCGAGAACTCGGTCAGGCAGGCGTTCCTGTCGGCGGCCTGGAGGCAGACCTCCGGGTCGTTCATCTCGTCGGCGACCTTTTGGAAGCATCTCTCGACATCGTCCTCACGCTCGAGCTCCTTGCAGAGCGCGGGATTCTTGGCCTCGGCCGCGTCACGCGCCTTGTTGTTGACCTCGTCGCAGCCGAAAAGGAAGAACATGGCGAATGCCATGAGCCCGACGAGGACCAGCCCGTTCCGTTTCATGCGGGAAATACCCGCGCAACGCTTTTATACCCGCCCTGCCGCGCGGGCGAAGGAGGGCGGGGCCGCGGCATGCTTTATCGGCGTTTGTTCTCGTTTGCCGGAGCCCGCGCGCAGCATTGCGCATTACCCGTGGTTCATCATGTAGTCAGACCGCACGTCAATCGTCATCGCTTGGGCCGTGGCCGGGGATTCGGAGAAATCCGAAGATTTCTCCTATGTCAAGGACCTCTCGGTCCTTAACACCCCCTGGCGCCCGGAGCGTTGACACGCGCCGGGGCACGGGCTTAGGGCTTGGCTCGGTGATCACCTTGGTCATCATCCGATTGATGATGGCCAAACCCGGGCCGGAGCCCGGGGCCTTGGTCATCATCCATACTATATCCCCAGCGAATCGTTATATTCCTTGACGCGGACTCATGAGGGATGCTCCGGGCGGCCAACCGCATATTTCTCGCCCTTCTGATAGCCGCAGCCATGCTCGGAATCCTGCTAAGCGTCGCGGCCCTCTTCCTCCCCAACCTGATCCCATACGACGCCGAGTCAGAGGCGCTGGAAGGGCTCTCGGCCCGCGGGGACTTCGGTGCGGAACTCTCGGGGCCGCCCACCGTCCTTCCCTCCGACTCCCCCCATCCGGTCGGCCTCACGATACGCATCCCGCCCCTCGCGGAGGGCGACCTCCTGACGGTGGGCATCTTCGACCAGAACGGGAAGGAATACATTGCCGACTGCCTGGGGCAGTTCGATTCCCCGGCCGGCTATGCGGGCGCAACGGAAATGGCCTGCGAGGCGCCCCTCCCGTACGATTACGAGGATAGTTCCACATACCGCATCTACGCCTTCCTCACAAACCGCGAGGGGGAATACTACGCGGGACCGGTCGTTGTCGCCGCGGGCTGGTCGGAATACGAGCGCAACTTCCTCGGCTTCTCCTGGGCGATGGCGCTGATCGTGGCGGCGGCATATCTGTTCGCGATGCTCCCCGCCGCGGCGTTCGTGCTGCTTGTGGCATCCCGCACCCGGCATGAAAGGGCGGAGCCGGGTGAATACTCGCTCCGGACGTTCCTGCTGCCCGTAGCCTTCGGGCGCACGCTGCTGCAGAAATTCCACGCGTCCATATCCTCCTCGTGGTTCTGGGCCCTTGAACTCCTGGGCATCGCAATCATCCTCACCTACATGGCCCTCTCGGCCCAGATGTGGAAATCCCAGACCGCCTTCATCGCGTTCGCATTCTCCGGGCTGATGGCGCTCATAGTCCCCTTCCTCTGGTCCGCGCTCTGGTGGTATTCCGACTACAAGGAGCGGGAGCCCCTCCGCATCATGGTCTCCCTTTTCCTCTGGGGCATGCTATCGGCGCTGATGGCCATAGGCATCAACTCGCTTGTCGGGCTCGCGTTCTCCGCCATCGGGCTCGGCTTCCTGGGCTCCTTCCTCGTCGCCCCTCTGGCCGAGGAAAGCTACAAGGGCTCCGGCCTCTGCCTGTTTTCGGAGCACCGCGAGCTGGACTCGGTGGAGGACGGCATCCTCTACGGCTTCACAATCGGCATGGGATTCTCCTTCATCGAGAACTGGATATACTTCATAGACAACCCAATGGGCTCGGACATCATCGGCTGGGTTTTCCTCTTCGTCCTGCGCTCGTTGTTCTTCTCGGCGAACCACGGGCTCTATACCGCCATAACGGGGGCCGCAATCGGATACCTTGCCGAGAGGCGCTTCAGGGCGCCGGCGCTGGGATTCCTAATCGGCATGCCGGCGGCCGCGCTCTTCCATGCCATGCACAATTCCGGTGAGATGCTGATCGCCCTCCTGGGGGCGGGCGGAGCCCTGCTTTATTGCTGCATACTGATCCCAGTCTTCGACTACGGCGGCTTCCTCCTCCTCGCCGCGCTCTTCGCCCGCTCCGTGCTCCGGAACAGGTGAGACGCGGCCACATGGGCCTTTCCGATGCGCCCGGGCCGCCCCCGCAGCTTTAATTCCGTTGCTGGCAAATCATGGTGGATGATACGGTCCATCAGGCTGTCCTGCTGGCGCTCGCACGCCGACACATCGCTCGAGTTCAGGCCGGGGACCAACCTCCTTGTCGGGATGATGGGGGCTGGGAAGTCCAGCGTCCTCGAGGCCGTGTCGTTCGCGCTATTCGGCACGTTCCCCGCCCTCGAACGCAGGAAGCTCAGGCTCGACAACATCATCCGCCTGAGCGAGCCTGCGGCGAAGGTCGCCCTGGAGCTGTCCTGGGACGGGCGGGAATACTGCATTGAGAGGTCCATAGAGCGCTCGAAGCGCAGCACGTCCACCGAAGCCAAGGCATACTGCCAGGGCGCGCTCGTGGAGCAGGGGCAAGCGCCCGTGACGGCCTACGTGCAGGGCGTCCTGGGCATCGACTACGACCTTTTCACCCGCGCCATATACTCGGAGCAGAACAACATAGACCATTTCCTCACCCTCGACCCCCGCAGGCGGAAGGAGGAGATGGACGCTCTCCTGGGGCTCGACCGGTTCGAGTCGGCGCGCTCCTCCATAGTCTCCGTGATAAACCGCGTCCGCTCCAACCGCGCCACGCTCGAGGAGCGCTACGACCGTTCAAGGCTCGCGGCGTTGGAATCGCGGGAGGCGCAGCTGGCCAAGGATGCGGCGGCGCACTCGGAGCTGCTCCAAAAATGCGCCGCCGAATCCGAAAAACAAGCCAAAAAGGCAGCCGAGCTGCAGGCCGCATTCGAAGCCATGAAGAAATCCAGGGAGCGGCACGAGGGGCTCTCGCGGGAGGCAATCCGGCTCGGCGCAGAGGCCAAATCGCTTGCGAAGGCGCTCGAGGGAAAAACCATCGACGAATCCGCCCTGAAGGAGATAGAATCGAAGCGCGCCGCCCTCGCGGAAGAGCGCGCCGCGCTCTCCGGGGAAATCCGGGCCCTGGAAACCCGCCTCAGTGCGGCATCGAAGGAGGCCGGCTCCCTGGAGGCGCGCCTCAGGGCGGCCGAGGAATCCAAATCGCAGCTGGCAAAGGCGGAGGCCGCCATCTCGGGCCTTCTGGAGGGCGGCAGCATGGAAGCGCTGCAGCAAAGGCTCAGGGAGTCAGAGGCATCGAGGCTCTCGCTCGAATCCGAGCGCAGGTCGCTGGAGCGGGAAGCCGGGGAAATCGAGGCCTCGGCCGGGAAGCTTGCGGGCGGGCTCTCGCAGTGCCCGCTCTGCCTCGCCCCCCTCACCGAGGACGGCATTCTCCACGTCAGGGAGGAGAAGGCACGCATGGTGCGCGAAAGGAAGGAACGCGCCTCCGCCATTGCCGCCAGGGCCGCCGCAGCGGCGAAGGATGCGGAATCGCTCTCCGGCCGCCTTCGGCGCATGCTTGCGCTCTCAGAGCAGGCCCAATCGCTCAAAAAGGCGGCGGAGGCCTCTCCCGTGCTGGAGGGGCAGCGCAAGGCGCTCGCCGCGGAGATCGCCCCGCTTTCAGCCGGGCTTGAGTCCAAGCGGAGGCTCCTCGAGCCCCTCGCGGCTTCGCTTGAGAAGCTAAGGATCGGGGCCGAGGAGATGCGGGCGCTGATTTCGAAGAAGGCCGAGGCCGCCAGGGTGGCTGCCAGCCTCAAGGAAACCGAGGGCGCGCTCAAGGCGCTCGCTTTCGACGAGAAGGCATTCGAGGCTGCGCGCGAGTCGGCGGAGCGCATGCGGCTGGAATCCGAGCGCATGGGCGGCGAGCGCAAGGCGGCGGAGTCGCAGCTTGCGATGGCCTCCGGCATGCTGAAGCTTGTCCGCGAGGAGCTCGAATCCCTGCGCAGCACGGAGAAGGCGATTGCGGGCCTCGCCTCGTTGGAGGAGCAGCTCGCGATATTCAAGAACGCCCTTATCGAGACCCAGGCCTCCCTGAGGATGGACCTCACGGAGGCGATAAACGCCGCCATGAACGAGATCTGGCCTGTCTTCTACCCGTACCGCAACTACCGGGCGCTGCGCCTGCTCGCCGGGGAGCGGGACTACTCATTCGAGGTCGACGACGGGGGGGGCTGGCGCGGGCTCGAGACCGTGGCGAGCGGGGGCGAGAGGGCGAGCGCCGCGCTGACGCTGCGCGTCGCGCTCGCGATGGTGCTTACGCCGAAGCTGGGCTGGCTCATCCTGGACGAGCCCACCCACAACCTCGACGCTGAGGCGGTTTCGCTCCTTTCCGCATCGCTCCAGTTCAGGGTGCCGGAAGTGGTGAAGCAGACCTTCATTATTACCCACGACGAGGCGTTCATGGGCTCGGAATTCGCCTCAAGCTACCGCTTCGTGAGGGACAAGGAGAATAACGGCGAGACTCGCGTGGAGAGCGCATGACCGGCGGGTCAGAAAAATTCAGCTGTATATGTCCTCTTCTATCTTGCCGACGATGTCCAGCTGGTCGGAGGCCTTCCTGCCGGTCCGGTCCTGGTACCACTCCCTGCAGCTGTCCTCGTTCTGGGCGGCGTAGTACGCAATCGAGCAGTAGACGTCCTCCCTGCTCGCAACGCCTATCGCGAAGAGGTACTGCATCACGCTCTTGAACTCGTCTATCACGAAAGACTTCCTGCGGGATACGCGCAGCTTGCGCAGGTCGGTGAAAAGCAGGCTGTCCCTGCCCAGGAGTATGTTGTTCATGGTGAACCTGCCTATTATGAGGTTCCGCGCATGCAGCTCGGCAATGCGCTCCGTTATCATCTCGACCAGCCTGCACCTGCCCTGGCGGTCGAGCGCGTCGACGTCTGTGAAGTGCACATTGGCCTTGCTTATCCTCTTGTCGAAGGCCCATGACTCGCCCTCGACCTTGGAGAGCACGTAGTCGTTCCCGATAACGGTCCTCATGTATCCGACGACGTTCTCCACCGCGCCCTTAATCTTGCCGTAGGCGTTGTAGAGCGCCACCGCGATTTCCTTCACGGTCTTCCTGAGGATGTAGGTGGAGCCGTTGTGCTTGAAAGTGATGCTGTCCGCGCCGTCCCGCGCTGCGACGCGGTAGAAGTCCATAAGGTCGTCCTCGCCCTTCCTGAAATCTATCCTCTTCACGCGGATGCTTTCGGACCTGGACGCCTTCCATTCATATTCCTGGGATACGGTGTCCCCGGCCTCCCTCTTTCTGGAAGAAACCGGGACCTCCCTCGTGAATTCGGGAAGCATGTAATCATCGTGCTTGCCAGCCTCCATGCTGGTCCTTATGTCGGCTTCATTCTGCACGAACGCATACTCGGTCTTCTTCATGGTGTGTCGCCTACGAATATCTATTTTATGCCACCTTCTCTTTTTAAATCTGTGTCACAGATTACGAAAACCGTAATCACTCCGTCTCTATTCGGGGTGCGAGGAAGTACGTGACCTTCGCTCCCTCAAGGCCGTATTCGAGCTTGAGCGGCCTGTCTGTTTCTAGGTTGATGCTCACCACGGAAGACGCGCTCGTCGCCTTCACCATGTCCTCCAGGTACTGGAGCGGGAAGGTCGCCCTTGCGCCGCCGCCCTGGACCGAAAGCTCGGCGAGCTCCGGGCTGCCCTTCTCGAACTCGGCCTTGACATCCCCGCTCTCGCCGCGGACGTCCACGACCAATTGCTCCGCGGAGAGCTGGAGCCTCACATGCGAGCTTATGAGTTTCGCGTCCTTGAGGGTCTCCTTGAGCGCGTCCGCCTTGATTCTCGCGGTGTTCTTGAACTCGATCTTGGGCTCCCTCTGCACGCGGTCGCCGGTCTCGATGAGCGGCACCTTGAAGGTCCTCTTGTGCTTCTCGCCCATGAACCTCACGACGAGCCTGCCCTCCTCTATGGAAAGCTCCGCCTTCTCGCCCTTCTTGCCCCGCGCCAGCACGTTCGCGAGCTGGCCTATGTCCACGCCTATCTTCATCTCCTCGGGGACGCTGTATTCGATGAACGCCTCCTTGGGCATCGAGAAAGACACCATGGATATCTGCGAGGGGTCCATGGCCTTGAGATAAAGGCCGTCGGCCTTCACCTCGAACTGGCCCTCTTCCACCAGGCAGACAATCGAATCGACAGCGGATTTCAGGGCTGGAGCATCCTGCACGACTAGCCTCATGACAATTACCTCCCGTTCCACCTTTGGGCAATAAGACTAATAAGGGTTGCTATAGGCGGCGGGCCGCCGGAAGGATGAAGGCAACTCGGTAGCTACTCTTGTCATCACCAATCAGTCTGGGACGGTCTCTTCATCGTTGCCGGATTCATATTGGCGCGCACCGCTTTTAATCCAGGCAGGATGCGTAATCTGTCGTTATAAAAGATAACAAATGATTTAATATCTATGCCCATAAAAAACCACTAATGACACTCAAACCAATCAGCCCCGAGAGGGTGAAAGCCGTCGCTGCCGGGGCGCATCCCAAAATCCAGCAGAGGCTCGGCCTGATAGCCCTCGAGGAGCCGTTCCTGGGCAGGGCGCGCGCTTCTGTCGAGGCTGCGGCGCTTTCGGTCGCGCTCGAGCCGCCGAGGGACCCTGCGGAAGCAGCGCTCAAGGATGACGCCATTCGGGTTCTCGCCACCGTGGATTCGGGAGACCATGGCAAGGGGACGTACCTCTCCCTCCTGCGCGCCGGAATCTGCCCCGTGGAATCCATAGACTCGTTCCTGGAGCTCCAGTTCGCGCTAAGCGGAACGCCCAAAGACGGCTCCGAGCCCGGCGGGGACGCCCTGCGGGGGGCCCTGGCAGGCGCCCCGGCCTGCCTGCGCGACCGCTTCATCGAGATGTCGCTGGAGAGCAGCCTCGTTACTCCACACGAGCGTTTCGAGGCCGCATGCCTCTCGGAGATAATATCCCCCGCCGAAGATGGCAGCGCCCCGTCCGTCATCAGCATGCTCAGCGCCGTCGGCATCAAGAATCTCGCGCCGCTCTTCCGCAGGCTATTCGACATCCGCTCGGAATTTGAACGGTGCGCGGATTCGGCCATAAGCAAAATCTCCGCGCTAATCGGCGCCCAGCAGGGCTTGTTGTCCCTGGGAAAAGCCCCCGGAGAACCGTCCCGGGAAGCCGGGCGGGGTTCCGAAACCGGAGAATGCTCGGCCAGGAATTCCGAGGTACGCGGAATCCTGGATACTGGGGGTTCGGGAATGCATCCCGGAGCCGCACGCGATTCCCAGGCTCCCGGGCAGGAAACCGTTGACGACGAAACCGTGCTCGAATGCGCGCAGTCGCTCGTGGAGGAAGCCGAGCTCGAGGAGCCTTCGGACATCGAGGTCCTGGATCCCGAGGTTTTCGGCTATCTGGAAGAGCGGGGCCTCATGGGGCGGATTGCATTCCACGTCAGGTCAACTGATTCCCCGGAAGACATAGAGGACCCGGAAGAGCGCCGGAAGGTGACCCGGCTCCCCGTGCCGGAGGACACAGAGCCGGAAGCCCTCAGGAAAATGGACATACGGGGCCGGTCGCTTTCTCCGCTTCTGATGGAGAAGCTCATCTGCCTCGAATGCTTCCGCGCCGGGACCGCAAAGGCCCTCATCGACCAGGCATACGCGCCGGCGCCATCCCTTCGCAGCAACATGCTCCGCCGCATAAGGGGCGACAAGGAGCACCAGAAGCTGTTTAGGAAATGCTGGGACCGGATGGTGTCGGCCGGCGCAATCAACCGGAAGAAGCACGGAGATACGGCCTCCCTCTGCAGTTCGACTAAGGAAATCACGGACGCCGAGGTCTCAGAGGCGCTTCAATGGGCCCTGGGATACCACAGGGAAATCCACGCCAGGACCTCGCATTCGCCCGGCGCGGCCATGAAAAACGGAAACGGGTCATCGCGCTAGCGGTAATCCTCGGAGCGGGGCATCTCCCTCTTCGCGGGTCGCTGCGGCCGCATGCTTCTCATCGCGGCCTGGGAGCGGAGCAGCAGGGCGATCGCGAGCGCAATCAGCGCGAACCCCACCGCCGCCTCGCCCGAGCCCTTTATCCGTACCAGGTCCGTTATGAAATTCGCCGCCCCGAGCAGGACGAAAAACATCCCGACAAGGAGGAAGAAATCCCCAGTCGCGGTGAGCGCGAGCGAACGCATCATGGGCGCCTGCGGGCCCCCGGGCGGCATCTCCTCGTCATCCATTGCATCATCCCCTCACTCTATCCTGTGCTGGCGCACCTTGACGCCGGCGTCCCTAAGGAGCCTCATGGGCGTCTGTGCGAGCGGGTAGTCCACGTTGTAGACGACCTCCTTTATGCCGGCGTTGATAATCATCTTGGTGCAGAGCAGGCAGGGCGAGAACGTGGTGTATATCGTGGAATCCTTGATGCTGATGCCGTGGTAGGACGCCTGCACTATGGCGTTCTCCTCGCCGTGGCTGCAGAGGCACTCCTCGAGGTTCTTGCCCGATTCGCCGAAGCTGTTGCACCTGGGGCAGCCCCCTTCGGAGCAGTTCCTGGTCCCGCGGGGGGTCCCGTTGTAGCCGGTCGAAATGATGCGCTTGTCCTTCACTATCACCGCGGCGACCTTCCTCTTGACGCAGTTGCTGCGCGAGGCGACGACCTTGGCTATCCCCATGAAATAGTCGTCCCAGCTCGGCCGGGAGAGCCTGAACCTGTCGGACACCTGGGCGAGCTCGCGATCGACGCTGTCATGGAGCTCGTTCAGGTCGCCGTCGTTGACAATCCTCCTGTCCGCGAGCGCGAACGTCCCCTTCAGGTTCTGCTTGTTCTTATCCGCGTTCTCCATCTCCATCTTCTCGATTTCCAGGAAGGCGTCGAACGTGCGCGGGTCCTCCTCCCGGTCGCGGGAGCGTATGCGCCCGAACCGCACCTCCGGGGGCGCGGTCACATAAAAGAGGAAGAAGCGGCCGTTCTTGCGCAGCTCCTCGACCTCGGCGGGGTTCCGGATGGAGTCTATGGCGTAGTTCTTGTCCGCCTGTATTTTCTGCGCGAGCTTCGTGCCGAGGATTCCCGGGCCGAACTTCTCCCGGAGCTCGTTGCCCTTCCGGATGAGGTTCTCGCGCGTGACCGCCTTGCCCTCGGCGCGGACCTCCTCGCGGATTATGTCCGAGAGCGAATAGTAGTAGAACCCCTTCTTCATGAGGTAGTCGGCAATGGTGCTCTTCCCCGCGCAGTTCTCCCCCGTAAGGCCGATTATCATAGCAACACCAGGATTCGACAAGGGCACATCTCATCCGCTGATTATATACCTTTTCCCGGGCGCCTGCCCAGGAAGGCGAGCGCGCCCATGTGCGCCGCTGCAAGCGCCACCCCGGGCGGAACCGGCCGCAGCAGCCTTGGAATCCACGAGAGCGCATCCACATACGCGCGCGATACGCCGCAAAGCGGCTCGTACCAGCTCCCGAACCCGTATACGTGCCCGGCCGCGAGGGAATAGAACACCGCGAGCGAAAGGAACAGCGCGGCGGGGCCGGAAACCCTCTTGTTTATCATGAGCACGGCAAGCGACCAGAGCGCTATCCAGAGCACGCTCGCGACGATAGGCCCGACGAAGCCGGTTTCCACGAAGACGAACCGTGCGAGCGGGTTCCCCTCGCGCAGCGGGTCGCCGAACGTCCCCTTAGCGGTGATCAGGATGTCGAGCGTGCCGAATAGCACCCACATGCAGATCGGGACGGCGAAGGGACGCAGGGGGACGCCGGCCCGCCCGTAGGCCCGCGCCCAGAAGGCGATGCTCAGCGCAATCGAGGCCGCTGTCAGCGCCTGGACGACCAGCACATCCCCGCTCCCCAGCACCCCGGAGTAATGGCACATGGAATCAGAAATACTTCCGGAGCGTCCTCTTTATCTGCTCGAAGACCTCCTTCTCCTCCTCGCTGAGCATGGAGAGCTGAGTGTCCCACTTAGCAATCTCGTCCGGCGTCATGTATGTGAGCAGGACGTCGGACTCGCAGACGTTCTTCCCCACGCATATGCCGTCGCAGGACACCGCGAGCTGGTCGCCGGCGCCGGCCTCCTCGACCTTCTCCTTCTCCTTCTGGATCTCGCGTATCTCGCCCGCGACTTGCCCGGCCTTGTCCATCATGCGGTAGCCCTTCTTTATCCTGCCCGCTAGCACCTCGACCCCGAATATGGCCGGCTTGGAGGCCCGGAAGACGTAGCCGTCCAGGACCTTTATCCGCCCGGGCCAGGGGAGCTTCGCAAGCGCCTCCTTCTTCATCCGGTCCTTCTCCTCTTTGACCCACTGCTGGTAGGACTCCACGAGCCTGTAGATGACGTCGCTGTATATTATCGGCACCCCGCCCTCCCGGCTCTCCTCCCACGCCTCGTCGAGGATGTCGATGTTGAACCCCAGCACCGCGGAAAGGAGCGGCTCCTCCTCCCTGCCAACGGCCGCCGCAAGGACGTCCTTGCGCGTGATGCTGCCCACGGCGGCGTCCTTGACCGGTATGCCGGAGTCCTTCATTAGGCGCAGCAGCGCCTCCACCGAGCCCAGGCTGTCCGCCCGCAGGACGATTCCCGCCTCGCTGGATTTCTGGAATATCACGCTCCGGAACTGGTCCTCGATGCCCGCCTTCTCGCTTTCGAAGTCGTGTATCACCTCGAGCGGCGAGCCCGGTATTGCGCCCGCAAGGTCCGGCGCGCTTATCTTCACGCCCGCGGCCGCGGCAATCTCGTCGACCGCGACGAACCTCTCCTTCCCGCCCAGGCTCGGCTCCAGGAGCCCGCGGACCCTGGTCCTCCTGATGCCCTGGTTGGTCATGAACGCTATCTCGTCGTTCTTCCTGATTATGCCGTCGTAAAAGATGACGTCGACCGTGGTCCCGAGGCCCTTCTCCTCCTTCACCTCGATGATGCTGCCCTTGCCCCTTCCGTTCTCGTCGATTTCGAGGTTCTGCCCGAGGAACTTCTGGCTAAGGCCGCCTATCAGCACCAGCAGCTCGCCTAGCCCCTCCATGGTCTTCGCGCTTATCGGCACGATGCCTATCTGCTTCGAGAAGTCCGCCACCCTGTCGAAGCGCTCGCTGTCGAACCCGTATTCCGATATCTTCCCCATCAGGCCGTATACCTTCTCGTCGAAGCGCTCCTGCACGTGGGGCGGCTGCTGCGAGAGCGACTCCATGAACGAGATTGTCCTCTGGCTCTTCCAGCCGCCGAGCGAGTCTATCTTGTTGGCCGCAATCACGAAGGGCGTCTTGTACTGCTTGAGGATCCTGACGCTCTCGATTGTCTGCGGCATGAAGCCCTGGTTGATGTCGATGACCACAATCGCGAGGTCCGCGAGGCTTCCGCCGCGGTCCCTGAGGTTCGTGAACGCCTCGTGGCCCGGGGTGTCTATGAAAAGCAGGCCGGGAATCGTTATCTCGAACCTCATCCTCTGCGCGAGGGCGCCTGCGAGGCGGTCGAGCTCCTTCTTCGACACGTAGCTCGCGCCTATCATCTGGGTGATGCCTCCGGCCTCCTTCTTAGCGACCGCGGTGCCCCTGATGGAGTCGAGCAGGGTCGTCTTGCCATGGTCGACATGGCCGAGTATGCAGATTATGGGTGATCGTTTCAGCGGCATCGGGAATCGCCTCCCCGGATATCATTTCGGGGCGCATCATTCTAATCCTTTCACCTTTTTCCAGCTTCCTTCATTTTCCATAAAAACACACATTTATAAACACTTATACGCACAATATAATCCAGGCGATAATATGGCCCAGGATTTGCGCACGCTCAATTCAACTGCCGGAAAGGAGGGGGAAACGAAGCGGGGGTTTAGGCCGTTTTCGGCCATCTCGGAAAGCCTCCAGGGGAGGCGCGCCCGCCTCGATGCGGTGTCCCTTCTCGAATCGGCTGTCCGCCATGGCGACCAGGAGGCCTATGGGGAGGCGGTCGGCGCCTTCATAGCGCTGCCTGCGAAGCAGCGGGAGAAGATGCTCCTCGAGGCGCAAAAACTGGTTGCCGCGGCCTCAATCCGGACGTTCGAGAGCCCGGAGCGCACCGGGGAAATTACCGCGCTCGCCATTTTCTTCAGGGACGCGGCGAAGATGCTTCCGGTGGACGAAGAGGGCGAAAAGCTCACCGGTCCGTATTCGGACGCAATCGGGGCCTTCATCAAGGTCGCGAACGCGAAGCGCTCGTCGAACGGGAGCCGCATCCTGCAGGACACCGCGGCCCTCGCCTGCACCGAGGCGCTCTGGGCGCTCGATTATGGCGGAAGCCAGTTCTGGTCCGAGCGCCTTTCCGATTATGCCACGCGCGATTTCGCGATAAAATCCCTCCTGGAGATGCCGGAGACCGCTGATTTCAACGACCACGGATGGTCGCTCCTCAAGAAGGAGCTCGGGCCCCTCGCGGTCGGCATCGCCCGCTCCCCGTCGCCCCAAAAGGCGGATTTCCTGCGCCTCATGCTCGCTGACAGCGATCCTGCGGTGATGGAGGCGGCGGTGAAATCCGTAATGTTCCTTATGCCCGCGCCGGACGACATATTCAAGGGCGTGAGTGACCTCAAGCCCGTTCTCGAGCGCGTGGGAAAAGCGCTTGCGCTGCAGGCGGTTTCCTCTGAGAACGAGCCGGCCCGCGCAGCCGAAGCCGTTGACGGCCTGATAACCCTCGCACTCAACGGCATCACGCCGTATGGCGGGGCGGAATTCAGGCGGATGATGTCGCCCCTAACCGGCTCGCCCGAAGGCAGGAAATACCTGTTCGCGCTAACGGGCGTCATTCTCACGAACGCGTCAAGGGCGAAGGCGCTGCGCCTCCGGGGCAAGCCCCTTGACGGAACGGAAGCGGCCGCACCGGCCGAAGCCCAAGACGACCTCGAAGAGGCGGCCACGGAAGTCGAATCAGCCGCGGTGAACCTCTGCATCGGCAACCTCCAGTACTGCGACGACAGGCAGTTCGTCGCGGCGATGGAGCTCACCGGCCTCCTTGCGAGCGGAAGGCACTACATACTCCGAAACGGCATGATGGCATATGCGATGGGCGAGATGGTTGACGTCGCGTTCAGGCCCGCGGGGAAGAGCGAGGGCGAGAGGTCCGAACAGAGGAAGAAGGCCCTGGGCGTCCTTGCAGCAATGAGCGCGCTGGGCCTGAGCGTATCGCTGACCCCCGTGGTGCCCGGAGGCGCGCCGGACCCGGAGGAGACGGCCCGCGGCGAGGAGCTTCGGAAGATGCTCGAGGCCGCAGGCGTGAAGGTCGTCATGGCCCCAGGGCCCGAATCCGGGTGATCATGTGGACGACGAGATGGCAAGGATAATCTCAAGGCTTTCGAGCAGGAGCGCCATGGAGCGCAAGGCCGCCATCCGCGAGCTGAAATCCCGCATCGGCCAGAGGGACGCGCACATCGCCAGGCTGTCGCTCCATTATGTCTCGGAGCACGACCCGTGCTACACCGTCCGCAACATCGCGAGGCAGGCGTTCTACTCGGTGCGCATTCCGCCTCCGGAGGCGGGCTCATGGGAGCGCGTCTTCCTATTCCACAAGGAATAATCCTTTCAGCGCCTTTTATATAGCCCGGGGCAGAAGTCAGAGCGGTGCGTGCATGTCATCCAAGCGCTACTGCTTCTCATCGGAATCCGTGACGGAAGGCCACCCGGACAAGCTCTGCGACCAGGTCTCGGACGCGATTCTCGACGAGCTAATCAGGCAGGACAGGAAGTCCCGGGTCGCGGTCGAGACCGCGGCGACCGCAGGGCTCGCCATCGTCATGGGCGAGATCACCACAGAGGGCTACGTGGAGTTCCAGAAGGTCGTCCGGGACGTCATCCGGGACATCGGCTACACGAAGCCCGAATACCTCTTCGACTACCGCACCTGCGGCGTGCTCGCGTCCATACACGAGCAGTCCCCGGACATCGCCCTCGGGGTCGACAGCTCGAAGGCGCACGAGCAGGGCGCGGGCGACCAGGGCATCATGTTCGGGTTCGCCACGGACGAGACCCCCGAGCTGATGCCTCTTCCCGCCATGCTCGCGCACAGGCTCGCAAGGAGGCTCGCGGAGGTCCGGAAGGACGGGACGCTTCCCTATCTGCGGCCGGACGGCAAGACCCAGGTGACCATCGAGTACGAGGGCCACAAGCCCCGGCGCGCCCACACCGTGGTGGTCGCCGCGCAGCATGATGCGGATGCCACGCTCGAAAGGATCAGGAGGGACGTCCTTGAGGAGGTCGTGAAGCCCGTCTGCGGCGATTATTACGATTCCAGGACCATTGTCCACGTGAACGGCACCGGCAAGTTCGTCCTGGGCGGCCCCGCGGCGGACACCGGGGTGACGGGCAGGAAGATTATCATAGACACCTACGGGGGGCGCGGCCATCACGGGGGCGGGTGCTTCTCAGGAAAGGACCCCTCCAAGGTCGACCGCTCCGGGGCATACATGGCCCGCTACGTGGCGAAGAACATCGTCGCCGCAGGCCTCGCCGGCCAGTGCGAGGTGCAGATATCATACGTAATAGGGGTCGCGAAGCCGCTCTCCATCTTCATCGACACGCGCGGCACCGCGAAGGTGCCGGTGGAGAAAATCGAGGGGCTGGTCGCGGACCATTTCTCATTCAAGCCCGTGGACATGATAAAGAAGCTCGACCTCCTGCGCCCGATTTACCGCAGGACCGCCGCATACGGGCATTTCGGAAGGCCCGAACCGGAGTTCACATGGGAGCGCACAGATATGGCGGAAAAGCTCCGCAGCGAAGCCGGGCTCTGACTAGGCCCGGAGCCGCCGGAACGGGCCGGCCCGCGGCGCCGGTTTATTAATTTTCCCCTGCAGTGCTTTTCCGAGAGAGGCCCCACGATGGTCGCGATTGCACAGCAGAAGCGCCAAGCCCACGAAGCGGAGCCCGCGCGCAGGTTCCCGCCCGCAGTCGACAGGCTTCTCGCCGACAGGCTGCAGGGCAGGCGAATCTGCGTCGTCGTCGATGACCCGGATTATGCGCGGGGGATGAAGGAGCTCGTCTCCGGCATGCTATCCGGAGGCCCCCGGGGCGGGGACCTGCGCATCCTGAACTGGTCCACGTTCGTCAGCGTCCTTCCGGAAATCCGCGCGGACATAGTGGTCGCCCTCAGCCCGAGGGACCTCGCGGCGAGGCTGCCTCTCCTTGAGGAGGGCCTGTTCCCCTTCCGCGAGAAGAACCCCTCCGCGATCTTCATGGTCAACAACCTGCACAGCCCCCTCGCGCAGGCGTCCGTGCGGCTCGAGCGCCTCCGCTCGCTCTCCCTCATCGACCACGTCGAGGCCGGCTTCCTGTTCTTCCCGAACCTGGTGCACATGTGCGCCGACGCGCTTGACGCTAAGGTATAAAAGAAGTTGTCAGTCTACATTCCCATGCCCGCCTGATTCTGGGCCCATAGTCGATCGGTTAAGACGCCTGCTTGACATTCCGCCTTTTAGGGGAAGGCGGGGCGAAATGCAGGAGATGCGCGGTTCGATTCCGCGTGGGCCCAATAATCCCTCTGTTCCCAGTTTCGGGTCTTGCGTTTTGCCTAACGGAAAATTGGGAGGAAGTGAAATCTCGTCAGAGATTTCACAACTGCCCAATTCTTGTTTTCGGTTTTCTGTTCCGGGTTTTGAGTTTTTTCTTGCGATGCCGGAGTTCCTGCAGCAGGCATCCGGCATCGGCGTCCAAGAAGTTCTCAGTTGTCGGTCTGGTTTTTTCCTGCGGAGATGGACGGGTTGTCCCGGTACTTTTTCGCAGCCTTCATGAACTCAACGAATAGGGGGGCAGGCTCCTCGAGCCTGCTTTTGAGCTCAACGTGCGCCTGCGTCGCGACGCCGAAAGAATCCTCCCATTCCGCAATCTCCACGACGCCAATCTCATGGCGGCCGGATATCACGAGCCCGCGGCTCTCCAGCTCCGGCACGAATGCGGGGTTCACCTCGTAGCGGTGCCTGTGGCGCTCGGAGATTTTGTCGGTTTTGTAAGCGCGGAAGGCGACCGTGTCCTTCTTCAGGAGGCAGTCATAAGCGCCGAGCCTCATTGTGGCGCCCATCCTCGTGATTTTCTGCTGCTCCGGCAGCAGGTCTATGACCGGGAACTGCGTCTTCCTGTCGAACTCGGTCGAGTTCGCCCCCTTCATGCCGCACACGTTCCGCGCCCATTCGACGACCATGAGCTGGACGCCGAGGCACAGGCCAAGATACGGTATCCTGCTCTCCCTCGCGTATTTGATGGCCCTGATTTTCCCTTCGATGCCCCGGTCGCCGAAGCCGCCCGGCACGAGGATTCCGTGGAACGGGGAGAGCAGCTCGGCGGCGTCGTACGCCTTCTCCAGGTCCGTCGCCTCTATCCATGACACTTCGAGCCCGGCGTTCACGGCCGCCGCGCCGTGCACCAGCGCCTCCTTGACGCTCACATAGGCGTCCTTCACCGCGGTGTATTTCCCCACAATCGCTATCTTGAGCGGCGCCTCCTTGGGCGAGATTATGCGGTTCACCCTCGAGTGCCATTCTTTCAGGTCCGCCTCCTTGCCCTCGGGCAGGCCGAGCCTCCTGGCGAGCTGCCTGTAAAGGCCCTGCTTCTCGAATACGAGCGGGAGCTCGTAGACCGTGTGCAGGTGGGGGTCGTCGATCACCGCCTCCTCCGGGACGTTGCAATAGAGGCTTATCTTCTTCCTCGACTCCTCGCTGAGCCTTTCCTGTTCCCGCGTTATTATCACATCCGGCTGGATGCCCAGGCTCTGGAGCAGGCGCGTCGCATGCTGGGTCGGCTTGGTCTTCTGCTCGCCCGGGCTCATGCTCGGGACGTATGTGAGCTGGATGAACGCCATGTTGTTGTGCTCAAAATAGAGCTGGCGCATGGCCTCTATGAAGTAGCTGTTCTCCAAATCGCCGACCGTGCCGCCGACCTCTATCAGCACGATGTCCGCCCCGTTCTCGGTCCCGACCCTCTGGACGCGCTCCTTAATCTCGTCTGTAAGGTGCGGCACGAACTGGACGTCCCGGCCGAGATACTCGCCCTTCCTCTCCTTCTCGATAATCCTGGAAAAGAGCTTCCCGCCGGTTATCGAGCACATTCCGGGGAGCGACTTGTTCATGAACCTCTCGTAGGTGCCGAAGTCCATGTCGACCTCGGTCCCGTCGTCGAGCACGAACACCTCGCCGTGGCGGAACGGATTCATGGTCCCGCAGTCGACATTCAGGTAGCCGTCGAACTTTATCGGCATGACGCTGAAGCCGCGCGCCTGCAGCAGCTTCGCGATGGCCGAGGACACGATGCCCTTCCCGAGGCCGGACATTATCGAGCCGCTGATCACGATGAACCTGGTCTTTTTCGCTGGCATGGGAAGGATTCTCGGGCAGATTTAATAAGCTTGAGCGGGTTTGAAGGGCATGGCGGCATCGCTTCGCAAACGGTCCGAGAAGACCGGGCTGCCCCCCGGAACCCCAGTCCTCGTGGGCGAGAGGCCCGCCCTCCCGACGAGGATAACCGTCATCGACTACAACGCGTCGTCGCTCACGGAAAAGGAGCTCAGGACGGTCGAGGAATGCCTGTCCTACCGCGACAAGCGGACCGTGACCTGGCTCAACATCGACGGCCTCGGAGACGCCGCCCTCCTCGACTCCCTCGGGCAGGCGTTCGGTTTACACCCCCTTGTCGTCGAGGACATCCTCCAGACAGAGCAGCGCCCGAAAATCGAGGCTTACGACGATTATCTCTACATAGTCCTGCGCATGCTCGATTACGACGAGAAGGCGGGAACGGTCAGCTCGGAGCAGGTCAGCATCGTCCTCGGGAAGGATTTCCTGCTCTCGTTCCAGGAGAGCGCGGGGGACGTGTTCGACCCGGTCCGCGCCCGCATCCGGGGAGGGAAGGGGCGCATCCGCAGGAACGGCCCCGACTTCCTCGCCTACGCCCTCATAGACACGATAGTCGACCATTATTTCGCGATACTTGAAAGGCTCGGGGAGCGCATCGAGACCATGGAGGCCGAACTCATAGCCAACCCGACGCCCCGGACCCTCCGCCAGCTCTACCGCCTCAAGCGCGACATGATATCATTGCGCAAGTCGGTCTGGCCGCTGCGGGAGGTCGTGAGCGCCCTCGAGCGCTCCGAGAGCGCGCCCCTAATCAGCAAGAACACGCGCATCTACCTTCGGGACGTCTACGACCACACAATCCAGGCCATCGACACCATAGAGACGCACCGCGACATGCTTTCGGGCATGGTGGACATCTACCTCTCGAGCATCAGCAACAAGCTCAACGAGGTGATGAAGCTCCTCACCGTGATAGGCACGATATTCCTGCCCCTCACGTTCATCACTGGCATCTACGGCATGAACTTCCATTTCATGCCGGAGCTTGAGCATCCCTACGGGTATTTCGGGGCGCTCGCGTTCATGCTCGCGGTGGCGGCGCTCATGCTCGCCTATTTCAGGATGAAGAGGTGGCTTTGAATGGGATTGCCCCTCAGCAAAATGGCTTTCGCGGGGATGCTTGCGCTTCTCACCGGCGCGCTCTGGTTCCTGGCCACCCAGTACGAGCACCCCTACCTGACGAATTCGTTCAACACGGCGCTCACGGTGACCGTGATATACGCCGTCTTCAAGGTCGGCCTCGAGGAGATGCTTGCGGGGCGCATCAAGGATTCGAAATCCCGCTATTCCATCCGCAAGGCGGTCTCGATAGTCTACGTCACGGCCCTCGTCATATCCGTGGTCACGGTCTGGATACCGAACCCCGAGGCGCTCCTCGTCGCATACGGCATCGTGGGCGCAGGAATAGCGATCTCACTGCAGGACGTCCTCAAGAATTTCGCCGGGGGAATCCTCATCTACCTTGCCCGGCCCTTCTCGGTGGGCGACCGCATAGAGGTGAATTCCCATTTCGGCGACGTCCTCGACATCGGCCTCCTCTACACGGCCCTCATGGAGACCCGGCAGTGGGTGGGCGGCGACCAGGCTACCGGCAGAATCATCACAATCCCCAACAGCTTCGTCCTCTCCATAGCGGTCCACAATTATACCAAGGACCATAATTTCATCTGGGACGAAATCGCAATCCCCATAACATACTCCAGCGACTGGAAGGCCGCCGAGACGATGGCGCTCGCAATCGTCCGGAAGGAGACCGCAGACATGATTAAGGCGGCAGACCGGCAGCTCTCGGGCATCGAGGAGAAGTACTACATGCAGAAGCGCGTCGTGGAGCCGCAGGTCTTCTTCATGATGACCGACAACTGGATAAGCATGAGCGTCCGGTATGTCACGGACGTGCGCAGGAGGCGGCTCGTGAACGGCTCGCTGAGCAGGCAGATGCTCGAGGCAATCCAGAAGTCGAAGAGCGTCAAAATCGCGTCGCAGACGATAGACATCGTCGGCTTCCCTAGGCGGGGCGGCAAACCAAAATCCGGCTGATTTTCCGCGGGCGCAGCGGCTTTAAATGCGCGTGCAGCAACCGCGTTCATGAAGAAAAGGATTTTCGAACTGAGCCTCGCGCTCCCGCTCGTGCTTGCCGCCCTCGCGGTCGCAGGAATCATCGCATACGTGGCCATTTCGCCGCTTATGAACGCCCTCCTCGCGCAGGATTTGGACGTCTGCTCGCCGGAATACGAGTATCGTGGCGGGGGAGGGCCCCCGGACTCGCTCTACACCCTCTGCAGCTCGGCGAAATCCTTCACCGCGATGCCGTGCTGCTCCTTATCGTCCTTGCGGGCTTCGCATCGTTCGTCTCGGTCATCGTAGCGACGATAGACATCGTGCAGTCCCCGCGGGACATCGCGGGCAAGGCCCTGTGGCTCGTGGGCCTGTGGCTGGTGAGGGGATTCCTCGCCGCAGCCGCCTATTATTTCATCGAGGTGCGGAAGCGGCCCGACTGAAAAATCAGATGCGGTTGAGAGCGTCCTTTATCTTCTCTATCGACATGTTCGTCGCGATCATGGGGATGCGCTCGCGCTCGGATATCTTCACGGCGAGCTTGTCGACCTTGCCCGGCTCGATGTTGTGGAGCACGATTGCCGAGGGCTTGGACGAGCTCACCCTCACCACCACGAGCGGGCTCCTGCCGGTGCTGACGCCCGTGAATATGAAGACGCGCTCGTTGACGTTGCCATAAAGCTTCTGGAAGTAGGAGAATGGCATGTCCAAAATGACCTTTATCGAGTCGATCAGCGTGTAGCCGTATATCTTCTTGGTCTCCAGCATGTCGGCGTTCGTGATTATCCTCCCCTCGATGAGGTCGACGAAGTCCTTGAGCGCTATCGAGCGCGCGAACTCGTGCACCTCGAAATACTCGGTCGCGGGCTTCTCCTTCTCGCGGAGCTTCTGCGTTATCGGCCCGCCTTTCGCCATGTCCACGTCGAAAAGCGCGTTCACGAAACGCTTGATTACCCCGGTGCCCGGCGACTTGCGCCTGTTGCCCTCGTAGTCGCTTATCGTCGAGACGGTGATGCCCAGGTGCTTCGAGAGCTCGACCTGGGAGATGCCGAATATCTCGCGCCACTTTCGCATGGTCGCGCCCGGGTCCTCGGAGAGCGATATCTCCCCGGCGATTTCCATCTTGACCTTTTCCATGCCCTCACCGCCATCACGCTATTGGCGTGCATGTTTATATTGATTTCGACAACCGTCAATACCTACTTCGGCACTTGTGGGGGGTCCGCGCGCCCTTTTTAATCACATCATGGCAACTTGGAATGCATGGCGGTCAATATCATCGCGGACTTCTTCAACCTGATAAACGTCCCCATGCTGGACACGATGTCCGTAATCTTCTTCGTGGCATTCATAATCTGGGAGATTCCCCGCTCGGTGAAGATAATCTCGGAGGAGTACACCAAGGGCATCTACCCGGAGAACGGCCGCGTCGTGGACTTCGTCCTGTTCTTCGCGGGCGTTCTCGCCGTCGCGTTCCTCATGGCCGGAAGCAGCGCGGAGCGGGTCGTGTCCTTCCTGAAGACCCCGGGCGTCACCGCATTCTTCCTGATACTCATGCTCTCGATACCCCTCATCGTCATCGTGGGCTTCTTCAAGCGGCTTTTCGCGAGGGTCGACGCCCACAACTCCATAGCGGTTTTCCTGGCGCACACCTTCCTCGACCTGATGCACACGCTGTTCCACGTGGCGCTCGCCGTGCTCGTGGTTCCGGTCGCCGGCATGCTGATAATGGGCAGGTAGGCCCCGCGCCATCCTCGTTTTTTTAAACCTTGCCCACGAATTCAGCGCAAGGTGAAGTTATGCCTCCAAGGAAAAAGAAGCCATCCCCAGCCAAAGCCCCGCAAAAGGGGTGCGTATGCGGCAGCAACTGCCACGAAGAGCATTCCCATCTCCCGGGCCTCCTGCTCGCGGCGTTCGGGCTCCTCGCCCTTCCGCTCAACTTCGGGATGATCCCCGGGCTGGAATGGGCGCTGGCCTGGCCGGTGTTCCTCGTGGTGCTGGGCGTCGTGATGGCGCTGCGCGTGAGCATCTGCAGGAGCTTCTAGCAATAAGGGGCAAAGCCCCCTATCCCCTCTTTTCGATATGCTCCACCGCGTTCCTGAACAGCCGGAGGCCCAGCGCCTCCCTGACTCCCCCTCTCACCCAATAGGGGCAGTTCTGGGGGATGTTGAATGCCTCGGGATGCGGCATCATGCCGAAGATGCGGCCCGACCGGTCGCAGATGCCGGCCACGTTGTCTACCGAGCCGTTGGGATTGTACGGGTAGCCCGCGGGCCGTCCGCCCTCGTCCACGTAGCGGAACACGACCTGCCCGTTCCTCCTCATCTCCTCGAGCACCGAATCGTCCTTCGGGATGAACTTGCCCTCGCCGTGCCGGACCGGTACGAAAAGGTAGTCGAGGCCCCTCGTGAACACGCACGGGGATGACTGCTCGGCCTTGAGCATCACCCAGCGGTCCTCGAATTTCCCCGAGTCGTTGGCGAAGAGCGTGGCGCGCTGGCCGAAGTCCGGCGTCGGCAGGAGCCCCATCTTGACAAGCACCTGGAAGCCGTTGCATATGCCGAGGACCAGCTTCTCCGCGGCGATGAAGTCCGCAAGGGAATCCCTGAGGCCGAAGCGCATCTTGTTCCCGAACACCTTGCCCGAGCCCAAATCGTCGCCGAACGAGAAGCCGCCCGGGATGAAAAGCATGTTGTAGTCCTCCATCGCCTTCGGATTCTCGAGCACCCTGTTGAGGTGCATGATGTCGGCCCTGCCGCCGCTTTTCTCTATGGCGTGCCTGCTCTCGTTCTCGCAGTTGATGCCGTAGCCGTACAGGATGAGGGCCCTAAGTGCCATGCGTCCCTTATGCTGGGAAATAAGATAAATCTTTGCCGTCGGGCGATGCGCGCCCTTTCGGCCTACACCTTCTTGAGCCCCTTTATGCTCGCGAACTTGTTGGGGCTGCGCGCATATAGCAGGCCGTCGTTGGACATGCATATCGCCGCCGTTATCAGGCTGTCGGTTATCTGGACGGTCTCCCCACGGTCGCGCAATCCGTTCGCGATTTTCGTTACTGCCTGGGCGGCCTTCTTGTCGAACGGGAGCACGGTCACGTTGGCGGCGAACGCCCCGACTGCGTCCTGCCTGCTCACCGACTCGTAGAGGTGCATGAGCGTCATGCTGGTTATGCATATCTCCTCCCTGTCGGCGTAATACATGAGCTTCTCAATGGTCGCCGCGTCCCCGCGCAGGAACCCGAGCGCCGCATCGAAATCCAGCACAATTTTTTCCATCAAAACCCCCTCCATATCGACTCATGGGGGTTTTGTATCCCCGGAGGCCTTTCCCCGCCTTCTTCCATTGCCATCAACCCCGCCTTACCTGTTTAGGACCGCGTCCCTGCGTATCCTCTCCACCGCCCGAACGTCGATGTCATCGTCCTTGACGCTGCCGGCGAGCCTGATTATGCCCCCGCCAGTATCCTTCCTCTCTTTGAGGAGGAAGCGGAACAGCTCGCTGAAGCTCATCCCCTTGGCCTTCTTCATTTTGTAGAGGTCGGAATACACATCGTCCATTATCGTTATCACCTTTACCATCCCCCATCACCCCGAATCATTCCGCTTACGTCTATCGCGACAAACGCATTCTGCGATTGTCCCGAAAGCGGTAAATGTATGCAGTAAATGTATTTATTATTTCCTCTCGAAAATCGCAAATCTGTTTTTTTCCCTGAACATACATGGCTCTGTTTCTCCGGCGTAAAAACAAATTCATTTAAATCGCCGGGCGGGCATTTTTTCACTCTCATAATATCCATGGGAGAACGCAAGGCGACTGAAGAAGGTGAAAACATGGAAGATTTGGTAAGGTCTGTAGTTGGAGAGAACGCTCCGCAGGCTGAAAAGCAGTCCTCGGACGCGATGAGCTCGGAGAGCATCAAGATCGTCACCGTCGGTGTCGGTGGCGCCGGCAACAACACGATAAACCGCCTGATAAAGAGCGGCGTGAAGGGAACCGAGCTTGTGGCCGTGAACACGGACAAGCAGCACCTCAACATCGTCCACGAGAGGGCGAAGAAGGTGCTTATCGGCAAGTCGGTCACAAAGGGCCTCGGTGCGGGCGGATACCCGGACATCGGAGCCAAGTCCTGCGAGGTTGACAGGCCGCTCGTCGAGAGGGAACTCGAGGGCGCGCACCTGGTCTTCGTCTGCGCGGGCATGGGCGGCGGAACCGGCGGCGGAGCGGCCCCGATTATCGCCCAGATCGCCAAGGAGCAGGGAGCGATTGTGGTCGCGATGGTGACCTACCCGTTCGCCCTTGAGCGCGCGAGGAAGAAGAGGGCCGACGAGGGCATCAAGGCGCTCAAGAAGAACTGCGACTCGGTCATCATCCTGGACAACAACAGGCTGGTCCAGCTGGTCCCGAACCTGCCGATGGCGGAGGCGTTCGCCGTTGCCGACGAGATCCTCTCGAGGGCGATAAGCGGCCTCGTCTGGACGATAACCCAGCCGTCCCTCATCAACATCGATTTCGCGGATGTCCGCGCAATCATGGAGGGCGGAGGCGTCGGCTTCATCGCGGTCGGCGAGGGCAAGGGCAACGACAAGGTCAAGGCGGCCGCGGAGGGCGTCATAAAGAACAGGCTCCTCGACGTGGACTTCGAGGGCGCAAAGGGCGCGCTCATCCACATCACGGGCGGCTCGGACCTCACCCTCGGCGACGCAATCAAGGCCGGCGAGTGGGTCACCGAGAAGATGGACGCCGAAGCGAACGTCAAGTGGGGCGCCCGCATCATGCAGAACTACGAGGGCAAGCTCGAAATCGTCGCCATTGTCACGGGCGTGAAGGGCGCGTCGATTGCGGGCACCTCCGTGGCTGATGACGAGGTCTCCCACGTGCCGGCGTACAGCTCGGACCTGGAAGTCCTTGGCTGAGCAATCCCCGCCAAGCGGAGTCCGGTTTTAGGCCGGACCCATCCCCTTTTTTTATCCTTTTTCCCTTCTCCTAACCATGAGACTCAAGCTCATCCCGAATCCGAAGAAGCCCTGGGCGAAGGAGCTCGCGGCGGAACTGAAGTCGCTTCTGTCCCCGTCGCATTCGTTTGTGCGCAGGGGCGCCGACGCGACCATCTGCATAGGCGGCGACGGAACCATCCTTTATGCCCATTACAAGGGCAGGCTCGAGGGGCCGGTCCTTGGGATAGGCGGGGAGAAAAGCTACATCTGCCAGCTGCGCAGGGACAACTGGAAGGCCGGCGTCGCTAGCCTGCTCGAGAGCGGCTCCCTAATCAGCGTGTTGACGATATCATGCGCTTTGGGGCAGAAGGCCTACGCCGTACTGAACGACGCCGTGATACACGCCGCGCATTACCGCGTCGCGGAGATGGAGGTCGCAATCAAGGCCGGGACCACGGTGAAAAAGACGCGGTTCGAGGGAGACGGCATGATAATATCGACGCCTCTTGGCTCCGCGGCATACGCGTTTTCGGCCGGCGGGAGGCGCCTGGCCCCAACAGAAAGCAAATTAAGCCTTGTGCCCATATGTCCATATAGGCGCGCTTTCTCCCCAGAGGTCCTTGATGAGGACGCGGAAATAGAGGTGACGGTCGGAAACGACTGCGCATTCATCGTCGACGGCATATTCGTCCGCCGGCTGAGGGGCAACGAGCGCGTGCGCATCAGGAAAGGCCCCCCGATGGAATTCTTCGAAGGGGTCGGAAGCGCGTTCTGAGAAAGGAGGGTTATGTCATGATCAGCAAGGAAGAGATATTGAGGAGGGGCTTTGTGGACGTAAAGGTCTACGTTTCCGGCCTTCGGCAGAGCCACAGGCTCACGGTTGTCAGGGAGAAGACCCCCCATGGCATCGTACCGTTCCTCATGTCGAAATACTACATTCCCACGAACGAGCTCGTCCGCCTCGCCGAGGAGCTCCAGCTCCCGATGAAGCACAACCAGATAGAGGTGTTCCCGCGGGGCAAGATGGCGAGCAGCTTCGCGGAGAAGGACGAATCAGGAATCCAGGCGACCGTGGAATCCGATACGGTCGAGGCCGAAGTCGAATCCTGAGCGCCTCCGCTGCTGTGCCGGGCTTTTTATTCTTTTCTGCCGCCCCTTTTTAAGGTTTTATGTTATAATAGTAGTAATTCTGTGATTAAATGAAAACCCTCGCGAAGGAGGTGCCCAGGTCTCAAAAGCTCGCCAGCTACCTTCACGGCTACCTCCTCAACATCTACAACGCCGACGGCTTCAAGCGCCTTTCGGATGGGGACCTGCAGAATCCGGCGCGCTTCGCCAGGCTGCCCTGCGTGAACAACGAGGTGTCGACGGCGCTCCACATCCTTCTTCGCCTAGAAGGCCTCCCGGAGATGGAGCCGGAGGGGCTTCGCGTCGACCGCCACTGCGTCAACGGCTCCGGGGGCAACCGCGTGGCCCTCCTTCTGCGCGGCCAGTCCGGGGAATTGCGGGTGCTGGCAATGTTCCGCAGCGACAAGGCGATGGGCGAGGATAACTTCCGCTTCAGCCCTTTTCCGGTTGCGGTATGGGCCTCGCAGGAGCTCCCGATGGAGGAGGGAATCCTCAGGGACACCACCCTGCGGACGGCCTGGGGGGAGCTCAGGATATCCGCGGCCCAGGCCACGATCTCGCTCCACTGCCCCCCCGCGGTGTATTCCTATGATGCGGGCAAATGCCGTTTCTCGATCGGCTACGGGAGCGGCCCCCTCCGCCCCGTCCTGCACTACCACGCAATCCCGCAGTCGTTCATGATGGCAGTTGACTGGGCCTACAGCACGAAAAACGTCGATGAGAGGACCTACCGAAAATTCACGGAATCCCTGGATTCGCTTCCAGGAAAGGCGATATGATCCTCCGGCTCAGCCGAGCACTAGGGCGGCGATTCCGAATGCCAATGCCGCTCCCGCCGCAAACGCGAGCGCACCCTCCCTTTCCATCCCTTTCCTGAACGCGTCCGGGACGAGTTCGACCAGTACGACGTAGGACATCGCGCCGGCGGAGAACGCAAGGCCGCCCGGGATAAGGGGGGCGAAAAAGCTGAGGAAAAGGAATCCCAGCACCGCGCCCGCCGCTTCGGCGGCGCCCGATAGCACGCCGAACAATGCCGCCTTCCCCTTGCTCATGCCATAGCAGGCGAGCGGCGCCGCGATGAGCATTCCCTCGGGGACGTCCTGGATCGCTATCGTGGTGGCGACGAACCAGCCGAGCGGCGTGGAGGATGCGAATGCCGTTGCCACGGCAAGGCCCTCCGGGATGTTGTGGATCGCTATAGCCCCGCCTATCATGATTGCCTTCCTGTCGGAATGCTGCATATCCTTCTTGGTCACGTGCCTGTGGACGTGGGGCAGGGACCTTTCCATTACCGCCAGCACGCCTATGCCGGCGGCCAGGCCGCCAAGCATCCAGAATGTCCCGCCGGTCTCGAGAGCCTCGGAAAGCAGCTCCAGCGAGGAATATGCCATGGCTCCGGCCGCGAACGCCAGCATGATGGCGTTGCGGCGCCCATCCATGCAGCCCAGGAGGAATATCGTGGCGGATCCGGCCGAAGTGGCGAAAAGCACGAGCAGCGCGCCGAAATAGATGTCCAAGCCAATCATCAGCCCTTCAGCTCTTTCTCCAGAAGCGAAACCAGCTCCGTCCCTATCCTTTTCTGGGCTTCCTTCGTGCCAGCGCCAAGGTGCGGGGTGAGGCAGACGTTCTCCAGCTCGAGCAGCCTGCCCTTGTAGGGCTCCTGCCTGAACACGTCCAGGGCCGCCGCGCCAACCTTGCCTGACCGCACGCCCTCATAGAGCGCGTCCTCGTCGACAATCTCGCCCCTCGAAGTATTGATTATCACGACGCCCTGCCTCATCTTCGCGATGTTGGCGGCGTTTATCATGCCTTTGGTTTCGGGCGTCGCAGGCACATGGAGGGATATCACGTCCGATTCCGCAAGCAGCTCGTCTAGCCCGACGAAACTGGCGATGCCGTCCTCGTGGCGTGGGGGAGGGCTGTACGCGAGGACTTTCATCCCGAGCGCGCTGGCCTTCGCCCCAAGCATCGCGCCGATTCTGCCATAGCCGACTATGCCAAGCGTCCTGCCGGCGATTTCCCCGC
Organism: Microcaldota archaeon; assembly: GCA_964647855.1. Lineage (GTDB taxonomy): Archaea > Micrarchaeota > Micrarchaeia > Anstonellales > Bilamarchaeaceae > Bilamarchaeum. The sequence continues at coordinate 10,664 of CAZYJW010000001.1, read as the reverse complement.
CCGTGAGCGCCTTCTTCTCCCAGCGGCCCTCCTTCATCTGATGGTGCGCCTTCTGGATGTTGCGCAGCGCGCCTATCATGAGGCCGAGGGCGAGCTCCGCGACCGCGTTCGAGGATGCGCCGGGCGTGTTGAGCACCTTTATCCCTTTGGCTTCGCAGGCGGCCCGGTCGACGTTGTCAAGGCCCACTCCTGCCCTTGCGACAAGCCTGAGGCCCGGAGCCCCGGCTATCAGCTCCGCGGTGACCTTCGTTGCGCTCCTCACGATGAGGGCGTCGGCTCCGGAAAGCGCCGCCTTCAGGTCCTTGGGCTGGTATTCGACCTCGCCGAGCTTCCGTATGCCCGCGACGACCTCCTCCTCCATCTGGTCTGCTATGACGATTCGCATGGGGCTCTCTCTGCTCTAAGGTATAAATCGCTTGCGCCGCCCTCGCTTTTTAAGAAACACTAAAATTATGTTCGAACGATACAGTGTAAAGGAAATTCCGTGTTAAGAATAACCCTATTATTAAAGATTTCGATTACTTTTACACAAATTTCTTCGAAACATATATATAATACCTCATCCATAGTATCTTCAGGTGGGGGGATGGCAATGTTTGATTCGAGAAGGAACCCGAAGGCCAAGAAGAAGCTCATGGGCCTTACGACGGCCCTGGAGATGGGGTATGTTGACCCCACAAGGTACGACGTCGTCGTGGACGCCGCATCCGAGCTCTGCACGCTTCTGCGGGGGCAGGACATGTCCCTTACAATGGGGGAGAAGGTGCGGGTTCTGAAATCCGTGACCCGGGCGAAGGTCCGCGCGTTCATGGGCGGCACAGCAGACGACTACAAGACGTTCAGGACGCTGGACTCGATCAGCAACGATCTCGTCCGGCTATTGTGATCCGGTGGTAAGATGAAGTCAGTCACCATAGTGTCAGAGGACAGGGTAGGCCTTTTGGCCGACATATCGTACATACTCGGCAAGTCCAACGTCAACATCGACGGGCTTTCCGTGGATGTGCTCGGGGGCAAGGCAGTGATAGCCTTGGAGGTCAAGGACCCGAAAAGGGCGCAGGACATCCTGACGCGCAACGGCTTCGACACGACCCCGCCCGAGGCCATAGTCATCAAGGTCTCGAACGACTCGATGGAGAAGATAACCGAGATGCTCGAGATGGAGAAGATAAGCGTCCAGGCGCTGAACATGCTCTCCTCGGACAAGTCTGACGGCATATTCGCCCTGAACGTCGACAAGCCCAGGAAGGCCCACAAGATGCTCAGCCCATTCATCCTGGGCAACCCGCCGAACGGCGGGCCCTACTAGCTCGTTATTTTTTCCACCATTCCCTTCTTCTCGGCGTCCCTGATTTCCATTGCGATTCTTCTCCCGAAGGAAACGCTCTCCCTGTGGAGGTAGCCGGAATAGGGGGTGAACCTGGTGCCTGGAGAGCCGGGCATGCGCATCGAGACGTCGAAGCACGTGAACCTCTCGCCGTTCTCCTCTATGAAAGCGCCCTGGAGCGCGAACGGGCCGATGATTCCGCCCTTGTATTCCCTCTGGACGGCATGGACGAACTTCTCCCCGATGTCAAAGCACTGCTCAAGCAGGGATTCCCGCATGGTGCATGCGATGTGCCCGACCTCTATCGTGGAGGGCTGCTGCATCTTCAGGAGCTCCAGCTGGACGTCGGCCGGCATCCTCAGGTAGCCGTCGATGTTCGTCTGCCTCCGTGTGTCGAGGCCGAGGAGTTCCAGCTCCTCGTGCACCGGCGAGTAGAAGAAGTTCAGGTTGAAGTGAGAGCCGACAATATACTCCTCCACTGTCGCCTTGGCAAGCTGCTCCTCCGTCGTTTTTCCGCTTTTCACGAGCACGGCCGACCGTTCATTGTACTCCTCGTAGCTGCGGGCGAGGAAGAAGGCCCTCTCGTAGGTCCTCTTGGCCTCGCTCACCTTGACAATGCATAGCCGGTCGATGTCCTTGGGGGACTTGAACTTCCTCGGCGTTCGCATGCCCGCCTTCTCCATCAGGTAATACTGGTTCTTCGGCGCATCCCTCTCCTCGGCCCTGAGCAGGTGCTTGTTCCCGAAAACCGGGACCGAGAACTGTTTCTCGATGGCATCATAGCCGACATAGACCGCGAACGAGCGGTTCGGCACGAATATCGCGTTGCGCTTGTTTAGGAAATCGACGTTCTGCGGCAAAACCATCTCGCTGAACCTGTTGACAAGCAGCAGCTCGTCCACAACCCCCATCTCCCGCTTTCCGGCCGCAGTTTCCCGCACCCGGGACTTGTACGGCCCAAGGTATGTCCTCTCCCTTCCCCGCTGCGCCACGACAAGCGTGTTGAACCCCTCCTGCTTGGCGCCCTCGCAAACATCGAGCGCCGAGTGGCTCCCCAGGGTAGAAATAGTGTGCTTCATGAGGTGATTAGCCTGAAGTATATTTATATATCTTGGGCGAGAGGCTTATCCCATGAGGAAAGGGCTCATCCTGCTGCTCGTCCTAGCATCATCCATCCACGCCGATTTCCTCATCGAGCGCGTGGACGTCACGATAAGCGACATCTCGGCGGACGGCAGCGCGAAGGTGCACGAGAGCATCAAGTTCGTGATGTTCGGCAACTACTCGAATTCACTCTATGACAGCGGCATCTCCAACAACGAGCTTTCGTTCTGGTCCACGAACACCGGCCTGAAGGACGTCAAGCTACATACGAACCCCTCTACGGTCGACATCCAGAACCTCCGCGTGCGGCCCCAGCCCCGCACCAAGTGCAATCCCATCCAGGGCATATGCCACGGCGAGCTGATACTCGACTACGGCGCATATCCGACCTACGAGGACAACCTCACAAAGGAGATAGAGGCGGGGACTGGCCTCTTCACGATAGAGAAATACAAGCCCAGGACAAGGAGGTACACCATCAACCCCGCCGCGCTCTCATTCACTACCACGCCGGAGGGCAATATTATCCTGGACGAGGACGTCTATCTCACTATAGAGCTGCCGGACGACGGTGTGGTGCTGGACCTGAACCCGCCTCCGGAGGGCATGGACATTGACCTTCCCGCGAGGCCGGGCGGGCTCACATGGACCGACATAGTGCTGGTGAAATTCTCGCTCGTTTTCGACGTGGAGGACAGCATAGACAAGGAGGTGTCGGACTTTTTCGGTGGGATATTCCTGGGCGCGAGCCGCCTGGTCGGCGGGCCCAACGGCCCCGCAGCCATCCTGCTGTCGGCTGTGATTATAGGTTCCACCCTCTATATCATAATGGCCAAAAGACGGGGCGAGGAATGATGTACAAGGGGTCGGACAAGGTTCTCAGGCTCGTTTCAAAAAAGAGCATGCCGGTCGGGGAGATCGCCAGGGAGGCGGGGCTGAACGAGGATTCGGTCCGCCGCATAGCGGAGGCCCTCAAGGCCGAGGGCTACGTTGCGATTGACACGAAGGAGGAGGTTCTCGGCGTCCCGACCGGGGAGTTCGCCGCATACGCGAAGGGCTCGTTCCCAGAGGCCGAGGTCCATGCGAAAGCCGCCACGGGGGCGAAGGTCTCCGACCTCGCGGGCCCGCTGCGCTCGATAGGCGTCCGATGGGCGCGGGTCAAGGGGTTCGTAATAATCGAGGGCGGGAGGCTGGTGGCCGCCAAGCCCGCTGCCGAAGTGGCCGCCTCGGAGGGGGCCCTGAAGTCCGCATTCGAGGAGATTTCCCGGTCCGGAAGATGCAGCGACGCGGTGCTCATGGAGGAGCTCTTCGAGCGCAGGCTGATAACCCGCAGGATGGAGCGCACGAGCGTCATCTCGTACACCGGCAAGAGAATAGACTGGGCGCAGTTCGGGGAGGGCTTCGACGTCAACGTGCCCGGCCCCGACGCCCCGCTGGGCAAAAACCATCCCGTGACCGCGCTCACGAACCGCATACGGACAATCATGTCCGAGCTGGGCTTCTCTGAAATGGAGGGCGACATCATCGAGAGCTCGTTCTGGAACTTCGACGCCCTCTTCCAGCCCCAGGACCACCCTGCCCGCGAGCTCGCCGACACCTTCTACATGGGCGGCGAATCCCCGCTCCCCCCCGACAAGGCCCTCGTATCACGCGTCAGGAAGGCGCACGAGGAGGGCTGGAAGCAGCGATGGGACCCGAAGGAGGCTTCAAGGACGGTCCTCCGCACCCACACGACCTGCCTATCGGCGCGCTACGTCGCCGCCATGAAGGACAAGGCGCCCCGGAGATATTTCGCGGTGGGGCGCGTCTTCCGGAACGAGGCCACGGACTACAAGCACCTGGCGGAGTTCCACCAGGTGGAAGGGATAATCGCATGGGAGGGGGCGACCTTCCGGGACCTCCTGGGCATACTCAGGGAGATATACGGCAAGCTTGGCTTCGAGAAGATACGCTTCCGCCCGAGCTTCTTCCCCTACACCGAGCCCAGCCTCGAGATAGAGGTGTATTTCGAGGAGAGGAAGCAGTGGATGGAGCTGGGCGGGGCGGGCATGTTCCGGCCGGAGGTGAGCATCCCCCTGGCCGGCGTCTACCCGGTCCTCGCGTGGGGCCTCTCGCTCGAGCGGCCGCTCATGCTGAAACTGGAGCTGGACGACATCCGCACGCTCTACCGCAACGATTTGGACTTCCTGAAATCGGCAAGGTTGGACCTATGAGGCTCAGGACAATATTCCTCGCTCTGGTGATCGCGCTTCTTGCGGTGCTCCTAGGCATTGTCATCTACATCCTCTCCCAGACCATAATAGAGGAGGGCGGCTCGTCGCTCGCATCGTTCTCCGTAGTAGAGACCGGAGCCGCCGCGGATTTCGCCTACGGCGTGTACAACTTCCGGGGCGACGGCAACCTGACCGTGATAAGCTACCCCCGCGAGCCCAGGCGCAACGTCGTGATAATCAACGACAGCCAGGCCGTGCAGGCCGGGAGGCTTCCGGAGCTTGTCGAGCGGCTGCGCTTCCTCGAAGGCTACGGCTTCAGCCTTAAGGTCACCGACGAGACCAAGATAGGCGAGGGAATCTACATCATCCCGACAGGGGCCCTGCCCTCGTACGCGCTCTTCAACCTCCAGCAGAACTCCTCCAACGGCACCATCGTATACATCGGCGGCAAGGACCTCATCCTGAGCAGCGGGATGAAGCGGCTTCCGTGGTATGACTCCCTCACGTCGGAGCAGAGGGCCCGCGTCGTTGTGTACAACGGGACGCTGGACGAATACCTGGATTTTGCCAACGCATCCATCGGGCAGGACGTGCTCCGCGCCGGATGGATGGCGCAGAACTCGTCCACCTTCTATGTATCGGGCGACGGCCTGCGGACGGCCTCGATACCGATCAACGGGACCGGCTACATGCGCATAATCTACGAGTTCGGAAGCCTCAAGGGCATATTCGACTCCCCCCGCCTCCAGTCGCCCGGCGCCTCCCTCTCCCCGGAGCCCCAGAGCATCTACCCGTGGGAGCGCTCGGCGCTGCAGTTCACGCTCAACAAGACGAACGGGACCGCGTTCCTCACGGTGAAGAAGGACGGCAAGACGCTCCGCCACGACCAGCTGCGCCGCGTGACGGACGAGAACGTGTTCATCGAGAGGTTCCAGTACGAGGAGCCCGGCGAATACGTCATACTCGTGGATGACAATGAGAAGGTCATCGCAAGCGGCCTGCTGCATGTCCGGGACACCCAGATAAGGCTCCTGAGCAAGACCGGCTACTCACTGGTGTTCTCCGTCATGGTGGACGGCAAGCCGCTCGAGAGCTCCGAGGCGGTCGTCTCGATTGGGAACTCGACCGGAAAGAAGTTCTACATAAGCGACGGCACCGTGCTGGTGAACGCGAAGCTCGAGAAGGGCGAGAACCGGCTCGACTTCCAGATAGGCAACGCGAGAATCCCCGTCACCGTGATGAACAGCGAGGGCAGCCTCTTCGAGTTCTACCTTTCCTACGGCATGCCGGCGCTAATCATAGTGGCGCTCGTGTATTTCAGCGCGCGGGTCACGCGCCGCCCGACCTACCGCCTCCGCTTCGGCGACAGCGCGGACTACATACGGCAGGAGATGCCCCTTCCCATGGAGAGGGCGATAGAGGCCTTCAGCATGATACGGCGCGACATGAAGCTCGGCGCGGCGCCCATAACCCCCCACGAGTTCTCGGTCTCGCTCAAGCGCTACCTCACGAACGGCGCGGACGTCACCGAGGGCAACGTGGAGGAGATACTCCGCAAGCTCGTCGAGAAGGGAAGGCTCGAGACGCACCGCGACTATTACCAGCTGAAGGGCGAGGGGGACGTGGTCCGCAACGCCCTGCGCCGCATGATATGCGAGAAGCTGATAGAGTCCGGCACGCAGTTCCGCGAGGACGGCGGCCGGTTCGTCACCCCGGCTGTGGAAATCGGGTTCTTCGGCGAGCGCTTCAAGGGGAAGGCGATCATAATAGTCGATGACAAGGCCGAGGAGAAGCGCATCCTCTCCTCCCTCGGCGAGCACGAGCGCGCGCGCCTCAGGCTGCTCGAGGCCAACGGCATGCTCTCTTTCGTGCCCATCGACCGCCTGAGCGATGTCCTATGAGGCCCGCCCTCCTGCTGCTCTGCCTCTCCGGGCTGCTGCTGGCCGAAGGGGGCCCGCCGCTGGCAAATGTCTCGGCGCAGAATGCCGCCGCCGCGGCCGCCCTCGACGGATACTTCGACGCCAACCACTCATCGAATGCGACGGCGTTCCTCCGGTTCGGCTCCTATTCGCAGGAGCATCCGGTCGCGGTGTCGGTTCTCGTGCTGGAGCTTTCTCCCTCCCTCGACGGCGTGTCTTGCTCGGCGGCGGAGCCTTCCGTCATTTTCGCAAGGGGCCTCTCGGCAGGTCATCTCACGTCCCTGCCGTCCGAAGGCTACCCGGATTTCCCGTGCGACCGCGCATGGTTCGAGGAGTCCACGATGGAGTATGCATGGCGCTGCGACTTCGACGGCGACAATTGCGCGGAATACGAGAACCGTACCTACGCCGATTATTCGCTCAACGTGACCTTCGCCTTCAGGAACGTGTCCGAGAGTGTCCCGTTCTCCTCCACCCTGATGGGTGTCCCGGCCAACGTGTCCGCGGCCATGGCGGATGCTTCCGGCGCGGAAAACCTCACGGTATCCATCAACGGCACGGTGCGGGTAATATACGAGATCAACGACCGCTCGATGGATTTCGACTGCCACGACAATTTCACGCAGGTCGAAGTGCCAATCCATGTGCAGGCAAACGCCTCCTTCCGCGCGGGCGGCGCGGGGAAGCTGTTCTTCCTGAGGGCGCCAATCCTGCGCGAGCAGTGGTACCGCAACAACCGCTTCGACGTCATCGCGCTCTCGCAGTGCCCCCTCTATTCGGCCTCCATATCCCTCAACAACGGTTCGCTCCGGAACATCACGCTCCGCACGTTCAACATCACGACGGACGAATACAACATCAGCAGGCTCGAATCCGCCCCCGCCCCGGGCGGCGGCTGGTCCGAGTCATCTGCCGAGCCCGCAAGCCCGATTCCCCTGGAAGCCGGCGCGAGCTCCTACCTTTACGCCTACGAGTTCAATTCGACCTACGCCGGCCTGGGCGAGAACAACCTTTCGCTCTCAATCACCGACGCCGCCATGCAGAACGCGTCCTTCAACGACACGCTTCTTAGCCGGATGCTGACGCATTCGGGCAACATCTCGGAAAACGGCGGCGAAGCCCCCATCGGCCTCGCCCGGCCGAGCATCGCGCCAGGAAAATCCGCCCTCTCCGCGATGGATGTGGGCGTGGGGCTGCTCGGGCTCCTGATAATCCTCATGTTCGTGAACTTCTGGGTGCCCCGCTAGCCGACCTTTTCGGCGGCGGCGAACGTCCTTTTCACCTCAAGGATTCTGACCTTGCAGCGTTCGCCCTTCGCCGCGCCCTTCACGAAAAGCACGAAGCCCTCGACCTTCGCGATGCCGTCCCCCTGCCCGCCCTGGCCCTCGATTAGGACCTCGCGGACCTCGCCGGCTTCGACCGGCTTGGGGGCCTCGAAACGCCTCCTCTCGTCCCCCTGCATAGTCATTCCTCCAGGCGGCCGCGGGCGATTATCACGCCCTCGATTTCGGGCGCCTGCGCCCCGTCGGCCAGAAATCCGTCCTTCTCCATGGGCCAATATCCCGTCCAATCATTAAAAGCTTAGCGCCCCCACTCTGTCCCATGGGCTATCGGCTCGTGGTTTTCGATTTCGACAACACCCTTGTGCGCCTGGATGTGGACTGGAAGGCCGCCAAGGCGGACATCGTAGCCCTGGCGCGGGAAAACGGCATAGGCGTGGACCAGGGCCAGAACATAGTCCCCCTGAGCAACCGGCTCTCCGCCCACCACGGGCTCAAGGCCGAAGTCGATGCAATCTACCGCAGGCACGAGATGGAATGCGCGCAAAGCCGCTCCTACTCCCCGCTTCCCCGCATCATCGCAATCGCGAAGGAGCTCAAGGCGAAGGGCGTCAAGACCGCGATCGCGAGCGGCAACCACACCGATTCGATAAAACGCATCCTCTCCGAAATGGGCGAGGCCGGAACGTTCGATTTCGTATGCGGAAGGGACGCGGCGGAGCGCAGCAAGCCCGCGCCGGACCAGCTGCTTCTGCTAATCGGGAAGGCTGGCGCGAGGAAGGAGGACGTGCTGTTTGTCGGGGACTCCAGCCACGACGTCAATTCAGCCAAGGCGGCCGGGGTTTTCCTTTTCCTCGTCCGCCCTGATTCGAGCTTCGACGCCGCGAGGCTCAGGCACCTCCTCGGCCTTCCGAAGGCGGATTAGACCAATTCCGCTCCGAGGCCTGCCTTCTTTGCGAACGCCAGTATCCTCTCCTTCTGGGCGGCGTTCGTCTCGTCCTTGAGAATCAGCACCTTCACTACCTTTCCGACGTTCTTCTCTATTGCCTGCCTGAACATCCCCTCGTCCATCCCGTCTATGGCGTATTTCGGGGCCATGTGGCCTACCGCGATGTTCCGCCCCAGGCTGAGCTTCGTTATCTCCCGCTGGTAGTGGCCGCCCCCGAACGATATCGCGGTTTCCGGCTCGGGGAGGGGCGGCCCGAAGAGCGCCCCTGCGACAGCATCCGCGACGGCGTCCGCCGCGCCCGCGTCCGCCCACTGCTCCTCGCCGTTGCCGATTTCCACGAAGAGGATGGGCGTGCCGCATGTGGGGCCGTGGTGGTCCGCCTCGAGGGAGACCGGCCACCCTATTCGGTCCCCGCCCTGCCTGAGCGCCAGGAGAATCCTCCGCAGCATGGGCGCGTGGGCGATGTTGAGCGTCCTGGGCTCCCCGCCCATTCCGGCATCGCCCCAGTTGCCCGGGACATGGGCGGTCAGCATCTTTCCGGGCGTCTTGCTGCGGTGCGTGCTCAGCACGATGATGCAGTCCGTTTCGAAATCCGTCGGGACTTCGAGGACGCTTGGCGCCCCGGTTCCTATCAGCCTCACCCCGCCGCGCTCCCAGCAGGCGGCTCCGGGCAGAGGGCATCCGGCATCCCGCCTTGCGAAGCCGTGCCTTGCGATGAGGGATTTCGCGATGTTCGCGCTGGCCGGGTTTTTATCCGTGAAAAGCACAATCATGCCGCCACCAGAAGGAAAGCCGTGCAGGCAATCGGGATGCTGAGGTTGTCGTCGACGACCGGAAGGCTCTCGGCAATCGCCGCGACGAGCGCAAGGAGGACTGCGGCGGGGCCGATGAACGCCCATGATGCCAGCGATGCCGCGAACATCGCCGCGCTGCCTTCAAGCGTCTTTTTGCTGTTGTACGGCAGCCTGATGCGCCCCCGCAGGCCTACGAGCGTGGAGACGCCGTCCCCTATCCCCAGGATGAACACCACCGCCGCGATTTCGGCCGGGTTTGCCAGGAAAACCGCCGCAATCAGCGCGCCCGCGGCATAGCAGGCCGAGCCCCAGCCCGGGAGCGGCGCGTCCCTCCGCTCGAAGTGCTCCTCGAACCACTCGATTAGCGGGATGCGGCGCCCGAGGAGCCTCGCGTTCATGAGCATGGTTCCGATTATTATCGTGAAGAAAACGGCCGCCAGAAGGAACCCCCTCCCGAGAACCAGCAGCACCGCGAGGGCGCCCACGCCGACCACGATGTGGAAGAGCTGGCGCGCCTCCTCCCTCTCAAGCCGCATCGCGACCCCTCCAGCATATGTCCGCGATGTAATACGATACGAGCGCGACCGGCAGTGCGCCCGCTATGTCCTGGAAAACGTGGACCCCTATGTTGAGCCTCGTGAAGGACACGAAAAGCGCGAAGAGCAGGAAGAGGGCATAGCTCCTCTTGTTGAGGAAGCCCGTCATCAGGGCGAACGCCACCGCCGCGTGCATGCTGGGGAGCGAGTAGTCGCCCGGGCACCACGCCTCCCCGGCGCACGGCCTCTCGTGCGCGACCGCGGCCTTTATCCCCAGCGTGAGGAGCGCCGCGATGGCCAGCGAAGCGAGTATCTTGACGCGCTTCCTGCTTCTCTCTTCGCCGATGAAAAGGATGGCGAGGACGAGCGCGGCGTAAACATACGCATTGTCGAGCGCAAGCCCTATGGCGTTTAGAAGCGGGTCCTGCACGCCCGCGGCGAGCGCGGTGATGGTGTCCATCGCCACATTCTATCCTTCATAGGCTTATAATAGCTTCTTAAATTAATTTTTGAACTTTTATAAACCCATCGTGTTATAACTC